>JACPEH010000027.1 GCA_016183655.1 Rhodocyclales bacterium
AAGAACGACATCAACTACGTCGTCACCGAGTACGGCGTCGCCCAGCTGCGCGGCAAGAGCGCCAAGCAGCGCGCCGCCGCGCTGATCGGCATCGCCCACCCGGATTTCCGCGGCGAGCTGCGCGAAGCGGCGAAGAAGATGAACCTCGCCTGAGCCCGGCGCCGCCACCCGAGACAGAAACGATGCAGATCCGCGACGGCTACGCCCCCGAGGAACTCGCGCCCGGCATGAGCGCGAGCTTCTCGAAGACCATCACCGAGGCCGACATCATTCTCTTTTCCGGCATCTCCGGCGACGTAAACCCGGCCTGCCTGGACCGCGAATGGGCGGCGGAAACGCCCTTCGGCGGCGTCGTCGCGCACGGCATGCTCTCGGCCAGCCTGATTTCGGCGACGCTGGCCAACCGCCTGCCCGGCCCCGGCGCCATCCAGCTCGGCCAGACGCTGGCCTTCCGCGCCCCGGTGCGCCCCGGCGACACGGTGACGGCGACCGTCACCGTCAAGTCGGTCGCCGCCGAGAAGCGCCGCGTCGTGCTGGAAACGGTCTGCCGCGTCGGCGACCTCACCGTCATCGAAGGCGAGGCGACCATGCTCGCTCCCGGCCGCCCCGCTCCCGCAGTTCCGCAGTCCGCAATGCAGTCCATCTGATCCAACCGAGTTTTCAACTTTGAAACAAAGCGAAGGAGAAGTCATGAGCAGTTCCACCGTCCAGCAACGGATCCGGCAACACCCGAAGTTCGCCGAACTCGTTGCCCGCCGCACGCGCTTCGCGCTCGTGCTCTCGCTGTTCGTTCTCGTGCCGTACTACAGCTTCATGATGGTCGTCGCCTTCAACCCGGCGCTGCTGCACCAGACCATGGGCGAAGGCGTGATGACCGTCGCCTGGCCGCTCGGCGCCCTGCTCGTGATCGGCTCCTGGCTGCTCACCGGCGTCTACATCCGCCGCGCCAACGGCGAGTTCGACGAACTCAACCAGCAGGTCCTGAAGGAGGCAACGCGATGAGCCGCTGTTCCCACATATCCAAACTGATCGGCGGAGCCGCACTGGCGCTCTGCGCCGCAGCCGCCTTCGCCGCTCCCGGCACCATGGAGGGCGTCGAGAAGCAGCCGGTGAACGTCGCGGCCATCGCCATGTTCTGCGTCTTCGTGCTGTCCACCCTCGGCATCACCTACTGGGCGGCCAACAAGACCAAGTCCACCGCCGACTTCTACACCGCCGGCGGCGGCATCACCGGCTTCCAGAACGGGCTGGCGATCGCCGGCGACTACATGTCGGCGGCCACGCTGCTCGGCCTCTCCAGCCTGATCTACGCGAAGGGCTTCGACGGCTTCATCTACACCATCAGCTTCTTCGTCGGCTGGCCGATCATCCTCTTCCTGATGGCGGAACGCCTCAGGAACCTCGGCAAGTTCACCTTCGCCGACATCGCCTCCTATCGCCTCGACCAGGGCAAGATCCGCACCTTCGCCGCCTTCGGCTCGCTGACGGTGGTCTGCTTCTACCTGATCGTGCAGATGGTCGGCGCCGGCCAGCTGATCCAGCTGCTGTTCGGGCTGGAGTACAACTACGCGGTGGTCGTCGTCGGCCTGCTGATGATGGTCTACGTCACCTTCGGCGGCATGGTCGCCACCACCTGGGTGCAGATCATCAAGGCCGTGCTGCTGCTCGGCGGCGGCACGCTCTTGATGCTGCTCGCCTTCTCGCAGTTCGGCTTCTCGTTCGAGAAGCTGTTCGCGACGGCGGTTTCGGTGCACAAGGACGGCGCCAAGATCATGGGCCCGGGCTCACTGCTCTCCAACCCGGTCTCGGCCGTGTCGCTGTCGCTCGGCCTGCTCTTCGGCACCGCCGGCCTGCCGCACATCATGATGCGCTTCTTCACCGTGCCGAACGCCAAGGAAGCCCGCAAGTCGGTGTTCTACGCGACCGGCTTCATCGGCTTCTTCTTCCTCGTCGTCGCCGTGCTCGGCATCTCGGCCGTCGTCATCGTCGGCCAGGACCCGCAGTTCTTCGTCGACGGCAAGGTCGGCGGCAAGATCATCGGCGGCGGCAACATGCCGGTGATGCACCTGGCCAAGGCCGTCGGCGGCGACATCTTCCTCGGCTTCCTGTCGGCGGTGGCCTTCGCCACCATCCTCGCGGTCGTCTCCGGCCTCGCGCTGGCCGGCGCCTCGGCGATCTCGCACGACATCTACGCCCGCGTGATCAAGAAGGGCCAGGCCGACGCCATCTCGGAAATGCGCATGTCGAAGATCGCCTCGGTCGGCATCGGCCTCGTCGCCATCGCCGTCGGCATCCTGTTCAAGGACCAGAACATCGCCTTCCTGGTCGCGCTGACCTTCGGCGTCGCCGCCTCGGTCAACTTCCCGGTGCTGATCCTCTCCATGTACTGGAAGGGCCTGACCACGCGCGGCGCGCTGTGGGGCGGCATCGCCGGCCTGGCCTCGGCGGTCGGCCTGGTCGTGCTGTCGCCGGCGGTGTGGGTCAAGGTGCTCGGTTACAAGGAAGCCATCTTCCCGTACGACCACCCGGCGCTGTTCTCGATGAGCGCCGCCTTCATCGTCACCTGGCTGATCTCGGTCACCGACAGGAGCACGCAGGCCGCGAAGGAGGCGGAAGCCTTCGAGGAGCAGTACATCCGCGCCCAGACCGGTCTCGGCGCCGCCGCCGCGTCGGCGCACTGAGCGATACGTGTTGCGTATCGCGAAGAAGTACTCTTGGGGTGCGCACTGAGCGATACGCGTTGCGTATCGCGAAGAAGTCCTCTTGGGGGGCGTACTAAGCCGGCGGCAGGCGGAAGCGCCCCGGCACTCCGCTGCAGCAATGAAAACGGGAGCCTCGGCTCCCGTTTTTTTTTTTGCCCGGCGCCCTCGCTGCCCCGTCAGCGCTTCGCCGGACGGGCGTCCCCCGGCTGGCTGCCGATGCCGTAGCGGCGCAGCCGCGCCGCAATCGCCGTATGCGAGGTGTTCAGGCGGCTGGCAAGGCGGCGGGTCGACGGGAAATCGCGGTAGAGACGGGCAAGAAGGTCGCGTTCGAAGGCGGCGACCGCCTCCTCCAGCGTCGTCACCTCGCCCGGCGCTTCCGTGCCCGCCGGTCCGGCCGAGCGCGCCAATTCGAGCGCGCCGGCGTCGATCACGGCGCGTTCGCTCATCGTCACCGCGCGGAAGACCACGTTCTGCAGCTCGCGCACGTTGCCGGTCCACGGGTTCGCCAGCAGCGCCGCGCAAGCGCCTTGCGACAGCCGCATCTTCGGCCGTGCCGCCTGCGTGCACGCGCGGGCAACGAAGAGCCGGGCGAGCGGCAGGATGTCGCCCGGCCGCTCGCGCAGCGCCGGCATGCGCAGGTTGAGCACGTTGATGCGGAACAGCAGGTCCTGGCGGAAGTCGCCGCCAGCCGCCATCTCTTCCAGCACGCGGTGCGTGGCGCAGATGATGCGGACATTGACCTTCAGCTCGCGGTCGCCGCCGACGCGGCGGAAGCTGCCGTCGTTGAGGAAGCGCAGCAGCTTGGCCTGCAGGTAGGGCGACATCTCGCCGATCTCGTCGAGGAAGACGGTGCCGCCGTCGGCCAGTTCGAGCAGGCCGGGCTTGCCGCTGCGCAGCGCACCGGTGAAGGCGCCCGGCGCGTAGCCGAACAGCTCGCTCTCGGCCAGGTTCTCCGGCAAGGCGGCGCAGTTCAGCGCAAAGAACGGTTGTGCGCTGCGCGGGCTGGCGGCATGGCAGGCGTGCGCCAGCAGTTCCTTGCCGGTGCCGGTTTCACCGGTGATCAGGATCGGCGCGTCGACCAGTGCCATGCGCGCCGCGCGCTGCCGGACCTGCTCGATTTCCGCCGAGTTGCCGACGATCATCTCGAAGCCGCCGGCGTCGTAGTTCTGCAGCGCGCTCAGGCGTTCGCCCATCCGGCTCGGCGCATGCAGCGTCAGCACGGCGCCGGCGACGTCGCCGCCGGCCTCGTGCAACGGCATCGTTTCCAGCATGTACGGTTCGCCGGCGAGTTCGATCTCGCGCACCGGCAGGTGGTAGCCGCCTTCGATCAGCGTGTCGAACAGCGCCGGGTCGCCGATCAGTGCCTGCATCGTCGTGCGCAGCAATTCGGCCTCGCCCATCCCGCTGGCGGCGATCGCTGCCCCGTTGGCAACGAGGATGCTGCCGTTGGCGTCGACCGCGAAAACCGGGTCGGGCTGCGAAGCGAGCAGCGCATCGAGGTACAGGCGCCGCCGCGCGCCCGGCAGCATGCTGACGACGTCGACCGACAACACGCCGCGCACCTGCCGCGTCAGGTGCTCGTTCAGTTCGAGCAGGTCGGCCGGCGTCAGCTCCGGTGCCTCGATATAGATGTTCGGCGGCTCGACCTCGACCGCGGTGACGTTCAGCGAACGGGCCGCGAGCGCGGAAAGGATCTCCTGCGCGATCCCCACGCGGTCGGAAAAGAGGACGTTGATACGCATCGGCGGCTCCTTGTTGCGAATTCGTTACGTCGTAATGGAAACGATACACGCATTGTAATCCCCTGTGCTGCCTGGGATTCCGTCCGCTATCGGAGATTTTTCGCGGATATTTGGAACGATTTCGCTACGGTCGCCGCCGCCGGCAATCACGCAATTTTCGCAACCCATTGTTTATTTGAATGTTTTCCACCTGGCATGCCGCCTGCTATGGAAGGATCGACAGGCCCTGCCGCGGCGGCGGCCCACTGCAACCAAACCAAGGGAACCAGATCATGCATGTCCTCATTCTCGGCAGCGGCGTCATCGGCACCACCATGGCCTACTACATCGCCCGCGCCGGGCACCAGGTCACCGTCGTCGACCGGCAGCCCGGGCCGGCGCTGGAAACCAGCTATGCCAACGCCGGCGAAGTCTCGCCCGGCTACTCGGCGCCGTGGGCCGGCCCCGGTGTGCCGGTGAAGGCGATCAAGTGGATGCTGATGCAGCACAGCCCGCTGGTGATCAAGCCGATGCTCGACCCGGCGATGTGGCGCTGGGGCTTTTCGATGCTGCGCAACTGCACCGAATACCGCTACAAGCTGAACAAGAGCCGCATGGTCCGCCTCGCCGAATACAGCCGCGATTGCCTCAAAGAGTTGCGCGCCGACACCGGCATCGGCTATGACGAGCGCAGCCAGGGCACGCTGCAGCTGTTCCGCACGCAGAAGCAGCTCGACGGCGTCGGCAAGGACACCGAGATCCTGCGCGAATACGGCGTGCCCTACCAGGTGCTCGACCGCGACGGCTACCTCGAATACGAGCCGGCGCTGGCCGGGGTCAAGGAGAAGTTCGTCGGCGCGCTGCGCCTGCCCGGCGACGAGACCGGCGACTGCTTCAAGTTCACGCAGAACCTGGCGAAGATGGCCGAGGCGCTCGGCGTCGACTTTCGCTTCGGCACCACGATCCAGGGCATCGACAGCGACGGCGCGCAGATCACCGGCGTCCGCACCGATGCCGGCACGCTCGTCGCCGACCGTTACATCCTGGCGCTCGGCAGCTATTCGCCGCAGCTCCTGAAGCCGCTCGGCATCGACATCCCGGTCTATCCGGTCAAGGGCTTCTCGCTGACGGTACCGATCAGCGACGCCGGCAAGGCGCCGGAATCGACGATCATGGACGAGACGCACAAGGTCGCCGTCACCCGCCTCGGCGACCGCATCCGCGTCGGCGGCACGGCGCAGCTTTCCGGCTACGACCTCGACCTCAACGCTAGCCGGCGCAAGACGCTGGAGTTCGTCGTCAGCGACCTTTTCCCGCACGGCGGCGACGTCGCCAATGCCGAGTTTTGGACCGGCCTGCGGCCGATGACCCCGGACGGCACGCCGATCGTCGGCAAGACCCGCTATCCGAACCTCTTCCTCAGCACCGGCCACGGCACCCTCGGCTGGACGATGGCCGCCGGCACCGGCCGTGTCATGGCCGACCTGATCAGCGGCCGGCCGACCGAGATCGACATCGAAGACCTGGGAGTTGCCCGCTACCACGCATAGCAGCTCCCACACCGCAGCACCCCTATCACAACAACCAGGAGACAAGACGATGGAATTCGTAGCAACGAAGGATGCGCCGCCGGCGATCGGCCCCTATTCGCAGGCGGTCGCCTGCGACGGCTGGCTGTTCACCTCCGGCCAGATCCCGCTGTCCGCCGCCGGCGAAAAGGTGGCCGGCGGCATCGAGCGGCAGACCGGGCAGGTCCTCGACAACCTCGCAGCCATCCTGGCCAGCCGCGGCCTCGGCCTCGCCGACGTGGTGTCGACCAGCGTCTACCTGACCGACCTCGGCGAGTTCGCGGCGATGAATGCCGTCTACGCCGCACGCTTCGGCAGCCACCTGCCGGCGCGCACCACCATCCAGGTCGCCGCGCTGCCGACCGGCGCCCGCGTCGAGATCGGCGCCGTCGCCCGTCTGCCGCGCTAAGCGGCCGTACCCGCGTTCGTATCAGCGCCCGCACTCGCGTTCGCCTCGGCGTCCGCGCACACATTACAAAAACACCAGGAGACATTCATGGAAGAAATCACCCGCATCATCACCGCGATCAACGACCTCGTCTGGGGGCCGCCGATGCTGATCGCCATTCTCGGCACCGGCCTCTACCTGCAGCTGCGCCTCAGGCTCATGCCGGTGACCAAAATCGTTGCCGGTTTCGTCATGATCTGGCGCGGCCGCAAGGCGGCGCCGGGCGCCGCCGGCGAGATCACGCCCTATGCCGCGCTGATGACCGCGCTGGCGGCGACGGTCGGCACCGGCAACATCGCCGGCGTCGCCACCGCCATCGCCGTCGGCGGCCCCGGCGCGCTGTTCTGGATGTGGATGACGGCGCTGGTCGGCATGGCCACCAAGTACGCCGAAACCCTGGTCGCCGTGCACTACCGCGAAACCGACGACCGCGGCGAACAGATCGGCGGCCCGATGTACGCCATCAAGAACGGCCTCGGCCGCCGCTGGCGCTGGCTGGGCGCCGCCTTTGCGCTGTTCGGCGGTCTCGCCGGCTTCGGCATCGGCAACATGGTGCAGTCGAACAGCATTGCCGGCGCCTTGAACGCCGCCTTCGGCATCGACCCCTGGCTGTCCGGCGTGGTCATGGCCGCGTTCACCGGCTTCGTCCTGCTCGGCGGCGTCAAGCGCATCGGCGCCGTCGCCGAGAAGCTGGTGCCGTTCATGTGCATCGGCTACGTCGGCGCCTCGCTGGTCGTGCTCGGCATCTATGCCGACCAGATCCCGGCCGCCTTCGCGCTGATCTTCTCCGCCGCCTTCAGCCCGGTAGCGGCGACCGGCGGCTTCGCCGGCGCGGCGGTGATGATGGCCATGCGCTACGGCGTCGCCCGCGGCATCTTCTCCAACGAGGCCGGGCTCGGCACCGCCGGCATCGCGCAGGCCGCCGGCCAGACGAAGAATCCGGTCGAGTCCGGGCTGATCGGGATGATGGGCACCTTCATCGACACCATCGTCGTGTGCACGATGACCGGCCTGGTGCTGATCGTCACCGGCGTCTGGAACAGCGGCCTGAAGGGGGCGGCGCTCAGCTCGGCCGGCTTCACCGCGGCCTTCCCCGGTTTCGGCGGCCAGTTCCTGGCCATCGCGCTCGCCATCTTCGCCTTCACCACCATCCTCGGCTGGGCCTACTACGGCGAGAAATGCTGGGAGTACCTGGTCGGCACCGCCGTCGAGAAGCCCTACCGCGTGTTGTGGACGATCTTCGTCCTGGTCGGCGCCGTGACCCAGCTCGACTTCGTCTGGCTGGTGGCGGACACGCTCAACGCCTTCATGGCCCTGCCCAATCTGGTCTCGCTGCTGCTGCTCTCCCCGGTCGTCGTCAAGCTGACCCAGGAATACTGGGCGGAGAAGGCATTGCCGCGCGGCCGGCTGGCCAGGAGCGCCGCCAAGTAAGGCCCGCGCCGGCGCCTGGCCGCTGCTGCAGCGGCCAGGGGCCGGCCGCGACGCCACGCAACTCCCGGAACCCTCGACCATGACTCCTCGCCCACCCACCACCGCCGGCGCCGTGCTGACCATCGACCTCGGCGCCATCTGCGACAACTGGCGCACGCTCTGCAGCATGCTCGGCGGCGCCGCCTGCGCCGCCGTCGTCAAGGCCGACGCCTACGGCCTCGGCGCGCGGCAGGTTGCGCCGGCGCTCTGCCGCGCCGGCTGCCGGCATTTCTTCGTCGCCCACCTCGACGAAGCGATCGTCCTGCGTCCCGCGCTGCCCGGCGACGCCGCCATCTACGTGCTGCACGGCGCGCATCCCGGCGCCGAAGCCGATTGCGCCGCGCACGGCCTGGTGCCGGTGCTCAACAGCCTGCCGCAGCTCGCCGCCTGGCAAAAGCTCGGCGTCATGCAGGGCAAGGCCTTGCCGGCGATCCTCCAGGTCGACACCGGCATGGCCCGCCTCGGCCTGTCCGCCGACGAGCTGGCGCAGGTCGCGGCGGTCCCGGCGGTGCTGCAGGGCATCGATCTGCAGTTCGTCATGAGCCACCTCGCCGCCGCCGAAGAACAGCAGAACCCGCTCAACCGCCGCCAGCTGGCGAGCTTCCACGCCGCGCTGGCGCGCCTGCCGCCCGCGCGGGCCAGCCTCGCCAACTCCTCGGGAGTCTTCCTCGGCAGCGACTACCACTTCGACCTCGCCCGCCCCGGCGCGGCGCTCTACGGCGTGGCCCCGGTCGCCGGCCAGGCGAACCCGATGCGCGCGGCGATCCGCCTGCAGGGCAAGGTCATCCAGACGCGGACGATCGAATCCGGCACCGCCGTCGGTTACTCGCACACCTGGACCGCCACCCGCCGCACGCGCATTGCCACGGTGGCGGTCGGCTACGCCGACGGCTACCTGCGCAGCCTGAGCAACCGCGGCCATGCCGTCTGCGACGGCATCCGCCTGCCGCTGGTCGGCAACGTCTCGATGGACACCCTCACCCTCGACGCCACCGATGTGCCGGAAGGACGGATCGGCGAAGGGACGCTGGTCGACCTTGCCGACCCGCTGAACGACGTCGATGCGATCGCCGCCCGCGCCGGAACGATCGGCTACGAAATCCTGACCAGCCTCGGCACGCGCTACGCGCGCAATTACGTCGAGCCGGCGCCGATGCGCTAACGGGCATGGATTGAGACCGCCCCGAATCATGAAAGCCTTACCCATGCCCGTTTCCCTCACCCCCGGCCCCTCTCCCGCTTCGCGGGCGGGGGGAGGTTCGCGAGACGCTTCGCGTCTTTCACTTTAAGGAAGGTTGACCAAGCCGACACCGCAACCGATGCCGACCGCCGTCGCCCTTTCCCCCCTTCCCGCCCTTTCGCTGTCCGCCGCGCAGACGCTGATCGAGGCCACCGCGATCCTCGCCTTCGCCGCCTCGGGCCTGCTCGAAGCAGCGCGCAAGAAGCTCGACATCATCGGCGTGTGCACCGTCGTCGCGCTCGCGGCGTTCGGCGGCGGCACGCTGCGCGACATCCTGCTCGATCGCCGCCCGCTGTTCTGGGTCGAGCATTCATCCTGGCTGTGGATCCTGCTCGGCCTCAGCCTGCTGTCGATGCTGTTCCTGCGCGGTCGCCACTTCAAGCCGACCGAGCGCGCCATCCAGTGGCCGGATGCGCTCGGGCTGGGCCTGTTCACCGCCGGCGGCACGCAATTGGCGCTGACCGCCGGGACGCCGGTGATCGTCGCGGTGGTCATGGGCATGATCACCGCCGTCTTTGGCGGCGTGCTGCGCGACATCGTCTGCAACGAGATCCCGAGCGCCTTCCGCGACCATCGCCCGTATGCGGTCTGCTCCTTCGCCGGCGGCTGGTGCGTGGTGGCGGCCGACCATTTCGGCGTCGTCGACTGGCTCGGCCTGGCGGCCGGCGCCGCCGTCGCCTTCGCGCTGCGCGCGATGGCCCTGGCCTGCGACCTGCGCCTGCCAACCTGGCGGGGTGACTGAGCATGCTGCCGGCGGCGTCCATCTGGTCGCTCCTGCCACCGGCACGAACCGATCGCCGTTCATGACACGGCGCACCGGCGCCCGCCTGGCCCAGCTTCCCGGCGACCCGCTGCCGGTGCACAACCTCGTCAAGTTCGGCTGACGGCAGCAAGCTCCACCGCGCGCCGCGCGAACGGCCGACTGGCAGCGGCCGACGGAAGACGCCGAGCCGTATTGTTGACATGGCGGGCATGCGGTATAGCGTTAACAGACTGGCAGAGTTCTGCGAAGGCGCTGGAAGGAGCTGATATGGGCAAGCGAAAATCTCCGCTGCGTTCGTGGTGTGCGGTCGGCAGCGCCTGCGTAGTGCTTGCCGCCGGGTTGCCGGGCGCCCAGGCCGGGACGAATCCACTGGTCGGCGACGCAAAACCGGCGCGCGCCCGGCTGGCGGTCAAGGTCGCTCCGGGCAACTGGGGCACGGCCAGGGCCAGCGACGTCCAGTCGTTGCTCGAAGCGGTCGCCGCCGAATTCCAGCGCTTTGCGGCGGCCCCCGAGGGCGAATTCAGCGAATTCAGTGAATTCGGCAAGTTCGCCATCCGCGTCGTGCCGCGCAACGGTTCGCCGCGCGTGCTCTACGAGCGCGGGCCGGAGGGCGAGTACCTGGTCCATCTGAGCGCCCGCAACGAGAACTGGTTCCAGTACGCCTACCAGTTCTCGCACGAGCTGTGCCACATCTTCTCGCGCTTCGACCACAAGGAACGCAACGGCCACGAGGTGGCCACCGCCAACCAGTGGTTCGAGGAGGCGCTGTGCGAAACGGCCTCGCTGTTCACGCTGCGCCGGCTCGGCAGCCGCTGGTCTGCCGAGCCGCCGGACCGCCTGTGGGCGAACAACCCGGCGCTCTTCACCAACTATGCCGACTTCCTGCAAGCCCAGGCGCACCGGCGACTGCCGGCGGCGCAAAGCCTCGACCGCTGGTATCGGGAAAACGAAGCGGCGTTGCGTGCCAGCCCGTATCTGCGCGAGAAGAACGAACTCGTGGCCAGCGCGCTGCTGCCGCTGTTCGAGCGCAACCCGGAACTGTGGCGCGCCCTGGCCTACCTCAACCCCACGCAGGCGAGCGCCGCCAAGGACTTCCGCGATTTCCTCGGCGACTGGTACGCCGCCTGTCCGGCCGGCGACAGCGAGCTCACCGGCCTCGTCGGCCAGACCATGGCCCTGTTCGGCTTCGCGCCGCCGGCCGTAGCCCTCCAGCGCTTGAGCCAATTCTCGGCGCAGGAAGGTGGCCGGGATAAAGATTGAGGGGGCTGATGGGAATTGAGGGACTTGCAGGCATTTGCCCCAATAAGGAAGGAGCGGCCATGCCGCTCCTTCCTTGTTCATTTGCCCGGACGGGCCGCTCGGACTACCGCTGTTCCTTGGCCCGCAATACCCGCCGCACGCTGTCGACGTAGAGGTCGAACCATTGCGAACCGGTGTCCGGCTCGACGAAACCCGCCACGTAGCCGTCAAAACCGACCAGCGGCCCGCTCGGGCCGGCCGCGCCGAACGGTTCCTCGGCGCTCTTGGATGCGATCTGCTGATTGACCGTCTCGACGTAATAGTCGAACCACGCCGAGCCGGTGTCCTGACCGGACATCTCCAGGATCATCGCATTGAAGGCGTTGTCGGAGCCGCTTGCCGGGGCGGCGGCGACCGGGGTCGCGGTCAGCAGCGCCGCACCGACCAGCGCGAGCAATTGTCGTCCATGCTTGTTCATGCTGTTCTCCTTGTCATCTGGGGAAGACGACTTCCGGCGCGACTGCCGTCGGCAAGCCACACCCCTCCCGCATCGCTCTGGAGAGAAGGCGACGTCGATGCTCCTTGAACATAGAGCGCGGGCGCGGAACAGGCAAGCCCGATAGCCCCTGCGGCACCGACTTTGGGTATGCTGGCGGTCTCACGCAAGCATTCCATCGGCAAGGAGAAACACATGGGCACATTGCAGCTCGCAGGAAAAGTGGCCGTCGTGACCGGCGCGGCCAGCGGCATCGGCCGCGCCATCGCCGAGCGCCTGGCCGCCGACGGCGCCAGCGTCGTCGTCGCCGACCTGAGCGATGCCGGCGGCGCGGTGGCGGACGGCATCGGCGGACGGTTCGTGAAAGGCGATTCGTCCCGCCGCGAAGACTGCCGGGCGCTGATCGATGCCGCACTCGCGGCGTTCGGCACGGTGCATATCCTCGTGAACAATGCCGGCTTCCAGCATGTCGCGCCGATCGAGGATTTTCCCGAGGACACCTGGGAGCGCATGCAGGCGGTGATGCTGACGGCGCCCTTCCTGCTGACGCGTTATTGCTGGCCGGCGATGAAGGCGCAGCGCTGGGGGCGGGTGATCAATATCGCCTCGATCCACGGCCTCGTCGCGTCGCCGAACAAGGCGGCCTATATCGCCGCCAAGCACGGCCTGATCGGGCTGACGAAGACGGCCGCGCTCGAAGGCGGCGCCTTCGGCATCACCGCCAACGCCATCTGCCCCGCCTATGTGCGGACGCCGCTGGTGGACAGCCAGATCGCCGACCAGGCCAGGACGCGCGGCATTCCGGAAGCGGAGGTGATCGACAGGATCATGCTCGAACCGGCGGCGGTCAAGCGCCTGATCGAACCGGCGGAAGTCGCCGACTTCGCCGCCTACCTGTGCACGCCGGCCGCCGGCGTGATTACCGGCGCGGCACTGACGATGGATCTGGGGTGGACCGCCCGCTGAGCGCGGGCGACGGGCGCTGAACGAGGGGGCGCGGCGGCCTGTGCCCGTGGCACGCCGCGCTGGACGCCGCAGCGGCGAGCGCGTAGCATCGCGCGCCCAGCTTTGGCCTCACTTTCGTCCCTCTTCCGTGATCCACAACACCCCCGCCCGCGCCTGCGGCATCGACTTCGGCACCTCCAATTCCACCGTCGGCTGGCTGCGCCCGCAGGCCCCGACCCTGCTGCCGCTGGAGGAAGGCAGGCCGACGCTGCCCTCGCTGGTCTTCTTCAACGCCGAGGAAGATTCGGTCAGCTTCGGTCGCGCCGGCCTGCGCGAGTATCTGGAGGGCTGCGAGGGGCGGCTGATGCGTTCGCTGAAGAGCCTGCTCGGCAGCAGCCTGATCGACGGCCGTACCGAGGTCCAGGGCCGGCCGGTGGTTTTCCGCGACCTGCTCACGCACTTCATCGGCACGTTGAAGGCGCGCGCCGAGGCCGAAGGCGGGCGTGCCTTCGACCAGGCGGTGTTCGGCCGTCCGGTCTATTTCGTCGACGACGACGCCACCGCCGACCGCCTGGCCGAGCAGACGCTGGCCGCGATCGCCCGGGCCGTCGGCTTCAGGGAAGTCACCTTCCAGTACGAGCCGATCGCCGCCGCCTTCCACTACGAACGCGACATCCACCGCGAGGAACTGGTGCTGATCGCCGACATCGGTGGCGGCACCTCGGATTTCTCGCTGGTGCGCCTGTCGCCGGAACGCGCGAAAGCCGCCGACCGCCGCGACGATGTGCTCGCCAACGGCGGCGTGCATATCGGCGGCACCGACTTCGACCGGCAGCTGAGCCTCGCCGCCGTGATGCCGCAGCTCGGCTACCGCAGCCAGCTGCGCAACGGGCGCGAAATGCCGGCGAGCATCTTCTTCAACCTCGCCACCTGGCACACCATCAACTTCGCCTACACCCGCCAGGTCTGGGCCGAACAGCAGCAGCTCACCCTCGAAGCCTTGCAGCCGGAGCTGCTGGAGCGCCTGCTGCGCCTGATCGAGCAACGTGCCGGCCACTGGCTGGCGCATCAGGTCGAGGAAGCCAAGATCGCGCTCTCGGCGCACGACAGCACGGCACTGTCGCTCGAACGCTTCGCTCCGGACGTCTGCCATGCGCTGACCCGCGCCGAATTCGAGCTGGCGACGACGGTGCTGGTGGAAAAGGTCGAAGCCACGCTGGCCACGCTGGTGCGCCAGGCCGGTGTCGCCGCCGAGGGCATCGACACGGTGTTCTTCACCGGTGGTTCGAGCGGCATCCCGCTGCTGCGCCGGCGCATCGCGGCGCTGTTGCCGAAGGCGCGGGCGGTCGAAGGCGACCTCTTCGGCAGCATCGGCGGCGGGCTGGCCGTCGAGGCGGCGCGGCGCTTCGGCTAGTCGCGCTGCCGTAAACGCGGCAACAGCCACAGGCAACCACCGACCAGCAGCAGCCCCTGGCCGAAAACCACCGGCAGCACGCTGAAATGCGCGGCCAGGGTGCCGGCGAGCAGGCCGCCGAGGGCATCGAAACCGAAGCGCGACGAGGCGAAGATGGCGACGATGCGGCCGCGCAGCCTGTCCGGCACCAGGTATTGCAGGCGGGTGTTGCCGGCGACGTTGCTGGCGCCGACGCCGGCGCCGATCATCCACACCGTCGGCAGGGCCAGCCAGAAAGCGTCGACCAGGCCGGCGGCGGCGAAGCCGAGCATGCCGCAGCCGGCGAGCAGGCAGCCTGGGGGCAAGGCGCCGGCCACCTGCTCGGCGCGCGGCCGGGTCGACAGGTAGAGCGAGGCGGTGAGCGCGCCGGCGCCGCCCATGCCGAGCAGCCAGCCCAAGGTGCGCGAATCGCCGGCAAAGATTTCCTTGGCGAAAATGGGCATCAGCACGACGTAGCTCGACGCCGTGGCGTTGATCAAGGCCACCGCCGCCAGCGCGGCGCGGGCCGAGGCCTGTTGCTTGATGAAATCGACGACCTCGACCAGCGCCCGGCCCGTGCGCAGCGCGTACTGGCGGGGGATGTCGGCGCGGATGGCGCGCACTGCCAGGATCGGCCCCAGGTAGGACAGCGCGTTGATCAGGAAGCAGGCGCTTTCCGGCAGCGCGGCGAGCAGCAGACCGGCGATCGGCGGGCCGACGAAGCGACCGCCATGGGTGACCGCGGCGTTGATGGCGACGGCGTTGGCCAGCGTCGCCCGGTCGTCGACCAGATAGAGCAGCAGGCTCTGCCGCGACGGCAGGTCGAAGCTGTTGAGGATGCCGAGCAAGGCGGACAGCGCCAGGAGATGCCAGACCTGGACGAGGTCGAAGAAGACCAGCCCGGCCAGCAGCAGCGCCTGCAGCGCGAACAGGCACTGCAGGCCGATCAGGATGCGCCGGCGGTCGAAGCGGTCCACCACCACGCCGGCCAGCGGCGAGACGAGCAGCTGCGGCGCCTGCGACAGGAAGGCGGCGAGGCCGAGCAAGGCGGCCGAGCCGGTCAGCCGGTAGACCAGCCAGCTCATCGCGACGGCCTGGATGAAGGTGCCGAGTACCGAGCACACCTGGCCGAAGAAATAGCGCCGGAAATTGCGCTGCCCGAGGGCCGGCGCCCGTGCGACGAGGGCGGCGCCGAGGGCGGCCATCAGGCAGCGAACTGCTCGGTGTCGATTTCCTGCTGGGTCGCCGCGTTGTAGCGCGGCCCGGCCACCGTCTTCTCATTGATCAGGGCATCGAGCCGAGCCACCGTGTCGGCGGTCAACGCCACGCGGGCGGCGCCGAGGTTGTCCTCCAGGTGGGCGATCGAGCGGGTGCCCGGAATGAGCAGCATGTCCGGCTGCCTGGCCAGGATCCAGGCCAGGGCCAGTTGCGCCATGGAACAACCGACATCCGCTGCAATCGTCCGGTAGCCATCGAGGAGCTTCAGGTTGCGGGCATAGTTGTCCGGCGCGAAGCGGGGCATGGCCAAACGGATGTCGCCGGCCGCCAGTTGCGTCGCCGGGTCGCGCAGTTCGCCGCACAGGAAGCCCCGGGCCAGCGGGCTGAAGGCAACGAAGGTGGCGCCGATGGCGCGGCAGGTGTCGAGCACCGCGATCTCGGCTTCCCGCGACCACAGCGAATATTCGCTTTGCACGGCACTGATCGGGTGGACCGCGTGCGCCCGGCGGATGGTCGCGGACGACACCTCGGACAGGCCGACGGCCCTGATCTTGCCGGCGGCGACCAGGTCGGCCAGGGCGCCGACGCTCTCTTCGATCGGCACGGCGAAGTCGCGCCGGTGCAGGTAGTAGAGGTCGATGACCTCGGTTTGCAGGCGCTGCAAGGCGGCCTCGCAGGTCGCCCGGAGCGTGGCCGGGCGACCGTCGATGACGCGCCGGCCATCGACGCCGCTCATGCCGCACTTGCTGGCCAGCGTGAAGCGATGGCGCTGGCCCTTGAGCGCCTGGCCGAGCAGGCTTTCGTTGGCGCCGAAGCCGTAGAGCGCGGCGGTGTCGAGGCAATCGACGCCGCGATCGAGCGCCGTCAGCAGCAGGCGCGCGCCCTCCTCCGCGCCGGGCGGCCGGCCGTAGGCATGGCTGAGATTCATGCAGCCCAGCCCGATGGCGGAGACGGAAAAAGAGCCGAGCTGGCGCCGCTGCATGGTCTTGCCTTTCAGGCCAGTTGCTTTTCCAGTTCGCCGAGCACGCGGTAGCAGTCGAGCACCTTGGCCACCGAAGCGTTCGGCTCGCGGCCTGCGCGGATGGCGGCGAAGAATTCGCGGTCCTGCAACTCGATGCCGTTCATCGACACGTCTACGTTGGAGACGTCGATTTTCTCCTCCTTGCCGTTGTAGAGGTCGTCGTAGCGCGCGATATAGGTGCCGCTGTCGCCGATGTAACGGAAAAAAGTGCCGATCGGCCCGTCGTTGTTGAAGGACAGCGACAGCGTGCAGATCGCGCCGTTGGCCGCCTGCAGCTGGATCGACAGGTCCATGGCGATGCCCAGCTCGGGATGGATCGGCCCCTGGAGGGCGTTGGCCTTGACGATCGGCGCGCCCGCCTGGTAGGCGAACAGGTCGACGGTGTGCGCGGCGTGGTGCCAGAGCAGATGGTCGGTCCAGCTGCGCGGCTGGCCGAGCGCGTTGATGTTGCTGCGGCGGAAGAAATAGGTCTGCACGTCCATCTGCTGGATGTTGAATTCGCCGGCCTTGATCTTCTTGTGCACCCACTGGTGGCTGGGGTTGAAGCGGCGGGTGTGGCCGACCATGGCGACCAGCCCCTTCGCCTGCTGCAGTTTGAAGACTTCCTCGGCATCGCCCCAGGCGTCAGACAGCGGAATCTCGACCTGGACGTGCTTGCCGGCCTGCAGGCATTGCAGGGTCTGGGCGGCATGGAGCTGGGTCGGCGTGCACAGGATGACGGCGTCGACTTCCGGCAAGGCCAACGCCTCGGCGAGATCGGTGGCGACATGGGCGATGCCGTACTGGTCGGCGACTTCCTTGGTCGGCGCATGGCGGCGGCCGACCAGCGAGACGACTGCGACGCCGTCGATATTTTTGATGGCGTCGAGATGCTTGATGCCGAAGGCACCGGCGCCGGCCAGCGCGACCTTGATGACTTTGCTCATGGGTTCTCCAGGATCAGATGGCCGACGGCGGTGTTCGACGCCGGCACGTGGTAGAAGCGCTGGAGCACCGTCGGCGGCGGGCCTCCGGCGACATCGGCCATGGCGCCGCGGGCGATCAGCCACATCACCAGTTCGATCCCCTCGGAGCCGGCTTCGCGCACGTAATCGATGTGCGGCATGCCGGCCAGCTCGGCCGGATCGGCGATCAGGCGGTCGAGGAAACGGTTGTCCCATTCGCGGTTGATCAACCCGGCGCGCGGGCCTTGCAACTGGTGGCTCATGCCGCCGGTGCCCCAGATCTGCACGTTCAAGTCCTCGTCGAAGGATTCGACCGCCTTGCGGATCGCCTGGCCGAGCTGAAAGCAGCGCCGGCCGGACGGCACCGGGTATTGCACGACGTTGACGGCGAACGGGATGACCTTGCACGGCCAGGCCTCAGGCTGGCCGAACATCAGCGACAGCGGCACGGTCAGGCCGTGATCGACTGCCATCTTGTTCACCAGCGTCAGGTCGAAATCGTCCTGGATCACCGATTGGGCGATGTGCGCCGCGAGTTCCGGATGGCCATGGACCATCGGCACCGGGCGCGGCCCCCAGCCCTCGTCGGCCGGCGTGAAACTGGCGCCGGTGCCGAGCGCGAAGGTTGGGATCAGGTCGAGCGAAAAGGCCGTGGCGTGGTCGTTGTAGACCAGGAAGACGACATCCGGCTGGGCTTCCTTGATCCACTGCTTGGCGAAATCGTAGCCGGCGAAGACCGGTTGCCAATACGCCTCGCCGGTCTTGCCGAGGTCGAGCGCGGCACCGATGGCCGGCACGTGCGAGGTGTAAACGGAGGCGGTGATGCGGGCCATTTATGGGTTTCCTTTCTGTCCGGCCTTGCCTTGCGGCTGATGCTGCGGCTGGGCGTCGCCATCCTCGCCGAGGTAGCGGTTGCCTTCCGGCGAACGGCCGCCCTTGATCATCATGTCGCGGTACTCTTCCTCGCTCATGCCGGTCATCGAACCGGCCATCTGCTGGAAGCTCTTGCCGTCGGTGGCGCCGATCTTGGCCAGGAAATAGATGTTGCCGCCGGTGCGCATGCACCAGTTCAGATCGCGGGCGAGCACGGCCTGCTTCTGCTCCTCGCTCATCGCCCATTCGTCGAGATAGGCGCGCTCGTCGGCCTTGAAGCGGGCGCGGTTTTCGGCCTGCATCAGCGACATGCAGAACTGGTTCAGCCAATAGCCCTTGCGCGACTGCTCGGCATCGAAAATCAGCGTGCCGGGAACGTCCTTGTACGGTTTGTCGAGCGCCATTCAGTTTTCCTCCGGCCAGTAGAGTCGCATCGGGTTGTCGACCAGCAATTGTCGCTGCAATTCAGCACTCGGCGCGATGTGCGGGATGAAATCGACCAGCAGGCCGTCGTCCGGCATGTGCTCCTTGAGATTGGGGTGCGGCCAGTCGGTTCCCCACAGCACGCGGTCGGGGAATTCCTCGACGACGCGGCGGGCGAAGGGGATCACGTCGGCATAGGCGTTGCGCTCGCCGTTCAGGGCCTGGGGGCCGCTGATCGACAGGCGTTCCGGACAAGAAACCTTGCTCCAGACATTCGGGTGCTGGCGCATGAATTTGAGGAACAGCGCGAACTCCGGGCCGTCGACCGGTTTCGACACATCCGGCCGGCCCATGTGATCGACGACCACCGTGGTCGGCAGTGTCGTGAAGAAATCCCACAGCTCCGGCAGATCGACCGCCTCGAAGTAGATGACAACGTGCCAGCCCCAGCGGCTGATGCGGTCGGCGATTTCGAGCAGCTCCTCCTTCGGTGTGAAATCGACCAGGCGCCTGACGAAATTGAAGCGCACGCCGCGCACGCCGGCCTCGTGCATGGATTGCAATTGCTCGTCGCTGACGCCGCGGCGCACGGTGGCGACGCCGCGCGCCTTGCCGCCGCTGTGGATCAGCGCGTCGAGCATGGCCCGGTTGTCGGCACCGTGGCAGGTGGCCTGGACGACGACATTGCGGGCGAAACCGAGCTGGTCGCGCAGTGCGTAAAGCTGCTGCTTGCCGGCGTCGCACGGGGTGTATTTGCGTTCCGCCGCATAGGGAAACTCGGCGCCGGGACCGAAGACGTGGCAGTGCGCGTCGACGGCGCCGGCGGGCAGAGCGAAGCGAGGTTGGCTCGGAGCGACACACCAGTCGAGCCAGCCGGGAGTCTTGGTGAATTGCCTGCTTGCGCTGGGGATCGGGGCGTTCATGGTCAGTCGATGTACTTGAGGCCGGCCTTGGCCAGCGGTTCGCGCAGCGCGTACATGTCGAGACCGAGTTCGCCGGCGGCGAAGCGGGCGCGTTTGGCGGTCTCGTTGTTCTCGCGCGCTTCGGCGGCATCGGCCACCTGCCGGGCCAGCGCGGCCGGCACGACGACGACGCCGTCGTCGTCGGCGATGACCACGTCACCGGGATTGACCAGCGCGCCGGCGCAGACCACCGGGATGTTCACCGAGCCGAGGGTCGCCCGCGTGCAGCCCTTGGCGTGGATGGCCCGGCTGAACACCGGGAAGCCCATCGCCGTCAGATCCTTCACGTCGCGCACGCCGCCGTCGATGATCAGGCCCCGGGCGCCGCGCGACTGGTAGGAGGTGGCGAGCAGGTCGCCGAAGAAACCGTCGCTGCTGTCGGCGGTGCACGCCGCGACGCAGACGTCGCCCGGCTGCAACTGCTCGGCGGCGACGTGCAGCATCCAGTTGTCGCCCGGCTGCAGGAGCACGGTGACGGCCGTGCCGCACAGGTGGGCGCCGGTGTAGATCGGGCGGATGCCCGGCTTCATCAGGCCGACCCGGCCCATCGCCTCGTGGATGGTGGCGACGCCGAAGCGCGACAGCTTGTCGACGGCGGCGCGGTCGGCGCGGACGATATTGCGTTTGACGATGCCGAGCTGGTTCATCGGTAAGGACATGGCGATTTCCTTTTAGCGGCCCTTGGCCTTCAATGCGGCATCGAGCCGCGGATAGACGCGGCGGGCGTTGCCTTCGTAGATCATGTGGCGCTCTTCGGCGCTCAGGTCGGCGGCCTCGATGTAGCGCTTGGTGTCGTCGTAGTAATGGCCGGTTTGCGGGTCGATGCCGCGCACGGCGCCGATCATCTCGGAGGCGAACAGCACGTTCTTGACCGGAATGACCTCGGTCAGCAGGTCAATTCCCGGCTGGTGATAGACGCAGGTGTCGAAGAAGATGTTGTTCAACAGATGCTCTTCGAGCAGCGGCTTCTTCAGTTCCTGGGCCAGGCCGCGGTAACGCCCCCAGTGGTAGGGCGCGGCGCCGCCGCCGTGCGGGATGACGAACTTCAGGGTCGGGAAATCCTTGAACAGGTCGCCGGACAGGCACTGCATGAAGGCCGTGGTATCGGCGTTGATGTAGTGCGCGCCGGTGGTGTGGAAGCAGGCATTGCAACTGGTGCTGACGTGGATCATCGCCGGGATGTCGTACTCGACCATCTTTTCGTAGATCGGATACCAGTGGCGGTCGGTCAGCGCCGGGCTGGTCCAGTGGCCGCCCGACGGGTCCGGATTGAGGTTGATGCCGACGAAACCGTATTCCCTGACGCACTTTTCCAGCTCGGCGATGCAGGTCTTCGGATCGACGCCCGGCGACTGCGGCAGCATCGCGGCGCCGATGAAGTGGTCGGGAAAGAGCTGGGCAACGCGATAGCACAACTCGTTGCAGATCGCCGCCCAGGTCGCCGAGGTGTTGAAGTCGCCGATGTGGTGGGCCATGAAGCTGGCGCGCGGGCTGAAGATGGTGAGGTCGGCGCCGCGTTCCCGCATCAGGCGCAACTGGTTCTGCTCGATGGTCCGGCGCAGGTCGTCGTCGCCGATCTGCAATTCCGACACCTTGGGCGCCAGCGCCGGATCCTTGAGGCCGGCAACCTGGCGGTTGCGCCAGTCTTCCAGCGCCTTCGGGGCGGTCGTGTAATGGCCGTGGATGTCGATGATCATGAGGCTGCTTCTCCTTTTATTGGCGTGGGCGACTCAATGGGCCAGCGCTTCGTTCTGTGTCGCGACGCGCTCGGCCGGCGTTTCCGGGTGGAGCATCTGCTTGACCAGCAAGGCGACGGCACCGGCGACGCCGGCAATCGAAACGACCATGAATATTTCGCTGAAACCGAGCTGCCTGAGCGCCAGCTCGGCGACCAGGAACGACCCGGCAATGCCGCCGAAACGGCCGATGCCGATCATCCAGGCGACGCCGGTGGCCCGGCCGGCGGTCGGGTAGAAGGCGGCGGCCAGCGAGCCCATCGAGGACTGCGCGGTATTCATGAAGACCCCGGCGGCAAAGACGACGACGACCAGCAGACCGACCTTGCCGGCCGCTTGCCCGATGGCGAAGATGGCCAACGCGGCCAGGCCGTAGCAGGCGGCGACGACGCGGTCGGCGTTGAAGCGGTCCATCAGCCAGCCGCTGACGATGGCGCCGATGCCGCCGAGCGGGAAGAGCGCGGCGATCAGGGTGGCGTCCTTGGGGCTCAGGCCGGCATCCTTGAACAGCACGGGCATCCAGTTGATCAGCGAATAGAAGATGACCAGGCCCATGAAATAGGCGATCCACAACATCACCGAACCGCTGAGATAGTCGCGCGACAGCACCATGGCCAGGCCCTTGCGTTCCCCGGCCGCGGGCTTCTGCTCGGTCAGCACGAAGTCCGCCGCCTGCTCGGCGTTTTTGGCGATGCGCCGCAGCACGGCGCGTATCCGTTCGACCGGCTGCCGCTGGGCGACCAGGTAGCGGACCGACTCGGGCAGCGTGAACGCCAGCACGACAACCAGCGCCAGCGGCGCGATGCCGCCGAGCAGCAGGACGCTGCGCCAGCCCCAGAGCGGAATCATCCAGGCAGCCAGGAATCCGCCCAGCGCCGCGCCCAGCGGAAAGCCGCAAAACATCGCGTTGGTCAGGATGGCGCGCCGCGTGGACGGCGCGTATTCGCTGAGCAGCGTGACGCCGTTGGGCATCGCCGCCCCCAGGCCGACCCCGGTGATGCAACGCATGACGACCAGTCCATCCAGACTGTCGGCCAGCGAAGAGGCCAGGCATCCCAGCCCGAAGATCAGCACCGCGACGACGATCACCCGCTTGCGGCCGAAGCGGTCGGCCAGCGGGCCGGCGATCAAGCCGCCCCCCGCCAGGCCGAACAGTGCCGCGCTAAGCACCGGGCCGAGCGCCGAGCGGGCGATGCCCCATTCCGCCAACAGCGACGGTGCGATATAGCCGATGGCGGCGGTATCGAAACCGTCGACCAGCATGATGAAAAAGCACAGCACGAAAACCAGCCATTGAAAGGCGGAAAACGGCTGCTCATCGAGGAAGCGTTGCACATCGACGGATTCGGTGCTCACGGTTTTTGTCTCCTGATTCCGGCGTCCGGGGTCAATCGCCGAAATCCAGTGGCAGGCCGACGTAGTTCTCGGCAATCGAGCGCGCGCCGGCTTCCGAGTGCAGCAGGTAATCCAGTTCGGCCTCCTGGAACTTGGCGGCGATCGGCCCGTCGTCCGGGAAGCGGTGCATGAGTTGGGTGAACCACCACGAGAAGCGCTCGGCCTTCCAGATGCGCCGCAGGCAGCGGGCGGAATAGCCGTCGATGCCGGCCTCGCTGCGCTCCTGGTAGAACTCGATCAGGGCGCTCGCCAGGTATTTGACGTCGGTCGCCGCCAGATTCAGGCCCTTGGCCCCGGTCGGCGGCACGATGTGGCCGGCGTCGCCGGCCAGGAACAGGCGGCCGAAGCGCAGCGGCTCGCTGACGAAGGAGCGCAGCGGGGCGATGCTCTTTTCCAGCGACGGACCGGTGATGAGTTTCTCCCGGCCCTCGTCGTCGAGGCGCCGGCGCAGCTCCTGCCAGAAAGCTTCGTCGGTCCATTCCTCGATGCGGTCGGTCAGCGACACCTGCAGGTAGTAGCGGCTGCGCGTCTTGCTGCGCTGCGAGCAGAGGGCGAAGCCGCGCGGGCTATTCACGTAGATCAGCTCGTCGGAGACCGGTGGTGTGTCGGACATCAGCCCCAGCCAGCCGAAGGGATAGACCTTCTCGAACTCGCTAATGGCGTCGCGCGGCACGCTGGCCCGGCACACCCCGTGGAAGCCGTCGCAGCCGGCGATGAAATCGCATTCCAGGAGCTGCTCGACGCCATCCTGCCAGTAGCTCACCCGGGGCTTGGCGCTGGCGAAATCATGGATGGCGACGTCCTTCGCCTCATACGCCGTCGGCAGACCGGCGGCCTGACGGGCGTCCATCAGGTCGCGGGTCAGCTCGGTCTGGCCATAGACCATGACGTTCTTGCCGCCGGTCAGCCGGTTCAGGTCGATGCGATGGCGCCGGCCGCCGCAGAGCATCTCGAAACCGCCATGGACCAGGCCTTCCTGGTGCATGCGCCGGCCGACCCCGGCCTCGTCCATCAGGTCGATGCAGACCTGTTCGAGGATGCCGGCGCGGATGCGGCTCAGCACGTAATCGCCGGTCTGGCGTTCGAGGATCACGGCGTCGATGCCGGCCTTGTGCAGCAACTGGCCGAGCAGCAGGCCGGAGGGGCCGGCGCCGATGATCGCAACCTGGGTTCTAGTTGGGATAGGGGTGCTCATTTGTCTTCCTCGTTTTTTGGTTTTTGCTTCAGCCGGCCGGATGTCCCGGCCAGACGCCGGCCGGCACCATCACTTCGCCGCGCATGATCAGGCGGGCCGTGCGCAGCAGCGCGGCGCGGATGACTCGCCGGGAATTGGCCGGATCGAGTTCGAGTTCGACCGAGAATTCGCCGCTCGGATGCTCGACCGACACGCGCTGCGGATTGCCCTCGCCGAGCTGCGCCACCGCGGCCGCCACCGCGGCCGCCACCGAACCGGCCAGCACGCAGGCGGTGCCGACGGTGACCGCCGCCAGGACGCCGATCGCGTCGTGGCAGACATGCGGGATGAAGCTGCGGGTGGCGATGCTGCCGCCGGCCAGCGGCGGCGCAACCAGCGTCATCTTCGGGTAGTTCTTGGCGCCGACGTCGCCCAGGCCCATGGCTCGGCCGCAGGCGAGGCGCAGGCGTTCGATGCGTTCCTTCAGTTCGCCGTCGGCGTTCAATTCGGCGACGCTTTCGTAGCCGCTGCGCCCGACATCGGCGGCGCGCAGGATGACCAGCGGCATGCCGTTGTCGATGCAGGTCACTTCGATGCCGTCGATGACATCGACGACGCGGCCGGTCGGCAACAGGCCGGCGCAAACCGAGCCGGCGGTGTCGAGAAAATTGATGGTGATCGGCGCCGAAGTGCCGGGAACGCCGTCGATGCGCGCTTCGCCGTCATAACTGACCTGGCCGTCCGGCGTTTCCACCGTGATGTCGCACTGCATGTCGGTATTCAGCGTCAGCACGCGCAAGGTCGTCTGCTCGCCCTGTGGCGCCACCATGCCGGTTTCCAGCGCGAAGGGAACGACGGCGGCGAGCATGTTGCCGCAGTTGGGCGTCGTATCCACCGTCTCCTGCTCCGGCTGCAACTGGGCGAACAGGAAATCGAGATCGACCCCCGGCGTCGTGCTCGGCCGCACGATGCCGACCTTGCTGGTCAGCGGATGGGCGCCGCCCAGGCCGTCGATCTGCCGCCTGTCCGGCGAGCCGAGGACGGCGAGCAGGACGCGGTCGCGGCTGGCGACGTCGGCCGGCAGGTCGGCTTCGCGGAAAAACGGGCCGCGCGAGGTGCCGCCGCGCATGAAGAGGGTCTTGATGGCTTTCTGCATGGGACGGATTCTTGCCCGGCCCTCTCGCCGCCGAAAGGGAAGCGCGCTACTATCAGCTATACAATTTTGTTATGGGACGACAGAAGGTGGACCTGAAACAATTGGAATACTTCGTCCAGGTTGCCGAACTGGGCAGCTTCACCCGCGCCTCGATCGCGCTGGACATCGCCCAGCCGGCGCTGAGCCGGCAGGTGCGCCTACTGGAAACGGAATTCGGCCAGAACCTGCTGCTGCGCAACGGCCGCGGCGTCACCACCAGCGATGCCGGCAAGTTGCTGCTCGAATACGGCCGCGGCATTCTCCACCAGGTCGAACGGTTGCGCGAAGAACTCGGCCGGGCGCGCGGCGCCCTGGTCGGCCAGGTCTCCCTCGGCTTGCCGCCCAGTCTGTTGAAGATCCTGGCGGCGCCGATTTTCCGCGCCTTCAAGGCCAGCCTGCCGGCGGCCACGCTGTCGATCCGCGAAGGCCTGACCGCCGGTATGCAGGAATCGCTGGTCTCCGGCCGGCTCGACGTGGCCTTGCTGTACAACGCCTCGCCCTCGCCCGATGTCGATTTGCAGCCGCTGCTCGAAGAGGAGCTGTTCCTGGTCTCCCCGATCCACGGCGCAGCGCATGCCGCCTCGCTGCCCGAGGCGGTTACCGTGCGCGACCTGCCGGCCTTTCCGTTGATCGTGCCGAGCCGGCCGAACGCCCTGCGCATGCTGATCGAAAATGAACTGGCCAATCTCGGCCTGCGCCCCGCCATCGCCTTCGAGGTGGACGGCGTCGGCGCCATCCTCGACCTGGTCGGCGAAGGCTTCGGCCATGCCATCCTGTCGCGCAACGCGGTGACCAACCTGGGCAGCGGCCAGCCCCTGCAGATCCGCCCCATCGCCGCCCCCGGCCTGCACGCCAAGCTGTCGTTGGCGGTCAATTCACACCGGCAGATCACCGCCACCCAGCGCGCCCTGATCGAACTGGTGCGCTTCGCCGTCGCCGAGCAATTGATGAGTACGGATCAGGAGAAACACTGATTCATTCCGCTGTCAAGGGAGGCCGCCGCCCCGTCCCCGACGTCGAGACCGGCATCAGCAGATCGACGTAGCAGGCTGCCGGTCGGCTTCCAGCCGGCAGCCCTGGAGGTCGTCCAACCGGTTGCGTGCGGCAAGGACCCCCGCGGCGGATTTCTCGGCCCCGTCGAGGATGGCCCCGGGCAGATCGTTGCTGGCCTCGGCACCGCCTGGCAGCGCGGCGAAGTTATTGAAGGACGAACTGCATGTCGCCGCGTAGCGGCGCGGCGTACTGGTTCGTGACGTCCTTCCTTCAGTCCAGGCCGAGCAGCCGCCTAGCGTTTTCCTTGAGGATCAGCGGCTGGACCTCGGGTTTGAAGCCGGCGGCGGCGAAATCCTTGAGCCAGCGCTCGGGTTCGATCAGCGGGAAATCGGAGCCGAACAGCACGCGCTCCCTGAGCAGCGTGTTGGCGTACTGGACCAACTGCGGCGGAAAGTATTTGGGCGACCAACCGGACAGGTCGATCCAGATGTTCGGCTTGTGCAGGCACAGCGACAGCGCTTCGTCCTGCCACGGCCAGCTCGGGTGGGCCATGACGATCTGCATCTCGGGGAAATCGATGGCCACCTCTTCGAGCAGCATCGGATTGGAATGGGCGAGGCGAATGCCGCCGCCGCGCGGCATGCCGCTGCCGATGCCGGAGTGGCCGGTATGGAAGATCGCCGGCAGGCCGTGTTCGGCGATCACTTCGTAGAGCGGCCAGGCGAAGCGGTCATAGGGCTGGAAGCCCTGCACCGAGGGATGGAACTTGAAACCGCGCACGCCGTAGTCCTCGATCAGCCGCCGCGCCTCGCGGGCGCCCATGACACCCTTGTGCGGATCGATGCTGGCGAAGGCGATCATGATGTCGGGGTTGGCTGCCGCCGCTTCGGCGATCTCCTCGTTGGGGATGCGCCGCCGGCCAAGCTGGGTTTCGGCATCGACCGTGAACATGACGAAACCGATCTTGCGTTCGCGGTAATAGGCCACGGTCTCGGCAATGGTCGGGCGCCGGTCGGAGCCGAAGTAGCTGTCCGCGGCGCGGTCGAATTCGTCACCGAAGGCATCGTGCGCCTGGCAACACGACACCTCGGCATGGACGTGGGTGTCGATGGCAATCAGATCCTGGGTATTCATTTCTTCCTTCAAAGAAGTGGCAAGGGTTTCCGGGGCGCAGCAGCCGGGGAAGAAGCAACCGGCCGGAAGCGCTCATCGACAATCGAACGGCGCGCGATCCCGGCAACGTCGGCACAGGAGATCAAGAGGCCGCCTGTCCCGGCAGAAGCTGAAGCCTATTCGATCGGTTTGAACAGGCTGTCGTAGCGCAAGCCGATCTGGGCGTGTTCGCGCATCAGCATTTCGACGCGGGCTGATTCGCCGCTTTCCAGCGCGTCGAACACCAGGCGGTGGTGCAATTGGGCGATGCGCAGGCGTTGGTGCGCCTTGTCGAGTTCGCCGCGCTCGATGATGATCGAATCGGCCGAGGCGAACGGCAAGTGGTTGTTGCGGGCGATGGCGTCGGCAATGACGCGGCGCTCGTCGGCATCGACAATGGTCGCGTGGAAACGCGCATTGACCTCGCTCCAAGCACCGATGCTCTCCTCGCTCAACTGCGCCATGCCGACGATGGTCTCGCCCGCGCGCAGGCAGTCGAGCAAGGCCGCCCGCGTTTTGGGATCCAGACCGCGCTCGGCGAGCAGGCGGGCGGCCAGGCCTTCCAGCACCCCCCTGACCTCGATCGCGCATTGCACGTCAGCCGGCGAGAAGACGCGCACCGCCAGGGCGCGCTTGCCGACCCGTTGCAGCAAGCCCTCTTGTTGCAGGGTGCGAAAGGCCAGCCGGACCGGCGTGCGCGAGACGCCCAGGGCCTCGGCGACGGGGATTTCCGCCAGCCGCTCACCCGGTGCGTAGTGGCCGTCGATGATGCGCTTGCGCAGGGCGGCGACGATGCTGCTGTTGTCCGAAACCATGACTGGATCCATAAATTCAATAAAAAGTTGATAAGCCCTGCAATTATAGCTACGATTGGATCCAATTTGTTTGGATCCAACAGAGAGAGGTCACATTATGTTCCCAAAAAATACCTGGTATGTCGCCTGCACTTCCGACGAGGTTCAGGACAAGCCGCTCGGTCGGCGCATCTGCAACGAGTTGATGGTCTTCTTCCGCGACGAGGCCGGTGAGGTCGCCGCCCTCGAAGATTTCTGCCCGCACCGCGGTGCCCCGCTGTCCCTCGGCTTCGTCAAGGAAGGCCGGCTGGTCTGCGGTTACCACGGCCTGGAAATGGGCTGCAAAGGCCACACGCTGGCGATGCCGGGCCAGCGCGTGCGCGGTTTCCCGGCGATTCGCCATTTTCCGGTGGTCGAGCGCCACGGCTTCATCTGGGTCTGGCCGGGCGCTGCGGACATGGCCGATGCCGCCCTGCTGCCGCATTTCGAATGGCAGGGCAATCCCGAGTTCGCCTACGGCGGCGGCCTGTACCACATCGCCTGCGACTATCGGCTGATGATCGACAACCTGATGGACCTGACGCACGAGACCTACGTGCACTCGACCAGCATCGGCCAGCCGGAGATCGACGAAACGCCGTGCACGACCCAGGTCGAGGGCGAGCACGTGACGACCAGCCGCTTCATGGACGGCATCGAAGCGCCGCCGTTCTGGAAAGCCAATTTGCGCTTGAAGGGCCTGCCTGACGATCAACCGGTCGACCGCTGGCAGATCTGCCACTTCAACCCGCCCAGCCACAT
Organism: Rhodocyclales bacterium; assembly: GCA_016183655.1. Lineage (GTDB taxonomy): Bacteria > Pseudomonadota > Gammaproteobacteria > Burkholderiales > Rhodocyclaceae > Proximibacter. The sequence continues at coordinate 28,706 of JACPEH010000027.1, forward strand.
CATGATCGAAGTCGGCGTCGCCCTGGCCGGCAAGGGCGGCCACGCGGCCGCCGAGGAATTCAAGGCCTCAAGCTGGGTGGTGGATTTCATCACCCCGGAAAGCGATACCTCGATTCATTACTTCTGGGGGATGGCGCGCAAGTTCCGGGTCGACGATGAGAGCGTCACCGACCAGATCCGCGAGGGCCAGGGCAAGGTTTTCGCCGAGGACCAGGACATGCTGGAATTGCAGCAGCGCAACCTGCTGGCCTGGCCGGAGCGCAAGCTGTTGATGCTCAACATCGACGGCGGCGGCGTGCAGGCGCGCAAGATCATCACCGCCCGCCTCGCCGCAGAATCCAGCCAACCGCAAGCGGCGTGAGGAGCGAAGCATGAGCACAATGCTGGTCCGCCTCGCCGCCAAGGCGATCGAGGCCGAGAACATTTGCCGACTCGAACTGGTTCCGGCCGATGGTCTGGCCTTGCCGGCGTTTACCGCCGGCGCCCATATCGAATTGCATCTGCCGGGCGGCCCGATTCGCTCTTACTCGTTGTGCAACGATCCGGCCGAACGGCATCGCTACGTCCTCGGCATTCTGAAGGACGTCAATTCGCGCGGCGGTTCGCGGGCGGTGCACGAACAGTTGCGGGTCGGGGATGTGCTGACCATCGGCGTGCCGCGCAATCATTTCGAACTGGATCCCGAAGCCGGGAGCAGCCTGCTGCTCGGCGGCGGCATCGGCATCACCCCCTTGCTGGCGATGGCCGAACAGCTCCAGCGAGAAAAGGCGGATTTCACCCTGCACTACACGGCCAGCCGCCGCGAACGCCTGGCTTTCGCCGAGCGACTGGCCGTCGCCCCCTATGCCGGGCGGGTGCACATCTACCTCAGCCAGGAACACCCCGGGCGACGACTGGACCTCGATTCGCTGCTGGCGGCGCCGGTGGCCGGCCGCCACCTGTACGTCTGCGGCCCGCAGCGTTTCATCAACGCCGTCCTGGCCAGCGCCCGAAGCCAGGGCTGGGACGAAGCGTGCCTGCACTGGGAGTTCTTCGCCGGCGCCCAGGCCGACGCCTCGGCCGACCGGAGTTTCGAGCTGGAAATCGCCAGCAGCGGCAAGGTGGTCCAGGTGCCGGTCGGGCAAACTGCCGTTCAGGTGCTGCTACAGGCGGGAATCATGGTGCCCGTCGCCTGCGAACAGGGGGTCTGCGGCACCTGCCTGACCAAGGTGCTGGCCGGCACGGTCGATCATCGCGATCTCTACCTGACGCCGGAGGAGCAAGCCGCCGGCGGGCAGTTCCTGCCTTGCTGCTCGCGCGCCAAGTCGCCCCGCCTGGTCCTCGATTTGTAGGTCGCCACGCCCCCCGAGCGCGCTGTCTTCGTGGTCATTCGCCCTTCTGCAAGCGATACGCCAGCTGTGCCCGCGACAAGCCGAGCAGCCGCGCCGCCGCGGCCAGATTGCCACGCGCATGGGCGACGGCCTCCTTGACCACCCGCAACTCCAGGGACTCCAGCGACAAGGCCTGGCCCGCCTCGTTTTTGCCGGCGAGCAACAAGTCGAGATAAGGGAATTCGCTCTTCGGCGTCGGCGCGGCGGTATCGAGCGCATCCGGTTTTTCGCTCGACAATTCGCCGCGCTGGCCAACCGAGTAAAGGGCATCGAGGGCAATTCTCTCGCTGCGGAAGATATGGGGCAGATCGATCAGTTCCCCATCCTCGGCGGCAATGACGCCGCGTTCGACGAGGTTTTGCAACTCACGGATGTTGCCCGGATAAGCGTAATTCAACAGCACCCGGACGGCGCGCGGCGTGAAGCCGGCCAGCTCGCGGCCATGCCGCTGGCAGTAGCGGCGCAGGAAATAGCTGAGCAGCAGCGGAATGTCGTCGCGCCGTTCGCGCAGCGGCGGCAGGTGAATCGGGTAGACGTTCAGGCGGAAGAACAGATCCTCACGGAAGCGCCCCTGCCGGGCTTCTTCCTGCAGGTCGACGTTGGTGGCGGCGACCAGGCGAACGTCGACTTCGATGGCCTTGGTGCCGCCGACCCGCTCGATGATCCCTTCCTGCAGGGCGCGCAACAGCTTGCCTTGGGAAACAAGGCTCAAGGTGCCGATTTCGTCGAGGAACAGGGTGCCGCCGTCGGCCCGCTCGAAACGCCCCGGACGCGACACCGTGGCGCCGGTAAAGGCCCCCCTTTCGACGCCGAACAATTCGGACTCGACCAAGGTTTCCGGAATGGCGGCGCAATTGACGGAGATGAAGGGCTTGTCCTTGCGCCGGCTGATGTCGTGCAGCATGGCGGCGAACAATTCCTTGCCGACCCCGGATTCGCCGGTAAACAGCACGGTGGCCTGGGTCGGCGCGACCCGTTTCAACATGTGGCAAGCGCCGTTGAAGGCCGCTGACACACCGACCATGTGGTTCTTGCCCAAGGTCTGGCCGGGCTCGCCGCCGGCCGGCAGGGGCGCCGCCTCGACGCCGACCGAAGCGCCGCCGAAGGCTTCGCTGCTGACGAAGCTCTCGGCATTGAGATAGCGCAGATCCTCTTCGACATCCGGCCACTCTTCGGCCGGCCGGCCAACGACCCGGCAGAGACGACAACCGGTAGCCCGGCATTCCACTTCGCGAAAGACGATCAGCTTGCCGAGCAGCGTACTGACATAGCCGATCGCATAGCCGGTCAGGTTCCAGCAGGCCGGCTCGCTGCCGAAGCCATAGGCGGCGACATGTTCGTCGACCTCGCTGGAGTTGTGCCAGATGAACTCGCCGTGATAGCTCCCCTTGCCCGCGTCGAACGTCAGTTGCACCGGCTCGACCTTGACCATGCCTTCCAGCGCATGCAGGCGGGTGCCGGCCAGGAACTGCGCCATCGGCTCAGCATCCGGCCACTGGTTACGCACCAGTTCGGCATCGCGCACACCGGAGGCGTAGCCCGTCCGGGTCAACAAGCCGCGTGCCCGCTCGATGCCGAGGGTCGAGATCAACTCCTTGCGCAGCACGCCGAGGGTGCTGTTGCGCATCAGCAGCATGCGCTGGTCGTCCATCCAGATTCGGCCGTCGCCCGGCGAGAAGAACAGGCATTCGGTGAGGTCGCGCAGGCTGGGCGCCGATTGGTTGCCCTGCTCGCCCTCCTTCGACAGCAACATGGTGCCGGTGGCGCGAGAGACCTCGGCGAGCGAAATGCGTTTGGTTGCCAAAAAAGCCTCCGGAAAAATTCATCAAAACATAAAAAAGCGCTCTCGGGCGAGCCCGGGAAAGTTTAAAAAATCGCACTTTCACTCGCGGCGAAAAACACGCTGCAGCGCACAAGCAAGACCCGAAAAAATCCGTTTCGTCTTTTTCTTATTAGTCATTTACGTGACTGCGTCGGTGCAACAAGTCGAGTCGAAATCCTGGCTGGCACATCAATTGCCAATAGGAAAATAAGTTTAACCCTATTTAATCAAACGCCGGAGACGTCGATGTCGAGCAAAAACAATCAACTCCTGAACCCCGCGCTGTGGACGGGCAATCTCTTCACCGGGCAGTGGACTGCGGCCAAGGGCGGCACGCTGGTGGTTCGCGAACCGGCCACCGGGGAGGTGCTGGCCGAAGTCGGGCAAGCCAATGCCGCCGACGTCGACAGCGCGATCAACACGGCCATCGCCGCCCAGCGCGGCTGGGCCAAGGTCGCGCCGCGCGAGCGGGCCGCCATCTTCCGCCGTGCTGCAGCCCTGCTGCAGGAGCATTTCGACGAGTTGGCGATGTGGGTGGTGCGCGAAACCGGCGGCATCGTTGCCAAGGGGCAGCTCGAAATCGGCGAGGCCATCGAGTTGTTCAACATGGCGGCAGCCATGCAGCATGAGAACCAGGGCATCGTCCTGCCCAGCCAGGCCGGCCGCCTGAGCTACGCCAAGCGCGTGCCGCACGGCGTGGTCGGGGTGATTTCGCCGTTCAACGTGCCGCTGGTGCTGTCGATGCGCGCCGTCGGGCCGGCGCTGGCCGCCGGCAACGCCGTGCTGCTGAAGCCGGACCCGCAGACGCCGGTCAGCGGCGGCCTGATCATCGCCAGCGTGTTGCAGGCGGCCGGCCTGCCGGCAGGCGTGCTGCACGTGCTGCCGGGCGGCGCCGAGGCGGGTTCGGTGTTGTGCGAATCGCCGCTGGTGAAAATGATCGCCTTTACCGGATCGACCGCGGTCGGCCGCATGGTCGCCGAGGCCGCCGGCCGCCACCTGAAGAAGGTTACGGTCGAACTGGGGGGCAAGAGCCCGTTGCTCATCCTCGACGACGCCGACCTCGACGTCGCGGCCAGCAACGCCGCCTGGGGCGCCTTCCTGCATCAGGGGCAGATCTGCATGGCTTCCGGCCGCATCCTGGTGCAGGAAAGCATCGCCGCGGAATTCACCCGCTGCCTGGTCGCCAAGGCCGCCCAACTGCCGGTCGGCAATCCGGCCACCGAGCAGGTCGCCCTCGGGCCGCTGATCAGCGAACGCCAGCGCGACCGCACCCATGCCATCATCCACGACAGCATCGCGGCCGGCGCCAAGCTGGAAGCCGGCGGCAGCTACGACCGCCTGTTCTACCAGCCGACCGTGCTCTCCAACGTCAAGCCGGGCATGCGCGCCTACCATGAGGAAGTGTTCGGCCCCTGCGCCAGCCTGATCACCTTCAAGACCGACGACGAAGCCGTCGCCATCGCCAACGACACAGAGTACGGCTTGTCGGCCGGCATCATCACCGCCGACGTCGGCCGCGCCATGCGCCTCGGCGAGCGGATCGACTCGGGCATGCTGCACATCAACGACCAGACGGTGAACGACGAGTGCTGCAACCCCTTCGGCGGCCGTGGCTGCTCGGGCAACGGCGGCAACGTCGGCGGTCCGACCAACTGGGAAAACTTCTCGCAGTTGCGCTGGGTCACCGTTCAGTCGGCCGCCCACCCCTACCCGTTCTGAGCCGAGGGAGACAGCGCATGCAGATCACCGCCGCGGTCGCCCGCGAAAAGGGCGGCGCCTTCTCTCTGGAGACGGTCAACCTGGAAGCGCCGCGTGCCGGCGAAGTGCTGGTCCGCGTCGTCGCTACCGGCGTCTGCCACACCGACATCGTGGTCCGCGACGGTCACCTGCCGACCCCGCTGCCGGTGGTCCTCGGCCACGAGGGCGCCGGCGTCGTCGAACAGGTCGGCGCCGGCGTCGGCAAGGTCGCCCCCGGCGACCACGTGGTGATGAGCTTCAATTCCTGCGGCCATTGCCCGAGCTGCGACGAACACGAACCAGCCTATTGCCACGAGTTCTTCCCGCGCAATTTCTTCGGCACCCGGGCCGACGGCAGCAGCGCGCTGTCCCGCGACGGCGAACTCATCCACGGCAACTTCTTCGGCCAATCGTCTTTCGCCAGCCACGCCATCTGCCACCAGCGGAACGTCGTCAAGGTGCCGAAGGACGTCGACCTGGCGCTGCTCGGGCCGCTCGCCTGCGGCATCCAGACCGGCGCCGGCGCCGTCATCAACGCCCTGCAATTGAAGGCCGGCAAGTCCTTCGCCGTCTTCGGCGCCGGCTCGGTCGGCCTGTCGGCACTGATGGCGGCCAAGGCCCGGGGCGCCTCGTTGCTCGTCGCCATCGACACCAACGACGAGCGCCTGGCATTCGCCAAGACGATCGGCGCCACGCACAGCTTCAACCCGCTGCGCGACGAGGTCGTCGCCAAGCTGCTCGCGCTGACCGGCTACGGCATCGACTACGCGGTCGACACCACCGGTCTGCCGGCGGTCATGCGCAATGCCGTGATGAGCCTGGCGCCGCGCGGCACCTGCGGGATTCTCGGCGCCTCGCCGATGGGCACCGAGCTGAACCTCGACGAAGTCCATTTCATGAGCGGCGGCCGCCGCCTGCTCGGCATCGTCGAAGGCTCGGCCAACCCGGACCAGTTCATCCCGCAACTGATCGAGCTCTATCGCCGGGGGGAGTTTCCCTTCGACCGCATGGTGCGCTTCTACCCGTTCGAAGAAATAAACGCTGCGGTCCACGACAGCGAAACGGGGAGAACCATCAAACCGATCGTCCGTATCGGCTAGTTTTTCAACCGCCTCAACAGAAACGCATCACACCACTAGGAGGAAATAATGCTGAAAAAGCAACCAAGTCGCATCGCCTTGGCGCTGGCCGCAACCTTCGCCTTGCCGGCGGCCCACGCCTTCGAATTCGACACCGGCGAATCGGATGTCAAGGTTCGCTGGGACAACACCATCAAGTACAGCACCATGTACCGGCTACGCGACCCGGACAGCGCGCAGCTGGCCGCCCAGGTGGCGAGCCCGGCCGGCGACGGCAACCGCAATTTCAAGAAGGGCTTCACCTCGCAACGCCTCGATCTGACCAGCGAACTCGACGTCACCAAGGGCAATTACGGATTCCGCATCAGCGGCACCGCCTGGTATGACGACATCTACCAGCGCCGCAACGACAACGACTCCGGCATCACGCACAACATCAGCACCGCTTCCAACCGGTTTACCAACGGCACCCAGAATGCCGTCGGCTCCAACGGACGCCTGATGGACGCCTTCGTTTTCGCCAAGGGCGAGCTCGGCGACATGCCGGGGCGCATCACGCTGGGTCGCCACGCCGTGGTTTATGGCGAAACCCTGATGTCCGGCAGCAACGGCATCGCGGCCGCCCAGGGGCCGGTCGACATCACCAAGGCGGCCACCGTGCCGGGGGCCCAGGTCAAGGAATTCATCCTGCCGACCGAACAGGTTTCCGGTTCGCTGCAAGTGAGCGACAAGCTCTCGCTGGGCGGCTACTACCAGTTCAAGTGGCACAAGTCGCCGTTCTTTGCCGCCGGCAGCTTCCTCTCCCCCAACGATTTCATGACCGATGGCGCGGAGTCCTTCCTGAGCACTCCGGTCGGCGGGCTGTTTGCGCGGGATGCCGACGAAAAGCCACGGAACAGCGGCCAGGGCGGCCTCCAGCTGCGCTACAAGGCTGACAGCCTGGACACCGAATTCGGCCTCTACGCCGCCAACTACCACGACAAGACGCCGTCGGCCGCCTATTTCGACCCGGTGCGCGGCAACTACCGTCTGGTCTATCAAGAGGACATCCGCACCTACGGCGCCTCGGCCAGCACGCTGCTCGGCAGCGACAATATTTCGATCGAAGCCTCGGTCCGCCACAACATGCCGCTGACCGGTGGCCTGGCCATCGTCCAGGCCATTCCCGCCCAGTGGAACAACTTCGACAACCAGGACAACCCGGCCTATGCCGTCGGCAAGACGGCGCACGTCACCATCGCCGACATCCACCTCTTCCAGCCGAATGCGCTGTTGAAGGACGGCGGCTCGCTGGCCGTCCAGTATGACTGGCATACCGTCACCAGCATCGACAAGAACCCGGGCGCGATCGACCCGACCACGTCGAAAAGCGCTTCACGCCTGACCCTGGCCTTCACCGCCGACTACTTCCAGGTCTTCGATGGCGTCGATCTCTCGATCCCCATTGTGTACACGCACGATTTCAAGCGCTCGCGGGTTTTCGTCGGCTGGGTCGAGGGCGGCGGTTCGCTCGACGTCGGCCTCAATTTCAACTACCTCAACACCTGGAAGGGTGGCCTGAACTACCACCACTGGCTCGGCAAGAAAGGCACCAGCATCGGCGGCGGCGACTTCGAGCAGACCATGTGGGACCGCGACTACGTGACGTTCAACGTTTCCCGCAGCTTCTAACGACAGAGGAACCCCAAATGAAAATGCGCATCACCATTCTCGCCGCGCTGATCGGCGCCGCCGTCTCCGGGCAGGGCTTCGCCGAGGTCAGTGTCGACGAGGCCGCCAAGCTGAAAACCACGCTGACCCCGCTCGGCGCAGAAAAGGCCGGCAACAAGGACGGCTCCATTCCGGCCTGGACCGGCGGTTACACCAAGGTGCCGGCCGGTTTCAAGCCGGGCAGCACCCGCCCGGATTTCTTTGCTGGCGAAAAACCGCTCTATACGGTCGACGCGAGGAACATGGATAAATACGCCGACAAATTGACCGACGGCGTCAAGGGCCTGCTCAAGAAGTATCCCGACTTCAAGCTCAACGTCTATCCGACCCACCGCAGCGCCGCCGCCCCGCAATGGGTGTACGACAACACGGCCAAGAACGCGACGCGCGCCAAGCTCACCAACAACGGTTTCAGCGTCGACGGCGCCTACGGCGGCACGCCTTTCCCGATCCCGAAGAGCGGCAACGAGGCGATGTGGAACCACGTGCTGGCCTGGCAAGGCGAGTCCGTCAACCACCCGATCAACTGCTGGATCGTCACCGGAAACGGCAAGATGTCCGTCTGCAGTCAAGGCGACGAGAACAAGCTCAGCCCGTACTACGACAAGAACGGCAGCCTGGAAACCTACAAGGGCGTGTATCTGTATGGTCGTTTCGTACAGAGCGCGCCGTCCTCGAAGGCCGGCGAAGCCATCCTGGTCCATGAACCCAGCGCGGAAGGCATGAATCGCGGCATCTGGCAATACCTCGTCGGCCAGCGCCGCGTTCGCCGCGCGCCGTCGGTTTCCTATGACACGCCGGATTCCGTCACCTCGGGCATGGGCTTCTTCGACGAAGCCTTCATGCTGTTCGGACCGTGGGACCACCACGACTACAAGCTGGTCGGCAAGAAGGAAATCCTGATTCCCTACAACAACAACAAGGCTGCCGCCGCCAACGTAGAAGACCTGATGGGCGGGAGTTTTCTGAATCCCGAACTGGTGCGCTGGGAACTGCACCGGGTCTGGGAAGTCGAGGCCAACCTGGCCCCGGGCAAGCGCCATGTCGTCGGCAAACGCAAGTACTACCTGGACGAGGATACCTGGCAGATCAGCCTGTTCGATGGCTGGGATGCCCAAGGTCAACTGTGGCGCACCAGCTACACGCTGACCCTGCTGGCGCCGGATGTTCCCGCCGTATTCGGCAACGTGTTCTGGGGCACCTACAACCTGCAGAACGGCGGCTACTACCTGAACGCCGCGTCGAACGGTACCGGCAAGCAGATCGCCCCTGCCCCCAAGCTGACGGAAAAGTTCTTCACGCCGGAAGAACTGGCCAACCTGGGCGCCCGCTAGGCACGCATCCAATCGCCTGAATACTCCGCGTTTTCCGGGAGTTGCTTCACCGCACTCCCGGATTTATTGGCAAATCATGAAAAAAACGATCATCTATCTGTGCCTGGCCGGTCTGTCCGCAGTCACCCAGGCCGCCCCACCCGACAACGCCCCGCTGCCGCCCGCCCCCCGGGCGCTCGACCATCCCGCCACGATCTCCGGCAAGGCCGTCGGCAGCGCCATGCTGGCCGTCGCCCGGGCCGGGGATCGCCTGCTCGTCGCCGGCGAGCGTGGCATCGTTCTCTATTCGATCGACCACGGCAAGACCTGGATCCAGGCTTCGACGCCGACCAGCGTCACCCTGACCGCGCTGCGCTTTGTCGATGACCGGCGCGGCTGGGCGGTCGGCCACATGGGCATCGTCCTCCACACCGACGACGGCGGCGCCACCTGGCACAAGCAGCTGGACGGGCTGCAGGCCGCACAGCTGGCCTATGCGACGGCGATGCGCAGCGGCGACGAGAAGGCGATACGCCAGGCGACCTACCTGCTGACCGACGGCCCGGACAAGCCCTTCTTCGATATCCACATCGACCCGTCGGGGCATGGCTTCATCATCGGTGCCTACAACCTGATTTTCCGCACCAGCGACGGGGGCAAGCACTGGGAAGACTGGTCGGCCCGCGTCGACAACCCGAGAAATCTCCATCTCTACGGCATCGCCCAGGTCGGCTCCGCCATCTACCTGGTCGGCGAACAGGGATTGATCCTGCGCTCGACCGACGGTGGGCAATATTTCGCGGCCGCAAGCTCGCCCTACCCGGGTAGCTGGTTCGGCGCCCTCAGCACCCGCCAGGGCCTGTTGCTTTATGGCCTGCGCGGCAACGCCTTCCGCCTTCCGGCCGACGGCGGGAACTGGCAGGCCCTACAGACGAACAGCGCCGCCGCGATTTCCGGGGCTACGGAATTGAGCGACGGCCGCCTGCTGCTGGCCAGCCAGTCCGGGCAATTGTTGATCGAAGAAGAAGCGCGAAAATTCGTCCCGCTGGCGATGCGCTCGAGCACGCCGCTGACCGCGGTGATCGAAGACGGCAACCAGGGCTTGCTCGTCGCCAGCCTGCGTGGCGTGCTCAGCACGCCGATCGCCTCGCCCAACAACTAAATCCCCACGGAGGCGCCTCGTGCATACCCCTCACTCCAGCGATCATCAGCCGGTCATCAAGCGACTGGAAGACTTCGACCGCCGATCCGGCAACCTGGCCGAGCGCGTGTTGTTCAACAACCGCTTGTGGGTCGTCATCTTCTGCCTGCTCGGCACCCTGCTGCTCGGCTGGCAGGCGACGCGGATCAATCTGAACGCCAGTTTCGAGAAGATGATTCCGGCCACCCACCCGTACATCGTCAACTATCTGGAAAACCGGGCCGACCTGGCCGCCCTCGGCAATTCCATGCGCATCGCCGTCGAAACGACCGAAGGCACCATCTTCGACCGGGAGTACATGGCCACCCTGCAGCAGCTGAACGACGAAATCTATCTGCTGCCCGGCGTCGACCGGCCGTTCATGAAGTCGCTGTGGACCACCGCCACGCGCTGGGCGGCGGTCACCGAGGAAGGCCTGGAAGGCGGCACCGTGGTCCCCGACGATTACGACGGCTCGCCGCGCAGCCTCGACCAGGTGCGCCAGAACGTCGAGCGCTCCGGCGAGATCGGCCAACTGGTCGCCGCCAACCTGAAATCGAGCGTCATCTTCGTGCCGCTGCTCGACCGCAATCCGCAAACCGGCGAGGCGCTGGATTACCGGGAACTCTCGGCCAAGATCGAACAGCTCCGGAGCAAGTACCAGCAGGGCAAGATCCATATCCATGTCACCGGCTTCGCCAAGGTCATCGGCGACCTGATCGAGGGCCTGACCCAGGTGCTGGTCTTCTTCGGCGCGGCTATCGTCATCGCCACCGCCATGCTGTTCTGGTACACCCGCTGCGTCCGTTCGACGGCACTGGTCGTCGCCTGCTCGCTGGTCGCCGTGGTCTGGCAGTTCGGGCTGATCACGCTGCTCGGCTTCGCGCTCGATCCCTATTCGATCCTCGTCCCCTTCCTGGTCTTCGCCATCGGCATGAGCCACGGCGCCCAGAAGATGAACGGCATCATGCAGGACGTCGGCCGCGGAACGCATCGCGTCGTCGCCGCCCGCTACACCTTCCGCCGCCTGTTCCTCGCCGGCATGACCGCGCTGCTCTGCGACGCGGTCGGCTTCGGCGTGCTGATGGTCATCCGGATCGAGGTCATCCAGGATCTGGCGGTGATCGCCTCGATCGGCGTCGCCGTGCTGATCTTCACCAACCTGATCCTGCTGCCGATCCTGCTTTCCTACACCGGCGTCAGCCCGGTCGCCGCCGCCCGCAGCCTCAAGTCCGAGCAGCTCGACGAAGCCGGCGCCAAGCACTGGCTGTGGGAATTCCTCGACCTGTTCACCCAGCGCCGCTGGGCGCTGTTCTCGGTGCTGCTCGGCATCGCCATGGCCGTCGCCGGCTATGCCGTCAGTACGCATCTGCAGGTCGGCGACCTCGATCCGGGCGCTCCGGAACTGCGCGCCGATTCCCGCTACAACCTCGACAACGCCTTCATGGTGCAGAACTATGCGGCGAGCAGCGACATCCTGGTGGTCATGGTCAAGACCGCCGAAGACCAATGCACCCGCTACCAGAACCTCTCCCTGGTCGACGAGCTGGGCTGGCAACTGGAACAACTGCCCGGCGTCGAAGCCACCAACTCGATGGCCAAGCTGTCGCGCATCGCCACCGCCGGCTACAACGAGGGCAATTTCAAGTGGCTCGACCTGGTGCCCAACAACGATGTGCTTGGCGGCGTCCAGACCCGCGCCCCGCGCGAACTGTTCAACCAGACCTGCAGCCTGCTCACCCTCTACGTCTACTTGCAGGACCATAAGGCCGCAACCCTTTCCCGCGTGGTCAACGCGGTCGAGGCCTATATCGCCGGCCACGAGACTGCGGACGCCCGTTTCCTGCTGGCCGCCGGCAGCGCCGGCATCGAAGCGGCGACCAACATCGTCGTCAAGCAGGCCACCCACGACATGATGTTCTGGGTCTACGGCGCCGTCACGCTGCTATGCTGGATCACCTTCCGCTCCTGGCGGGCCGTGGTCTGCGCCGTGCTGCCGCTGGTGCTGACCTCGATTCTCTGCGAGGCGCTGATGGTCGCCTTCGGCATGGGCATCAAGGTCGCCACGCTGCCGGTCATCGCGCTCGGCGTCGGCATCGGCGTGGACTACGCGCTCTACGTGCTGTCCGTCATGCTGGCCCGCATGCGCCTGGGCGACAGCCTGTCGGCAGCCTATTACCAAGCCCTGCTGTTTACCGGCAAGGTCGTCATGCTGACCGGCTTCACACTGGCCATCGGCGTCGCCACCTGGGCTTTCTCGCCGATCAAGTTCCAGGCCGACATGGGCATCCTGCTCGCCTTCATGTTCCTCTGGAACATGCTCGGAGCGCTGTTGCTGTTGCCGGCCCTGGCGCATTTCCTGTTACGCCCGGCGACAGCGGCAGCACGCACCGAGCCCGACGGCTTTGCGGTCGCCGCCCCGGAAAAGAATGCAGCCTGACATGAACCGCGTCGTCCGCTTCCATACCTACGGCGGCCCGGAAGTCCTGCGCATCGAGGACGAGCTGCTGCCGGCACCGGCCGCCGGTGAAATCCAGGTGCGCCTTGAGGCGATCGGCCTGAATCGGGCGGAAGCCGCTTTCCGCGCCGGACACTACCTGGAGCCGGCGCAGTTTCCGTCACGCCTCGGCTACGAGGCGAGCGGCATCGTCGCGGCGGTCGGCGCCGAGGTCGCCGGCTTTGCCCCGGGTGACGCGGTCTGCATCATCCCCGCCTTGTCGATGAGCCGCCACGGCGTTTACGCCGAATCCGTCAATGTGCCGGCCGGCGCCGTCCTCAAGCGCCCGGACGGGCTGGATGCCGAGAGCGCGGCAGCGCTGTGGATGGCTTATCTGACCGCCTACGGCGCCCTGGTCGACATTGGCCGGCTGGCGCCGGGCGACGCCGTGCTCATCACCGCGCCGTCGAGCAGCGTCGGGCTGGCGGCGATCCAGATCGCCAATCACCTGGGTGCAATCCCGATCGCGGTCACCCGCTCGCCGGAAAAGCAGCAGGCGCTGCTGGCCGCCGGGGCACGCCACGTGTTGACTCCCGACAGCGCCGAGGCGCTGAGCGAAGCCGTCTGGCAAGCGACCGCCGGGCAAGGCGCGCGCCTGGCCTTCGACCCGGTTGCCGGGCCGGGCGTCGCCGCCTTGGCCGAAAGCCTGGCGCCCGGAGCTTGCCTGGTCATCTACGGCAACCTGAGCGGCGCCGGCGAGGCCACGCCCTTCCCCTTCCGCAGCGCGATCGGCAAGGGGCTGAGCCTGCGCGGCTACCTGGTCTTCGAGATCATCCGCGATCCCCGGCGCCTGGCGGCGGCGGAAAGCTTCATCCGCGACGCCCTGAGCCGCGGCGCCATCCGGCCGACGATCGCCCGCCGCTTCGCCTTCGACGACATCGTCGCCGCCCATCGCTACCTCGAATCCAATCAACAACTGGGCAAGGTCGTCGTTTCGCTCCTGCCCCCACCGCCTCCAGGGAGTCATCCATGCTAGATATCGAACTCGCCGATTTTCTTGAAGAAGGCCGCCGCAGCGGCGCGCCGGATCTCTGCGACCTGCCGCCCAATCCGGCCCGCGGCCTCTACCGCCTGCTGACGGCGGCGGCCGACCGCACGCCGGCCGAGGTGCCGGTCGACACGCGCCAGATCGACGGCCCCGACGGCCCGCTCGCGGTGCGCATCTACCGTCCGCCGGCCGCGGCCGGCGGCATCGCCCTCTACCTCCATGGCGGCGGCTTCGTGCTCGGCGACCTGGACTGCTACCACGCGGTGTGCAGCAACCTCTGCGCCCGTTCGGGCTGCGTCGTCGTCGCCGTCGATTACCGCCTGGCGCCAGAAGCCCCGTTCCCCGCCGCGGTAGACGATTGCTACGCCGCGCTGGCCTGGACGGCGGCGAACGCAGCGAGCCTCGGCGCCGACCCGGCCCGCCTGGCCGTCGTCGGCGATAGCGCCGGAGCCAACCTGGCGGCTGTCCTGGCCTTGCTGGCCCGGGACCGCTGCGGCCCGGCCATCGCTTTCCAAGCGCTGCTTTACCCGGTGACCGCCGCCGCGCCCGGGCAGTTTCCTTCACACGGGAAATTCGGCACGGGCTACGTCCTGACCAGCCGCACGATGGAATATTGCAACCGCCAATACTTCGGCCCCTCGGGGCTGGCACCGGATTTCCGCGGCGCCCCGCTGCTCGCGGCACAGTTCGGCAGCTTGCCGCCAGCGCTGATCCAGGTCGCCGGCTACGACGCGCTGCGCGACGAAGGCATCGCCTACGCCGAATGCTTGATGGCCGCCGGCGTTCCCGTCAGTCTCGTCGACTACCCGGGTCTGTCCCACGGCTATATCAACATGACCGGGAAAATCAAAACAGCTGAACTGGCGTTCGATCAACTGTGCTCGGCCCTGCGTCGCATGCTGGAAGCCGACGCATGACATCGATCTTCGGCAGGCTTTTTCGGCCGGCTCCGGAAACGGGGCTCTCCCCGGAGGAGTTTTTCAAACTGGAAAAGGACATCGAAGCCGAGCGATTCGATGCCGCCCTGGCCCGCTGGTCGGCCGCCGCGCCGGGAAGCGTCTTGCAGCGCCTGATGGCGCTGCCACGCTTGCTTGATCAACGGTGGCAAGAAACGCTGGCAGCGCCGTCGGTTCCGGAAGCCGGGCATGACGATCTGGCATCTCGCTTGTCCGCAACCAGCCGCCGCCTGCAGACCGCCTTGTCGTCGATCTTCAGCCATCTGGCGGACTGGGAAAAATCGCTCGATCTGAGCCTGGAACATACGACGCGTGCGGGAGCGATCGCCCGCAGCTCGGCCGAAAAAATCGACATCTGCTACGACAAGCTCGGCGCCAGCGCACGGGAAATAACACAGTTTGAACGCCACAACCAGAACGTCGCCGAGGTGTTTGCCGAACTGACGGTGCAATCGCAGCGAATCGGGCGAATCGTCACCAGCATCCAGGAAATCGCCGCCCAGACCAACCTGCTGGCACTCAACGCCGCCATCGAGGCGGCCAGGGCGGGCGAGCAAGGCCGCGGCTTTGCCGTCGTCGCCGACGAAGTGCGCAAGCTCGCCGAGCGGGCCAACCAGTCGAGCCAGGAAATCGGCTTGATCGCCCAGGACCTTCAGCAGACGGCGGAGCAGGCAGGCAGTGGCGTCGAGCAGGCGGTCGCTTCGGCCAGCAGCGGTTTGGGCAATATCGAGGATGCCATTGCCACCATGGACGAAGTCAAGGCGGGCGCCCAGGTCCGCGCCGGAATCGTCAAAAAGGCCGTCGACCAGTTCGAAGTTCAACAATCGCTGTGCGCCGCCATCACCCAACAAATCGAGGAATTGCAAGGGCAAACCTCGGCATGCCAAGCGTTCGAGCAGTGACTCGCCGCGCGGAACGGAAAAACAAATCCGCAAAACAGCCCCCACTCCACTTTTTATCAACTACCGATCGAAGGAAATTGAAAATGGCAAATTACGAAAATCGCTGGCAAACCGTGAAAGTTGACGTCGAACAAGGCGTCGCCTGGGTCACCCTGAATCGTCCGGAAAAACGCAACGCCATGAGCCCCCTGCTCAACCGCGAAATGATCGACGTGCTCGAAACCATCGAGCTGGACGACGACGTGCAGGTGCTGGTCCTGACCGGCGCCGGCGATTCCTGGTCGGCCGGCATGGACCTGAAGGAATATTTCCGCGAGACCGACGGCAAGTCCGACGTTTTCCAGGAAAAAATGCGCCGCGACTGCTCGCAGTGGCAGTGGAAACTGCTGCGCTTCTACAACAAGGCGACCATCGCCATGGTTAACGGCTGGTGTTTCGGCGGTGCCTTCTCGCCGCTGGTCGCCTGCGACCTGGCCATCGCTGCCGACGAGGCAGTGTTTGGCCTGTCGGAGATCAACTGGGGCATCCCGCCGGGCAACCTGGTCAGCAAGGCCGTCGCCGACACCATGGGGCACCGGCAGGCGCTCTACTACGTGATGACCGGCGACACCTGGACCGGCAAGCAGGCGGCCGAAATGGGCCTGGTCAACAAGAGCGTGCCGCGCGCCCAATTGCGCGACGAGGTCAAGGCGTTGGCCGGCAAGCTGCTGGAGAAGAACCCGGCGGTGCTGCGCTATGCCAAGCATGGCTTCAAGCGCTGCCGCGAGCTGAACTGGGAACAGAACGAGGATTACCTCTACGCCAAGGTCGACCAGTCGAACGGCCGCGACCCGGAAAAAGGGCGTGCCCAGGGCTTGAAGCAGTTCCTCGACGACAAGACCATCAAGCCGGGCCTGCAAACCTACAAACGCAACGTTTAACGCTGCCGCCCGCCCTCGCTATTGCAGTGTTGCACGCCGTGAGGCACTTGCAAACCGATGCATTTGCCCGTGCGGCGAGGCGCAAAGCGCAGCGATACCCCGTGCTATCGCGCGGCGTTGCAACGCCAGCACGGGCAAAGCGCGGTTTTATGTGCCACGTGCAAGGCTGCATTAGTGGGCGGATGACGATAAGTCCCCCGGCTTGGCGAGCGATACGCCAAGCCGGCGACATCATCAGAACCCCCAAGGAGACACCATGTCGCAAAACAGGCAGGAGGGCTACCGTGCCGTCAACATCGGTAGAAACTCCGTCGCAGTCCACCAGGAGGCAAACGGCAGCTGGCGATTGCACTCGACCGAAATGCTCGGGGAATATCCAGTCCGGCTGACCGACCGCCTGGTCGAAGGAGCCGAAAAGCATCCGTCTCGCACATTGGTCGCCCAGCGCGGAGACGACGGCCAATGGATTCGCATTTCCTACGCCGAGATGCTCCAGAGGGCTAGAGCCATAGGGCAAGCCCTCCTGGCGCGGGGGCTTTCGGCCGAGCGTCCGCTGCTGATCCTTTCCGGGAACGATCTGGAGCACCTGCAGATGGCTTTCGGTGCGATGTACGCCGGCATTCCCTATAGCCCGCTCTCCCCCTCGTATTCGTTGGTTGCCAACGATTTCGGAAAACTGGCCCATATCATCCGGCTGACAACGCCCGGCATGGTTTACGCGACACGTGGACATGCCTTCGCCAAGGCGATTGCACAAACCATAGCGGACGACGTGGAAATTGTCCTCGACCGCGAAGCCGTCTGGGGCCGACAGACAACCTCATTCGCCAGCCTGCTGCAAACGCAACCGAGCACCGTCGACAGCGTTAACCGCTCGCTGACCGGCGAGAGCATCGCCAAATTCCTGTTTACCTCGGGTTCAACCAAGCTCCCGAAAGCCGTGACGACGACCCATCGCATGTTGTGCAGCAACCAGCAAATGCTGCTGCAAACCTTTCCCTGTTTCGGCGAGCGCCCGCCGGTACTGGTCGACTGGCTGCCCTGGAACCACACCTTCGGGGGCAGCCATAATCTCGGGATCGCGCTCTACAACGGGGGCACCCTCTACATCGACGATGGCAAGCCGACCGCCAGCGGCTTCGCCGAAACGGTGCGCAACCTGCGCGAGATCGCACCCACCGTCTTTTTCAACGTCCCCAAGGGTTGGGAGCTCCTGACCGATGCGCTGGAAAAGGACAAGGAGCTGCGCAACACCTTCTTTTCCCAGGTCAATCTGTTCTTCTTCGCCGGCGCCGGGCTGTCCCAAGCCGCCTGGGACCGGCTGAACCGCGTCAGCTTGTCCCACTGCGGCGAACTCATCCGCGTCATGAGCGGCCTGGGGATGACGGAAACTTCGCCTTCCTCGACCTTCACCACCGGGCCGCTGATCCAGGCCGGTTATGTCGG
This sequence comes from Rhodocyclales bacterium, assembly GCA_016183655.1. GTDB lineage: Bacteria > Pseudomonadota > Gammaproteobacteria > Burkholderiales > Rhodocyclaceae > Proximibacter. The sequence continues at coordinate 46,626 of JACPEH010000027.1, forward strand.
CCTGCCGACGCCGGGCTGTGAAATAAAGCTGGTCCCCATCGACGAAAAACTGGAAGCGCGCTTCCGCGGCCCGCATGTGATGCCCGGCTACTGGCGCGCCCCGGCGCAAACCGCCGAGGTCTTCGACCATGAAGGCTACTACTGCACCGGCGACGCCCTGCGCTTTGCCGATCCGCAGCATCCGGAAATCGGCCTGATGTTCGATGGACGCATTGCCGAGGATTTCAAGCTGAGTTCCGGCACTTTCGTCAGCGTCGGTCCGCTCCGGGCCAGGATTATCAGCAGCGGCGCCCCCTACGTGATGGATGTCGTCCTGACCGGGATCAACCGCGATGATATCGGCGCCCTGATCTTCCCCCGCCTCGAACATTGCTGCCTGCTGGCGGAGATGGCGCCGGACGCTTCGCCGGCAGAGGTGCTGGACAGCCATTGCGTACAGGACTACTTCGCGGACTTGCTGGAGCGGGTCAACCTGACAGCGAGCGGCTCCGCCACCCGCGTTGCCTGGTTGCACCTGTTGGCCGATCCTCCATCCCTCGACCGGCATGAAATTACCGACAAGGGATCGATCAACCAGCGGGCCGTACTGAGCCATCGCGCGGAGTTGGTCGAAAGGCTTTACGCCCACCGGGGAGTCGAACGAACCATCCGCTCCAGGAGTGAGCTTCCCGCGAAATTTCGTCTTCCAGTAGAAGAGGCCACGAGCCCGGACTGACCGGGAGGCGAAAGGAGGTTGACGCTACCCGCGCCGATCGGCTGCGCCAGCGCCTCGCGGCGCTGTTGCCGAAGGCGCGGGCAGTCGAGGGCGACCTCTTTGGCAGCATCGGCGGCGGGCTGGCCGTCGAGGCGGCGCGACGCTTCGGGTAGGCCGCGCCCAAGCTCGCTGGGGATCAGGCGCCGCGCAGATAGCTGCCCTGCCCGCCGTCGCGGGCCAGTTCGGCGCACAGCGCATGCGCGGCGGCCCAGCGGGTCTGGCACCAGTCGGGCGCGATCAGCGTCGGCGGTCGCGCCGTCGCCGTCACCCGGTGGAAGATCACCTCGCGCGGTGTGCGGCGGATCAGCTCGGCGGCCGTCTCGACGTAGGCGTCCAGCGTCGGCGGCTGCAGCTCGCCGCGGGCATGGTGCGCCGCCATGCGCGAGCCCTTCACCACCATCAGCGGATGCAGCTTGATTCCGGCGACGCCGCAGCCCAGCACCTGGCGGTGCGTGTCGAGCATCATCGCCGGCGTCTCGCCGGGCAGCCCGAGGATCAGGTGCGTGCATACCGGCACGCCGTAGCGGTACGCCCGCGTCACCGTGTCGGCATAGGCGTTGAAGCCGTGGCCGCGGTTGATCAGCGCCAGCGTCGACGCGTGCGCGCTCTGCAGCCCGAGCTCCAGCCACACCTCGTAGCCGCGCTCGCGGTAGCCGGCAAGGATTTCCAGCACCGCATCCGGCACGCAGTCCGGGCGCGTGCCGACGCACAGGCCGACGATGTCCGCCTGCGCCAGCGCTTCCTCGTAGAGCCGCCGCAGTTCCTCGATTTCGGCGTAGGTGCTGGTATAGGCCTGAAAGTAGGCCAGATAGCGCTCCGCCCGCGCCGTGCGCGCGCGGCCCCGGGCCAGCTGTTCGCCGATCGGCAGCGCCGAATCGTCGTCGTTGAACGCACGCACGCTGCAGAAGGTGCAGCCGCCCCGCCCCAGCGTACCGTCGCGGTTCGGGCAGGTGAAGCCGACATGCAGCGAGAGCTTGCGCACGCGGGTGGAGAAGCGGGACTTGAGGTGGCTGCCGAGGGTGGTGACGTAGGTTTCGAGTTGCACGGAAATAAAAGCCTTATAGTCAAGATGGTTATTTTACCGCTCCGACCGTGGCCACCAATAGAGCAAATTCTGGCCGGGAAAATCAAGCTCCCCCTCGCCGCCGCGCTCACCGGGCATGATGAGGAATGCCCGGCGGTCGCATTCGATGCTGCACCGGAGGAAATCAGGAAGGCGGCCGCCTCGCAACGGGCTGCCGTCAGCAAACTGCAATGCAGAACCGCAGGCGCTGAGCAGCCCGTGCCTCACAACATGATGAGGCGTCGCCCGCCAGTCGGCGCGGGCGCGGGAGCCCTTCTTCATTGGCTCAAGCCGGACCTGTCTGCCCCATAATTCCGGCTTGCCGCCGGTGGCGGCCGTTGAATCCGAACGGAGACCATCCATGCCGACTCCCTTGCGCTCCCTGCTACGCCTCGCCCTCTATGCCCTTTTCGCCCTGTCGCCGCTGGCGCACGCCGAAGCCCCGGCGATCCAGACCCAGGTCCCCGGCTACTACCGCCACCAGCTCGGTCAGTTCGAGATCACTGCGCTGTTCGACGGTGCCATCGAGCTCGATGCCAAGCTGCTGAAGAACGCGACCCCGACCGATCTGCGGCGCCTGCTCGCGCGCATGTTCGTCGGCGACCCGAAGATGCAGACGGCGGTGAACGCCTATCTGATCAACACCGGCAAGCATCTGGTGCTGGTCGATACCGGCGCCGCCAAGCTGTTCGGGCCGTCGCTCGGCTACGTGCTGCAGAACATGAAGGCGGCCGGCTACGACCCGGCGCAGGTCGATACGGTGGTCGTCACCCACCTGCACGGCGACCACATGGGCGGGCTGAACGACGCCGGCGGCAAGCCGGTGTTCCCGAAGGCGCGGGTCATGGTGCCGCGCGGCGACCACGATTTCTGGCTGTCGCAGGAGACGGCGGAGAAGGCGCCGGAGGGGATGAAGCCGTTCTTCAAGATGGCGCGCGACACGGCGGCGCCGTACCAGACCGCCGGCCAGTGGCAGACCTTCGCCGACGGCGCCGAGCTGGTGCCGGGAGTGCGCGCGGTAAAGGCCAACGGCCATACGCCGGGGCACACCGCCTACGCGGTCGAGTCCGCCGGGCAGAAGCTTCTGATCTGGGGCGACCTGGTGCATGCGCACGCGGTGCAGTTCGCGAAACCGGGCGTCTCGATCGAATTCGACGTCGACCAGAAGCAGGCCATCGCCACCCGCCGCGCAATCATGAAGGCGATGGCAACAAGCAAGACGCTGGTCGCCGGCATGCACCTGCCCTTTCCCGGTATCGGCCATGTCCGCGCGGAAGGCGGCGGCCGCTACGCCTGGGTACCGATCGAGTTCTCGCCGCTGCCGACGGCGGCCAGGCAGTAAAGAAGGGAATTGCCGGCGATTCCGTGCGCAGCCCGCTAGTCGGGCGAATGCTCCTCCGCCTCCTCGCCGTCGCCTACATCCTCGCCGTCGCCGCGCTGGTCGCGGCGGCAGTGGCGATCGCCAATACCTATTGCGAGGGCTTCGGCTGCATCGGCCTCGGCATCCTGTGGTTCGCCTGGCTGGTGGCCTACGGCGTGGCGCTCGTGCCGGGACTGGCGCTGTACCGCTGGCCGGCCTCGCGTCCTTTCCTCGCCCGCAGCAGCAGGGTGGCGCTGGTCGGACAGCTGCTGCTCGGCGTCGTTCTCGCCGGGATCTGGGCGGCGAAGAAACTTTCCGGCTGAACCCGCCAGGGAAACGGCTTGCCGAAATGGTTCGTTTCGCTCGCGCCGCCGTCGGCCGTTGACATGATGGTCGTCATGCGAAACAATCATTCGCATGACGACCATCATTCGAAATCATGCTTAGCCGGGGCGAGCTCAAGGACGCGTCGCAACAACGGATTCTTGACGCCGCCGCCCTCCTCCTGCGTGAGGAAGGCCTGTCGGGGGCGGCGATCGCCACCGTCATGCGCGATGCCGGCCTGACCCACGGCGCGTTCTACGTCCATTTTGCCAACAAGAACGAGCTCGCCATCGCGGCCCTGCGCCACGCGCTGCTGGCAAACCGTCAGCGCTGGCTCGGCGAGGTGCGCCGCGAGTCGTGGATGCAACGCCTGCAGCGGCTGGCCCGCCGCTATCTGACCAAGGCCCACCGCGATACCCCGGGCGACGGCTGTGCGCTGGCGGCGCTGGCAACCGAGGCGGCACGCGCCAACGGCGATTTCCGTCGTGCCTACGAGGAGGAGTTGCGCAAGTCGCTGCGCGGCATCTGCTGCGGAGACGACGTCCAGGCGGCGCCGACCGAGGCGCAGGTCGACGACGCGATCGCCTTCATGGCGCTGTGCGTCGGCGGCATCGCCCTCTCCCGCGCGGTCGACGACGGTCGCTTTTCCGAACGGATCCTGCGTGCCTGCAACGCCGCTGCCGGGAAGCTGGCGTCGCCGCCGCAGGAATCATGACCCCTGCCAGGAGAACGCCGATGTCACCGCTGGAAGCCCCGCTCGCCGACTATCCGCTACGAACCTACGAGAAGCTGCGCTACGCCGATACCGACCGGCAGGGCCACGTGAACAACGCGGTCTTCTCGACGATGCTCGAAACCGGGCGGGTCGAGCTGCTCTATTCGCCGCAGGAGCCGCTGGCCGAGGCCGCCTGCGCCTTCGTCATCGCCAGTCTGCACCTCGATTTTCGCGGCGAGATCACCTGGCCGGGCACGGTCGAGATCGGCACCCGCGTCGCCAGGGTCGGCAGCAGTTCGCTGACGCTGGAGCAAGGGCTGTTTCAGGAGGGGCGTTGCGTGGCGAACGCGCAGACCGTGATCGTGCAGATGAACGAACATACCCGCCGCGCGCATCCCCTGCGTCCGGAAACGGCTCAGCGCCTGTCGGCGCTGATCCCGCAAGCCCTGTGACGAGGCCGGCATGACGATCCTGATGACCCATGCCTGCCAATACACCGGCCCCGGCAGCGTGCCGGTACTGCTGCGGGAACACGGGCAGCTGTACTGCCACGACCGCAGCTTCGCCGACGCGGCCGCCGCACAGCGCTTCGAGGCGGCCAATCCCGGCGCCGTGGCACTGACCGCGCAGAGCCCGGAGACGCTGCTCGAAGAGCTGGCCGGGCGCGGCCTCGCTGTCGACACGGTGATCCACAACGACGTCCACCCGAACGCACCGCTGCCGATCGAGGACATTCCGCTGGCGGTGTTTCAGGCCGGCTTTTCGGCCTTGCTGCTCTTCCCGTTGCACCTGACGCAATTGCTGCTGCCGCCGATGAAGGCGGCACAGCGCGGACGCTTCGTGTTCGTCACCTCGGCACGCTACCTGCAGCCGGAACCCGGCTTCGCCATGGCGACCTCGATCCGTGCCGCAACGACGGCGCTGGCCCAGGCCCTGGCCCGCGAGGCCGCGCCGCATGGCATCCAGGTCAATGTCGTCGCGCCCAATTACCTGTACAGCGAGGCCTATTACCCGCGCGCCCGCTTCATCGACGATCCGGCAGGACGAGCGGAGATCGCCGGCAAGGTGCCGCTCGGGCGGCTGGGCGAGCCGCAGGAAATCGGCGAACTGATCGCCTTCCTCGCTTCCGGCCGCGCGCCCTTCGTCACCGGGCAGGTCGTCAATTTCACCGGCGGCTGGCCGTAGGCGCAACAAAAGAAATGGCCCGCCGAAGCGGGCCATTTCCTTGATACGCGGTGCGATCAGGCCTTGTGGCTGCCCAGCCGCATCCAGGTATCGACGACCGTGTCCGGGTTCAGCGAGATGCTGCTGATGCCCTGGTCCATCAGCCATTCGGCGAGGTCCGGGTGGTCCGAGGGGCCTTGGCCGCAGATGCCGATGTACTTGCCCTTCTTGTTGGCAGAAGAAATAGCCATCGCCAGCAGCATCTTCACCGCCGGGTCGCGCTCGTCGAACAGCGAAGCGACCAGGCCGGAGTCGCGGTCCAGACCCAGCGTCAGCTGGGTCAGGTCGTTGGAGCCGATCGAGAAGCCGTCAAAGACGTCGAGGAAGTCGTCGGCCAGGAGCGCGTTCGACGGAATCTCGCACATCATGATCAGCTTGAGGTCGTTCTCGCCCTGCTTCAGGCCGTGCTCGGCGAGCAGCTGGACGACGCCCTTGCCTTCGGCGACGGTGCGCACGAAGGGCACCATCAGCTGCACGTTGGTCAGGCCCATCTCGTCGCGCACCTTCTTCATCGCGCGGCATTCCAGCTCGAAGCAGTCGCGGAAGGTCTGCGCGATGTAGCGCGAGGCGCCGCGGAAGCCGAGCATCGGGTTTTCTTCCTCCGGCTCGTACAGCTCGCCGCCGAGCAGCTTGCGGTACTCGTTCGACTTGAAGTCGGAGAGGCGGACGATCACCGGGTTCGGCCAGAAGGCGGCGGCGATGGTGGCGACGCCCTCGACCAGCTTCTCGACGAAGAACTCGGTCGGGTTGGCGTAGCCGCGGGCACGGCGCAGGATCTCCTCGCGCTTCGAGGCCGGCATGCGGTCGATGTCGAGGATCGCCTTCGGGTGGATGCCGATCACGTTGTTGATGATGAACTCGACACGGGCGAGACCGACGCCGGCGTTCGGCAGCTGGGCGAACTCGAAGGCGAGTTCGGGGTTGCCGACGTTCATCATGATCTTGGTCGGGATCGGCGGCATGGTGCCGACTTCGCGCTCGGTGACCTCGAACTCCAGCTTGCCGCGATAGACGTGGCCGGTGTCGCCCTCGGCGCACGAGGCGGTGACGATCTCGCCTTCGGTCAGCGTCTCGGTCGCGTCGCCGCAGCCGACGATGGCCGGGATGCCCAGTTCGCGGGCAATGATCGCCGCGTGGCAAGTGCGGCCGCCGCGGTTGGTGATGATCGCCGCGGCGCGCTTCATCACCGGCTCCCAGTTCGGGTCGGTCATGTCGGCGACGAGCACGTCGCCGGGCTGCACCTTGTCCATTTCCTTCGGATCATGCACCACGCGCACCGGGCCGACGCCGATCTTCTGGCCGATGGCGCGGCCGGACGACAGCACCTTGGAGAAGGTCTTCAGCTTGAACTTCTGCAGGCGCTCGTGGCCTTCCTGCGACTTCACCGTCTCCGGGCGGGCCTGCAGGATGTAGAGCTTGCCGTCGTTGCCGTCCTTGCCCCACTCGATGTCCATCGGGCGCTGGTAGTGCTGCTCGATGATCATCGCGTAGCGGCCCAGCTCCTCGACCTCGGCGTCGTTGATCGAGAACAGGTGGCGCTGCGCTTCCGGCACGTCGACGGTGCGCGTGGACTTGCCGGCGACCTTCTCGCCGCCGAACTCCATCTTGATCATCTTCGAACCGAGGTTGCGGCGGATCACGGCCTTCTTGCCGGCGGCCAGCATCGGCTTGTGCACGTAGAACTCGTCCGGGTTCACTGCGCCCTGCACCACCGTCTCGCCGAGGCCGTAGCTGGAGGTGACGAAGACCGCGTCGCGGAAGCCGGACTCGGTGTCGAGCGTGAACATCACGCCGGCGGCGCCGGTGTCGGAACGCACCATGCGCTGCACGCCGGCCGACAGTGCGACGTCGGCGTGGGCGAAGCCCTTGTGCACGCGGTAGGAGATGGCGCGGTCGTTGTACAGCGAGGCGAAGACTTCCTTGATCGCGTGCAGGATGTTGTCCAGCCCGTGGATGTTGAGGAAGGTCTCCTGCTGGCCGGCGAACGAGGCGTCCGGCAGGTCTTCGGCGGTGGCCGAGGAGCGCACGGCGAAGGACATCTCGGCGCCGGAGTCGGCGACCAGGCGCTGGTACTGGGCGGAGATCTCGACCGTCAGCGCGGTCGGGAACGGCGTTTCGATGATCCAGTTGCGGATCTTCTCGCCGGTGGCGACCAGTGCGTTGACGTCGTCGACGTCCAGCGCGTCGAGCGCGGCATTGATCTTGGCATCGAGCCCACTCTGCGCCAGGAACTCGCGGTACGCATGCGCCGTGGTGGCAAAGCCGCCGGGCACGCGCACGCCGGAGTCGGCGAGCTGGCTGATCATTTCGCCGAGCGAGGCGTTCTTGCCGCCCACTTGCTCGACGTCGGTCATGCGCAGTTTTTCAAAGGGAATGACGAGGGGCTCCATGCGGATTCCTTTCAGGGGTCAGATCAGGAGAGGGAGGAAGCGGAAAATTCTGTATTCAGCCGGCGCTCGGCCGTCTCGCGGCGGGCGGCGGAGCGCAGCGACTGCGCCAGCGACTCGCGCACGAAGTCGATGTGCGTCTCGGCCGCGGCACGCGCGGCAGCCGGCTTGCGGTCCACGATCGCGGCATGGATCGCGGCGTGCTGGCTCTTCAAGAGCGAGATCGCCGCCGGGATGCTCTTCAGTTCGCCGAGGTTCAGGCGGATGTTGTCCTGCATCAGGCGCAGCAGCGCGGCCGAGAGGTGGCCGATCAGCGCGTTGTGCGTGGCTTCGCCGATGGCCTGGTGGAAATCGATGTCGGTGGCGGCGCGGCGCTCGGAATCGTCGGCGTCGAAGGCGGTGTTCATCGCCGCGAAGGCCTGCGTCAGCCGCGTCAGGTCGGCCTCGGTGGCGCGCTCGGCGGCCCATTCGGCGGCCTGGCCTTCGAGCATGCGGCGGAATTCGAGCAGATCCTCGCGCAGCGTCGGGTGCGAACCCATCATGTCCTGCCAGGGATCGAAGAAGGTCGATTCGAGCCGGTTGGTGACATAGGTGCCACCGCCCTGCCGACTCTGTACCATGCCCTTGGAGGCCAGCTTCTGGATCGCCTCGCGCAGCGACGGCCGCGACACGCCCAGCTCGGCCGCCAGCTCGCGCTCCGGCGGCAGCCGGTCGCCGGGCTTCAGCGAGCCTTCCAGGATGCGCTTTTCCAGCGACGCGGCAACGGCGTCGGAGATGCGCGGAACCTGAACCTTGTTGTGCGGCATGGGCAATTGAATGGCACCGATTGGTAAGACCACGCAATTCTAATCGGCGATTCGACAAATCGCAAGGGCCTGAGTGGCTGCTCAGATATTGACCAAGTGGCTGTTATAGCGTAAATTTCGCTCTGCTTATTAATTGGTTTGACCACTTACCCAACAACAAACAACGGAGAAGTGATGGAACGAGACTATTCAAAGATGCAGCGTCCGAACGACGTCTATTTCTTCGCCACCTGCCTCGTCGACCTGTTCTGCCCCGAGGCCGGCATGGACGCGATCCAGCTGCTCGAACGCGAAGGCATCCGTGTGCACTTCCCGGAAAACCAGACCTGCTGCGGCCAGCCGGCCTACACCAGCGGCTACGCCGACGAGGCGCGCGCGGTGGCGAAAGTGCAGCTCGACCTCTTTCCCAACGACTGGCCGGTGGTGGTGCCCTCCGGCTCCTGCGCCGGCATGATGCGCCACCACTATCCGACGCTGTTTGCCGGGGACGCGGCGCTGCAGGCGAAGGCCGAGGCGCTCTCGGCGCGCGTCTTCGAGCTGACCGAGTTTCTCGTCAAGGTGCTCAAGGTGAACTGGAAGGGCAGCGGCAAGCCGGCGAAGCTGACGCTGCACACCTCGTGTTCCGCCCGCCGCGAGATGGGCACCCACCTGCATGCGCGCGAACTGCTCGGCCAGCTGGCCGGTGTCGAGGTGTTGCAGCAGTCGCACGAATCCGAATGCTGCGGCTTCGGCGGCACCTTCGCCGTGCGCCAGCCGGCGATCTCGGCGGCGATGGCCGGCGACAAGGCCGACGCACTGAAGGAAACCGGCGCCGAGAAATTCGTCTCCGCCGACGGCGGCTGCCTGATGAATATCGACGGCACGCTGGAAAAGCGCCGCGACAGCTTCCGCGGCCAGCATCTGGCGAGCTTCCTCTGGCAGCAGACGCAGGGAGAAAAGCGATGAGCGCCCGCGACAAGATCCTCGGCAAGCTGCGCGCCGCGCAGGCCCGGCCGCTGCCCAACCCCGACGACGCCGTCGTCGCCCATTACGCCAGCCTGCCGCGCACCGCGCAGGACCAGCTGGCGCAGGAATTCGCCGAGAAGATCACCGCCTGGCATGCCGAGGTGCACACCGTGCCGCGCGGCCAGTGGGTCGACAAGCTGAAGGACATCGTCGCCGAGAAAGGCATCCGCACCCTGCTCTACCCGCCGGCGAAGGCGCACGGCAAGGCGCTGGAGGCCTCGGGCGTTGCCGGACTGAAGCCCTATGACCGCCCGATCGACGAGTGGAAGCAGGAGCTGTTCGAGGGCGTCGACGCGGCCATCACCGGCACCCGCGGCGCCATCGCCGAGACCGGCACGCTGATCGTCTGGCCGGATGCCGACGAGCCGCGGCTGATGTCGCTGGTGCCGCCGATCCACATCGCGCTGGTCGACGCCGACACCATCGTGCCGACGCTGTACGACGCGATCACTGCGCAAGGTTGGTCGCAGGGCCTGCCGACCAACGCGCTGCTGATCACCGGCCCGTCGAAGACCGCCGACATCCAGCAGACGCTGGCCTACGGCGCGCACGGACCGAAGGAACTGATCGTGCTGCTGCTCACCGGGGAGGCTTCGCAATGAGCACACAACCGCTGCAATTCGTCCCCGGCTCTGAGTTCAAGCGCCGCGCCGCCGAGGTCGTCGCCAATCCGTTCCTGCGCAAAAGCTTCCGCGGCGCGATGGACTTCCTGATGGCCAAGCGCGCCGCGCAGTTTCCCGACCCGGAACTGCTGGAGCGCCAGCGCACGCTGGCCGAGCACATCCGCCGCTACAGCCTCTCCCGGCTGCCGCAACTGCTGGAGCAGCTCGAAGCCAACCTGGTGAAGAACGGCGTCAAGGTGCACTGGGCGGAAACGCCGGACGAAGCCAACGCGATCATCCTCGGCATCTGCCGCGAGCACGGCGCCGAGCTGATGGTGAAGGGCAAGTCGATGGTCAGCGAGGAAGTCGAGCTGAACCACGCGATGGAGCAGAACGGCATCGAGGCGCTGGAATCGGACATGGGCGAGTACATCGTCCAGCTCGCCGGCGAGAAGCCGTCGCACATCATCATGCCGGCGATCCACAAGACCAAGCAGCAGATCGCCAAGCTGTTCGAGGAGAAGGTGCCGGGCGTCAGCTACACCGAGGATGTCGACGCGTTGATCCAGGTCGGCCGCGACGTGCTCAGGAAGAAGTTCATGGACGCCGACATCGGCCTCTCCGGCGTGAACTTCGCCGTCGCCGAGACCGGCACGCTGTGCCTGGTCGAGAACGAGGGCAACGGCCGCATGTGCACCACGGTGCCGGACGTGCACATCGCCATCACCGGCATCGAGAAGGTGGTCGAAAAACTGGAGCACGTGGTGCCGCTGTACGGCCTGTTGACCCGCTCGGCGACCGGCCAGGCGATCACCACCTACTTCAACGTAATCACCGGCCCGCGCCGCAACGGCGAGAAGGACGGCCCGAAGGAAATGCACCTGGTGCTGGTCGACAACGGCCGCACCCAGGCCTTCGCTGACGAGCAGCTACGGCAGACGCTGCAGTGCATCCGCTGCGGCGCCTGCATGAACCACTGCCCGGTCTATACGCGCATCGGCGGCCACGCCTACGGCACCACCTACCCCGGCCCGATCGGCGAGATCATCTCGCCGCACATGATGGGGCTGGCGGCGACGCACGTGCTACCCGGCGCCTCGACGCTGTGCGGCGCCTGCGGCGAGGTCTGCCCGGTGAAGATCCCGATCCCCGACCTGCTCATCCGCCTGCGCGAGGAAGCGACGCACGACGCCAAACCCGGCCACGCGCCGCTGGTCGGCCAGGGGGCGGGGAAAAGCACCTTCGCCTCGCTGGCCTACAAGGGTTTCGCCTTCCTCTACAGCCGCCCGGCGCTGTACCGAACCTTCGCCTGGGCAGCGACGCGCTTCCGCTTCCTGACGCCGAGCAATCAGGCCGGGTGGACGGTGACGCGCACGCCGCTGAAGCCGGCGGCGAAGAGCCTGCGCGAGCTGCTCGCGGAACGGCGCAAGTAGGCCGTAGCAACCGGAAGCTGGCGCGTCCCCCCCGGGCCGCGCCAGCCGCCCTCGCAGCACCATCCTCTTTCGCAGCGCTACCGTCCGCGCATGCGCGCGGCAGCCTCGCCCAGCATCTTGACCAGCGCGGCGGCAACCCGCGCCTCGGCGCGGTGCAGGCCGAAGACGCCGATGCGCGTCGGCGGCAGCGGCGGCAAGCCCTCGGCTGCGCCCAGCGTACGCATCGACGGCAGCACGGCAGCCCGCCCCAGCGGCGCGACACCGAGCCCGGCGGCAATCGCCGCCTGGATGCCCATCACGCTCGAACTCGTATAGACCAGGCGCCAGCTCCTCCCCGTGTGCTGCAGGCACTGCAGCGCCTTGACGCGGTAGCTGCACGGATCGGGCGGCAGGATCAGCGGCAAGGGCGCATCGGCCGGCAGTTCGAAATCGCTCGCGGCTACCCAGTGGGTTGCTTCGTCCCACAGCAGTTCGACGCCGGAACTGTCGGCCGCGGCAACGGCATCGTCGTAGCGGCCGACAAAGGCGTCGAGCCGGTCCTCGGCGAACAACTGCGCCAGTTCGCGCGTCATCGCCACCTGCACCGAGAGATGAACCTGCGGGAAAGCCCGGGAGAATTCGCCGAGCACCAGGTGCAGCTGATCCGGCAGGACGAACTCGGCGACGCCGAGCCGGAAATTCCCGCTCAGCGAGGGCTCCGAAATGCGCCGCACCGATTCGTCGTTGAGGGCGAGGATCTTGCGCGCGTAGCCGAGCAGCAGATGGCCCTCCGTGGTCAGCTGGACGGAGCGGCTGGTCCGGTTGAACAGGCGCTGCCCCAGCGACTCCTCAAGCTTCTTGATCTGCAGGCTGACCGCCGACTGCGTGCGCGCCACCACCTCGCCGCCGGCGGTGAATCCGCCGGCATCGGCGACGGCGGCGAAGGTGCGCAGCAGGTCGATATCGAGGTTCGTCATCTTCATGGGAATTAATGATTAATCGAAATCATTTCAATTGCAACTATTCGTTTTTAGTCATCGATGAAGCGCCCTATAGTGCCTCCGATCCAATCAGATTCGAAGGCGGACCATGGAACAGGCGAAGGGCGTGGCATTACTGTTGATCACCGTGTGCGGCTGGGGATTCATGTACCCGGCATCGAAGGTGGCGACCAGCGCGGGCATCGACGGCTATTGGCTGACGGCGATCCGCTACGGTGCCGGCTGTCTCCTCGTCTCGTCGCTGCTGCTGGCGCTCGAAGGGCGCCACTCGTTCGTTTTCGGGCAACGGCGGCTGCACTTGTGGGTCGTCGGCACCGTCGGCTTCGCCGGCCTCAACTTCCTGACCTTTCTCGGCGTTGCCAAGTCCTCCGCCGAACATGCGACGGTGATCCTTGCGCTGATGCCGCTGATGCCGGTCGCGCTGAACAGGCTGAGCGGTGGCGAGCGCCCGGGCAAGGTGACGTTGTGGTGCTGTGCCGCCGCGCTGACCGGCGCCACGCTGGTGATCACGCGCGGAGAAATTCCGGCGATGTCGCTGGCGACGATCGGCGACAACACCGTCGGCGACCTGCTGCTGCTCGCCGCGACCTTCTGCTGGGTGGTCTATACGCGCTGGGCGCGGGCTTTTTCCGACTGGACACCGCTGCGCGTCACCGCGCTCAGTTCGCTGATGGGAACGCTCAGCATCCTGGCGATCACGGCCATCGCGACGGCGGCCGGGATTGCGCAGCCGCCGTCGCCGGCAGTGCTGGCCGAGGTCCGCTGGGAACTGCTGATCCTGATCGGGACGACGGCGGTGATCGTCACCTGGAACGGCGGCATCAAGCGCATCGGGCTGGTCAACGGCATGCTCTTCGTCAATCTGGTGCCGGTTGTCACCTTCCTTATCGGCTTCGCCCGCGGCGCCCGCTACCACGAGGCGGAGCTGATCGGCGCCGCGATCACGCTGCTCGCGCTGCTGATCAACAACCTGCTGTCACGGCCCCGCGCCACACCTGCCGCTGCGGCCGGCCTGCCGAAGCCGGAATCGGCTTGACGGCGTTGCGACTGCGGACTAGACGTTTTCGCTGATCGCCGGTTCCGGCGATACGCGCGGGAAGACCAGCTCGAACTCCGCCCCCTGCCCCTCCCCGCTGCGCACCTCGATGCGGCCGCCGAGCACGTTCTCGACGACGTTGCTGACGATGCTCAGACCCAGCCCCGACTCGCCGCTGCCGAGCTTGGTGGTGAAGAACGGGTCGAAGACGCGGCCGAGGTTGGCGGCGGGAATGCCGACCCCGTCGTCGGCGACCAGCAGACTGACGGCGTCCTCGCCGACCATCCGCGCCGCCACCCGGATGCTGCCGGCGTCGCGGCCGTCGAAGGCATGCAGCAGCGCATTGCGGATCAGCTTGGCGAGCAGGTCCTCGACCAGCGCCGGGTAGCTGGCCAGCGAGATGCCCGCCGGCACCTCGACCGTGATCGTGACCGAAGCGCGGTTGCTCGACGGCGCCAGCATCGCGACCACGCGCTCGACCACCGGCAGCAGGCGGAACTCCTTGCGCTCCAGGGTTTCGCCGTACTCGGCGACGCGCTTGAAGCTGCGGATCAGCTCGGCCACCCGGTTCAGGCAGCGCATCAGCATTTCGCCGGCGTTGCGCGCGGTCGCCACGTGCTTCTCCAGCGCCGAGCGGCGAAGCCCGCCGGCGATGCTCGCCTCGAAGCTGCGCGTTTCGTCGATCAGCGTGCTGGCGGCGATCAGTCCGTTGCCGATCGGGGTGTTCAGCTCGTGGGCGACGCCGGCGACCAGGTAGCCGAGCGCGGAGGCTTTCTCCGAGCGCGCCAGCAGCATCTGCGCGTTGATCAGCGGCGAGACGTCGGTGCCGGTGCCGCGATAGCCGCGAAAGCGCCCGTCCTCGTCGAAGAAGGGGGTGCCGGAGACGCTGACCGAGATGCCGCCGCCCGGCGTCGCCAGCTCGTAGACGAAATTGCGGAACGGCTGGTGCGCCTGCAACTGCTCGATATGGCGCTGCCAGCGCTCGGCGAGCGCCTGGTCCGGGCTGTCCCGGCGCTCGATTTCCCAGCGCCGCTTGCCGAGCACATCCGCCGGGCGCAGGCCGGTGGCGGCGTAGAAGCGCTCCGACGCATAGATCAGGCGCAACGCCTCGTCGGTTTCCCAGAACCAGTCCGACGCCGATTCGGCGAGGTCGCGGAAGCGCTGCTCGCTGGCCATCAGCTGCGCCGACTTCTCTTCAAGCTCCTTCTGTTTGCGGGCCAGTTCGTTCGAGTAGGAGATGGTGTCGGAGACCTCGTCGAAGATGTCGAGCATCTCGCGCATGTCGAGCTCGGTCCGGCTGATCGCCGCGTCCACGGTGAGGCGCGCGGCGAGGTTGCCGATGCGGCCGGCGAGCAGGCTTTCGCAGTGGCTGACGACGTCCGCGTCGAGGCGGATTTCCAGCGCCGAGCGCCAGCCGCGCGACTGGCCGTAGGCGGCGAGCGCATCGGCCGCCTGCTGCGGCCCGAGGAAGCGCGCCAGCATCGCCTGCAGCCGGTCGCGCGAAATCTTGCCGCGCAGCAGGCGCTCGGCGCGCGTCGCCGATTCGCCGCCGAAGGGGTCGAAGAAGCGCGCCGCCTGGATTTCCTCCTCGACGCTCTGCCGCGACAGCAGCGACACCGTGACGTAGGCGACGACGTTGGCGATCAGGCTGGTGTAGGCGCCGTGGCTGACGAAGTCGAGGTTGCCGGCGCCGAACAGCTGCGTCGGACGCAGCCAGGCGATGCCGAACGGCCCGGCGTCGACCAGCGCGGCGGCGGCATCCCAGCCCGAGTAGCCGAGCGACGGCAGCAGCAGCGTGTAGCACCAGACGAGAAAGCCGCAGATCAGCCCGGCCAGCGCCCCCTTGCGCGAGCCTTCCTTCCAGAACAGCGCACCGACGAAGGCCGGTCCGAGCTGCGCGATCGCCACCAGCGAGATCGATCCGGAGGCGAGCATCGAGGTGACCTCGCCGGCATAGCGGTAGTAGAGATAGCCGAGCAGGAGCAGCAGCACGGCAACCGCCCGGCGGATCGCCAGCAGCATCGCCGTGAACGTCTCGTGCCGGGCCGTGGCGATCGGCCGCCATTTCAGCAGCAGCGGCATGGCGACGCTGTTGCAGCACATCGTCGACAAGGCGATGGCCTCGACCACGATCATCGCCGTCGCCGCCGACAGCCCGCCGAGGAACACCAGCAGGGCAATCGCGGTCGCGCCTTCGGTGGCCGGCAGCGCCAGCAGGAACATGTCGGGGTCGATGGCGCCGCCCGGCAGCTTGGCCAGCCCGGCGAAGGTGATCGGCAGCACGAAGATCGACATCAGCAGCAGGTACAGCGGGAACAGCGTCGACGACGCGCGCAGGTGGCGCTCGTCGATGTTTTCGACGACGCCGATCTGGAACTGCCGCGGCGCCAGCAGCAAGGCGAAGACGCTGAGCAGCATCAGCGTGTTCCAGCGCGGGATTTCGCCGGCGGCGAGCGAGATCAGGCTGGGCTGCTCGGCACGATCGAACAGATCGCGGAAGCCGTCGTAGACGAAGAAAGTAACGAAAATTCCGACGGCCAGCGAGGCGACGAGGACGATCACCGACTGCAGCGCGACCACGGCGACGACGCCTTCGTGCCGTTCGCTGGTATCGAGGTGACGGAGACCGAAGACGACGGTGAACACGGCCAGCACGGCAGTCGTGTAGAAGGTAGGGTCGGACAGGATCGGCCGGCTGGAGGCGAACGCCGGCATGACCACCAGCGGATACTGCTGCAGCACCGCGATGCTCGACGCCACGGCCTTGAGCTGCAGCGCGAACAGCGGCACCGTGCCGATCAGCGCGACCAGGCTGACCAGTCCGGCGAAGCCGACGCCGCCGCCGTAGCGTACGGTGAGGAAATCGCCGATCGAGGTGATCCGGTATTTCTGCGCGATATGGACGACCTTCCGCTGCAGGAACCACCAGGCGGCGGCGATCAGCGCCGGTCCCAGGTAGAGGGGGATGACTGCCGCACCGCTTTTCACGGCGCCGCCGACCCCGCCGTAGAACAGCAGCGCCGAGGCATAGACCACCGCCAGCGACAGCGTGTAGGCGACAGGGTTGGCGATCAGGCTGCGCCCCCGTCGGGCGCTGGCCTCGGCCAGGCCGGCGACGGCGAAGATGAAGAGCAGGTAGCCGCCTGCAGCGACGGGGATCAGGTACGGGAAATCCATGGTTCGCGCGTCCCCTCGGTGCAGCCGCTCACGACGGCGGCAGGTTGAAACGGTTGATCAGCCAGATGAGGACGATGTACCCCAGCCAATAGAGGAACAGCGCTGCGTAGAAGACCGGGATGCCGTGCAGGTGGACGTCGACGTTGAGGTAGCCGGTCAGCCAGTGGCAATAAAAAACGACGGCGACCAGAAAATGCGCCAGCAGGCGCTGCGTCAGCATGGCCGAGCGGCGGCGGCGCATCATCGGCCCTGGCGGAGAACGCGGGGAGCGTTCGAACTACCGATCGTGCGGATCACGCCGGCTTCCCGAAATAATGCCGGTAGGCGAGGTCGTTCGGCACCAGCACATCGTTCTCCCAGCCGACGACGCGGGATGCCCAGGCGCGCTGGGACTTGATGATCCTGGCAAACAGCGGGTTGTCCTGCGACTTGCTGCGGATCACGCGATCCCAGGCGCGCAGCTGTGCCTCCAGGATCGACTGCGGCGTGCGCACGAAACGCACCTGCTGCGTCTCGCGCATCGCCTGGTGGTCCTGCGAGTAGGTGTGGGCGACCTTCCACAGCATGTCGGTCGTCGCGGCCTTGGCCGCGTTCTCGATGATCGCCTTCAGCTCCGGCGCCAGCGCGTCGAATTTCTTGCGGTTGAACAGCAGCTCGAAGCATTCGGCCGGCTGGTGGTAACTCTGCAGCATGCACAGCTTCATGATGTCCGGCAGCCCCAGCTGGCGGTCCGGCGTACCGCCGACGAACTCGGCGGCATCGAGGATGCCGCTCTGCAGCGCCTGGCGGATGTCGGCCGCCGGCAGCGACAACACCTCGGCGCCCATTTCCTTGTACATATCCACCGCCAGCCCGGAGGTCCGATAGCGCAGGCGCTTGAAATCGGCATCCGATTTCGGCTCCTTGCGGAACCAGCCCAGCGGCTGCGTCGGCATCGGTCCGTAGAGGATGCCGTGGACGTCGAATTTCATCGTCCGCTGCAACTCTTCATAGAGTTTCCTGCCGCCGCCGTGCTCGATCCAGGCCAGCAGCAGGCTGCCGTCCATGCCGAACGACGGGCCGTTGCCGAACAGGGCGTAGGCCGGATTCTTGCCGTACCAGTAGCCGGGAACGCTGTGAGCGGCGTCGACGATGCCCTTGTGCACCGCCTCCAGCAGGCTGAACGCGGGAACCACGCTGTTCGCCGGCAGCACGTCGATGCGCAGCCGTCCGCCGCTCATCTCGCCGACCTTGCGCGCGAAATCGCCGGCGAACTCGTTGTAGAGGTTGCTTGCAGGCCACGAGGTCTGCATGCGGAAGGTCAGTGCTTCGCTGGCCCTGGCGAACATCGGTGCCGCCAGCGTCCCCGCCGCCATGCCGCAGAGAAAGCGCCGCCGTCCCGTCTGCAACGGCAAATCGAGGGAAGAGCTGTCGGCCATGGAAGGCACCGGGTTGTCTCCAGATGTACTTTTTATAGACCAGTTTCGCCGCCGACACGCGAACAGCCGTTGACGACGAAGGGGGAAGAGCCTCTCCAGCGCCCCCAGGGCGGACGCGGCCCTGGGGGCCGCGTTACGCCACGGAGTCGGGCAGTTGCTCGCACCCCCGCTTCAGTCGTTCGCTGAGGACGGCGATCTGCTGCAGCGAGTCGCGGAGCATGTCGAGCATTTCCGGGAGCGACCGGGAGCTGCCACCGCTGATGGCGCGGAGTTGGTCGAGCGAATGCTGCAACTCCTGAAGTTTTTCGCGGCTCTCCGGCGACGATACGGAGGCGATGAATTCCTCGACGAGATCGCGGCGCCGGCAGACGTAATCCGCCGGTTCGGCCATGCCGAGCTGCGCCAGCGTGTCCTGCAAGGCTTTGCCTGTACTACCCATGGTCTCTTCCTGCTCCGGGATCGGTCGGCGGCCGACCCGGCGTCGCAACGGCATGCAGCCACGACGCCCGGCCGTGCCGCCGGCTGCTCATTTGTAGACGCCAACCCCGAGGAAACCGTCGTAGCCCGGGATCTTCGCGACCCAGGCCTTCTTGTCCTCAAGCTTCTTCGTCTGCGGATGCGGCCAGCGGTATTCGATCCAGCCGCTGCCCTTGCTGCTGGCGATCCCGCTCATGTTCTTGATCAGCGGCTGGCCGTCGGCGGTCTGCAGGTCGATCAGGTTCTTGCCGATCAGCGCCTTGTTGGCGCCATGGCAGGTATTCGTGCCATCGAGCTTGTAGCAGAACAGGTAGAGGTCCTTGGCGTGCCACTTGCCACCGGGCGTGCTGAATTCCTGGAAGGCCTGTTCCGCCCCCATCGTCTTCACCGCCTGCAGCGCCTGCTCGACCATGGCCTTGGCTTCGTTCTCGGTACCGCGCTCCTGCGCCTGGGCGGCACCCAGGCAAGCAAGGGCAAGACAAGCGGCAGCTGCAATTCTTTTCAGCATCGGGTTCTCCTTGGGGTTGATTGACTAAATACGACGACTACACACGAAAACGCGACAGGCTGGATTTCACGCCCAGCGACAAGTCGCTCAGCATTGCCGCCACGTCCATCGTTCTTTGGCTCATCTCGCGGCCCTGCTCCGACATCTCCGCGATCCGCTCGACCGCGCCGGCGACGACGTTGCTCGATGCGGTCTGCTCCTCGACGCTCGCCGAGATCTCGCGGATGCCGTCGCCGGTCTTGTGTACGGAGTTCTCGGTATCGCCGAACAGCCGGGCCAGCTCGCCCATGCGGGTGACGCAGCCATCGATCGCGACTTCACCCTTGCGCAAGGTGGTCTCGACGCGCGCCGAGCGGTCGGACAGCGAGACGGTGACCCGGTCGATATCGTTGGCCGCTGCCGCCGAGCGCTCCGCCAGCTTGCGCACCTCGTCGGCGACGACGGCAAAGCCGCGCCCCTGCTCGCCGGCCCGGGCCGCCTCGATCGCGGCATTCAGCGCAAGCAGGTTGGTCTGTTCGGCGAGGTCCTTGACCACGCGCGTAAAACCCTTGATGGCGGCGGCCGAGGCGACAAAATCGGTGACGGTCTGGTTGGTGGATTCAAACGAGGCCTTGGCGCCGTCAAGCTCCTTGGTGATCAATCCGAGCACCCGCACTTCCTCGCGGACGAAGGACATGCATTCCTCGGCGTGCGCCTTGAGTGCGCAGGCATGGTCGTTGATCGACTCGATCGAGGCGACCGACTGCTGTACCGCCGCCGCCACTTCACCCGCCGAGTGCGACTGCTGAACAGACGAGTCGGCGGCCTGCCGCGAGGTGCCGGTCAATTCCTGTGCCGATTCGCGCAGCTTTTCGGCGGCCACGCCGATTTCGCCGATGCTGGCATGGAGGTGCTGCAGGAAGTCGTTGAGTGCAACGGCGCTTTCGCCGATCTCGTCCTTGCCCGCCGCCGGCGCGCGGACGGACAGCTTGCCGGCGCGCAGCTCGGTGAACACCTCGCGGATCTCGCGCAGCGAGCTGACGATTCCGCCGCGAACCAGCAGCGTCAGCGCCAGCGCGACAAAAATGGAAACGGCGCAGCACGCCCAGATGATGCGTTCGACAGTCGCCCCGACGCGCTGCGCCTCGCTGCGGCTGAGCGCGATATGCGACAACTGTTCCTTTTCGAAAGCCTTCGCCAGCTGCAGGGCCTTGTCGAACTCTTGCTCGGCCTTCGACATGTAGGTCGTGGCCATCGACACCTGCACGGCGGCAATCTCGACGGTGTCGGTGACGAGTTTCTTGTAGGCATTGATCTGCAGGATCAGCGCCTCGATCGCTTTCCTGTCCTGCTGCGCCAGCGACGGCGAAGCCAGCAGCGCCTCCAGTGCCGTCACGTGCCGGTGCAGCCCGGAAATCGTTTCCTGCGCACGCTGCTCGACCTTGTCGGCGGCAAAGCCGGCGGACGCCTCGGAGAGGATGCGATAGAGCGAGGACTGGGCGTGCAGCAGGCCGTTGAGCGCTTCGACCGAGGTCCGGGTACGCGGCAGCGTCTCGTCGTAGAGCTGGTCGAGGTTGGCCATCTCGGCGCGCAACCCGAGCACGGCGGCGACGGCCAGGCCGAACATCAGGACGATGGTGGCACTCGGCGCAATAAGGAGTTTCTGGCCGATGCTGATCCGCGCCAATAGGGTGCCCATGCTGCCTGTCTCCGGGGGATGCGGCGCGATCGCGAACAGCGTGTGATAGCGCGCCTGTTATTTTTAATGTGTATTAACTTGCTTCGGTCTCGACGCCCTGCCCCAACACCACTAGCGTCAGCTGGGCATTGCTGGGAACATAGCGCCGCAGGGTCCGCGTGCCGATCTGGCGGCGCAGCGCCACCGTCCGGCCGCCCCGGCCGAGGCTGGCGGTGCTGTAGGTGGTACGGCCGTAACGGATGCCGAACTTGCCCACCCACCACCAGTCGCCCGCCAGTTGCCATGCCATTCGTCGTATCGCATTTCCCAAGTTACGAATCCGGATAATGTTTCATCGTAGCGTAACGAACTTGCCGCAGCGCCCCAATACGTAGTGACACAAGTCGCGGTCAGTAGTAATACGCAAGTCTTTTTCCCCGGGCGGCACGGAGCACTTGCGCGACCATGGGGCGCAAGGTCAGAATCGACGCTGACGACAAGAACGGCCAGACCCATCGGGAGGCGGAAGCTCCGCAAGGACTTTCGCCTCCTTCGTCTTGGAGGAGGGCCGACGAACCGAAAGAGGACAGCAACGTGAGCAACGCAAACGACAACAACGACCTGAAGGACCTGCCGCTGCGCGACGACATCCGCCTGCTCGGGCGGCTGCTCGGCGACACCGTGCGCGAGCAGGAAGGCGACGACGTATTCGCGGTGGTGGAGACGATCCGCCAGACCTCGATCCGCTTCGACCGCGAGCTGGACCCGCAGGCGCGCAGCGAACTGCAGGCGATCCTCGACGGCCTGCCACGCGAGAAGATGATCGCGGTGGTCCGCGCCTTCTCCTACTTCCTGCACCTGGCCAACATCGCCGAGGACCAGCACCACATCCGCCGCCGCCGTGCGCACGACCTGGCCGGCTCGAAGCCGCGCGACGGCAGCCTGGCGCACACGCTGGAGCGGATCAAGGCGGCCGGCATCGCGCCGCAGGTGGTGCGGCAGGTGCTCGACATCGCGCTGGTCTCGCCGGTGCTGACCGCGCACCCGACCGAGGTCAGCCGCAAGAGCATCCTGCAGTGCCAGCACGAAGTTGCGCGCCTGCTCGACACGCGCGACCGGATGGCGCTGACGCCGGAGGAAACGCAGGAAAACGACCTGGCGCTGCGGCGCGCGGTGCTGACGCTGTGGCGCACGCGCATGCTGCGCCCGAACCGGCTGGCGGTGGTCGACGAGATCAGGAACGGCATCAGCTACTACGACGAGACCTTCTTCGCCGAGCTGCCGCGCCTCTACGCGCAGTTCGAGGATCAGCTGGCTGCGGCCTGGCCGGAAGCCGAAGATGGCCAACCCGACGACTGGTCGCTGCCGCCCTTCTTCCGCATCGGTTCGTGGATCGGCGGCGACCGCGACGGCAATCCCTTCGTCACCGCCGACATCCTGCGCGCCGGCCTGCGCCTGCAGTCGACGGCGGCGCTGGAGTTCTACCTCGGCGAGCTGCATGCGCTCGGCGGCGAGCTGCCGCTGTCGCAGCTGCTGGTCGCCGTCTCGCCCGAACTGGAGGCGCTGGCGGCGAAGTCGCCCGACACCTCGGCCCACCGCGCCGACGAGCCCTACCGCCGCGCGCTGACCGGCATCTACGCCCGGCTGGCAGCAACGGCGAAGGCGCTCGACCAGCACGAGGCGACGCGCCACGCCATCGCCGACGCCGAACCGTACGCGGCCGCGGCCGAGCTGGCCGCCGACCTGCGCGTGCTCGCCGCATCGCTCAAGGCGCACGGCGCCGCGCTGCTCGCCGGCGGCCGCCTGCGCCGGCTGGTGCGCGCGGTCGAGGTGTTCGGCTTCCATCTGGCGCCGATCGACTTGCGCCAGAACTCCGACGTGCACGAGCGCTCGGTTGCCGAGCTGCTGGCGCGTGCCGGCGTCTGCCATGCCTACGACAAGCTGCCGGAAGAGGCACGCATCGGCCTGCTGCTGACCGAGATCGCCAGCCCGCGCCCGCTCTATACGCCGCATGTCGCCTACTCCGAGGAAACCGCCGGCGAGCTGGCAATCTTCTTCGCGGCGAAGGAGCTGCGCGAAAAGTACGGCGCCGCGGCGCTGCCGAACTGCATCATCTCGAAGACCGACGGCGTTTCCGACCTGCTCGAACTGGCGTTGCTGCTGAAGGAAGCCGGGCTGCTGCAGCCGGGCAAGCCGCCCCGATTGACGATGAACATCATCCCGCTGTTCGAGACCATCGGCGACCTGCAGAACAGCGCCGGCGTCATGGACCGCATCTTCGGGCTGGCCGGCTACCGCGCGCTCATCGCCTCGCGCGGCGACGAGCACGAGGTGATGCTCGGCTACTCCGACAGCAACAAGGACGGCGGCTTCCTGACCTCCGGCTGGGAGCTGTACAAGGCCGAGGTCGAGCTGACCGAGGTGTTCAGGAAGCACGGCGTGCGGCTACGCCTGTTCCATGGCCGCGGCGGCTCGGTCGGCCGTGGTGGCGGCCCGAGCTACCAGGCGATCCTGGCGCAGCCGGACGGCGCGGTGTCGGGACAGATCCGCATCACCGAACAGGGCGAGGTGATCGCTTCCAAGTATTCGAACCCGGAAGTCGGCCGCCGCAACCTGGAGATCCTGGCCGCGGCGACGCTGGAGGCGACGCTGCTCAACCTGGAGAACGAGACCGAGCCGGCCGCCTTCCGCGGCATCATGGAAACGCTCTCCAACCTCGCCTTCCGCGCCTATCGCGGGCTGGTCTACGAGACCGAGGGCTTCACCACCTATTTCCGTGAATCGACGCCGGTGTCCGAGATCGCGCACCTCAACATCGGCAGCCGGCCGGCCTCGCGCAAGGCCTCCGACCGCATCGAGGACCTCCGGGCGATTCCCTGGGTGTTCAGCTGGGCGCAGTGCCGGCTGATGCTGCCGGGCTGGTACGGCTTCGGCAGCGCCATCGACACCTGGCTGTCGACCAACCCCGGCGGCCTCGACACGCTGCGCCGGATGTACCAGCGCTGGCCGTTCTTCCGCACGCTGCTGTCGAACATGGACATGGTGCTGGCCAAGTCCGACCTCGGCATCGCCTCGCGCTACGCCGAGCTGGTCGGCGACGCGGCGCTGCGCGCCGCCGTCTTCGGCCGCATCCGCGACGAATGGGAACGCACGAAGAAGCACCTGCTGGCGATCGAGGAACAGGACGAGCTGCTCGCCGACAACCCGTTGCTGAAGCGCTCGATCCGCAACCGCTTCCCGTACATGGACCCGCTCAACCACCTGCAGGTCGAGCTGCTGCGGCGCCATCGTGCCGGCGACACCGACGAGCGCGTGCGCCGCGGCATCCACCTGTCGATCAACGGCGTCGCGGCGGGATTGCGCAACAGCGGCTAGAATCGCGGCTTCGAATACGACAACGCGACAACGACATCATGGAACCGCAAGCCTACGCCCGCTCCGTCTTCTACGTTTCCGACGGTACCGGCATCACCGCCGAAACGCTCGGCCACAGCCTGCTGACGCAGTTCGAAGGGGTGCGCTTCAAGCAGGCGCGGATTCCCTTCGTCGACACGCCGGAGAAGGCGCATGCGCTGATCCAGCGCATCGAGGACGTCGGCCGCTCGGACGGCGCCAAGCCGATCGTGTTCACGACGCTGGTCAATCCGGAGCTGGCGCAGATGGTGCATGCGGCGAATGCGCTATGCCTGTCGTTCATCGAGACCTTCGTCGCGCCGATGGAGGCCGAACTCGGCGTGCGGTCGACGCACACGGTCGGCCGTTCGCACGGCTCGATCGACACCTCGGACTACAAGAACCGCATCGAGGCGATCAACTACACGCTGGCGCACGACGACGGCGTCACCGACCGCGACCTGGAGACCGCCGACGTGATCCTGGTCGGCGTCTCGCGCTGCGGCAAGACGCCGACCTCGCTCTACCTGGCGATGCAGTTCGGCCTGAAGGCCGCCAACTTCCCGCTGATCCCCGAGGATTTCGACCGCGGCCGCCTGCCCGGCACGCTGGAGAAGCACCGCGGCAAGCTGTTCGGGCTGACCATCCAGCCCGAGCGGCTGGCGCAGATCCGCGAGGAGCGGCGGCCGGGCAGCCGCTACGCGTCGCTCGAGAATTGCCGCAACGAAGTGCGCGAGGCGGAGAAGATGATGAAGCGCGAGGGTATCCGCTGGCTCGATTCCTCGACCAAGTCGATCGAGGAGATCTCGACGACGGTGATGCAGGAAGTGCGGCTGGATAACCGGGCGTTCTGACTGATAAACTGCGCGAGGAAATTACAACGACATTCCCGGCCGCCGGGATCAACAGGAGGAAACCCACCGATGCCGTTCCCGCCGAAAGCCACCCTGTCACTCGCTTCCGCGCTCATTGCCGCCGCCCTGCTGTCGGCCTGCGTGACCACCGGCACCGCCCCCAACAACCCGTCGCCGACCGCCGGCAGCGGCACCTCGGAAACCGCCAACCAGATGGCCGACAAGGCCATGTACAAGCCGATCGAGTACGCCAACGCCGCGAAGAAGGGGCCACAGATCGTCGTCATTCCGGGCGAGGTGAAGAGCAACAACGCCAGCTTCACGCAGAAATTCGGCCCGAACAACATCGCCGACTATGCCGAACTCGAACTCGGCAAGGCCAACTTCAAGGTGCTCGAACGCTCGGACATGGGGCCGCTGCTGAACGAGTTCCAGCTCGCCTACACGATGGGCGACCCGAAGGCGGCGCGCAAAGTGTTGCAGAAGGGCAAGTTCAAGACCACCAAATGGGTGATGAAGTTCGACATCCTGAAGGCCGAACAGGTCGCCCAGGCGCAGCAGGGTTTTGACGGCCGCGCCGTCGGCTCGCTGATCTCGATCGGTGCCGGCGGCCGCGGCGGCGCCGCCGGCAACGTCGTCGCCAGCTCGGTGCAGACCGGCGAATCGACCGGTGTCTGGATCATCGGCATGCGCTACAAGATCATCAACGCCAACACCACCGAACAGGTGGCGACCGGCTACGCCGAGGAGAAGATGGAGCTCGGCGCCAAGTCGACCTCGGTGCTCGGCGTCTCGTCCGGCGCCTCGGGCGGGCTGACGCTCGATTCGCTGGTGCAGCGGCTGGTGCAGAAGACGGTCTGGGAGATCGACCAGAAGCACAAGTAAGCCGATGGGGCTCGACCAACGACGGCTGGCAGCGGCAACGCGCCAGCCGTTTTGCTTTTAGTAGTCAGTCAACTCGAATCCGGTTGATGTAACCCCCGTCATTCCGGGCTTGACCCGGAATCCAGGTGGTAGGCTCGTACGTTGGCGGGGCAAGTGTTTGCGGGTTTTTCCTGGAATCCGGCGCGGGCGTAGCCCGGCCTGCCCTGAGCTTGCCGAAGCCTGTCCGGAGCTTGTCGAAGGAGGCCGGAATAACGAACCTATCCGTCCGTTCCAACATGACTGACTACTAGTTTCCGCGGCGGCGGACGACCTCGAACAGGCAAACGGCGGCGGCGGCGGCGACGTTGAGCGACTCGGTGCCGCCGGGCATCGGGATGAACACGCCGAGCTTCGCCGCCTTTGCCACCGGCGCGCTGACGCCCTGCCCTTCGGCGCCGAAGACCCAGGCGAGCGGGCCGTCCAGCGACGTTTCGTAGAGCGAGCGGGCGGCGTCGAGCCGGGTGACGACGCCGGTGCCGGCGAACCCGGCGAGAAATGCCGCGAGGTCGCAGCCTTCGTGGATCGCCAGCAGGAATTGCGCGCCCTGCCCGGCACGCAGCGTCTTCGGCGCCCACGGATCGGCACAGCCGGGACCGAGCAGCGCCTGGCGGATGCCGGCGGCGGCGGCGGTGCGCAACAACGTGCCGACGTTGCCGGGGTCCTGCACGCCGTCGAGTAGCAGGCAGTCGATGTCGTTCGCCGGAGCCGCCGACGGCACCGGTGCCCGCGCCACGGCGACGATCCCCGACGGTGTTTCGGTCGCGGCAATTTCGGCGAACAGTCCGTCGGCCAGCGAAAGTACATCAAGGCGGGGATGCCCGGCCAGCCAGGCGGCGATTTCCGGCTTCCCGGCGGCGCCCGCCGCAACTGCGACTTCGACGATCTCCCCGTGCACGGCCTGCAGCGCCTCGATCAGGTGCAGGCCGTCGAGCAGGATAACGCCGTCGTCGCGCCGGGCGCGGTGGTGCGTGGCCCATTTGCGCAGGCGTTTGAAGCGCGGATTGTCGCGGGACGAGATTGCCTTCACGGCGCCTACAGCAGCGAGAGCTGCGCCACCGGCGCGAAGCTGCGGCGGTGTGCGGCACACGGGCCGTGCGCCTGCAGCGCGGCAAAGTGCGCCGGCGTCGGGTAGCCCATGTGGCGCTCGAAGCCGTATTCCGGGTGGGCCAGCGCCAGTTCGCGCATCAGCGCGTCGCGGTGGGTCTTGGCCAGGATCGAGGCGGCGGCGATCGCGGCGATCTTGCCGTCGCCCTTGACCACGGCCTCGCCGTCGCACGGCAGCCCCGGCGGCACCTTGTTGCCGTCGACCTGCGCCAGCACCGGCGCCACGGCGAGGGCTTCGGCCGCCCGCCGCATGGCGAGGAAGGTCGCCTGCAGGATGTTGATGCGGTCGATCTCGGCAGCGCTGGCTTCGGCGATCGCCCAGGCCAGCGCCTTCTCGCGGATCTCGAGGGCGAGGCGCTCGCGCGCCGCTTCGGACAGCTTCTTGGAATCGTTGAGGCCGGCGATCGGCCGCGCCGGGTCGAGGATCACCGCGGCAGCGACGACCGGGCCGGCGAGCGGGCCGCGGCCGGCCTCGTCGATGCCGGCCACCGGGCCGGCGCCGGCGTCAGGCCACAGCAGCGAGGTCATGGTCGCGGGGCTGCCGGCGCAGGCACGAGAGCACGGCCTCGGCGGCCCGCTCGGCGGTGTTCTGTCGGAGCGCGTGGTGGATGCGCTCGAACTCGGCGACGATCGCCGCCCGCCCGTCCTTGTCGGCGTACTGCACCAGCAGGGCCTCGGCGAGCTTCTCCGGAGTCGCTTCCTTCTGGATGAATTCGGGGACGACGAAGCGGCCGGCGAGGATGTTGGGCAGGCCGACGTACGGCAGGTAGCCCATGCGCTTCATCAGGAAGTACGAGAATGGCGCCAGCTTGTAGGCGATGACCATCGGCCGCTTGAGCAATGCCGCTTCCAGCGTCGCCGTGCCGCTGGCGACGAGGACGCCGTCGGCGGCGACCATCGCCTCGTGCGCATGGCCGAATAGCAGGCGGATCGGCAGATCCTGCGCCTGGCAGCGGTAGAGCGCCTCCTCGAACATCAGGCGGGTCTCACGCGTCGCCAGCGGCACCAGGAAACGGGCTTCCGGCAGCTGCGCGCGAACCAGCCGGGCGGTGGCGATGAAGGTATCGGCAAGGAAGCGCAGTTCGCCCTGCCGGCTCCCTGGCAGCAGCGCGAACACCGGCACCGCGGCCGGAATGCCGAGCAGTTCGCGGGTCGCCGCGCGGTCCGGGTTCATCGGCAGCAGGTCGGCGAGCGGGTGGCCGACGTAGCTGACCGGGACGCCGGCCTTCTCGTAGAGCGGCGGCTCGAACGGGAACAGCGCCAGGATGCGCGATACGGCACGGCGGATCTTCTTGATCCGCCCGCCGCGCCAGGCCCAGATCGACGGGCTGACGTAGTGCACGGCGGGAATGCCGCGCGCTTTCAGCGCCGCTTCCAGATCGAGGTTGAAATCGGGGGCGTCGACGCCGATGAAGACGTCCGGCGGATCGGCCAGCAGGCGCTTCTTCAGTTCGCTGCGGATGCCGGACAGCTCGCGATAGCGCTTCAGCGCATCGGAAAACCCCATCACCGACAGCAGCTCCGCCGGCCACCAGGCATCGAAGCCCTGCCCGGCCATTTTCGGCCCGCCGATGCCGTAGAACACGGCGTCGGGCAGCCGCGCCTTGAGCGCGGCGATGAGGTGGCTGGCGAGCAGGTCTCCCGAAGCTTCGCCCGCCACCATGGCGATGCGAACCGTCATCGGATGATGCCGCGCTTCGATACGGCGAGGAAATCGACGAAGCGCTGCACCTCGGGGTGCATGCGGGCTTCCTCTTCCAGCTTGACGCGGGCTTCTTCGAGCATCAGGCCGGACTTGTAGAGGATGCGGTAGGCGCGCTTCAGCGCCTGCAGCGCTTCCGGCGAGAAGCCGCGCCGCCTCAGCCCCTCGGCGTTGAGGCCGTAGGGCGAGGCGGTATTGCCGGCGGCCATCACGTAGGGCGGCACGTCCTGCAGGATGACGGTGCCGACCGCGGTCATGCAGTGCGCGCCGACGCGGCAGAACTGGTGCACGCCGGTGAAGCCGCCGAGGATCGCCCAGTCGTCGATGTGCACGTGGCCGGCGAGCTGCGAGTTGTTGGCGAAGGTGGTGTTGTTGCCGACCTGGCAGTCGTGCGCGATGTGCACGTAGGCCATGATCCAGTTGTCGTTGCCGATGCGGGTGACGCCGACGTCCTGCGCGGTGCCGAGGTTGAAGGTGCAGAACTCGCGGATCGTGTTGCGGTCGCCGATCTCCAGCTGCGTCGGCTCGCCGGCGTACTTCTTGTCCTGCGGCACTTCGCCGAGCGAGGCGAACTGGTAGATGCGGTTGTCGCGGCCGATCGTGGTGTGGCCGTTGATCACCGCGTGCGGCCCGATCCAGGTGTTGTCGCCAATCTCGACGTGCTCGCCGATGATCGAATAGGCGCCGATCTCGACGTGCGCGCCGATCTTCGCATTCGGGTGGACGATGGCGGTCGGGTGGATCATTCGGCGATGTCCCGCTTGGCGCACATCAGCTCGGCCTCGGCGACGACCTGCCCGTCGACGCGGGCTTCGCACTTGTATTTCCAGATGCCGCGCATCTGGCGCAGGATTTCGACGTGCAGGTGCAGCTGGTCGCCCGGCATCACCGGCTTCTTGAAACGGGCGCCGTCGATGCCGACGAAGTAGAACACCGAATTGGCGTCCGGCTTGCTGTCCATCGTCTTGAACGAGAGGATGCCGGCGGCCTGCGCGAGCGCTTCCATGATCAGCACGCCGGGCATCACCGGGTGATGCGGGAAATGGCCGGTGAAGAAAGGTTCGTTGATGGTGACGTTCTTGTAGGCGTGGATCGACTTGCCCGCTTCGAACTCGACGACGCGGTCCACCAGAAGAAACGGATAGCGGTGCGGAAGGTGTTCAAGAATTTCGTGAATATCCATATTATTCAATTTGTTTTCTCCATTTCTTCAAGTTTTTTCTCAAGCTCGGCAACGCGTTGTGCGAGCTTCGCCAGGCGCTTGATCTGGGCCGCGTTGTGCAGCCAGTCCTCGTGCGCCTCGAGCGGAAAAATGCTGGTGTACTGGCCGGGCCTGGACAGGCTCTTGGTCACCATCGTCCCGGCCGAGACGTGCACGTCGTCGGCCAGTTCGAGGTGACCGATGATCATGCCGGCACCGCCGACCGTGCACCGGGCGCCGATCGTCGTGCTGCCGGCAACACCTACGCAGCCGGCCATCGCCGCGTTCTCGCCGATGCGCACGTTGTGCGCGATCTGGATCTGGTTGTCGAGCTTGACGCCGTTGCCGATCACCGTGTCGTCGAGCGCGCCGCGGTCGATCGAGGTGTTGGCGCCGATCTCGACGTCGTCGCCGATGACGACGCGGCCGATCTGCGGAATCTTCAGCCAGCGATCGCCTTCTCTGGCAAAGCCGAAGCCGTCGGAACCGACCACCGCGCCGGCCTGAATCACCGCCCGCGCACCGATCACGCAGTCGCGATAGACGACGACGTTCGGATAGAGCACGGAATCGGCACCGATACTGACCCCGTCGCCGATGACCACCCCCGGGTGCAGCGTCACATTCTCGCCGATCGTCACCCCGGCGCCGACGACGGCGTTCTCGCCGATGCTCGCCGAAGCCGGCAACGGGGAGTGCACCACCGCGCTCGGATGCGCACCGCGCGGACGCTGCGGCGTCGGGTTCAGCAGCGCGACGACGCGCGCATAGTAGGCGTAGGAATTCGGATGGACGATGCGCGGCAGCGCCGTGTCGTCGGCCGCGGCCGGCGGAACGATCACCGCCGACGCGCCGGTCGTCGCGAGTTGCTTGCGATACTTGGGATTGGCGAGGAAGGCGATCTGCCCTTCCCCGGCACCGGCCAGCGTACCGACCTGTGCAATGACGACCGAGCCGTCGCCCCTCAGCTCTCCGCCAAGTCGGGCGACGATCTCGTCGAGCCGCAAACCTCCAGGCACACGTTCACCGCTAAGGTTCTGGATCCGTTACTTGGCCTCGGAGAGCGCCTTGATGACCTTGTCGGTGATGTCCAGCTTGGGGCTGACCCAGACGACGTCCTGGACGATCAGGTCGTACTTTTCGGACTCGGCGATCTGCTTGATCGCCTTGTTGGCCTTCTCGATGATGGCCGCGTTCTCTTCGTTCTGGCGCAGGTTGAGGTCTTCGCGGAACTCGCGCTGCTTGCGCTGGAAGTCGCGCGACAGGTCGTTGAGTTCGCGCTCCTTGTTGCGGCGATCGCTCTCGGACATCGTCACGCCGTTCTTCTCCAGCCCTTCCTGCAGCCCTTGGAGCTGCTTGGCGATACGCTGCAGGTCCTGGTCACGCTTGGAGAATTCGGTCTCGATCTTCTTGGCGGCCTTTTGCGCCGCCGGGGCATCGCGGAAAATCCGCTGGGTATTGACGTAGCCAATCTTCATCTCCGCCGCCACGGCCTGAGCGATGGGCAGCGCGGCCATGAAGGCGACGAGCAAAGTGGCGATCTTCTTGTTCAAAGCAACTTCTCCTGTTTAGAAAGTCTGTCCCATCTGGAACTGGAACGATTGTACTTTATCACCTTCCTGCTTGTTGATCGGTGCCGCGACACTGAACTTGAGCGGGCCCATCGGCGAGTTCCACAGCGCCGACAGACCGGTGCTGAAGCGGATCGGCCCGGTGTCCCGGTTCTGGTTGTCACCCGACTTGCCCCAGACCTGGCCGGCGTCAACGAAAACGCCCAGGCGCAACGATTTGTCGAAGCCCAAGCCCGGCATCGGGAAGAGCACTTCCGCGGTGCCGTTGACCTTGCGGTTGCCGCCGATGCGGTCTTCCGACAGACGGCAGTTGGTCTTCGTCACATAGTTGTCGCACACCGTATCCAACGGCCCGAGGCTGGCAGTTTCGTAGCCGCGAACGGTACCCATGCCACCACCGAAGAAGTTCTTGTAGAACGGCAGGCCGTCCTGGCCGCCAAAGCCGTTGCCGTACCCGGCTTCGCCGCTGAGGAACAGCGTGAAGTCCTTGCTCAGCGGGACATAGCGCTGGAAGGTGTAGGTCATGCGGTAGTACTTCAGGTCGCCCGGCGGGGCCGCCACCTCGAAGTTGACGCGCTGCAGGATGCCCTTGTTCGGGTAGAGGATGCTGTCGCGACCGTCGGACGCCCAGCCGGCGGTCAAGGGCACGCTGATGTTGGAGTCGCCGTACTTGTCTACGAACTGCTGGTAGCGGAACGGGCTGGTCGTATCAACGGTCAGCGCGGTATGGTCGATGCCGACGCCGACGCTGATCGACTCCTTCTCGCCGATCGGGAAGCCCCAGCGAATGCCACCGCCGGTCGACGCGGAGCGGTAGTTACCGACCGACAGGCTGCTCTTCGTCGGGTCCACCCGACGATGATAGACGTCGAAGCCCTGGCTGATCCCGTCCACCGTAAAATACGGGTTGGTATACGAGAAGGCCATCGTCCGGTTGATCTTGCCGGTATTGAGCTGCAGGGATGCGAACTTGCCGCTGCCGAACAGGTTGGCCTGGCTGATGCCGCCGGACAGGATCAGCTTTTCCGAGCTGGAGAAGCCGGCGCCGAGCGTGATGTTGCCGGTGTTCTTTTCGGTGACGTTGACGTTGACGTCGACCTGGTCGGTGGTGCCGGGCACCGGCGGCGTCTCGACGTTGACCTCGCCGAAGTAGTTGGTCTTGTCGACCCGCTGCTTCGACAGCTGGACCTTGTCCGCGTCGTACCAGGCGCCTTCGATCTGCCGCATTTCCTGGCGAATGACCTCGTCGCGGGTCTTGGTGTTGCCGGTGACGTTGATCCGGCGCACATAGACGCGCTTGCCAGGGTCGACGAAGATCGTGAACGCGACCTGGCGCTTTTCCTTGTCCAGCTCGGGGGCGGCGTTGACGTTGGCAAATGCGTAGCCCTGCGCGCCCAGGCGATCGGAAATCGCCTTGGTCGACTCGTTCAGCTTCTCCCGCGAGAAGACGTCGCCAGCCTTGACCTGGACCAGCTTACGCAATTCGGCTTCCGGCAGCAGCAGGTCGCCGGCGAGCTTCACCGAGCTGACGGCATAGCGCTCGCCTTCGGTGATACTGACGGTGATGTAGATGTCCTTCTTGTCCGGCGAGATCGAGACCTGCGTCGAATCGATGTTGAATTCGAGGTAGCCGCGGTTCAGATAGTGTGAACGTAGCGTTTCCAGGTCCGCAGCCAGCTTCTGCCTGGAATACTGGTCGTTCTTCGTGTACCAGGAGAACCAGTTCGGCGTGCGCAGCTGGAACAGGTCGAGCAGCTCCTTTTCCTTGAAGGAAGAGACGCCGACCAGGTTGATCTGCTTGATGCTGGCAGCGTCGCCTTCCTCGATACTGAAGTTGATCGCGACGCGGTTGCGCTCGAGCGGGGTGATCGTCGTCGTGATCGCCACCGCGTACTTGCCGCGCGAGAGGTACTGGCGCTTCAGTTCCTGTTCGGCGCGCTCCAGCGTCGCCCGGTCGAAGATGCGGCCCTCGGCGATGCCGTTGTCGCGCAGCGCCTTCTTCAGCTGGTCCTTGTCGAATTCCTTGAGACCGACGAAATCGATGGTGTAGATCGCCGGTCGCTCCTCAAGGGCGATGACCAGCACATCCCCTTCGACCTCCATCCGGACATCCTTGAAGAAGCCGGTCGCGAACAGCGCCTTGATCGACTGCGCCGCCTTGTCGTTGGTCATCGTGTCGCCGACCTTCACCGGCAGGTAGCTGAATACCGTGCCCGCCTCGGTCCGCTGGATGCCCTCAATGCGGATGTCCTTGATCGTAAATGGTTCGAATGCACCCGCACTCGAGGCAATAAGTGCCGCTATCAGACCTGCAAGCAGGTTTTTCTTCATCTTCAGCCGGAGATCAATCGATTGATATCGTTATAGAAGGCAAACGCCATCAGCATGAGAAGCAGGGCCAGCCCGATCTGCTGGCCGATCTCCATGCTGCGCTCGGAAACCGGGCCGCGTTTGATGATTTCGACGACATAATACATTAAATGCCCCCCATCCAGAATCGGGATCGGCAACAGGTTGAGCACGCCAAGACTGATGCTGACGAGGGCCATGAACTTCAGGTAGTACTCGATACCGAGCCTGGCCGACTGTCCGGCGTAGTCGGCGATCGTCACCGGCCCCGAGAGGTTGCGCCAGGACACCTCTCCGGTGGCCATCTTGCCCAGCATCACCAGGCTGAAGACCGATTTTTCCCAGGTTTCGCGCAAGGCCCTGCCGAGCGATTCGACCGGTCCGTAGCTGACGACGACCGTCAGATCCTCGCGCCGGGAACCAGTCTCCTCGACGGAAATCCCCAGCCGGCCGATGCGACGTCCGCGCTCCTCGACCAGTTCGGGGACCGCCGTCGCCACGACCTCCCTGCCCTCGCGCAGCAGCACAAGTTCGAGCGACTTGCCCGGCGCCTCACGGACGATCCTGACCACGTCCGACCAGGTGGCGATCTTTTCATCGCCGATTTCCAGAACCACGTCGCCGGCCTGCAATCCGGCGCGCTCGCCGGCCCCTCCGGCCACCACGCGGCCGATCACCGGCGGCAGCACCGGTCGGTAATAGGTCAGGCCGAGACGCTGGAAAGCGTCGCCTTCCCAGCCGGAATCGCGGATTGCCCCGAGATCCAGGCGACGCACGGCGATTTCCTGGCGCTCGTTGACGACCTCCAGCAGCGCATCGTTCTCGTTCGACGCCTGCTGCAGCAGTTGCCAGCGCACGTCATCCCAGGTCTGTACCGGCCGGCCGGCGACCTTCAGCACGCGCTCGCCGAGTTCGAAGCCGGCCGTCGCCGCTGCCGTCGCTGCCGGCGGCGTGCCGAGCACCGGGCGAAGCTCTTCGGTGCCATGCCAGAAAACCGCCCAGTAAATCAGGATAGCGAGCAGGAAGTTGGCGGACGGACCGGCGGCAACGATCGCCATCCTTCGCCCGACCGGCTGGCAGTTGAACGCCCGATGCCGCTCGGCGGGATCGACCGGGGCCTCGCGCTCGTCGAGCATCTTCACGTAGCCCCCCAGCGGGAAGAGCCCGATCGCCCACTCGGTACCGTCCGGCCCGAAGCGCCTCATCCAGAGCGCGCGACCGAAGCCGACCGAAAAGCGCAACACCTTGACGCCGCACATGCGGGCAACGGCATAGTGGCCGTATTCGTGCACGACGACGAGGACGCCGATCACCACCGCGAAGGCGGCGAGATAGAACAGGAAATTGGTCATGCGGCGACTTGCCGGGCGAGCAGATCGCGAGCCAGGCCCCGTGCCCGGGCATCGGCAGCGAGCACGTCATCCAGCGTATCGAGTCCGGTTGCCGGCAGCGCGTCCAGGCAAGCCGCGATCAGTGCCGGGATGCCGGTAAAACCGAGCTCCCCGTCGAGGAAGGCCTGCACTGCGACTTCGTTGGCGGCATTCAGCGTCGCCGGTGCGCTGCCGCCGGCGCGCAGCGCGCGGAAGGCCAGGGCTAGGCAGGGGAAGCGCTCCTCGTCGGGCGCCTCGAAATCAAGGCGGGCGATCCTGAACAGGTCGAGCGAGGAGACCCCGGCATCGATCCGTTCCGGGTAAGCCAGCGCGTGCGCGATCGGCGTCCGCATGTCTGGGTTGCCGAGCTGCGCGATCACCGAACCGTCCACATACTCGACCATCGAATGGATTACGCTCTGCGGATGGATGACGACGTCGATGCGGTCGGCGTCCATGCCGAACAGCCAGTGCGCCTCGATGACTTCGAGCCCCTTGTTCATCATCGATGCCGAATCGACCGAGATCTTGCGTCCCATCACCCAGTTCGGGTGCGCCACCGCCTGCTCCGGCGTGACGGCTTCCAGGTCGGCCGGCGAGCGCTGCCGGAACGGCCCGCCGGAGGCGGTCAGCAGCAGGCGGCGAATGCCGCGGGCCGGCAAATCTCTTGATACATCACTTTCAAATCCATCTGGAAGCGATTGAAAAATAGCATTATGCTCACTATCGATCGGCAGCAGCACCGCACCATGCCGACGCACCTCGCGCATGAAGACCGGCCCCGCCATCACCAGCGCTTCCTTGTTCGCGAGCAGGATCTTCTTGCCCGCCCGCGCCGCCGCCAGCGTCGGGCGCAGCCCGGCGGCACCGACGATCGCCGCCATCACGGCGTCGACTTCGGGCAGCGATGCCATTTGCTCCAGCGCCTCGACGCCGCTGAGCACCTCGACCGGCAGGTCCGCCGCCCGCAAGCGCGCCTGCAGCGACGCGGCGCTTTCCGCATCGCCGAGAACGGCGTAGCGCGGACGGAATTCGACGCATTGCGAAAACAGCAGATCGGTCTGACGGTGAGCGCACAGGGCAAGAATGCGGTAACGGTCGGGGTGACGACGCACGACATCCAGCGTGTTGACGCCGATGGAGCCTGTACAGCCGAGGATCGTGAGATTCTGGATGGGCATGCGGGAATCAGTTGGCGAGGAGCCAGAGTAGCGCGACGAACGGCAGGGTCGAAGTCTGACTGTCGATGCGGTCGAGAATTCCACCGTGCCCGGGCAGGATGTTGCTGCTGTCCTTGAGGCCGGCCTGTCGCTTGAGCAAGGACTCGAACAGGTCGCCGACAATGCTCAGCACGGTCAGCCCGACCAGGATCAGCGCAAAGATCCCGCCCTGCCGCTGCAATGCCTGCGGCAACAGGCTGGCGGCCAAAAAGCCGTAGACCAGCACGCCGGCCACGGCGCCCCACGCGCCGGCCCAGGTCTTTCCGGGGCTGATGTTCGGCGCCAGCTTGCGCTTGCCGAAGGCGCGGCCGGCAAAATACGCAGCGACATCCGCCGCCCAGACGATGGCCATCACCGACAGCAGGGTGAGCGGCCCGAGCTGGCGCAACTGCACCAGCGCCAGGCAGGTCGGCAACAGCACGACGGCGCCGACCAGCAGGCCGCCGAGGAAACCGGGCAAGGGCCAGCGCTGGCGGAGCCAGAGCGGGAGTGCAAGCAGCCAGAAGAGTGCTGCCGGAAGATAAAACCAGCGCCCGAGCTCCCAGCCGGTGGCCGGACTCCAGCCCTCGCCGCCGAGCGCAGCCGGGAACAGCAGCACGCCGGCGGCACAGATCGAGAAGAAGGCTGCCCCCAGCACCAAGCGCGCAGTCGCGCCAAGGCGCATGAATCCGCCCCACTCCCAGCCGGCGAGCGCCGAAATCGCGGCGACCAGCCAGGCCCAGCCCAGCGGAGGGAGGAGGAAAAGCGCCGGCAGCAGGCCTGCCAGCAAGGCGAGCGCGGTGATGACCCGCGTTCTAAGCATCGAGTCGGGTGCCTGGCGGGATCGCCGGGTCGCTGGCGACACCGTTTGCGGGGCTTTCGGACGCAAGCTTCGCCGGCGGGTGCGGGTCGGCCACCAGCTGCTCGCTGGTGCGGCCGAAACGGCGCTCGCGCCGACGGAAGGAACCGATTGCCAGATCGAGGGCGGCCTCGTTGAATTCGGGCCACAGGGTTTCGGTGAAATGGAACTCGGTGTAGGCGAGCTGCCAGAGCAGGAAGTTGCTGATGCGCTCCTCGCCGCCGGTGCGGATGAACAGATCCGGCTCCGGCGCGTAATGCATCGACAGATACGGTGCCAGATCGCTTTCCTGCCAGCGTCCGGCTTTCTCCGGCTCGGCCAGCGAGAGGCGGTTGGCGGCCTGCAGGATGTCCCAGCGGCCGCCGTAGTTGGCGGCGATGGTCAGGGTCAGCTTGCTGTTGCCGGCGGTCTTGTCCTCCGCGGCGCGGATCATCTCCTGCAGCTTGGCGTCGAAGCGCGACAGGTCGCCGATGATGCGCAGGCGGACGCCGTTGCGGTGCAGCTTGACCACTTCGTGCTGCAGTGCGCGCACGAACAGCTGCATCAGCAGCGTGACCTCTTCCTCCGGGCGGCGCCAGTTCTCGGAACTGAAGGCGAACAGCGTCAGAAAGCCGATCCCGCGCTCCAGACAGGCGCGCACCATCTCGCGCACGGTTTCGACCCCGCGCGTATGGCCGGCGAAGCGGGGCATGAAGCGCTTCTTCGCCCAGCGGCCATTGCCGTCCATGATGATCGCAACGTGGCGGGGCATCTCCCCGGTGGCGGGGATGTCCTGCGTCGAACTGGCGAAACGGCTCATGCGCTTGCGGGCGGCGACGATCAGACGGCCATCAGCTCGCTCTCCTTCTGAGCGAGCATCTTGTCGATTTCGGCGACGTACCGGTCGGTGAGCTTCTGGATGTCGTCCTGGGTGCGGCGCTCGTCATCCTCGGAGATGGTCTTCGCCTTGACGCCGTCCTTGAGCGCGGCATTGGCGTCGCGACGCAGGTTGCGCACGGCAATCTTGGCGTTCTCGCCTTCGTGCTTGACGACCTTGGTCAGCTCCTTGCGGCGCTCCTCGGTCAGCGCTGGCATCGGCACGCGGATCAGTTCGCCCTGCGTCGCCGGATTCAGGCCGAGGTCGGAATCACGGATGGCCTTCTCGACCTTCGCCACCATCGGCTTCTCCCACGGCTGCACGCCGATCGTGCGGGCGTCGACGAGGGTGACGTTGGCCACTTGCGACAGCGGCACCAGCGAACCGTAGTACTCGACCTGGATGTGGTCCAACAGGCCGGTGTGGGCGCGGCCGGTACGAATCTTCGCGAGGTCGTGCTTCAAGGCCTCGAGCGACTTCTGCATCTTGTTTTCGGTGTTCTTCTTGAGATCGGCGATCATTGGGGTCTCTCCTTCAGCAATAGACCAGCGTGCCTTCGTTCTCGCCCATCACCACGCGCTGCAGCGCGCCGGCCTTGAAGATCGAGAAGACGTTGATCGGCAGTTTCTGGTCGCGGCAGAGCGCGAAGGCCGTGGCGTCCATCACGCCGAGGCCGCGCGAAATGGCTTCGTCGAAGCTGATGCGGTCAAAACGGGTCGCGCTCGCGTCCTTCTTCGGGTCGGCGGTGTAGATGCCGTCGACCTTGGTCGCCTTGAGCACGATTTCGGCACCGATCTCGGCGCCGCGCAGCGCGGCGGCGGTATCGGTGGTGAAAAACGGGTTGCCGGTGCCGGCGGCGAAGATGACGATCCGCCCCTGCTCCAGGTAGCGGATGGCCTTGCCACGGATGTACGGCTCGACCACCTGTTCGATCGACAGCGCCGACTGCACGCGGCAGGCGATGCCGGCGACGCGCATCGCGTCCTGCATCGCCAGGCTGTTCATGACCGTGGCCAGCATGCCCATGTAGTCGGCCTGGGCCCGGTCCATGCCGGTGGCGGCGGGGGCAACACCGCGGAAGATGTTGCCGCCACCGATGACCACGCCGATCTGCACGCCCAGGTCCGCCACCGCCTTGATCTCGCCGACGATCTCGCCGATGGTCTGGCGATTGATGCCGTAGGCGTCGCCGCCCATCAGGGCCTCGCCGGAGAGCTTGAGGAGGATTCGCTTGTACTTGGGTGTGCGGTCGGTCATGGTCTCGTGGTTACCTCGTTTCTTACTTCTGGGCAGCGGCGGCGGCTTGGGCGGCAACTTCGGCGGCGAAGTCGTTCACCTTTTTCTCGATGCCTTCGCCGACGATGTACAGCGTGAAGCCGGCGATCGAAGCGCCCTTCGCCTTCAGCAGCTGTTCGATCGTCTGCTTGCCGTCCTCGGCCTTGACGAAGACCTGGGCGAGCAGCGTGACTTCCTTCAGGTATTTCTGCACGGTGCCTTCGGCAATCTTTTCCAGCATCGCTTCCGGCTTGTTGTCGGCGCGCGCCTTCTCGATGGCGATGCGGCGCTCGGCGTCGAGCAGATCCTGCGACACGCCCGAGGCATCCAGCGCCTTCGGCTTGGACGCGGCGATGTGCATGGCGATGTCCTTGCCCAGCTGCTCGTCACCGCCAACCAGGTCCAGCAGCACGCCGATCTTGGCGCCGCCGTGGATGTAGGAAACCAGTTGCCCCTTGGCCTCGACGCGGACGAAGCGACGGATCGACATGTTCTCGCCGATCTTGCCGACCAGCGCAGCGCGGGTCGTCTCGACCGTGCCCTCGCCCATCGGCAGCGCCGACAGCGCGGCGACGTCGGCCGGGTTCTTGCCTGCCACCAGTTCGGCACAGCCCTTGACCAGCGCCAGGAAATCGTCGTTCTTGGCGACGAAATCGGTCTCGCAGTTCACTTCGATGATCGAGCCGAGCTTGCCGTCGGCCGAAATGCTGACGCCGACGATACCTTCAGCGGCGATGCGGGCGGCGGCCTTGGTCGCCTTGTTGCCCAGCTTCACGCGCAGGATTTCTTCCGCCTTGCCCATGTCGCCATCGGCTTCGGTCAGGGCCTTCTTGCATTCCATCATCGGCGCATCGGTCTTTGCGCGCAGTTCTGCCACCATGCTTGCGGTAATTGCCGCCATTTTCTTCTCCAACTTGCGGATGCGGCCGCGCCGGATTCAACCGGCGGCGGCCGCATCGGGTTCTAACAAAAACGGATTACTCGGCTGCTTCTTCGACGTAGTCGTCGCCACTGTTGGCGGCCGCCACGATCTCCTGCACCACCTGGCTGCGACCTTCGAGGATCGCATCGGCCACGCCGCGAGCGTAGAGGCGGATGGCGCGCGACGAGTCGTCGTTGCCCGGGATGATGTAATCGACGCCTTCCGGCGAGTGGTTGGTGTCGACCACGGCGATCACCGGAATACCCAGCTTGTTGGCTTCGGTGATGGCGATCTTGTGGTAGCCGACGTCGATGACGAACAGCGCGTCCGGCAGGCCGCCCATGTCCTTGATGCCGCCGATCGACTTCAGCAGCTTCTCGTGCTCGCGCTTGAGCATCAGCGCTTCCTTCTTGCCCAGCTTCTCGATCGAGCCGTCCTCGATCATCGCTTCCATGTCCTTCAGGCGCTTGATCGAACCCTTGACCGTCTTGAAGTTGGTCAGCATGCCGCCCAGCCAGCGCTGGTCGACGCACGGGGCGCCGGCGCGCGCAGCTTCCTCGGCGACGATCTCACGCGCCTGGCGCTTGGTGCCGACGAACAGGATGGTGCCGCGGTTGGACGACAGCTTCTTCACGAAAGCCATCGCCTCGTTGTACTTGGCAAGGGTCTTTTCGAGGTTGACGATGTGGATCTTGTTGCGATGGCCGAAGATGAACGGGGCCATCTTCGGGTTCCAGAAACGGGTCTGGTGGCCGAAATGGACACCGGCTTCCAGCATTTGACGCATGGTCGTGGACATTGCTAACTCCTTAAGGGTTGAACCGCCACCTGCCGCAACTGCCGCCCCTCATCCGAGGAGCACCCTTAAAACGGCGGGTGTGTGGATTGATGCACCGACGTCGGCGCACCGCTTCGCTGCACCGGCGCGGTCAAAAAGCGATCGGCCGGATGCAAAACTTTTCAAGTATATCATTTGAATACCCGCACTTTCAAACCTGGTGCGCGACAGAACGGTGCGGCGCTTCTTGCACCCCCGCGGCGCCTCCGCTAATCTCGGGCATGTACCCGTTGGCGGCGCCTCGCGACGCCAACGGGTGAACCGACAGGCAACCACCAAAAGAAAGATCGGCACATGACAGCCTCAGTCCTGGTTGTTGACGACTCGCCCATGGCGCGCAAGATGCTCATCCGCGCGCTCCCGCCCGAATGGGACATCGAGATCACCCAGGCCGGCAGCGGGCGCGAGGCGCTCGATGCCTACCGCGCCGGCCGCGTCGACGTGATGTTCCTCGACCTGACGATGCCCGAGATCGACGGCTACACGGTGCTGGAAACGCTGCGCCGCGAAGATCTCAATTGCCTGGTCATCGTCGTCTCCGCCGACATCCAGGAAAAGGCGCAGGAACGGGTGCTCGACCTCGGCGCGATCGCCTTCATCAAGAAGCCGGTGGACGCCGCAAAAGTCCAGGCGGTCCTCAAGGACTACGGAATCATCGTATGAATGCGCCATTGCTGACACAGGACCAGAAGGACGCCCTGCAGGAAATCGCCAACATCGGCATGGGCCAGGCCGGCGCCTCGATCGCCAAGGTGCTCGACGAATTCGTCCAGCTGTCGATTCCGCGCGTGCTGTTCGTGCCGCCCGAGGAAATCCCGGTAGCGCTCGCGCTGACCATCGGCGAGGGCCAGGTCTCGTCCGTGCGCCAGGCCTTCCATGGCTCGATGCGCGGCGAGGCGTTGCTCGTCTACGGCGACCAGCGCTGCAACGACCTCGCCGACCTGATGGGCTATGACGGCAAGCTCGACCACGCCAGCGAGCTGGAGCTGCTGCTCGACGTCAGCAACGTGCTGGCCGGCGCCTGCCTGGGCGAGATCGCCAAGCAGCTCGGCATGACGATCGGCTTCTCGGCGCCGTCGCTGATGGCCGACGCGGTGCCGTTGGAAAGCCTGCTGCAGGCGGAGGCGCTGCCCTGGAAGACGGCGCTCCTGGTCGAGGTCAATTTCCGGCTCGAGCAGCGCAGCTTTGCCTGCCACCTGGTGATGCTGATGCCGGAAAACGAGGTTGCCGCGCTCGCGGCTGCCCTCGACCGCTTCCTGGAATCCTTCTGATGGATGCCGGCAGCGTCGAGCACCTGCTGCACTTCGTCGTCGACCGGCTTGAGGTAGGCA
This sequence comes from Rhodocyclales bacterium, assembly GCA_016183655.1. GTDB lineage: Bacteria > Pseudomonadota > Gammaproteobacteria > Burkholderiales > Rhodocyclaceae > Proximibacter. Next base: position 89,300 of record JACPEH010000027.1, read on the forward strand.
TCCTCGCCGTCGACACCGAAATGCGCGTCGTTCTCTGGAACCGCTTCATGGCGATGCACAGCGGCAAGCCGCCCGAGCAGGTAATCGGCCGCAACCTGTTCGAATGCTTCCCCGAACTGCCGCAGAAGTGGCTGGAAAAGAAGATCCGCAACGTCTTCCTGCTCAGGAACTATGCGTTCACCTCGTGGGAGCAGCGCCCCTACCTGTTCCGCTTCCACCACAACCGCCCGATCACTGGCGGCGTCGACGCCATGCAGCAGAGCTGCACCTTCCTGCCGGTCAAGGGCGACGGCGACGAGGTCGAGCACGTGTGCATCAACGTCTTCGACTACACCGACACCGCCCTCTACCAGCACAAGCTGATGGCGGCGATCGGCGAACTGGAGAGCGAGCGAGAGGAGCAGAAGCGCCTGATCAAGCGGCTGGAGGAAGCCCAGAACCAGTTGCTGCAGTCGGAGAAACTGGCCTCGATCGGCCAGCTCGCCGCCGGCGTCGCCCACGAGATCAACAACCCGATCGGCTTCGTCAACTCGAACCTCGGTGCGCTCGACCGCTACGTCCAGGATCTGCTGCGCCTGGCCGACGCCTACGGGGTGGCTGAGGACGCGCTGGCCGCGCGCCCCCCCGAGTTCCAGGCGGTCGCTCAACTGAAACAGCAGATCGAATTCGACTTCCTGCGCGAGGATATCTGCTCGCTGATCAAGGAAAGCCGCGACGGCCTCGACCGGGTCAAGAAAATCGTCCAGGACTTGAAGGACTTCTCACGGGTCGACAGCAGCCAGGAATGGCAATGGACCGATCTCAACAAGTGCCTGGAGAGCACGCTCAACGTCGCCACCAACGAGATCAAGCACAAGGCCGAGGTGATCAAGGACTTCGGCGCGCTCCCCGAGATCGAGTGCCTGCCGTCGCAGATCAACCAGGTATTCCTGAACCTGCTGGTGAATGCCGCCCAGGCCATCACCGGCCGCGGCACCATCACGCTGGCCTCGGGGCACGACGGCGACTGGGTGTGGATCGCCATCGCCGACTCCGGCTGCGGCATCGCCCCCGAGCAGATCAAGCGCATCTTCGATCCGTTCTACACGACCAAGCCGGTCGGCCAAGGGACCGGCCTCGGCCTGTCGGTGTCTTATAATATCGTTGCCAAGCACGGCGGCCGCATCGAAGTCGACAGCCTGCTCGGCAAGGGAACGACCTTCCGCGTCTGGTTGCCGCTCCGCCACGAAACCAACGAGGCGGTTGACGCGTCGAAGTAGCGAGGCGGCGAGACCCGCCAGCCAAGCCCTCCGGCCCGGCATCACCGGCGGGAGCCTTGCATTTACCTGTATTCTTTAACCTTTCGCGCAATACCCGACACCCCGACATGAGCATCAGCATAAAAACCCCGGAAGAAATCGAAAAAATGCGCATCGCCGGCCGCCTGGCCTCCGAAGTGCTCGACTACATCACTCCCTTCGTCAAGGCCGGCGTCACCACCGGCGAGCTGGACAAGCTCTGCCACGACTACATGGTCAACGAACAAGGCTGCATCCCCGCCCCGCTGAACTACGCCCCGGCCGGCTACCAGCCCTACCCGAAGTCGATCTGCACCTCGGTCAACCACCAGGTCTGCCACGGCGTCCCCGGCGACAAGGCGCTGAAGAACGGCGACATCGTCAACCTCGACATCACCGTGATCAAGGACGGTTTCCACGGCGATACCAGCCGCATGTTCCAGGTCGGCGAAGCGTCGATCCAGGCCCGGCGCCTGTGCGAGATCACCTTCGAATGCATGTGGATCGGCATCGCCCAGGTCCGTCCCGGCGGCCACCTCGGCGACATCGGCGCCGCCATCCAGAAATATGCTGAAGCCAACGGCTATTCGGTGGTGCGCGAGTTCTGCGGGCATGGCATCGGCCGCAAATTCCACGAGGACCCGCAGGTCCTGCACTACGGCCGAGCCGGCACCGGCCCGCTCCTGGAAGCGGGAATGATCTTCACCATCGAGCCGATGATCAACGCCGGCAAGGCGGCGATCCGCGAACTGCCGGATGGCTGGACGATCGTCACCAAGGACCGCAGCCTGTCGGCGCAGTGGGAGCACACGGTGCTGGTCACCGACAGCGGGTTCGAAGTCCTGACCGCGTCGACGGGAAGCCGCGCCCAGCCAGCAGCCCTGGCCGCTTGAAGCAAGCGTGAATAACCAGATCTCCAGGGCGGCGCTGGTCACCCGTTTCCGCGGCCAGCTCCAGGAAGGCCAGAAGACGCTGCGCGAACGCTACCTGACCGGAGCCGACGCAGCCGCGATGCTGACCGGGCGCAGCGCACTGATCGACGACGTCCTCTCCGAACTGTGGCAGGCGCAGGGTTTTCCGGCGGGCCTGGCGCTGGTCGCGGTCGGCGGCTACGGACGCGGTGAGCTGTACCCGGCCTCCGACGTCGACCTGCTGATCCTCCTCCCCGGCGAGCCGGACGCTGCGTTGACGGCCCAGCTGGAAGCAATGGTCGGCCTGTTCTGGGACATCGGCCTCGAAATCGGCCACAGCGTACGCACCCCGGACGAATGCCTGGCCGAAGCCGCCGGTGACATCACGATCCAGACGGCACTGATCGAAGCCCGCCTGCTCACCGGCAACCGGGCGCTGTTCGACGATTTTGCCCGGTGCCTGCACGAGTCGCTGGACGCGCAGGCCTTCTTCAAGGCCAAGCGGATCGAGCAGGACGAGCGCTACCTGCGCTACCAGGACACACCGTTCAGCCTGGAGCCGAACATCAAGGAGAGCCCGGGCGGCCTGCGCGACCTGCAGGTGATCCTGTGGATCACCCAGGCCACCGGCCTCGGCCGCAGCTGGCGCGACCTCGAAGCCGGCGGCTTCGTCACCGCCGAGGAGCGCGAACACCTGGAACGCTGCGAGGCCAGCCTGCAGCGCCTGCGCATCCGCCTGCACTATCACCTGAACCGCCGCGAAGACCGCCTGCTTTTCGACTACCAGACGACGCTCGCCGAACAGCTCGGCTTCCAGCCGACGGCGACCCGCCGCGCCAGCGAAATGCTGATGCAGGACTACTACCGCAACGCCAAGTCGGTCACCCAGCTGAACGTGATCCTGTTGCAGAACCTTGGCGCGGCAATCTTTCCGCCCCCCGACCTGGCGCCGCGGATCATCAACGAGCGCTTCCAGGCGGCGCACGAGATGCTCGACGTGCGCGACGAGCAGGTGTTCGCCGAGACCCCGTCGGCGATCCTCGAAAGCTTCCTGCTGCTCGAACAGGACGCCACGCTGAAAGGCATGACCGCGCACACGCTGCGCGCGCTGTTCCGGGCACGCAAGCTGATCGACGACCGCTTCCGCCAGGACCCGGCCAACCGCGCCCTCTTCCTGCAGATCTTCCAGCAGCCGCGCGGGCTGGTGCACGAGCTGCGGCGGATGAACCAGTACGGCATCCTCGGCCGCTACCTGCCCAACTTCGGCGCCGTCGTCGGGCAGATGCAGCACGACCTGTTCCACGTCTATACCGTGGACCAGCACATCATGATGGTGATCCGCAACCTGCGCCGGTTCACGATGGAGGAGTTCGCCCACGAATACCCGTTCTGCACGCGGCTGATCAGCGAGTTCGACCGGCACTGGCTGCTCTACGTCGCCGCCCTCTTCCACGACATCGCCAAGGGCCGCGGCGGCGACCACTCGGAACAGGGCACCGCCGACGCCCAGGCCTTCTGCGACAGCCACGACATCGCCGGCGAAGACGCCGAACTGGTCGTCTGGCTGGTCCGCCGCCACCTGACGATGTCGCAGGTCGCGCAGAAACAGGACGTTTCCGACCCCGACGTGGTCGCCGCCTTTGCCGCCATCGTCGGCGACGAGCGGCACCTCACCGCGCTCTACCTGCTCACCGTCGCCGACATCCGCGGCACCAGCCCGAAGGTCTGGAACAGCTGGAAAGGACAGTTGTTGCAGGATCTCTACAGCGCCACCCGGCGCCTGCTGCGCGAAGGCGGCGAGGCGCCGGCGCCGCATGGCGTGATCCAGGAGCGGCAAGCCGAGGCGATGCGCCTGCTGCGCTACTTCGCCCTGTCGGCGACGGTTCATGAGCGGCTGTGGAAGCAGCTCGACACGGTCTATTTCCTGCGTCACTCGGCCGAGGAGATCGCCTGGCACACGCGCTGCCTGCATTACCGCCCGAACGACGAGAAGCCGGTGGTCAAGGCGCGCCTCAACCCGGCCAGCGAAGGCCTGCAGGTGATGGTCTACACCCGCGACCAGCAGGACCTCTTCGCCCGCCTGGTCGGCTTCTTCGCCCGTGCCGGCTACAACATCGCCGATGCCAAGATCCACACCACGCGCCACGGCTACGCGCTGGACAGTTTCGTGCTGCTCGATACCAGCGGCCGCGACAACGACCGCGAGATGCTGCCCTACATCGAGCACGAACTGACCGAGCGGCTGACCTTGCAGACACCGCCGGAGGCGCCGCTGACGGCGCGCCTGTCGCGCCGCCTGAAACACTTCCCGATCACCCCCGCCGTCACCATCGAAGCCGACGACAAGGGGGCGCACTACGTTCTCTCGCTGGTCGCCGCCGACCGCCCGGGCCTGCTCTACCTGGTCGCGACGACATTGGCCAGGCACGGCGCCTGCCTGCACACGGCGAAGATCGCCACCCTCGGCGAACGCGTCGAGGACACCTTCCTGGTCAGCGGCGGCGACCTCGGACAGAGCGCCGGCCGCATCCGCCTCGAAGCAGAACTGCTCGAACAGCTGAAAATCTAGCAAGGCCGGAGCGCGCGCTGCGGACAGAGTAGCGGCACGCGAAATCTTCCTTGACAATTCAACTGGACAGTCTAAATATACAGTTAAGACTCATCGATAGACTGTCCAACGAAATGCTGTCAAGTAAGGAATTAATAGAAAAAACAGGCATTTCGCGGGCAACGTTGAACAATTACATTGCCCTCGGACTGCTGGCCAAACCGCTGGTACTCAACCCCGGAAGCAGCGGTACCGGGCCGCGTCAGCTGGGCTACTTTCCCGACGACGCGACCGAACGGATCAACCTGATCCAGCAGCTCAAACAGGAGGGGTTGAGCATGGCGCATATCGCTTCCCGCCTCGGCGCCAGTGCGCCGCGGACACCCGCAGCCGAAGCCGCCGTCCCGCCGACTTCCGCGACGGTCTCCGCCCCGCTCCGGGTGACGATCGAGGATCTCCCCTACCCGGCCTACATGGTCAACCACAAGTTCGAGCTGGTCTGGGTCAATGACATGGCGCGCACCGAGCTGCTGGCGGGAATCGAGAGCCTGCCACCGACCGAGGAAGAACGCAGCCTGTTCCGCCTGCTCGCCGCCGGCGGGCTCGGCACCGGGCTCGGCGAACTGCTCCGCTTCCAGGTCGGACTGGCCAAGAGCCGGATCTCACCCGGCAATTTCGCCGCCCTCTGCGAAGGGCTGGAGCCGGAAACCTTCGCCCGCCTGCAGCAGATCTACGCCGAGACCGCAGCCGAGGCGGCACACCCGATCGTCGACGCGCCGATCGAGCTGACGGCACGGGACGGAACGGCGTCGCGGCGACACGCCTACGCCTCGTTCTTCCGCGAAGGCATCTTCGTCGTGCTGGTTCCCGACGGCACGCCGCCGGACTCGATGCTGGAATTGCTCTGCCGCCGCGACGAGGTGGTGCGCAGCCTGCTCCGCCGCAGGCTACCGGTACTGACCCACCTGGCCGTGCTGGTGGCCGACCTGCAGAGTTCGGTCAAGATCTGTTCGGAACTGCCGCCGGACGAGTACTTCCAGCTGATCAACGAGATCTGGGCGGCGATGGGGCCGATTTTCCGCAAGTACCACGGCACCTACGGCAAGCACGTCGGCGACGGCATGGTCTATTACTTCTTCCCGCAGCCCGACAGCGATTACCTGCACAACGCGCTCTGCTGCGCGCACGAGATCCGGCGGGAAATGACCCGCATCAGCAAGTCCTGGCAGATCTCGAAGAACTGGCTGAACGAGCTCTACCTCAATACCGGCATCACCGAGGGCCAGGAATGGCTGGGAACCTTCCAGTCATCGACCAGCGTCGAATTCGTGGTCCTCGGCGACACCATCAACCAGGCCGCGCGCATCTCCGATTTCGCCCGTTACGGCACGATCTGGGCGACCAAGAGCCTGGTCTCCAAGCTGCCGCACGAGCTGCGCGAGCGCGTGCGCTACGGCGTCAAGCGGCGCAGCGGGGACGGCCGGGAAGTGTTCGTGCCGTCCAGCTACGCAATGGTCTCGTCGCTGATCGAAGCCGGCGACGAACGGGTGCCGAAACTGCACGAAATCGACACGCTGCCGATCACCGAGATCGTCGAAGTCCTCGCCGCCGGCAGCTGAAGCCGGCGGAGCCCCTCTTCCGGGCTATTCCCCCTCGCCGCAGACCTCGGCGTAGCAACCGGCCAGCCGCTCGATGACCACGCGCACGCGTTGCATCGACTCGTGCAGCACGCCCTCGATCGCCTCGAAGCTGATCCCGTCCTTGCTGTCGGCACGGCCGGCGGCATAGTTGGCGACGACGTTGATCGCCGCATAGGGCACGCCGAGTTCCCGTGCCAGCACCGCTTCCGGCATGCCGGTCATACCCACCACGTCGGCGCCGTCGCGCTCGAGGCGATCGATCTCGGCAGCCGTTTCCAGGCGCGGCCCCTGCGTCGCGGCATAGACGGCACCGGCATGGAACGGGATGCCGACATCCGAGGCGGCGAGCAGAATCGCCCGGCGCAAGGGGCGGTCATACGGCTCGGTGAAGTCGACATGCGTCACCGTGCAGCCCGGCCCCTCGTGGTAGGTCGACTTGCGCCCCCAGGTGTAGTCGATGATCTGGTGCGGGATGACGATGTCGCCCGGCAGCAGGTCGGCGCGGATTCCGCCGACCGAGGCGATCGAAACGATCCCGGTGGCGCCGCGGTTCCACAGTGCCCAGATGTTGGCGCGGTAATTGACCTCGTGCGGCGGGATGGTATGCCCGTAGCCGTGCCGCGCCAGGAACATCGCCGGCTGGCCGCAGAGCTGGCCGAAGGTGACCGCACCGGAGGGTTCGCCGTAAGGCGTGCGCACCACCTCGCGGTGCGACACGTCGAGGTTGGCCAGTTGCGTCAGGCCACTGCCGCCGATTATGCCGAGCATTGCGGCTCCTCCCTCATCGCGTAGATCGCCGGCAGGTTGCGCCAGGCACCGCAGGCGTCCATGCCGAAGCCGAAGACGAAGCGGTCCGGCACCTTCAACGCGACGAAGTCGGCGGCGATCGGTTTCGTCTTGCCGTTCTCCTTGTCGGCGACCACCGCCATCAGCACGCGCGCCGCGCCCTGCTGAAGCAGCCGGTCGCGCACCGCGGCGAGCGTCACGCCCTCGTCGAGGATGTCGTCGACCACCAGCACCGTCCGCCCCTTCACCGAAATCCACGGCGCCGCGCGCCACGACAGCGCGCCGCCGGCCGTGTCCTGGCCGTAGCGGGTGACGTGCAGGTAATCGAAGTCGAGCGGGAACTGCAACAACGTCATCAGGTGGCCGGCGAACGGCACGCCGCCGCTCATCACGCAAAGCAGGACCGGGTTGGCATCGGCCAGCCGTTCGGTGATCTCGCCGGCGACGCGCTTGACGGCATCGATCACGGTATCGGCGGAATGGATCAGCTCGGCCGCGGCCAGGAAGTCCTTCGCTTGCTGCACATTGCTCATGGTTCAGAGACCTTTCAGGTATTCGGTAAAGGCCGCGCCGACCTCCGGGTGGCGCTGGCCGAAGACGACGGTGGCCTGCAGATAGCCCAGCTTCGAGCCGCAGTCGTAGCGTACTCCATCGTAACGGTAGGCAAGAACCTGCTCTTCGGAAAGCAGCGAGGCGATGCCGTCGGTGAGCTGGATCTCGCCGCCGGCGCCCGGCCTGACGTTCTCCAGGTGGTGGAAGATGCGCGGCGTCAGGATGTAGCGGCCGACCACGGCCAGCGTCGACGGCGCGTCCTCCGGCTTCGGCTTCTCGACGATGGCGGCGATCCGCTCCAGGCGGTCAGCCAGCGGCCGCGCATCGACGATGCCGTAGCTCCGGGTATCGGCGCGCGGCACGTCCTGCACGCCGAGCACCGAGCAGCGGTAGGTGTCGTAGGTGTCGGTCATCTGCCGCAATACCGCCGGCTGCCCGTCGAGCAGGTCGTCGGCGAGCAGCACGGCGAACGGCTCGTCGCCGACCACCGGCTTCGCGCACAGTACCGCATGGCCGAGGCCGAGCGCTTCCGGCTGGCGGATGTAGATGCAGTTGATGTTCTTCGGCAGCAGGTTGCGCACGAAATCGAGCATTTCCGTCTTGTTCTTGCGCTCGAGTTCGGTCTCCAGCTCGTAGGCCTTGTCGAAATGGTCCTCGATCGCCCGCTTCGAGCGGCCGGTAACGAAGATCATGTCGGTGACGCCGGCCTCGACCGCTTCCTCGACCGCGTACTGGATCAACGGCTTGTCGACGATCGGCAGCATCTCCTTCGGGCTGGCCTTGGTCGCCGGCAGGAAGCGGGTACCGAGACCCGCCACCGGAAAGACCGCCTTCCTCACTTTTTTCATGCAGCAGCTCCCTTGTTCAGCATTTCGCGTAATTGTGCCTCGTCCAGCACCGGCACGCCCAGCGCCTGCGCCTTGTCGAGCTTGGAGCCGGCCTCCGCGCCGGCCACCACGTAATCCGTCTTCTTCGACACCGAGCCGCTGACCTTGCCGCCCTCGGCCTCGATCAGCGCCTTCGCCTCCTCGCGCGCCAGCGTCGGCAGCGTTCCGGTGAGCACGAATACCTTGCCGGCCAGCGCGCCGGCGACACTTGCCTGCGGCTCGCCCTCCTCCCACTGCACGCCGGCCGCGCGCAGCTCTTCGATCACCTGCCGGTTGTGTGCCTCGCCGAGAAACTCGACCAGGCAGCGGGCGACGATCGGGCCGACGTCGGGCACCTGCGTCAGCGCGGATTCGTCGGCAGCGAGCAGCCGATCGAGACTGCCGAAATGGCGCGCCAGATCCTTCGCCGTCGCCTCGCCGACGTTGCGGATGCCGAGCGCGAAGATGAAGCGCGCCAGCGTCGTCTGCCGGCTCGTCTCGACTGCCGCCAACAGGTTCTGTGCCGATTTCTCGCCCATCCGGTCGAGGTTGGCCAGTGCCATGAGGCCCATCTTGTAGAGGTCGGCCGGCGTACGCACGATACCGGCATCGACCAGCTGGTCGACCAGCTTGTCGCCCAGCCCTTCGATGTCCATCGCCCGCCGCGAGGCGAAGTGCAGCAGCGCCTGCTTGCGCTGCGCCGGGCAGAACAGGCCGCCGCTGCAGCGCGCCACCGCCTCGTCCTCGCCGCGGGTGACGTGCGACCCGCACACCGGACAGTGGGGGAAGCGTTCGAGCAGGTTGAAGCGCGGCAAATCGCCGGGGCGCCGGTCAAGCACCGGGCCGACCACCTCGGGGATGACGTCGCCGGCGCGGCGGACGATCACCGTGTCGCCGATGCGCACGTCCTTGCGGTCGATCTCGTCCTGGTTGTGCAGCGTCGCGTTGGTCACCGTGACGCCGCCGACGAATACCGGCGCCAGCCGCGCCACCGGCGTGATCGCGCCGGTGCGGCCGACCTGCACCTCGATGTCGAGCAGCGTCGTCAGCGCCTCCTCGGCCGGATACTTGTGCGCCACCGCCCAGCGCGGCTCGCGCGTGACGAAGCCGAGCTGCTGCTGCAGCGCCAGGCTGTTGACCTTGTAGACGACGCCGTCGATGTCGAACGGCAGCTCGCGCCGCCGGGCCGCGATGCCCGCGTGAAAATCCGCCAGCGCCTGCGGCCCGCTCAGCACCGCGCGTTCGGCGCAGACCGGCAGCCCGAACGCCTGCAGTGCGTCGAGCACGCCGCTGTGCGTTGCCGGCAGCGGCCAGCCCCTGACCTCGCCGAGACCATAGGCGAAGAACGACAGCGGCCGGCTGGCGGCAATTTTCGAATCGAGCTGGCGGATGCTGCCGGCGGCGCCGTTGCGCGGATTGACCAGCGTCTTCTCGCCGGCGGCCAGCGCGCGCGCGTTGAAGCGCTCGAAATCGGCACGCCTGATGTAGATCTCGCCGCGCACTTCGAGCACCGGCGGTGGCTGGTCCGCATGCAGGCGCAGCGGAATCTGGCCGACGGTGCGCACGTTTTCGGTGACGTCCTCGCCGACCTCGCCGTCGCCGCGCGTCGCCGCCTGCACCAGCAGGCCGTTTTCGTAGCGCAGGTTGATCGCCAGCCCGTCGAACTTGAGCTCGGCGGCGTATTCGACCGGCGGATCGTTCTCGGTGAGCTTCAATTCGCGCCGCACCCGGCCGTCGAAGGCAAAAGCGCCGGAAGCTTCGGTATCGGTCTCAGTGCGGATCGACAGCATCGGCACCGCATGCCGCACCGAGGCGAAGGCGTCGAGCGCCTTGCCGCCGACGCGCTGGGTCGGCGAATCGGGGGCCAGCAACTCGGGATGGGCGGCTTCCAGCGCCTGCAGCTCGCGGAACAGGCGGTCGTACTCGGCGTCCGGCAGCAGCGGCGCATCGAGCACGTAATAGTGGTAGTCGAGCCGTTCCAGCTCGCTCCGCAGCGCGGCGGCGCGCGCGAAATCCTCGGGCGACGCGAACAGCATCAGGCGAACAGGCGCAGCGTCAGCGGGCTTCCTGCCGGCAGTCCCTTGGCCGCGAGCTGCGACTGGTACTGGCCGATCTGCCGGCGGAACGGGTCGAGCATGCTCTCGGTCAACGGCCGCCGGTTGTCGTCGACCAGCACGCCGTTCAGCGTGTCGGCCATGCGCCGGGCAAGGTCGAGCATCTGCGCGAAAACGCGGTCGCCGTGGCTGACGCAGGGCACGTCGAGGATGAAGACCAGGCCGTAGGTACTCATCGTCTTCATCGCTTCCGCCGAAAAGCCGGCGGATTCCTGGTTGGCGAGCAGGTAGAGGACATGTCCGTCGTCGTCGCAGCGGACGAAGCGCCCCGACGAGTCGAGCACCATGCCGGCCGCCTCGGCCAGCGCGCGGATCTTCGTGCCCGGAAACGGCTGCCCCTTGCTGATGACGTTGATGCCGATCTGGATATCGACGTTGGCGCAGAACTGGTCGAGCGCGATCGCGGCGTCGAGCGCCGGTTCGCGCGGCGGCATGTCGGCGACGGCCATCAGCTCGTCGGCGAGGTTCAGCATGGCGCCATGGAAGGTCAGCAGGTCGGCCTCGCCGAGCGGGCCGCGCCGGTCGGCGAGCAGCAGGCCGATGCGCAGGCGGCGGTAGTTGCCCTCCTCGACCATCCGCTCCCACTGGCAGGTCCTGTCGTTGTAGCCCGCCCAGCCGATCGGTTTGCTCACGCGCGCCAGCACCTCGCGCTGCGAGTCGAGGATCTGCGCGCCGGAAACCGGCTCGACCAGTTCGAAGGCCGCGACGTAGTCGATCGCCGGCGAGACGACGCTCTCCGGTGTCGCTTCGGGTGTCGGCACCGTCACGCGCGACCAGGGTTCGGCGGCGGCCTCGGCCACCGCCGCGGGCGCTGGCGGCGTGACTGGCGGCGTGACTGGCGGCGACGCGGGCTGCCAGTCGCACGCAGGCTCGGCCGGGGCTTGCGGGGCAACGAATTCTTCCACCAGCACCGGCGCTTCGTCCGCCCAGTCGTCGTCGGCTGCCGCCAGCACCGGCTCCATCCGCTCGCCGTGCCGCATGCGACCGATCGCCGCGGCCGGCGCACGGGATGGCGGGGCGATGTCGATTTCCGGCTCGGCGACGAAGGGCGGCTCGACCGCCGCGTAGGCCTCGTAAGCCTCCTCTTCCCGGAAAGACTCGAGGCGCTCCGTCGCAGCGCCGTCGAGCAGCACGTCGGCGTGATCCCGCGGCATTGCCTGTTCGACCAGCCTGCGGTGGCGGTGCTCCTGCCACTTGTTGTAGGCGACGACGCCGACCACGGCGCAGCCGCCCAAGCCGATCAGTCCCAGTTGCAGATCGTTCATGCCGCCACCTGTTCGCGCATGCGCAACGCCTCTTCGATATCGACCTCGACGATGCGCGAGACCCCGGATTCCTGCATGGTCACGCCGACCAGCTGCTTGGCCATCTCCATCGCGATCTTGTTGTGGCTGATGAACAGGAACTGGGTGTTCTCCGACATGCGCTCGACCATCTTGCAGAAGCGCTCGGTGTTGGTGTCGTCGAGCGGCGCGTCGACCTCGTCGAGCAGGCAGAACGGCGCCGGGTTCAGCTGGAACATGGCAAAGACCAGCGCGATCGCCGTCAATGCCTTCTCGCCGCCGGAGAGGAGATGGATCGTCGAATTCTTCTTGCCCGGCGGCTGCGCCATGACCTGCACGCCGGAATCGAGGATCTCGTCGCCGGTCATGATCAGCTTGGCTTCGCCGCCGCCGAACAGCGTCGGGAAAAGTTCGCCGAAATGGCGGTTCACCGTGTCGTAGGTCGTCTGCAGCAGCTCGCGCGTCTCGCGGTCGATGCGGCGGATGGCGTTCTCCAGCGTCTCCAGCGCTTCGCCGAGGTCGGCGGCCTGCGCATCGAGATAGCCCTTGCGCTCGCGCGCCGATTCGAGCTCCTCCAGCGCCGCCAGGTTGACCGCGCCGAGCGCCTCGATCTGCCGCTGCAGCGAGGTGATCTGGCCCTGCAGCGGGGCCGGCTTGGCCCCCGGCAGATCGACCGCCAGCGCCGCCTCGTCGGCCTCCGCCTCGACCAGCAGCAAGGCCAGTTGCTCGACGTTGAGCGCCGCCGCCTGCTCCTTCAGGCGCAGTTCGCCGATGCGGTCGCGCAAGGGATTCAAGCCCTGCTCGATCTTCAGGCGCTCCTCTTCCAGTCCGCGCAGGCCGGCGGTTGCCGCTTCCAGCGAATCGCGCATGCTGGCCAGCGCCTGCTCGCGGATGACGCGCAACTCCAGCGCCTCCTGCAGCCTGGGCACGATCTCTTCCGGATCGAGGCTGCCGGCACTGTCGGCGCAGCGCGCCAGGTCCTCGGCGACGCGCAGCAGCTGGCGTTGCGCAAGCTCGCGGCCGCCGGCGATCTCTTCGAGCTTGGTCGCGCATTCGCGCTGCGAGAACTGGGCCTCGCGCAGCTCGCGCTCGGCGACGGCGACCTGTTCGCGCTCGTCGCGCAGCGTGCGCTCGGCGACCTCCAGCCTGCCCTTGGCCTCGTTCAGCGCCAGCTGGCGCTCGGCCACCGCCTCGCGCTGGACGACGATGCTTTCCTCGGCGACCAGCATGCGCTCGCGCTCGGCCTCTTCCTCGGCCTGGAATTCGTGCAACGCGTCGTTGATCTGCGCCATCCGGTCCTGGTAGCGCTCCATGATCTGCGTCAGCTTGAGCACTTCCAGCTGCACCGCATGCGCGCGCTCCTGGCGCTCTTCCAGCTGGCGGCGCGCCTCGTCCACCTCGCCGCGGGCCGCTTCCAGCAGCTCGTCGACTTCGGCGATGCGCGCTTCCTGCGCCTCGACCGCCTGCAGCCGCTCGGCGATCACCGCCTCCAGCGATTCGATCTCGCGCTGCCGTTCGAGGAAACCGTGTTCGGCGCCGTCCGGCGCGAACAGCGTCACGCTCTGGCGGCCGACGATGTCGCCGCCCCGGGTCACCCATACTTCGCCGGCGGCCAGCTCGCCGCGGCGGGCCAGCGCCGCCGGCAGGTCGGCGGCGGCGCGCACGCCGCGCAGCCAATCGGCCAGCGCCCCGGCGATCGCCGGATCGTCGCAGCGGATGCGTGCCTGCAGGCTGTCGCCGCTCCCCGCCACGCCGTCGCCGCTGCCCGGGAGCAGCACCGTGACCTTGGCGCCGGGACGGTCCGCCGCCCACGCCGCCAGATCCGCGTCGCCGGCGTCCACCGCCGACAGCCGCTCGCGCAGCACGGCTTCCAGCGCGTCCTCCCAGCCGGCCTCGACATGCAGCCGCTTCCACAGCGGCGTCCGGTTGGACAGGCCGTGGCGCTGCAGCCATTCGCCGATCTTGGAACCGACCTGCATGCGCTTCTGCAGCTGCTCCAGCGCATTCCTGCGTGCCTCGGATTCGCCTTTCGCCTGCTGCGCCCGCTGCAGGTCCTGCTGCACCTCACGCCGGCGCGCCTCCAGTTCGGGCAGGCGCTGCTGCGTCGCCATCACCCGCTCCTGCGCCACCGCCACGTCTTCCTGCAGCGATTCGTGCTCGGCTTCCTTGAGCTCGATCTCGGCCTCGTCCGGCTTGGCCAGCGCCGCGGCTTCCTGTTCCAGGCGCTCGCGGCGGCCGCCGAGGTTGAACAGCGTGCGCTCGGCATTGGCCCGATGCGCCTCCTCGACGCGCAGCTTCTGCTCGGCCTCGGCCACTGCCGCACGCTGCGCGTTGACCGCTTCCTGTGCCGCAAGCTGTGCGTCCTCGACCAGCGGCAGGCGTTCCTGCTGTGCTTCCAGGCGCATCTCGGCCTGTTCGGCGCGCTCGTCGGCAAGCCCCGACAGCTCGTTCCAGCGCCGTTCGTCGCTGTCGGCCTTCTCCGCCTGTGCCTGCCACTGCTGGCGCTCGGCGTTGAGCTGGCTGACGCGCTGCTCCAGATCCTGCTGCGCCTCGCGGCGGTGGCGCAGCTCGGTCTCCAGCCGCGCCACTTCCGCGTTGGCGGCAAACAGCTCGCTCTGCGCGTTGTGTACGCCGTCCGACGAACCGAAATGGGTTTCCCGCGCGGTTTCGAGGCGGGCCTCGACCTCGCGCAGGCCGGCGGTCTGGCCTTCGAGGTCGTTGGTCGCGCGCTCGACGTCGCGCGCCGCCCGCTCGCGCTCGGCCTGCGCCTCGTTGCGCTTGAGCAGCCACAGGAGCTGCTGCTTGTGCGTCAGCTGGTTGTTGTATTCGTGGTATTGGCGGGCGACCGCGGCCTGCGATTCGAGGCGCTCCATCTGCGCCCCCAGCTCGACGCGGATGTCCTCGATGCGGGTCAGGTTCTCGCGCGTGTCGGCGATGCGGTTCTCGGTCTCCTTGCGCCGCTCCTTGTAGCGGGTGACGCCGGCAGCCTCTTCGAGGAACACGCGGAGCTCGTCCGGCTTGGCCTCGATGATGCGCGAGATCATGCCCTGGCCGATGATCGCGTAGGCGCGCGGGCCGAGGCCGGTGCCGAGGAACAGGTCGGTGATGTCCTTCCTGCGCACCTGCAGGTTGTTGATGTAGTACTCGGACTGGCCGGTCCGCGTCAGCAGGCGCTTGACCGACAGCTCGGCATACTGCGACCACTGCCCGGCGGCGCGGCCGAGCGAGTTGTCGAAGACCATTTCGACGGCGGCGCGGGCGACCGGCTTGCGGTTGCCCGAGCCGTTGAAGATGACGTCCTGCATCGACTCGCCGCGCAGCTCGGACGCCTTCGATTCACCGAGCACCCAGCGCACCGCGTCCATCACGTTCGACTTGCCGCAGCCGTTGGGGCCGACGACGCCGACCAGCTGCCCGGGCAGCATGATGGTCGTCGGATCGACGAAGGATTTGAAACCGGCGAGCTTGAGTTTGGTCAGGCGCATGAGCGGGGGAATAGTGGCTTTGGGCTTGGCGGGATCGCGTTTTTCGCTGTGATCGCTTCGTTTTTTCGGCAGGCTCGACAACCCGTCGGGGAACCCGTCCGGCATCAATCCCGCGCGTGGCCGGGTCGATATGAACAGGCCCCGGGATCAGGCCCGGAATCGGCGGCTATAATAGCATCTTTGCATCCCCTTCACGGACCCCCCGAGCATGCCCAGCCTGCCTTCCAAGACCCTGGAAACCTTCCCCAATCCCGCGCCGGAGCGCGATTTCCACATCCACATGGAAATCCCGGAATTCACCTGCCTGTGCCCGAAGACCGGCCAACCCGACTTCGCCACGCTGATCCTCGACTACATCCCGGAGAAGCTCTGCGTCGAGCTGAAGAGCCTGAAGCTCTACATGTGGTCGTTCCGTGACGAGGGCTGCTTCCACGAGGCGGTCACCAACCGCATCCTCGACGACCTGGTGAAAGCCACCAAGCCCCGCTACATGCGCCTCACCGCCAAGTTCTACGTGCGCGGCGGCATCTTCACCAACGTCGTCGCCGAACACCGCAAGAAGGGCTGGAAGCCCGCGCCGCGCGTCGATCTGGCGAGCTTCGACACCCAATCCAACACGCGAGGCTGAGCCATGAGCGAAACTACAATCCCCAAGCGCCAAAGCGCGATCACCGACGTCCAGCTCGACCGCCTGGAAAACCTGCTCGACGATCCCGCCTTCGATGAGGCGATGCGTCTCGACGAGGCGCAGGGCTACCTCTGTGCCGCGCTGGCCGGCCCGGTCGCCGTGCCGGAGGCCGAATGGCTGCTCGAAATCCTCGGCAGCGAGGCCGGCGTGGCCAGCGATGCCGGCCGGGAAGCCGCCGAACTGCTGCGCTGCCTCGCCGCCGACATCGCCATCCAGCTCGCCGACGACGAACCGCTGGTGCTCTACCTCTACCCGAAGAGCGACGAGGACGATGCGCCGAGCGACTACGAACCGTGGTGCCTGGCCTACCTGCACGGCGTCGACACGGCGGCCGAGGACTGGTTCGAGGACCTGACCGACGAGGAAGAGATCGAGTGGCTGGACGAGCGCCTGTTCCCGCTGATGGTGCTCACCGGCGAAGCCGAGGCCGCGGCGCGCGAGCACGGCGAAGCCTGGCCGGAAGGCGATGAGCTCGCCGAGCTGCAGCGCGACTCGGAAGAGGAACTGGCGCGAGCCGTCTCCGAAATCTTCATGTTCTGGACCGCCAAGCGCGGCCGCGGCACGGTACGCCGCGGCAACGGCAAGGTCGGCCGCAACGATCCCTGCCCCTGCGGCAGCGGCAAGAAATACAAGCAGTGCTGCGGCGCAGCAGCCTAAGCTGACGCCCCAAGTGCGCCGGAACCCGCTTCCGGCGCACGTGTCTGACGAATGCGGGCTAGTCGCCCAGGGCGGTGGTCCACAACCTTATATTCAAGGAGGCAGATCATGACACGCACAACCTATCCCGCTCTCGCCACCGGCTCCGTTTCCGCCGCCGGCTGCTTCGTCTCCGCCAGCCTGACGCCGCCGCCGATCCGCATCGACTCCCCCGCCCTGCAGGTGATGACCGACCTGACGCGGATTCCGGCCGCCTGCATCGGCGCCAATGCGCTGGTCTCCGAAGCCAACCAGTCGATGATCTACCGCGGCGTGCGCATGCTCTTCGTCGTCGATGAAGAGAAGCAGCTGCAAGGCATCCTCACCGCCAGCGACGTACTCGGCGAACGGGCGCTGCAGGCGGTGCAGAACCACGGCATCGCCCGCGGCGACCTGCGCGTGGCACACATCATGACGCCGGCCTCCCGTCTCGACACGATCGAACTGGCGATGGTCACCCGTGCCGAAGTCGGCCACGTCGTTGCAACGCTGAAGGCCTGCGGCCGCCAGCATGCCTTCGTCGTCGACCGCGACGCGCACGGCCGCCAGTTCGTCTGTGGGGTATTTTCGGCGACGCAGATCGCGCGCCAGCTCGGCATGCCGCTGCCGACCGGAGAGACCGCGCGCACCTTTGCCGAGATCGAGGCGGCGCTCACTGCCGTCTGACGCGGGCGACCGGGATTCCCACGGAGCGTTCGGCGGGCAAGAATGCCCGCCGCGGTCGTTTATTTGGCGACGAGCCGCTTCGGATGCAGGCGACCGGCGCCGTCACCGAGGCCGAGGCCGAGCAGTCGGTTGCCGGCATAGACCCGGCACGGGCCGACGAGGTCGGTGTCCACCGGGTTGCCGTTGCCAAAGCGCAGCGTCGCCGCCTCATCGAGGGTGACCGGCGGCAGCCCCCGCAACAACGTATCGACCGGCAGCAGCAAGGATTCCCGGCCCGCCTCGTCGCAGCCGTCGATTTCCGCCAGCGTGCGGGCACCGGCGAGATCGAGCGGGCCGACCCGGGTACGCCGCAGCGCGGTCAGGTGCGCGCCGCAGCCGAGCGCCTTGCCGATGTCCTCGGCCAGCGTGCGGATGTAGGTGCCCTTGCTGCAACTGACGCGCAGCGAAACGTCGCTGCCGGAAAAGCCGAGCAGCGTCAGCTCGTGGATGGTGACGTCGCGCGCCGCGCGCTCGACCTCGATGCCCTGCCGGGCGAGTTCGTAGAGCGGCCGGCCGTCGCGCTTCAGCGCCGAATACATCGGCGGCACCTGGCTGATGGCTCCGGTGAAGCGCGGCAGCAGCGCCAGCAGATCGGCTTCGGCAGCCGCCACCGGACGCGTCTCGATGACCTCGCCTTCGGCATCGGCGGTGGTCGTCGTCACGCCGAGGCGAAGCATCGCCTCGTAGGTCTTGTCGGCGTCGAGCAGGTCGGCGGAGAACTTGGTCGCTTCGCCGAAGCAGACCGGCAGCAGGCCGGAGGCCATCGGATCGAGGGTGCCGGTGTGGCCGGCCTTCTCGGCGGAAAACAGGCGGCGCGCCTTTTGCAGCGCGTCGTTGGACGTGATGCCGGTGGGCTTGTCGAGAAGCAGGACGCCGTCGACGCGCCGCCAGCGGCGGCGGACGGGCTGGTTCATTCCGACGCGGGGCCTTCGTTGGGCTCCGCGCCGTCGGCATCCTCGCCGTGCAGGCGATTGGCTTCGTCGATCAGGCGCGACAGGTCGGCCCCGCGCTCCAGCGACATGTCGTGCACGAAATGCAGCTCGGGGATGGTGTGGATACGGATGCGCCGGCCGAGCTCGCGGCGCAGGAAACCCGCCGCCTTCTTCAGGCCGTGCATGATCTCGGGCAGCTTGTCGTCGCCCGCCAGCGTGCTGAAGTAGACCTTGGCGTGGGCATAGTCCGGCGTCACCTCGACTTCGGTGAGGCTGACCATGCCGACGCGCGGGTCCTTCAGCTCGGTCCGGATCAACTCGGCCAGCTCGCGCCGGACCTGTTCGTTGACCCGGTCCTTGCGCGAGAAACCGGCCGCGTGGTGCTTAGAGTGTGCGGGCAATTTCCTTGATCTCGTAAATTTCGAGCTGGTCGCCTTCTTCGATGTCGTTGTAGTTCTTCAGCGACAGACCGCACTCGAAGCCGCCCTTGACTTCCTTGACGTCGTCCTTGAAGCGCTTCAGCGAATCGAGTTCGCCGTCCCACTGCACGACGTTGCCGCGCAGCAGGCGGGCGCGCGAGTTGCGGCGGACGATGCCGTCGAGCACATAGCAACCGGCGATGGCGCCGACCTTGGAGATACGGAAGACCTGGCGGATCTCGACGGTGCCGGTGATCTCTTCCCGCTTCTCCGGCGACAGCATGCCGGACAGCGCCGCCTTCACGTCATCGACTGCGTCGTAGATGATGTTGTAGTAGCGGATATCGACGCCGAAGCTCTCGGCCGCCTTGCGGGCGCCGGCATCGGCACGGGTGTTGAAGCCGATGATGACCGCCTTCGAGGCCTGCGCCAGGTTGGCATCCGACTCGGAGATGCCGCCGACCGCGGCGTGGATCACGTTGACCTTGACCTCGGAGGTCGACAGCTTGGTCAGCGCATGCACCAGCGCTTCCTGCGAGCCCTGGACGTCGGCCTTGACGATCAGCGGCAGGGTCTTCACTTCGGCTTCGCCCATCTGGTCGAGGATGTTCTCCAGCTTGGCGGCCTGCTGCTTGGCCAGCTTGACGTCGCGGAACTTACCTTGGCGGAACAGCGCAATCTCGCGCGCCTTGCGCTCGTCGGCGAGCACCACCGCCTCTTCGCCGGCAGCCGGCACTTCCGACAGACCGAGGATCTCGACTGGGATCGACGGGCCGGCTTCCTTCACCGGTTTGCCGTTCTCGTCCAACATCGCGCGGATCTTGCCGAAGACCTGGCCGGCCAGCAGCATGTCGCCCTGGCGCAGCGTGCCGGTCTGCACCAGCATCGTCGCCACCGGACCGCGACCCTTGTCGAGGCGGGCTTCGATGATCAGCCCCTTGGCCGGCGATTCCTTCGGCGCTGTCAGTTCGAGCACTTCGGCCTGCAGCAGCACGTTTTCGAGCAGCTCGTCGATGCCCTGGCCGGTCTTCGCCGAAACCGGGACGAACGGTGAATCGCCGCCGTATTCTTCCGGCACGACCTGTTCCGCCACCAGTTCCTGCTTGAGGCGGTCCGGGTTGGCTTCCGGCTTGTCGATCTTGTTCATGGCGACGACGATCGGCACTCCGGCCGCCTTCGCGTGGTGGATCGCTTCCTTCGTCTGCGGCATGACGCCGTCGTCGGCGGCAACGACCAGGATGACCAGGTCGGTGGCCTTGGCGCCGCGCGCACGCATTGCCGTGAAGGCCTCGTGGCCCGGGGTGTCGAGGAAGGTGACCATGCCGCGGTCGGTTTCGACGTGATACGCGCCGATGTGCTGCGTGATGCCGCCGGCTTCGCCGGAAGCGACGCGGGTGCGGCGGATGTAGTCGAGCAGCGAGGTCTTGCCGTGGTCGACGTGACCCATGACGGTAACCACCGGGGCGCGCGGCTCAAGCGGCACGTCCTTGTGCTCGGCATCGTCCACGAGGAAGGCATCGGGATCGTCCAGCTTGGCGGCAAACGCCTTGTGGCCCATTTCCTCGACGATGATCATCGCCGTTTCCTGGTCGAGCACCTGGTTGATGGTGACCATCGAGCCCATCTTCATCAGGGCCTTGATCACTTCGGTGGCCTTCACCGCCATCTTGTGGGCAAGATCGGCGACGGAAATCGTCTCCGGCACATGCACTTCGCGCACCAGCGGCTCAGTTGGCGCCTGGAAGGCGTGCTCGCCGTCGTCGCGCTTGCCGTGCTTGCCGTGCTTGCCATCGCGCCAGCCGCTGCCGGCGTCGCCGCCGCGCGTCTTGATGCCGCGCTTCTTGGCGGCATCGGCCCAGGCGCCCTTCTTCTCGTCGACCTTCTTCGTATCCTTGCCCTTGACTTCGGCCTTGGCTGGCTTGTGCAGGGTCTTGTCCTCGGCCGGCTTCTCGGCGGCGCTCTGCGCAGCCGCCGCTTTCGCCGCTTCCGCGGCGCGGGCGGCGACGGCCTTCTCTTCGGCTTCCAGGCGCAGACGGGCAAGTTCCGCCTGCCGTTCCTGGCGTTCCTTGTAGTCGGCGGCCTGCCGTTCGGCCAGCGCCGAAGCGCGGCGGGCTTCTTCCTCGCGCGAACGCATTTCCTGCTCGCCGATCACCGAGGCCAGCGATGGCTTCGCCGCCCGCACGGTCTTGGCGACCTTGGCCGGCGGCTCGGCTTGTTCGGGCTCGGGAGCCGGGGCTTCCTCAACCACCACCGGGGCCGGTTCCGGAATCTCGACAACCGGCTCCGGAACGATCTCGACCGGCGCCACCGGCACTTCTTCGGGGATGACGATCGGCTCGACCGGCAACGGCGCGGCGGCCGCGGCTTCTGCCGCCAGCTCGGCCGGGTCGCGCTTGACCAGCACGCGCTTCTTGCGCACTTCGACCTGCACCGTACGCGTCTTGCCTGACGAATCGTGGGCCTTGATCTCGCTCGTCTGCTTGCGCGTCAGCGTAATCTTGTTCTTGGACTGCGCCTCGCCGTGCGCCTTGCGCAGGTAGTCGAGGAGCATCGACTTGTCGGTTTCGGTGAGCAGGTCTTCCACGCTCTTCTTCTCGACACCGGCCTTCTTCAGCTGCTCAAGCAACGAGGTCGCGGGAAGCTTGAGCTCCCCGGCGAACTGGGAAACACTTGTTTGCGCCATATGGTTTCTACTCCCTCTCGCTTACTCGAACCAGTGCGCGCGCGCATTGGTGATCAGCTGTTTTGCACGATCGGCATCGATACCGGTCATTTCGGTCAGTTCGTCGACGGCCAGGTCGCCGAGGTCGTCGCGGTTCTTGATGCCGTTGCCGGCCAGCTTCGCGGCCAGCGACTTGTCCATGCCCTCGAGGCTGATCATCGCTTCCTCGACCCCCTCCAACTGCTCTTCGGTGACGATCGCCTCGGTCAGCAGCACGTTGCGGGCACGCTCGCGCAGTTCCTGCACGGTGGCATCGTCGAAGGCTTCGATTTCGAGCATTTCATGCAGCGGCACGTAGGCGATTTCCTCCAGCGTCGAGAAGCCTTCGTCGATCAGGATGTCGGCGACTTCCTCGTCGACGTCGAGCTTTTCCATGAACAGCACGCGGATCGCGGCGGTCTCGGCCTCCGACTTCTTCTGCGACTCTTCCTCGGTCATCAGGTTGATGTTCCAGCCGGTCAGCTCCGAGGCGAGGCGGACGTTCTGGCCGCCGCGGCCGATGGCGATGGCCAGGTTGTCCTCGTCAACCACCACATCCATGCTGTGCTTTTCCTCGTCGACCACGATCGACGAGACTTCGGCCGGCGCCAGCGCGCCGACGACGAACTGGGCGGGGTCGGCCGACCAGAGGACGATATCGACGCGTTCGCCGGCGAGTTCGTTGGTCACCGCCTGGACGCGCGCGCCGCGCAGGCCGACGCAGGTGCCGATCGGGTCGATGCGCGGGTCGTTCGACTTGACGGCGATCTTGGCGCGCATGCCGGCGTCGCGGGCAGCGGCCTTGATCTCCATCAGTCCATCGTCGATCTCGGGCACTTCGAGCTCGAACAGCTTCATGATGAATTCGGGGGCGGTGCGCGACAGG
This sequence comes from Rhodocyclales bacterium, assembly GCA_016183655.1. Classification (GTDB taxonomy): domain Bacteria; phylum Pseudomonadota; class Gammaproteobacteria; order Burkholderiales; family Rhodocyclaceae; genus Proximibacter. The sequence continues at coordinate 111,789 of JACPEH010000027.1, forward strand.
ATCAGCTGCGGACCGCGCGCCTGGCGGTCGATCTTCAGCAGGAAGGCCTTGACGCGGTCGCCGATGCGCAGGTTTTCCTTCGGGATCATCTGGTCGCGCGGCAGCAGCGCCTCGACCTTGCCCGATTCGATGATGGCGTTGCCGCGCTCCATGCGCTTGATCGTTCCGGAGACGATGTGCTCGCCGCGATCGAGGAAGTCGTTGAGGATCTGCTCGCGCTCGGCGTCGCGGATCTTCTGCAGGATCACCTGCTTGGCGGCCTGGGCGCCGATGCGGCCGAAGTCGATCGGCTCCAGCGGCTCCTCGATGAAGTCGCCGACCTGGAATTCCGGGTCCTCGACCAGCGCGGCCGAAATCGGCACCTGCAGGTGCTCGTTCTCGAAGTCGTCGTCGGCGACCACCTCCCAGCGGCGGAAGCTCTCGAAATCACCGGTTTCGCGATCGATCGCGACGCGCACGTCGGCTTCCTCGTGAATCCGTTTCTTGGTCGCCGAGGCCAGGGCCAGCTCGAGGGCGCCGAACACGATGTCCTTGGAAACGTTCTTTTCACGCGCCAGCGCGTCGACCAGCAGCAGAATTTCGCGGCTCATTCTTTCCTAACCTCCTGTTGCCAAGCTCAGTCGAACTTGGGGACCAGCCGGGCACGCTCGATGTTGCCCAGATCCAGTTCAGCCTCGCCCGATTCGAGGACGAGACGTACCTTGCCGTCCTGCAAACCCTGCAGGACACCATTGAAATTGCGACGACCGTTGAAGGGAATCCGCAGCTTGAGATGAATCTCCGAGCCGGCGAAGCGCTCGTAGTCGGCCGGCTTCTTCAGCGGCCGGTCGAGACCCGGCGAGGACACTTCGAGCCGGTCGTAATCGATGTTCTCGACCGTCAGCACGCGCGAGAGCTGGTTGCTGACCGCGACGCAGTCGTCGATATCGACGCCGCGCGCCTTTTCGGGCTTGTCGATGAAGATCCGCAGCACACGGGCGCGCGGGCTCATTTCCAGGTCGACCAGCTCGTAGCCGAGCCCGATAACGGTTTTTTCGATCAGTTCGTGAAGATTCATGCGCTACAAATAAAAAATGGGCGAAACGCCCATCCAGAAAAATGCCCTGCCTCAACGACGGCCGGCGGAAGAAACCCGAAGATTATAACGAAAAACACGCCCGGATGGCAACGAAGTTGCCATCCGGCGCCGTTATTCCGGCTTCGGTCCGCGTCCCCGCGGCCGTCGGCCGCCACCACCGCCGGGCGCTTTCGGGCCGGTGCCGGCCGGCTTGCCCGGACGCGGCGGGCGGCTGCCGCCCTCCCCCCGCCGATTGCCGGCGCGGTTGCCGTCCACTTCGCCGCCGGCCGCGGCACCGCGCCGCGGCGGACGCGACTTTCTTTCCGCAGGATGGCGATTGCCGTCCGCTTCCTGTCCGGGCGCTCCGCGCGGCGGACGTCCGGGGCGCGGCGCGCGATTGCCGTCGGCGTCGCCCGATCCGGGAACCCCGCGCGGCGCGGCACCGCGCGGACGACCCTGCCCCGCTCGGCCGCCGCCCCCCTGCTCCAGGCCGAAGCTGCGCAGCAGCGCCTGGACTTCGTTCTCTTCCAGCTCCTTGGTCTTGCCGCGCTTCAGGTAGGGTGGCAGCAGGAACGGGCCATAGCGCACGCGGATCAGGCGGCTGACGGTGGCGCCGACCGCCTCGAACATCCGCCGCACCTCGCGGTTGCGGCCTTCGGAAAGGGTCACGCGGTACCAGTGGTTGGCGCCCTGGCCGCCGCCGTCCTCGATCGTCTCGAAATTCGCGGGACCGTCTTCCAGCTCGACGCCCTCGCGCAACTGCTCGATCTTCTCTTCGGAGAGGTCGCCGAGCACGCGCGCGGCGTACTCGCGCACCAGCTGATAGCGCGGATGCATCAGCCGGTTGGCCAGTTCGCCGGAGCTGGTGAACAGCAACAGGCCGCTGGTGTTGTAGTCGAGGCGGCCGACGGCCACCCAGCGGCCGCCGTTGATGCGCGGCAGCGCGTCGAACACCGAGGCGCGCTTTTCCGGGTCGTCGCGCGAGACGATCTCGCCTTCCGGCTTGTGGTACATGATCACGCGCGGCAGTCGGCTGGAGAACTTGGCATGCACCAGCTTGCCGTTGACCTTGATCCGGTCGTTCGGACCGACCAGCTGGCCGACGTGCGCCGGCAGGCCGTTTACGCTGATGCGGCCGGCGACGATCATCTCCTCCATTTCGCGCCGCGAGCCAATGCCGGCCTGCGCCAGCACCTTGTGCAGCCGCTCCGGTTCGCCCTGCTGCTCGGCGCTGGTGCGGCCGCGGCGGCCACCGGGCGCGGCTGCCGCGCGCGGCTCGTGCTCGGGCTTTTCCTTCGGCAGCCGATTGCCGTTGACGGCCTTGTCGAGCGCATCGTCGTCGCCATAGCGTTCGAAGGCGGCCGGTACGGCCTTGGCTTTCGGCCCCTGTGGCGGACGGAAGGGGGTACGGCGGGATTTGTTAGCCATTGGCCAGTTCCAGTGCTTGGTTGATCTGTTCCAGCGGCGGCAGCTCGGTCAGGCTGCGCAGCCCGAGGTCGTCGAGGAACTTCTTGGTGGTGGCGTAGAGTGCCGGGCGTCCCGGCGTGTCGCGGTGGCCGACGGCGTCGACCCAGCCGCGCTCCTCCAGCGCCTTGATGATCTGCGTGGCGACGGTGACGCCGCGGATGTCCTCGATGTCGCCGCGCGTCACCGGTTGCCGGTAGGCGATGATGGCCAGCGTTTCCAGCACGGCACGCGAGTATTTCGGCGGCTTTTCCGGATTCAGCCGCGCCAGGTAGCCGAGGTACTCCGGCCGCGTGCGGAAACGCCAGCCGCTCGCCAGCTGCACCAGCTCCGCCGGCCGGCCGCCCCACTCCTCGCGCAGTTCGTCGAGCAGCTTGCGCACGACGTCGGAACCGATGTCCTCGGCAAACATCTTGCGCAGTTCGCTGACCGACAGCGGTTCCCGTGCGGAGAGCAGCGCCGCTTCAAGCACGCGCTTCAGCTCGTCCGGGTTATTCGGCAGGCTGTTCTGCGTTTCCGTCTGGATGGTAAGTAGTTCTTCCATCGGCCAACCTCACATAAATCGGATCAAAGGCTTCCGTCTGCGTAATCTCGACGAGGTGTTCGCGCGCCAGTTCGAGCATTGCCAGGAAATGCACGACGACGCCGGGCACCCCCATCTCCGGGTCGAACATGCGGATGAACTCGACGAAGCCGTCGGTCTCGCGCAGTTCGCGCAGGATGATGCCCATGTGCTCGCGCACCGACAGCTCCTCGCGCTGCACGCGGTGGTGCTTGTGCAGCTTGGCCTGGCGCAGGATGACGCCCCAGGCTTCCTGCAGGTCGGCAACGCTGACGTCGGGAAAGCGCTGCATCATCGACTTCTCGACCCACAACTCGACCCAGACGAAATCCCGTTCGGCCTGCGGCAGCGCATCGAGCTTGGCCGCAGCGAGCTTCATCTGCTCGTATTCGACCAGGCGGCGCACCAGCTCCGCCCGCGGATCCTCGACCTCCTCGCCCTCGGCCGCCTTCGGCCGCGGCAGCAGCATGCGCGACTTGATCTCGATCAGCATCGCCGCCATTACCAGATAGTCCGCCGCCAGTTCGAGGTTATGCGAGCGCATCGCCTCGACGTAGTCCAGATACTGCCGCGTCAGCGGCGCCATCGGGATGTCGAGGATGTTGATGTTGGCCTTGCGGATCAGGTACAGCAGCAGGTCGAGCGGCCCCTCGAAGGCGTCGAGCATCACCGCCAGCGCATCGGGCGGAATATACAGGTCCAGCGGCAACTGCTCCAGCGGTTCGCCGTAGATGCGCGCCACCGGCCCGGCGGCGACCGCCGGTTCGGGCGGCGGCGGGGGTTCGATTCCTTCGAGCAGACCGCTTTCGTTCATGTCGCGTCGGGACTCACCCGTAGTTCAAGCCCATGGCCGCACGCACGTCGCACATCGTCTCGCGGGCCAGCTTGCGCGCCTTGTCGTTGCCGTCGGCGACGATCGCCCGCACCAGCGCCGGATCGTCGAGGTAGCGCTGCGCCCGCTCGCGCATCGGCGCCTGTTCCTTGAGGATGCCGTCGATCACCGGCTGCTTGCACTCCAGGCAGCCGATGCCGGCCGAGGTGCAGCCCTGCTGCACCCAGGTCTTGACGACGTCGTCCGAATAGACCTCGTGCAGCTGCCACACCGGACAGCGTGCCGGGTCGCCGGCGTCGGTGCGACGCACGCGGGCCGGATCGGTCGGCATGCGCTTCACCTTCTGCGTCACCGAAGCTTCGTCTTCGCGCAGCGTGATCGTGTTGTTATAGGACTTCGACATCTTCTGGCCGTCGAGGCCGGGCATCTTCGAGGCCTCGGTGAGCAGCGCGCCGGGCTCGACCAGGATCATCTTGCCGGTCCCTTCGAGGTAGCCGTTGAGGCGCTCGCGGTCCTCGTGCGAGAGGTTTTCCACTTCGTCGAGCAGGGCGTGCGCCTTGGCGATCGCCGTCGCATCGCCATCCTGCTGGAAGCGCGTGCGGAAATGCTCGTAGCTGCGCGCACGCTTGCTGCCGAGGCTCTTCACTGCCGCCTTCGCCTTTTCCTCAAAGCCCGGCTCGCGGCCGTACATGTGGTTGAAACGGCGCGCCAGCTCGCGCGTGAACTCGACGTGCGGAATCTGGTCCTCGCCGACCGGCACCTTGTCGGCGCGGTAGATCAGGATGTCGGCGCTCATCAGCAGCGGATAGCCGAGGAAGCCGTAGGTCGTCAGGTCCTTGCTTTCCAGCTTTTCCTGCTGGTCCTTGTAGGTCGGCACGCGCTCCAGCCAGCCGAGCGGCGTCATCATCGACATCAGCAAATGCAGTTCGGCGTGCTCCGCCACCTGCGACTGGATGAACAACGTCGCCTTTTCCGGATCGACGCCGGCCGCCAGCCAGTCGACGACCATGTCCCAGGTCGCCTGCTCGATGCCGCGCGGGTCGTCGTAATGCGTCGTCAGCGCATGCCAGTCGGCGACGAAGAACAGGCACGGGTATTCGTGCTGAAGCTTGATCCAGTTCTTGAGGACGCCGTGATAATGGCCGAGATGCAGGCTGCCCGTGGGGCGCATGCCGGAAAGGACGCGTTCCTGATACATGTTCGATTAGGTGGGTAACTGGAAAATCGTTGCGATGAGGAGGGTGACGACGTTCATCAGCGGCCGCAGCACGTCGCCAAGGATACCGGTAAACAGCAGCACGAGGAGGATCGGGAAGCCGAAGCGCTCGATCTGCGCGAACTTGATCGCCGCCGGCATCGGCAGCAGGCTGACCGCGATGCGACCGCCGTCGAGCGGCGGCAGCGGCAGCAGGTTGAGCACCATCAGGCTGACGTTGATCAGCACGCCGATCTCGGCCATGCGCGCCATCGGCAGGCTGAAATAGTTGAGCGGCAGAACCCACGCCAGCTTCATCAGTGCCGCCCAGAACAGCGCCATCACCAGATTGGCGCCCGGTCCGGCGGCCGCCACCCAGAGCATGTCGCGCTTGGGGTTCTTCAGCCTGCCGAAATCGACCGGCACCGGCTTCGCCCAGCCGAACAGGAAGCCGCCAGTAGACACGATGAGGATCAGCAGCGGCACGACGATGGTGCCGACCGGGTCGATGTGCTTCAGCGGATTGGCGGTGATCCGCCCCTCCTGCCACGCCGTCGGGTCGCCGAAATGGCGCGCGACGTAGCCGTGCGCGGCCTCGTGCAGCGTGATCGCGAAAATCACCGGCAAGGCGGCGATGGCGATCGATTGCACCAGTGCATAGATGTCCATCGTATCAGCCCTCCCCAGGGGAGGCCTGCGCCCCCACGGAGGGCTGCGGACGTAGCAAGTGTGGGGGTCGTTTCATTTTCAGCCGAAGGCGAACGGCGCCAGGCTGCCTCGGCCGGCGCGCACCAGCACCGGCAGACCGCCGGTGAGGTCGACGACGGTGGTCGGCTCGATGCCGCAATGGCCGCCGTCGAGGATCAGCTCCAGCTGGCCGTCGAGCCGGTCCTGGATTTCCCAGCCTTCGGTCAGCGGCGCCTCGTCGCCCGGCAGCAGCAGGGTCGTCGTCAGCAGCGGCTCGCCGAGGGCGGCCAGCAACGCCTGCGCCACCCGGTGCTCGGGAACGCGCAGGCCGATCGTCTTCCGCTTCGGATGCAGCACGCGCCGCGGCAGCTCCTTGGTCCCTTCCAGGATGAAGGTGTAGCTGCCCGGCGTCGTCGCCTTGAGCAGCCGGTACTGCGCATTGTCGACGCGCGCGTACTGGGCGATTTCCGACAGGTCGCGGCACATCAGCGTCAGGTGATGGCGGTCGTCGACCTCGCGGATGGCGCGGATGCGGTCGACCGCCGCCTTGTCGCCAAGATGGCAGCCGAGCGCATAACAGGAGTCGGTAGGAAAGGCGACGATGCCGCCCTCGCGCACGATCGCCGCCGCGCGCTCCAGGTAGCGCACTTGCGGATCGTCCGGATGAATCTGCAGATACTGCGTCATGCGCCGCTCAGAACGTTTCCCAGACGGGCTTCAACCCATCCGGCAGGTAGCCGAGCATGCCCAGATCGACGTAGCTTTCCTGCGGCCCGTGGAAATCGGAACCGCGCGAGGCCATGAAACCGAATTCGCGTGCCAGGCGGCCGAAGACGCCGACGTCGTCGAGCGAGTGACTGCCGGAAACGACTTCGATCGCCTGCCCGCCAAGATCCTTGAATTCACCGAGAAAGCGGCGCATCGCACCGCTGGACAGCTTGTAGCGCGCCGGATGGGCGACCACGGCGACGCCGCCGGCGCCGTTGATCCAGGCTACGCAGTCGGCGACGGACACCCAGCGGTGGTCGACATACCCCGGCCTGCCCGGCACCAGATACGACTCGAAGACGCTGCGCACGTCCTTGCACACTTTCGTTTCGACCAGATAGCGGGCGAAATGCGCGCGCGAGATCAGGTTGGGATTCTCGGCGTGGCGCATTGCGCCTTCAAAGGCGCCGCCGATGCCGATCTTCTCCAGCTCGGCCGACATCCGCCGGGCGCGGTCGACACGGCCGGAACGGATTCCGGCCAGGCCGGCGTTCAGCGCGGCATCCGCAGCATCGAAATTGAGGCCGACGACGTGGATCTGCAGCCCCTCCCATTCGATCGACACCTCGACGCCGGAGACGAAGGCCATGCCCATCGCTTCCGCGGTTTCGCGCGCTGCCGGCAGTCCGGCGATGTCGTCATGGTCGGTCAGCGCCAGCAGCTCGACGCCGTTCGCGGCGGCGCGACGGGCGACTTCGGCCGGCGCAAGGAGGCCGTCGGAAGCGGTCGAATGACAGTGGAGATCTACGTTGGGCACGGTACGAGCGGCTCGAAATAAGCCGCGAATGATAGCACAGCGGGCCAGGCGACCCGCCGCAGGGGGCTGGCACGGGCACCGCGTGAACGGTGCCCGTCGCGCCGGTCAACTCATCTGCGACTGCAGGTAGTTCTCGATCCCGACCTGCTTGACCAGGTCGAGCTGGGTTTCCAGCCAGTCGATATGATCCTCCTCGCCTTCGAGGATGTCTTCAAGCAGCTCGCGCGTCACGTAGTCAGCCACCGACTCGCAATAGGCAACGGCTTCCTTGAGCACCGGCAGCGCGTGCAGTTCGAGCTTGAGGTCGCACTCCAGCATTTCCTTCGGGTTTTCGCCGATCAGGAGCTTGTTCAACGCCTGCAGGTTGGGCAGGCCTTCGAGGAAGAGGATGCGTTCGACGAGCCGGTCGGCGTGCTTCATCTCGTCGATCGATTCGTGGTACTCGTGCTCGTCGAGCTTTTTCAGCCCCCAGTTCCTGTACATGCGGGCATGCAGGAAATACTGGTTGATCGCGGTAAGCTCGTTGGTCAGCACCTTGTTCAGATACTGGATGACTTTCTTGTCGCCTTTCATGATCCGCTCCGGGGTTGGGGTGCTTTAAATCTAGCACAAGCCCCGGCCGCAGGCAGGACTGCAGCGATCCGTTGTCAGGCGTTCAACGCTTCTGTGCGCAGGCGCACCCTCCGGCATCGCTGCACTCCCGGTTCAGCTGCGAATGCACATCGCGGCAGCACTTGCCGCAGCAGGTACCGACACCGAGTTCGTCACGCAGCGCCTTGAAGGTGGTCGCTCCCTTGGCGATCGTCGCCGAGATCTGGCGCGTGGTGACTCCCTGACAGACACAGACGTACATTGTTGACTCCTTGGGCAACAAGTAGAGTTGGTAATGCGAATTATTATCAACCTCGCAAAAAAACGCAAGCTAAATGCGAACGTTTCTCAGCACCACCGATTTCTGCCGCCGCCCGTCTTGCCAGTCGCCGCCCTGAAACGGTATAGTCCGCCCCGCAAACGGGAGAGAACGGCAACGTATTCAGTGCCGTCGCCGAAGGCGCAACGCACCCGCAACCGCTCAGGCAAACAGGACCGTTTCGCAGCATCGAATTCTCTGGAGAGCGATGGCCCGACCCCAAGGTCGGCCCCCATCCACCGAAGGGGCAAGCAGACCGGAGCCGTCACGCCCCGGGCCTGCCAATCTCTCAGGTACCAAGGACAGAGGGGTGAGCTTTTACTGGCTCACCCCTTTTTCGTTTCTGGAAACCGACTCAACACCCTCGCCCAAGAGACTGATATGACGCAAAAAACCGTACTCAATGAAGTTCATCGCCGCGCCGGCGCCCGGATGGTCGATTTCGGCGGCTGGGACATGCCGGTCAACTACGGCTCGCAGATCGAGGAGCACCACGCCGTGCGCCGCGACTGCGGCATGTTCGACGTCTCGCACATGTGCGCCGTCGACGTCGTCGGCCCCGATGCCAAGGCCTTCCTGCGCCGCCTCGTGGCCAACAACGTCGACAAGCTGAAGGCGCCTGGCAAGGCCCTCTATTCAGCGATGCTCAACGAGGCCGGCGGCGTCGTCGACGACCTGATCATCTACTACCTCGACGACACCACCTACCGCGTCGTCATCAACGCCGGCACGGCGACCAAGGATCTGGCCTGGATGGCCGCCCGCCAGAAGGACTGGGGCCTGAACCTGACCATCACCGAGCGCCGCGACGGCAACGACCCGCTCGGGATGATCGCCGTGCAGGGCCCTGCCGCCCGCGCCAAGGTCTGGCAGGTGCTGCCGCAGGTAAAGGTGGCGACCGAAGGTCTCGCCCCGTTCTTCGGCGTGCAGGTCGGCGACTATTTCGTCGCCACCACCGGCTACACCGGCGAGGAAGGCTTCGAGATCGCGCTGCCCGCGGCCCAGGCCGCCGGCCTGTGGGATGCGCTGGCCGCCGCCGGCGTCGCCCCCTGCGGCTTGGGCGCCCGCGACACGCTGCGACTGGAGGCCGGCATGAACCTCTACGGCAACGACATGGACGAAACCGTGTCGCCGCTCGACGCCGGGCTGGCCTGGACCGTCGACCTCAAGTCGGAACGGGACTTCGTCGGCAAGGCGGCGCTGCTTGCCAACGGCCAGAAGGCCCAGTTCCTCGGCCTCGTGCTGCAGGACAAGGGCGTGCTGCGCGGCCACCAGAAGGTGATCACCGCGCACGGCGACGGCGAGATCACCAGCGGCACCTTCTCGCCGACGCTGCAGCAGTCGATCGCGCTGGCCCGCCTGCCGCTGGGCGTCGCCATCGGCGACATCGTCGACGTCGAAATCCGCGACAAGCGCCTCAAGGCGAAGGTCGTCAAGCCGGTCTTCGCCCGCAACGGCAAGGCGCTTGTTTGAACACGCCTCAACCGAACCCCACCCAAGGAGAAAGAAAATGTCGAACGTTCCCGCCGAACTGAAGTACACCGAGAGCCACGAATGGGTCCGCGTCGAAGCTGACGGCACCGTCACCATCGGCATCACCGACCACGCGCAGGAAGCGCTGGGCGACCTGGTTTTCGTCGAACTGCCGGAAGTCGGCAAGGCCTACGCCGCCGGCCAGGAAAGCGCCGTCGTCGAATCGGTCAAGGCCGCCGCCGACGTCTATGCACCGATCGCCGGCGAAGTGACCGAAGTGAACCAGTCCGCCGCCGACGCCCCGGAAAGCGTCAACCAGGATGCCTACGCCGCCTGGCTGTTCAAGCTGAAGCCGGCCAACGCCGCCGACGTCGACGCCCTGCTCGACGCCGCCGCCTACGCCAAGATCAGCGAGTAATTCCGCAACGGAGGTGAGGCCTGCCGGCCTCGCCTTTTTCTTTTCCGCTTCGCTACCCGACACCGGAAACGCCATGACCGACAAGCTTCCGCGCCTTTCCCTGGCCGCGCTCGAACAGCGCGACGAATTCATCCATCGCCACATCGGCCCCTCGGCCGACGAGGCGAACGCCATGCTCACCGCCATCGGCGCCTCCAGCCTCGACACGCTGATCGAGCAGACCGTGCCGGCGGCGATCCGCCTGCCGGAAGCCCTGCCGCTCGCGGCGCCGCTGCGCGAGCACGAGGCCCTCGGCCGCCTGAAGGACATCGCCGCGAAGAACGTGGTCAAGAAGTCGATGATCGGCATGGGCTACTACGACACGCTGACGCCCAAGGTCATCCTGCGCAACGTGCTGGAGAACCCGGGCTGGTACACCGCCTACACGCCCTACCAGGCCGAGATCGCCCAGGGCCGGCTGGAAGCGCTGCTCAACTTCCAGCAGACGGTGATCGACCTGACCGGCCTCGAACTGGCCAACGCCTCGCTGCTCGACGAAGCCACTGCCGCCGCCGAGGCGATGACGATGGCCCGCCGCGTGTCGAAGTCGAAGTCGAACGTCTTCTTCGTCGACGAGGACTGCTTCCCGCAGACGATCGACGTGGTCAAGACCCGCGCCGGCTTCTTCGGCTTCGAGCTGGAGTTCGGCAAGCCCAAGGACGCCGCCCGCGACGAGGTCTTCGGCGCCCTCTTCCAGTATCCGAACGACCGCGGCGAAGCCACCGACCTGACCGACGCGATCGGCGCCGTCAAGGCCAAGGGCGGCGTGGTCGCCGTCGCCACCGACCTGATGGCATTGGTGCTGTTGAAGTCGCCCGGCGCCATGGGCGCCGACATCGCCTTCGGCTCGTCGCAGCGCTTCGGCATCCCGATGGGTTTCGGCGGCCCACACGCGGCCTTCTTCGCGACGCGCGAAGCCAACGTCCGCGCCATGCCCGGCCGCATCATCGGCGTCTCCAAGGATGCCCGCGGCAAGACCGCCTACCGCATGACGCTGCAGACGCGCGAACAGCACATCCGCCGCGAGAAGGCCAACTCGAACATCTGCACCTCGCAGGTCCTGCTCGCCAACATGGCCGGCATGTATGCCGTCTATCACGGTCCGGAAGGGCTGAAGACGATCGCCGGGCGCATCCACCGCCTCGCCGCGATCCTCGCCGAAGGGCTCCGCCGCGCCGGCATCGAGGTACTCGCCAAGACCTTCTTTGACACCATCCGCGTCGACCTCGGCGCCCGCGCCACGGTCGTCTACCAGGCCGCCCAGCAGGCCGGCTACAACCTCCGCCAGGCCGCTACCGGCGAACTCGGCATCGCCGTCGACGAAAAGACCACCGCCGACGACATCGCTGCGCTGCTCAAGCTGATCTGCGGCGTCGCCATCGACATCACGGCGCTCGACACGCAAGTGGCCGACAACGAGCCGGCCGCCGCGCTGCTGCGCCAGGACGCGATCCTGACGCATCCGGTGTTCAACAGCCACCACACCGAGCACGCGATGCTGCGCTACCTGAAGAAGCTGCAGAACCGCGACCTCGCGCTCGACCACTCGATGATCTCGCTCGGCTCGTGCACGATGAAGCTCAACGCCACCAGCGAGATGATCCCGGTCACCTGGCCGGAATTCGGCGACATGCACCCGTTCGCGCCGCTCGACCAGGCGCAGGGCTACCTCGAAATGATCGGCAGCCTGACCGAGTACCTGAAGACGGTCACCGGCTTCGACGCCATCTGCATGCAGCCGAACTCCGGCGCCCAGGGCGAATACGCCGGCCTGGTCGCCATCTCGCGCTACCACGCCAGCCGCGGTGACGCCCACCGCAACATCTGCCTGATCCCGAAGTCGGCGCACGGCACCAACCCGGCGACGGCGCAGATGTGCAACATGCAGGTGGTGGTGGTCGATTGCGACGACAGCGGCAACGTCGACGTCGCCGATCTCAAGGCCAAGGCCGAGCAGCACGCCGCCAACCTCGCCTGCCTGATGATCACCTACCCGTCGACGCACGGCGTGTTCGAGGAAGCGGTCAAGGAAATCTGCGCCATCGTGCACCAGCACGGCGGCCAGGTGTACATGGACGGCGCCAACCTCAACGCCCAGGTCGGCCTGACCTCGCCCGGCACCATCGGCGCCGACGTCAGCCACATGAACCTGCACAAGACCTTCGCCATCCCGCACGGCGGCGGCGGACCGGGCATGGGCCCGATCGGCCTCAAGGCCCATCTCGCCCCGTTCATGGCCAACCACGTGGTGCAGGCGATTCCCGGCCCGCACGCCGGCCAGGGTGCCGTTTCTGCGGCGCCGTACGGCTCGGCCTCGATCCTGCCGATCTCGTGGATGTACATCACCATGCTCGGCGGCGAAGGCGTCACGCTGGCGACGAAGACCGCGATCCTCAACGCCAACTACGTCGCCACCAGGCTGAAGGAGCACTACCCGGTGCTCTACGTCGGCAGCAAGGGCCGCGTCGCCCACGAGTGCATCCTCGACATCCGCCAGATCAAGGCGAACACCGGCATCGCCGAGATCGACATCGCCAAGCGGCTGATGGACTACGGTTTCCACGCGCCGACGGTGAGCTTCCCGGTCGCCGGCACGATCATGGTCGAACCGACCGAGTCGGAACCGAAGGCCGAACTCGACCGCTTCATCGCGGCGATGGTCAGCATCCGCGACGAAATCCGCAAGATCGAGAACGGCAGCTGGCCGGCCGATGCCAACCCGCTGAAGAACGCCCCGCACACGCAGGCCGACGTGATGGCCGCCGAGTGGGACCGCCCCTACAGCCGCGAGGAAGCCGTCTTCCCGCTGCCCTGGGTGCGCGACAGCAAGTTCTGGCCGAGCGTGAACCGCATCGACGACGTGTATGGCGACCGCAACCTGCACTGCTCGTGCGTGCCGATGGCGGACTACGCAGCCTGATCGGCGCTCCCGGCCACCCGCCAAGCCCGCGCCCCGGCGCGGGCTTTTTCATCCTCGCTCGTCGGCGGCACGGCGAGCCTCGCTGACGACACGGTCGCGGCGGGCGTGGTCGGGTGTCTTGGCAATCGGCAGCGAACGATCCTCGCGCGCTGGCTGGCCGGCGTCATTCGGCAAAATGCACGGCCAGCCAGACGGTCGCCTCGCCGGCAGCGGTCCATTCGACCCGGTGGCGTCGGTGGGCAGCGATGTACAGCCAGTCGCCCGGCCGCAACGCCTGGGCCGCCGGCTCATCAGCGAAGCGCAGGCCGGCCGCGCCCTGCAGCAGCAGCACCCACTCGGCCTCGTTCTGGTCGTACCAGAAACCCGGCGGGCTGGCCTGCCCGGTCGACACAATGCGCTCGATGCGCAGCCCCGGCCGGGCGAGGAGCGCGTCGAGACGCTCCCCGGCTTCGGGATGGGAGGGAAGGCCGGCGTAAAGGTTCTGGCTTGGCATGCGTCGATGATACCCCCGCCCCGACCTCCATTCCCCGCCCCTGCGATGAAAGCCCTGCTGCGACGACGCCCGGCCGACCGGCGCCGCCGGCGAACCACCGCTCGGACAGCGAGCGCGCCCGCCGGCAGATCAGGCGCATCGCCCATCGGCCAGTCCTGGCGCCGGAATCGGGCCCGATGCATACGACCGATGCGATCGAGTCGGGGGAACATCGGCCTGCGCAAGCTGACCACGAACCCGGGATCGTTCCCGAGCGACGAGGCCCCGAAATGCGGACCGCCGCCAACGGAGATGACGAAGTTCCATGCTCCTCCCAGGCGCCATTGGGTGTGCTTGCTACTTGATTGCCACCGCGTCCGATTCGCGGGGTTGCCAACCGCCACCGAGCGCCCTGAAGGCAGCAACCGCTGCGCGTGTTGATTCCGTTTGCGCCTGCACTCGCGCATCGGAGGCACGTAGCAAGTTTTCGTCGGCCTGCAAAACCTCAATCAGGCTGACGACCCCTTTTTGATATGCTGCAAACGAAGCGCCACGCGCACGCCTGAGCGCGTCCACGCCCTGAGTCAACACGGCAGTCTGCTCCTCGCGCTTGACCAAGGCCGACAAGGCGTTTTCCACGTCCTCCGTTGCCCGTAGGGCGGCAAGTCGATACGCAGCCAACATCTCGGCTTCCTGTCCCTGCGCCTGCTCAATCTGCGCGTTGATGCGGCCGAAATCGAACAGGCGCCAGCGCAGACCGAGCACGCCGGCAGCCTGACTGGCGCCGCTGGTGAACAGATTGCCGCTCGATACCGATGTCGCACTGCCGATCAGCCCAGCTAGAGACAGCTTGGGGTAGTACTCGGCGATGGCGACGCCAATACGCGCGCTGGATGCAGCCAAGCGACGCTCGGCCACGATCAGGTCAGGCCGGCGCCGGAGCAATTCACTCGGCGACCCGGTGGCAGCGATCTGCGGGGCTGTCGGGATATCGCCAGCCTCGATCATCTCCGTCCGGTGCGTTCCGGGCGGTGAGCCCAACATCACGTCCAGTGCGTTCATGGCCACGTCCAGACCCGCCTCAAGTACCGGGACGGAGGCTCGAACCTGTGCAAGCGCGCCTTCGGCTTGCCTCACTTGAAGCTCAGCCGCCAGCCCCTTGCCATACAGAAGGTTGATGGTCGAGAGCAGTTCCTGCTGCGTCTGTACCTGCCGGCGAGCGACGTCCAGACGGGCCTGCAATCCACGAATGGTGATGTAGATGTCGGCGGTCTGTGCCGCCACCGCCAATCGCGTGGCAACTGCGCCAGCTTCCGAGGACTGGTACTCGGCAAGCGCAGCTTCCCGCCCCCGGCGCAGACCGCCGAACACGTCCAGCTCCCAGCTCGCGCCAAGATTTACCTCGTAAGCGTTGCCGTAACGGTCGAAACCGGGCGTCGAATTCAAGACTTGCCCCAACGGGGTTTCCACGGACTGGTAAGCCCTGGCCGCCTGACCGGTCACATTGCCGGAGGGCAGCAACGCGGCGTTGGCAGCGCCAAGCCCGGCACGCGCTTGCCTCACGCGCGCGGATGCCTGCGCAAGATCAAGGTTCTGCTCCAGCGCAAGCGTCACGAATCGCGTCAGTTGCGGATCGCCAAACCCCGTCCACCAGGTGGCGAGGTCGGCGCTGGATTTCGCCAGTCGGTGATCTACGGCAGTCTGGCCCTGGAACCGCTCAGGCAAGGGCACAGCGGGACGGACGTAGTCGGGACCGACTGCGCAACCTGTTGACAGGCTGGCCACAAGGAGCACGGCAAAAGTTCGTTTGGGCAGCATATGGCTTCTTCCATTTACACCAAAGAGTGACCATAATACCAAACGGTCACTAGTTGTCTAGCCTTTCCGACTGGCGTAAGCTGGAGCCCATGAAGAAAACAAGTACATCCCCCGCTTCGACCCGAGGCCCGGCCGACCACGAGGTGCGAAACCAGATCGTTGTCGCTGCCACGGAGCACTTCAGCCGCTACGGCTACGAAAAAACGACCGTTTCCGACCTCGCGAAGGTCATCGGTTTTTCGAAGGCCTACATCTACAAATTCTTTGAGTCCAAGCAAGCCATTGGCGAGATGATCTGCGCGAACTGCCTGGGCCAGATCGAGGCCGAGGTCAGGGCGGCCATTGACCAGGCCGACCGGCCGCCCGAGAAGCTGCGACGGATGTTCAAAGCCATTGTCGAGTCGAGCCTGCGTCTGTTTTTCCAGGATCGCAAGCTCTATGAGATCGCAGCATCGGCCGCCACCGAGCGCTGGCAGGCCACGCTCGCTTACGAAGCGCGCATCCAGGCGCTGCTGCGGGATATCCTGCAGGAGGGACGGCAAAGCGGGGACTTCGAGCGCAAGACACCGCTGGACGAAACCGCGATGGCGATCTACCTGGTGATGCGCCCTTACCTGAACCCACTGATCCTGCAGCACAGCTTCGATTACGCCGAGGAGGCGCCAGCCCAGCTCTCCAGCTTGGTACTCCGCAGCCTGTCGCCGTAAACAAAAACCGAACGTGACTATTGACTAAATTGGTCACTAGTACCACAATGAAGGTCCCGATCACTTCGCAAAGGGACTTTCATGCTCCGCCTCCGCCTCGCTACGCCTCTATTCACCTGTGCACTGCCGTTGGCGTTGGTCGCTTGCGGCGAAAAGGCACCAACCGATCCGCGCACCGAAATGCCCTTGGTGCGCGCAGCGATCGTCCTGGAGGCAACCGCCGCCTCGCGTTCGTTCACGGGTACCGTAGCGGCCCGAGTACAGAGCGACTTGGGGTTTCGCGTCTCGGGCAAGGTGCTGGAACGGCTGGTGGATGCCGGGCAAACCGTCAAACGCGGCCAGCCGCTCATGCGCATCGATTCCGTCGATCTGAAGCTTGCGGCGCATGCACAGCAGGAAGCGGTCGCCGCCGCGCGGGCCCGGGCACGCCAGACGGCAGAAGACGAAGCCCGTTACCGCGACCTGCGCGGAACTGGCGCCATATCGGCTTCGGCCTATGACCAGGCAAAGGCTGCGGCAGATGCCGCCCGAGCGCAGCTCAGCGCAGCCGAGGCCCAGGCCGACGTTGCCCGCAATGCGAGCCGCTATACGGAGCTGGTGGCCGATGGCGACGGCGTGGTCATGGAAACGCTGGCCGAACCCGGCCAGGTCGTCAACGCCGGACAGACCGTGATCCGCCTGGCCCACGCCGGCCGTCGCGAGGCGCTTATCCAGTTGCCGGAAACCCTGCGCCCCGCCATCGGATCGGTGGCGCACGCCACGCTGTTCGGCAAGGAAGGGGTTGTCGTTCCGGCCAAGCTGCGGCAGCTCTCCAACTCGGCGGATCGACTTACGCGCACCTTCGAGGCGCGGTATGTGCTGGATGGGGAGTTGTCAAACGCGCCGTTGGGCACCACGGTCGTGATCCAGATCCCGGATGGGCATTCCTCGGGGCAAGACGGTCTGCACGTGCCGATCGGCGCCTTGTTCGACGCGGGCAAGGGTCCGGGGGTGTGGGTCATCCGTGGCGAGCCGGCGAAGGTGTCCTGGCGGCCGGTCGCAGTCCAGCGCCTTGATGACGCCGGGGCATACGTCGCGGGTCAGATCAAGCAAGGCGAACGGATAGTCGCGCTCGGCGCGCATCTGCTGCGTGAAGGCGAGCAGGTCCGGGTGGCGGGGCTTGCCGTCGCCACTGCGACTGAGGGAGCACGTCCGTGAGCGAAGGCCGTTTCAACCTGTCGGCGCTCGCCGTACGCGAACGCGCCATCACGCTGTTCCTGATCGTCCTGATCTCGCTGGGCGGGGTGATGTCCTTCTTCAAGCTCGGTCGTGCCGAGGACCCCTCATTCACGATCAAGGTGATGACGATCATCACTGCCTGGCCCGGCGCAACCGCACAGGAGATGCAGGACCAGGTCGCCGAGAAGATCGAAAAGCGCTTGCAGGAGCTGCGCTGGTACGACCGCAGCGAGACCTACACCCGCCCGGGATTGGCTTTCACCACGCTGACCTTGCTCGACAGCACCCCGCCGTCGGCAGTGCAGGACGAGTTCTACCAGGCCCGCAAAAAGGTCGGCGACGAAGTACGCAGTCTGCCGCCCGGCGTGATCGGGCCGTTTCTCAACGACGAGTATTCCGATGTGACCTTCGCCTTGTTCGCACTCAAGGCCAAGGGTGTGCCGCAGCGCGAGCTCGTTCGCGACGCGGAAACGCTGCGCCAGCGCCTGCTGCACGTGCCGGGCGTGAAGAAGGTCAACATCGTTGGCGAACAATCGGAACGCATCTACGTCGAGTTTTCACACGAGCGCCTGGCAACCTTGGGTATCAGCCCGCAGGACGTGTTCGCCGCGCTTAACAGCCAGAACGCCTTGACACCGGCCGGCTCCGTCGAGACCAAGGGGCCGGAGGTATTCATTCGCCTGGACGGCGCATTCGATGAGCTGCAGAAGATCCGCAACACGCCCGTGGTGGCGCAGGGACGCACGCTGAAACTGTCGGACATCGCCACGGTGAAGCGTGGTTACGAAGATCCGGCGACGTTCATGATCCGCAACGGCGGCGAACCGGCGCTGTTGCTGGGCGTCGTCATGCGCGACGGCTGGAACGGGCTCGACCTGGGCAAGGCGTTGGACAGCGAGGTGACTGCGATCAACGCCGAGCAACCGCTGGGCATGAGCTTGGCCAAAGTGACCGACCAGGCCGTCAACATCAGCTCGGCGGTCGATGAGTTCATGGTCAAGTTCTTTGCTGCGGTGCTGGTGGTCATGCTGGTGAGCTTCCTGAGCATGGGATGGCGCGTGGGCCTCGTGGTCGCTGCGGCCGTGCCGTTGACGCTGGCGGTCGTCTTTGCGGTGATGCTCGCGACCGGCAAGAATTTCGACCGCATCACGCTGGGGTCGCTGATCCTGGCGCTCGGTCTGCTGGTGGACGACGCCATCATCGCCATCGAGATGATGGTGGTGAAGATGGAAGAAGGCTACAGCCGCATCGCGGCCTCCGCCTACGCCTGGAGCCATACCGCGGCGCCCATGCTCTCGGGCACCTTGGTCACGGCTGTCGGCTTCATGCCCAATGGCTTCGCCCGATCCACGGCGGGTGAGTACACCAGCAACATGTTCTGGATCGTGGGCATCGCGCTCATCGCCTCGTGGGTGGTGGCCGTGGTTTTCACGCCGTATCTCGGGGTCAAGCTGTTGCCCGACTTCAAGAAGGCCGAAGGCGGTCACGAGGCGATCTACGACACGCCGCGCTACAACCGCTTTCGTCAACTGCTGGGGCGCGTCATTGCCCGGAAGTGGATCGTCGCCGGCACGGTGATCGGCCTATTCGTGGTGTCGGTGCTCGGCATGGCCGTGGTCAAGAAACAGTTCTTCCCGATTTCTGACCGCCCTGAAGTGTTGGTCGAGGTGCAAATGCCCTATGGCACGTCGATTACCCAGACCAGCGCCGCGGCGGAGAAGGTGGAAGCCTGGCTGGCCAAGCAGGAGGAAGCCGAGATCGTCACCGCCTACATCGGCCAGGGGGCGCCACGTTTCTACTTCTCGATGGGACCGGAGTTGCCTGATCCGTCGTTTGCGAAGATCGTGGTGCGCACGGACAACCAGGACGAGCGCGAGGCGTTGAAACACCGGCTGCGGCAGGCCATCGCCGACGGCCTGGCCTCCGAGGCACGTTTGCGTGTCACGCAACTGGTATTCGGTCCCTATTCGCCGTTCCCGGTGGCCTACCGGGTCACCGGCCCTGATCCGGAGGTGTTGCGCAAAGTGGCGGCCGAGGTGCAGCAGGTCATGGACGCCAGCCCGCTGATGCGCACGGTCAACACGGATTGGGGAGTACGCGTGCCCACGCTGCACTTCACCTTGCAGCAGGACCGATTGCAAGCCGTCGGGCTGACTTCCAGTTCCGTGGCGCAACAACTGCAATTCCTGCTCAGCGGCATCCCAGTCACCGCCGTGCGTGAGGACATTCGCACGGTGCAGGTGGTCGCGCGCTCGGCGGGCAACAAGCGGCTCGACCCGGCCAAGATTGGCGATTTCACGCTGGCTGGCGCCAACGGGCAGCGCATCCCGCTGTCGCAGGTGGGCAAGGTCGAGGTGCGCATGGAAGAACCGGTCATGCGCCGACGCGACCGTATGCCGACGATCACCGTCCGGGGCGACATCGCCGAAGGCTTGCAGCCGCCGGACGTGTCGACGGCCATTACCCGGCAACTCCAGCCCATCATGGAAAAGCTGCCGAGTGGCTATCGCATCGTGGAAGCCGGCTCCATCGAGGAATCAGGCAAGGCGACGGTCGCCATGCTGCCGATCTTCCCCATCATGCTGGCCATCACCCTGCTCATCATCATCCTGCAGGTCCGCTCGATCGCCGGAATGGTGATGGTCTTCCTGACCAGTCCGCTCGGACTGATCGGCGTCGTGCCGACGCTGCTGCTGTTCCAGCAGCCCTTCGGCATCAATGCGCTGGTCGGCCTGATTGCGCTGTCGGGCATCCTGATGCGCAACACGCTGATATTGATCGGGCAGATTCGTGAAAACGAACAGGCCGGGCTGGATCCATTCCGTGCGGTTGTCGAAGCCACCGTGCAGCGCGCGCGTCCGGTGATCCTGACCGCACTGGCTGCGATCCTGGCCTTCATCCCGCTGACCCATTCGGTGTTCTGGGGAGCGCTGGCCTACACGCTGATCGGCGGCACCTTCGCCGGGACGATCCTGACGCTCGTGTTCCTGCCGGCCATGTATTCCATCTGGTTCAAGATCAGGCCCGCCCCCTCGCAAAGCTGATCCCCCAATCCAAATCACCCACACCAAAAGGAAACTGCCATGTCGAATTCCAAAGTTGTCGTCGTTACCGGCGTGTCATCGGGCATCGGGCGCGCCGCTGCCATGCAGTTTGCCCAGCAGGGTTGCCGGGTCTTCGGCACCGTGCGCAACACGGCAAAAGCGCAAGCCATACCGGGCGTTACACTCATCGAAATGGATATCCGTGACGAAGCGTCGATTGAGCACGGAATCCAGACCATCATCGCTCAAGCCCAGCGCATCGACGTGCTGATCAACAGTGCGGGGGTGACCCTGCTGGGCGCGGCGGAAGAAACGTCGATTGGCGAAGCCCAGACGCTGTTCGACACCAACCTCTTCGGCCTCTTGCGCACGATCAAGGCGGTGCTGCCGCACATGCGCGAGCAGCGTTCCGGTCGCATCGTCAACGTCAGCTCGGTGCTGGGCTTTCTGCCTGCGCCGTACATGGCGCTCTATGCGGCCTCCAAGCATGCCGTTGAAGGACTGTCCGAGACCCTGGATCACGAGGTGCGCCAGTTCGGCATCCGCGTGGCGCTTGTCGAACCCTCCTTCACCAAAACCAACCTGGACCTCAACGCGCCCCAGACCGTTTCCAGAATCCCCGACTACAACAAGGAGCTCGGCGTCGCTTCCAGGGCAATCCAGAACAATGTCCAAAAAGCGCCCGAGCCCGATGGAGTCGCCGCCACGATCGTCACCGCCGCGCTAGGCGCATGGAAGATGCGCCATACGCCCAAGGGCGAGGCGTCTCTTCTGGCCAAGTTGCGCCGCTTCATGCCTGCTGGGCCGGTCGAGAAGGGCCTGAGGAAAACGTTCGGACTCGCCTGAATCGATCATCATGTCCTCGCCTACCACCATGGCACAGGCCTTGCCAAACATGCCTCCCGGCACAGTCTCGCCATGGCCGGTGTTCTGGGTGGCCAGCGTGGCGGTGTTTCTTGTCTCCATGGACGGCACCATGCTGTTCGCCGCCTTCAGCGCCTTGCGCGCAGGTTTTCCGCAGGCCACAGCGGCAGATCTTTCGTGGGTGCTCAATGCCTATACCGTGGTCTATGCCGCGATGCTGATCCCCTCCGGCGGGTTGGCGGACAGGCATGGACGCAAAAGGGTGTTTCTCCTTGGCGTTGCGCTGTTCCTGGCGGCGTCTGTTGCCTGTGGCCTGGCGGCCAGCGTGGAGTGGCTGGTCGCGGCAAGAGTTCTGCAGGCCATGGGCGCCGCATTGCTGACGCCGGCGTCGCTCTCGCTCGTGCTGGCAGCGTTCCCGACAAACAAACGTGCTGTGGCTGTCAGTCTCTGGGGCGCGGTCGGCGGCCTGGCGGCGGCGGTGGGCCCCAGCCTGGGCGCGTTCGTGATCGCTTCGCTCGGCTGGCAATGGGCGTTCTACCTGAATGTGCCGTTGGGCATTCTTGCCATATGGTGCGGCGCCACACTGCTGACGGAAGCGACGCAGCCAACCCGGGGGCGCCCGCTGGACCTGGTGGGGATGGGCTTGCTGATCGTCGGCATCGGCGCCTTGGCGCTGTCGATCGTGCAAGCGGAGTCACCTGGCTGGTCACGCCATGAATTGCAGAGTACTGCCGGCATCGGCTTGGCGAGCATCATCGGATTTGTCGCCTGGGCTCGGGTTGCCGCGGCGCCATTGGTGGACTTGGGCTTGTTTCGCAACCCCACATACCGCTACGTCAATCTTGCAACCTTGAGCTTCGGCACCGCGTTCTCGATGATGTTTTTTTCCTTCTTTTTCTACATGAAGTCGATCTGGCACTATTCGCTGCCCCTGGCTGGCCTGGCGATGGGGCCTGGGCCGCTGCTGGTGATTCCGGTTGCAGCCCTGTCAGGTCGGGTAGCAAGTCGGCATGGCCACCGCCCGCTGCTGGTAGTGGGTTGTCTGGTCTACGCGGCCAGTGCACTGTGGTTTTTGCTGGTGCCCGGTACTGAGCCCGCGTATCTGACTGACTGGCTGCCGGGCATGCTGCTGAGTGGCATCGGGGTGGGCATGGTGTTGCCGTCGCTATCGGGGGCTGCCGTCAGCCACTTACCCGCCGACCAATACGCCGTAGGCGGTGCCATCAACCAGGCGATACGGCAAATCGGCTCAGTCATGGGGGTCGCCCTCACCGTGCTGCTGCTCGCCAGCGCCAGTTTGCAACGTGCCGACTTCAACGCAGTCTACCTTTGCCATATGAGCTTGGCGCTGGCGACCGCGGTGCTGTGCATCCCTGTCGACACCTTGTCCGCAGCCATTGCCAGAAAAGAGTGACTCCGACTCGCCGGGTTCCAAGGCATCCCGCCGCTGCAGCACCACAGCCCCTGGGCAGGGCGTGGCCGCCGGTCAGTAGGCGGCTACGCCCGCCGGGTCGTTGGCCTCTGCGCCGCCTTCCACACCACCCGCCTCGCCCTGCCCGGCATGAAGACGGCGAACTGGGGCCGCATCATCAACATCGCCTCGGCCCACGCCCTCGTCGCCAGCCCGTTCAAGTCGGCCTACGTCGCCGCCAAGCACGGCCTCGCCAGCATGACCAAGACCGTCGCACTCGAAGTCGCCGAACAGGGCATCACGGTAAACGCCATCTGCCCCGGCTACGTGCTGACGCCGCTGGTCGAACGGCAGATTTCCGACACCGCCAGGGCACGCGGCATCACCGAAGAAGAAGTACGACGCGACGTCATCCTCGCCGCGCAGCCGACCAGGCAGTTCGTCGGCATCGACGAGGTCGCCGGCCTGGCGGTCTATCTCTGCTCCGCCAGCGCACGCTCGATCACCGGCGCAACGCTGTCAGTCTTACGGCACGTTAGCGGCGCCGGGAGCCGCTGCATCCCTGCCCCGATCGCTCTTGCACGGCGACCGCACATCGGCAAGCGAAACACCAACAGCGTCCAGGAGTACCTGACCGAATGAAATCGCGACCTGCAATGCAGGCCGGTTTCATCTTCCCGGGCCTAAACGGCCACGCAGCAGTTCTTGCCTCGGCGCTTTGCCGCATAAACCCCTTCGTCGGCGCGCCGGAGCAGGCTCTCCGCCGTGTCGCCCGGGCGCAGTTCGGCGACGCCAAAGCTGGCGGTCAAGCCGATGCTTGTTCCGTCCTCAGTGCACAGCGGCGTGGCAGTCACCTGCTGGCGCAGACGCTCCGCCAGTCGCGCGGCCAGTTCGAGTTCCGTTTCCGGCAGGATCACCGTGAACTCCTCCCCGCCGTAGCGGTACGCCGTATCAACCTCGCGACAGCTTTGCCGGATTGCCGCCGAAACGAGCGCCAGCGCTCGATCGCCTTCGGGGTGCCCATGCGTGTCGTTGAGCTGCTTGAAGTTGTCGATGTCGATCATCAGCAGCGACAAGGGGCGACGATAACGCACGGCGCGCCGGATCTCGATTTCGATCTGCTCATGAAAGTAACGCGCGTTGTAGAGCGAGGTCAGGGCATCGGTGATGCTCATGATCCGGAATTTTTCCTCGCTGGCGCGCAGAGAAAGCTCCGCCTGTTTCTGGAGCGTGATGTCCTGCAGGGTTTCGATGGCGCCGACGAACTGCCCGGCCGAATCGCGGAGCGGTGCGGCGGTAAAGAACAGCCACTTGCCGCTCTCGCCGAGATGGGGGAAATAGTCCTCGGCCTCGAACGCGCCGGTCAGCACCTGCGAAGCGCGAAACTTACCGTGGTAGAAGAGATCGACGTCCTTTTCGACTGCGTTGATGAGGATCAGGTCGGCCATGACCGGCCGCTCATCGGCATAAAACGGCCGCCACTGGTTGCGGGTGCCGACGATGTCCCGGGCGAGGACGCCGGTGATGATCTCGCAGGCACGGTTCCAGTGCGTCACTCGGTGTTCGCGGTCGATCACGAAGGTCGGCACCGAACTGCCATCGACGATCTGGCGAAGGAAGCTCTGGTTTTCCTGCAGCTCCGATTCGGTGCGGTGCCGGTCGGTCACGTCCTGCAGGGTTTCGATGGCACCGATGACGCGGCCGGAAGGATCGCGCAGCGGCGCGGCCATGAATTGCACCCACCGGCCATCCTCGCCGAGGTGAGGAAAAAAATCGAGCAACTCGTAGCCGCCCTCGTGCAGCGCCGAGCGCTTGTATTTCCCGGAGTACAGATGGTCGATCTTCGTTTCGACGGTACCTTCCACCGTCAGATCGGCCATGGTCGGGCGCGCGAACGGATAGAACACCTTCCAGTGCTCACGCGTACCGATCATCACCTCGGAGTTGATTCCCGTCAGCTTTGCCAGCGCCTCGTTCCATTTGGTGATCACATGATCGTGATCGATCACGAACAGCGGGATCGGACATTTTTCGATGCCCTCGACAAGCAGATACCGGGACAAGAATTCGACCCGCAACGCCTCGTCGAGCTCGGACGGTGCCGGTGCGGGTCCGGATGCTGAGGACGATGGTTCCATGATTGGTTTGCTCCGGCCAAACGGAAGTCGCAGCGCAGGCATTCGCGACGCGTTTGTTTCATTGTCGCCGACCCGCCGTGATTTTTCCAGAAGGGTCCGGGGTCGGAATGGAGCGCGACACGCGACCGTA
The DNA here is from genome assembly GCA_016183655.1 of Rhodocyclales bacterium. Taxonomy (GTDB): domain Bacteria; phylum Pseudomonadota; class Gammaproteobacteria; order Burkholderiales; family Rhodocyclaceae; genus Proximibacter. The sequence goes on from JACPEH010000027.1 coordinate 136,673, forward strand.
CATCGACGCCCCCGCCCGGAATCGCAGGAATTGCCGGAGATCAATTCCGGCGCTTGACCCGCCGCCGTGGGCTCGGCCACAATCCGCGCTCCATTTCGGTTCGACGAAACGGAACACGGTGCAAATCCGTGGCGGGCCCGCCGCTGTAACCGGGGACGGGCGCTGCATGATCGCAAGATCGGCCACTGACGGGGATCACCCCGGCGGGAAGGCAGCAGCGCTCCGGACGATCCGGGAGCCAGAAGACGTGTCGAACCGATCCGGAGCCAAGGCAAGGGCTCCGGCTGACCGCATGCATTTTTGCGTGCCGTCAGCCGGAGCCCTTTTCTTTTTTCAACACTTGATTCGAGGACTCGATCATGACGCAAACCGTTCAGCCGCAACAGACCGCCCAGCCCCAGGCAACCCCGCAACAAGCGGCCCCGACCATCGCCACGCGCAAGAGCTGCAACCCGGACGGCATCGGCCTCTCGCACTACGTGCTGATGGACAAGAAGGCGGCGAAGTAAATGAGCCTTGCCGCAACTCTCGGCCGGCCCTCAGGCCCGGCCCTCGTTCCAGTGGACATCGGCCACGCCGTCTACGCCGCCGTCACCGACCCCGCCACCGCCTTCTGGGGCCTGGTCGACAAGACGCGCGTCAATGAAGCGCTGACCGGCGGGCCGCTGTTCGAGTCCTACGCCAAGGAATACGACCGCTTCGCCAGGGAGCTGCGCGCGCTGCGCTTCGAGCTGAAACCGTCCGGCGTCTACCTCAACCCGACCGAGCGCTGCAACCTCAACTGCACCTACTGCTACCTGCCCGGCGAGCAGCGCAGCGGCGGTAGCCACATGGCGCCGAAGACGCTGGTCGACTCGCTGGCTGCACTGCACAGCTACTTCCGTTCGGTGATGGGCGACACCGATCGCAAGCCGCGCGCCATCTTCCACGGCGCCGAGCCGCTGATGAACCGCGACGCGGTGTTCGCCGCGATCGACGCGTTCGCCGACGACTTCGCCTTCGGCGTGCAGACCAACGGCACGCTGCTCGACGACGCGGCGATCGACTTCCTGACCTCGCGCAACGTCAGCATCGGCCTTTCGCTCGACGGCCCGGTCGCCGGCATCACCGATGCCACGCGCCGCACCTGGGGCGGCAAGAGCGTGCACGACAAGGTGCTGCGGGCGATGGAGAAGCTGCGCGGCTACGGCTCGTGGAGCGTGATCACGACGTGCAACACCGAGAACCTGCCCTACCTGACCCGCATGGTCGAGCTGTTCCACGCCGCCGAGGTGCCGACCTGCATGTTGAACACCGTGCGCTGCACGCTGCCCGGCGCGCGCGGGGTGAAACCGGCCGACGGCGACATGGCGAAAGCCTTCTTCGCCGCGCTCGACCGCACGCACGCGCTGTACCGGGAAACGGGACGCAAGCTGATGGTCGCCAACTTCGCCAACATCCTGCTGGCAATCCTGGCGCCGACCGCGCGCCGGCTGATGTGCGACATCTCGCCCTGCGGCGGTGGCCGTGCCTTCTTCGCGCTGGCGGCCGACGGTGGCCTCTACCCGTGCAGCGAGTTCATCGGCCTGCCGCGCTTCAACGGCGGCAAGCTGCTTACCGACGGCGTCGAGGCGGCGCTGAAGTCGGCAGCCTTCCGCCCGGTGATCGAGCGCGACGTCGATACCTTCGACCCCTGCGGCTCGTGCGCCATCCGCCATTTCTGCGGCTCGCCGTGCCCGGCCGAAGCGGCCGAGATGAACGGCGGCATGGACAGGATCGGCGCCTTCTGCGATTTCTACAAGGAACAGGTCAACTACGCCCTGCGCCTGATCGCCGACGGCAAGGCCGACGACTATCTGTGGGACGGCTGGGACGACGGCACGGAGACGGTGTTCAAGATCGTCAACTAGCCGCCGACAGGCCCGTCATTCCAGCTTCGGCCGGGAATGACGGGCCGTTTCACGGCACCCGCGGCAACGCAATTTCGTCGCTGGTCGCCGCCCCCGCCGAAAACTCCCGGCACAACGCCAGAAACGCCCGCAAGCCGGCCCCGTGGAACTTGTCGCGGTGCCAGACGAAATTGAAGGTGCGCCGGAGGTCCAGTTCCGGCGTCTTCACCTCGGCCAGGCTGCCGCGCCGGAAAGCGTCGCGCAGCGCCAGCCGCGAGATGCAGCCGAGCCCCAGCCCGCTCTCGACGGCGCGCTTGATCGCCTCGGTGTGCTCCAGCTCCAGCCGCACGTGCACCGCCGGCAGATGGTGGCGGAAGGCGTAGTCGAAAGTCTCGCGCGTCCCCGAACCCGGCTCGCGCAGGATCCACGATTCCTTCAGCAGGCGCGTCAGCGCGACCTTCTTCCCGGCCAGCGGATGCGCCGGCGCGCAGAAGACCGCCAGCTCGTCGTCGATCCACGGCTCCACTGCCAGCTCCGGGTGGCGGCAGTCGCCCTCCACCAGCCCGAGATCGACCTCGTGCGCCGCCAGCGCGTCGAGCAGCGTCGCCGTGTTGCGCACCTCCAGCCGCACCCGCGCCTGCGGGTGACGCTGCAGGAACTCGGCGACGATCAGCGTGGCCAAATAGTTGCCGATGGTCAGCGTCGCGCCGATGTTCAGGTTGCCGACCGCCTCGTGCCCCTGCAGCAGGTCGTCGATCTCGGCGGCGCGGTCGAGCAGTTCGACCGCCTTGGGCAGCAGGTTGCGCCCCAGTTCGTTGAGCCGGAGCGACTTGCCGACGCGGTCGAACAGGCGCTGGCCGGTCTGCCGCTCCAGTTCGGAGAGCGCCGTGCTGGCCGCCGACTGGGTCAGCGCGACCGCGCCGGCGGCGCCGGAAACGCTGCCGTGGCGGGCGATCGCGGCGAAGATTTCCAGCTGGCGGAGCGTGAAATGCATATCTGTAGGCCTGATATATAAGATTCATACAATCTGTTTTACGGATATTACGCCAGAACCTAGACTGACAACACTTCAACTTCACCGGCAGAGCAAGATCATGAGCAAGTACGGCACCGAAACGGTTCTCGACGTCCGCCACTGGAACGACCACCTGTTCAGCTTCCGCACCACGCGGGACCCCGGGCTGCGCTTCGACAACGGCCAGTTCGTGATGATCGGCCTCGAAGTCGACGGCAAGCCGCTGACGCGTGCCTACAGCATCGCCAGCGCCAACCACGACGAACACCTGGAATTCTTCAGCATCAAGGTGCCGAACGGCCCGCTCACCTCGCGCCTGCAGCACCTGAAGACCGGCGACCCGATCGTCGTCAGCCGCAAGCCGACCGGCACGCTGGTGCTGCGCGACCTGAAACCGGGCAAGCACCTCTACCTGTTCGGCACCGGCACCGGCCTGGCACCGTTCCTGTCGCTGATCCAGGACCCGGAAGCCTACGAGCGCTTCGACACGGTGGTGCTGGTGCACGGCGTGCGCTGGAAGAGCGAACTCGCCTATTCCGACTTCATCGAGGCCGAACTGCCGAAGCACGAATTCCTCGGCGACCTGACGCACGGCAAGCTGGTCTATTACCCGACCGTCACCCGCGAGCCCTTCCGCAACCAGGGCCGCATCACCGACCTGATCGAATCGGGCAAGCTCTGCGCCGACATCGGCCTGCCGCCGCTCGACCCGGCCGTCGACCGGGCGATGATCTGCGGCAGCCCGGCGATGAACAAGGACATGTGCGACCTGCTCGACGCGCGCGGCTTCAAGGTCTCGCCGTACATCGGCGCGCAGGGCGACTACGTAATCGAGCGCGCCTTCGTCGAAAAGTAGGAACGGCCTGGCGCCGGCGGCTCTGCCGCGACCAGCCGACCGACGCGCGCCGGGCTGCAGCCCGGCGCCGTCTTTGCCAGCCTCGGCTGGAAGGTTTCGGTAGACGCTTCGACGGCCCACGGCACGGGCGCCGCCTCTATGGCGATCACGCCCGGTGCGACGAGGGCAAGCAGTTTTCCGCGGTTGCTGGCAATGTCCATTCGATTCTCCTGATTCGTTGTTTTGTCTGAATGCCGCGCCCTCGGCGCGTGGAGCGGCTACAGCCACATCCGTGCCAGACACCGAACCATCCAAAGAATCATTTACTTAGGCACTTCCTTCCGGCTTGAACGCCGGCGTGCCGGAGACATCCGTCGCCGGCCGGCGACAGGCTCCCGGGCGGACGCGGCAAGCCCCTGATTTACGGGGCTTCAGGCACGTCGCCCCGGAGCGACATCGTCGCCGTCGCCCCGGAACAGCGCGGGTACCAGCTCGTGCTTCTGCAGCAGGCGGTAGAACTCGGTCCGGTTGCGATCGGCAAGGCGCGCCGCATCCGAGACGTTGCCGTCGGTGAGCTTCAGCAGCTGCACCAGATAGTCGCGCTCGAAGCGCTGCTTGGCCTCGGCGTAGCTCAGCACTTCGTTGCTGCGCACCCGCAGCGCCCGCTGCACCAGCGCCAGCGGAATCAGCGGCGAGGTCGCCAGCGCGCAGACCTGCTCGACGACGTTGTACAGCTGGCGCACGTTGCCCGGCCAGGCGGCAGTGGCCAGCGCCTCCAGCGCCTCCGGCGCGAAGCCGTTGACCTTCTTCTGGTACTTCGCCACCAGCTGCTGCAGGAAATGACTGGCGAGCAGCGGGATGTCCTCGCGCCGCTGGTCGAGCGACGGCAGCGTCAGGCTGACCACGTTGAGGCGATAGAACAGGTCCTCGCGGAACTGCCCTTCGTGCATCGCCGCATCGAGGTCGCGATGCGTCGCCGACAGGATGCGCACGTCGATCGGCACCGCCTCGGTCGCCCCCACCGGCCGCACGGCGCGCTCCTGCAGCACGCGCAGCAGCTTCACCTGCAGCGGCAGCGGCATGTCGCCGATCTCGTCGAGGAACAGCGTGCCGCCGTCGGCCGCCTGGAAAAGGCCGCTGTGGCGGGCGGTGGCGCCGGTGAACGCCCCCTTCTCGTGCCCGAACAGTTCCGATTCGAGCAGCGCCTCGGGAATCGCGCCGCAATTGACCGCCACGAAGCGCCGCGCCGCGCGCGGGCTGGCCCGGTGGATGGCTCGCGCCAGCAGCTCCTTGCCGCTGCCGCTCTCGCCGTGGATCAGCACGCTGGCGTCGGAGGCGGCAACCAGCCGCGCCTCTTCCAGCACCTCGGCCATGCACTTGCTGCGGCAGACGATCTCTTCGCACCACGAGGCCGCGCCATTGCCGCTTCCCGCCGGGGCGGCCGGCGACAGCGACAGCGCGACGCGGATCTTCTCCAGCAGCGCCTGGCTGTCGAACGGCTTGGTCAGGTAGCCGAAGACGCCGCGCGCCGTCGCCGCCACTGCGTCGGGAATCGTCCCGTGCGCGGTCAGCAGGATCACCGGCAGCGCCGGGTGGCGCTGGCGCAGTTCGTCGAACAGCGCCAGGCCGTCGCGTCCCGGCAGGCGCACGTCGCTCAGCACCAGGTCGGGCCGTTCGATCGCCACGCGCGCCAGCGCCGCCTCGGCCGAATCGACCGCCGTCACCCGGTAGCCGTTGGCGCGTAGCCGCATCGACAGCAGGCGCAAGAGGTCGGCGTCGTCGTCGACGACCAGCACGTGCGCCGACGCCGGTTGCAACATCGTCGCGAGATTCATGGGGTACCTCCAGTGGGGTTCTTCGGCGCCGGCCGCGCCGGCAGGCTGCGCTCGATCGCGGTCAGCGCGTCGATCTTTTCCTGCAGCTGGTCGCCGCGCCGCTGCGCGTCGCGCCATTGCTGCTCGAGCCGCAGGCGCTCGCCATATTGCTCGTGCAACAGGCGTGCCAGCGGCGCCAGATCGGCGGCGTAGGGATGCGAACTCTTCAGCACGCCCTCCAGCAGCAGCGAGGCACGCTGCAGCTCGGGCGGGCGCGCGTTGGCGAGCTGGATCGCCTGCTGCATCAGCAGGTAGGGATCGCCCGTCGCCGGGCGCTCGCGCAAGGTCTCGGCCGACGGCCGCGGACTGCTCGCGGAATACGCCAGCAGCGCCCGCAGCGGCGCCTCCTCGACCGGCGTCGTCCGGACCGGCGACGCGCTACAGGCGGCCAGCGCCAGGCACAAGGGCGCCAGCAGACAACGGCGAAGATCAGTGTTCATAGGGCAGCTCCATCCTGAAATGTGCGCCTTGCTGCGACGGCACGAGAAAGACACGCCCGCCCTGCGCGGCGACCAGCTCGCGCACGATCGACAGGCCGACGCCGCTTCCCGGCGCCGCCGACTCCGGTCGCCGGCGGCCCTGGACGAAGGGATCGAAGATGCGTTCCGCATCCTCCGGCGCGACCCCCGGACCGGCGTCGACGCAGTCGATCGCCAGACGCTTGCCGACAACGCTCGCGGCGAGGCGGATCTCGCCGCCGTCGGGGCTGTAGGCGATGGCGTTGGACAGCAGGTTGCCGAGCGCGACCAGCAGCTTGTCGGGGTCCAGCAACGCCTGCTGGCGGCCGGCGTCGATGCGCACGCGCAATTCGTGCGCCTGCAGCTGCAGGCGCTGTTCGTCGACGCAGGACTGCAGCAGCTCGCGCAGCGGCACGCGACGGCGCTGCAGGCGGCCGGCGTCGAACACCGTCGCATGGTAGTTGAGCAGCGCCTCGATCTGCCGCTGCAGCGCGCGCGTGTTGTGTTCGAGGATACCGGCGACCTCGCGCTGATCGGCCGAGAGCGGCCCGACGACCTGCTCCTGCAGCAGCGCGACGCCTTCGCGCAGCGCCGCCAGCGGCGTCTTCAGCTCGTGCGAGACATGGCGCAGCACGCGCACGCGGTCGGCCTCGAGCTCGGCGAGACGCAGGCGCAGCCAGTCGAGGCGACGGCCGAGGCGCTGCAGGTCGACCGGACCGCGGATGTCGATCGGCGCATCGAAGCGCCCGGCGCCGAGCTGCTCGATCGCCGCCTCCAGCCGTGCCACCGGTCGCACCAGCCACCAGCCGATCGCGGCGCCGATGGTGAGGGCGGCGGCAATCGCCGACAACACCTGCATCAGCAGGCTGACGCGATTCGCCTCCAGCGTCTGCAGCAGGCCGGCGTTGTGGCGGTCGATCCACTGCCGGCCGGCATCGGCCAGCGCGGCGTTCTGCGCCCCGAGGCGCGCCAGCGCCGCCAGCGTGAGCCCGCCGTTGCCGGACTGCAGCGCGGCTGCGGACTCGCCCGCCTGTGCACGCCAGATGGCGGCGGCCGCGCCGATCTCGCCCACCTCCGCCGCCTCCAGCCGCGCCAGCACCTGCGCGGTCTCGCCGTGGATCGCCGCAAAGCGCTCGCGCAAGGCGGGTTCCTTCAGCACGAGGAACTGCCGGGCGCTGCGTTCGAGGTCGACGCTGCGCTCGGCCAGCAGCTGGATGTCGGCCGTCACCTGCACCGCCAGCGCGGCACCGGCACGGCTCTGCCGGGCGAAGTCTTCGAGCACGAGGAGGCCGCGCAGCGCCGCCGCGCCGAGCAGCAGCGCGACGAGCAGGAAACCGAGCAGCAGGGTCAGGCGAAAGGAGAGACGTGGCATCGGAAGGCGAGGGACGGGTTGCGCCGGAGCTTACGCAGGCGAGGCCCGACGACACAAACTGTCGGGAAATGGCGACACGCCTGATTGTAGACAAATCAATACCCTGCGGAATTCCATGCTTTCCGCGTCGGGCAATGGCAACGCGCGACGCCGCGCCCAGCCTCCGCCGGAACCGCCGGAATCACACCGGCGACGGTCAAGCCGCTGTTTCCGATGGCTTTTCGCCGGCCTGGCACGGCCCTTGATAAGGATGCCGCGAACCAACCCAAGGAGACGCTGCAATGTCCATGTTCACCAAGTCGAGCAATCCCTTTGCCAGAGACAGCCAGATCGGCTCCGCCCGCGACGCACTGTCGCCGCAATCGCGCGCCGGCATCCCGACGACGCCGCAAACCGCCAACCCGTCGCCGCAGAACGCAACGGCAGCCGCTGCCGCCAAGCCGGCGACGCAACCGGCGGAGCTCGAAAAGAAGCCGCCGGCCGCCGCCGGCGAAACGGGCAGCCGCCTGATCGTCGGCCCCGACGTCAAGCTGAAGAGCGCCGAGATCCTCGACTGCGACACGCTGGTCGTCGAAGGCCGCGTCGAGGCGACGATGGACAGCCGCGTCATCCGCATCGCCGAGCACGGCCTCTACACCGGCAAGGTCAGCATCGACATCGCCGAAATCCACGGCCACTTCGAGGGCGAGCTGACCGCGCGCAGCCAGCTGCTCATCCACGCCACCGGCAAGGTCTGCGGCAAGGTCCGCTACGGCAAGATGCTGATCGAGGAAGGCGGCCAGATTTCCGGCGAGATCAAGTCGCTCGCCGAAGACGAGACGCTCGCCACCCGGCCGCGCAGCGACATCATCGCCACCGTGAAGGCCGCCGCCGGCTGAGGCACGTTCCCTCGTTGTCCTGTCCGCCCTTGCGCCGCCGCTGCCGCGATACGCTCCTCCGCCGGCAGTTGCGGCGCTCTTTTTCGCCCCATCCCCAAGCCTTTCCCACACCGCCTGTCGGGGCTTTCTCCCGCCCCAGCGGGCCGCCCGCGGCGCCGCGGCACGGTACAATGGAGGCCTCTTCGCACAGGAGCGCGCCATGTCCGCCCACCTCATCCTCACCGTGATCGGCGACGACCGCCCCGGCCTCGTCGAATCCCTCGCCACCGCCATCGCCGCGCATCAGGGCAACTGGCTCGAATCGTCGATGTCGCAGCTCTCCGGCAAGTTCGCCGGGATCGTCCGCGTCAGCGTGCCGGAATCGCAGGTGGCGACACTGAAGGCGGCGCTGGCAGCCCTCCCCGGCTTGCGCGTCACCGCCGAGGAAGCGCAGGCCGTCGACGCGCAAGGCGGCTCGCGCCGGCTCAAGCTGTCGCTGGTCGGCCACGACCGCGTCGGCATCGTCCGCGAGGTTTCGCAGGTGCTGGCCCGTCATGCCGTCAACGTCGAGGACCTGAGCACGCACACGGCGAGCGCGCCGATGTCGGCCGACATCCTCTTCCACGCCGTCGCCGAACTCACCGCCGCCCCGGATCTCGACGCCCGTGCGCTGATCGCCGATCTGGAGCACATTTCCAACGACCTGATGGTCGACATCAACCTCGACGAGACCATCCGCAACTGATGACTGCCGCCGCCACCGAAATCCGCATGCCGCGCTACCCGGAATGCTGGGAAAGCTGCGGCTCCTGCGCCAGCGGCGACGTGTTCGTCCTCGAAGTCTTCGTGCAGCCGGGCGACCGCATCGAGCGCGAAGACAACATCATCAGCATCGAGACCGGCAAGGTCGCGCTCGACATCCCCTGCCCCTGGTCGGGCACCGTCCGCGACGTGTTCATCGAGGTCGGCGACAAGCCGGAGGAAGGCGCGCTGCTGATCACGATGGAACGGGAAGACTGAAGGCGTGAGCGAGATCTGGATCGCCGTCGTCGTCTGCATCGTTGTCGTCCTCAGCGGCGCGCTGCCGCTCTTGCGCGACCGCCACAACCAGCGCACGCCGCTGCCGCCGCGCAAGGAGACGCTGCGCGACTGGCACAAGGAAGAAACGCTGCACGACTGGCGCAAGGGAGAATGAACATGGCCAAACCGAAGCCGCACATGAGCTACGAGGAACACCTCGACGAGGTGACGACGCAGATCACCGAGATCTACACCGTCGAGGACGACGAGGCGATCCGCATGGTGATGGCCGCGCAGGAGGACGAATACTTCAGCGGCCACGACGACGACCCGACGATCTGCACGCTGGAGCGCGCCGGCATCGACGCGCGCTGGGTGTTCAAGAACTACAGCAAGAACGCGCCGAAGAAGAAAGCGCCCAAGCCGGGCTGATCGCCCGCCCATCCTTCGCCGACGGCGCCCCGCCGGCAGCGGAATAACGCTGCCGCACGCCTTGCCGCATCGCCTCCGCAAGCGGCCTTCCCTCGGGTAAACTTGCGCCTTTTCGTCTCCCCATCCGTCTCTCTTCCCCCGGAAAACCATGGCCCAATACGTAATGTCGATGCTCCGCGTGAGCAAGGTCGTCCCGCCCAAGCGTCAGATCATCAAGGACATCTCGCTGTCCTTCTTCCCCGGCGCCAAGATCGGCCTGCTGGGCCTCAACGGTTCCGGCAAATCGACCGTGCTGCGGATCATGGCCGGCGTCGACAAGGAATACGAAGGCGAAGTGCAGCACCTGCCGAACATCAAGATCGGCTACCTGCCGCAGGAACCGCAGCTCGACGCCGACAAGACGGTGCGCCAGGAAGTCGAGAGCGCGCTCGGCGAAGTGATGGAAGCGCAGGCCAAGCTGGAGGCGGTGTACGCCGCCTACGCCGAGGAAGACGCCGACTTCGACAAGCTGGCCGAGGAACAGGCGCGGCTGGAAGCGATCATCGCCACCGCCGGTTCCGACACCGAACACCAGATGGAAATCGCCGCCGACGCGCTGCGCCTGCCCGACTGGGACGCCAACATCGGCAAGCTGTCCGGCGGCGAGAAGCGCCGCGTGGCGCTGTGCAAGCTGCTGCTGTCCAAGCCCGACATGCTGCTGCTCGACGAGCCGACCAACCACCTCGACGCCGAGTCGGTGGAATGGCTGGAACAGTTCCTCGTGCGCTTCCCCGGCACCGTCGTCGCCGTCACCCACGACCGCTACTTCCTCGACAACGCCGCCGAATGGATTCTCGAACTCGACCGCGGCCACGGCATCCCGTGGAAGGGCAACTACTCGAGCTGGCTGGAACAGAAGGAAGCCCGCCTGGAGACCGAGAACAAGCAGGTCGACGCGCACATGAAGGCGATGAAGCAGGAACTGGAATGGGTGCGCTCGAACCCGAAGGCGCGCCAGGCCAAGAGCAAGGCGCGTATCGCCCGCTACGAGGAAATGGCCAGCTACGAGCACCAGAAGCGCAACGAGACGCAGGAGATGTTCATCCCCGTCGCCGAGCGCCTCGGCGACAAGGTCATCGAATTCAACGGCGTCTCCAAGGCCTTCGGCGACCGCCTGCTGATCGACAACCTGTCCTTCAACGTGCCGGCCGGCGCCATCGTCGGCATCATCGGCCCGAACGGTGCCGGCAAATCGACCCTCTTCCGCATGATCACCGGCCAGGAAAAGCCGGACTCGGGCGACGTGGTGATCGGCCAGACGGTGAAGATGGCCTACGTCGACCAGAGCCGCGAGAACCTCTCCGGCGAGAAGACGGTGTTCGACGAACTGGCGGAAGGCCGCGACATCATCCAGATCGGCAAGTTCGAGATGCCCAGTCGCGCCTACATCGGCCGCTTCAACTTCAAGGGCGGCGACCAGCAGAAGATCGTCGGCAACCTCTCCGGCGGCGAACGCGGCCGCCTGCACCTGGCGAAGACGCTGATGACCGGCGGCAACGTGCTGCTGCTCGACGAACCGTCGAACGACCTCGACGTCGAAACCCTGCGCGCGCTGGAAGACGCGCTGCTCGAATTCGCCGGCAGCGCGCTGATCATCTCGCACGACCGCTGGTTCCTCGACCGCATCTGTACGCACATCCTCGCCTGCGAGGGCGATTCGCAGTGGAGCTTCTACACCGGCAACTACCAGGAATACGAAGAGGACAAGAGAAAGCGCCTCGGCGAGGAAGGCGCCAAGCCGAAACGCATCCGCTACCGCCCGATCAGCCGCTGATCAGCGGAGCGTCAAGGAAAAACCCGCCCGTTGGTACCGGCGGGTTTTTTGTTGTCTGGCGCCGGCCACAAAATTCCACCGGCATCGACACGACGATGCGGCAGAAGTATCCTGTCGCCGTTCAGTCGCTATGCATAAAACCGCCAGGCAAGCGATTGATGCCGCCCCAACCGGAGTTCACCCACGCTACATGAGGAGCCTTCCATGACCGCAGACAACACCGACGAAACGAGCGATCCGGCCGTACGCTCGGCGCATCTCGACAACCTGTTCTCGCTCACCGCAGAACCAATGGCGGCGCGGGGGAATCAGCCGACCGATCGACCCGCTGCTGCCCGGCAGACGATCAACGATGTCCTGGAGCACGGGCAGGCACCGAGCGAGGAACTGCTCGACGAGTTGCGGGCCCTCGAATGCGCGCCGTCATTGTCCGATGACGAACTTGAGCGACAGGCATTGGCGCACCCCGGGGGCGATGGCGATCCCGGAACTCCCGAATGAGGGCTGGCGGGCTGCCGAGGCGAGCCACGAAGCGATGCCCCGCCCGAGGAGCTGAGTCCCGACGATGCCTCCGCCCGGCGCACTGCCGCTTTTCGCGGTATTGATTGCCGTTGCCGGCACGGTGTCGTCGCCAGCCGAAGCGGCCGAGCAGCACGTCCTGATCGAGCGCTTCGCAAAGTGCGTCGGGCCGACCGGGCTCCGCCGGGAGCTGCCTCCCGCCGCCGAGTACCCGGCACGATCCGCGTCCAGCCAGGTCATCGAGCTCTCCGCCCCCGGCATCGTCGCGGACGGCTACGCCCACACGCTCATCCTCGATGAGGCGGAAGGCGTCGCCTTCATCGTGCAGACGGGGGGAATTGCCGGCACCCGCGCGGTATTCGGGCCGCTGTCCGTCGAGCGCGGCTGCGCCGACCTGCCGGCCGAAGGCGACTCGCCATTCACGTCGGCAACCGCCGTGCGCTGACTTGCCGTTGAAAAGAGAAACGATGCTGAAACATTTCCCGGCCGGCCTGCTGCTAACCTGCGGCATGCTCGCCGCGTCGTCGTCCGCGATTGGTCAGCAGAAGCTCGACATCGTCCAGATCATGGGCCAGTTCATACAGGCCAAACATGCGGCCGGCAAGTGCCTGCCCCCCGATCCAGACACCTTGCGGCGTTTCGCTTCCAACTTCAGGATCGTGACCATTCGCGCGACCGAAGAAATGCGGAAGCGGAACCCCAGCGCCTCGGAGCAGCAAATAGCCGAGGCATTCCAAAAGGGCGCAGATGCCGTAGGGAAGCAGATCGACGGCGTAGTGAGCAGCAGTGGTTGCGCCGACCCACGCATTCAGGATCTGCTCAAGCGCTTCGAGATTCAGGCCAACCTCAAGTTCTGAAGGCGTTGAATGCGTTCCGGGACGTACGGCGAAGGGCACAAACCGTGCTGCCGCCATGAGCCCGTCGACATCCCGTGACTACCGCCCGTCGTCGCGTCCGTTCCGGTCGTGCCCCCACCCTCGCTCCCGCCCCGGATGGTCGTCACCGTCGTTGCGGTCCCGCCCCCGGCCGCGCTCGTCCGCATCCGGCTGGCGTTGCCGCTCCGGCGACGGACGGGCATCCCGCTCGAAGCGCCGCGGCTCGCGGCGCTCCTCCATCCGGTTCGGCTCGACGCGCGGCGCTTCCTGGAATTCCCGCCGCGGCGCGGCGTCGCGTTGCCAGCGATCGTCGCGCTCCGGCGCCGGCCTGAAATCGCGCCCCGATCGACGCTCGTCGTGGCGCTCGATGCGCGGCACCTCGCGCTGCTCGATCCTCGGCGCGACAGTGCTCCCGCGCTCCCAGTGCCCGCCGCGCTGGCGCCAGTGGTCACCGTCCCGCTCCCAGCGGTGCGGCACCCAGCGGTGTCCGGCGCGCGGTTCTTCCCAGCGTCCCGGCACCCAGACGTAGCGCACGCCAACCCAGTTCCAGTAGCCGGAAATCCAGACGTAGCCGACCACCGGCGGCACGCCGACGTATTCGACATAAGGCGCCGGCGGCGCGACACGGACGACTTCGCCGTAATACGGCTCGCTCGGCGCGACCACGCAACCGCCGAGCAGCGCGGAGACGGCGATCACGCCGGCCATCAATGTTTTCCGCTTGTCCATGGTCATCCTCCTTGGCGTTCCGGGGCGGCGGCAAAACCGTCGTCCGACACCTGTGTCAACTAACGCCCAGCGTCGCCGATCCGGCGACCGCCAGGGGGTATCGCTTTGTCGCCAGTTGTAAGCGACTGTTTCCGGTAAGCCCTGCGGAACGTGCGACGGGCGGCCGGGAGCTGGATTTTCCGCAGCAGCGACGCGTGGCCGATTCGCGCGAGAATTCCAAGGAGGCAAGCGGCACAATCGCCGGAGCGGCGCAGCCAGTCTTCCGTCATTTGCACGAGGCATATTGCTGCACTGCATCAAATTTTTGTTGACATCGGAAGAATCGACCCTATAATCGATTTTGTGCGCTGCAGCAATCCGGTTTTCGGGTTGCCCGGCGATGAACCCCACCCCCCCACAGGAGATTCATCATGATCAAGACCAACGAACAGTTCGCCGCTGCCGGCAAAGCCGCCATCGAGTCGCTGCTGACCCTCGCCAGCACCTCGCTGACGACCACCGAGCGCCTGGCTGCGCTGAACATCAACACCGCCCGCGCCTTCCTCGCCGACAGCACCGCCACCGCCGGCGCCCTGCTCGCCGTCAAGGATGCGCAAGGTTTCGCCGCGCTGCAGGCCACCATCGCCAAGCCGGCGGTCGAGAAGGCCGTTGCCTACTCGCGCAGCGTCTATGAAATCCTCAACGAGTCGACCAGCGGCCTGACCCAGCTCGTCGAAGGCCAAACCGCCGAGCTGAAGAAGACCTTCGCCGCTGCCATCGAGCAGTCGCTGAAGAGCGCCCCGGCCGGTTCGGAGTCGGTCGTCGCCGTCGTCAAGTCGGCGCTGGCGCAGGCTGATTCGGCCTACGAAACGCTGGCGCAGTCGGCCAAGCAAGCCAAGGCCACGATCGAAGCCAACGTCGCCGCCGCCAACGCCGCGACCGTCAAGCTGATCGCCAAGGCTGCCTAAGGCTCCCTGAGCCTTCTCCCCGCGCCGCGGGGAAAGACGAAACCCGGACCTCGGTCCGGGTTTTTCGTTTACGGCGTCAACCGCTGCGGCGACAGCGGAGTTGGAGTAATGTCGCATCACCTGCTTCCGGGAGCCACCATGCCGCACTCGCCGCCGCCCCGCCCTGCCGCCACCGCCCGCCGCCTGCGCATCATCGGCGCCGCCAGCGGCGTCGGTGCGCAAGACCACGAATGCGAGCACGGCCCGGTCGCCTTTCACCGCTCGCAGGCCTGGCACGAACTGGAACACCACCCGGCGATCGACTGGGGGGTGACGCTGTACGCGCCGGATCGCCCGGGGCTGTCGCCGCTGGAGCGCATCGCCCAGCTATGCGGCAAGCTCGCCGACGAGGTGGCGGAAGTCCGCCGTGCCGGCGAATTCCCGCTGGTGCTGGGCGGCGACCACTCGGTGGCGATCGGCACCTGGAGCGGCATGGCGCGGGCGAACGGGGCGCCGCTCGGCCTGCTCTGGATCGATGCGCACATGGACAGCCACACGCCGGAGACCAGCCATTCCGGCGCCATCCACGGCATGCCGCTGGCCTGCCTGCTCGGCCGCGGCGACAAGCGGCTGCTCGGCTTCGGCCTGCCCGGCAGCCAGCTGCTGGCGGCACACACGGTGGTCCTCGGCGCCCGCAGCTACGAGACCGAGGAGGCGGAGTTGCTGGAACGGCTCGGCGTGCGCGTGATCGGCGCCGGGGAAATTGCCGCTCGGGGCTTGGCGGCGGCGTTTGCCGAGGCGCTGCGCATCGTCTCGGCGGCGCCGCACGGCTTCGGCCTGACGCTGGACCTGGACGCCTTCGATCCGCGCCTGATCCCCGGCGTCGGCAGCCCGGAGCCGGACGGGCTGGGCACCTGGGAAGTGCTGGAAGGGCTGCGCAGCGTCGCCCGCACGCCCGGCCTGTGCGGACTGGAGATTGTCGAATACAACCCGGACCGCGACCGCGGCGGCGTCACCGCCGACCTGATCGCCGACCTGATCGGCGCGGTGCTGCCGCCGGGGCGGCAGCGCGGCTGACTACCGTGGCCGCGCGACCCACGCCGGCACCCAGCGCAGCGACAGCCAGCCGAGGCCGAGGCCGAGCAGCAGGCCGCCGGCGACGTCGAAGGCGACATGCTGCTTGGTGGCCATCGTCGAGTAGACGATGCCGAGGCACCACAGCACGCTGAGCGCGCGCACGACCAGGCCGGCGCCGGTCTCGCGCAGCTGCCGGTCGAGCCACAGCGCCGAGAAGACGGCAGTCGCCACGTGCAGCGAGGGGAAGGCGTTGCCGGCGGTGTCGACGCGCTTCAGGATCGCGAAGCTCGGATGCAGCGCCCAGTCGATCTCGAACATCGGCACCGCCGTCGGATAGGCGACGAAGCAGGCGACGCCGAGCGCGCAGACGGCGAAGATCGCCACGCCGTAGCCGATCAGCTCGCGCCGCGACTCGACCAGTGCCGGCGGCAACGAGGTGTAGAACCACAGCGAGGCATACAGCCAGAAGGCTTGCGGGCGAAAGCCGATCCATTCGTCGAAGGCCGTCGTCGGCATCGTCGTCACTGCGTAGCTCGGGTTGTGCAGCACGTGCAGGTAGACCCAAAAGAAGAGCGTGACGAAAGTGGTCGTGCCGACGGCCTTGAACAGCCAGGCGAGGCTGACCCGCTGCGCGCAGCGGCGATACCAGGGCGGAGGCGGGACTGCCGCGGATTCGGCGGATTCGGAGGACGGGCGGGGCAGATTCATCGGGTGCGGGCTGGCGGCGCCGGGCCGCGCAAGCGCGGCCGACGAGAAGAAAAGCGAGCCGCGATGTTACCAGCAAGCGGGAAGCGGCCCAAACGCGCCCCGCCGCCAGCGATGCAAGCGGTCCGGCGACCCGCCGCGCAACGCGGTAAAATGGCGCCCCCGCCACGCCATTCCCCAGCCCGCCCATGCCCGACCACCGGCCTCGCGCCGCCAGCGAACGCCTGGAACTCCTTGCCCCCGCCAAGACCGGCGAGTTCGGCATCGAGGCCATCAACCACGGCGCCGACGCCGTCTATATCGGCGGCCCGGCCTTCGGCGCGCGCGCCAACGCTGGCAACGGGATCGCCGAGATCGCGAAGCTCTGCGAATACGCCCACCGCTACAACGCCCGCGTGCTGGTGGCGCTGAACACCATCCTGCACGACAACGAGCTGCCGGAAGCCCGGCGCGTCGCCTGGCAGGTGTACGAGGCCGGCGCCGACGCGCTGATCGTCCAGGACATGGGCCTGCTCGAAATCGACCTGCCGCCGATCGAGCTGCACGCCTCGACCCAGTGCGACATCCGCAGCGTCGACAAGGCGAAATTCCTCGGCCAGGTCGGCTTCTCGCAGATGGTGCTGGCGCGCGAGCTGGGCCTGAAGCAGATCCGCGAGATCCGCGCCGCCACGGCCGTGGACGACGTCACGCTGGAGTTCTTCATCCACGGCGCGCTGTGCGTCGCCTTCTCCGGCCAGTGCTACATCAGCCACGCGCACACCGAACGCAGCGCCAACCGCGGCGACTGCTCGCAGGATTGCCGCCTGCCCTACACGCTCGCGGATGACCAGGGCCGCGTCGTCGCCTTCGAGAAGCACCTGCTGTCGATGAAGGACAACAACCAGACCGGCAACCTGGAGGCGCTGATCGACGCCGGCATCCGCTCGTTCAAGATCGAGGGTCGCTACAAGGACCTCGGCTACGTGAAGAACATCACCGGCCACTACCGGCGCGAGCTCGACCGGATCATCGCCGGGCGCAGCGGCTTCCGGGCGTCGTCGACCGGCGCCACCACCCTCTTCTTCACGCCCGACCCGGAAAAGACCTTCCATCGCGGCACCACC
Organism: Rhodocyclales bacterium; assembly: GCA_016183655.1. Taxonomy (GTDB): domain Bacteria; phylum Pseudomonadota; class Gammaproteobacteria; order Burkholderiales; family Rhodocyclaceae; genus Proximibacter. The sequence goes on from JACPEH010000027.1 coordinate 154,151, forward strand.
GACTACTTCGTGAACGACCGCAAGACCGACATCGGCGCCTTCGACTCGCCGAAGTTCGTCGGGCTGCCGATCGGAACGGTAACGAGGATCGGCGCCGGCTGGTTCGAGATGGAATCGTCCGGGCCGCTGGCCAACGGCGACGGGCTGAACTACATGCACAAGCGCGAGGTGGTCGGCGTGCCGGTCAACGTCGCCGAGAAGCGGGGCGACGTCTGGCGCCTCACGCCCAACGTCGACGTCGCCCAACTGCCCGGTTTCAAGCCCGGCACCGCGATCAACCGCAACGGCGACCACGCCTGGGAAATGGCGCTGACGAAGAAGTCCGCCGAACGACGCGTCGCCGTCGACCTGGAACTGGCCGAAACCGCCGACGGCTTCGTGCTGCGCCTGACCGACGAGGCAGGCATCGCCGCCGAAGCGCGACTGGCGGCCGACAAGTCGCCGGCAAGCCACCCGGAGAAGGCCGCGGCGACGCTGCGCGAACACCTCGGCAAGCTCGGCACGACGATGTTTGCCGTGCGCTCGATCGCGCTGAACCTGAGCCAGCCGTGGTTCCTGCCGGCCTCCGCGGTCAACGGCCTGCGCCGCGACGCGGTGGCGGCGCTGCAGGCGGCGCGCGCCGCCGCCTACGTCCGCCCGGCGCGCAAACCGGCGACGGAACCGCCAGCGCCCTACCCCGAGGAATCGCTGTCCTACCTCGCCAACATCTACAACGACGCGGCGCGGGGCTTCTATGCGAAGCACGGCGTCAAGCTGATGGACGCCGCGTTCGAGGCGCACGAGGAAAGCGGCGAGGTGTCGCTGATGGTCACCAAGCACTGCCTGCGCTTCTCGTTCAACCTCTGCCCGAAGCAGGCCAAGGGCGTCACCGGCGTGCAGGGCCAGGTGCGCGCCGAGCCGATGACGCTGGCCTCGGGCGGCGAGAAATACACGCTGCGCTTCGACTGCCGGCCGTGCGAGATGCACGTGATGGGAAAGATGAAGAAGCACATCCTGCAGTCGCCGCCGCCGACGACGGTGGTCCAGCCGCTGGTCTTCCACCGGCAGCGGCCGGGGGCGGACTCCTGAATGCGGCAAGCGGGAAGCGGGAAGCGGCAAGCGCCACCCTGCGGCCACCCCGTTCGTCCTGAGCCTGTCGAAGCCTGTCCTGAGCTTCGTCGAAGGGGAACGAACGGCGCGCCGCCGTTCATGCCCGCCCGGCTCGGGACAGGCCGTGCTACGCACGAGCCGGAAATCGGGGGAAGCGCCGCCGCCGTTTCTGGATTCCGGATTCCGCCGCGCGGCCCCGGAATGACGGCCAAGGCCCGGTCAGTAGTGCGGCGGGACTTCGTCGAGCAGGCTGCGCGCCGCACCGCCCGGGATCGACTGCATCTGCCGCTGCAGGTCGGCGAGCTGGCGCTGCAGCGCCTCGATCTGCTCCTGCTGGCGGAAGACAGCATGGTTCAGCGTCTCGACCAGATCCTCGGTGTAGGACAGCTTGATCTCCAGCTCGGTCAGGCGGGATTCCGCAGATTCCATGAAAACTCCTCGTTGAAGCAACAATTCTACGTTACATCGCCATGAGCCACGGTCACCGCCACAGCCTGTTCGAAGACGCCCAGGCCCTCGCCACCGGCACGCTGCTGTTCGCCTTCGCCATCATGCTGCTGCGCCAGGCCGGACTGCTCACCGGCGGCACCGCCGGCATCACCTTCCTCGCCCACTACCTGAGCGGGGTGCCGTTCGGGCTGCTCTACTTCCTGATCAACATCCCGTTCTACGTCTTCGGCCTGCTCGCGCTCGGCCGCGCCTTCACCGCGAAGACCTTCTGCGCGGTGGCGCTGCTCTCCGCCTACAGCGAACTGCTGCCGCGCTGGATCAGCATCGAGCGCATCGACCCGATCTTCGCCGGCATCCTCGGCGGGCTGCTCGCCGGCGCCGGGCTGCTCATGCTGATCCGCCATCAGGCCAGCGTCGGCGGCCTCGGCGTGCTTGCCATCTACCTGCAGAAGAAGCGCGGCTGGCGCGCCGGCACGGTGCAGATGCTGGCCGACGGCTTCATCGTCTGCGGCGCGCTGTACGCGGTCGAACTGGAAAAGGTCGCGCTGTCGGTGCTCGGCGCGCTGATGCTCAACCTGGTGCTGACGATCAACCACCGGCCGGGACGGTATTTCGGGCAGTAGGCAAGGCCGGCCGCCGTTCAGCGCTTCAGCCAGCGCGGCTCGAATTCCAGCGTCTGCGCGTCGTCGGCGAGATAGACGCGGCCGTCCTGGATCGTGCACTGCAGCCGCATCGTGCGTCCGGCCAGCGCCGCCAGCGCGGCGCTGTCGTCGGCGCCGAGGCCGAGCACGACGAGCTTGTCGAGCGCCTTCAGCTTGCCCTCGTTCTGCTGCCACCAGATGTCCGCGGCGCGACCGCCGTAGGTCAGCACGACGACCGCGTCGGCACGGCCGCAGGCGCGGCGCAGGTCGCGCTCGTCGGGCAGGCCGACGTCGATCCAGCGGCGGATGGCGCCGGTCAGGTCGCGTTCGAGCAGCGCCGGCTCGTCCTCGGTCGACAGGCCGCGGCCGAAGGCCAGGTCGTCGCTGGCGAAGAGCGCGAAGGCGAGCAGGCGGACCATCATCCGCTCGTCGGTCTCCGACGGATGGCGCGCCAGCGTCAGGCTGTAGCTCTGGTAATGGTGCCGGTCGAGGTCGGAGACCTGCAGCTCGGCCTTGAAGACGGTGGATTTGAGGGCCATGCGCCGGCTTTCTTCGAAAAGGCGGCATTATCCCGGATTGTGCATGAGGACGCGAGATGATGGCGAGGCGGTTTGCGAGCAGATTGGCGTTGCCGCGCCAAGCCCAGCGCTTATCGAGTCCTCCGCGGCAACGCCTCTGCTATGATCGATGCATCGGCCCGTCCGACCGCCAACGCCACGCTGATCCCCGCCCATGCTCACCGAACGCACCCGCCTGCTCACCCGCCTCACACTCATGCTGGTCGCCGGCTTCCTCGCCGTCAGCCTCGGCGCCTACTGGGTTTCCCGCGACACGCTGCGGCACAACCTGGCCGCCGAAGGGCTGCCGCTGACCGGCGACAACATCTACTCGGAGATCCAGAAGGACATCCTGCGTCCGGTCTTCATCTCGTCGCTGATGGCCAACGACACCTTCCTGCGCGACTGGATCCTCTCCGGCGAGCGGGACACCGCGCAGATCGCGCGCTACCTGAAGGAGATCAAGGAGAAGTACGGCACGCTGACCAGCTTCCTCGTCTCCGCGCGCAGCGGCAACTACTACCACGGCGGCGGCGTGCTCAAGCAGGTGCGCCCGGACGAGCCGCGCGACGCCTGGTTCTACCGTGTCCGCGAGATGCAGCCGCCCTACGAGCTGAACGTCGATCCGGATGCCGCCAACCGCGACATCAAGACCATCTTCATCAACTACCGCGTGCTCGACTATGACGGCCGCTTCCTCGGCGCCACCGGCGTCGGCCTACCGCTGGCGCTGGTGGCGAAGCAGATCGAAAGCTACGAGGCGCGCTTTCGCCGCCGCATCTACTTCCTCGACGCCGCCGGCCGCGTCGTCCTCGCCGCCGGCGCCGTACAGCCGGGCGCGGCATCGATCCGGGAGACGCCGGGAATCCGCGACATCGCCGACCAGGTCCTGCAGCGCAACACGACGCCGCAGCAGCTCGAATACACGCTGGACGGCGCGACGGTCCTGGTCAACGCCCGCCACATCCCGGAACTGAACTGGCAGCTGGTGGTCGAGCAGGGCGACGCCGAGGCGGTGCGACCGGTGCGCCAGGTGCTGCTGCGCAACCTCGGCATCAGCGCGCTGGTCACGCTGCTGGTGCTGATCACCGCGCTGATCGCGATCAACCGCTACCAGCGCCGGCTGGAGGAAACGGCGGCGACCGACACGCTGACCGGCGCCCTCAACCGGCAGGCCTTCGACATCGCCTTCCAGGTCGCGCTGCACGACTGCCAGCGCAAGGACCTGCCGCTGTCGGCGATCCTCATCGACCTCGACCACTTCAAGCAGATCAACGACACCCGCGGCCACCTGGCTGGCGACCGGGCGCTGCGCGCCGTCGCCGACCTGCTCCGCCGGCAGCTGCGCGAGGCCGACGTGATGGCCCGCTGGGGCGGCGAGGAATTCCTCGTGCTGCTCAAGGATTGCCCGCTGGCGCATGCGCTGACCGTCGCCGAAAAGCTCCGCGCCGCGGTCGCCGCGCCGGAGTTCGCGGCGGCCGGCGCGTCGCCGCCGCTGACGATCAGCCTCGGGGTCGCCGAACACGTCGCCGGCGATACTGCCGAAGCGCTGTTCGGCCGGGCCGACCGGGCGCTCTACCTGGCCAAGCGCAACGGCCGCAACCGCGTCGAATCGGCGCCGGACTGATGGCGGTGCAGGCGGTCGCCAAGCGTCGCTGCGCCTCCTGCGAGCGCTGGAGCGGGCCGCGCGCGCCGGCCGAGGACGGCGGCCACGTCCGCATCGAGTCCGAAACCAGCACCGGCCTCTGCGTCGGCGGCCCGTGGGACGGCAGCGAGCGCCGGGCGCGTTCGGCCTGCGGCCAATGGCGGCGCTGGCAGATCCTGCCCGAGGAGCCGGGCGGTGGATAGCGTTGCCGGCGAACGGAAGCTGCGCTCCCCCCAAGGTTTTTGATTGGTATCAAACCGGGCGGAATCCGGCGCCGCAAGGCCGCATTTGAGGCGCATAATTTGCGCTCCCGCCCCAATTGAACACAACCCGGCAGACAGCAATGATCCCTCCTCAGGAATCGGCACAGACGACGATACTGATCGTTGACGACACTCCGGAGAATCTCACCGTTCTCAGCGAAGTGCTGCAGCCCACCTGGCGCGTGCGCGCGGCCAACTCCGGCCGCCGCGCGCTGCAGATCGCCGGCGGCGAGCCGAAGCCGGACCTGATCCTGCTCGACGTGATGATGCCGGAAATGGACGGCTACTCGGTCCTCGCCCAGCTCCGGGACAACGCCGAGACGGCGGAGATCCCGGTGATCTTCGTCACCGCCATGGACGCCACCGAGGACGAGGAGCACGGCCTCGACGCCGGCGCCGTCGACTACATCACCAAGCCGGTGCGGCCGGCGATCGTGCGCGCCCGCGTGCGCACCCACCTCGAACTGAAGCGCGCCAAGTCGCTGCTGCGCGACGAGAACCACTCGCTGGAAGCGGAAGTGGCGCGGCGCATGCGGCAGAACCAGATCATCCAGGAGGTCAGCATCCACGCGCTGGCCCGGCTGGCCGAGACGCGCGACCCGGAGACCGGCAACCACCTGCGCCGCACGCAGGGCTACGTGCGCACGCTGGCCGAGGCGCTGAAGGACAACCCGCGCTTCTCCGCCTACCTGCAGCCGAAGGCAATCGAGACGCTGATCCGCTCCGCCCCGCTGCACGACATCGGCAAGGTCGGCATCCCCGACCACATCCTGCTCAAGCCGGGCAAGCTGACGCCGGAGGAATGGGCGATCATGCAGACGCACGCCCGCCTCGGCCACGACGCGATCGAGCGTGCCGAGCAGGACGCCGAGGAATCGGTCGAATTCCTCGCGGTGGCCAAGGAGATCGCGCACTTCCACCACGAGAAATGGAACGGCAAGGGCTACCCGGAAGGCCTCGCCGGCGATGCCATCCCCATCTCGGCGCGGCTGATGGCGCTGGCCGACGTCTTCGACGCGCTGATCTGCCGGCGTGTCTACAAGCCGCCGATGCCGATCGCCGAAGCCCGCGCGATCATCGAGCAGGAGCGCGGCGAGCACTTCGACCCCGACGTCGTCGACGCCTTCGTCCGACGCTTCGACACCTTCGCCGCGATCGCCCAGCGCTACACCGACGAAGACATGCTCTGACCCCTCCCCCGATGCCGCCCCGGACCGCACAGGCGCCCGCCTCCGCCGCCAGCCCCTGGACCGAAGTCGCCAGGGTCGTCGTCCCCTACCTGATTTTCGCCGGTCTCTGGATCCTCTTTTCCGACCGCTTCGTCGACCAGCTGACGCCCGACCAGCAGACGCAAACGCAGCTGCAGACGCTGAAAGGCTGGCTGTTCGTCGCCGTCACCGGCGCCCTGCTGGCGATCCTGCTGCATCGCCTGATCGCCCGCCTGCACGCCGAGCACCGGCTGCTCGCCGACAGCGAATCGCGCATGCGCAGCCTGCTCGACAGCCTGCCCGACATGATCTGGCTGAAGGGACCGGAAGGCCGCTACATCGAGATCACGCCGCACGCCGCGCGCCTCTTCGGACTGCCGCCGGACGAAGTGATCGGCCGGACCGACCACGAACTGCTGCCGCCCCACGTCGCCGACGAGCTGCGCGCCAACGACCTCGCCGCGGTCGAGGCCGGCGGCCCGCGGATCAACGACGAATGGCTGACCTTCCCCGAAGACGGCCACCGCGAGCTGGTGCATGTCGTGAAGACGCCGATGTTCGACGACGACGGCCGCCTGCTCGGCGTGCTCGGCATCGGCCACGACATCACCGCCATGTACACGGCGCGGCAAGCGGCGACCGAAGCGCTGGCGCGGACCGAGTCGGCCTTCCACGCCAGCCCGGCGGCGATCGCGCTGACCCGCATCGAGGACGGCATCTTCGTCGAGGTCAACGAAACCTTCATCCGCCTGTTCGGCTGGAGCAACACCGAGCTGCGCGGCTGGACGTCGCGCGACAAGGGTTTCTGGGCGGACGACGAGAGCCGCCTGGCCTTCCGCCTCGCGCTGGCGGAGAACGGCAGCGTCAGCGACTACGAGACGGTCCTCGTCGACCGCGACGGCAAACCGCATTTCGTCAGCATCACCGCCCGGATCATCGACCTCGACGGGGTGCCGCACCAGCTCTCGTTCATCCTCGACATCACGCAGCGGGTCAACGCCGTGATCGAGGTGCACAAGCTACAGCAGCGCTTCGCCAAGGCCTTCCACTCGGCGCCGGTCGCCGCCTGCATCACCCGCCTGCACGACGGCAAGCTGATCGAGGTCAACGAGCAGTTCTGCCGCGAGTACGACTGGCCGCGCCACGAGGCGCTCGGCAAGACCACGGTCGACATCGGGCTGTGGGACAACCGCGCCGACCGCGACACGATGCTCGCCATCATCGAGGCGAACGGCCATATCGAGAATTTCGAGAGCATCGGCGTCTCGCGCAACGGCCGCCGGCGCAACATCGGCATTTCCGCGACGGTCGTCGCGCTGGACGACGAGCCGCACCTGCTCGTCTACATCGCCGACATCACCGCGGCGCTGCGCGCCCGCCAGCTGGTGGTCGGCCACAACGCCGTCCTCCAGGGCATCGCCGGCAGCGTGCCGCTGACGCAGACGCTGACGGCGCTGGCCCGCCTCGTCGAAAGCCAGTTCGAAACCACGCTCGCCTCGGTGCTGCTGCTCGACGACGACGGCGAACACCTGCGGCTCGGCGCCGCGCCTAGCCTGCCGGACGACTACAACGCCGCGATCGACGGCATGGGCATCGGCGAAGGCGTCGGCTCCTGCGGCACGGCCGCCTTCCGCGGCCAGCCGGTCGACGTCGACGACATCGCCAGCCATCCGTTCTGGGCCGAATTCCGCAACCTGGCAGCCGCCGCCGGCGTCGCCGCCTGCTGGTCGACGCCGATCCTCGACGCCTCCGGCAAGGTGCTCGGCGCCTTCGCCGTCTATTCCCGCCAGCCCGGCCCGATCCCGGCCGAGCTGCGCGCCCTGCTCGACACGCTGAGCCAGACCACCGCCATCGCCATCCGCCGCGTCCGCGACGAGGCCGCGCTGCGCGCCAGCGAACAGCGCTGGATCCTCGCCCTCGACGCCGCCGGCCACGGCGTCTGGGACTGGAACGCCAGTACCGGCAAGCTGTTCGTCTCCGCCCGGGCCAACACCATGCTCGGCTACGCCGACGGCACCATCGGCGGCTACTACGAGGATTGGCGCCGCTTCATCCATCCCGACGACCTCGCCCAATGCCGGGAAGCACTGCTCGCCCACATGCGCGGCGAGACCCCGGTCTACCGCGACGAGCACCGCGTCCGCTGCCAGGACGGCAGTTGGAAATGGGTCCTCGACCAGGGCATGGTCGTCGAGCGCGACAGCGCCGGCAAGGCGACGCGGGTCATCGGCACGCATACCGACGTCACCGGCTTCCGCGACACCATCGACATCCTGACGCGGCTGCAGATGGCGGTCGAACAGAGCTCGAACAGCATCGTCATCACCGACACCGACGGCGTCATCGAATACGTCAACGCCGCCTTCGTCGCCACCTCCGGCTACGCGCGCGGCGAAGCGATCGGCCGCCAGGCCGGCTTCCTGAAATCCGGGCTGACGCCGCCGGCGACCTACGCCTCGCTCCGGCAGGCGCTGGCCAACGGCGACAGCTGGCAGGGCGAGTTCATCAACCGGCGCAAGGACGGCGAACTGATCGTCTGCCTCGCCAGCATCTCGCCGGTACGCATGTCCGACGGCTCGATCAGCCATTACCTGGCGGTGCAGGAAGACATCACCGAGAAGAAGCGCATCGCCGACGAACTCGACCAGCACCGCCACCACCTGCAGGAACTGGTCGCCGACCGCACCGCCGAGCTGGAGCAGGCCAACCGGCGCCTGCAGATCTCCGACATGCGCCTGAGCGCGATGTTCGAGATGAGCCAGCGCGCCGCCGCGCTCGACGAACGCGAACTGCTGCAGCTGGGCATCGACGAGGCGGTCCGCCTGACCGGCAGCGGCATCGGCTACCTGCACCTGATGAACGAGGACCAGGAGACGATCCACCTCTTCCTCTGGTCGTCCGGTACCGAGCAGTACTGCGCCAACGTGGACGATGCGCACTACCCGGTCTCCGCAGCCGGCGTCTGGGCCGACACCGTGCGCACCCGGCGGCCGGTGATCCACAACGACTTCCCGGCGCTGATCAGCGCCGGCCAGCTGCGCAACGGACTGCCCGACGGCCATGCCCCGCTGCTGCGCCACATGGGCGTGCCGGTCATGGAAGGCCACGATGTCCGGCTGCTGATCGGCGTCGGCAACAAGCTCACCGACTACGACGATTCCGACGTGCGCGAACTGCAGCTGATCGGCAACGACCTCTGGCGCATCGTCATGCGCCGCCGCGCCGAGGCCGCGCTGGCCGAGGCCAAGCGCGCCGCCGAGGACGCCAGCCAGGCCAAGTCGGCCTTCCTCGCCAACATGAGCCACGAGATCCGCACGCCGATGAACGCCATCATCGGCCTCACCCATCTCGCGCTGCGCGACGCCGAGCGCCCCTCGCAGCGCGACCGCCTGCAGAAGGTCGGCGCCTCGGCGCAGCACCTGCTCGGCGTCATCAACGACGTCCTCGACATCTCCAAGATCGAAGCCGGCCGGCTGTCGCTCGAAGCGGTCGACTTTGCGCTGCCGCAGGTCTTCGCCAACGTCGCCACGCTGGTCGCCGAGCGCATCGCCGAGAAGGGGCTGAAGCTCACCAGCGAGATCGACCCGGCGCTGCCGGCGGCGCTGCGCGGCGACGCGCTGCGCCTCGGCCAGATCCTGATCAACTTCGTCGGCAACGCGATCAAGTTCACCGAGCGCGGCGGCATCGTCGTCCGCGCCCGGCAGCAGGAAGGCAGCGAGGACGGCATCCTCGTGCGCTTCGAGGTCGAAGACACCGGCATCGGCATCGAACCCGAGGCGCAGGCCCGGCTGTTCACCACCTTCGAGCAGGCCGACATCTCGACCACGCGCCGTTTCGGCGGCACCGGCCTCGGGCTGGCCATCAGCCGCCACCTGGCCGAGCTGATGGGCGGCACCACCGGCCTGCAGAGCATGCCGGGCGTCGGCAGCACCTTCTGGTTCACCGCCCGCCTGGCCCGCGGCAACGCCCCCGTCGAGCGCCGGGAACCCCTCCACGCCAGCAGCCGGACGCAAGCGGAAAAACAGCTCGCGCGCCACCATGGCGGCGCCCGCATCCTGCTCGTCGAGGACAACCCGATCAACCAGGAAGTGACCATCGACCTGCTGCGCGGCGCCGGTCTCGACGCCGACCTCGCCGACAACGGCGCCGAAGGGCTGCGCCGTTGCCGGGAGACGGCTTACGACCTGGTCCTGATGGATATGCAGATGCCGGTCATGGACGGCCTTGAGGCGACCCGCGCGATCCGCGCCCTGCCGCAGGGAACGATGCCGATCCTGGCACTGACTGCCAACGCCTTCGGCGACGACCGGCGGCGCGCGCTCGACGCCGGTATGAACGACCACATCGCCAAGCCGGTCGACCCGGCCATCCTCTACGCCGCGCTGCTGCGCTGGCTGCCGAGGAAAGCCACGGCCGCGACCGCACCGGCGGCGGCGCCGGCAGCACCGGCCAACGACGACGACGCGGCCTTCATGGCCCGCGCGGCGACGATCGACGGCCTCGACACCGAGGTCGGCCTGCGCTCGGTGCGCGGCCGCACCGCCAGCTACCGGCGGCTGACCCGCCTCTACGCCGAATCGCACGCGACCGACATGGACACGCTGCGCCGGCAGCTTGCCGCCGGCGAGACGACGAACGCCGGCCGCACCGCCCATTCGCTGAAGGGCGCCGCCGGCACGCTCGGCGCCATGCTGCTGCAACGGACCGCCGGCGAACTCGAACGGACGCTGGCCACCGGCACCGACCCGCTGGCGGCAACGGCGCTGATCGACCGCGTCGACTACATCAACCGCACGCTGTGCCGGGCGCTGGCCGCTGCCGACGTCGACGAGCGCGAGGCGCCGCCCGCCGCGACCTCGCCCGCGAACCGTGCGGCGGCGGCGGAACTGCTCGCCCGCCTGGAAACGCTGGTCGCCGAGGACGACGTGCGCGCCGAGGCGCTGCTGGTCGACTCCCGCGACACGCTGCAACCGGCGATCGGCGAGCACTACGAGCAGCTCGCCCGCGATCTCGCCCACTACGACTTCGAAGCCGCGCTGAAGGTGCTGCACGAGGTCCGCGACCGCCAGCATCCGGGGGCCCCGGCCGATGCCTGACCTGTCGCTGAACAACCTGGCGCAGCGCCAGCGCCTGCTGAAGCAGATCGTCGGCTCCTGCGTGCTGGTGCTGCTCCTCATCGCCGGCGGCGGCACCCTGCTCTACAACGAACAGACGCGCCAGGCACGGCAGCAGATCGAAGGCCAGCTGATGTCGATCGCCGAGCTGAAGACCGGCCAGATCGAGCAGTGGCGCAACGAACGCCTGTCGCACGCCAAGGTCCTCGCCGGCAACATCATCTTCGCGCGCGCGGCCGAGGAGTTCTTCGCCGGCCGCGGGCAGGCCGCCCGCCAGCGCCTGCGCGACTACTTCCTCAGCCTCAAGCAGCACTACGGCTACGCCAACGTGCTGCTGCTCGACACCGAGGGCCACGTCGCGCTGCGCCTCGAACCCGCGGCCGCGGCGCTGTCGCCGGACATCGTCGACCTCGTGCGCGAGGCGATCGAAAAACGCCAGCCGCTGCACGGCAACCTGCACCAGTTCGCCGACGAGCCGGCACCGCACATCGACCTCGTCGCGCCGATCTTCGTCGGCGCCGACAGCGAAGGCCGGGCGCTCGGCGCCGTGCTGCTGCAGGCCGACCCGAACGGCTTCCTCTACCCGTTGCTGAAATCGTGGCCGACGCCGACCGACTCCGGCGAGACGCTGCTCGTCGAACGCCGCGGCGACGAGGTCGTCTACCTCAACGACCTCCGCCACGCCGCCGACAGCGCGATGAAGATGCGCCGGCCGGTGACCGACGACGCCTTGCCGGCGGCGCGCGCGGTGCGCGGCGAGCAGGGCATCATCGACGGGCTGGACCACCGCCGCGTGCCGGTGATCGCCGCGCTGAAGCCGGTTTCCGACACCTCCTGGCACATGATCGCCAAGATCGACCGCGACGAGGCGCTGGCCACCAGCCAGACCATTTCCTGGCTGATCCTCGCCCTCACCGTCGGCGGCATGGTCGGCGCCGCCGGTTTCTTCGGCCTGCTCTGGCAGTCGATCGGCAAGCGCCAGTACCAGCAGCTGTTCCGGAGCGAGGCTGCCAACCGCGAGCTGCGCGAGCGCTTCAGCGTCGCCTTCCACGCCAGCCCGGTCGCCGCGTCGATCACGCGCGCCCGCGACGGCCACTTCATCGACGTCAACCAGCGCTACGTCGAAGGCTTCGGCTGGACGCGCGAGGAACTGGTCGGCAAGACCTCGGTCGAGGTCGGCCTGTGGGCCAACGGCAGCGGGCGCGAGCAATGGATTCGCCAGCTCGGCGACGATCCGAACCTGCCGCCGCTGCAGACCCTGTTCCGCCGCCGCAACGGCGAGCTGCGCACGGTCAGCATCTCCGGCGCGATCGCCAACGTCGAGGGGGAAGCGCTCCTGATCGCCTTCGTCAGCGACCTCACCGACCTGCAGCGCAACGCCAGCGAACTGGAGCAGCACCGCCATCACCTGGCGCGCCTGGTCGAGCAGCGCACCGCCGAGCTGGCCCAGGCCAAGGACGAGGCCGAATCGGCGAACCGCGCGAAGAGCGCCTTCCTCGCCAACATGAGCCACGAGATCCGCACGCCGATGAACGCCATCATCGGCCTCACCCACCTCGCCCGCCTGGAGGCGCAGGAGCCCGAGCAGCAGGAGCGCCTGCGCAAGATCAACGCCTCGGCGCAGCACCTGCTCGGGATCATCAACGACATCCTCGACATCTCGAAGATCGAGGCCGACAAGATCACGCTGGAGATCCTCGACTTCGACACCGCGCAGGTGTTCGACAACGTCGTCACGCTGCTCGCCGAGAAGCTGGAGGCGAAGGGCCTGTGGTTCTCGCGCGAGATCGACACGGCGCTGCCGCCGGTGCTGCGCGGCGACGCGCTGCGGATCGGCCAGGTGCTGGTCAACTACGTCAGCAACGCGCTGAAATTCACCGAGCAGGGCGGCATCGTCATGCGCGCACGGCTGATCGAGGACGGCGGCGACACGCTGCTGGCGCGCTTCGAGGTCGAGGATACCGGCATCGGCATCGCCGCCGAGGTGCTGCCGCGGCTGTTCCGCGCCTTCGAACAGGCCGACAGCTCAACCACCCGCCACTTCGGCGGCACCGGCCTCGGGCTGGCAATCAGCGCCCGCCTCGCCCGCCTGATGGGCGGCGACGTCGGCGTCGCCTCGGCCCCGGGCAAGGGCAGCACCTTCTGGTTCACCGCCCGCCTGCAGCGCGGCCGCGGCGCCGTCGCCCCCCTCGGCGGCAGCAGCCGGCAGAACCTGGAGAACCTGCTCGGCGTGCATGCCGTCGGCCGCCGCATCCTGCTCGTCGAGGACAACCTGGTCAATCAGGAAGTCGCGCTCGGGCTACTGCGCAACGTCGGCTTCAGCGTCACCCTCGCCGAGAACGGCAAGCAGGCGCTCGACCGCGTCCTCAGCGAAGACTACGACCTGATCCTGATGGACATGCAGATGCCGGTGATGGACGGCCTGCAGGCCACCCGCGAGATCCGCGCCCTGCCCGGTCGCCACACCGTGCCGATCCTGGCGATGACCGCCAACGCCTTCGACGAGGACCGCCGGCGCTGCGCCGACGCCGGCATGAACGACCACCTGGCGAAGCCCTTCGACCCCGACCAGTTGTACGCGCTGCTGCTGCGCTGGCTGCCCGGGCACCGCCGCGGCGAGGCCGCGGCGACGGCACCGCCGCCCCCGCAGGCAGCCGCTGCCGGAGAAGGCAGCGCGCCGCCGCTGCCGAGCTTCCCCGGCCTCGACACCCGCCAGGGCATCCGCGGCGTCGGCGGCCGCGCCGAGGTCTACGCGCGCCTGCTCGCCACCTTCGCCGGTCGGCATCAGGACGACCTCGACCATCTGCGCGAACAACTGGCGGTCGGCAATAGCGAGAGCGCGCGACGGGCTGCGCACAGCCTGAAGGGCGCCGCCGGCGCCCTCGGCCTGACCGCGCTGCACGGGGCCACCGCCCGCCTGGAGCAGGCCATCGGTGCCGGCGAACCCGGCGAGACGCTGGCGGCGCTGCTCGCCACCGCCGACGACCGGCTCGAAGAAGCCTGCGCGGCGATCCTCGCCGCGCAGCCGGTCAACCACCGCGACCCCGACGCGGAGATCGGCCGCGAGCCCGTCGATCCGGCGCTGCTGCGCGAGGTGCTGGACGAGCTGGAAACGCTGCTCGCCGGCGACGACCCGCGCGCAGCGACTCGGCTGCACGCGCACACGCCGCTGCTGCGCGGCGCGCTCGGCCGGCGCTTCGCCACGCTGCGCAGCCAGGTCGCCGATTTCGATTTCGTCGCCGCGCTCGCCACGCTGCGTTCGGCCAGGCAGGCGCATCCGGCGGAGACGGTAGAGGAAGGGCCCTGACATGCCGCTGATGCAATGGAATGAGCATTTCGCCACCGGTATCGCCATCATCGACGAACAGCACCGCTGGCTGATCGACCTGGTCAACGCCTCGGCGCCGGTGCTCGCGCTCAACTCCCGGCGTCACCACGAGCAGGCGGACGACCTGCTCGACCAGCTGATGAACTACGCGGCTTTCCATTTCCAGACCGAAGAAGGCCTGATGCGCGGCTACGCCATCGACGCGCGCCACGAAGCGGAGCACCAGCAGGCGCACGGCGACTTCGTCAGCGCCATCAGCCGCATGCGCGCCGCCTATACCGCCGGCGAGGCGCCAACCGGCGCTACGCTGCTCACCTTCCTCGCCAACTGGCTGATCTTCCACATCCTCGGCGAGGACCAGGCGCTCGCCCGGCAACTGCGCGCGATCGACGGCGGCCGGTCGCCCGCCGACGCCTTCGCGCATGCCGAAGGCAGCCGCTGCGACCCGACGCACGAGGCGCTGACGCAGGCGCTGATCGACGCCTACACGCTGCTCACCGAACAGAACCGCAACCTGATGGAGAACAACGACGAGCTGGAGCGGCACCGCCACCGGCTGGAGGAACTGGTCAGTGCGCGCACCGGCGACCTGGTGCGCGCGCTCGACGCCGCCGAGGCCGCCAACAAGGCGCGCAGCAGCTTCATCGCCAACATGAGCCACGAGATCCGCACGCCGATGAACGCCATCGTCGGCATCACTTGGGCGCTCAAGCAGAACACGCAGGACCCGGCGCAGCTGACGCGCCTGCACCAGGTCGGCGAGGCGACGCAGCAGCTGCTGGCGATCATCAACGACCTGCTCGACATGGCGCGCATCGAATCCGACCGGCTGACGCTGGCGCCGCTCGACTTCGCCCCGGCCAAGGTCCTCCGCGAAGTGCTCGGCGGCATCGCCGACAAGGCCGCGGCGAAAGGACTGCACGTCACGCTCGACGCCCCCGACCTGCCGCCGCTGCTGCGCGGCGACCCGGTCCGTCTCGGCCAGATCCTCGCCAACTACGCGAGCAATGCCACCAAATTCACCGAGCGGGGCACGATCGCGATCCGCGCCTTTCCGCTGCCCGGCGGCAACGGCCGGCTTCGCCTGCGTTTCGAAATCGAGGATACCGGCATCGGCATCGACCCCAACGATCTGCCCCGGCTGTTCGAGCCCTTCGAGCAGGGCGACAGTTCGTCGACGCGGCGGCACGGCGGCACCGGCCTCGGGCTGGCGATCAGCCGGCGCCTGGCGGAGATGATGGGCGGCCGCACCGGCGCCGACAGCGCGCCGGGCCGGGGCAGCACCTTCTGGCTGGAACTGCCTTTCGAGCCATTGCCGGCGCCGGCCACGCCCGCCGCCGCGCGGCCGGCGCCGACCACCGTCGGCACGCCGCCTTGCCGGGCGAGCCGTCGCGAAACGCTGCAGCGGCTCGCCGCGCTGCTGGCCGACGACGACGTGCAGGCGATCGCGCTGTGGCACGAATCCGCGGAGTCGCTCGCCGGGCTGTTCGACCGCCAGCGGCCGCCGTTCGAAGCGGCGCTGACCGCCTACGATTTCGCCGCCGCGCACGCGCTGCTGATGCAGGTCGCCGACGAGGCCGACGAGGCCAACGAACCGGCCGGGAGCGCCGATCAGGCGTAGATGAAGGCCAGCGCCTCGTTGCCGCGGCCGAGGTATTCGAGGCGGTCGAGGCTGGACAGACGGGCCATGGCGATGCCCCGGCCGTGCGTGTCGAAGGCGCGCTCCGGGCTGATTTCCAGGTAGCTGCGCCAGTCGAAGCCCGGCCCCGGGTCGCGGATCATGAAGCTGATGCCGCCGACGCCGCGCATCATGCTCACTTCGCACGACAGGTGCGCCCGCTCCGGCGCGCCGATGCGCAGCATGATCTCGTCCTGCAACGTGCCGGCTTCGAGCAGCAGCGTTTTCCGCTGGTAGCCGATCTGCGCCAGGCCGTGCTCGACGGCGTTGAACATCAGCTCGGAGAGCCCGAGCACCGCCTTGCCCGGGTCTGGGCAGACGTTGGCCAGCAGCGCGGCGACCGAGCGCGCCTCGTCCATCGTGCGGAAGGAGAAGCGCGACTCGCGCATGCACGACAGCGAGCGGCCGACCATCTGCGCCTCCTGGCGCATCTCCAGGTAGTGGTTGCGGTCGGCAAGCGCGGCGCCGATGATTGCCAGCAGCGTGTCGGCCGAAAACGGCTTGGTCAGGTAGTAGAAGGCGCCGGCGCGCAGCCCTTCGGCGACCGAGGTGTTGTCGGTCATTGCCGTCTGCATCACCACCGGCGTGTTCTGCGTCGCCGGTGCCGCCTTCAGGCGGCGCAGGATGTCGAGGCCGTCGCTGTCCGGCAGCTTGCGGTCGAGCAGGATCAGGTCGAAACGGTCGGCGCAGGCGTCGATGATCCGCCATGCGGCGAGGCCGGTGTTGGCGACGATGACGTCGTAGCCCTCCGCCTCCAGATTCTCCACCAGCCGGGCGCTTTCGACCGGCTCGTCCTCGACCACCAGCACGCAGGTTTTCTTCACGCCGGGCCTCTCCTTCAGGATGAGGATAGCACCGCCGCCCGTAGCTGCGGCGTCTCCAGGCTGATGCGGCCGAGGGTGCCGTTGCGGTAGTCGGTGAGCAGCACCGCCGCCGCCTTTTCCAGGTCGAGCTCACCGCCGCTGCCCTTGATCAGGCAGCCGCGCTTCTTCGCCACCGCCTCCAGCACGCCCGGCGCGTCGATCCCGTCGACGGAGAAGCCATAACGCGCCGTCAGCAGCGCCGGATAATGGGCGAGCAGGAAGGCGGCGAGCCAGGTCGCCACCTCCTCGTCGATGTAGGCGTTGACGCCGACGGCATGGCTGGCGGCGAGCATCAGCCCGTCGGCCGGGTGCTCGATCTTCGGCCACAGCATGCCCGGAGTGTCGTACAGCGTCAGCCGCGAGCTGACGTCGATGCGCTGCTGGCTCTTGGTCACCGCCGGCTGGTCGCCGACCGCCGCCACCTTCTTCTTCACCAGCGCGTTCATCAGCGTCGACTTGCCGACGTTGGGGATGCCCATGATCATCAGCCGCAGCGGCTTCAGCGCGCTGTCGCGGTGCGGCGCGAGCTGCTGGCACAGCGACGGCACGCGCGCCACCTCGCCCGCCTTCTTGCACGAGATGGCGACGGCCTTGATGCCCGGCTGCGCATTGTAGAAATCGAGCCAGGCCCTGGTCGCCGCCGGGTCGGCCATGTCCGACTTGTTCAGCAGCTTGAGGAAGGGCCGCTGGCGGAAGGCGCGCAGCTCGTGGATCATCGGGTTGGAGGACGCCGCCGGCAGGCGCGCATCGACCACCTCGACGACGACGTCGGCGACCGCCAGCGTCTCGGCCGCCTTCTTGCGGGCCTGGGTCATGTGGCCGGGGAACCATTGGATCGACATTTCGGAAGCGTCCCTCTGTTCGTTTGCGTATTATCGCAGGTCGCCAATTACGGAAACCGCCATGCACATCTGGGTCGATGCCGACGCCTGCCCTGTCGTCATCAAGGAAATCCTCTTTCGCGCCGCCGAGCGCACCAAGCTGCCGCTGACGCTGGTCGCCAACCAGTGGCTGAAGACGCCGCCGCTGCCGAACATCCGCAGCGTGCAGGTGCCGAAGGGCTTCGACGTCGCCGACAAGCACATCGCCGACCAGGTCGAGGCCGGCGACCTGGTCATCACCGCCGACATCCCGCTCGCCGCCGCCGTCGTCGACAAGGGCGCCACCGCAATCAACCCGCGCGGCGAGCGCTACACCCCGGAAAACATCCGGCAGGCGCTGGACCTGCGCAACTTCATGGAAAGCCTGCGCAACAGCGGCGTCGAAACCGGCGGCCCGCCCGCCTTCAGCCAGGCCGACCGGCAGGCCTTCGCCAACTCGTTGGACCGGTTGCTGGCGAAGCGGTGAGGTCTGGGCGATGCTTCGATACGCGCTTCGCGCTACTCAGCACGAACGGGTATCTGGATTTTCATTGCCCACTCCGTTCGTCCTGAGTAGCTCGCAACGCGAGCGTATCGAAGGACAGACTCAAGCCACCTCGCGGGCTTCGAGGAACTGCAGCTTCGGGTACTTCTCTTTCACCATGTTCAGGTACACGTTGTTCGGCGCCAGATAGACCGGGTCGTCGGCGCCGTCCAACGCGACGTTGGCGCTGTAGCGCTCGGAGAGCTGCCGCAGCTCGCCCTCGTCGCCCCGGATCCAGCGCGCGGTCGAGCAGTTGTACGACTCGAAGATCACCTGCACGCCGTATTCGTGCTCCAGCCGGTGCGCGACGACGTCGAACTGCAGCGTGCCGACGGCGCCGAGGATCAGGTCGCTGCCGGAGACCGGGCGGAAGAGCTGCGTCGCGCCCTCCTCGGCCAGCTGCTGCAGGCCCTTGTGCAGCTGCTTGATCTTCAGCGGGTTGGCGATGCGCGCCAGGCGGAAATGCTCGGGCGCGAACGACGGGATGCCGGTGAAGCGCAGGTCCTCGCCTTCGGTGAAGGTCTCGCCGAGGCGGATCGTGCCGTGGTTGGGGATGCCGATGATGTCGCCGGGGAAGGCCTCGTCGGTCGTGCTGCGGTCGCGGGCCATGAAGGTGATGGCGTTGTTGACCGCGACCGTCTTGCCGCCGGCGACCTGCCTGACCTTCATGCCGCGCTCGAAGCGGCCCGAGCAGACGCGCAGGAAGGCGATGCGGTCGCGGTGCTTGGGGTCCATGTTGGCCTGGATCTTGAACACGAAGCCGGAGAACTTGCCCTCGTTCGGCGCGACGCTGCGCGGCGCGTCGCCGCGGACCGCCGGCCGCGCCAGCGGCGCCGGCGACAGCTCGACCACCGCATCGAGCAGCGACTGCACGCCGAAGTTGTTCACCGCCGAGCCGAAGAACACCGGCGTCTGCTTGCCGGCCAGGTATTTCTTGGCGCAGAAGGCGTGCGAGGCGCCGCGCACCAGCTCGATGTCGGTGCGCAGCTCGTCGGCCTGGCTGCCGAGCAGTTCGTCGAGGCGCGGATTGGCGAGCCCCTGGATGATCTCCGAAGTGCCTTTCTCGGCCTGCGGATCGAAGAAGGCGATAGCGTCGTCGTAGAGGTGATAGACGCCGCGGAAGCGCTTGCCCATGCCGATCGGCCAGGTCATCGGCGCGCACTCGATGCCGAGCACCGACTCGATCTCGTCGAGCAGGTCGATCGGCTCCTTGCCCTCGCGGTCGAGCTTGTTGATGAAGGTCAGGATCGGCGTGTCGCGCATGCGGCAGACGTTCAGGAGCTTGATCGTCTGCGCCTCGACGCCGTTCACCGAGTCGATCACCATCACCGCCGAATCGACGGCGGTCAGCGTGCGGTAGGTGTCTTCCGAGAAATCCTCGTGGCCCGGCGTGTCGAGCAGGTTCACCATGCACTCGCGGTACGGGAACTGCATCACCGACGAGGTCACCGAGATGCCGCGCTGCTTCTCCAGCTCCATCCAGTCCGAGGTGGCGTGGCGCGAGGCCTTGCGCGCGCGGACTTCGCCGGCGACCTGGATGGCGCCGCCGAACCACAGCAGCTTTTCGGTCAGCGTCGTCTTGCCGGCGTCGGGGTGCGAGATGATGGCGAAGGTGCGGCGGCGGGAAATTTCGTTGTCGAGGGCGGTCACGGCGATGCTTCTGCGGGAGAAAGAGGAACAAGCGGGATCAAGGGCCGCGATTATACCCGTGTCGCCGAACTAAGCTGCGGATTTGAAAGGGCATCCGCAAGGCGCCGTCGCCGTAGCGAAACGGTTCACTGCTCGTCGGCGAGGCGCTGCAAACCGGCGGCGGCGGACGCCTCGCCAAACGCCTTGTCCGCCACGCCGTTCGCGTCAAGCTTGAAGACGATCAGCCCCTGGTTTGCACGGGGGCCGTGAACCGTCCCGGCGACATAGATTTCATCGCTGTCCGAAACCGCCAGGCCGGATGCCATGGGGTAGTGCGGCTGCTCAAGGCTGACCGCTCCCGCCTCGCCGAAGGACGGGTCCACCGAGCCGTCCGCGTTCAGCCGGACCACCACGATGGCGGCCGGGGACCGCTCGCTGGCCAGCCGGACCCCGAGCAGGACGATCTTGCCGTCCCGCTGGGTTTTCACCGCTTTCAAGGCCGAGACCCAAGGGAGGCTGACGATTCCTCCCGCACCAAACGCGGGGTCGAGCTTGCCGGCGTCGGTGTAACGCATGGCCACGCCAATTTGACGGTATTTCTTGTCGGATTGACGTTGACGCATGTCGCCAACAAGCAGGATCGCCTGATCCGGCTGGATGGCAATCGACCCCGCCCGTGAATCGCCCCGAAGATCGAAGAGCACCTTCCCGGCCTGACCGAAAGACGGGTCCAGCTTCCCGCCGGCATCGAGTCGCAACAGCGCGATGGCGCTCGACGCACGCCCCGTATTCGCCCGCCCGGCGACAACCAGGCGCCCGGCAACATCCTGCTTGACCGCATAGGCGATATCCTCGGAAGCCCGGCCGAGCCGGATGATGACTTTCCCCTTGTCGCCGAATAGCGGATCCAGGCGCCCGTCGGGCAGATAACGGACGATGGCAAAGTCGTATCGGCTACCCAGCCAGGCGGGCTGCGTGGAGCCCCCAGCCGCGACGATCTTCTCGTCACCCTGCACCGTCACGTCGTGGGCCAGGTCGATCGATTTCCCCAGCTCGGTGCTGGTCCAGCCGCGATCATCCAGGCTCGTATCCAGGCGGCCGTCCGGGAGAAAGCGCATCAACAGGAATCCGCCGCCGGCGATCCGGGCGGTTTTCGCCATGCCGGCGACGACGATCCGGCCGTCCGGCTGAATGCTCAGGGCCTGCGAAATCAGTTCGGTGATCGAGGCAACCGTACCGTCCGCACCGATCAACGCCTCGCCATTCTTGCCGAAGGAGCGATCGACCTGTCCGTTGGGACGGAACCGGAACAGGGCCACTCTCCATTGCCGGCCTTCGAAAGCCGCCGCGACGATCAGTTTCCCTTCCTTCGAAATCGCAATCTTCGGACTGTCCGCCCGGACCATCATCGGGATCTTGATGACGCCGGCGGGCGATTCACGCTCCGATTGCAGTTCGAGCGCATGCGAGCCGGCCGCCAGAATGGTGCCAACGGCGAAGATGAACAGTCGAGGCAGGAAGCCGCTGCGTAAGCTAGCCATGTCACCTCCCAGGCGTTTGAACCCGAATTGAATTGATATGCCGAGCCCCGGCGCGCGTCAAGGTCGAATGGTGCGCGGCACTCCCGCACGGTGCTGCGCCGGGGTTGTCGGATCAGGCAGAAGCCTCGGCGGACAAAGGGTGCGGGCGGCTCATTGGACTACCCGCCGCCCAACCTTCTCCCCGGGGGAGGAGGTGGCCACGGTTTTCATGCCCTTTGGCGACATCGTGTTAATCTCCCCAGCAAATAGAGGGTTATCAGCCCCACGCAATTGAAAGGTCCCCAACGATGCGCCGCCTGACGGCCGCCTTCAGACGCCTGCTGTTCGCCGCCTGCCTGCTCGCCGGCGGCACGCCCGCAAGCGCAATCCCCCCGCTCCCGCTGCACGAGATCGCCCCGAACCAGGCGCTCGGCACGCAGGCTGCCTACCTCAAGGAAAGCAGCACACCGCTCACCCTCGCCAAGGCCGCCGCCGAACGCGCCGCCGGCCGCTTCACCGCGTCGGACGCCCCCATCCTCGCCTTCGGCATCGGCTCGGCGCCGGTGTGGATTCATTTGGGAATCGCCAATCCCGGACCGGAAGCACAACTGCGCCGCCTGCTGATCGAGAACACCTGGCAGGACCGCATCGACATCCATTTCGTCGGCCCCGACGGGCAGAGCGAAAGCCACCGCGTCGGCGACACCCGGCCGTTTGCCGAGCGCCCAGTCGCCAGCCGCTTCTTCGCCGCCGACCACCGCTTCGCCCCCGGCACCACCGACATCTACCTGCGTGTGGAGAGCGCCGACCCGATCGTCCTGCCGCTCTTCCTCGGCCCACCGCAAGCCATCGCCGAGCGCGAGCAGAAGCAGGGCTACCGCTATGGTTTCCTCTACGGCTACCTGCTGGCGCTGCTCGCCTACAACCTGCTGCTCTTCGTCGCGCTGCGCGACAAGCGGCAGCTCTCCTACGCCGGCTACATCGCCATGTTCGTGCTGGCCAACGTCGCCTACACCGGGCACGGCTTCGCGCACCTCTGGGGCGAGCACGTCGCGCTGCAGCGCTGGGTCATCCCGACGCTGATGATGGCCTTCTCGGCCAGCGGCCTCGTCTTCGCCCGCTACTTCCTCGACACTCCGGAGCATTTCCCGCGCGCGCACAAGGCGATGTTGTGGAGCGGCAGCGGCTTCCTCGCCGCCTACGCGCTGTCGCTCGTCGTTTCCGACAACCAGGCCGGCGCCATCCTGATCGCCTTCGTCGCCACCAACCTGTTCTCGCTGGCGATGCCGGTGCTGGGCGTCGCCGCCGTCGTCGCCGGCCACCGCTTCTCCCGCTACTTCCTGTTCGCCACGCTGGCCTCGGCGATCGGCGCCGCCGTCACCGCGCTCTCGGTGCTCGGGCTGATTGCCTACAGCGACCTGCGCTACCGCGCCGTCGAGATCGGCATGCTGATCGACGCGACGCTGCTGGCGCTGGCGCTCGGCAGCCAGTTCCGCTCGCTGAAGGCGGAGCGCGCCCTCGCCCAGCGCCTGGCCGCGCGCGACCCGCTCACCGACCTCTACAACCGCCGCTCCTTCCTCGAACAGGCGCGGCCGCTGTGGAGCGCCGCCCGCCGCCACGCGCGCGAGCTGTCGCTGATCATGGTCGACATCGACCGCTTCAAGTCGATCAACGACACCCACGGCCACGCCGCCGGCGACGACGCGATCGTCGCCGTGGCCCAGGCACTGAACGCCTCGGTACGCGCCGAAGACATCGTCGCCCGCTGGGGCGGCGAGGAATTCCTCGTGCTGCTGCCGGACACCCCGCTCGACGCCGCCGTCGCGCTCGCCGAGCGCCTGCGCCGGACGATCGAGGACACCCGCCTGCCGATGGCCGACGGCGAACTCCGCTTCACCGTCAGCCTCGGCGTCGCCAACAGCGAGGGCAAGGAAAGCCTCGACCGCCTGATCACCGCGGCCGACCACTTCCTCTACCAGTCGAAGCACCGGGGGCGGAACCAGGTCAGCTCCGAGCTGGCCGGCGCAACGGCCTGAGAACGACGACGACCCGCCGCCGTGAAGGATTTGCGCTATCGGGATGGCGCAGCGGTAACGAACCGGCCGCCCCCGCCGCCTCGGCGGCACGCAAGCGGCAAGACGGCAAAGCCGATCCCCCTCGAATTCCTAGTAGTCAGTCAACTCGAATCCGGTTGATGTAACCCCCGTCATTCCGGGCTTGACCCGGAATCCAGGTGGTAGGCTCGTACGTCGGCAGGGCAAGTGTTTGCGAGTTTTTCCTGGATTCCGGCGCGGGCTTAGCCCGGCCTGCCCTGAGCTTGTCGAAGCCTGCCCTGAGCTTGTCGAAGGGGGGGCCGGAATGACGAACCTATCCATCCGTTCCAACATGACTGACTACTAGGGCGCCAACGAACGAGGCAACGTTGTCCCCGACTCCGGCGCCGGGCGCGGTGCCTTCAGGTCGCAAGGCTTCTTCTGCGTTGCAGTGGGGTGCTCGGCCCCGAGATGCTGATCTTTCATCGCCCCGTAAACCGTGGCAAGCACCGGAGCGTCGGCGCTGCCCTGGCGCGCCGGCGACGGCTGAACCTGGGTATGTTCAACCCAGCAGTCCTGCGGCACCGGCGGCGTTGCGGCGACCGCGGGGGCCTCACTCCGTGCGCTCTGGAGCACACCGGCCAGCGCTACGGCAATGGCGATACGACCTACCTTCATCACAGCGGCCACCTTTCCCTTCTTCCCCAGTACAGACCGCGAAACGGGAGGCGAAGTTCTGCCCGCGGCGACTACGCTGGGAAGCGGCTGCGGTTGTATCGGAGGTTGGCTGCGAAGCAGGGAACGTCGGCCGGGGCGGCAGGAGAAGGCCGAGGGGGAAACTGTCGGGGGGCAACGTAGAGGTAGCCTGCACTGCGCGGCTTTATCGCGCAGCGCCCGAGTTGACTGCCGGGTTATGCCTGCTGAACCAATGCGAGATAGCGAAATACAAGCCAACACCCAAAAGGCCGCTGTATAGACAGAATTTGTGAAGCACCTCGACGGATAGGAAACCAAGGAATGGGTTGGTTAGCGTGAACGGTGAAAACGGTTCAACATCGGCGTGCATTACGCTATCAAGTAGCACATGACTGAGCGAACCAATAAACGCACTGATGATTGCGACTGGCCAACTGATTGGTAAGTGGCGAGCCTGACCAGTGAAGCGGAGGCCAAACTCGGCGGCGTACTTTCCAGTAAGTGCAGAACCTATGCCGATGAGAGTTGCGCCAATGTAGGTGTGCGAAAAGCCATGCAAGTGGCCCTCTCCGGTGAGAAGAACGACTAGGGGTTGGATGTCCATGATGATTTGCGCCCAACCAAAGACCATGAGCGAAAAGCTTCCCTGGAGAAGCGCCTTCACCAATAAGCCTGGGCCCATGTGGAACGGAGTAAATGGCACGGTCAATCCTTAGGCATAATCGGGATAGGAGAAGCCCTCACGGGCTCCCCCTCCCACACCACCGGACGTACGGGTCACGTATCCGGCGGTTCGATGAATTGAATTCCTACCGTGGCGCAAGGCTGGGTAGTCCCATGGTTTCGAAGAAGGCTAA
>JACPEH010000028.1 GCA_016183655.1 Rhodocyclales bacterium
ATCGAGTGGGAGTGATCTCCGGCCGGCAATCGCGTACAGGAAAGCCCTCCGTACCCCGGGGGGCTTTTTTTCGTCCAGCGCCCTCGATTGGATGCTTCTAATATGTTAATTTAATTAACATTGACGGCACACAAAAACAGAATAAAATGCGCCATCCACGCGAGCCGCCATGAAATTCCTCTTCCGCCCCAAGTTCCTCGACTGCCTCCCCGGTTACACCCGCGTCCAGTTCGGCAAGGACCTTGCTTCGGGCATCACCGTCGGCGTGCTCGCACTCCCGCTGGCCATGGCCTTTGCCATCGCCAGTGGCTGTTCGCCGACCGCCGGCATCTGGACGGCGATCGTCGCCGGCTTCCTCACCGCCGCGCTGGGCGGCTCGCGGGTGCAGATCGGCGGCCCGACCGGCGCTTTCATTCCCATCGTTTATGGCATCGTCGCCGTGCACGGCTTCGTCAATCTGCTCGGCGCCACAATGCTCGCTGGCATCTTCCTGCTGGCGATGGGCATCGCCCGCATGGGGCAGCTGATCCGTTTCATCCCGGTGACGGTGGTCATCGGCTTCACCAACGGTATCGCCGTCGTCATCTTCCTCGCGCAGATCAAGGATTTCTTCGGCCTGAAAATCGACTCGCTGCCGGCCGAGTTCTTCGCCCGCATCCAGACTCTGGCGGCGCACGCATCGACTGTTGACCTACCGACGCTGGGCCTCGCGCTTGCCTCGCTGCTCTTCCTGCTTTTCTACAACCGCCTGGCGCAATACGTCGCCGTGCTGCGCCGTGCGCCGGGGCCGCTCGCCGTACTGGTCGTCGGTACGCTCGCCGCCTGGCTGTTCGATCTGCCGGTGGAAACGATCGGCAGCCGCTTCAACGGCATTCCGCAGGAACTGCCGGCCTTCGGCATCCCGCCGCTGTCTATCCACGACCTCGGCAAGCTGATCTCGCCGGCGATCACCATCGCGCTGCTCGGCGCCATCGAATCGCTGCTCTCGGCGCGCGTCGCCGACGGCCAGATCGACGACCGTCACGACCCGAACCAGGAACTGATCGCGCAGGGCCTGTCCAACATCGCCGCGCCGCTGTTCGGCGGTTTTGCCGCGACCGGCGCCATTGCCCGCACCACCACCAACGTCAAGACCGGCGGCCGCACGCCGGTCGCCGGCATGATCCACGCCGGCGTGCTGCTGGCGATCGTGCTGGTGGCGGCGCCGCTGGCCTCCTACGTGCCGCTGGCGACGCTGTCGGCGATCGTCATGGTGGTTGCCATCAACATGGGCGAGTGGCACGAGTTCCTCGAACTGCGCCGCTACACCAACAACTACCGCATCATCCTGCTCGCCACCTTCTTCGTCACGGTGATCTTCGACCTGACCATCGCCGTCGAGCTGGGCATGGTGCTGGCCTGCCTGGCCTTCATCTACCGCATGTCGGAACTGACCCGGATCGAACGCCTGGCGCTCGACGAGGAAGCCATGGAGCCGCGCTTCATCTACCCGGACGGGACGATGCGGGTCGCTGCCTGGCAGCTTTACGGCTCGCTGTTTTTCGGCGCGGTAAACAAGCTGGAGGAGCTGCTCGACCCGGCGGCCGGACATCCGGAAATCGTCGTCCTCGACATGACCCGCCTCGTGCAACTCGACACCACCGGCCTGGAAGGGCTGGAAAACCTGCTGCAAAAGCTGAAGAAGCGCAGCTGCACACTGCTCGTCTGCGGCCTCAACTCGCAACCGGGCTCGCTGCTGCGCCGCTCCGGCTTCCTCGGCCATCTCGATCCGGGCAACGTCTGCGTCGACCTCGATGCCGCACTCGAACGCTCGCGCGGCCTGCTGCCCGACCTGATGGGCGCAGGCGAGGATGATTACTGAGAGCTTGTGAATAAATCTACTGCGCGATCCGATTGCTTCGTTGGGCGGTGCTCGCTCCTCGCCTATCCGATTGATATGTCTCGTCGCTGCGCTCCGTCCACCTCGCACTCGGACCGCTCGCTACGATTTCTTCACAAGCTCTGAGGCGGCGAGCGCCACCCGCAAAATTCCGCTGGACATCGCCGGGCCGACTGCGTAGAATGCGCGCCTTGTGCATCGCAGCAATTGCCTGCACAGACGCGCATCGCGAACCTGAAGCAGTAACAACGACAAAGCCTTCCTGCCCCCTTGGCGCCGCAACACATGGCGCCGTCACGGCACAAAGCTTTCGTGCCGAAATCTCGATCTCTCAGAGTTTTCAAGCAATTTCGTGGGTTAGCGCTGCATTTCCAGCGCCCGTGACTTGTCCATCGGACAAGCCGCGCGCGCCCATATTGACGAAAGAAACTGATGACTTTTGAAGAGATTGGCCTGCACCCGGCCGTACTGAAAGCGCTCGCCGACGCGGGCTACACCGAACCCACCCCGGTCCAGGCGCAAGCCATCCCCGCCGCCCTCGAAGGGCGCGACCTGCTGGTCTCGTCGCAGACCGGCTCGGGCAAGACAGCCGCCTTCATGCTGCCGGCGATCCACAAGTTCGCCTCGGTGGAAGCCGCGCCGGCCGGCAAGACGCCGAACCAGGAACGCCAGGCGTCCCGCGCCCGCGGCGAGCGTCCGCGCTTCGCCCCGGCACAGCCGAAGATGCTGGTGCTGACCCCGACGCGCGAACTGGCGCTGCAGGTCACCACCGCCACCGACAAGTACGGCGTGCACCTGCGCCGCCTGAAGGCGGTGTCGATCCTCGGCGGCATGCCGTATCCGAAGCAGATGCAGCTGCTGTCGCGCAACCCGGAAATCCTGGTGGCGACGCCAGGCCGCCTGATCGACCACATGAACTCGGGCAAGATCGACTTCTCGCAGCTGCAGATCCTGGTCCTCGACGAAGCCGACCGCATGCTCGACATGGGCTTCATCGACGACATCGAGACGATCATCGCCGCCACGCCGGCCAGCCGCCAGACGATGCTCTTCTCGGCCACACTCGACGGCGAGATCGGCCGCATGGCCGAGCGCATCACGCGCGAGCCGCAGGTGATCCGCATCGCCGGTTCGCAGACCAAGCACGAGAACATCGAACAGAAGGTGCACTTCGTCGACGACCTGTCGCACAAGAACCGCCTGCTCGACCACCTGCTGCGCGACGCCGCGCTGCAGCAGGCGGTGATCTTCACCGCCACCAAGCGCGACGCCGACACCATCGCCGACCAGTTGAACGCCACCGGCTTCGCCGCCGCACCGCTGCACGGCGACATGCACCAGGGCGCCCGCAACCGCACGCTCAACGCGCTGCGCAGCGGCCACCTGCGCATCCTCGTCGCCACCGACGTCGCCGCGCGCGGCATCGACGTGCCGGGGATCACCCACGTCTTCAACTACGACCTGCCGAAGTTCCCCGAGGACTACGTGCACCGCATCGGCCGCACCGGCCGTGCCGGCCGCAGCGGCGTCGCCGTGTCGCTGGTGCACCACGCCGAAGGCATCCACGTGAAGCGCATCGAGCGCTTCACCAAGCAGGTCATTCCGGTCGACGTCGTTCCCGGCCATGAGCCGAAGCGTACCCCGGCGCCGCGCAAGCCGAAGCCCGCCGGCTGGAAGCCGGGGCAGGGCCGCGGAGCGGACCGCAACGGCAAGCCGGGCGGCTTCTCGCGCGACGGCGGCAACCGTGACGGCGGCTACCCGCGCGACGGCGAAAAGCGTTACGGCAAGCCGGGCGGTCGTCCGGAAGGCCACAGCGCGCCGCGCACGGAAGGCTTCAAGGGCAACCGCCAGGACAACCGCGAAGCGCGTCCGGACGATTTCGGCAACCGCGTCGAGCGCCCGGATACCCGTCCGGACAACTTCGGCAACCGCGCCGACTACCAGCCGCGCACCGGCAAGCCGCAGGGCGACCGTCGCCCGGGGCAAGGCCAGGGCCAGGGTTTCACCGGCAAGGGCGGGCCGCGCGGCGAAGGCTTCGCCAAGACCTTCGGCAAGGGCGCGCCGCGCACCGGCGCACAACCGCGCCGCAGCTGGACGGATCGCTGATCCGGCGCCGGCGCCAGCCGGCTTCGGCAATAAAGCCGCGGGCAGCTTGCTGCCGGCGGCTTTATTCTTTTGGCGGCGGCAAATCGCAAGAATCGGGTGGCGAAAACCCGGTACGGCGGCAACAATGCCCGCAATAGAGGCGTTGCAATCCGTTCAAGGCGCACCGACATGACAGGCAAAGACCCCCGTTCCTACGACACCGTGGCCGAAGCGATCCGCTTCGTGCGCGCGTCGGCCCGGCGGCAGCCGTCGCTCGACGAGATCGGCGCCCATGTCGGGCTCAGCGGGCCGCACCTGCAGCGCGTCTTCAGCCGGTGGGCCGGCATTTCGCCGAAGCGCTTCCTGCAGTTCCTGACCAAGGAGCATGCCCGGCACTTGTTGCGCCAGTCGCGCGACGTGCTGTCCACCAGCATCGAAACCGGCCTGTCCGGCCCCGGGCGGCTGCACGACCTGATGGTCAGCTGCGAGGCGCTGACCCCCGGCGAGATCGGCGCTCTCGGCGAAGGCCTGACGCTGCGCTTCGGTTTCGCCGGGACGCCGCTCGGCAGCATCATTTGCGGGCTGACGCCGCGCGGCGTCTGCCATCTACAGTTCGTCGACGCCGGCGACGAGGCGGCAGCCGAAGCGGCGCTGCGGGCGGAATGGCCGCGCGCTGTCTGCACGCGCGACGACGATGCCGTGGCGGCGATCGCCCGGCAGCTGTTCGCCCCGCTCGCCGGCGACCGCCCGATCGCGCTGCTGCTGCGCGGCACCAATTTCCAGATCAAGGTGTGGGAAGCGCTGCTGCGCGTTCCGGCGGGCTGCGCCGTCTCGTACGGCGATCTTGCGGGCATGGCGGACATGCCGCGGGCTCAGCGTGCCGTCGGTACAGCCATCGCGCGCAACCGGATCGCCGTGCTCGTGCCGTGCCACCGGGTAATCCGCGAGAGCGGCGAGATCGGCCAGTATAGCTGGGGCAGCGAGCGCAAATCGGCGCTGCTCGCCTACGAATCTGCACGCGACGGGGAAGGGGGGGAAGCGGCAACTCAATCCGCCGGCGGCGTGTGGACGCAGTAACCGTTGCGGCCGTCGGACTTGGCGCGGTACATCGCGCTGTCGGCCATGCCGAGCAGGATTTCCGGGGCGTCCGCATGCTCGGGAAAAAGGCTGATGCCGATGCTGGGCGTGACGAGGATTTCCCGGCCGTCGACAACGATCGGCCGGTGCAGCGTCTCGATGATTGCCGTCGCCACGCGCATCGCGTCGTCGCTGTCCTCGACTTCGCTCAGCACGATGACGAATTCGTCGCCGCCGAAGCGGGCCAGAAAATCCGAATCGCGCGCGACCTGGCGCAGGCGTTGGGCGACCTCGATCAGCACCTGGTCGCCGGCGACGTGGCCGAGCGTATCGTTGATTTCCTTGAAGAAATCGAGGTCGGTGAACAGCAGCGCCACCCGTCGCCCATTGCGCCGGGCGAGCGCGATGGTCTGCGGCAACACGGCGTCGAGCGCAAAGCGGTTGGCGAGGCCGGTGAGCTGGTCATGGTGGGCGAGATAGTGGATCCGCTCCTCGACCGACTTGCGTTCGCTGATGTCGGAAAAGACGCCGACGTAGTGCGTCAGCTCGCCGCTCTGCGGATCGCTGACGGCATCGATGTGCATCCAGCAAGGAATCTCGGCACCGTCCCGGCGCTTGTTCCAGATCTCGCCGGCCCAGTGCCCCTCTGCGTTGAGGGCGCGCCACATGGCGTCGAAGAAGGCGTTGTCGTGGCGCGACGAGCGGATCAGCGCGGCGCGCACGCCGATGGCTTCGTCGCGGACGTAGCCGGTGATCCGCTCAAAGGCGGGATTGACGTCGACGACGCGAGTCGCCACGTCGGTGACGAGGATTGCTTCGGACATGCTGCGATAGACCTGCTGGGCGAGACGCAGCACGCTGCGCGCCTCCTGGCGGCGGGTCACGTCATTGACCAGCAGCCAGTAGTCCCCGCCCTGCGTTCCGGCCATCGGCCAATGGCGCAGGGTGACCCATTTCCGGCTGCCATCGCCGGCGATGATGCTGGTTTCCAGCTCTTCCCCCGGTGCGCGGGTCCGCGCAAGGCGCGCCAGCTTGCGGGACTCTTCCCGCCACGCCGGCCGGCGGACGGCCCCGTCCTCATCCGGGCGGCCGGTCGCTTCGAGAATCGCCGGCAGGCGCGCATTCCATTCTTTCAATACGCCGTCGCCACTGACCAGCGCGATGCCGGCCAGCGACGAATCGAACAGGCTGCGATAGCGCCGCCCGCGTTCCTCGGCAAGGATACTGGCCACCTCCCGGCGATGACGCTCGCGGATCACGAGCAGCAAAAGCACCGCCACGAGCAGCGTCGCGACGGCGGCGAGCACGAGAAGCGGCGCAAAATGATTGCCCATCGGCGTCAGCCGCTCGCTGCGGCACGGATCGACGAAATGGCAATGGCGGACATCGTGGCGGCCCCATCTACATGAAACACAAAGAAAAAACCGCTGTTCGCGGGCCGGTTTTCACTATAGGACGCGGCAATGCACAAAAAAAGGCGGCGATTTCACGGCCCTTGTTACAATTACGATAACGTTATCGAATATAAGCGCCATGACCCAAGGAAACGGTGAGCAACCCGAACGCCCACGCGGCCGTCCGCGCACCCGCTTCGCCGAGCGCGATGAGCAGGTGCGGCAGAACATGCGTCTCTATCGGGCGCGGCGGAACTCGGAGCTGGAGGCGCTGGCGCGGGCGCTCGAACGCCTTTCCGGCTGCGTCGGCAGCGGCGACCTGCAGGCGACCTTCCAGGCGGCGGCCGCTGCCGCCGGTTTGTGGTCGGCCAGCGCATTGAAAGATAACGTTATCAAAAACAGGGAACGACGCTTGGCGGCCGGGACCAAGGCCGCTTGATACAATCCCGCCATGGATGACGAATTCTTCATGCGCGAGGCGATGTCGCTGGCGCGCTCTGCCGAATGCCTGGGCGAGGTGCCGGTCGGTGCGCTGATCGTGCGCGACGGCGAAATCGTCGGGCGCGGCTTCAATTCACCGATCGGCGAGAGCGACCCGACCGCCCATGCCGAGATCGCCGCGCTGCGCGACGCGGCCCGCCGCCTCGGCAACTACCGCCTGCCCGGCTGTACCCTCTACGTGACGCTGGAGCCCTGCGCGATGTGCGCCGGCGCCATCATGCACGCCCGCATCGCCCGCGTCGTCTACGGCGCACGCGATCCGAAGACCGGCGTGCACGGCAGCGTCATCGACCTGTTTGCGGTGGAGCGGCTGAACCACCACGCCGAGGTGGTCGGCGGCGTCCTCGGCGAGGACTGCGGCAGCATGCTTTCGGCCTTTTTCGCCGCCCGTCGGCGGAGCCGCGGCCAGTGATCATCCGTATCTCGATCCCGTCCCAGGAGCTGGCGCTGTTCGATGCCGACGGCCATCTGCTGCGCTGCTGGCCGGTGTCCACCGCCGCCAACGGCGCCGGCGAGGTTTCCGGCAGCTTCTGCACGCCGCGCGGCAGGCACGTGGTGCGCGCCAAGATCGGCGGCGGGCTGCCGGAGAACACCGTCTTCGTCCGCCGCCGGCCGAGCGGCGAGCTCTACACGCCGGAACTCGGCGCCGCGCACCCCGGACGCGACTGGATCCTCACCCGCATCCTCTGGCTGTCCGGCTGCGAACCGGGTTTCAACCGGCTCGGCGAGCTGGATACGATGCGCCGCTACATCTACATCCACGGCAGCCCGGACAGTGCCGCGATGGGCGTTCCTGGTTCGCACGGCTGCATCCGCATGCGCAACGCCGACGTTGTCGAACTGTTCGATCTGGTCGCACCGGGCACACCGGTCGACATCAGCGCGGCGACGGAATAGCCAGCCGGACTTCCCCGGCACCGCTGGCTTCCAGCCCGAACGTCCTTTCGACCAACAGCCCGCTGCCGTTCGCGTGGCAGACGAGGAGGGTGGACGCCCGCGTCCCGTAGTCCGGCGAACGCACGAAGATCGCCGACAACCGCCTTTCCCATTCCAGGCTGACCCCGGTTGCCGGCAGGTGCTCGTCGGGAACGATCTCGTCATCGGCGAGCAGGTCGAAAAAGGCCGCCTCCGCCGGCAGCTGCGGCAAGGCCTCGGCAAAGCGCTGGCGGGCCGTGGCCAGCTTCGGCCACGGCGTATCCAGCAGATGGTTCGACACGCCGTAGATGCCCGGCGCCAGCGCGCGCGGTGCGTCGATCCGGTTGGAGGCGTACCACAGCTCGTGGCCGTCGCCGAGCAGCAGGTTGAAACCAGAATAGGCGGCGCCGTCGATCGTCGCGGCATAGCCGGCGGCGGACTGCCGGCCGGTCAGGAAAGCCGCCGTCAGCTCGCCGCGCGAGCGCACTCCCTGCGGTTTTCCGGGTTCGCGGACGTTGGTGACGGCGGCGAAACGGCCGCCTTCGCCGATGCCGAGCCAGGTGCCGCCGGCTTCGAGATCACGCCCGGCGATCACCTGCTGCGCATCGGCCCAGCGCGCCGCGGCAGCCGTCGGCCGCCGGAAGAACTCGTCGCGGTTGGCGGCGACCACCAGCGGGTAGTCGGCATGCACCCGCCAGGCAACGAGGATCAGGCACATCGCGGACGGCCCGGCGTTGGCGGGGAAGGGCGCAGCCCGGAGGGTTACGCCGACGTAGCGACGGCGGTTGCCGAGGCGGGGGCGCCGTCGCGCGTGCGCAAATTGACGCCGGCATCGGCCGCCATTTCCATGAGCACGGCCAGCGCTTCGTGGCCGCCGGCCGGCGAGACGGCGGCGCTGACCACCATGCCGCTGGACTGATCCGGAACGGCGGGCGAGTACAGCTCGTCGCCGGCCGCCATCGCCGTATCGCTGCGCAGGCGGTAGAGGTGGCGCTTGACCTTGCCCAGGTACTGGGTGCGGGCGACGATCTCCTGGCCCGGATAGCAGCCCTTGTGGAAGCTGACGCCGCCGATGCGCTCGAAGTTGGCCATCTGCGGCACGAAATGTTCCCTGGTCGCCTCGCAGATCACCGGCAGCGCGGCACGGATGTCCAGCCAGCGCCAAGCCGGCAGGCCGGCAGGGCGGGCCTGCGCGGCAAGTGCCTGCCAGACGCCGGCAGCGCCGGCCGCCGGTACGGCGACAAAGAAGCGATCGCCGTCGATGCGCAGCACGGTGCAGCCGTTCGCGGCACCGGTCTTCATCGCCTCCGGTTGCGGCAGGCCGGCGGCCTGCAGCGCCTCGGCGGCACGCGGGCCGGACAGCCCGAACAGCACGAGGTCGGCGCCGGCGTCGGCGACCGTCACTTTCGAGCGCAGCACGTACATCTGCAGGCGCTTGGCGATTGCCGGCTGCAGGTCGGCGGCAAGCGCCAGCAGGTAGTCGTCGCCGTCGCGCCAGATGACGAAACTGGCCAGCATGCGTCCCTTGGCGCTGCACCAGGCGGCATGCTGGGCGCTTTCGGCGCCGAGGTGGTTGATGTCGCTGGTCAGCTGGTTGTGCAGGAAGGATTTCGCATCTTCGCCGCTGACGCGGATGATGCCGAGATGCGTCAGCGGCGCCAGCACCGTCGCGTCACGCGCGGCAGCCAGTTCGCCGGCGGCATCGCCGAAGCTGTCGACCTCATTGATTCGGGAATCGTTGAAACGGGCGCCTGCGGCGCCGAGTGCCTCTTTCCAGATGGGGTTCATTGTCGCCGTGTCTCGTGTGGGGTCAGTGCTTCGGCTATTATAGCGCCTCCGCCAATCCGCCCGCCTCGCGCGCTGCAGCGACGCCGCCGGCACTTTCCGATGCTCAAGATCCTGCGCACCCTTTTCCTGCTGGCGCTCGTCGCCGCCGCCGCCATCGCCGGCACGGTTTACTGGCTGGCCAACCAGCCGCTGCAGCTCGCCGCGTCGCCGCTCGATTTCACCGTCACCGCCGGCAGCTCGTTGCGCAGCGCCGAGCAGCAGGTGGTCGACGCCGGCGTCGCCATGCCGCCACGGCTGCTGGAACTGCTCGGCCGCCTGCTGCGGGTCGACGCGCAGATCAAGGCCGGCAGCTACGAGATCGCCGCCGGCATCACGCCGCTCGAACTGCTGCGCAAACTGACGCGCGGCGACGTCACGCAGGCCGAGATCGCTTTCATCGAGGGCTGGACCTTCCGCCAGATGCGCGAGCGGCTCGACGCCCATCCCGACCTGCGCCACGACAGCCGCGGCCTCGCCGAGGCGGAAATCCTGCGCCGCCTGGGCCTCGACGCGCAGCGCGCCGAGGGCTGGTTCTTCCCCGACACCTACCTGTTCGCCAAGCAGTCGAGCGACCTCGATGTGCTCGCCCGCGCCCACCGCGCGATGCGCCGCCACCTCGACCGGGAATGGGAACAGCGGGCGCCGGGACTGCCTTACGGTGACAGCCACCAGGCGCTGATCATGGCCTCGATCGTCGAGAAGGAAACCGGGCGCGAGGCCGACCGGCCGATGATCGCCGCGGTGTTCGCCAACCGGCTGCGCGCCGGCATGCTGCTGCAGACCGATCCGACGGTGATCTACGGCCTCGGCGAAAGCTTCGACGGCAACCTGCGCAAACGCGACCTGCTGGCCGATACTCCCTACAATACCTACACGCGGCCGGGCTTGCCGCCGACGCCGATCGCCATGCCCGGCCTGGCGTCGCTGCGCGCGGCGCTGAATCCGGCGCGGAGCGATGCCGTCTATTTCGTCGCCCGCGGCGACGGCAGCAGTCATTTTTCGCGCACGCTGGACGAGCACAACCAGGCGGTGGCGCGCTATCAAAAAGGCGAGAAAGGCGGGAAACGCTGATGCGCGGCAAGTTCATCACATTCGAGGGAATCGAC
The DNA here is from genome assembly GCA_016183655.1 of Rhodocyclales bacterium. Taxonomy (GTDB): domain Bacteria; phylum Pseudomonadota; class Gammaproteobacteria; order Burkholderiales; family Rhodocyclaceae; genus Proximibacter. The sequence goes on from JACPEH010000028.1 coordinate 10,785, forward strand.
GGCGCCGGCAAGAGCAGCCATATCGCCGGTGTCTGCGAGCTGCTGCGCGGTCGCGGCCTGACCGTCGTCAGCACGCGCGAGCCCGGCGGCACGCCGCTGGGGGAGAAGCTGCGCGAACTGCTGCTGCACGAGCCGATGCACCTCGAAACCGAGGCGATGCTGATGTTCGCCGCCCGCCGCGAACACCTCGCCACGGTCATCGAACCGGCACTGGCACGCGGCGAGTGGGTGGTCTGCGACCGTTTCAGCGACGCCTCCTTCGCCTACCAGGGCGGCGGCCGCGGACTCGACCGGCACAAGCTGCTGGAACTGGAGCACTGGGTGCACGGCCACCTGCAACCGGACCTGACGCTGCTCTTCGACCTGCCGTTCTCCGTCGCGCGCGAGCGCATCGTGCTGCAGACGCGCGAACTCGACCGCTTCGAGCAGGAGCGCGCCGACTTCCACGAGCGGGTACGCCAGGCCTACCTCGAACGCGCCGCCAGCGCCGCGCAACGGATGCGCGTGATCAACGCCGACCGGCCACTGGACCAGATCAAGAAATCGGTTGAAGAAATAGTTATAAGCATTTGTTAATGAACATTATTGAACTTCATTCCGAGCTTTGGAATCGGCTACAGGCGCGACGCGGCCAGTTGCCGCACGCGCTGCTGCTCGGCGGACTGCGCGGGCTGGGCAAGTTCGACCTGGCACGCGCCTTCGCCGCCTCGCTGCTCTGCGAAAACCCGCGGGAAAACGGCGAAGCCTGCGGCACCTGCCTCGCCTGTAACTGGCTGAGCCAGGGCAACCATCCGGATTTCCGCCTGCTGCAGCCGGACGCGCTGGCCGAAAGCGAGGGCGAGGGCGACGCGGGCGACAGCGGCAAGAAAGCCAGCCAGCAGATCACCATCGACCAGGTGCGCGGCCTCGACGATTTCCTCCACGTCGGCACGCACCGCGCCGGCTTGCGCGTGGTGCTGGTCTGCCCGGCCGAGGCGATGAACCGGAATACCGCCAACGCCTTGCTGAAGACGCTGGAGGAGCCGGCTCCCGATACGCTGTTCCTGCTCGTCAGCCACGAACCGGAGCGCCTGCTGCCGACCATCCGCAGCCGCTGCCAGACGGTGGCCATCGCCAAGCCGGCGACGGCGCGGGCCCGCGAGTGGCTGGCCGCGGCCGGCGTCGGCGATGCCGAGCGCTGGCTGGCGCTGGCCGGCGGTGCGCCGCTGCTCGCCGCCGAACTCGACGGTTCCGGCGAAAGCCGCCTGATCGAGGCGCTGCTCGAACAACTCTCGCGCGGCCCCGGTCTCGACCCGCTCGCCGCCGCGGCAGCGCTGGACAAGGTCGTCAAGGCGGAGAAGGGCGGCGGCGCCGCGCCGATGAAACGGCTGATGGAGTGGGCGCAGAAATGGCTGGTCGACCTGTCGCTCGCCGCCTCGCGGTTGCCGGTCCGCTATTTCGTCACGGAGAGCCGCCAGCTCGAATCGCTCGCCGCCCGCTCGGACGCACAAAGACTCTTGGCCTTCGGGCGGAAGGCGCTACAATACAGGCGTCATTCCGAACATCCGCTCAACAGCCGCCTCTTCCTCGAAGACTTCTTCCTGGGCTACGCGGCACTTTTTGAACGACGCTGACGCGATCCATGAGTGAAGCCGCCAAGCCAGCCCCCGCTGTCGCCGCTCCCCGGCCGAGCGTTCTGTCGCTGAACATCAACTCCAAGTCGGCGCTGTACGCGGGCTACATGCCGCACCTGAAGAACGGCGGCATCTTCATTCCGACCTCGCGCAGCTACAAGCTGGGCGACGAGGTGTTCATGCTCCTCTCGCTGATGGACGACCCGGCCAAGCTGCCGATCGCCGGCACCGTCGTCTGGATCACCCCGGCCGGCGCCCAGAACAGCAAGGCGCAGGGCATCGGCGTCCATTTCAACGCCGACGAGAGCGGCGTCGAGGCCCGGCGCAAGATCGAGGGCCTGCTCGGCGGCGTGATGCAGTCGAGCCGCCCGACGCATACCCTCTGAGCCGCCTTCCGGCCAGCCTCCGGCACTTCCCACGACCCCGCAAGACCGCAGTCCGATGCTCGTAGACTCCCATTGCCACCTCGATTTCGACGAGCTGTCCGGCCGCCTGCCGGAGGTCTTTGCGCGCATGGAGGCCAACGGCGTCGGTGCGGCGGTCTGCGTCGGCGTCAACCTGGAGGACTGGCCGAAGGTGATCGCACTGGCCGAGAGCGATCCGCGCCTGTTCGCGACGGTCGGCGTCCATCCCGAATACCAGGACGCCGAAGAACCCTCGGCGGACGACCTGGTCGCGCTGGGCGACCACCCGAAGGTGATTGCCGTCGGCGAGACCGGTCTCGACTACTACTGGCACAAGGATGCGCCGGAATGGCAGCGCGCCCGCTTCCGCACGCATATCGCCGCCGCCCGCCGCCTCGGCTTGCCGCTGGTGATCCACACCCGCGACTCGGCCGCCGACACGCTGCGGCTGATGGCCGAGGAGGGTGCCGGCGAGGTCGGCGGCGTCATGCACTGCTTCACCGAGACCTGGGAAGTGGCGTCGGCGGCGCTCGACCTCGGCTTCCACATCTCCTTCTCAGGCATCGTCACCTTCAAGAACGCCCTGCAGATCAAGGAAGTGGCGCAGAAGGTGCCGCTCGACCGGATCCTCGTCGAGACCGATGCGCCGTACCTCGCCCCCGTCCCGTTCCGCGGCAAGCTCAACGAACCCGGGCACGTGCTGCATGTGGCCGAGGAAGTCGCCCGCCTGCGCGGACTCAGCCTCGACGCCGTGGCCGAGGCCACCACCGCCAATTTCGTCCGCCTCTTTCCGGGCACCCGCCACTTACTGGAATCATGATGAAGAAACTGCTCGCCGTCGCCGCCCTGGCGCTTTCGCTGGCGTTGCCGGCCCATGCCGGCATCTACGAAGACATGCTGGTCGCGATCAAGCGGGGAAGCGCGGCAGACGTGACCGACATCCTCAAGCGCGGGCTGGACGCCAACATCGTCGACCGCGAGGGCTATACGCTGCTGATGCTGGCGGTGCGCGACGGCAACGAGGACATCGTCGACGTCCTGCTCGCCGCCAAGGCCAACCCCAATGCGCGCAACGCGCACGGCGACACGGCGCTGCGCCTGGCCGCCTTCCGCGGTTCGCTGCCGATGGTCGAGCGCCTGGTGAAGGCGAGGGCGCTGGTGAACATGCCCGGCTGGACGCCGCTGATCTACGCCGCGTTCAACGGGCACACCGAGGTCGCCGCCCATCTGCTCGACCACGGCGCCGAAATCAACGCCCACGCCGACAACGGCTTTACCGCGCTGATCGCTGCCGCACGGGGCGGGCACGAGGAAACCGTGGCGCTGCTGCTGAAGCGGGGCGCCAATCCGAACATGAAGAGCGAAAAGGGCGAGACGGCGATGGATTTCGCGCTGCGCGGCGAAAACACCAGGGTCTACGAGCGGCTGCGTGCCGCCGGCGGGCTCAGCGGGCAGGCGCTGGAGGCGGCGCCGGCAAAGTGACGAGGCGCAGCCCGTTACTCTGAAAATACTTCAAAAACACTCTGTAAACGTCTGGGTCAAAAGGAAGTTCTTTTTCTGATCCGACGATCTCTGCAAGGGCTTCGTCGCTGCGCGCCAACCCCAGATAGCGCCAGCGGTCGATCACGTGAAAGTCCTCGATCATGCCGAAATGGTCGCGCTCGACCAGCGCCACCGGTCCGGGATGCGGCCACGCGCGGAGCTTGACCTTGGCCAGCGCCGTCATCAGGCGGGCGCTGTGGCGTGAAACCTGTTCCTTGCCGACGCAGACACCGCGGCAATGACTCCCCTTGAACGCCGTGCACGGTTTTCCCGGTTTTTCGTCCTCCAGGCCGAGCAGGACCGGGCACAGGAAATGCGCTTCGGCCAACTTGCGCAGCGCCTGCCGCGCCTCGCGACGGGTCGCGTAGAGCCCGTACAGATCGTCGTCGATGCCGAATGCCGCTTCCTGCGGCGAAACGAGTTGCGGACGGAAGTCGCCCGGTGCGACCTCGCGCAGACGCCAGGCGCAAAGCTCCTCGGGAATCGGCTTGCGGCGGCGCTGCAGGAGGATTTCGTGCAGGCGGGCGCCGAATTCCCCGGCGGCGTCGCGCCAATCGACGCGGTGGGCCAAGCTGGCCGGCGGCTTGCTGGCACGCGCGTCGGCGAACAGCGACAGGACCTTCTGCCGCAGGTTGCTGGCGCGCCCGGTAAGCAGCGTTTCCCCGTCGGCGCCAAGCAAGGCGTAGGCGCCGTGGCTGTCCGGCAATTCGTCGGCCAGCGCCGGGTCGAGCTGCGGCGGCAAGCTGACCGACTGCGTCAGCGCAGCGACGGCGGCGCCCACGACATCCGCCCCGAGCTCCTCGTGCCAGCGCTGCCACAGGTCCCACAGCACGCGCGCATCGGCGAGCGCCCGGTGGCGAGCATCGGCGGCGATGCCGTGGCGGGCGATCAGGGTGTCCAGGTTGTGCCGCGGGTGGTGCGGAAAGAGCTTGCGCGACAACTTCACGGTGCATAGCACGGTCGCCTTGAAGTCGATGCCGAGCCGGGCGAATTCGCCCTTGAGGAAACCGTAGTCGAAGCGTGCATTGTGGGCGATGAAGAGTTTCCCGGCCAGGCGCTCGCGGAGTCCGGCCGCCAGCTGCGCGAAGTCCAGCGCGCCGGCGACCATCGCGTCGTCGATGCCGGTCAGCCCGGTGATGAACGGCGTCACCGGCACGCCGGGGTTCACCAGCGCGTCCCATTCGCGGGCGCCGTTCGCGTCGACCTCGACCAGGCCGATTTCCAGAATGCGGTCGCGGGCGAAATTGGCGCCGGTCGTTTCCAGATCGACGAACACGAGGGGGGGATGGGGCGGCATCGACATTGTGAGGGGATTGGGCATTGTGCTCGCAGCGCGTGGCAGAGCGACCGGTATAATTTGACATAATACAAATTATACGCACGTACAAACGGCACCAATTAGCACGCCCCACGCTCAGCCATTCGACGATAGTCTCAAATCAAGGGCGCCCGAATGGTAAAGCGAATCGCCCCGGCTTTCCAATCCTGAACGATACCCCGGCCGTCAGATCGCGCTCATTTCCGCCGCTTACCTGCCGCGTAATGACGGAAAGCTTCGCGCAGGTGTTCGCGCAACTGCTCGTCGTCCCACGGCTTGGTCAGGAAACGGTAGATCGCCCCGCGGTTGATGGCGCCGGTGATCGCTTCCAGGTCGGTATAACCGGAGAGCACGATGCGTATCGTATCCGGGTAAAGGTCCTTGACCCGCGACAGGAACTCGGTGCCGCTCATTTCCGGCATGCGCTGGTCAGAGAGAATTACCTGGATCTCGTGCTCGGCGAGGACATCGAAGCCTTCGGCCGCGCTGCCGACGACGAAAATTTCGTAGCCGTCGCGGCGCAGCACACGCTTCAGCGCCGACAGGATACTCGCCTCGTCGTCGACGATCAGCAGCGATTTGCGTTCGTCCGTCGCCGCCGTCGGCAGCGACAGGGTCCGGGATTCCCGCAGCAGCTGCGCCAGTTGATCGGCAGGTAACGGCTGGCTGAACAGGTAGCCCTGGATCTGGTCGCACTGGTGGCGGCGCAGATAGTTCATCTGGCCGTCGGTCTCGACGCCCTCGGCGATCACTTCCAGGCGCAGGTTATGCGCCAGACCGACCACGGCGACGCAGATCGCGGCGGCGTCCGGACTGGAAACGATGTCGCGGACGAAGCTCGCGTCGATCTTGAGGTAGTCGATCGGAAAACGCTTCAGGTAGCTGAGCGACGAGTAACCGGTGCCGAAATCGTCGACCGCGATCTTCACCCCGCGTTCCCGCATTTCGTGCAGCAGGCGAACGCTGGCATCGATGTCCTCCATCAGGATGCTTTCGGTCAGTTCCAGATCGAGGAAATTGCCACCTTCCGGATGGCGGGCCAGCGCCTGTTCGACGGTCACCAGAAAATCCTTTCGCCGCAGCTGCGCCGCCGAGACATTGACCGCCACCCGTTGCGGCTGCAGCCCCTGCGCATGCCACGCGGCGTGGTCGGCGACGGCTTGCCTCAGCACCCAGCGTCCGACGTCGAGAATCATCCCGGTTTCCTCAAGGAGTGGGATGAATTCGCTCGGTGCAACCAGTCCGTTGTCCGGGTCCCGCCAGCGGATCAGCGCTTCCAGCCCGATCACCGTGCCGTTGCGCAAGTCCACCTTCGGCTGGTAATAGAGCACGAACTCTCCATTTTCCAGCGCGCGGTGCAGCTTGTTTTGCAGCGTCAGCAGCTCGGACACCCGCGCGTTCATAGCCGGCGCGTAGAACAGATAGCGCTCCTGCGATGCGCCGGCCTTGCGCAACGCCGTCTCGGCATTGGCGAACAACGTCTCGGCGTTATCGCCGTCGCTCGGATAGAGCGCAACGCCGAGCTTGAAGGTTGCGTGCAGGGTATTCCCTTCGATTTCGAATACCCGGCCAAGGCTGGACAGGAGGCCCTCGTCGATCTGGCGGGCGATTTCCGTATCGTTGACGTCGACCAGGATCGCCGCGAAGTGGTCGTTGCCGATGCGGGCGAGATGGTCGGTTCCCCCCAGCGACTCGCCGAGCCGCTGCGCCACGAGCTTGAGCAGGATGTCGCCGACGCGGCGGCCGAAGGTGTCGTTGATGCTCTTGAAGCGCTCGACGTTGAGTAACAGCAGCGCCACCGTACCGCGCTCCTCGCCCTCGTGGCGGCGGGCCTGCAGGATCTGGTCGAGGCGATCGTGGATCAGCGCGCGGTTGGGCAGGCGGGTCAGCACGTCGTAATAGGCGAGATAGTTGACCTGTTCGGCCTTGCGCAGATAATCGAGCGCGAAGGACACATCGCCGGCCAACTCCATGAGAAGTGCCAGCTCCTGCGCATCGAATGCGTCGCGCTCCGCCGCGTAGAGGGCCAGCGTCGCCACCGTGCTTCCGTCCTGCAGCAGTGGGAACACTGCAAGCGCGCGGCAGCCGTGCGCGTAGGCCTCCGCCGGAAACACGTCCTTGGCCGTGCCCAGGTCGTTGCAGGTGACGGACGTCTGCTCATGCACGGCCTGGGCGAACGGCCCGCGCCGCAGGTCGGCGCAGTCGGCGGCGGAGAGGACGATGTCGCCTGCGGAATCCGCCTGCCGCTCGCTCATCCAGGCAGTCGGCCGCACGCAGCCGTCCGCCGCATCGACCAGGCCGATCCAGGCGAGGCGAAACCTGCCGAGCGCGACCGCGATGCGGCAGGTTTCCTGAAACAGCATGTCCCGGTCGCGGACGCGGACGATCGTGGTGTTGATTCCGGACAATACTGCGTAGATGCGGTTGAGGCTGGCCACCTTCTGCTCGGCGCGCGTGCGTTCGATGACTTCCTTTTGCAACGCAGCCGTACGCTGGCCGACCAGTTCTTCGAGATGTTGGTACAGTTGCGCGCGCTGGATCGCGATCGCCAGTTGACTACCGACCGCTTCCAGCAGGCGCAGGTCGTCCGCGCTGAAGGCGAGTTCCGCATCGCCGGCGACGTTCATCACGCCCAGCGTCTGGATGCCGATCGTTAGCGGCACGCTGACGTGCGCGTGCAGACCGACGGAATTGCCGCCCTGCTTCTGCAGCCGCTCGCAGTCGACGACCGCCGCCCCGCGACGCAGCTCCCCCGAGCGCAGCATGTGTTGGCAACGGCAGCCGCCGTCCAGGCAGCCCGGCGCCGCCAGGATCGCCGGCAGTTCGCAGGTCGCCGCGACGCGCAGACCGCCGGCCCCGTCGTCGAGGAAAATCCAGCCGGCGCGGAAATCGGGAAGTTCGAGGACGCCGCGCAGCGCCAGCTCGCAGACTTCGGCCTCGGTGGTCACGCTGTTCATGTCGGCGGCGATCCGGTACAGCGCCCGCAGCATGCGGTTCGACGCCGCAATCTCCTGCTGCCGGGCCTGCAGTTCCGCGTTCATCTGCACGGCTTCTTCGTAGGTCGAGATCAGCAGGTCGACGATCTGCTCCCGCTCCGATGAAATGAAATGCTTGCGGCCGCCCATGTACACTTCCATGCCCAACTGCAGCTTCGAGTTCTTGCGCAGTTCCCGGTTGAGCAGGACGTACTCGACGCGCGCCAGCAAGGCCTTCGGATCGTAGGGCTTGCGGATGAAATTGTCGGCCCCGCATTCGAGGCTCCTGGCGATATCCTGGATACCGGCCAGCGAGGTCACCATCACCACCGGAATGTCCCGCAGCTCAGGGTCACCCTTGATCGCTGCGCACAGCGCATAGCCGTCCATCTCCGGCATCACGATGTCGCTGATGACGAGGGTCGGCTTGCGGCGCTGGATTTCCTCCAGGCCGAGGCGGCCGTTGGCGGCGGCGCGGGCGCTGTAGCCGTTCGCCTGCAGCAGGTGGCACAGTTGCTCGGCCTGCGTCGGACTGTCCTCGACCACCAGGATATCCACCTCGCCTGCCGTTTTCATCGGTTGCGTCATGATGCCGATCCTCTTGTCAAGTGTCGCCGGCGCCGTTGCGCCCCTTCACCAAAGCCGCGAGCAGGCTGCCGATCCGCTCCGGCGGCAGGAGGTGCGCGGCCGCGCCGAGGCGAATGGCCTCCTCCGGCATTCCCGGCACCACCGCGCTGTCCGGCGTTTGAACGATGGTTTCCGCGCCGGTGTTGCGCAGCGACAGCAGCGCCGCCGCCCCGTCCTTGCCCATGCCGGTGAGGAGCACCCCGATCGCCCGTGCGCCGAGCGCCGCCGCCACCGAACGAAACAGCGGCGCCACCGATGGTCGGTGGCCGTTCTCCGGCGCGCCGGCGCTCAGTTCGACCCGGCAGCAACCTTGCGGCGTCGCCTGCACCGTCATGTGCAGCTCATCCGGCGCCAGGTAGGCCTGCCCCGGGTCGAGGCGCTCGCCCTGCCCCGCCACGCGTACCGGGAACTTGCTGGTGTCGGCCAGCCATTCCGCGAAACCGGCGGTGAATCCGGGGCTGATGTGCTGGACGATCGCGATGGGCACCGGAAACGCGGCCGGCAAGGCCTCCAGCAGGGCCAGCAGCGCCTGCGGTCCGCCGGTGGATGCGCCGATCGCGACGAGCGCTACGGCATCGCGCGCCGCCGCCGGCCGCGCCGGGCGTACCTCGCCGGCGGCCGTCCGCCGCAGCTCGGACCAGCGCCGCACCACCTTGACCTCGGCCATCAAGCGGATCATCTCGACGAAGCGGCGCGCCGCTTCGCTGCCAACCGCCGCAGGTTTTTCGACGATGGCCAGCGCCCCCGCTTCGATCGCACGGAAGGTTTCCGCCACCTCGCCGCGCGCCGAACTGCCGGTGACGATCACGATCGGCAGCGGCTGCGTTTCCATCAGGATACGTGTGGCCTGCGCACCGTCGATGTGCGGCATGTGGAAATCCATGCTCACCACGTCCGGCCGGCACCGCTTCGCCTGCACCAGCGCCTCGCGGCCGTCGGCGGCGGTGCCGACCACTTCCAGCTGCGGGTCGCCGTTCAGCAGATGCACCTGGAGTTCTCGCTGCGCGGGCGAATCCTCGACCACCAGGACCCGGATACGCTCTCCCGCGTTCATAGCAGCCTCCGGATCACCGCCAGAAGATTGCTCTGGTCGAAGCTGCTCTTGACGATGTAGGCGTTGGCGCCGACCTCGGCCCCGCGCTCCTTGTGCTGCTGCGAATCGAGTGCGGTGACCAGAACCACCGGCAGCTCGGCGAGTGTCCGGTCGGCGCGAACTCTGGCGGTAAGATCGAAGCCGTCCATGCGCGGCATGTCGACGTCCGACACCAGCAGGTCGAAGGGCTCGGTGCGCAGCTGGGTAAAGGCATCAACGCCGTCCACTGCGGTCTTCACGAGATAGCCGGCGGACTCGAGAATGCCCTTGAGCAGCATGCGCGAAGTGATCGAGTCCTCCGCCACCAGCAGCGAACGCGCTCCCTCCGCCGTTTCCGGCTGCGGCTGGCGCACCGGCGCCGCGGCGCACCGCGCCGACTTGAGCAGGTCGGGTACGTGCAGGATCGGCAGCACTTTCCCGCTGCCGAGGACGGTGGCGCCGAAGACGTTGCGCACCCGGCGCAACTGGCGTCCCAGGCTCTTCACCAGAACTTCCTGTTCGCCGAGCACCTCGTCCACGAGGAAGGCGATGCGGCCTTCGCCGCTGCCCGCCACCACCACCGGCACGGTGTCGGCGAGAGCCGCCGCAGACACCGTCGGCAGGTCCAGCACCCGCGCCAGACGTGCCAAGGCGACAGTCTGCCCGCCCAGGTGCACCGTCTCGCGGTTCTCGACGCTGCCGATGGCGGCGCGCGCCACCCGCGTCACCAGCGCCAGGTGCAGCGTCGGGACAATGAATTCCCGGTCGCCGCAGCGCACGTGCACCCCGCGGAACGTCGACAGCGTGAGCGGCAGCACCAGGCGGAAGCGCGTCCCGGCACCGGGCGACGACGTGGCGCTCACGGCGCCGCCGAGGCGCTCGGTCTTTTCGCGCACGATGGCGAGCCCGAGGCCGCGCCCCGAGAAATCGGTGATGATCGGGCTGGTGGACAAGCCCGAGCGGAACATTAAGTCGAGCAGTGCCGCCTCGTCCGGCGCCTCCCCCTCGCCTTCGCCGCGCATGAACCCCATCTTGCGCGCGGCTTCGCGCACGCGGTCGAAGGCGATGCCCGCCCCGTCGTCGGCAACGACGATCTCGACTCGCCCGCCCTCGGTCTGGGCAACCTGGAGGTCGATCCGGCCGCAGCGCGGCTTGCCCGCGGCCAGCCGCACCGACGGTATCTCGATGCCGTGGTCGATGCTGTTGCGAATCAGGTGCAGCAGGGGATCGCGCAGTTCCTCGATGATTCGCCGATCGATCTCGACGTTGCCGCCAACGACCCGGAAATCGACCTCCTTGCCCTGACTGCGCGCCCCGTCGCGGACAAAGCGTGGCAGGAACTCGATGGCCGAGGCGAGCGGCAGCATCAGCGCCCGCTTGACGTCGTCGAGCAAGCCATCGACCATGCCGCCGAGCACCCGTCCGTCGTGCCCGGCCGCCCGCGCCAGGGCCTCCAGCTGCGTTCCGTGCGCCCGCGCGAACTCGTCATGCTGCGCCAGATAGTCGAGCAGGCGGCGCATCTGCAGGTCGGCGCTCCGCTGCAGGCCGCGCTCACCGCCGCGCTCCGCCCGCTCCAGTCGGCGTTGCAGTGCGCGCACGTCGGGCGCGATTCGCGCCCGGCTGCGCGCCAGCCCGGAAAAATCGGCCTGCGCGCAGCGGATGTCCTCGGCCCGCTGGCGGGCGGTCAGCTTCGCCGAAAGCAGCGCTTCCGCCTGGAACAGGATCGCGTCGAGTCGCGTCACCGGGACGCGTACCGTCTCGACAGCCCGCGGCCGCCCGATTTCCTGCGGCACGGCGGCGTCATCGTCGCCGGCAACGCCCGGCACCGGCACCGGCGCCGCCTCTTCCCCGGCCGTTGCCACCGCAGCCCCTTCCGCTGCCGAAACCGCCGCCAGCCGCCGCCGCAAACTGCGGGCCGCGGATTCCTGCGCCTTCGTCGGTGCCTCGTCGACCGCGGCGAGCAGCGCGGCGAGCAGCTCGACCGTTTGATAAAGCAGTTCGGACAATGCCGCCGCCAGGTTCACCTCGCCGCGCTTGAGCAAGGCGAGCGCACTTTCCATTGACTGGCAGAGACTCTCCATTTCGCTCAGGCCGACCGCCCGCGCCGCTCCCTTCAGGCTGTGGGTCTCGCGGAAAACGGTCTCGACCAGCTCCTGCCGCGCCTCAGCCGAGGATGCCTTTTCCAGCGCCAGTAGCCCGGCAAACAGGGCTTGCACGTGCTCTGCCGCTTCGCCTTTGAAGGTGTTCAGCAGACGCTTGCGGAAGGCTTCGTCATTCGGTTCCATGCGTTTCTCTCAAAGCCGCCGGTGCGCAATGGGCCACTTCTGCCGGACACCCGCCGCCGCAAGGAATGCCCGTGGAGTCCGTTCTCATCGCGCGCCCTCGGCCCGTTGCCGTCTCATAGCCGATAGATCTGCAGCATCTCCTTGAGCTTGACGCCGAGCTCATGGAGGTTCTGCGCCGCCGTTTCGGTCTGCCGCGTGCTCGCCACGTTCTGCCCGCTCGCCTGGCTGATGTTCTGGATCGCCAGCACCGCCTGGTCCATCCCCACCAGCTGCTGCTGCGCCGAA
>JACPEH010000008.1 GCA_016183655.1 Rhodocyclales bacterium
AACGCTTATCGCCCTTGTTGGGATGTCGGAGTGTTTCAAGGCTAATGGTGGTCCACAGGGCACTGACTTCTTGAAACGCTTATCCATCATTGGTGTTCCAGTAGGTATCAAAGTTGCCATTTCCGCCACTATGTTGGCGCTAGTGACTTATTGGGGGTTCGGTTATGTCGTTACGCCAACCACCTTTCGCAACCCTGCCTTTGTTTACGAACTCTATTCGTTTGCCTTCGCTTGCGTGTTCATGTTCGTTTTTTACTGGCGCATTGCCGTCCACCTGGCGACGGTGGTGAAAATTCAGCGTTCTAACCCGCCGCTCCAGGGGACGCCTGCCGGCAAGCCGGCGGCGCCCCTGAGCTAGCACGTTGGAGCACACATCCCATGTCACGCTTCCGTTGCACGAGAGCAGCACATCTCTTCCTAGCTGCCGCGTGCTGCCACGCCGGTATTGCTACCGCCACTGTTTCGGAAAGCCCGCCGCAAGATGTCTTTGGCCTTGTTTCAGGCAAGTGGGCGTGGAGCGACAAGGCCGACCAATGTACCGAAAACCCACACTACATTTCTTTCGCGCCCGACCGGAAGACGGCATATTTCCGCGTCAAGAAGCCATTCGAGCACGAAGGAAAGATGGTCTCCGAATACAGCTACACGGTTCTGTACTCAGAAGGGAACACCATCACCATGCTCGTAAATGGCGAAACTCGGCGAACAGATTACGGAGACCGTGTTGTTTGGGTGCTCATCCTAAAGGATCCGGCCACCTACAAATGGAGGCGCACAGACTGGCCACCTTCCAATTCAACGCCCAACGTTCGGCGGTGCGACTAAAGGTGTGCTCTAACCTCTCGGTCAACCGGACCGCCTGACTCAAACCAAATGGCCTCCGCGATTCCCGGGGCGATTCAATCCATGTCACCGCCCACGATTACAGGAGACCATGAAATGAAAGAATTTCGTCCCGCAAAAAAACGAGTTGAGGTCTCGGTGGGAGAGTCCGTCCGTATTCTGCGCGAACTCCAGGAACTGAGCCAAAGCCAACTGTCCGAACTTACGGGTATTCCGCAATCGACGATCTCCGCCATAGAGAACGGCCGTGTGAACCTGGGCGTGGAGCGCGCGAAGGTTCTTGCCCGTGCCCTCAACTGCCATCCCGCCGTACTCGTATTCCCCGGCTGGGAGGTTCCGCTCGAACGTGCCGCATAACATCCCGGTCAAACCGCGCCTTGCAGGCGCCCGGACGTGCCGGAAAACGGAGCCGTTACCGACCTCTTCCTCCCCCTCCAGTAAGGTGACTCCTCATGCGCCAGCTTCGCGCCCTGCTCCTTCTCCTCGCCGGCAGCCTCCCCGGCCTCGCGCCCGCCGCCGAGATCAGCCCGCTGCCCTCCGTCTCGCACATGACCGAGGTGCCGATGGCCGCCGTGCCGTTCGATCTGGCGACGCTCAAGCGCAACTGGCGGGCGCGGATCGAGGCGATGCGCGCGACGGGCGTCATGCCGCTGATCGACATCGAGTCGAACCTCGGCGAGGAGCTTGATATGCCGGGCTTCGCGCGGCAGATGGACAGCGAGGGCGTGGCGCTGATCGCCTTTTCCGGCGTGCCGCAGGGGCGCGGCTGGAGCGATGCGGCGCGCTACGCGGTGGCGGCCGATCCGTGGCGCTACATCCCGACCGGCGACGGCGGGCTGCCGCCGGACTGGAAGCGCAACCCGGAGGGCTTCGCGAAAACGTCGCGGGAGCGCATCGTCAAGGACGGCTATCCGCTGATGGGCGAGTACGAGTTCCGCCACTATCCCTCGCCCGACCAGATCCAGCGCGGCCGCACGGACCGCGACGAGCATCTGGCGCTGGACAGCCCAGCGGCTCACCTGCTGTTCCAACTGGCGGCGGAGACCGGCATCCCGTTCCAGATCCACCAGGAGATCGAGGACCAATACCTGCCGGTGCTGGAGAAGATGCTGAGCCAGTACCCGAAGGCCCGCGTGATCTGGTGCCACCTGGCGCAGATGCGCTACCAGGAGCGCAACACGATCTACGGGGCGGCCTACGTGCGCTCGCTGATCGAGCGCCACCCGAACCTTTACTTCGACCTCTTTTCCGGGCCGCCGAAGAACCCCTATCCGCTGAGCAACGAGTATCCGGGCAAGTACTGGAACCACGAGAGCGGCCAACTGCTGCCGGAGTGGTCGCAACTGATCGCCGACCATCCCTGGCGCTTCATGATCGCCTTCGACCTCAATCCCTTCATCATGAAGGGCTTCGCGAACAAGGTGCGCATCCAGCGCGCGGTGCTCGCCGGCCTGCCCGAAGCGGCGCGCGAGATCGTCGCCTACAAGGCAGCCTGGAAGCTGCTGTTCGGCGAGGAGATCTGAGCGCCGACGAAAAAAACCCCACCCCCGAAGGGGTGGAGCGGAAGCCCCGAACCGGAGTCGCTAGCAGTCAGTCAACTCGAATCCGGTTGAGTCACCCTCGTCATTCCGGGCTTGACCCGGAATCCAGGGGCTGGACTCGTGCGTTGGCGGGGCAAGCGTTTGCGGGTTTTTCCTGGATTCCGGCGCGGGCGCAGCCCGGCCTGCCCTGAGCTTGCCGAAGGGCCGGAATGACAAACCTATCCATCCGTTCCAGCATGACTGACTACTAAAGGCCGGCCAGGGGCGAGAGGGCAACAAACTCACTGGCAGGAGGCGACCTTGTCCCAGTAGCCGGCGCTGGTTTCCTTGAGCGAGGTGATGGTGGTCGAGAAGGCGCCGAGGTTCGCCTTGCTGCCGACGGCGAGGTAGCTGTAGCCGGTGCCCATGACGAACTCGTAGGTGGCGCGCGTGGCAGCCTTGTGGTTGGTGTTGCTGTCGGTCACGCACGGCAGCGTGCCGCCGCCGCCACCGCCGCTCTGGCACGAGGTCTTCGAGAAGCTGGTGCCGTTGCTGCTGTACAGCGTCACCGAGGTGAGGCCGGAGGTGCCGAGGTTCTCGTTCGTGCCCTTGGCGTAGTAGGTGGTGGTGTAGGGCCAGAAGAGCGAGGTCGTCTTGGTGGCGCGGCCGGCACTGACGTGCTGGTCGTTGGTGGCGGTGTAGCTCTGGCACGGCGGGGCGCCGGTGGTGGTCACCGACAGCTCGGCGGAGGCGGCGCTCTCCAGGTTCTCGCTGTCGAAGGCCTTGACCGTGTATTTGTAGGTCGTCCCGGACGCGAGACCGCTGTCGGCGTAGCTGGTGGCGGTGAGCGGCGAGGCGTTGAGCTTCGTGCCGTTGCGGTAGAGGTTGTAGCCGACCAGGTCGGGCTCGCCGTTCGCCGTCCACGAGATCGTCGCGCCGGTGTCGCCGACGTTGCTGGCGGCCAGCCCGCTCGGCGCCGCCGGCGGCGTCGGGCAGTTGCTGGTGCATTCGGCGCGCGAGTGGCGGCTGAAGAATTCCCAGGCGATCTCGCGGGCGTTGGGGCCGTCGGTGCGCGTGTATTCGCCGGCCGCCTTGCCGCCGGACCAGAAGTGGCCCTTACCCTCGGTGCTGCCGTCGAAGCTGACCGTCTCGACCGTCGAGCGGGCGTTGGTCAGGCCGTACTTCCGGTGCGTGCAGGCGTAGCCGCCGACGGTGCAGCTGGCGGTGGCGTACAGCGTGCCGCCGCTGCGCTTCAGCCAGGCCTCGCGGTTGGAGTTGAGGCCGCCCCACTTGCTGTTGTCGTTCGGCGAGCCGTGGCCGACCGAGCAGTCGTTGGTGGAGTGGAAGAGCATCATCGGGATCTTGTAGTCCGAGTTCATCTCGGCGTTCATCGCGGCGACGATCTGGTCCGGGTTCTTGAAGGTGCCGGCGCTGTAGCGCGGCGTCGGGCAGGTGCCGGCGTTGTAGACGCTGGAGGTCTCCTTGTAGCCGCCGCCGGAGGCGACGAAGGCCGCCGCCCAGTACTCGTTGTGCGCGACGGCCGCGGTGTCGGCCATGAAGGCGCCCGAGGAGAGGCCGCCGATGTAGCGGCGGTTGCCGTCGACGGCATAGGTGCTCTCGACCTCCTTGGCGATCTGCACGAGATCCTCGACCTCGCCGCCGCCCTCGTGGATCTCGTAGTCGAAGCTGTCCCAGAAGCCCCAGCAGTTGGGGTTGCGCAGCCCTTCGTAGGTGGTGATGAAGGGGGCGACGAGGATGAAGCCGTACTTCTCGGCGGTCTCGTCCCAGCCGAACTCGTTGATCACCGTTTTGTGGTCCTGCTTGCAGCCGTGCAGCATCATCACCAGCGGCAGCGGCTGGCTGCCGGTGTAGCTGCTCGGCGTATAGACGTAGTAGCTGCGGTTCTCGGAATTGGCGTAGCTGCGTTTGGTGAAGGTCTTCTCGACCAGTCCGGCGCTGGCGGTGCACGACAGCAGCAGCGAACCCAGCACGAAGGCCAGGGTGCGCAGGGTGTGATTCAGGCGCATTGAATTGTCTCCTCGTTGTAGCGATGCCGACGCCAGGCGGTTGCCGCGCCGTTCGCTGTTATGTGGAATCGCCGGCGGCTGGGGCAGCCGCCTGGCGAGATCCGATGCGCAAGAGCCGTGCCCGGGAAAGCCCATTGAAAATTAGACGTTTTTTTATGCCGCTTTGCAGCAATCCGTCTCCCACCGCGGATTCCGGCTCGGATCATGGATGACTTGCACAGCGTATTCCATCGACAATCATGACAATTTAATAATTTGCTAATTATTACTTAAGGCATAGAATTAACGGACGGAACAATATTCAAACGTCCTAAGAGGAGGCGAATCATGAACAAATCGGGACGCATGACCCTGCGCACAAAACTCATGGCGCTGGCCGCGGCGACCGTCGCCGCGCTGGCGCTGCTTTTTGCCGTCTCGCTGAACAGCGACAGGGAGCAACTGCTGCGCGACCGCAAGGAAAAGCTGCGCAACCTGGTGGAGGTGGCGCACGCAACGGCCGCGCTCTACGAGAAGCAGGCGAAGGAAGGCAAGCTGTCGGCCGACGATGCCAAGAAGGCGGCGCTGGATTCCCTGCGCGCGATGCGCTACGACCAGGTCGAGTATTTCTGGGTGAACGACCTCGGCAAGCCGGCGCCGACGATGATCATGCACCCGACGGTGCCGGCGCTGGAAGGCAAGGTGCTCGACGCCGAGCGCTTCAACAAGGCGACCTCGGCGCAGTTGGGCATCGACGGCAAGGCCACCTCGCTCGCCGGCAAGAACCTGTTCGTCGCCTTCCTCGACGTCGTCGACGCCGCCGGCCACGGCTACGTCGGCTACCTGTGGCCGAAGCCCAAGGCCGGCGGCGGCACCACCGAGGAGCTCTATCCGAAGCTCTCCTACGTGAAGAAGTTCGAGCCCTGGGGCTGGGTGATCGGCAGCGGCATCTACATCGACGACGTCGATGCGCTGTTCCGCCAGCAGGCGATCAGCTTCCTCGCCTGGGGCCTCGGCATCGGCGGCTTCATCGCGCTGGCGCTGATCCTGGTCAGCCGCAACATCGTGCGCATGCTCGGCGGCGAGCCTGCCTACGCCGCCGAGATCACCCGCCGCATCGCCGCCGGCGACCTGACCACCGATGTCCATTGCGCCGCCGGCGACAAGGACAGCCTGCTCGGCGGCATGAAGGAGATGCAGGACACCCTGCGCAAGATGATCGGCGAGATCGTCGGCGGCGCGGGCCAGCTCGCCTCGGCCTCGGAGCAGCTGCTGCACGCCTCCGAGGAGGTCGCCATGCGTTCCCGCCAGCAGAGCGAGTCGGCCTCGGCGATGGCGGCCGCGGTCGAGGAAATGACGGTGAGCATCGACCAGGTCTCGCACAACGCCGGCGAGGCCCACGGCATTTCGAAGGAAGCCGGCAAGACCTCGGAAGCGGGGACGACGATCATCCAGAACGCGGCCGTCGAGATGCGCAAGATCGCCGATGCCGTGCAGTCCTCGTCGAAGACGATCGAGGAGCTCGGCCAGCAGACCGAGCAGATCACCTCGATCGTAAACACCATCCGCGAGATCGCCGACCAGACCAACCTGCTCGCGCTGAACGCGGCGATCGAGGCGGCGCGCGCCGGCGAACAGGGCCGCGGCTTCGCGGTGGTCGCCGACGAGGTGCGGAAGCTCGCCGAGCGCACCGCGCTGTCCACCGCCGAGATCGCCGGCATGGTCGAGAAGATCCAGAACGGCACGCGCAACGCCGTCGCCAGCATGCAGTCGGGCGTCGCCCAGGCCGACAAGGGCGTCGCCCTGGCCAACACCGCGGGCGAGTCGATCATCAGCATCCGCGACGGCGCCATGCGTGTGGTCGACGTGGTCAACGACATTTCCTCGTCTATCCGCGAGCAGAGCACCACGTCGAGCGACATCGCCAAGAACATCGAGCAGATCGCGCAGATGTCGGAGGAAAGCGCGCAGGCGGTGCAGAACACCATGGCGGCGGCGCGCCACATGCAGGAACTGTCGGTCGCGCTGCACGCCTCGGTCAGCCGCTTCAAGGCTGGCTGACAAACGACGGCGCAACGAAAAACGGTGCGGATCTCCGCACCGTTTTTTTTCGTCCCGACCCTCACGCTGCCGGCGGCAGCCGGGTCAGTCCGCGACCTCGTGGTAGAAGCGGAAGAAGCCGCGCCCGCCCTGCTTGACCTGGTACATCGCGGCGTCGGCGTGCTTCATCAGTTCGTGGATGTCGACGCCGTCGTCGGGGAAGATGCTGATGCCGACGCTGGCCGCCGCCGACACCGTCGTCCCTTCGATCTCGTAGCTCGGCGCCAGCGCCTCGATCAGCTTCCCGGCGACGCGCGCCAGGTCGGAATCGTTGGCGACATCGGGAATCAGCACGACGAACTCGTCGCCGCCCAGCCGCGCCACCGTGTCGGCGTTGCGCACCGCCGTGCGCATGCGCGCCGCGGCGGCCTTCAGCAGCTCGTCGCCGGCGCTGTGGCCGAGCGTGTCGTTGACCTGCTTGAAGTGGTCGAGGTCGAGGTAGAGCAGCCCGACCTTGCCGCCCTGGCGCGCCACCCGGTCGGTGGCCTGCTCCAGCCGGTCGAGCAGCAGGCAGCGGTTGGGCAGGCCGGTCAGCGTGTCGTAGTGGGCGAGGCGGTCGAGGCGCTCCTCGATCGTCTTGCGCTCGGAGATGTCGTAGAAGATGCCGGAATAGCTGGTCGCCTCGCCGGCGGCGTTGCGGATGACGCTGATCGACAGGTATTTCGGATAGAAGCTGCCGTCCTTGCGGCGATCCCAGATGTCGCCGTACCAATGGCCGGTTTCCAGCAGCGTCCGCCACATCTTCTGGTAGAACGACGGGTCGTGGCGCCCCGACTGCAGGATGCGCGGGTTCTGGCCGACGGCCTCGTCGCGGCGGTAGCCGGTGAGCGCGGTGAAGGCGTCGTTGACGGCGAGGATGGTGCCGTCGAGCCCGGTGACGACGATGGCGTGGTTGCTGGCGTCGAAGATGCGCGCCGAGAGGGAAAGCTGCTCCTCGGCGCGGTGCAGCTCGGTGACGTCGTCGCCGATCAGCACGGTGTTCCTGATCCGCCCGGAGAAGTCGCGCAGGGTCATCGCATGCCAGGAAATCCGGCGCGACTCGCCGTCGCGGCTCAGCAGCTCGGACTCGAATTCGGCGGGAAACTGCGCACGCTGGACGCCGTCAGGATAGAGCTCGGCGAGCAGCGCGCGGTTCTGCTGCGCGAGATGGCGCTCGAACAGGTGGCAGTCCATCAGCTCGGCGCCGGCGCAGCGCAACAGGCGGCACAGCCCGCCGTTGGAAAACTGCACCCGCCCGCGCGTGTCCAGCACGACGCCGATCAGCCGCGTCTGCCGCAGCAGCGCGATCATGTGCTGGGCGGAGACTTCCGCTTCCGCCTCGCCTTCCTGGTAGGCGGTGACGTCGAAGCACAGCCCGACGTAGCCGACGAGGCGGCCCTGGCGGTCGCTGCGCGGCATGCCCTGGCTGACGAACCAGCGGTAGATGCCGTCCTCGCGCCGATAGCGGAACAACTGGCGCAGCGGCTGCGCCGAGCGGCGCGCCTGGTCGAGGCCGTGCACCAGCGTCTCGCGGTCTTCCGGGTGCACATGGTCGAGCCAGCCTGCGCCCATTTCCCGCAGCGCCTCGCGGCCGGTGAAGGTGCTCCAGGAGGGGCTGACGAAGTCGCAGCCACCCTGCGCGTCGAGCATGAAGAGAAGAACGTGGTCCGGATAGGCGAGAAAGTGGAACGCTTCGTCGAGCGCTGCCAGATCCGGCTGACAGGGCGACGTGCCGATGTTTTTCATATCCCCTCCTCCCGCCGCGCACAGGGCGCGGCCGAATGACTCCCTGCTCCGGCCGGTGTGATGCGCCCCCGACGGAGCCCGGATTCTTGGTCCGCGCCCGCCTGCAGGCGGGCGGCGCCGGCTGTTTCCGCCCATCGTGCGCCGCGGCGGATCGGGAGTCAAACCGGGCGCGAAAGGCGCGCGAACGGGGAGCGGCCGTCAGGACAGGAGCATCGATGCCGGACGCATCGGATCTTCATCGCAGCCCTGCCGGGAAGGGATTCCTGACGCGGGAAGGGGGTCCGGAGAGGTGCCGGAAAAACCCGGCGGCGGTGACGCGCGCGCCGGCCGCGCGGCCGGCGCGGCCGGGGAAAACCCTACTTTTCCCAGCGCGCCGCGGCGTCGTCGTCGGTCTCGCGCGCATCGACCCAGCGCGCGCCGTCGGGCGTGACCTCGCGCTTCCAGAACGGGGCGCGGGTCTTCAGGTAATCCATGATGAACTCGCAGGCGGCGAAGGCCTCGCCGCGATGCGCGCTGCTGACGGCGACGAAGACGATGCGCTCGCAGGGCAGCAGGCGGCCGACGCGATGGATCACGCGCACGGCGTAGATGTCCCAGCGCGACTGCGCCTCGGCGACGATCGCCTGCAGCGCCTTCTCGGTCATGCCGGGGTAGTGCTCCAGCGTCATCTCGGCGATGCCGGCGCCGTCGTTCACGTCGCGCACCAGGCCGACGAAGCTGGCCACCGCGCCGACGCGCGCATCGCCCGCGCTCAGCGCGGCGATCTCGGCGCCGACGTCGAAATCGGCTTCCTGGACACTGACGCTCATAGTCTTCAACCTCCGGTCACCGGCGGGAAGAAGGCGACCTCGTCGCCGTCCTGCACCGGCGTCGTCGCGCGGGCCATTTCCTGGTTCACCGCGCTCTTCAGGTTCTTCACCGCGGCCAGGCTGGCCCATTCGCCGCCGCGTTGCGCCAGCCAGGCCAGCAGCCCGCCGATGTCGGTCACGCCGGCCGGCAATTCGAGGCTCTCGCCCGAGCTGCCGAGCTTCTCACGCAGGCTGGCGAAGTAGAGGATCTTGATCATGTCGGTTGAGCCTCAGTTGAGCAGCTCGGAGTAAGGAATGAAGCGCACCAGGTCGCCGCGCTTGACCGCCTGCCCCGGCGGGTTGTCGACCAACCCGTCGGCCTGCACGCAGGAGGACAGCACGCCGGAGCCCTGGCTCGGGAACAGCTCGACGCCGCCGCTGTCGTTGGTCAGCGCGCGCAGGAACTCGCGGCGCGCATCGGGGCGCGCCCAGTCGTAGTCGGCGTGCAGCAGGTAGGACTTGGGCCGCACCTGGTCGACGCCGGAGAGGCGCAGCACGAAGGGGCGGACCAGCGTCAGGAAGGTGACGAAGGCGGAGACCGGGTTGCCCGGCAGGCCGATGAACGCAGCCTCCCTTCCCTCGACGGCGACGGCGCCGAAGGCCAGCGGCTTGCCCGGCTTGATGCCGATCTTCCACATGTCGAGGCGGCCTTCGGCTTCCACCGCCGGCTTGATGTGGTCTTCCTCGCCGACCGAGACGCCGCCGGAGGTGATGATCAGGTCGTTGTCGGCCGCCGCCGCGCGCAGCGCGGCGCGCGTGGCGTCAAGCCGGTCCGGCACCAGGCCGAGGTCGCGCACCTCGCAGCCGAGGCGTTCGAGCAGCGCCACCAGCGCGAAGCGGTTGGAGTTGTAGATCGCCCCCGGCGGCAGCGGCTCGCCGGGCATGCGCAGTTCGTCGCCGGTGAAGAATACGGCGACGCGCACGCGGCGCAGCACCGGCAGCGTAGCGAGGCCGACCGAGGCGGCGAAGGCGGTGTCCTGCGGCCGCAGGCGGGCGCCGGCGGCGAGGATTTGCGCGCCCGGCTGCACGTCCTCGCCGGCGCGGCGGATGTGCTCGCCGGCCTTCGGCACGTGGTTGATGACGACGCTGCCGTCGGCGTGCTCGCAACGCTCCTGCATCACCACCGCGTCGGCGCCGGCCGGCACCGGGGCGCCGGTGAAGATACGGGCGGCGGTACCCGGCTGCAGGTGCGCGCCGACGGTGCCCGCCGGGATGCGCTGCGACACCGGCAGCGTCGTGCCGACGACGGCGACGTCGGCGGCGCGCACGGCGTAGCCGTCCATCGCCGAGTTATCGAGCGGCGGCACCGCCAGCGTCGAGTACTGCGCCTCGGCCAGCACGCGCCCGGCGGCGGCCAGCGTCGGCATCGCCTTGGTTTCGGTCACCGGCTTGCAGCCGGCGAGCAGCTTCTGCAGCGCTTCATCGAACGAGAGCATCGGTCTTTCCTGTCAGTTCAAGGGTATTCATCACGAAGTCGGCAATGGCGTCGATGTCATTCAGGTCGAGTACGGGCAGATGCGCGGGCAGCACGGCCTGCGCCGGTTCGTCGGTGGCCACCGCCACCACGTGCGGGTTCTCCGGCCATAGCGGCGGTTTGCCGTTGGCCGGGCGGTGCACTTCCAGCTTCGGCACCGGTTCGTGCTTAAAGCCCTCGACCAGCACCAGGTCGCAGGGCGAGAAATGCGCGAGGTATTCGTCGAGCGTCGGCTCCGCCTCGCCGCGCGATTCGTGCAGCAGCGCCCAGCGCTCGCCGCCGGTGAGCATCACCTCGCTGGCGCCGGCCTCGCGGTGGCGCCAGGAGTCCTTGCCCGGACGGTCGATGTCGAAGCCGTGGTGCGCGTGCTTGATCACGGAAACCTTGAGGCCGCGCGCGGTCAGGCGCGGGATCAGCCGTTCGAGGAGGGTCGTCTTGCCCGAGCCGGAATAACCGGCGATGCCGAAAACTTTCACGACGAAATCCTCAATGCGATGTTGCAGCATCGAATCCCAGGCGATGGGCGACGCTGGCCAGCCGTTTGTCGCGCGTCCACAGCCTTGCTCCGGCCGTCAGCATCGTCGAGGCCAGCAGATGGGCATCGACGTATCCGACTCCGAGGCCGTGCAGGCGATCAGCATTGATCAAATGAAGCACCTCGTCGTCGCTGGCGACAGTGGCGCGCGGAAGATTGAGCAGCAATTCGAGAACCGTCTCCCGTTGCCGCAGATTACCCAGCGCAACTTCACCGGTCACGAAAGGATGCGCCAGCACCTGCCCGGCGGAGAGAAGGCCAAACAAACGTTCATCCCGTCGGGAAAGGTGATCGATCCAGATCGAAGTGTCGACCAGGATCACGTTGCGCTGCGCCGCCGGGGAATGTCCTTCAATTGCGGTTCAGTTCCGCCCAGCATGGCCAGGCGACGAGCGCTCTCCCGCTCGATCAGGGCCTTCAGCGCCTCGCGCACCAGTGCCGATTTCTCGCCAAGACCGGTCAGCGCCTGTGCCTTTTCCACCAGCGCATCCTCAAGAGCCAAAGTCGTTCGCATCGGGAGACCTCCGGATTTTGATATGCCGAATATAGCATCAAACGATGCCGTAATCGATGCCATTCAAGCGCTCTCCAACACTCGCCCCGGCACCTCGAAGACCGGCGCGAAACCGCCGCCGGGGGTGCGGAAGTTGGTCGTCTGTCCCTGGTAGAGGCGGGCGACGACCAGCTGCACGCGGCCGGCGTAAGCATAGTTGCGCAGGTCGAGCTTGAACAGCTGCGGCTCGCCGGCGACCTGCAGCCGGCGCTCGGAGGGCGGCACCAGCGCCTGCGCGATGTAGTCGCCCTGCAGGATCTCCTCGAAGACGCGCTTGGTCATCTTGTCGCCGCGGTACGCCGCCTTGCTGCCGTAGCCGGCGGCCGGCTTGAAGAACCAGCGCTTGCGCCCGGCCCACAGTTCTTCGGCATCCGCTGCCCGCACCATGCGCGTCATCGGCACCATCCCGGCGATCAGCCGCCGCGCCTCCGCCGGCACGCCCAGTTCGGCCAGCCAGCCGGCGTCGCACAGCGCGACCAGGTTGCGCTTGTCGGCGTAGAGCGCATGCGCGCGCGGATGCGGCGTGATCACCGCGCCGTCATTGTCCCAGGCGGCGCGCAGCGCGGCGTGGGCGGGGTCGTCGAGGGCGAAGTCGGTGAGACGGTTGTAGACGAGGTCGACCGGCGCGCCGGCGTGCAGCAGCCGGGCGCCGTCCCAGACGAACTCGGACGGGTCGGCGATCACCGCGACGATGCCGTTGGCTTCGAACAGCCGGCGGAACAGTTCGAACTCCGGCGCCAGGTACTGCTCGGCCGGCTTCTCGTCGACGATGGCGATGCGCGTCAGCGGTCGATTGTCCTCCTGGCCGCGCACGCGCCGCCATTCCTCGCGGAACATGGCGACGAACAGCGCCGCGACGTCGGCCTGCGGTCGCTGCATCAGCTCGGCGACGGCATCGCAGCAGGCGCGCTGCGCCGCCGCCAGCCGCGCGTTGAGCAGGCCGCCGCCGGCGTTGGTGTTGATCTCGATCAGCTTCGGCCCGTCGTCGCCGACGTGGAAGTCGTAGCCGAGGAAGGCGCCGGCCGCCGCCGTCGGATGCCGGGCGGAGGCCGGCGCCCAGCCGAGCACGCGTTCCTGCCAGCCGGGCAGCGCGACGATCTCCTCGACGGCGGCGACCAGCTCGGCCATGTGCGCCAGATGGTGACGACCGACGAAGACCAGCGAATCGGAAAAGAGGTGCGGCCGCGTGTCAAGGATCTCGCGGTAGAGGCCGCTCCCGTTGCCGCCGTCGCCCGTCAGCGCCTGCGCCAGCGCCGCGTGGTCGAGCGTGACGCAGGCGCAGTCGCGGTTGAGCACTTCGGCGGCGGAGCGGCAGTCATCGGGCAGCGCCAGGTTGATCTCGTTCATGCCGTCGCCCCCGCTTCGAAAAAGTCGACCACCTCGGCCAGCTCGCGCGTCCGCTTCATCGGCGGCAGGCTGCGCCAGACGCGCTTGCCGTAGGGCTTGGTGATCAGCCGCGGGTCGCAGATCATCAGCACGCCGCGGTCGCTCTCGTCGCGGATCAGCCGGCCGGCGCCCTGCTTGACGTTGATCACCGCGCGCGGCAGCTGGTATTCCATGAAGGCATTGCGGCCCTCGCGGTTCATGCGCTCAATCCGCGCCGACAGCACCGGATCGTCCGGCGGCGCGAACGGCAGCTTGTCGATGACCACCAGCGAGAGCGCCTCGCCGCGCACGTCGACGCCTTCCCAGAAGCTCTGGCTGCCGACCAGGATGGCGTTGCCGAGGCGCCGGAAGCGCTCCAGCAGTTCATTCTTGCTGCCTTCGCCCTGCAGCAGCAGCGGATAGTCGAGCCCTTCGGCTTCGAGGCGATCCTGCAGCAGCTCGTGCATGCGGCGCATCGCCCGGAGCGAGGTGCACAGGAAGAAGGCGCGGCCGCCGCTGGCCTTGACCACCGGGAAGGCGGCGTTGGCGACAGCCTCGATGAAGCCCGGGCTGTTCGGCTCGGGCAGGCCCTGCGGCGCGTAGAGCACGGCCTGGCGGCCGTAGTCGAAGGGGCTGTCCCAGCACGCCGACTCGGCGTCGATGAGGCCCATCTCGGCGCAGTAGTGGCCGAAGTCCTTCTGCACGGCGAGCGTCGCCGAGGTGAAGATCCAGGCGCGCGGGTGGCCGCTCATCTGCTTCTTGAAGATCTCGCCGATCGCCAGCGGCGTCGCGTTCAACTGCAGCGAGTAGGTCGTCGCCTCGCCCCAGCGCACGCTGCCGGGGCCTTCGCTGTCGCCGGCGGGGTCGGCCTGAGCAGCGCCGGCTTTCGTGCCGGTTTTTGCGTTCGCGGCTTTTGCGTCGCCCTCCCCGGCTCGCCAGCGGCGGTACGCGGCGAGCAGTTCGAGGCTGCGCTGCCAGCAGCTCTCCAGCCCTTCCGAGCGCTCGGCCTGCGTTTCCAGGATCGCCGCGAAGTGCTCCAGCGTGTTGATCAGGCCGACCAGGTAGTTGTCGAAGCCCGGCCGCGCTTCCAGCTGCGGCAGCGAGTAGCGCGCCGGCTCGACGCCGAGCGTCAGGCGCAGGTCCTTCGCCGCCTTCTCCAGCCCGGCGCAGGCCGGCGGCAGGTCGAGGCAGTCGCGCGCCGAGGCCACCGCCTCCAGCTTGGCGTCGCGCGCGAGGTCGGTCACCTGCGCCGTCGAGACGCTGTCGCCGAAGAACAGGCTGGCGGTTTCCGGCAGCTGGTGCGCCTCGTCGAAGATCACCGCGTTGCACGCCGGCAGCAGTTCGGCCATGCCTTCGTCCTTCAACATGACGTCGGCGAAGAAGAGGTGGTGGTTGACGACGACGACGTCGGCATCGAGCGCCTCGCGCCGCGCGGCCAGCACGAAGCACTCCTTGTGGTCGGGGCAGTCCTGGCCGAGGCAGTTCTCGCGCGTCGAGGTGACCATGCCCCACACCGGAGAGCTTTCCGGCACGTCGTTGCACTCGCCCTTGTCGCCGGTGCGCGTCTCCTTGGCGAAGCGGGCGACGGCGCGGGCGTGGCCGGCGTCCTCGCGCGACAGGAAGCGGCCGTCGGCCAGCGCGCGCTGCAGGTGGTAGTGGCAGACGTAATTGGCGCGCCCCTTCAACAGCGCGATCTTCACCGGCGCCTTCAGCGCATCGCGCACGGTCGGCAGGTCGCGGTTGAAGAGCTGGTCCTGCAGCGTCTTGGTGCCGGTGGAGACGATCACCTTGCCGCCGGAGAGCAGCGCCGGCACCAGGTAGGCGTAGGTCTTGCCGGTGCCGGTGCCGGCTTCGGCGACCAGCACGCGGTTGTCCGCCAATGCCGCGGCGACGCGCTCGGCCATTTCCAGCTGCTGGCTGCGCTGGCGGTAGCCGGGAATGCTGGCGGCCAGCGGACCGGCCGGAGAGAAGACTTCGGAGAGCGACGAGGACATGCGGAATACCGGGGCGGGAAGGACGCGGAATGTGAAGGCGGGGGCGAAGGCGAATCCTACCAGAACCGCACGCAGCGAAGCGCTGCGCCAGGCCGGTGCCGGTTCATTTGCCGACCCGCGCCGGATCGCGCGGATCGGGGTTTTCCGGCGCCTCGGCCGGCTTCCCGGAGTCGTCTGCGACGTGAGCCTGGGCCGCCCGCTGCCGGACCCAGTCCTCGAACGGAATTTCGGCCACTTCGGGAACGCGGCGCTCGGGCGTGCGCCGCCGATCCTTCCATCCCGGCGGCGGCCCCTTTTCGGCGTCGCGACGATCCGCGTGCAGGCGGCGCTCCGGCGGTCCCTGGTCGACCTGTCGGCGCTCGTCGTTCAAGCGGCGTTCGGGTGCGCCGACGTCGATCAGCCGGCGATCCGAATCCAGACGACGGTCGTCCGTGGCGCGCCGTTCTACCTTGCCGCGTTGCTTGTTGCCACCCCGGTTCATGCCCCCTCCGCCGATGTCCCCGTCCTGCCGATGCTACATCACTTCCGCATCGGCGCTGAAACGCTCCGGGAGCGGACTACACAGTCCGAAAGCCGAGACAGGCGCCCGCCTCCACTGCCCGCTGCGATGCCTCGCCGCCGCTCTGCAAGGCGGCCTGGCGCGTTTCAAGCTGTTCGAGCTGACCGGACACGGTCGCCCTGGCTGGCGGTGAGCGACGAGATGCTGCTGGCGGAAAAACCGGTCGGCGGGATGACCATGACAAACCCCTGAGCGTACCCGTCAGTATAGGGCCGACCCGCCTTAAATCAACCGAGTTGACCGGCCTGCGCGTTTGTCACGACAATCGTCGCAACAGCCCCACGGAGTCCTTGATGATCGACCAGCCCGTCGCCGATTTCACGCTACCCGCCACCGGCGGCCACAGCTTCACCCTCTCCGCGCAACGCGGCAAGACCGTCATCCTCTATTTCTACCCGAAGGACAGCACGCCCGGCTGCACCACCGAGGCGCAGCAGTTCCGCGACCTGCACAACGACTTTGCGGCGAATGGCTGCGTCGTCGCCGGCGTGTCGCGCGACTCGCTGCGCTCGCACGAAAACTTCAGCGCGAAGCAGACGCTGCCGTTCGCGCTGCTCTCGGACGCCGACGAGGCGCTGTGCTCGCAGTTTTCGGTGATCAAGCAGAAGAAACTCTACGGAAAGGAGGTTCGCGGTATCGAGCGCAGCACCTTCGTCATCGACGGCCAGGGCATGCTGCGCAGGGAATGGCGCGGGGTAAAGGTGCCCGGCCATGCCCAGGAAGTGCTGGACTACGTGACAACCCTCAGCGAGAGATAACGGAGACCCACCATCATGGCCCGCAAACCCGCAGCGAAAGCCAAGTCAGAGCCTGTCACCAAGATCTTCGTCCTCGACACCAACGTGCTGATGCACGACCCGACCAGCCTCTACCGCTTCGAGGAGCATGACGTCTATCTGCCGATCATGACGCTCGAAGAGCTCGACAACAACAAGAAGGGCATGTCCGAAATCTCGCGCAACGCGCGCCAGGCGACGCGCACCCTCGACGAGATCGTCTGCAGCTTCGAGAACGGCATCGAGAGCGGCATCCCGCTCGACGGGCCGTCGAAGCGCCTGGCCAGCGGCCGCCTCTTCCTGCAGACCGAAGCGATCGCCGCCGACCTGCCGGCGGCGCTGCCGACCTCGAAGTACGACAACCAGATCCTCGCCGTCGTCATCCACCTGCAGCGCAAGCACCCGCGCCGCCCGGTGATCCTCGTCTCGAAGGACATCAACATGCGCATCAAGGCCCGCGCACTCGGGCTGGAGGCGCAGGACTACTTCAACGACAAGGTGCTGGAGGACACCGACCTGCTGTACACCGGCATGCGCCAGCTGCCCGCCGATTTCTGGGACAAGCACGGCCAGGGCATGGAATCGTGGAAGCAGGACGGGCACACGATGTACCGCGTCAAGGGGCCGCTCAGCTCGCAGATGCTGGTGAACGAATTCCTCTTCATCGACGGCGACCCGGCCTTTGCGGCGATCGTGAAGGACGTTTCCGGCAAGACCGCCGAGTTCGCCACGCTGACCGACTACACGCACCCGAAGAACGGCAT
The DNA here is from genome assembly GCA_016183655.1 of Rhodocyclales bacterium. Lineage (GTDB taxonomy): Bacteria > Pseudomonadota > Gammaproteobacteria > Burkholderiales > Rhodocyclaceae > Proximibacter. The sequence continues at coordinate 17,063 of JACPEH010000008.1, forward strand.
CTGGGGCATCACCGCGCGCAACCGCGAGCAGAACTTCGCGCTCAACCTGCTGATGAATCCGGCGGTCGACTTCATCACCCTGCTCGGCCAGGCCGGCACCGGCAAGACGCTGTTGACGCTCGCCGCCGGCCTGACGCAGGTGCTGGAGACGAAGCTCTACGCCGAGATCATCATGACCCGCGTCACCGTCCCGGTCGGCGAGGACATCGGTTTCCTGCCCGGCACCGAGGAGGAGAAGATGACGCCGTGGATGGGCGCGCTGGAGGACAACCTCGACGTGTTGAACAAGACCGACGAGCAGGCCGGCGACTGGGGGCGGGCGGCGACGATGGACCTGATCCGCAGCCGGATCAAGGTCAAGTCGCTGAACTTCATGCGCGGCCGCACCTTCCTCAACAAGTACCTGATCATCGACGAGGCGCAGAACCTGACGCCGAAGCAGATGAAGACGCTGATCACGCGTGCCGGCCCGGGGACCAAGGTGGTCTGCCTGGGCAACATCGCGCAGATCGACACGCCCTACCTGACCGAGGGCAGCTCCGGCCTGACCTACGTCGTCGACCGCTTCAAGGGCTGGGAGCACTCCGGCCACATCACGCTGCAGCGCGGCGAGCGCTCGCGGCTGGCGGACCACGCCGCCGAGGTGCTGTAAGCCGCAAGGCGCCGCCGGCTGCGGCCGGCGGCTGTGCCGTCGAGGCGGAACGCCCCCTCGATGCTGCGAAGCGAATCCCCTTGGGGGACGGCCGCCCCCGTTTCCCCGCCCATCCGCACACTGGCGCGGCGCCGTCGGCGGACTACGATGGGTAGATGTCCACCTCCCCGCTTTTCCCTTCCGCCCCCGCCGGCGACGAGGCGACGCGCCTGCTCGCCGTCGTTCGCGAACTGGCGCGCGAGATGCGCCACGACGGCGGCGACGTCGAGCGCTGCGGCCTCGATCATTCGCTCGAACGCGATTTCGGCCTCGACAGCCTGACCCGGCTCGAACTGCTGACTCGGCTGCAGCACGAATTCGGGCTGCCGCCGGAATCGGCGGACGGCAGCCCGGACGCGGAAGCGCTGGCGATGGCGGAGACGCCGCGCGACCTGCTGCGCCTGCTCGCCCCAACCGCCGCCGCGGCCCCGACGCCGGCGGCGGCCGCTCCGGCAAGCGCGCCGGCTACGGTTGCCGCGCCGGAGCGGCGCACGCAGGCGAAAGCCGACGCCGACACGCTGACCGGGCTGCTCGACTGGCACGCCGAACGGCATCCGGCCTGGACCTACATCCGCCTGTTCGAGGACGCCGCGGCGCCACCGCAGGACATCGCCTACGGCCGGCTGCGCGCGGAGGCGATCGCCGTCGCCGCCGGCCTGCTCGCGCACGACCTCCGCCCCGGCGACCGCGTCGCGATCATGCTGCCCACCTGCCGCGGCTTCTTCGCCGCGTTCTACGGCATCCTCTACGCCGGCGGCGTGCCGGTGCCGCTCTATCCGCCGGCGCGCCCGTCGCAGCTCGAAGACCACATGCGCCGCATCGCCGGCATCGTCGCCAACGCCGGCGCCGCGGTGCTGATCGCCGACGCCCGGGCGCGACTGCTCGGCCACCTGCTGCAGGCCGAATGCGCGGCGCTGCGCGTGGTCGCCACGGTCGACGAACTGGCGCTCGACGCAGCGCCGGCGCTGCCGCGGCCGGCCCCGGGCGAGATCGCCTTCCTGCAATACACCTCGGGCAGCACCGGCCAGCCGAAGGGGGTCGTGCTGACGCACGCCAACCTCATCGCCAACCTGCACGCGATGGAGGAAGCGAGCGGCGTCACCGCCGACGACGTGTTCGTCTCCTGGCTGCCGCTGTACCACGACATGGGGCTGATCGGCGCCTGCCTGGGCAGCCTGTCGGTCGGCTTCCGCCTCGTGCTGATGTCGCCGCTCACCTTCCTCGCCCGCCCCGAGCGCTGGCTGTGGACGATCGACGAAGAGCGCGGCACCGTCTCGGCGGCCCCCAATTTCGCCTACGAGATCTGCGCCACGAAGATCGACGCGGCGGCGCTCGCCGGGCTCGACCTCTCTCGCTGGCGGCTCGCCTACAACGGCGCCGAGCCGGTCGCCGCCGGCACGCTGCAGCGTTTCTGCGAGCGCTTCGCGGCCTACGGCTTCGCCCCCGCGGCGATGACGCCGGTGTATGGGCTGGCGGAGAACTCGGTCGGGCTGAGCTTTCCGCCGGTCGGGCGCGGTCCGCGGGTCGAGCGCATCGAGCGCAGCGCGCTCGCCGCCGGCGAGGCGCGACCGGCCGGCGACGATGCCGTCAACCCGCTGCAGGTCGTCTGCTGCGGCCGCGTGCTGCCCGGGCACCAGCTGCGCATCGTCGACGACGACGGCCGGGCGCTGCCCGAGCGCCGCGTCGGCCGCGTGCAGTTCCGCGGCCCGTCGGCGACCGCCGGCTACTTCCGGCAGGTCGATGCGACGCTGTTCGACGGCGACTGGCTGAACACCGGCGACCTCGGCTACCTCGCCGCCGGTGAGCTCTACCTGACCGGCCGCAGCAAGGACATCATCATCCGCGGCGGCCACAACCTCTATCCGCAGGAGCTGGAGGAGGCGGTCGGCGGGCTGCACGGCGTGCGCCGCGGCGGCGTCGCCGTCTTCCCGGCAAGCGATCCGCGCAGCGGCAGCGAGCGGCTGGTGGTCCTCGCCGAAACCTCGCTTGCCGACGCCGCCGGGCGCGCGCGGCTCGGAGCCGAGATCGCCAGGCTTGCCGTCGACCTGCTCGGCCAACCCGCCGACGACATCGTGCTGGCGCCGCCGCGAACGGTGCTCAAGACATCGAGTGGAAAGATCCGGCGCAGCGCCTGCCGCGAGCGCTACGAAAGCGGCGAACTGGCGCGCCCGGCGCCGGCGCCCTGGCTGCAACTGCTTCGCCTCGGGCTGGGCGGCGTTCGGGCGCGGACGGCGACGGCGCTGCACAGCGCCGCCGAAGGGATCTGGTCGGCCTGGGCATGGACCGTGTTCGCCGCCATCGTTCCCTTCGCCTGGCTGCTGGTGACGCTGGCGCCGACGCTCGCGCTGCGGCGCCGCTGCGCCCGGCGCTGCGCCCGGCTGGCGCTGGCCGCCTGCGGCCTGCGGCCGCAGGTCGAGGGCGTGGCGCAGCTGGAGCAGGGGCCGCCCTGCGTCATCGCCGCCAACCACGCCAGCTATCTCGACGGGCTGATCCTCACCGCCGTGCTGCCGCCGCGCTTCGCCTACATCGCCAAGCGCGAACTGGCGCAGCGGCCGCTGGCGGCGATCCCGCTCGCCCGGCTGGGCTGCACCTTCGTCGAGCGCTTCGACAACGTGCGCGGCATCGCCGACACGCGCGAACTCGAAGCCCGAGCCGCCGCCGGCGATTCGCTGCTCTTTTTCCCGGAAGGCACCTTCCGCGCCGCACCGGGGCTGCAAGCCTTCCGTCTCGGCGCCTTCGCCGTCGCCGCCGGCAGCGGCCTGCCGGTGGTGCCGCTGTGCCTGCGCGGCACGCGGCGGCTGTTGCGCGACGGGCAATGGCGGCCCCGCCGCAGCCCGCTCGCAGTGCTGGTCGGCCCGCCGCTGCAGCCGCGGGGGGACGCATGGGCAAACGTCGTCCGCCTGCGCGACGCAACCCGCGCGTGGATCGGCGAACGGGTGGGGGAAAGCGGCTAGTTTGCCGTTCCGGCGAACCCCGCAAACGCACGCGCCGGGCGCCGGTGACCGGTGCCCGACTCCTGGATTCCGGGTCAAGCCCGGAATGACGGGAGGCCGCGTCGACCGGCTCCGGGGGGAGCGGCTGGCGTCAGAGGAAACCCTGCCCGCGCAGCGCCTGGATGACCACCCGCGCCAGCTCGGTGGCGCCCTTGGCCGCATCCTCGGGGGCGAAGGATTCGGTCGTCGCCGACCACAGCAGGCTTTCCCCCGGCACCTGCCAGAGGTTGCTCTCCAGCGTCACCACCTCGTAGTTGTAGGTGCTCGGCGGCATCACCATCACCGACGAGTAGTAGCCGTAGAAGCCGCGGCGGAAGCCGACCGACGGCATCAGCATCGGCTGCGCCGGATAGACCCCGATCCGCCGTTCGGTGCCGACCAGCCGCGTCGTCAGCACGCAATCGGCGCCCGACTTCGCGACCGCATCGCGCACGCGCGGCAGGTCGGCCTCGGCCAGGCCGGGCACCAGCGTATAGCTGGCAATGGCCGTCACCCCCGCCGCCTGCAGCTGCTGCACGAACCGGTCCTCGAACACGCGCCGGCTGGCGCCGTCGTCGCCGAAGCCCATCACCAGCACGCGCTGGAAGCGCGGGCCGTGGTAGGCGGCATCGCGCCAGGAATTGGTGATCCGCGTCGGCGACGCGCAGGCGCCGAGCAGCAGCACGATCAGCAGGCAAAGCAGCGGACGAAGCTTCATCACCACCTCCTTCCCGTTGAGTTTAGGCCCGCGGCCGGTCTGATACAATTCTTCGCATCCAGAGGCCGTGTCGTCCGACACGGCCTTGTCGCTTTTTGCAGTGGAGGTTTCGTGAAACGACGCGACTTCATCGCTGCCGCCGCAGCGCTGCCGATCCTCGGCAGCGGCAACGCGCTGGCGGCGCCGGCGGTCAGGAAGAAAGCCACCGCCAAACCGGCCCCGAAAAAAACCACGACGACGGCGAAGAAACCGGTCGCCGCCGCCGAGGCGAACGAGAATCGCGTCACCGCCGCAGCGCTGCCGCAGGAACCCGCCGCACGCTGGCGCACCTACGATCTGGCCACGCGCATCGAGGTCCGCCGCGGCAACGGCCCGACCAGGCTGTGGCTGCCGCTGGCGATGTTCAAGGACACGCCGTGGCAGCGCGCCCTCGGCCACCGCTGGCAGGGCAATTTCGAACGCGCCGGGATCTACCGCGATCCCGCCGCCGAAATGGAGGTGTTCACCGCCGAATGGAAGGACGGGGTGCAGCCGCAGCTCGAACTCTCCAGCCGCGTCGAGACGCAGGACCGACACTTCGACGTGACGAGGAAGCACTGCGCGCCGGAACGCGGCGAGATCCTGCGCCGCAACCTGCAGAGCACCGAACTGATGCCGATCAACGAGAAGACGCGCGAGATCGCCGAACGCATCGTCGGCCGCGTCAGGGATCCGCTGGCGCAGGGCAAGGTGCTCTACGACTGGGTCGCCGACCGCGCACTGCGCGACCCGGAAACGCCGGCGCTCGCCGCCGGCGGCATCGACACGCCGCCGGAACTGGCCAACGCGCTCGGCCGCAACGCCGGCCACGCGCTGCTCTTCGTCGCGCTGGCGCGCGCCGTCGGCCTGCCGGCGCGACCGGTGTTCGGCCTGCGCTGCGACTATTCGAAGCTGTTCCCCAGTCTCGGCGCCCTCGGCGAACTCAACCGCGCCTTCCACTGCCGCGCCGAGTTCTACGCCCCCGGCTACGACTGGATTCCGGTCAACCCGGCCGACCTGCGCCAGGTGGTCATCGCCGAAAAACTGTCGCCGGACGACGGCCGGCTGGCGGTCTTGAAGAAGCTGCTCTTCGGCTTCTGGGAAATGAACTGGATCGGGCTCAACACCGCGCTTGAGGTGACGCCGCAAGACAGCCGCTCGCGCCCGCTGCCCTTCCTCGCCACGCCGCACGTCGAGACCGCCGACGGCGTGCTCGACACCGCCGACGCCGAGCGCTTCGTCGTCAGCATCAAGGCCAGCCGCAGCGAGGGCTGAGCGCCGCCGGCACGCACCCCACCTGACGGCGGGCGGCGTCAGTGGCCACGACCACCGCCTCCCGGAGCCGCCGCGCCGGGCCGGTGCTCGCCGCCGCGTCCGCCGCCCCCGCGTTCTCCCGCCATGCCCCGCCGTTCCTGCTCGACGCGTCGGCCCTCGCCGGACGAACGTTCGTCGAGCCGGCGGCCGCCGCCGTCGCCGCGCAGGCGGCTGTCCGGGCGACCCGCTTCCAGCCGCTCGCGCCGTTCGCGCTGGCGCTCCTGCCACTGCTCGCGCTGCCCGGAACGGTGCGCCTCCGGCGGCCGCTGGCGTTCGCCGGACGGCAGCGAACGCCGCTCGTCGAGCTGGCGCCGGCGCTCCTTGAACGACTGGATGCGCTCGTTGCGGCGGCTGTCGATGCGTTCGCGCACCCGCTCGTGCAGGTTCTCAAAGCGGCGATCGAAGCGGGCCGGCGCGAAGAAGGTCGGCACCGCCGTCAGCACCCGCGGCCGCGCCTTGCCGGCGAGCCCGACGAAGCCGGCCTGGTTCGGGCGGATCTCGGTCTTCCCCTGCGCCGTGCTGAGCACGGTCGCGCCCTGATTGACCTTGTCGTAGGTGCCGGGCTCGCCCTCGCTGCTGCCTTCGGGAACGACCCGCGTCTCGTGGTCGGTGCCGCGCACGCCGATCGTCGCCGTCGGCGTGCGCACGGCGTAGCCCTTCGGGTTGTACTTGCCGATCCAGCCGGTGACCGAGCGTAGCGCGCCCTGCACCAGCGCGATCACGCTGCTATCGCCGCTGCCGCCTTCGGCCTTGTACTTGGCGATGCGCATGCGGGTGTTCGGGCGGACGGCGATCTGGCCTTCGTCCGCCATCGCCAGATGCACCTCGCCGTCGGCGCCGGTGACGACGCTGTCGCCTTCGCGGACGACCTCGCCCGCTTTCGCCGGCCGCATCGTCCGGGCGTCGTCGTAGATGCGCGCGTCGCCTTCGCTGTCCTCGACGCGACCGGCGACGGTGGGTTCCGCCCAGGCGAGCAGCGGGGCGAGGAGCAGCCAGAGGGAAACAAGGACTTTCATGCCGCGAACTCCGGACGGGGGACTGTCCGGAGTCTAGCGCAGCGGGCGGCGGTGGTCAGTAGCTGCCGGGCGCGGCGAAGTTCTCGAAGCGCGTGTACTCGCCGAGGAAGGAGAGGCGGACGGTACCGAGCGGGCCGTTACGCTGCTTGCCGATGATGATCTCGGCGGTGCCCTTGTCCGGCGAATCCGGGTTGTAGACCTGGTCGCGGTAGATGAACAGGATCACGTCCGCGTCCTGCTCGATGGCGCCGGATTCGCGCAGGTCGGACATCACCGGCCGCTTGTTCGGCCGCTGTTCGAGCGAGCGGTTCAACTGCGACAGCGCGATCACCGGGCATTCCAGTTCCTTGGCGATGCCCTTCAGCGAACGCGAGATTTCCGAGATCTCGGTCGCCCGGTTCTCGCCCTGGCTGCTGCCGGACATCAGCTGCAGGTAGTCGATGACGATCAGGCCGAGCTTGCCGCACTGGCGGTGCAGGCGGCGGGCGCGGGCGCGCAGGTCGATCGGGTTCAGCGCCGGCGTCTCGTCGATGTAGATCGCCTTCTCGTGGATCTTGCCGAGCGCATAAGACAGCCGCGACCACTCGTCGTCGTTCAACTTGCCGGTACGCACGCGCTGCTGGTCGAGGCGACCGACCGAGGCGAGCATACGCATCGCCAGCTGGGTGCCGCCCATTTCCATCGAGAACACCGCGACCGGCGCGCCGTACTCGATCGCCACGTGCTCGGCGATGTTCAGCGAGAACGAGGTCTTGCCCATCGACGGCCGGCCGGCGACGATGACCAGGTCGCCCGGCTGCAGGCCGGAGGTCATCTTGTCGAGGTCGTGGTACCCGGACGGGATGCCGGTGATGTCGGAGGCGTTGTCGCGGTCGTGCAGCTCCTGGATGCGCTCGACCACCTGCGTCAGCAGCGGGTTGATGTGCTGGAAGCCGGTCTGGTGGCGCATCCCCGATTCGGCGATGGCGAAGACCTTGGCCTCGGCCTCGTCGAGCAGCGTCTTCGGCTCGCGGCCGAGCGGGTTGAGCGCGCTGGAGGCGATCTCGTCGCCGGCGGTCACCAACTGGCGCAGGATGGCGCGCTCGCGGACGATCTCGCCGTAGCGGCGGATGTTCGCCGCCGACGGGGTGTTCTGCGCCAGTTCGCCGAGGTAGGCCAGGCCGCCGGTGTGTTCGGTCTCGCCGGCGGCGTCGATGGCCTCGGCCACCGTCACCACGTCGGCCGGCTTGCCGCGCTCCAGCATCCGCTGCACGGCACGGAAGATGCGCCGGTGTTCGTCGCGGTAGAAATCGGTTTCCGAGACCAGGTCGCTGATCTTGTCGTAGGCCGAATTGTCCAGCAGCAGGCCGCCGAGCACCGACTGCTCGGCCTCGATCGAGTGCGGCGGAACGCGCAACGCGGCGATGGCAGGGTCGATCTGGGGCGGTTGCTGCTGTCTTTTCTGGAACTGGGCCATGGCTCGGGTCGCTTCGGGGGAGGTGCGAGTTTACCCGAAAGCAGCCACGCTCGGCGCCCGCACCTCGCCACCGCCTGCCCACCGGCGCCGGTAATCCCGTAGAATGCGCGGCGTTCCCGAGGCGCCGCCGGCCGTGCCGAGACGGCAGCATGAATTCGACATGCCGCCGAAGGCGCCATCGACCGGGGGCGGCTCCAACCGCCCCTTGCCCCCGCCAACCCTTCCCCCTGCCGCCGCCATGAGCCACGCCCGCGCCGTCTCGCTGATGATCCTGGTCACGCTGCTGTGGAGCATCGCCGGTGTCGTCACGCGCCACCTCGACGCCGCCCGCAGCTTCGAGGTGACCTTCTGGCGCAGCCTGTTCAACGCGCTGGCGCTGGCCGTCGCGCTCACCGCGCTGCGCGGCCCGGCACTGTGGCGCGGCCTGCCGCGCTGGCCGCGCGCGCTGTGGCTGTCCGGTGCCTGCTGGGCGGTGATGTTCACCGCCTTCATGGTCGCGCTGACGCTGACCACCGTCGCCAACGTGCTGGTGACGATGGCGGTCGGCCCGCTGATGACCGCCCTCTTCTTCCGCATCTTCCTGCACCGCCGCCTGCCGGCGCGCACCTGGGGCGCGATCGCGCTGGCCGGGCTCGGCATCGGCTGGATGTTCGGCCAGGAGGCGCGGAGCGGCGCCTCGCTCACCGGCACGCTGGTCGCGCTTGCCGTGCCGCTGGCCGCCGCCGTCAACTGGACGATCCTGCAGCGCGGCAGCCAGCGCGACCCGGCAACGGCGCAGGACATGCTGCCGGCGGTGTGGATCGGCGCCGTCCTCTCGGCGCTGTCTGCGCTGCCGCTCGCCTGGCCGCTGCAGGCCTCGCCCCACGACCTCGGCCTGCTGGCGCTGCTCGGCAGCGTGCAGCTGGCGATTCCCTGCCTGCTCGTGGTGCGCCTGGCACGCGAACTGCCGGCACCGGAGATCGCGCTGCTGGCGCTGCTCGAAGTCGTCTTCGGCGTCGCCTGGGCCTGGCTCGGCGCCGGCGAACAGCCGGCGGCGAGCACACTGGCCGGCGGTGCGCTGGTGCTGGCCGCGCTGGTCGGCAACGAGGCACTGGCGCTCCGTCGCCGCGCCGCGATGGCCACCGGCCGTCGCTGACGGCAGCGGAGCTCGCGCGTGAGCCGCCGCCCCAACGGGGCGGCAGTTCTCGACCCTCCCCGGACGCACCGCCTGGTTCGCCGCGCCCCCTACGCGTTCTGCATTGACATCCGATTCGCCGCCCTCATACTGAAAAAGAGGGAAGGGGCGGATGTTTGTGTCCATTTCTTCACCCGCGTCGGGAAGGAACGACGAATGCACATACTGCTGCTGGAAAACGACCCGCTGGATGCGACGCTGACCTCGGTGGTGCTGGAGAAGGCATATAACCGCGCGGTTCGCATCGAGCGCGTGACGTCGCTGGAGCAGGCTCTGGCATCGCTGAAACGGGCAGCGGCGGACGTGCTGTTCGTCGCGCTGCAACCGGCAGATCTCCGGCTTCTGGCCGTCCGCGACATCAGCGACAAACACCCCGCCACGCCGATCATCGTCCTCGTCGGTGAAGGCGAGGACGAAAGCGCGTCCGAGGTCTTCGCCGCCGGCGCCATCGAGTTCCTGGTCAAGAGCCAGATCACCATCAACTGGATCCGGCGCGCGATCAATTTTTCGATCCACCGCAAACGCATGCTCGAAGACCTGCGGACGGCCAGCAACCATATCCACAGCGTCGTCAACCTGAGTCCCGATGCGATCCTGTCGGTCGACGCGGAGCAGCGCATCACGCTCTTCAACGTCGCCGCCGAGGCGATGTTCGGCTATTCGGCGAAGGACATCCTCGGCCAGCCGCTGACAGTACTGATACCGGAGCCCTGGCGTGCAGCCCACGCCGAACACGTCCGCCGTTTTGCCGCCGGTGCGGCAATTTTCCGGCACATGAAAGAACGGGGGGAACTGCAGTGCCTGCGCCGCAACGGCGAAGTCTTCCCCGCGGAAATTTCGATTTCCAAGCTGCAGACGCCCGACGGCATGGTGTTTACGGCAATCATCCGCGACGTCACCGAACGCAAGCGCGTGGAAGAGCGCTTGCGCGACATGGCGATGACCGATCCGCTGACGGGAGCGGCAAACCGGCGCCATCTGCTCGATACCGCCGAACTCGAGATCAAGCGTGCCCGGCGCTACCGCCATCCGCTCGCCGTTCTCGCCATCGACGTCGACAAACTGAAGCCGATCAACGATGAACTCGGGCATGCGGCCGGCGACCAGGTGCTGCTGCGCCTGACCGTCGCCTGCCACGAGGTGCTGCGCGAATGCGACATGATCGCGCGCATCGGCGGCGACGAGTTCGTCGCCCTGCTGCCGGAAACCGACTTGAAGCGCGCACAGGCACTGGCGCAGCGACTGGTCGATCACATTGCCAGGATCAGCGTTCGCTACCAGGGCAAGGATCTCGGCACGACGATCAGCGTCGGCTGCAGCGTCGTCGAAGACGATGATCCGTCGATCAAGGAAGCGATCGAGCGGGCCGACCAGGCCTTGCTGCAAGCGAAGCGGGAGGGACGCAATCGCGTCGTATCCTGCGCGCAGACGACGCCGGCACACAAAAAACCCCGGTAGCGACGGATCCGCACGCAACGAAGGGAAACGGAATCCGACCTGGGCGGCCGGCGTGGCACGCCCGGCATTCACACAGCCGGCGAGCGCGCTAGAATGCGCCCTTTCGCATTCCCCCAAAAGCAATCAAGGAGAAACTCAGCATGTCCGGTCACGGCTTTCACGTGCATGGCCCGCACGATCACGAAGTCGAGCACGTCTCGCACCACGGCGGCGACACCTTCACCTCGCGGGTGGCGGTACTGACCGCGGTCCTGTCGACCGTCGGCGCGATCTTCGGCTACCTCGGCGGCCACGCGCAGAACGCGGCGCTGCTCTACAAGAACGAGGCGGCGATCCAGAAGACCTCGGCGTCGAACCAGTGGAACTACTACCAGGCCAAGAGCAACAAGCAGAACCTCGCCGAGCTGTCGGTGACGCTGACCGCCGGCGAGGCGCAGGAGAAATTCCGCCAAGCGGTCGAGCGCTACCGGAAGGAAAAGGACGAGATCAAGGTCGACGCCGAGAAGCTGGAAGCGGCCGCCAAGGCCGCCGACCAGAAGAGCGAGGCGGAGATGCACGTGCATGAGCGCTGGGCGCTGGCAACGACCCTGCTGCAGATCGCCATCGCGCTGTCGGCGATCACGCTGCTCACGCGCAAGCGCTGGCTGCTCGGCGCCGTTGTCGCCGCCTCCGGCCTCGGCATCGCGGTCGGCGCGATGGGTTACCTGCACCTCTGACCCGATGCACCGCCCTCGCTCGCTGCTCGCCGCACTGGCGTTTGCCGCGCTGGCGCTGCCGGCAGCGGCCGATGGCTGTCGGATCGCCTTCGACCTCGGCTCCTCCGGCATCCGCGCCGGCGCCTCGAACAGCGGCGGCACGGCACGCGCCGAGATCGACTACCTCGGCCCGCTGCTGGCCGGCCGCAGCCTCGACGAGACGGCGGTGCCGACCGTCGCCGCGCTGCGCGAACTGCCGGCAAAGGCCGGCTTCGCCGCGGACTGCGCCCGCGTCGGCGGCGGCTTCTCCGCTTGGCGCCTCGCGCTGCAGCAGGATGCGGGCAAGCTCGCCGCGCTGCTCGCCCGCATCCGCGACGAGAGCGGCGTCGCCGTGCTGGTCGTGCCGCAGGCACGCGAAGGCAGCTACGGCTTCGTCGGCGCCCGGCAGGGGCTCGGCGAGCGCCTGCGCAGCAGCCACATCCTCGACATCGGCGGCGGCAGCCTGCAGGTCGCCGACGAACGCAACGCCTTCGGCATCCCGCTCGGCCAGAAGATCTGGCACCACACGCTGTGCCGCGAAATCCGCAATGCGGACGCCGTGCCCTGCGCGCTGCAGCCGATGACCGGCGAGGAGCTGGCGACGGCACGCGCGCTGGCGCAGGAAAAGCTGGCCGGAATCGACGCCGCGCTGCCCGGACCGGTGACGATGACCGCCGTCAGCCGCCCGGTCACCCGCGGTGTCATGCCGGCAGTCGCCCGCCTCGCCGGCAGCGACGCCAGCAGTTTCCGCAAGACCGCGCTGGCGCAGGCCATCGCGCACCTCGCCGGACAAAGCGTGGAGGAAACCGCGCGCGCCGTCGGCAGCCCGCCCGTCTACGCGGCCTTCCTGCTCTCCGACATGCTGCTCGTCGAAGGCCTGCTGCAAGCCACCGGCAGCGACGAACTGCAGGTCGCCGAACTCGACCTGACCAACCTCCCCGGCCTGCTCGCCGACGACCGCCTCTTCGACTGGGGCAGCCGCTACCCCTGCTACCTCGACCGCCTGCGCAGCCTGGGCTTGGCCGCCTACACCAGCGATCCGGCGAGCTGCCCCTGAAGAACCGGCGTCGCCCCCCCCCCACCCGCCGGAAGCCCCCCAAGCGGCAACGTCTCGTCCGCCCGTCTGTTCAAGCTGCAATCTGCATTGCAATTGACTGCACAGCGCCAACGGAGGAGTATTTCCTTGTCGTATCTCCGCGGGCCGGCTCATTCATCGCCGAATGCGGCTGAGCCCGCTGGTTTTGACGTAGAACTCAAAAAATAGGGGGTATTTACATGAAAAAGACCATGCTCGGAGGCCTGCTGGCCTTTGCCTCGATTCTCCTGCTCAACGCTTGTACGCTCGGCACCAAGACTTACCCGAATACACCGGTCAAGGGGGTAGTCGAGGACGGCAGCAAGGAGACTTTCCTGAAGGTTCCCAATGCGACGGTCTGGCTGATCCCGGCCGCGGACGTCGCGGCGATGGGCAAGACGCCGATCGAAATCAGGAAGAACGCCAGGAACGACGAGCCGCTGGAAGACAATCTGGCCGCCAACCGCGATCGCTACCTGAATGCCAAGACCAACGGGAACGGCGAATTCAGCTTCGCCGACGTCCCGGGCGGCAAGTACTTCGTTTACGTCGAGCCCGCCAACGACACCTACCTCCCCGGCGGCGACAAGTCGCGCATCGCGTTGGGCACCGACGAACTGGGTGCCGCTCCGTTGCTGATCAAGATATCCGGCAATATTCCCGCGAACGCGACCTACATCGGCAGCACCAAGTGCATCGAGTGCCACGAAGAGCAGCAGCACTTCACCAAGACGCTTCATCGGCTGGGGATTTCGGTCATCGGCAAACCGGGAAAACTGCAGGACTACAGCCGCTTCCCGGATTTCAACAAGGGGCTGAACAAACTGATGGCGGGAACCAAGTTCTGGTTCCATGGCTACGACAAGACGCGCAGCTTCGACAAGTACCAGATCAGCACCAAGGCGCCGGCCGACGCGTCCAGCGTGAGCTTTACCGCCACCTTCTACAAGGATAGCGACGGCATCCTCAAATTCCGTTCCGAGAACGCCAGGGACCCGAAGGATCCGCCCCGTATCTATCCCGTGGAAATGACCTACGGCGGCGGCGTGTACAAACAACGCTATCTGGTGCGCGTCGGCGCCAACCTGTTCCCCTTCGTGCAGTTCAATCAGGATGGCGACGATGCCTATGCCGACCGCAGCCGCAAACAGTGGCGCGATTACCACGCCGACTGGTTCTTCAACGAGGAAACCAGGAAGCTCGCGAATCCGCCCCAGGCGAAATCCTTCGACAAGGAATGCGCCTCCTGCCACTACAACGGGTACTCGTTGACCAAGACGGCGGCGGGCGACTACATCGCCGGTTCCGCCAACGATTTCAAGGGCGAGATCGACATCGACGGCAACGGCAAGCTGAACGAGATCAACATCGGATGCGAAACCTGCCATGGCCCCGGTTCCGCCCACGACAAGGCGAAAGAGATCGATATGCCGGCGACCATCGTCAGCCCCAACAAGCTGGCGGCGGAGCGCGCATCGATGATTTGCGGCCAGTGCCACAGCCGGCCGCAGGGCCACCTCAAGAACGACCAGCCGGTCAATGCGGCGAACAGGATGATGCTGCCGGGCACCTCGCGCAACGAGTTCCTGAATCAGTTCACCACGCGCGAAGACGCGGCACCGAAAGACTACTGGCCGGACCAGCTGCATTCCAAGTCGCACCACCAGCAGTACACCGACTTCATCAAGTCGTCCAAGTACCGTAACGGCAACCGGCTAGTGGCCTGCTCCGACTGTCACGACACCCACGACGCGAAGTTCCCACACCAGCTGAAGGCCGATTCCAGCAAGCCGGAATCCTGTACCAACTGTCACAAGGGCAACACCGACCTGAAGAAGCATCTGGCTGACAAGTCGAAGTGCACCGTGGCTCCGGAAAAGATCACCTGTTCGGACTGCCACAACACCAAGACCATGCAAACGGGTGCCGGTTTTGGCAAAGGTCTGATCGGCAAGGACGGCAAGAATTACTGGATGAACGACATCACGTCGCACCTCTACGACGTTCCCCGGAAAGACAACAAGGGCGTCAAGGATGTCGAGTCGGGCAAGGCCATGCCGATCCCCTACACCAAGGCGTGTGGGGCGGCCTGCCACGATACGAAGAATTTCTAGAAACCGCTTGCGGCTTACCCTGCACCGACCGCCGGCATGTCCGGCGGTTTTTTTTGCACGGCACGGAGCAGTCCATTCGCCGACAAAGAAAAAGGCCCCGGGGTTTCTCCCGGAGCCTTTCCGAACCGTAGCCGCCGTAGCGGCGTCCAGTCGATTACTGCTCGCCGACGACCTTGACGGTGATCTGGGCGACGACGTCGGTGTGCAGCGCAACGTCGAGGGTGTTTTCGCTGACGGTCTTCAGCGGGCCGTTCGGCATGCGCACGGCAGCCTTCTCGACGTCGAAGCCTTGGGCCTTCAGGGCGTCGGCGATGTCGGCGTTGGTCACCGAGCCGAACAGGCGGCCATCGACACCGGCCTTGCGGGCGATTTCGACGACGACGCCAGCCATCTTCTCGGCGATGCCCTGGGCGGCAACCAGCTTCTCGGCGGCCAGCTTTTCCAGGTCGGCGCGACGGGCTTCGAATTCAGCCTTGGCAGCCGGCGTGGCACGCTTGGCCATGCCGCGCGGGATCAGGAAGTTACGGGCGTAGCCGTCCTTGACCTTGACGAGATCGCCGAGGTTGCCCAGGTTGATAACCTTTTCCATCAGAATGATTTGCATGGTCTAGTCCTTATCGTCCTGAGCTTACTGGTGGTTGTCGGTGTAGGGCAGCAGGGCCAGGAAGCGGGCGCGCTTGATGGCGACCGACAGCTGACGCTGGTAGTGGGCCTTGGTGCCGGTCAGGCGGGCCGGCATGATCTTGCCGTTTTCGACGATGAATTCCTTCAGGACTTCGACGTCCTTGTAGTCGACCATGTCGACCTTGTCGGCGGTGAAGCGGCAGAACTTGCGGCGCTTGAACAGGCCACCACCACGCTTCGGCTTTTTGTCGTCCTTCTTCTTGAAGAATCGTGCCATTTCAGTTTCCTTCCAAAAATTCGATGTGTTCTATGTGCAGTACCAGTTGCTTGCTGTTGCGGCTCTTTGCGGCGAGGAATCCGGTCACCCTGACCTCGGACCCCGTTGTCGCCGCCTGCAGCCATTTCGCCGGATCACCCAGGCCGATGGCCGGGACTTCACATTCGACGCGCCGCGGACTTCCCGCTTCCACCTGTTCCGATTCGTGCCGGATCCGGCATTCGGTGACCGGAACCCCTGCCGGCGTATAGCGCAGCGCGAGGCGTTCGATCAGGTGGCCGGTGAGTTCGATGCGGTTCAGCAAGCCTCCGGCAAATCCTTAGGCAGCAGCCGGCGCTTCAGCGGCAGCGGTAGCAGCAGCGGCTTCGCCCTTGCCTTCCATCAGCGACTTCGACTTCTCTTCCTTCATCATCGGCGACGGGGAAGTGATGGCAGCCTTCATCTTGACGGTCAGGTGGCGCAGCACGGCGTCGTTGAACTTGAACGCGTGCTCGAGCTCGGCGAGGGTCTCGCCGTCGCACTCGATGTTCATCAGAACATAGTGCGCCTTGTGGATCTTCTGCAGCGGGTAGGCCAGCTGGCGACGGCCCCAGTCTTCGAGGCGGTGGATGACGCCGTTGCGCGAGGTGACGAGCGCCTTGTAGCGCTCGACCATCGCCGGGACCTGCTCGGACTGGTCCGGATGGACGATGAAACAGACTTCGTAATGGCGCATGAACACTCCTTGTGGCAAAAGCCCCCCGCCATGCGGTAACGGTGGGGCAAGGTGGAAAAGCCGGCGATTATATCCCTGTTAGCGCTTGATAATCAACAGTTTCGTGCATCGTCGCAAGAGGTACCCCGCCCTCTCCCGGGCCGCCATTGCGCGGCAACCGGCGCGGATCGTCGCCACGCCAGGCATGAAGCGGCTTCCTGACGGTTGCGACCGCCCCGACGCCATGGCACAGTCTTGATCGGCACATCGCCCATGTCCGTGAATCATCGAAAAATGACCGCTCGTCGGCAAGCTTCGCTGCCAGGCTGGAAAACGAGGTTCAACGCGGTTGGCAACGACATCACGGCCGCCGAAAACAGTTAGAATCAAAGCATAAAAGGATGCCAACCCTCTTTTGGTCAAGGCGCCACCAACAAGAGCAAGGAGACAATCGATGCAAACACCGGTTGGCGCCATCGGGCTGGAGTGCCTGATGGACAGGGCGAATATTTTCTTCACCAGCGGTTACCGGTTCTCCGGCGAACTGAACCTGGCTGCGCTGGAGGTGAGCTTTCTCGCCATCGCCAGCGCCATGCGCAAATTCGAATACCGCCTGCACTTCGAGGCGCAGGACCGCTTCCACTGGAAGCACACGGGAAGTCACCGCAAGCATTTCCGCGTCGTCGACTGCGACGACGTCGACCAGGCCTTCACCGAGCTGTGCCGGGACAGCCTGTCGCTGGCCGAAGGCGACAGCTATTGCCCGATGGCGCTGACGGTCCTGCTGCAGCGGGGATCGCGCGAATTCATCATCGCCCAGACCAGCGAGCACACCTACCTCGACGCGCGCAGCGCCGAATTCCTCTTCAACCGGCTGGTCGCGCACTACAACGCGCTGATGCGCGACGACGCGGATCAGCAGCGGGAAATCCTCGCAGCGGTCCGCCGCGTGCACACCATCGGCGGCGACGAAATGCTGGACATCCTCGGCCTCGACGACGCGGCGCACCAGGACAACCTCGCCGGGCTCGGCGCCTATCCGGTCGCCGACGAAGGCCGCCATGCGATTCCGCTGCAGGACGTGCCCGACTGTCTCGACGACTACCGCAAGCAGCGTTTCGCGCCGGTGGTCCGCTTCTTTCCGCTCGCCGCGCTGCTCGAACGCTGCCGCCGCCACAACCCGGAAGTAACCCGGAACAGCGTCATCTGCGCCGCGCTGGCCAAGGGTTTCTACAACCTTGGCCGCCGCGAGAAGGATTTGCCCGAGCGGCAGACGATCAGCTTCAAGATGCTCTCCGACCTGCTCGCCCCGGAATTGCGCGAGCGCTACGGCGGCAACTACATCGCCTTCGTGCCGGTCAGCGTCGACGGCGAGCGCCCGGTCGAGGAGATTGCCGCGCAGATCCACCAGCGCATCCGCGAATTCAAGACGAAGAAGATCGACGTTAGCCTCTTTCGCGCGGTCGAGGATGCCGTACGGCAGGGGGTCGTCGGCACCGTCGACGACCCCCTGTCGTTCGTCGTCACCAACTGGGACAACTACGGTTTCCTGAACAATCCCGACTACCTGCACGGCTGCACCTCGCTGCGCCACCAGAGCGGCGTCAACATCGAGCCGCGCGACACGCTCGGGGCGGTGCTGGTCAACCGGCCGATCCTGGTCATCAACCAGTCGGCACCGGACGAGGTCTGCCTGTCGCTGTTCCCGTCGCTGCGCTCGCAGGCGGAAAACGAGGCGGTGGCGAAGTACATCGGCGAAGTATTCGGGCAATGAGCGGGCGGAATCCGCCTCCGGCGCGGCGGCTGCGGAACGCGGCCACGCCCGGTGGCGGACAGGGGGGGCGGCAAGGATGGTAATGCTTGAGCATGCCGGCTACCGGCTGACGGAGCGCCTGCACGACGACCGGCAGACCCGCGTCTATCGGGCGCGCCGCGTCGCCGACGATTTCCCCGTCGTCCTCAAGATCCTCGCCGACGACCAGCCGCTGTCGGAAGCCATCCCGCGCTACCGGCGGGAGTACGAGGTCACCCGTTCGCTGGGCGGAATAGAAGGCGTGATCAAGGTCTACGACCTGGTCAACGTCCAGAACTCGCTGATGATCGTCGAGGAGGACATCGGCGCCGAATCGCTCGACCGACTGCTCGCGAAAGAGCTGCCGAATCTCGCGCAGGCGCTGGAAATCGCCGTCCGCATCGCGCACATCCTGGGCGAGATCCACCAGCACAACGTCATCCACAAGGACCTCAACCCGGCAAACGTCATCTGGAACCGCGACAGCGGCGAGCTGCGCGTGATCGACTTCGGCATCGCCTCGCAGCTCACCCAGGAACAGCAGGAGTTCCAGAGTCCGGGGCAGCTCGAAGGCACGCTGGCCTACACCTCGCCGGAGCAGACCGGGCGCGTGAACCGCAAGCTGGACTATCGTTCCGACCTCTACTCCTTCGGCGTCACGCTCTACGAGCTGTTGTCGGGGATCTTGCCGTTCTCGTCGCGCGAGGGCATCGAGTTGGTCCACGCGCACATCGCCGTGACGCCGCCTCCGCCGCACCAGGTCAATCCGCGGGTGCCGCTGGCGCTCTCGCAGATCGTCATGCGCCTGATCGAGAAGATGGCCGACGACCGCTACCAGAGCGCCTGGGGCGTCAAGCACGACCTCGAACGCTGCCGCGCCGAACTGCGCGGGGCAGGCAGCATCGCCCCCTTCCCGCTCGGCGAAGGCGACGTGCCGGCGCGCTTCCACGTCCCGCAGCGGCTCTACGGCCGCGCCCAGGAAGTGGCGGCGATCATTGCCGTCTTCGACCGGGCCGCCGACGGCGCCGCCGAGCTGCTGCTGGTCAAGGGATCGCCGGGCGTCGGCAAGAGCGCGCTGGTGCACGAGGTGCACAAGCCCTTGACCGAGCGGCGCGGCAACTTCGTCTCCGGCAAGTTCGACCAGTACCAGCGTGACGTGCCCTTCTACGCCTGGACGCTGGCCTTCCAGGATCTGTGCCACCTGCTGCTGCAGGAGGACGAAGACGCGCTCGCGCAATGGCGCGCCCGCATCCTGGCCGACGTCGGCAACCTCGGCCGCGTGCTCACCGACGTCGTTCCCTCGATCGAGCTGATCATCGGCGCACAGCCGGAAGTGCCGCCGCTCGCCGGCGAACAGGCGCTGAACCGCCTGAACTACGTGTTCGGCAACTTCATCAAGGCGATCAGCACTCCCGAGCACCCGCTGGTCATTTTCATCGACGACTGGCAGTGGGCCGACTCCGGTTCGCTGTCGCTGCTCCGCTTCGTCCTCGGCAGCAGCCGCAGCGACAACCTGCTGGTGATCTGTTCGTACCGCGACAACGAAGTCGATTGCGCGCACCCGCTGCATGCGGCGCTCGCCGACATCGGCCGCAGCGGCACCGAGATCGGCACCATCCATTTGCAAAACCTCGGCAGCGACGACGTCCGCCAGCTGATCGGCGACGCGCTCGGCGACGCGCCGGGGCTGCAGGATCTCGCCCGCCTGCTCTACGAGAAGACCCAGGGCAACGCCTTCTTCCTTGTACAGCTACTCAACGACCTGCACGAGCGCGCGGCGATCAGCTTCGACCGCGCCAAGCGCTGCTGGACCTGGCAGCAGGCGCTGATCGAGGCAGCCGGCATTGCCGACAACGTCGTCGAGCTGATGGCCGAGCGCATCCGCAGCCTGCCGGCGGCAACCGAGCGTGCGCTGATCAACGCCGCCTGCATCGGCGACCGCTTCCAGCTGGCGATGCTGGCGCGCATGCTCGACCGTCCCGCCCACCTCGTCGCCGACGATCTCGATCTGGCCCTGCAGGAAGGCATCATCATCCCCCTCGGCTCCGGCTACCGTTTCGCCCGGCAGAAGGGAAACACCGCCGCGGCGCACTACCAGTTCGTACACGACCGCGTCCGCCAGGCGGCCTATGGCCTGGCCGGCAGCGAGGCGAGCGAACGCATGCACTACGACATCGCGCGCATGTGGCTGGACGGGGCCAGCCCCGATGAGCAGGACCGCAACATTTTCGACATCGCCAACCAGTACAACGCCGGACGGCGACTGATCGACGGGCCGCGGCAGCGCAACGAATTGCTCGACATCAACCTGCGCGCGGGGAAACGGGCCAGACTGGCTGCGGACCATGCCTCCGCCCTCAACTATTTCCAGACGGCGCTCGAACTGCGCTCCGAGCGCTGCTGGCGGGATCAGCCGAAACAGACGGCCGAGCTGTTCCTGCTCGCCGCCGATGCCGCCTTCCTGTGCAAGGACTACGCGGCCATGGAAGCGTGGCTCGACGATCACCTCACCCACGTCGAATCGCTGCTGGAACGGGTCGCCGCGCTGAAGATCCGGCTGCAGGCCTACGTCGCGCAGAACCGCCTGGCGGAAGCGGTCGACGTCGGTCTGCATGCGCTGCAACTGCTCGGAACCTGGCTGCCGAAGTCGCCCGGAAAACTGCGGGTGGCCGCCCGCCTGATCGAGACGCGGCTGGCGATCAAGCGCAAGTCCTTCACCGACCTCTACGTGCTGCCGGAGATGACCGACCCCTACCGGCTGGAAACGATGGAGCTGCTCGGCCTGCTGCTGCCGCCGGCCTACTGGACATCGCAGGGCCTGCTCGCGCTGGTGGTCTTCCAGATGGTGCGCGAGACGCTGACGCACGGCTATTCGCCGAACGCCGGTTACGGGCTCTCCTGGTGGGGCATCACCGAGAGCGCGATGCTCGGCAACATCGACGCCGGCGCCGTCTTCGGCGAGTTCGCCGTCGAGCTGGCGCGCAAGCACCAGCTGAAGCTGCAGCAGCCGCTGTTCTTCGCCGGCTGGATCATCCACAAGTACAAGCATCCGCTGCGCGAATCGCTGCCGCTGCTCGAACAGGCCTACGCCGTGTCGCTCGAGAAGGGGGATTTCGAGTACGCCTCGTACGCCCGCAACAACCAGATGCAGCTGCTGTTCCACAGCGGCACCTGCCTCGGCGACCTGCTGCCGGAAATGGCCCGGGCGCACCGCGACCTGTTGCGTTATCAGGTCGGCTCGTCGCTCTACTGGCACGACATCTGGTGGCAGGCGGCGCAGAATTTCGTTTCCGGGCCGACGCCGGTCGACGTGCTCGCCGGCCCGGCCTATGACGAGACGGTGTCGCTGCCGCAGCACCTGAAGGTCAACGACCACAGCACGCTGTTCCTGCTCCACTGCGCGAAGCTGATGCTGGCCGTCTTCTTCAACGACGTCGGCCAGGCGCTCACCCACGCCGGATCGGCGCGGCGGAGCCTCACCGGCGGCACCGGCATGCACGCCGAGACGCTCTTCCACTTCTACGAATCGCTGGCGCTGCTCGCCGACGCCGAGGGCAAGCGCTATCAGTACCACCTGCGTTTCCTGCAGCGGATCGCCGACAACCAGAAGAAGCTCGCGCGCTGGGCCGAACATGCGCCGACGAACCACCGCCATCACTGGTGCCTGGTCGAGGCCGAGCGCCTGCGCGTGATCGGCAACACCGAGGGAGCCACCAGCCATTACGAGATGGCCATCGACCTCGCCCGCGAAGGCGGCTTCCTCCACGAGGAGGCACTGGCCTGCGAACTGGCGGCCCGCTTCCAGCGCCGGCAGCGGCGCGAACGGCTGGCCGCCTACTACCTCCGGCAGGCGCTTCATTTGTACGAGCGCTGGGGCGCCAGCGGCAAGGTCGATCAGCTGCGCGCGCAGTTCCCGATGCTGCTGCTGACCGTGTCGCAAGGACCGGGGCCGCGCAGCGCGGCGCCACACCGCAGCTCGGTGCAGCGCGGCGAGGCCTTCGACCTGGAAGCGGTCACCCAGGCATCGCAGGCGATTTCCAGCGAGATCGTCATCGACAACCTGATCAAGACGCTGCTCAGGATCGTCATCGCGCATTCCGGCGCGCAGCGGGCGGTGCTGATCCTGCGCTACGAATCCGGGCTGCGCATCGAAGCGACGGGAATCGCCGACGAAACGGTCGAAGTGGGCGTCGAGGCGATTCCGGTCGACGAACGGGAGAACCTGCCGCTGCCGAAGACGCTGATCCAGTACGT
The DNA here is from genome assembly GCA_016183655.1 of Rhodocyclales bacterium. Lineage (GTDB taxonomy): Bacteria > Pseudomonadota > Gammaproteobacteria > Burkholderiales > Rhodocyclaceae > Proximibacter. Next base: position 39,444 of record JACPEH010000008.1, read on the forward strand.
CGGGCGCACGCTGAAGTCGATGGTGATCGACGACGCCCGGGCGCAGACGCCGTTCTCGCGCGATCCCTACTTCCTGCGCGAGCGACCCGTTTCCGTGCTCTGCGAGCCGATCCTGCAGCAGGGCAAGCTGGTCGGCATGCTCTACCTGGAAAACAACCTGACGGCCGGGGCCTTCACCGAAGAGCGGCTGGAACTGCTGCGCCTGCTCTCGGCACAGGCCGCGATCTCGATCGAGAACGCCCGCCTCTATGGCCGCCTGGAGCAGAAGGTGGAAGAACGGACGCAGAAACTGCAGGACTCGCTGGCGACGCAGGAACAGCTCAACGCCGAGCTGCAGGCGTCGAGCATCAAGCTGGAAGCCGCCTACGCCCAACTGCACGCGGCCAACCGCCTGCTGGAGGAACGCGCCAACACCGACGGCCTGACCGGGCTCGCCAACCGCCGCTACTTCGGCGAACGGCTGGAGTACGAACTCGGCCGCTGCGCCCGCGAGCAGCAGCCGCTGTCGCTGATCATCTGCGACCTGGACAACTTCAAACGCTACAACGACCTCTATGGCCACGTCAGCGGCGACGAATGCCTGCGCCAGGCCGCCGCGACGATCAAGTCGGTATTCAGCCGCACCACCGACCTCGTCGCCCGCTACGGCGGCGAGGAGTTCGTCGTGCTGCTGCCGGCGACCGATTCGGCCGAAGCCGTCGGCATGGGCGAACGGATGCGCGGCGCCGTCGCCGAGCTGGGCATCGAACACGTCGGCAACGCGGACTTCGGCATCGCCACCATCAGCGTCGGCTGCTACACGCTGACGCCGTCGCTCGGCACCCCGCACGAGGCGGTGATCGAAAACGCCGACCGCGCCCTCTACGCCGCCAAGGACCGCGGCCGCAACTGCCTGGCCAGCCTGCAGTAGCGGCAGCGAGCCGACCCGCCGCGCAATCGCCGCCTCAGCCCTCGCCGCGCCGACCGGCCACCAGCTTCGACAGCGCCTCCGTCAGATCGACCGGCATCGGAAAGACGATGGTCGCGGTCTTGTCGCCGGCGATGTTGGTCAGCGTCTGCAGATAGCGCAGCTGCATCGCCTGCGGCGACTGCGCCAGCACCCTCGCGGCTTCCAGCAGCTTCTCGGACGCCTGCTGCTCGCCCTCGGCGTGGATCACCTTGGCCCGCCGCTCGCGTTCCGCCTCGGCCTGGCGGGCGATCGCGCGCACCATCGACTCGTCGATGTCCACGTGCTTGATCTCGACGTTGGCCACCTTGATCCCCCACGAGTCGGTCTGCGCATCGAGGATCTGCTGGATGTCGGTGTTGAGCCGCTCGCGCTCGGCCAGCATGTCGTCCAGCTCGTGCTTGCCGAGCACCGAGCGCAACGTCGTCTGCGCCAGCTGCGAGGTGGCCTCCAGGAAATTGGCGACGTGGATGATCGCCTTCTGTGGATCGACGACGCGGAAATAGACCACCGCATTGACCTTCACCGAGACGTTGTCGCGCGAGATCACGTCCTGGCTCGGCACGTCCATCACCACCAGGCGCAGGTCGACGCGCACCATCTGCTGGATGCCCGGGACGATGAGGATGATGCCCGGCCCCTTCACCTTCCAGAAGCGCCCGAGCAGGAAGACGACGCCGCGCTCATACTCGCGCATGATGCGGATGCTGGCCGCCGCCAGCGCGATGACGAGCAGCAGCGCGCCCGCCCAGCTGAAGTCCCAGATCAACATGATTGCTCTCCTTTGCTTTCCGGTTTGACTACCAGGATCAGCCCATCGACGGCCACGATCCTTGCCCGCTGGCCCCTCATCAGCGGCGCCTCGCTGCGTGCGCGCCAGCGCTCGCCGAACGCCTGCACCCAGCCTTCGTGCACGAAATCCTCCAGCGCCTCGACCGTTGCTCCCGGCATCGCCTCGACGCCGGAAACGGCTGGTCGGCGACGGGCGCGCAGCGCGAAGGTACCGATCCCGGCCAGCAGCAGCGCACTCGTCGCCGCCAGCGGAACGACCAGCGCCAGCGAGATTTCGAGGCCGGGGACGTCGGCGTCGATCAGCATCAGCGAACCGGCGACGAAGGCGACGATGCCGCCGATGCCGAGGACGCCGAAACTGGGCAGGAAGGCTTCCACCGCCATCAGCGCGATACCGAGCAGCAGCAGGAGAACGCCGACGGCGTTGAGCGGCAGCATCGCCAGCGCATACAGCGCGAGCAACAGGCAGATCGTGCCGATGACGCCGGAAACGCCGTGACCGGGCGCGTAGAACTCGAAGAGCAGGCCGTAGACGCCGAGCATCAACAGGATCAGGGCGACGTTGGGATCGGCAATGGCGGCCAGCAGGCGCTCCTGCCAGTTGCGCTCGATCGTCGCGACGGCGGCGCCGGCGAGCGCCAGCCGGAGCTCCCGGCCGCCGGCCCGGACCATGCGCCCGTCGGCCTGGCGCAGCAGCTCGGGCAGGTCGGCGGCGACCAGGTCGATCACCTTCTGCTGCAACGCCTCCTCGGCGGAGAGGCTCTCCGCCTCGCGCACGGCGCGCTCGGCCCACCCGGCGTTGCGTCCGCGCAGCTGCGCCAGGCTGCGGATGTAGGCGGCGGCATCATGCACCGCCTTCTTCTCCATCGCGCTGCCGACCCCTCCGCCCCCCGCACTGTCCTTGTCCCCCTTCCCCTTGTCGGCCTTGTCGCCGGCGGGCCTGCCCGCGCCCGGTTTGCCCGCTTCGCCGCCGATGCCGATTGCCACCGGCGTCGCCGCCCCGAGGTTGGTGCCGGGAGCCATCGCCGCCACATGACTGGCGTAGAGCAGGTAGGTGCCAGCGCTGGCGGCGCGCGCGCCGGCCGGCGCCACCCAGACGGCGACCGGCACCGGCGACGCAAGCAGGCCCTGGATCATCTCGCGCATTGCGGTATCCAGCCCGCCCGGCGTGTCGAGCTTGAGCACCAGCAGATCGGCACGGGCGCGTTGCGCCTCGTCGAGCGCCCGCAAAAAGTATGCGGCGCTGGCCGGACTGATCGCCCCGTGGATTTCTGCGAGCTTTACCGTCGCCGCGGTAGCGGCGAGCGGGAGCAGCAACAAGGTTGTGGCAAGTGCAAGCAGGCGCTTCATCATTCCTCCCGCGAAAAGCAAGGCGGCAGCATCGCCATGAGGGCAAGCGGGCGACGCCGGCCACGACCGTAGCCCGGAGCGGCCTACGACTTAATCCTTGGACATGGCGCAGGCGATATCGATCGCCCCGGACCTCCAGCCGATGCGCCGCCGACTCCGCCAAACAATGACAACAGCCTATAAGTTAGGCAGAATTGGCGCCGGCAGGGCATCCAAGGGTGGATACGCCTCACCGGCAAAACAACCAGAACAGAGACATCAGGAATGAAAACGATCGTGCGCACTTTTTCGGCCACCGCGCTGGCTTTGCTGCTGATTGTCGCCGGCACCCCGGCCGTCGCCGCGGAAGGCGGCGAAACGGCCTTGTTGAAGCCGCTCGTCGCCTACGACCCGCGCGACTGCGAGGAACACACCCGGCAGCATCACGACGCCGGAACGCCCGGCGAACGGCAGCGGGCGATGGAAGCCGAGTTGCAGGACTACCTGCGCCTTGCCGAACAGGCCCTCAGCTTCCGCGCCCAGGCAATCCAGCTGTACCGCGAGCTGAAGACGAAATCGGAAGCCGGCGAGCCGCTGTCCGGCCATGACCTGAAGCGGCTCAACGAGGGCGCCGTCGCGCTGCTGGCACAGCGCAGCGCGCTGATCGAGGTGGCCGAAGCCCACGAGTGCTGGATCTACGCGCCCGCCGCCGGGGGCGGGAACCCGCGGGAGGCCGCACAGGAGGCGGGGCTGCGCGCCACCGGCATCGCCATGTCGCTGTCGGCGGCACTGATCCTCTACGACAATTACCTGTCGGCGATCGCACCGTACCGCCAGGACCACGAATTCCGCCGCCACCTCAACCGTGCCGACAAGGGCTTCGACCTGCACGCCGGCACCCTCAACCAGATCACGATGAACTTCGCCTCGCCGGAGAACCGCCAGCGCACCCGGCTCGCCGTCGAGTGGTTCGAACGGCAGGCGAAGGCGCTCGACCCGGAACCCGTCGAACATTACCGCTACCTGGTGCGCTCGATCGAGCAGAGCCCATCGCTGCAGCTGGTGCGCCGCGTCAGCCTGCTGCGCGACCTCGGCAAACCGCTCGAACTGCTCGGCACGCTGACCGTCGACAGCCTGTTCGCGCTGAAGAACGAAGGCACCAACCTGACCAGCCTGCTCTTCGGCAACACCATCGGCCTCGTCGAAACCCGGCGCGGCAAGCTGTACGACCGGGCCGACGTCGCCCGGCACGTCGGCCGGCAGCTCCGCGCCGGCGACATCCTGGTCGAGAAGACCCCGTTCCGCTTGACCGACGTCTTCATCCCCGGCCACTGGGGGCATGCGGCGATCTGGGTCGGCAGCGAGGCCGAACTGCGCGCGCTCGGCATCTGGGAGCATCCGGTGGTCCGCCCGCACCAGGCGGCGATCCGGAAGGGGCGCGGCGTCGTCGAGGCGCTGCGCTCGGGCGTCGAAATGAACACGCTGGGCCATTTCCTGAACGTGGACGATCTGGCGGTGCTCCGCCACGCGGTGCCGTCGGCGGAACAGCAGGCGGAAATCGTCCTGCACACGCTGCGCCAGGTCGGCAAGGCCTACGACTTCAACTTCGACGCCGAAACGACGCACCGGGTGTTCTGTTCGAAGCTCGTCTATCTCGCCTACGGCGACCTGCAGTGGCCGACCTCGCGCATGCTCGGACGGGTCACCGTCAGCCCCGACAACATCGCCGTCCGTGCCACCGGCGACGGGCCGCTGGCCGTCGTGCTGCTCTACCGGGAAGGCGAGGAAGTCACCGAGTCGCCGCGGCTGGCGATGGAAGCGCTGCTCGCGGCGGAACGCATCGCGCTGGCCCGCCGCGAACAAGGCCGCGAGCAGGGGCAGCCGCTCGTCGGCGGGGACATGTAGAGGCAGGCGCGCCCGCGCCTACAGCTGGTACTCGTCGCCGCCGCCGGCCAGCGCCATGTCGACGGCCTTCTTCGTCAGGTGCGGGGCGAAGTGCTCGATGAAGTCGTATTCGTAGCGGCGCAGGTAGCTGCCGCGGCGCAGGCCGAGGCGCGTGGTATTGGCGCCGAACAGGTGTTCGGCATCGAGCGCCACCAGCCCGGCGTCGCGCTGCGGGTCGAAGGCCATACGGGCAATGATGCCCAGCCCCAGGCCGAGGCTGACGTAGGTCTTGATCACGTCGGCGTCGATCGCCGCCAGCACGACGTTCGGCGTCAGCCCGGCGCGCTCGAAGGCGCGGTTGATGCGCGAACGGCCGGAGAACGCCGGGTCGTAGGTGACCAGTGGCCATTTCGCCAGCGACGACAGCGAGAGGCCTTTTTCCTTGAGGATCGGGTGTCCCTCGGGGGCGATCACCGCATGCGCCCACTGGTGGCAGGGCAAGGTGATCAGCGCCGGATACTGGTCGAGCGACTCGGTGGCGATCGCCAGGTCGGCCTCGCCGGACAGCGTCCACTCGGCGATCTGCGTCGGGCTGCCCTGGTGCAGCGTCAGCCGCACGCCCGGCCAGCGTTCAAGAAAGCGGCTGACCACCGCCGGCAGCGCGTAGCGGGCCTGCGTGTGGGTGGTGGCGATATTGAGGCTGCCGGCACCCTCGCCCGCGTATTCCTCGCCGACGCGGCGCAGGTTCTCCGCCTCGCGCAGGATGCGCTGCGAGATTTCGAGCACCGCCTTGCCCGGCTCGGTGATCCCGGTCAGGCGCTTGCCGCTGCGTTCGAAGACGGTGATGCCGAGTTCGTCCTCAAGCAGGCGTACCTGCTTGGAAACCCCGGGCTGCGAGGTATGCAGCGCCTCGGCGGCTTCCGAGACGTTGAGCCCGCGGCGGGACACTTCGACGAGATAGCGGAGTTGCTGGAGCTTCATGGCAGCCGCCAAATAACAATCGGTTATAATAACCTAACCCAATATTCTTTTTCATTCAATTTGTCGGTTGTTAGGATACGCAGACTTCCCTATTCGGTGCCCCATGGACTGGCTCTACACCCTCTCAGGTTTTGCGGTTGGCGCGATTGTCGGACTCACCGGCGTCGGCGGCGGCTCGCTGATGACGCCGCTGCTGGTGCTGCTGTTCGGCATCCACCCGGCGACGGCGGTCGGCACCGACCTGCTCTACGCGGCCATCACCAAGTCCGGCGGCACCGTCGTCCATAGCCGCAAGGGCCACGTCGACTGGCAGATCGTCCGCCGCCTCGCCATCGGCAGCATCCCGGCCACCGCCATCACCATCTTCGTCCTGTCGCAGCTGCCGAAGCAGAGCGTCGCGACGACGCACGTGATCTCGATCTCGCTCGGCATCGCCCTGCTGCTGACCGCCTGCGCCATCATCTTCCGCCAGCGCATCCTCGGCTACGCGCTGGCGCACGACCACTCCTTCGTACATCGCCACATCGGCCCGGTCACCGTCGCCGTCGGCGCCATCCTCGGCGTGCTGGTATCGATCTCCTCGGTCGGCGCCGGAGCGCTCGGCGTCGCTGCGCTGTTCTTCCTCTACCCGCACCTGCCGGCGGTGCGCGTCGTCGGCAGCGACGTCGCCCACGCGGTGCCGCTGACGCTGCTCGCCGGTCTCGGCCACTGGTGGCTGGGCAGCGTCGACTGGTCGCTACTCGGCGCCCTGCTGCTCGGTTCGCTGCCCGGAATCTGGGTCGGCAGCCACATTTCGGCCAAGGTTCCGGATAGAATCCTGCGCCCGATCCTCGCCGGCATGCTGGTGCTGATCGGCGCGAAACTGATCGGCAGCTAGGCCGTCTGATACACCTATAAAGCTTCAACGAGCGAGGTTCCCCAACCATGTACCGCTACGACAATTACGACCAGACCCTCGTCGACGAGCGCGTTGCCCAGTTCCGCGACCAGGTCGCGCGCTGGAAGGCCGGCGAGCTCTCCGACGACGAATTCCGCCCGCTGCGCCTGCAGAACGGCCTCTACGTGCAGCGCCACGCGCCGATGTTCCGCATCGCCGTCCCTTACGGGATGCTCGCCGCGCGCCAGCTGCGCTGCCTCGCCGAACTCGGCCGCCGGTACGACCGCGGCTACGGCCACTTCACGACGCGCCACAACCTGCAGTTCAACTGGCCGAAGATCGAGGACGTGCCGGAGATGCTGGCCGAGCTGGCGAAGGTGCAGATGCACGCGATCCAGACCTCGGGCAACTGCATCCGCAACATCACCACCGACCAGTTCGCCGGCGTCGCCGCCGACGAGATCCTCGACCCGCGCCCGCTGTGCGAGATCATGCGCCAGTGGAGCACCTTCCACCCCGAGTTCGCCTTCCTGCCGCGCAAGTTCAAGATCGCCGTGAACGGTGCGAAGGAAGACCGTGCGCTGACCTGGTTCCACGACATCGGCCTGCACATCGTGAAGACCGACGACGGCCTCGTCGGCTTCCGCGTCATCGTCGGCGGCGGTCTCGGCCGCACGCCGATCCGCGGCGAAGTGGTGCGCGAATTCCTGCCCTGGCAAGACATCCTCAGCTATTGCGAGGCGATCATCCGCGTCTACAACCGCTACGGCCGCCGCGACAACGCCTACAAGGCCCGCATCAAGATCCTCGTGCAGGCGCTCGGCGTCGAGGAATTCGGCCGCCAGGTCGAGGCCGAATGGGCGCACCTGAAGGGCGGCCCGGCGACGATCACCCAGGCCGAATACGACCGCGTCACCGCGTTCTTCGAGCCGCCCGCCTACCAAACGCTGCCGGCGATCGACGAGGCTTTCGTGCAACAACAGGTCAAGTCGCTGCCGTTCGCCCGCTGGGTCGAGCGCAACGTGCGCCCGCACCGCGTGCCAGGCTACGCCTCGGTGACGCTGTCCCTGAAGAAGCCGGGCACCGCGCCGGGCGACGTCAGCTCCGAGCAGATGGAAGCAGCCGCCGACCTCGCCGACCGCTACAGCTTCGGCGAGCTGCGCGTCACGCATGAGCAGAACCTGGTGCTGGCCGACGTCGAGCAGCGCCGCCTGTTCGACTTCTGGCAGGAAGCCAAGGCCGCCGGTTTCGCGACGCCGAACATCGGGTTGCTGACCGACATGATCGTCTGCCCCGGCGGCGACTTCTGCGACCTCGCCAACGCCCGCTCGATCCCGGTCGCCAACGCCGTCCAGGCGCGCTTCGACGACCTCGACTACCTGTGGGACATCGGCGACATCGAGCTCAACTTCTCCGGCTGCATGAACTCCTGCGGCCACCACCACGTCGGCAACATCGGCATCCTCGGCGTCGACAAGGGCAACGAGGAGTGGTACCAGATCACGCTGGGCGGCGAGCAGGGCAACGACGCGCAGCTGGGCAAGGTGATCGGTCCGTCGTTCGCCGCGGCCGACGTGCCGGACGTGATCGAGAAGATCATCCGTTTCTACATCGCCCAGCGGCAGGAGGACGAGCGCTTCATCGACACCTTCCGCCGCCTCGGCGCCGACCCGTTCAAGGTCGCCGTCTATGGCGACAAGGCCCGCCTGAAGGCGGCCTGAGGAGCATGACCATGACCACCATCATCAAGAACCGCCAGGCCGTCGCCGACGACTACACGCTGCTCACGCTGGCCGAGGGCGACTCTGCCGAAACCGTCGCGCTGCCCGCCGGCCCGCTGCTGGTGCCGCTCGCCGTCTGGCAGGTGCGCAAGGCGGACCTGCAATCCCGCGGCACGCCCGTCGGCGTCTGGCTCGCCGCCGGCGAAGGCCCGGAAGCGATCGCCGACGACCTCGCCGCCCTGCCTGTCGTCGGCGTGCATTTCCCGAAGTTCGTCGACGGCCGCGGCTACTCGACCGCCCGCCTGCTGCGCGAGCGCCACGGCTACCAGGGCGAGATCCGCGCCCTCGGCGACGTGCTGCACGACCAGCTGTTCCTGATGGCACGCTGCGGCTTCGACGCCTTCGCGCTGAAGGAAGGCAAGGACATCGCCAAGGCCGTCGCCGCCTTCGAAACCTTCAAGAACCCGTACCAGGCCGCGGTCGACCAGCCGCAGCCGCTCTTCCGCCGCCGCGCTGCGTAAAACCATGGCCATCAACATCAACCTCAACGACGCGCTGATCGCCGCCACCGCCGACAAGACGGAGAAGGCGAAGGCCCTGCTCGCCGACATCGCCCGCGACTTCGCGCCGGCCACCTTCGCCAACAGCCTCGGCGCCGAGGACATGGTGCTGACCGACCTGATCGTCAGGGAGAAGCTCGCCATCGAGATCTTCTCGCTCGACACCGGCCGCCTGCCGCTCGAAACCTACGACCTGATGGCGAAGGTGCAGGAACACTACGGGCTGAAACTGAAGATCTTCACGCCGCGCGCCGAGTTGCTCGAACCCTTCGTCCGCGACAACGGCATCAACGCCTTCTACGACTCGGTGGCGATGCGCAAGGGCTGCTGCCACATCCGCAAGGTCGAGCCGCTCTCGCGTGCCTTGGCCGGCAAGAAGGCGTGGATCACCGGCATGCGCGCGCAGCAGTCGGCGACCCGCGACGGCCTGCCGGTGCGCGCCTTCGACGAAGGCAACGGGCTGGAGAAGTTCAACCCGCTCGCCGACTGGAGCGAGAAGGAAGTCTGGGCCTACATCAAGCAGCACGGCGTGCCCTACAACGCGCTGCACGACAAGTTCTACCCGTCGATCGGCTGCGCCCCGTGCACCCGCGCCGTGACCCCCGGCGAGGACATCCGCTCCGGCCGCTGGTGGTGGGAGAACCCGGAAACCAAGGAGTGCGGGCTGCACGTCAAGAAGGCCTAAGCCCTCCACAAGCTGCCAAAGAAGCGCAACGGGATGCATTCGCCCCGTTGCGTTTTTTTCGGCCGCTCCGATTCTCCGCCGCGACCGCTGCGTCGAAACTTCCGCCGAAAATCGGCCTCCAAACTTTGCCGCCCGACCACCCTCGGGGCTATCCTTGGCCAAGGAGGTACGAAGCATGGAACGACCGACACACAACATGAGCAATCTCTTCGCCCAACTGGGCGAAGCCAGCGACGAAGCAGCCATCGCGCGCTTCATCGAATCCCACCGCCCACTGCCCGGCAGCATCCGCCTGCACGAGGCGCCGTTCTGGAAGCCGGCGCAATCCCGTTTCCTGTGCGAGGCCTTGCTCGATGATTCCGACTGGGCCGAGGTCGCCGACGCGCTGAACCGCGACCTGCACGTCCACCACTAGCGGCCCGGACGATGAAACGGCTTGAGCACGACTCCTTCGGCGACATCGAGGTCGCTGCCGAACGACTGTGGGGAGCGCAGACACAGCGCTCGTTGCAGCACTTCGCGATTTCCACCGAACGCATGCCGGACGAGCTGATCCGCGCGCTGGCGCTGGTCAAGGCCGCCTGCGCGGCGGTCAATCGCGAGTTGCGGCTGCTGCCCGAGGAGAAGGCGGCGGCGATCATCGCCGCCGCCGACGAGATCGTCGCCGGCCGCCACGTCGACGAATTCCCGCTGGCGGTCTGGCAAACCGGCTCCGGCACGCAGACCAACATGAACATGAACGAGGTGATCGCCAACCGCGCCTCGGAACTGCTCGGCGGCGAGCGCGGCAAAGGCCGTCGCATCCATCCGAACGACGAGGTCAACCTCGGGCAGTCGTCGAACGACATCTTCCCCACGGCGATGCACCTCGCCGCGCTGATCGGCATCAGCAGCCGCCTGCTGCCGGCGCTCGGACACCTGACGGCCGCCTTCGACGAAAAATCCGCGGCCTTCGCCGACATCGTCAAGATCGGCCGCACGCACCTGCAGGACGCGACGCCGCTGTCGCTGGGACAGGAATTCTCCGGCTATGCCGCGCAGTTGCGGCACGCCGCCGAGGTGATCACCGCCAGCCTGCCGTCGCTCTATCCGTTGGCGGCGGGCGGCACCGCGGTCGGCACCGGCCTCAACGCCCACCCGGCATTCGGGGCGCGCGTCGCCGCCGCACTGGCCGCGCGGACGGGGCTGCCGCTGGTCAGCGCCGACAACAAGTTCGCCGCACTGGCCGCCCACGACGGCCTGGTCGCGGCGCACGGCGCGCTGAAGACGCTGGCGGCGGCACTGACCAAGATCGCCAACGACGTCCGCTGGCTGGCCTCCGGTCCGCGCTCCGGGCTCGGCGAACTGCACTTGCCGGAAAACGAGCCGGGCAGCTCGATCATGCCGGGCAAGGTCAATCCGACCCAGTGCGAGGCGCTGACCATGCTCTGCTGCCAGATCCTCGGCAACGACGTGGCGATCGGCGTCGCCGGCGCTTCCGGCAACTTCGAGCTGAATGTCTTCAAGCCGGTGATCGCCCACAATTTCCTGCAAAGCGTCCGCCTGCTCGCCGACGGCATCGCCAGTTTCGACCGGCACTGCGTGCGCGGCATCGAAGCCAACCGGGAACGCATCGCCGAACTGGTCGGGCGCTCGCTGATGCTGGTCACCGCGCTGACGCCGCACATCGGCTACGACAAGGCCGCCGAGATAGCCCGGCATGCCGACAAGACCGGCATCACGCTGCAGGAGGCTGCGCTGGCGCTGGGCTACGTCAGCGCAGCGCAATACGAGGCCTGGGTCGTCCCGTCCGACATGATCGGACCGGGAGCGGGCTAACGGGCATGGATTGAGACCGCCCCGAATCATGAAAACCTTGCCCATGCCCGTTTCCCTCACCCCCAGCCCCTCTCCCGCTTCGCGGGCGAGGGGAGGTTCGCGAGACGCTTCGCGGCTTCCACGTTAAACGCCTCCCCGCGGGCAAGCGCAGCATATTCCCGCAAGAAATAATACGATTCACAATTGTTCTAAAAAGAGCATTAGGCCCTTGTTACAATGGCGCCCATCGACCATCGCTCCCGAATCCACGCGCAATGACCCAAACCATGCAACGTACCCTTTCGAAAACGACGCTCAGCCATCTCGACTGGCTCGAAGCCGAAGCGATCCACATCATGCGCGAGGTTGCCGGCCAGTGCGCCAACCCGGCGCTGCTCTTCTCCGGCGGCAAGGACTCGATCTGCATGCTGCGCGTCGCCGAGAAGGCCTTCCGCCCGGGCAAGTTCCCGTTCCCGCTGCTGCACGTCGATACCGGCCACAATTACCCGGAGGTGATCGCCTTCCGCGACAAGCGCGCCGCCGAACTGGGCGAGCGCCTGATCGTGCGCTCGGTCGAGGATTCGATGAAGCGCGGCACGGTCGTGCTGAAGCATCCGGGCGAATCGCGCAACAAGCACCAGTCGGTGACGCTGCTCGAAGCGATCGAGGAATTCGGCTTCGACTGCTGCATCGGCGGCGCCCGCCGCGACGAGGAGAAGGCGCGCGCCAAGGAGCGGATCATGAGCTTCCGCGACGAGTTCGGCCAATGGGACCCGAAGAACCAGCGCCCGGAGCTGTGGAATCTGTACAACGCGCGCGCGCACAAGGGCGAGAACATCCGCGCCTTCCCGATCTCGAACTGGACGGAAATGGACGTGTGGCAGTACATCGAGCGCGAGCAGCTCGAACTGCCGTCGATCTACTTCGCGCACACCCGCCCGGTGGTCATCCGCCAGGGCGCGATCGTGCCGGTCAACGTGCCGCTGGTCGGCGGCGAGCTGACCAACCTGCCCAAGGCCGGCGAGGAAATCGTCGACCTGCAGGTGCGCTTCCGCACCGTCGGCGACATCTCGTGCACGGCGCCGGTCGAATCGGATGCCGACACCGTCGCGAAGATCGTCGTCGAAACCGCGACCACCACCATCACCGAGCGCGGCGCCACCCGTCTGGACGACCAGACCAGCGAAGCCTCCATGGAACAACGCAAGAAAGAGGGTTACTTCTGATGTCCGCGATGGAAAAACTGCCAGTGGAAAAGACCCCCATTGACAACGGCCTGCTGCGCTTCCTCACCTGCGGCAGCGTCGACGACGGCAAGAGCACGCTGATCGGCCGCCTGCTGTTCGACACCAAGACCATCCTCGCCGACACGCTGACGGCGATCGAGCGCACCTCGCAGAAGCGCGGCATGGAAGCCGTCGACCTGTCGCTGCTGACCGACGGCCTGCAGGCCGAGCGCGAACAGGGCATCACCATCGACGTCGCCTACCGCTACTTCACCACCGGCACGCGCAAGTACATCATCGCCGACGCGCCGGGCCACGAGCAGTACACGCGCAACATGGTCACCGCCGCGTCGACCGCCAACCTGGCCATCATCCTGATCGACGCCAGGAAGGGCGTGCTGACGCAGACCCGCCGCCACTCCTACCTGGCGCACCTGGTGAACATCCCGCACCTGATCGTCGCGGTGAACAAGATGGACCTGGTCGACTACGATCAGGCGGTGTTCGAGAAGATCCGCGCCGACTACCTGGAGTTCGCGGCCAAGCTCGGCATCACCGACATCCGCTTCATCCCGATGTCGGCGCTGAACGGCGACATGGTCGTCGACCGCGGCGAGCGCCTCGGCTGGTACCAGGGTCCGACGCTGCTCGACGTGCTCGAAACGGTTCCGGCCGCCCACACCGAGAAGACCGAGAAATTCCGCTTCCCGGTGCAGTACGTCTGCCGTCCGCAGGACTCGGCCAACCCCGAGCTGCACGACTACCGCGGCTTCATGGGGCGCGTCGAGTCCGGCGAGATCGCCGTCGGCGACGAAGTGACCGTGCTGCCGTCGGGACTGACCACGCGCGTCAAGGCCATCGAACTCTACGGCCGGCAATTGACGCATGCGGTCTCCGAACAGTCGGTGACGATCCTGCTCGCCGACGAGATCGACATCTCGCGCGGCGACATGATCGTCAAGACCAGCGAGGCGCTGGAGCCGAAGAAGCAGATCGAGGCCATGGTCTGCTGGCTCTCCGAGCAGCCGATGGACCGCGCCCGCAAATACCTGATCCGCCACACCACGCGCGACAGCAAGGCGATGGTCGCCGGCATCGAGTACCGCGTCGACATCAACTCGATGGAATGGGCGCCGGCCGAGAAGCTGGCGATGAACGACATCGCCAAGGTGGCGTTCAAGCTGGCGCAGCCGATCTTCTGCGACCCCTACGCCGAGAACCGCGGCACCGGCGCCTTCATCGTCATCGACGAGTCGACCAACAACACCGTCGGCGCCGGCATGATCGTCTGACCACACGTCGAGCGCTCAGCCCGGCATTCATGCCGGGCTGAGCGAGACGAAGACACCACCAGGGCGCGCACCGCGCGCCCGCTCTGTATTGTGGGAAGCCCCGGACCTTCAGGTCGCGCTTCCGCCTGACGCGGTGTGCAGCACCTCCTCCGGGAGAGCCCACGCCGCGCTTGCTTCAAGGTGCGGCAATTCCGCTAGAATCAAGACATGCTGAGAGCGACGCTGCAATTCATCCGTGACGTCGGGCACGACCTGGTCGAGGTGGTCCGCTGGTTCTACTCGCCCTATGCCTGGCGCATCATCGTCATCGTCCTCGCCAACATCGCCATGCTGGCGGCGCTCGGCTACGTCGCCATCCACAACTACGACTACTCGCGCGAAGTCTTCGCGCACTGTCCGACGAACAAGAACCTCGTCTTCATCTCGGAGTTCTTCGCCTTCACCTTCTTCGCGCTGTTCTCGCTGGCTGCCGTCGGCGAAATGGTGAATTGGGTCGATGCCAAGCGCCGCGGCGAGCAGCCGGGGCGGCTCACCGTCTTCTTCCTCTACGGCACGCTGGCCGCCGCCTGCGGCACCACCGCGCTGCTGCTGATCATCCGCTGCGCCTGAGCGATGCGAATCTCGCATCGCGAGGAAGTACTCTTGGGGTGCGCCTGAGCAATGCGAAGCATCGTGAACAAGTACTCCTGGGGTGCGCCTGAGCGCTTCCCTGCGATCAGCGGCGCCCGCGCACGACGAAGGGTTCGATCGCTGCCTCCGCCACCGACGGATCCGGATTGATCGCCTGCTCGAAGCGGGCCCCCCAGACGTCGGCGTTGCTGAAGCTGGCACGCTCCAGATCGGCCTTGAAGAACACCGCCTGGCGCAGGATCGCGCCGGCAAGGCGTGTCCCCTTCAGATTGGCGTGGCTGAAATCGACCTGGTCCATCGCCGCACCGGTCAGGTCGGCGCCGGAGAGGTCGGTGCCAAGCAGGCGTGCACCGGAGAACACGCCGCGAAACGTGTAGCAATTGCGCAGCGAGCCGCCGGAGAGGTCGATGCCCTCCATCAGCACATCCTTCAGGTAGGCCCCGGAAAAATCGGCGCGCTGCGCCTTTGCGTCGATCAGGTTGGCGCCGAACAGGTAGGCCCCGCTCAGCCGGGCGCCGGTGAGATCGGCGGCGTCGAAGGTGGCATGGAACAGGTCGGCGTCGCGCAGGTCGGCGGCGGCGAGCACGGCGCCGGTGAAGTTGGCCCACTTGCCATTGATGCCGCGCAGGTCGGCACCGGCGAGCCTTGCCTTGCGCAGGTCGGCGCTCTCCAGCTTGGCGCCGGCCAGGCGGACGCCGTGCAGATCGAGGCCGGCCAGCTTGCGCCGGCTGAAATCGCAATGCGAGAGATCGGTGGCCGCCTTCGGCGCGGCGCAGTTGCCGGCCGGCAGATCCGCAGCCAGGGCCGGCGATAGCGGGAGCAGCAATGCGGCAACAACGGCGAGACGGCGTTTCGGCATGACTTCCTCCCGTCGGGGCTGGAAGCGGCCATTCTAGCCTCGATCCATCACAAAGTGACAGATGTCATTTTGCCGGCGATGCGGGGCGGGACGACACGAACCGCTGGCGCAGGGCGGATGAGGAACTTTCGGTGGCAATTCCCGACTATCCAGGTAGGGTATTCGAGCCTTCGGGAGCAGGGATGGCGACAGGAGCGGAGCGCTACAGTGTCGAGACGATCAGCGCCATCCACCGCTGGACAGCGGATCTCTTCTCTTTCCGGATCACCCGCCAGCAGGATTTCCGCTTCGTTGCCGGGCAATACGCCCGGCTCGGTTTTGCCGCCGCCGCCGAGATCGTCTGGCGCCCCTATTCGATGGTTTCCGCCAGTGCCGAGCGGCAGCTCGAGTTCTACTCGACCATCGTCCCCGGCGGCGCCTTCAGCACGCAGCTGGCGGCGGCGGAGGTCGGCGACGAAATCCTGGTCGACCGCCGCAGCTTCGGCTTCCTCACGCTGGCTGCCTTCGCCGACGGCCGCGACCTGTGGATGCTGGCGAGCGGCACGGGGCTGGGGCCTTTCGTCGCGATCCTGCGCGAAGCCGAGGTCTGGCGGAAATTCGAGCGGCTGATCGTCGTGCACAGCGTACGAACCGAAAAGGAACTGGCCTACCGCGAGACGATCGCCGCACTGGCGGCGACGCCGCCCGTTGCGGGAGCCGACGGGCGCATCGCGACCCTGCGCTACCTGCCGGTAGTAACCCGCGAAACCGTTCCCGGCGCGCTCGGCGAACGCATCACGGTGCTGCTCGACGACGGCCGCCTGGAACAACACGCCGGTGCGACGATCGAGCCGGCCGGCTCGCGCGTCATGGTCTGCGGCAACCCCGAGCTGGCCAAGGCGCTGCGCGCGCGGCTGGAGGCGCGCGGCCTCGCCATCAGCCACCGTGGTGCCCCGGGGCAACTGGCCTTCGAGAACTACTGGTAGGCAGGCGACCGACAGCGGCGATGGCGGCGAGAACCGTTTTTCTCAGTTGTCGCTTGCATCGGCGGGCGCACACCCCTAAGCTGCGCGGCTTGATAAATTCTCCCGCACTCAGGTCACCCCCATGTGGTTCAAAAACATCCACCTCTACCGCCTGCCCAAGCCTTGGGACGTTGCCGCCGCCACCCTCGAAGCGCAGCTCGCCAGCCACGCGCTGCAGGCCTGCGGCGCCGGCGACGCGCAAAGCTTCGGCTGGGTGCCGCCGCGCGACGGCAGTCCGCTGCTGCATGGCGTCAACCAGCAATACCTGCTGGCGCTCGGCGTCGAACAGAAGCTGCTGCCGGCGTCGGTGGTCAACCAGTTCGCCAAGGACCGCGCCAAGGAAATCGCCGAAGCCGAGGGGCGCAAGGTCGGGCGCAAGGAGATGCGCGAGATCCGCGAGCAGATGACGGCGCAGCTGCTGCCGCGCGCCTTCGTCCGCCGCCGCACGACCTGGGGCTGGATCGACCCGGTGAACGGCTGGCTGGCGGTCGACGCCGGCGCGACGGCCAAGGCCGACGAATTCATCGGGCATCTGCGCAAGTCGCTCGACAGCCTGCCGGCGAAGCCGCTCAAGGTCGCCCGCCTGCCGTCGGCGGCGATGACCGGCTGGCTCGCCGAAGGCGACGCGCCGGCCGGATTCACGCTCGACCAGGATCTTGAGCTGCGCTCGCCGGAACAGGCCAAGGTGCGCTACGTCAAGCACGCGCTCGAAGGCGCGGAAATCCGCCAGCACATCGCCGGCGGCAAGACCGCGACCAAGCTGGCGATGACCTGGAACGACCGCATCTCGTTCGTGCTGACCGAGGATCTGCAACTGAAGCGGTTGGCCTTCCTCGACCTGCTCAAGGAAGAAAGCGAGAACCAGTCGGAGGACGCCGACGAGCGCTTCGACATCGACTTCGCACTGATGTGCGGCGAAGTCGCACGCCTGCTCGACGACCTGGTCGAGGCCCTGGGCGGCGAAGTCGCCGCCGACTGAAGGATCGCCGCCGGTGCGCTCAGCCGCGCCGGCGCCGCGCCTCGTAGAGGCAAACCCCGGACGCCACCGAGACGTTGAGGCTGGAGACGCTGCCGAGCATCGGAATGCGCACCAGCAAATCGCAGGTCTCGCGCGTCAGCCGGCGCATCCCCTCGCCTTCCGCGCCCATCACCCAGGCCGTGGCCTGCGGCCAGTCGGCCGCGTAAAGATCGGTGCTGCCCTCGTCGTCGGTGCCGACGACGAAGATGTCGCGTTCCTTCAACTCGCGCAGCGTGCGCGCGAGGTTGGTGACCATGATGTAGGGCACCGTCTCGGCCGCGCCGCTGGCGACCTTGATCGCCGTCTGCGTCAGGCCGCAGGCGCGGTCCTTCGGCGCGATCACCGCGTGCGCGCCAACCGCGTCGGCGACGCGCAGGCAGGCGCCGAGGTTGTGCGGGTCCTGCACGCCGTCCAGCACCAGCAGGAAGGCCGGCTCCTCCAGCGTGTCGAGCACGTCGTCGAGGGTGACGTGGCGCTGTTCGGCGGAAACGTGCGCCACCACACCCTGGTGGCGGGCGCCCGGCGCCATCGACTCCAGCCGCTTGCCGTCGACCGGCAACAGCTTGATGCCGGCATGCTCGGCATGGCGGATCAGGTCGCGCGCGCGCGCGTCCTTGCGCTCGGCGTCGAGGTAGATTTCGTGGATCGCCTCGGGGTCGTGGCGCAGCTTGGCGAGGACGGCGTGGAAGCCGAAGATGGTGCGGCGGGACATGGCAATTCCTTGCTGAAAACGAGGCGCGAGTTTATCAGGTCCGCCGCTGCGGCTGCTTGCTGCGGCCGAACGGCGCGTCGGCGAGCACGAAGTCGATGCGGCCGGTCTCCAGGTCGGCCTTGACCAGCTTCACGCGCAGGCGGTCGCCGAGGCGGTAGCGCTTGCCGCTGCGCTCGCCGAGCATCTGGTGCTTGACGTTGTCGAATTGGAAGTAGTCTTCGCCGAGTTCGGAGACGTGCACCAGGCCTTCGACATAGACCGAGTCGAGCGCGACGAAGACGCCGAAGGGGACGACCGCGGCGATCGTGCCGTCGAATTCCTCGCCGATGCGCTCCTTCATGTAGTAGCACTTGAGCCAGTTGTCGACGTCGCGCGTCGCCTCGTCGGCGCGGCGTTCGGTCATCGAGCAGTGCAGGCCGACGTCGTCCCAGCTGCCTGGGTTGTAGCGCTCGCCGTTCAACACGGCCTTGATCGAGCGGTGCACCAGCAGGTCGGGATAGCGGCGGATCGGCGACGTGAAGTGGGTGTAGTGCTCGTAGGCCAGGCCGAAATGGCCGACGTTGTCCGGGCTGTACATCGCCTGCCGCAACGAGCGCAGCATCACCGTCTGCAAGAGCTGCATGTCGGGGCGCGGCTTGATCTTCTCCAGCAGCGCGGCGTAGTCCTTGGCGTGCGGATCGTCGCCGCCGCCGAGACCGAGGCCGAACTCCTTGAGGAAGCTGCGCAGCGATTCCAGCTTCTCCGGCGTCGGCCCTTCGTGGATGCGGTACAGGCAGGGCTGCTCGTGTTCCTGTAGGAAGGCCGAGGCACAGACGTTGGCGGCGAGCATGCATTCCTCGATCAGGCGGTGCGCATCGTTGCGGATCACCGGCACGATGTTGTCGATCTTGCCCTGCTCGTTGAACAGCATCATCGTCTCGACCGTCTCGAAGTCGATCGCGCCGCGCTTGGTGCGCGCCTTGGCCAGCATCTGGTAGAGGCTGTACAGCGCTTCCAGGTGCGGCATCACCGCACGGTGCGCGTCGCTCTCCGGCTGCGCCTGGCCGGACAGCCAGTTCCACACCTGCGTGTAGGTCAGCCGCGCCTTCGAATGGAAGACCGCCGGATAGAAGCGGTACTGCTTGATCGCGCCGGTGGCGCTGATCGCCATGTCGCAGACCATCGCCAGCCGGTCGACTTCCGGATTCAGCGAGCACAGGCCATTGGACAGCTTTTCCGGCAGCATCGGGATGACGCGGCGCGGGAAGTACACCGAGTTGCCGCGCGACATCGCCTCCTTGTCCAGCGCCATGCCCGGCCGCACGTAGTGGCTGACGTCGGCGATGGCGACGACGAGGCGCCAGCCCTTGCCCTGTTTCTGCGCCCAGACGGCATCGTCGAAATCCTTCGCCGTCTCGCCGTCGATGGTCACCAGCGGCAGGTCGCGCAGGTCCTCGCGCCCTTCCCACTCGGACTTTTTCACCTTGTCCGGCAGCTCCTTGGTCTCGTCGAGCGCCTTCTTCGGAAATTCGAACGGGAGATCGTGCTTCCGGAGCGCGATCTCGATCTCCATGCCCGGGTCGGCATAGTTGCCGAGCACCTCGACGATGCGGCCGATCGGCTGCGTGTATTTGGTCGGCTGCTCGATGATCTCGACGACGACGACCTGCCCGGCCTTCGACTTGATCTTCGACTTCTTGTCCTCCGGCGGCACCAGGATGTCCTGGTTCAGCTTGCGGTTCTCGGGAACGACGAAGGCGACGCCGTGTTCGACGAAGACTCGGCCGACGACGCGCGTGTTGGCGCGCTCGAGCACCTCGACCACGGCGCCTTCGCGGCGACCCTTGCGATCGAGGCCGGTAACGCGCACCAGCACGCGGTCGCCGTGCAGCACGCGGCTCATCTGCTTCGGTTCGAGGTAGATGTCGTCGCCCTCCTCGTCCGGCACCAGGAAGCCGTAGCCGTCCTTGTGCCCTTCGACGCGGCCGGCGATCAGGCTGGCGCGCTCGGGCACGATGTACGAGCCCTTGCGGTTCTGCATCAGCTCGCCCTCGCGCCCCATCGCGCCGAGGCGACGGCGGAACATGTCGGCCTCGTCCTTGCCGATGTCGAGCAGGTTGCACAGCTGCTCGAAGCTGACCGGCTTGCCCTCCCGTTCCAGAATCATCAGGATGTACTCGCGCGACGGCAGTGGGAATTCGTACTTTTGCACCTCGCGCTCGAAGTGGGGATCAGCGCGGCGAATTTTTGATAGTTTCTTTATTGACATTTTATTTTGTTCCTTTAAAATCTCGGCTTCTTCGGATGCCTGCCCAGATGGCGGAATTGGTAGACGCACTAGTTTCAGGTACTAGCGCTGCAAGGCGTGGAGGTTCGAGTCCTCTTCTGGGCACCAAGATTCGAGAAAAGCCGGCTAACGCCGGCTTTTTCTTTTTGTCTTTCCTTCGGCAACAGCAAAGTCGATTGAATATTCATTGAATGACAAAGGCCGGCGTTCTGCCGGCCTTTTTGTTTTCGATCAAGCGAACGGGTGGCGCTTGAGGATCGTTTCGTCCCGCTCGGGCCCGGTGGACACGATGTCGATCGGAATCCCGACCAGCGCCTGCATGCGGTCCAGATAGGCACGTGCCGCCGCCGGCAGGTCTTCCCAGCGCTTGACGCCGAAGGTCGAATCGCTCCAGCCGGGCAGCGTCTCGTAGATCGGCTCGCAGCGCGCGACTTCGTCGGCACCGATCGGCAGCAGGTCGAGCACCTTGTCGTCGAGCTGGTAGCCGGTGCAGATGTTCAGCTCTTCCAGCCCGTCGAGCACGTCGAGCTTGGTGATGCACAGGCCGGTAACGCCGTTGATGCGCGCCGAACGACGCAGCGCGGCGGCATCGAACCAGCCGCAGCGGCGCTTGCGCCCGGTGACGGTGCCGAACTCCTTGCCCTTGGTCGACATCTGGAAGCCCGGCGCACCGTCGGTGTCGATGCACAGTTCCGACGGGAACGGTCCGCCGCCAACGCGCGTGCAGTAGGCCTTGGTGATGCCGAGCACGTAATGCAGCTTGTCCGGGCCGATGCCGGTGCCGGCCGATGCCTGGCCGGCAACGCAGTTCGACGAGGTGACGAACGGGTAGGTGCCGTGGTCAATGTCGAGCAGCGTCCCCTGCGCGCCCTCGAACAGCATGTTCTGGCCAGCCTCGTTGGCGGCATGGATGGCGGCGGAAACGTCGGCCACCAGCGGCTTGATCTCCTCGGCGTCGGCCATCGTCTGCGCCAGCACGGCGTCGTAGCTGACCGGCTCGGCCTTGAGGAAATTGACCAGCACGAAGTTGTGATACTCCATCACTTCCTTCAGCTTGGCGGCGAAGCGTTCCGGGTGGAACAAGTCGTAGACGCGCAAGCCGCGGCGGGCGACCTTGTCCTCGTAGGCCGGGCCGATGCCCTTGCCGGTGGTGCCGATCTTCTGGTCACCGGCCTTGGCCGCCTCGCGCGCACGATCGAGCGCCGAGTGGTAGGGCAGGATCAGCGGGCAGCCCGGGCTGATCTTCAGGCGCGAGCGCACGTCGAGACCGCCGGCTTCGAGTTCCTTGATCTCCGAGATCAGGTGATGGATGTCGAGCACGACGCCGTTGCCGATGAAGCACTGCACCCCCTTGCGCACGATCCCCGACGGCACCAGGTTGAGCTTGTAGACGCGCTCGTCAGCGCCCTGCCCGACGACCAGCGTGTGGCCAGCGTTGTGCCCGCCCTGGAAGCGGACGACGCCCTGCGCATTGTCGGTCAGCCAATCGACGATCTTGCCCTTGCCTTCGTCGCCCCACTGGGTGCCGACGACCACGACGTTCTTAGCCATATTCGTGTATTCCCTGATCAAACCTTGATTGCTTCGATAAGCCACTGGCCGTCCCGCGCGAGCAGACGACGGTCGCAGGCCGGCCCTTCCGGCGGAGTCTGCCCCGGCAGCAATTCGACGACGACTTCGCCGGACGCCCGCAGAGCGACGATCCGTTGTGCGAGCGCGGCATCGCTCCCCGCGTACGGCGCCAGGATGGCGCCGGTGGCCGCCGCCTCCGGTGCAAGCTGCACCACCACACGCAAATCCATCGAGAAACCGGTCGCCGGGCGGTCACGCCCGAACGCCTTGCCGGCGCCGTCGTAGCGGCCGCCGAGCGCCACCGCACCGGCGCAGGCCGGGTGGTAGGCGGCGAAGACGACGCCGTTGTGATAATGATAGCCGCGCAGGTCCGCGAGATCGAACGACAGCGGCAGCTCCGGCATCGCCGCAGCCAGTGCGCGCAAGGTCGCCAGCGCTTCGCCGATCGCCGGCAGCGCCGGCAATTCCCGCTCAGCGCGCGCCAGCACTTCGGCACTGCCGTAGTACTCCGGCAGGCGCAGAAAGGCCGAACGATACGGATCGGCGAGCCCGGTGCAGAAGCTTTCCAGGCCCGGCACGTCCTTGGCCTGCAGCAGCGACAGCGCGGTGTCGATAGCGTCCGCATCGAGCCCTGCAGCGTCGGCCAGCGCGCGGAAAATGCCGACATGGCCGAGATCGAGACGCGATGCCGGCGCCCCTGCTGCGGCCAGCGCGGCAGCCATCAGCCGGATGATTTCGAGGTCGGCCTCGTAGCCGGCGTGGCCGTAGAGTTCGGCGCCGATCTGGATTGGTTCGCGCGAGGCGCTGATCGAGGCCGGCAGCGTGTGCAGCACGCTGTCGCAGTAGCACAGGCGGGTGACGCCTTCGCGGTTGAGCAGGTGCGCATCGATGCGCGCCACCTGCGGCGTGATGTCGGCGCGGACGCCGAGCGTGCGCCCGGTCACTTGGTCGACCAGCTTGAAGGTGCGCAGCTTCAGATCGTGTCCGGAGCCGGTGAGCAGCGAATCGAGATATTCGATCAGCGGCGGCATCACCAACTCGTAGCCATGCACGCGGAACAGGTCGAGCACGGCGCGGCGGCGGCCTTCGATCGCCGCCGCTTCCAGCGGCAGCGCGTCGGCAAGGTATTCGGGTAACAGCCAGTTCATTTGAAGATCATGATCAGAATGAGGCCGGCGATCATCGAGGTCAGGCCGATGAAGCGGATCTGCCCATCGGAAAGTTCGATCAGCCGGCGGAACGTATCCCGCCACGCATTCGGCGCGATGAAGGGCATCAAGCCTTCCAGCACCAGCATCAGTGCGAAAGCGAGCAGGATGTTGTCGGTCATTTGCCGCTTATTTCGCGCTCTTCTCGCCGCCGCGCCCCTGGCTCTTCAGATATTTGAAGAAATCGGAGTTCGGCTCGACGACGATCACGTCACCCTTGTTGCGGAAGCTTGAGCGGTACGCTTCCAGGCTGCGATAGAAGGCGTAGAACTCGGCGTTCTGGTTGAAGGCCTGGGCATAGATCGAAGCCGCCTTGGCATCGCCATCGCCCTTGACCTTCTGCGCTTCGCGGTAGGCCTCGGCAACGATCACCTCGCGCTGCTTGTCGGCGTCGGCGCGGATCTTCTCGGCCTCGGCGGAACCCTGCGAGCGCAGCTCGTTGGCGACGCGCTTGCGCTCGGCCTCCATGCGGCGATAGACCGATTCGCTGACCTCGGTCGGCAGGTCCACGCGCTTGATGCGGACGTCGACGATCTGCACGCCGATCTTGCGCGCATCCTGGTCGGCCTTGGCGCGCATGTCCTCCATGATCTTGTCGCGCTCGCCGGAAACGACGTCGTGCACCGTGCGCTTGCCGAACTCCTCGCGCAGGCCGGCGTTCACCGTCTGCGACAGGCGGGTGCGCGCGCGCACCTCGTCGCCCTGCACCGAGATGTAGTAGAGCTTGGGATCGACGATGCGCCACTTGACGAAGGAATCGACGAGCACGTTCTTCTTTTCCGAGGTGATGAAGCGCTCGGGCTCGTTGTTGTCCATGGTCAGGATGCGCCGGTCGAAATAGCGCACGTTCTGGATCATCGGCCACTTGAAGTTGAGGCCGGGCTCCGAGATCACTTCCTTGACTTCGCCGAGCTGGAAGACGATCGCGAACTGGCGCTGGTCGACGGTGAAGATCGACAGGCCGAGGATGACCAGCAGGGCGCCGAACGAAGCGGCGGCGACGGAAAGACTGTTTTTCATCAACGGGACTCCCGATCACGCGAACGGAGCGTTTCACGATCGCGCGGACTGGACGAATACGAACCGCCGCCACCGACCTGGGGCGTGCGCTCGAGCTGCGGCGGCGCCTCGTTGGAAACCGCCGGGCCGGCGGCGCGGGGCACCACCGCCGAGTCCGTGTTCGTCGCCACCGCCGGCGTCGCAGCGGCCGCCGCGTTCATCAGCTTGTCCAGCGGCAGGTAGAGGAGATTGCCCTGCCCCTTGGCATCGACCATCACCTTGCTCGTATTCGAGTAGACCGTCTGCATAGTGTCGAGATACATGCGCTGGCGCGTCACCTCCGGCGCCTTGGCGTACTCGGCCAGGATCTGGCGGAAACGGGACGCGTCGCCCTCGGCGGTCGCAATGATCCGCTGCTTGTAGCCTTCGGCCTCCTGGAACAGGCGTGCCGCCGTACCCTGGGCTTTCGGGATCACGTCGTTGGCGTAGGCCTGGCCTTCGTTCTTCTGCCGCTCGCGGTCCTGGCCGGCCTTCACGGCATCGTCGAAGGCTGCCTGCACCTGTTCCGGCGGCTGCGCATTCTGCATCGTCACCTTGGAAATCATGATGCCGGTCTTGTAGCGGTCGAGGATGTCCTGCATCAGCTTCGAGGCGTTGGCCGCCACCTGCTCGCGCCCTTCGTAAAGCACGAAGTCCATGCGGTTCTTGCCGACGATCTCGCGGATCGCCGTTTCCGCCGCCTGCATCACGGAATCGTCCGGATGGCGGTTCTGGAAGACGTATTCGACCGGATCGCGGAGCACGTACTGCACCGCAAACTGGATGTTGATGATGTTCTCGTCGTCGGTCAGCATCAGTGCTTCCTTGAGCACCTTGTTCTTCTCGCTGCCGCGATAGCCGACTTCGATCGTGCGCACGCCGGTCAGGTTGACCAGCTCGTGCGACTGGATCGGATACGGCAGGCGCCAGCGCAGGCCGGGCTCGGTGGTTTCCTTGAATTTGCCGAACTGGAGGACGACCCCGCGATACGCCGCGTCTACGATGTAGAAGCCGCTCGCCAGCCAGACGACGACGAGCAGTGCAGCGAGAATGCCGATGCCGCCGCCAAGGAACTTCGGGTCGAACTCGACCGGAGGACGCCCGCCGCCGTCGTTGCCGCCGCCGCCCTTCTTGCCGAACATGCCGGAGAGCTTGCGGTTGAAATCCCGCCACAGCTCTTCCAGATCGGGAGGGCCCTGATTGGGGCGGCGACCGCCGCCGTTGTCGTTGCTGCCGCTGTTGCCGCGATTACCCCACTGCGGGTCATTGAGCGACATGAGTAGTCCGAAGGTCGAAATCATTGAGGGGTGCCTGTGTCGATCACGGATTCCAGAATTGTCGAAGAAGCTTCGACGGAAGGGGGCGCTACCTGCGCTGTTTGCGCGCGCTCCAGTTTTACACGCTGCGCCTTCTCAACGGCATACTCGGCCAAGGCCCGGCGCAGCAGGGGCAAGCCTTCGCCGGTCACCGCGCTGACGCGAACGCGGCGAATTCTACCATATTCGTCTGCCTCGGCCGCCGCCGGCAGGCCGGTCAGGTCCTGCTTGTTGAGGACGATGATCTGCGGCACGTCGCTGGCGCCGATCTCGGCCAGAACCTTGTCGACTTCCTGCATCTGCTCGTCGCGCGCCGGATTGGCGGAATCGACCACGTGCAGCAGCAGGTCGGCTTCGGCGGTCGCCTCCAGCGTCGCGTGGAAGGCAGCCACCAGCGAATGCGGCAGGTCGCGGATGAAACCGACGGTGTCGGAGATGACGATGTTGCCCGCCCCCTCCAGCCAGAGCTTGCGCGAAGTGGTGTCGAGAGTGGCGAAAAGCTGGTCGGCGGCATAGACGCCGGCGTGCGTCAGCGTATTGAACAGCGTCGATTTGCCGGCGTTGGTATAGCCGACCAGCGAAACATTGAGCACGTCGCCGCGCGAACGCGCCTTGCGCTGCACGCCGCGTTGCCGCTCCAGCCGTTGCAGGCGTTCCTTGAGCAGCTTGACGCGGTTGCCGAGCAGCCGGCGGTCGGTTTCCAGCTGCGTTTCACCGGGGCCGCGCAGACCGATGCCCCCCTTCTGCCGCTCGAGGTGGGTCCAGCCGCGGACGAGTCGGGTCGCCAGGTGATCCAGCTGCGCCAGCTCCACCTGCAGCTTGCCCTCGGCGCTCTGCGCCCGAAGGGCAAAGATGTCGAGGATCAGCGCCGTGCGGTCGACCACCCGGCACTTGAGCTCGCGTTCCAGGTTGCGCTGCTGCGCCGGCGACAATTCGTGGTTGAAGATCACCAACCCGGCATCGGCGGCAGCAAGGGTCGCAGCGATTTCCTGCACCTTGCCCTTGCCGGCATACGTTGCCGGATCGGGGCTGTGGCGGCGTCCGAAAACGATTTCGGCGACGTCGGCCCCTGCCGATTCGGCGAGCAGACGGACCTCTTCCACCTGTTCCTGCAGATCGTCGCAACCGAAGTCGAGCTGCACGATCACCGCGCGTTCACCGGCAGCCGGACGTTCGAGCATGGGAAGCTTTTTCGGAATTCAGAATGAAAACGGCCCGCCGCGCATGCGGCAGGCCGGAGAAGAGAACTGCAGCGGCTCGCGCGCCGAAGACGCGCCACCGGAACGGGGACGCTTCACTCGCCGCCGTTGCCGCCATCCTGCTGGATGCTGACCGGACGGGCAGGCACGACGGTGGAAATCGCGTGCTTGTAGACCATCTGGGTGACCGTGTTCTTGAGCAGTACGACATACTGGTCGAAGGATTCGATCTGACCCTGCAGCTTGATGCCGTTGACCAGGTAGATCGAAACCGGCACGTGCTCGCGACGCAGGGTGTTGAGGAACGGGTCTTGTAAAAGTTGCCCTTTGTTGCTCATGGTTGAAACTCCATGCTTATGTGGTTATGGAAGCTGCGGTACCCGCAGAGTATCGGAAAACCCGCTGAAAAGCCATCAATCCCGCCAAATCAGGTCAGCCGGGAACTGCGCGGACCGCGCTTGGAACCCGGCTTGTCGACCCGGCGCTCGGCCTTTTCCGCATACGGATTCTCGGCCGTGTTGAACTGGATGCGCAATGGCGTCCCCTGCAATTTGAACGCTTCGCGGAAATAATGTTCCAGATAGCGGCGATAGCTGTCGGAAACGTGATCGAGCGCATTGCCATGGACCACGATCAGCGGCGGATTCATGCCGCCCTGGTGGGCATAGCGCATCTTCGGCCGGAACGCCCCGTGCCGCGGCGGCAACTGGCGGGTCACCGCGTCGAGCAGCGCCCGCGTCAGCTTCGGCGTCGGCAGCTTGGCCATCGCCGCCGCGTAGGCGCCATCGACCGAGCGGAACATCCCGTCCAGCCCCTGGCCGCGCAGCGCGGAGATGTAATGGAAGCGCGCGAAGTCGAGGAACTTCAGCTTGCGCTCAAGCAACTGCTTGACCTGTTCGCGGGTATACCCCTCCAGGCCGTCCCACTTGTTGACCGCGACCACCAGCGCGCGCCCCGCTTCCACGGCAAAACCGGCGATGTGGGCATCCTGGTCGGAGATGTCCTGCTGCGCATCGAGGACGAGGATGACCACATTGGCATCCTCGATCGACTGCAGCGTCTTGATCACCGAGAACTTCTCGATCGTCTCGAAAACCTTGCCACGGCGGCGCAGGCCGGCGGTGTCGATCAGCGTGTATTTCCTGCCGCGGCGCTCGAAGTCGACGTAGATCGCATCGCGCGTCGTTCCCGGCATGTCGAACGCGATCACCCGCTCCTCGCCGAGCAAGGCGTTGATCAGCGTGCTCTTGCCGACGTTCGGACGGCCGGCGATGGCGACCTTGATCACCCCGTCGTCGACCTCGTCCTCTTCCGGTTCCGGGTAGGGGTCGAGCGCCAGATCGAGCAGGTGGCGCACCCCCTCGCCGTGCGTGGCTGAGATGCTGTACGGTTCGCCCAGCCCGAGTTCGTGGAAGTCGGCGGTGGCGACGCCACGATCCAACCCCTCCGACTTGTTCACGGCGATGAAGACCGGGCGGTCGATCTTGCGCAGCTTGTTGGCGATTTCCTTGTCGAGCGCGGTAATGCCGACGCGGCCATCGACGACGAAGATGACGATGTCGGATTCGGCGATCGCCTGCTCGGTCTGGCGCGCCATCTCGTGCATGATGCCGTCCTTGGCGAGCGGCTCGAAACCGCCGGTGTCGACGACCAGGAAGGGTTTGCGGCCGAGCTTGCCGTGGCCGTAATGGCGATCGCGCGTCAGACCGGGAATGTCGGCGACGATGGCGTCGCGCGACTTGGTCAGGCGGTTGAACAGCGTGGACTTGCCGACATTCGGGCGTCCGACGAGAGCGATGATCGGTTTCACTGGGCTTCCAACGCCATCACGGTACCGCCCCGGGTCTGCAGCAGGATCTTGTTGTCGAGCACGCGCAGCGGCGCCGTCACCGGCGTCCCGTCGGTGGCAACGCGGGCGACGAACGAGCCGTCTTCGCGGCTCAGGAAATGGACGATGCCCTTGACGTCGGCCACGGCAACGAGGCGGCCGCGGGCGACCGGCGCGGACAGCTGCCGCAGCGACAGCTTGTCCTGCTTCCAGATGCTGGCGCCGCTGGCCAGGTCGAGCGCATGCACGGCGCCCTTGTCGTCGGAGACATAGACGTAGCGGCTGTCGGCGGCGAGGCCCGCAGCGCTGGACATGTCGCGCGCCCAGGCGAGGTTGCCGGTATTCAAGTCGAAGCAGGCGACCCGCCCCTGGAAGGCGACGGCGCAGATCATGCGGCCGGCAATGACCGGCGCGCTGGTGATGTCGGCGACGCGGTCGAGTTCGGTCGTTCCCTTGGGCAGCGCCACCGTCCCTTCCCAGGCCGAGGCACCATTGTTGGTGGTGACCGCCATCAGCTTGCCGCCGGGAAAGCCGGCGAAAACGTAGTTGCTGTCGATCAGCGGCGCAGCGAAGGTGCGCAGCGAGAGCGGCGGCGTCTGCCGCTGGTAGACCCACTTGCGCTTGCCGTCGCCGGCGTCGAAGGCGTAGATGCGGTTGTCGCCGCTGCGCACGACGACCAGCGCGGCATCGACGGCCGGGGCCGCCAGCACTTCGCTGCTCACCTTGGCGCGCCACAGCTCCTTGCCGTCGGCGGCATCGAAGGCCAGCACGTCGCCCTTCGGCGAGCCGACCACGACGCGGCGGCCGTCGCTGCCGACGCCGCCCGACAGCGGCATGCCGGTATTGATCTTCCAGCGCACGGCACCGTCCTCGATGCGCAGCACCTCGCCCTTGCCGCCCGCGGCGAAAACGGCGTTGCCGGCCAGCGCCGGCGTGAACACGTAGGTCTCTCCCTTGCCGACGTTTTCCTTCCAGGCAACGCGCACATCGACCGTGGTGGTGATCGGCGTCAGCTCGGCCATCTTCGGGCCGGACGAAGCGAAGGGATTGAGGCTGTCGATGGTCGAGCAGCCTGCCGCCAACGAGGCAGCGGCGATAATCAGCGCCGGGCGCAGGATCACTTGGCGTCTCCGAGCGAGTCGAGCTTCTGCTGCAGCATTTCACGGTACGGCGCGTTCGCCTCCCTGGCCTGCAGCGTGCTCCGCGCCTTGCCGTCCTTGGCTGCATTCTCCAGCGCCGTCAGTGCCGCGCGATAGGCGGCGGCAGCCTCGGCCTTCTTGCCCTGGGCGAAGAGGACGTCGCCGCGGAGTTCGGCGTAGCGCGTGTCGAAACCGGCGCTGTGGCTGGTACCGAGCACCTTCAGCGCCTCGTCGTAGGCCTGCTCGTCGAGCAGCACGGCGGCCAGCCGCAGGCGGCCGAGATCGCGCAGCTCGTCCTTGCCGTTCTCGGCCACCCAGGCCAGCTGGGCCTTGGCGCTCTTGGCATCGCCGGCCTCGTAGAGGGCCTTCGCCGCCGTCAGCGCGCCGAGCGGCGCATAGGCCGTGCCGCCGAATTTTTCGACCAGCTCGCCGGCGGCCGCTTTCGTCTTCTGCGTATCCTTTTCCAGCGCCGCGCGCTGCAGCACGCTATAGACGGCAGAGGCCTGCGCCGCCTGATTGCGCTGATACCAGTTCCAGCCCTGCCAGGCGAGCACGCCGACCGCCGCGGCGGTGACGATGCCGGTCACCAGATTGCCGTACTGCTTCCACCAGGCCTTGATTTCAGCCAGCTGTTCCTGTTCTTCCAGATCGTAGGCAGCCATTACGCTTGTTCCCCTTCGTTTTCTTCTTGCCAGTCCAGCATCGAATTCATGATCGTTTCGGCGAGCCGGTCGACCGGCACCCGTTTCTGTCCGTCGCCTTCTTCGCGCAGCGGCTTCAGGCTGACTTCGCCGGCCGCCGCCTCGTCGTCGCCGATGATAACCGCGAACGCCGCGCCCGAGCCGTCGGCCTTCTTCATCTGCGACTTGAACGAGCCGCCGCCGCAGTGCAGGACGACATCGACGCCGTTGTCGCGCAAGCCTTCGGCGACGCGGAAAGCCATCCGCGCGGCGGCTTCGCCGGCATGCACGACATAGACGTCGGTACCGCGCTTTGCCGGCTCGCCGCCGGCGTCGCGGACCAGCGCGATCAGGCGCTCGACGCCCATCGCGAAGCCGCAGGCCGGCGCCGGCTTGCCGCCGAGCTGGCCGACCAGGCCGTCGTAGCGGCCGCCGGCGCAGACGGTGCCCTGCGCGCCGAGGCGGTCGGTGACCCATTCGAAAACGGTCAGGTTGTAATAGTCGAGGCCGCGCACCAGGCGCGGATTGATTTCGAACGGCAGGCCGGCGTCCCTGAGGATCTGCTGCACGGCATTGAAGTGTTCGAGCGAGGCGTCGCCGAGGTAGTCGATCAGCTTCGGCGCGCCGAGAATCATTTCCTGCATCGCCGGGTTCTTCGAGTCGAGGATGCGCAGCGGGTTGCTGTACAGCCGCCGCTTGGCGTCCTCGTCGAGCCGGTCCTGCTGTTCCTCGAAGTAGGAAATCAGCTCGGCGCGGTGGCGCGCACGCTCGTCCGGCTGGCCGAGCGTGTTCAACTGCAGCTTGATGCCGTCCAGCCCGAGGTCGTCCCACAGGCGCGCACCCATCAGGATCATCTCGGCGTCGATGTCCGGGCCGGCAAAGCCGAGCGCCTCGACGCCGACCTGGTGGAACTGGCGGTAGCGCCCCTTTTGCGGCCGCTCGTGGCGGAACATCTGGCCGACGTAGTAGAGGCGCTGCGGCTGCTGGGCGATCAGGTTGTGCTGGATCACCGCGCGCACGCAGCCGGCGGTGCCTTCCGGGCGCAGCGTCAGCGGCTCGCCGTTGAGGCTGTCGACGAACGAGTACATTTCCTTCTCGACGATGTCGGTGACTTCACCGATGGCGCGCTTGAACAGCGGCGTCGGCTCGACGATCGGCATGCGGATCGGCCGGTAGCCGTAGCTCTGCAGCCAGGAACGGACGGTGTCTTCGAAGAGTTCCCAGAACTCGGCTTCGTCCGGCAGGATGTCGGGCATGCCGCGCACGGCCTGGATGTTGTTGCTCATGATGCGGAAGCGTTCTTTCTCTTGTAGGTACGGGCCACGTAGTTGTCGACGATGGCCGTAAATTCGGCGGCGATGTTGTCGCCGCGCAGCGTGACGGTCTTGACGCCATCCTCGAACACCGGCGCCGCCGGCACTTCGCCGGTGCCCGGCAGCGAGATGCCGATGTTGGCGTGCTTCGATTCGCCGGGGCCGTTCACGATGCAGCCCATCACCGCCAGCGTCATGTTCTCGGCGCCGTCGTACTCGGCGCGCCACTGCGGCATCCTGGCGCGGACATGGTCCTGGATGGTCTGCGCCAGTTCCTGGAAGAAGGTGCTGGTGGTGCGGCCGCAGCCGGGGCAGGCGGTGACCATCGGCGTGAAGGCGCGCAGGCCCATCGTCTGCAGCATCTCCTGGGCGACGATCACTTCCTGCGTGCGCTTGCCGCCGGGTTCCGGCGTCAGCGAGACGCGGATGGTGTCGCCGATCCCTTCCTGCAGCAGCACGCCCATCGCCGCCGTTGAGGCGACTATGCCCTTGGAACCCATGCCGGCCTCGGTCAGGCCGAGGTGCAGCGCATAGTCGGACTTCGCCGACAGATCGCGGTAGATGGCGATCAGGTCCTGGACGCCGGAAACCTTGCAGGAGAGGATGATGCGGTCGCCCGGCAGGCCGAGCTCCTCGGCCTTGGCCGCGGATTCGAGGGCCGAGGCGACCATTGCCGCGCGCATCATACCGATCGAGTCGAGCGGCTCGGCACGCTTCGCGTTCTCGTCCATCATCCGCGCCAGCAGGTCCTGGTCGAGGCTGCCCCAGTTCACGCCGATGCGCACCGGCTTCCGGTAGCGGCAGGCGAGTTCGATCATCTGCGCGAATTGCTCGTCCTTCTTCTTGCCGAAGCCGACGTTGCCGGGGTTGATGCGGTACTTGGCGAGCGCCTCGGCACAGGCCGGGTTGTCGAGCAGCAGGCGGTGGCCGTTGTAGTGGAAGTCGCCGATCAGCGGCACGTCGACACCCATGCGATCGAGCTGTTCGCGGATCTTCGGCACGGCGGCGGCGGCCTCCGGCGTATTCACGGTGATGCGCACCAGTTCTGAACCGGCGCGCGCCAGTTCGGCGCACTGCACGGCAGTGCCGACATGATCGACGGTATCGGTGTTGGTCATCGACTGGACGACGACCGGGGCGTCGCCGCCGACGGTCACCTTGCCGATATGCACCGCCCGGGTCGGGCGGCGTGTGATGCGTTGCGTCATGCTTCCTGCTTCTTTACTTGAGCGTCATTCGACGGTGATGCGCGCCACGTCGTCCTTGCTGCGCGGCTGCAGCTCGACCTCGCGCCCCTTGTACGAAACGGTGACATGGGCAGCATTGCCGACCACCAGCGCAAAAGGCGGCTGGCCGTCGACGGTACGTTCGCTGCCGGCGGGGTTGAGCTGCGAAAAAACGATCTGGCCGCTGCGGTCGCGGATTTCCACCCACGACGGCTGGGTGAACTTGAGCTTCAGCGCCCCGGTCGAAGCGGCTGCGGCAAGCGGCGCCTCGCCGGCCGGTGCGGCACCGGCAGCAGCCGGTGCCGCCGTCGATGGCACCGATTCCTGCGCGGCAGCCGCCGGCGTTGCAAGCGCCGGACCCGCGGCAGCTTCGGCAGCGAGCTGGGCCGGACCACCGGGCGGGAACAGCGGCGCCGGCGCGGTGCTCGCCGCCGCGGGTTCTTCCAGCGGCTTGGTCTGCCAAAGATCGGGAGGCACAACGTAATAAGCAACGACTGCAACCGCAACCAGCACCAAACCGGCCAGTACCGCCGCGTAATCCCGCTTCTGCGCTACGCCGGACTGCGGCATCACGGCCGTCGCGTTCTGCGGCACATCGAGGCGCGGCGGCGTCGGCATCGGCGCATCGAGATCCGCCAGCAACGCGTCGGTGTCCAGCTGCGCAACGCGAGCGTAATTGCGGACGAAACCGCGAACGAATGCATGACCCGGCAGCGCCGACCAGTTGCCGGCCTCCAGCGCATCGATCTGGCGCGGCGACAACTTCAGCGCCGCCGCAACGTCTGCCGCGCTCATCCCCTTCGCCTCGCGTCCCGCGCGCAAACGCTCGCCAACACTCGGCTTTGCTGCGGCAACGACCTCCTCCACCGGCCCTTCCAGGCTGACTTCGCTCATTCGTAATTTCCCTTGAGCAGCTCTTGATATTCTTTCGACGCCGGAAACTTGCGGCGCAACTGCGTGACGTAGCCGATTTCGGCTTCGCGATCACCGACCTTGCGCTCGATGCGGGCGCCCAGCCAGAGCACTTCGGCGTTCGGCTCGATTTTCCGCACCAGTTCGCTGACCTGCTTGCGCGCCTCGTCAAGGCGGCCGGTGCGGTAGTTGAGCTCAGCAAGACGCAGCGTGGCAACCGGGCTGCCGCCGGACATGCGATAGGCCTTCTCCAGGTAGTCGGCGGCAAGCGGCAGGTCGCCCATGTTCATCGCGCACTGCCCGGCATTCAGGTAGGCGCGGTCCGGCGTCTGGTAGAGACGGTTGCGCAGCGCGCGCTCGAA
The DNA here is from genome assembly GCA_016183655.1 of Rhodocyclales bacterium. GTDB lineage: Bacteria > Pseudomonadota > Gammaproteobacteria > Burkholderiales > Rhodocyclaceae > Proximibacter. Next base: position 73,816 of record JACPEH010000008.1, read on the forward strand.
GTGCGGCATGGCTTCCTTGCCGCGGCTGTTCTGGCACAGGAACCAGCCGTAGTTGTTGGCGATCTCGGGATCGTCCGGCGCGTAGCGCAGCGCCTCCCGGAAATTGTCCTCGGCGTGGTTCGGTTCCTTCAGGAAATGGTGCACCAGCGCCCGCATGCTGTACGCCGGGGCGTAGGTCGGATCGATGTAGATGGCGACCGTCAGTTCCTCCATCGCCACCGGGACGTTGCCGTCCTGGAAATACAGCGAGCCCAGTTCGGTATGGACCTTGGCCCGGCTGCGCGGATCCTTGGTCACGGCGTCCTGGTTGCCGCCCCCCTGCTGCGCCAGTGCGGCCGGAGGCAAGGCAAGGGCAAGGGCAGCCGTCAGCGCGAGCGAGAAACGGGCGAGGGAAGCAATCATGATCTGGCCTCATGTACTTCGATGACGCGGCGCCCGGTGCGCCGGGTCTTGTCGAGCACCTGTCCGGCCAACTGGCCGCAGGCGGCATCGATGTCGTCGCCGCGCGTCTTGCGCGTGGTGGTGACGATGCCGGCGTCGATCAGGAGGCCGGCGAAACGGCGGATCCGTTCCGGCTTCGAGCGCAGGTAGGGCGAGCCGGGGAACGGGTTGAAGGGAATCAGGTTGAACTTGCACGGCACGTCGCGGGTGAGTGCGAGCAATTGCCGGGCGTGCGCGTCGGAGTCGTTCACGCCGTCGAGCATCACGTATTCGAAGGTAACGAAGTCGCGCGGCGCCTTTTCGAGATAGCGGCGGCAGGCGGCCATCAGCTCGGCCAGCGGGTATTTCTGGTTGATCGGCACCAGCTCGTCGCGCAGCGCATCGTTCGGCGCGTGCAGCGATACCGCCAGCGCCACCGGGCATTCGTCGCGCAGGCGGTCCATCGCCGGCACCACCCCCGAGGTGGACACCGTGACGCGCCGCCGCGACAACCCATAGGCGTTGTCGTCGAGCATCAGGCGCAGCGCGGTGACGGTGTTCTCGAAGTTGGCCAGCGGCTCGCCCATGCCCATCAGCACGACGTTGCTGATGATGCGCTCGCCCTTCGGATCGGCGCCCAGGGCACGGTTGGCCTGCCACAGCTGGCCGATGATCTCGGCCACCGTCAGGTTGCGGTTGAAACCCTGCTTGCCGGTCGAGCAGAAGCTGCAGTCCAGCGCGCAGCCGGCCTGCGTGGACACGCACAGCGTGCCACGATCGTCCTCGGGGATGAACACCGTCTCGACGGCATTGCCGCCGCCGACATCGATCAGGAACTTGCGCGTGCCGTCGTCCGACAGCTTGTCGGAGACGACCGCGGGCGGCGCCACGACCGCCATCGCCTTGAGCTTCTCGCGCAGGCTCTTGGCGATGTCGGTCATCGCGTCGAAGTCGCTCTGCCCGGAACGATGCATCCAGCGCAGCACCTGGCGCGCCCGGAACGGCTTTTCGCCGATGCTGGTGAACCAGGCGGTCAGGCCTTCGGCATCGAAATCGAGCAGATTGACGGTCATCGAAATATTTCGATTAACGGCCGGAGTAAACGTTCATTTCCGGGAAGAAGAAGCCGATTTCCACCTTGGCGGTATCCGGGCCGTCGGAACCGTGCACGGCGTTGGCGTCGATCGACTCGGCGAAGTCGGCGCGGATCGTGCCCGGCTCGGCCTTCTTCGGGTCGGTGGCGCCCATCAGCTCGCGGTTCTTGGCGATCGCGTTGTCGCCTTCCAGCACCTGGATCATCACCGGGCCGGAGATCATGAAGGCCACCAGATCCTTGAAGAACGGACGCTCCTTGTGCACGGCGTAGAACTGGCCGGCTTCCTGCGGCGACAGCCAGGCCATCTTGGAGGCAACGATCTTCAGGCCGTTCGATTCGAAACGGGAGTAGATCTTGCCGATCACGTTCTTGGCGACGGCGTCCGGCTTGATGATGGAAAGAGTGCGTTCGATGGCCATTCTAAAGCTCCAAAATACAATGGTTTAGTGAAATGAAACGGGGAATTTTAGCAGTTTTCGCTGGGCTTCATGCGTTCCGACAAGAAAAAATGGCGCGCCGCGGTTTCCCGCGGGCGCGCCACCGAACGCAAGCTTGCGCGACTTACATCATGCCGAGGGTCTTCGGCAGCCAGATCGACATCGCCGGCCAGTAGGTGACGAGCATCAGGAAGCCGAGCATCGACAGCAGCCACGGCCAGACGGCGACGGTCAGCTCGGTGATCCCCATCTTGGTGATGCCCGACGCGACATAGAGGTTGAGGCCGACCGGCGGATGGCACATGCCGACTTCCATGTTCACCACCATCAGGATGCCGAAGTGCACCGGATCGATGCCCAGCTTCACCGCCACCGGGAACAGGATCGGCGCGAAGATCAGCACAATCGACGACGGCTCCATGAAGTTGCCGGCCAGGAGCAGGATGATGTTCACCGCCAGCAGGAAGGTGATCACGCCCAGGCCGTGGCCCAGCATCCAGTCAGCCAGCGCCTGCGGGATGTTCTCGTTGGTCATGATGAACGAGAAAAGCACGGCATTGGTGATGATGTAGAGCAGCATCGCCGACATGTTGGCCGAGTTCAGCAGCACCTTCGGCACGTCCTTCAGGCCCATGTCCTTGTAGACGAAGACCGCGACGACGAAGGCATAGACGGCGCTCATCGCGGCGGCCTCGGTCGGCGTGAACATGCCGGTATAGATACCGCCCATGACCACGACGATCAGGAACAGGCCCCAGGCCGACTTGCGGAAGGCGTCCAGACGCTGCCCCCACGACGCCTTCGGCTGGCGCGGATAGTTGAACTTCCGCGCGCGGTACCAGGTGACGCCGCCGAGCGTCGCTGCCAGCGCAATGCCCGGAATGACGCCGGCCATGAAGAGCGCGCCGACCGAGGTGTTGGTCGCCACCGAGTACATGACCATGACGATCGACGGCGGGATCAGGATGCCGAGCGCGCCCGAGGTCGAGATCACACCGGCGCCGAACTTGTTCGGGAAACCCGCCTTGACCATCGCCGGCAGCAGGATCGAGCCGATCGCCACCACCGTCGCCGGCGACGAACCCGACACCGCGGCGAACAGCGCGCAGGCCAGAACCCCGGCGAGGCCGAGGCCGCCGTACCAGTGGCCGACCATCGAGGTGGCGAAGGTGATCATCCGCTTCGCCACGCCGCCGTGGGTCAGGAAATTGCCGGCGAGGATGAAGAACGGGATGGCCATGATCTCGAACTTCTCGATGCCGGTGAACAGCTTCAGCGCCACCGACTCCAGCGGCACCTCGGTCATTGTGAACAGAAAGGTCAGTACCGTCAGGCCGAGCGAGATCGAGATCGGCATGCCGGTCAGCATGAGCACCGCCAGCAGGGAGAAAATCACGAGGGCGTTCATTGCTGGTCTCCTTCCCTGCCGGGAATGCGGCGCTCGTCGCCGGTACGGCGGTCTTCGCCGGTGCGGCGCTTGTCCTCGTCGGCACGGCGCTCCTCGCCGCTGCGACGCTCGCCGACCATGGTGTGCTTCAGGTCGTGCATGTGCAGGTTGTCATCCATGGCGTAGGGATTCAGATTGACATCGGGCAACGTTTTCTCCTCGTCGAGGCCTTCGACGTGACCATGATCGTGGTGCGGCAGCTCGCCGGTGCGGATGAACGCGACGCAGACCTGCAGGAAGCGGAAGCACATCAGCGAGGAGCCGAGCGGGATCGCGCTGTAGACGATCCAGGTCGCCACCTCCAGATCCGGCGTGATCGGGCCCTCGTAGAGGTCGCCCATCTCCAGGCCGAAGAAGTGGAAGAACGCGTAGTGGGCGCCGTTCTCCCAGACGAAAGTCGCACCCAGGGTGGCGATGGTGCCGGTGAACAACGCGCCGGCAAGCAGGCCGAAGATGATGAACTTGCCGCGCATGCGGTCGTCGAGCCGGTTGATCAGCACGTCGACGCCGACGTGGATGCCGGTGCGCACGCCGTAGGCGGCGCCGAACTTGGCCATCCACACGAACATGATGATGCACAGCTCCTGCGCCCAACCGACGTTGAGCGACAGCAGCCAGTCCTGCAGTACCGGGATGTCATAGCCCGACAGGTATCGGTGCATGACCGAGATGAAGATGATGACCGTCGCCGCTCCCATCAGGAAGGTAACGAGCAGCTCTTCGAGGTGATTGAGTGCCTTGTTGATCATTGGTGTTCCCCCGGAACCCCCGGGCACCCTGCGGCGCCCGGGATTCTTCTTGTTGAGTCAGGCGATCAGAGCTTGTTCGGATCGAAACCGGTCGCCTTGTAGACGTTCTGGATGGTTTCCTTGCCGATACGCGCTTCCATCTTCTGGTGCACCGGCACCAGCGCCTTCTTGAACGCGGCGCGCTCGTCCTTGCTCGGCGAATGGATGGCAGTCTTGCCGCTCTTCTTCACCGCTTCCAGCGCATTGTCGTTCTCGATCTTGGCGATCTGGTTGGCGTAGCGGGTTGCCTGCTCCATCGCGTCCTCGAGCTGCTTCTTCACGTCGGCCGGCAGACCGTCCCAGAACTTCTTGTTCACGATCACCGCGTAGCCGAGGTAACCGTGCTCGGTCAGCGTCAGGTGCTTCTGTACTTCGTGCATCTTCTGCGTATAGAGGTTCGAGATCGGGTTCTCGGTGCCGTCGACAACGCCCGTCTGCAGCGCCTGGTAGACCTCGGAGAAGGCCATCACCTGCGGCAGCGCGCCGAGCGCACGGATCTGCTCTTCGAGCACCTTCGACGACTGGATGCGCAGCTTCTTGCCCTTCAGGTCGGCCGGGGCCTTGATCGGGGTGTTCGCCGAGAACGACTTGAAGCCGTTGTCCCAGTACGCCACGCCGCGGATACCCTTGGGCTCTAGCTTGGCCAGCAGCTGCTTGCCGACGTCACCGGTGGTGATCTTGTGCAGTTGGTCGTAGCCGTCGAAGATGTAGGGCAGGTCGAAGACCTCGAATTCCTTGACGCCGAGCGGGCCGAACTTGGCCAGCGACGGGGCCAGCATCTGCACGGCGCCAAGCTGCAGCGCTTCCATTTCTTCCTTGTCCTTGTATAGCGTCGAGTTCGCATAGACCTCGACCTTGACCTTGCCCTTGGTCAGCTCGTCCGCCTTCTTGGCGAAGTATTCGGCGGCCTTGCCCTTCGGCGTATCGGCAGCGACGACGTGGCTGAACTTGATGACGATCGGCTGCTGCGCGAAGGCAGCGACCGAGAAGGCGCAAGCGGCCAGACCCACGATCAGTTTCTTGGAAAATTTCATCGTTTCTCTCCTCCAGAGTGTGTCCAGAATCAGGCGGGACGGTTTCCCGACTGAGCGCAGTATCACAAATGCGCGGCCAGCCCTTAATTGTGGATATCCACAACCCGCCGCCGAACGAAGGCCAGGAGTAAGATTCGGCCCATGAATTCCGCAGGAACCTCCACCCGCACGCCGGGGGCGACACCCGCCTGGTCGAGCTGGTATCTGACGATGCCCAAGCTGGCGGTCGGGCTGCTGGTCGTGCTGCTCGTCGCGCTGCTCTGGCTGCTGCAGGACAACGAGAAGGAGGAGCAGCGGGCCACCCTGATCGCCGACGTGCTCTGGCTGGAGCAGAGTTTCCGCTTCCACCTGGAGAACAACGCGGAGCAGCTGCAACAGCTGGCGCTCGACCTCGGCCGCGAGGACCGCCCCGAAAAACTCTTCGACACGCGGACCCGGCACCTGATCCGCACCAACCCGGAGCTGGTCCAGGTCGCCTGGCTAGACAACGACGGCGTCACGCGGGAAGCCCTGCCCAGCCACATCTCGCCGCGTCGGGGCGCGACCGGCGAGCGCGATCGCAGCGAGGACGGCTTCGAGCTGGCGAGGAAACTCGGCAAGCCGGTGTTCTCACGCACCTACGTAAGCCAGGACGAAGCCTTTTTCGAGCTGTACGTCCCGCTCTATCGCGGCAACCAGCTGGCCGGCATGCTCGTCGCCACGCACGCGCTGAACAACCTGGTCAGCCAGATGGTGCCCTGGTGGTTCGTCGAGAAGTACCGGCTGCAGATCATCGACGACGACGGCAAGGTCTTGTCGAGCAAGTCGAAACTCGACCCCGGGCCGGCCTCGCTGTCGCACCAGGTCCTCCTCGACCCGCCGGGTTACGGGCTGGCGCTGCATGCGACGGCCAACCGGGTGGCGACCAGCACCGCGCAGAACCTGATCATGACGCTGATCATCCTGCTCGCCGGCGCCGTCTTCTGGAGCCTGTGGGCGATCCGCGGGCTGATGCGCCACCGCCTCGCCGCCGAGCAGGCGCTGCGCACCGAGCACGCCTTCCGCAAGGCGATGGAGGATTCGCTGACCGTCGGCATGCGCGCGCGCGACCGCCGGGGCCGCATCACCTACGTCAACCCGGCCTTCTGCGAGCTGACCGGCTACGACGCCAGCGAGCTGATCGACGCCCAGCCCCCCTATCCCTACTGGGACCCCGCGCTGCTCGAACGCACGCGCGAACTGCACGACCGGGTGCTCGACGGACTGGCCCCGGCCGAGGGCTTCGAGATCCGCGGGCGGCGGAAAGACGGCAGCTACTTCGACGCCCTCGTCTATGAAGCCCCGCTGATCGACGCCGACGGCAAGCACACCGGCTGGATGGGCTCGGTCCTCGACATCACGGAACGGAAGCGGGCCGAGGAGCTGGCCCGCCAGCACCAGGAAAAGCTGCAGGCCACCTCGCGCCTGGTGGCCATGGGCGAAATGGCATCGACCCTGGCGCACGAGCTGAACCAACCGCTGGCGGCCATTTCCAGCTACAACGCCGGCTGCCTGAACCGCCTCGAATCGGGCAACTACCAGCCCGACGAACTGCGCGGCGTGCTGGAAAAGCTCGGCGTGCAGGCGCAGCGCGCCGGCCGCATCATCCGTCGCGTCCATGACTTCGTCAGGAAGCGCGAACCGAAGCTGGCCGAATGCGACCTCGCCGAAGTCGTCGACGACGCCATCGGCTTCATCGAACACCTGGCGCAGCAGCGCGGCGTCCGCATCGAGCGCGAGCTGCCCGGCTGGCGGCCGCCGCTGCTGGCAGACCAGGTGATGATCGAGCAGGTGCTCCTCAACCTGATGCGCAACGCCATCGAAGCCATGGGCGAAACGCCGCCGGAGCGACGCCGGCTGACCGTGCGCGTCACGCAGAACGAGCGCGAGGTCGAGGTGCGCGTCATCGACAACGGCAGCGGCATCGCCGACGCGGTGATGGAGCGGCTGTTTACGCCCTTCTTCTCGACCAAGGAGGACGGCATGGGAATGGGCCTCAACATCTGCCGTTCCATCATAGAATTCCACAAGGGCCGCCTGTGGGTCGAAGCCAACCCGCTGGGCGGCAGCGTTTTCGTATTCACCCTGCCGTTTTCACCCTGAGCCCGCCGCCATGAGCAACCAGGTCTACCTTGTCGACGACGACGAAGCCATCCGCGATTCGCTCGGCTGGCTACTGCAGTCGCGCGGCCTCACCTGCACGGCCTTCGCCTCGGCCGAGGAATTCCTCGCCGCCTGGTCGCCGCAACTCGCCGGCTGCCTGCTGCTCGACATCCGCATGCAGGGCATGAGCGGGCTGCAGCTCTTCGACCGGCTGCTCGAACTCGGCAACCGCCTGCCGGTCCTCTTCCTCACCGGCCACGGCGACGTGCCGATGGCAGTCTCGGCGCTGAAGAAGGGCGCTTTCGATTTCGTCGAAAAACCCTGCGACGACAAGGAGCTGATGGGCCGCGTGCTGGAAGCGCTGCAAGTCGACGCCAGCAACCGGGCCTCGGCGGCGAGCAGCGAATCGATCAACAGCCGGCTGGAAAAACTGACGACGCGCGAACGTCAGATCATGGAACTGATCCTCGCCGGCAAGTTCAACAAGGTCATCGCCGACGAGCTGCAGATCAGCATGCGTACGGTCGAGGTGCATCGCGCCAATCTTTTCGAGAAAATGGGCGTGCGCACGGCGGTGGAGCTGTCGCAACTGATGACCGGCCGACGCTAACGGGCATGGACGAAAGCCGCCCCGAATGATGAAAGCCTTGCCCATGCCCGTTTCCCTCACCCCCGACCCCTCTCCCGCTTCGCGGGCGAGGGGAGGTTCGAGAGCCGCTTCGCGTCTTTCACGTTAAAGGAGGCGCCATGAGCGAAGCCCCCCGGCAGTACGCGCTTCCGGCCACCGGAGACGGCGCGCTGCTGCAGACGCTGCTGACCGCCGAGCTCGGCCTCCTGATCGTCGCCGTCGACGGCGACGGACGCGTCCGCCACTGCAACCCGCTCGCCCGCCGCCTGCTCGAACCGCTCGCCGGTCCCCTCCCCGGCCGCCTGCTGGCCGATATCCACGCCGAGCTGGGTGTCGACCACCGGCGCTACCTCGCCGCCGCGGACAAGGCGATTGCCGACGGCAGCTACCGCTTCCGGCAGCGCATCGAAACCGGCAGCAGCGTCGTCCATCTCGACTCCTGCATGCTGCCGCTGTTCGACGCGCCGCACCAACTCACCGGTTTCGTCCTGGTGTCGCGGGACTGCACCGAGCTCGTGCTCGCCGACGACGTCCGCCGCAAGCTCAGCCGCGCCGTGGAGCAGAGTCCGGTGGCGATCACCATCGCCGACACCACCGGCCGCATCGAATACGTCAACGCCCGCTACACCGAGGTCACCGGCTACCGCCCCGAGGAGGTGATCGGCAGCAAGGTCGGCGTGCAGAAATCCGGGCTGACGCCGCCGGAAACCTATGCCGACCTGTGGCAGACCATCCGCCGCGGGCAGGACTGGCGCGGCGAGCTGTACAACCGGCGCAAGGACGGCCGGCTCTACTGGGACAGCGTGCACATCGTGCCGATCGTCGACGACAGCGGCGCGATCAGCCACTACCTGAGCATCCAGGAGGACATCAGCGAGCGCAAGCAGAACGAGGAAACGATCCGGCTGTGGGCGACCGTCTTCGAAAACAGCGGCGAGGCGGTGATGATCACCGACCCCGACAACCGCATCATCTCGGTCAACCAGGCCTTCACCTACATCACCGGCTACGCGCCCGGCGAAGTGATCGGCCAGAACCCGTCGCTGCTCGGCTCCGGCCGCCACGATGCCGCGTTCTTCGCCGAGATGTGGCACCGCCTCACCGCCAGCGGCCACTGGCAGGGCGAAATCTGGGACCGCCGGAAGAGCGGCGAGGTCTACCCGAAATGGCTCGGCATCTCGGCGGTGCGCGACTCGCACGAGCGGCTGACGCACTACGTCGCGGTCTTTTCCGACATCAGCGAGCGCAAGGCGGCGCAGGAACGGATCGAATACCTCGCCCGCCACGACCCGCTCACCGGCCTGCCCAACCGCGCGACCCTCGCCGACCGGCTGGAACAGGCGCTGGCGCACGCCGACCGATCGGGAAACCAGGTCGCCCTGCTGTTCCTCGACCTCGACCGCTTCAAGACGATCAACGACTCGCTCGGCCACCCGGTCGGCGACGCGCTGCTGCAGGAGCTGACCCGCCGGCTGAAGGCGGCGATGCGCGAGACCGACACCATCAGCCGTCTCGGCGGCGACGAGTTCGTCGTCCTCATCGGCAACCTGAACGACGCCAATACCGCCGCCGAAATCGCCGAAAAGATCCTCGACCTCGCGCACCGCCCGTTCACCATCGACAGCCATACCCTGACCACGTCGATCTCGATCGGCATCACGCTGTTCCCCGACGACGGCCGCGATTTCGAAACGCTGCTGAAGAAGGCCGACGTCGCCATGTATCACGCCAAGGACGCCGGGCGGAACACCTACCGCTTCTTCACCGAGCAGATGAACGCGCACGCGCTCGAACGCCTGCTGATCCAGAACCACCTGCAGCAGGCAATCGCCAAGAACGAATTCGTCCTCCATTTCCAGCCGCAGGTCGCCCTCGACACCGGCCGCATCATCGGCGTCGAGGCGCTGGTGCGCTGGCGCAACCCGGACCTGGGCATGGTCCCGCCCGACCGCTTCATCCCGATGGCCGAGGAGAACGGAGCCATCGTCTCGATCGGCGACTGGGTACTGCGCGAAGCCTGCCGCCAGGCCAAGGCCTGGCACGACGAGGGGCTGGACCCGATCCCGGTGGCGGTGAACATCTCGGCGCTGCAGCTCAAGCACGGCGACTTCGTCGAGCGCGTGCTGCGCATCCTCGACGAAACCGGCCACGACCCGGCGATGCTCGAACTGGAGTTCACCGAATCGGTCCTCATCCAGGACATCGACCGCGTGCTCGGCCAGGTGCGCCAGCTGAAGGCACACGGCATCACCGTCGCCATCGACGACTTCGGCACCGGCTATTCGAGCCTCTCCTACCTGAAGCGGCTCGACGTCGACCGGCTGAAGATCGACCGTTCGTTCATCCGCGACATCGGCAGCGACCCGGACGATGCGGCGATCGTCCGCGCCGTGACGCAGATGGCGCGCAGCCTGCGCCTGAAGATCCTCGCCGAGGGCGCGGAAACGGCCGAACAGACCCGCTTCCTGCTCGCCGAAGGCTGCCGCGAGGTGCAGGGCTTCCTCTACTCGCGGCCGCTCCCGGCCGACGCCTTCGCCGCCCTCTACCGCGAGTCGGGCGGCCTGCTCAGCCGCGCGTCGCCGGCGTCCAGATAGGCAGCACGCCGGCTTCGCCCGCGGCCGCCGCATGGCGCGCAGCGACCCCGATGCCGGCCACCCACAGCAGCTCGTCGCCGCGCCAGAGCAGCGGCAGCAAGGCGCGTTGCCAGGGCGGCACGGCGGATTCCTGCAGCAGTTTCTTCAGCGGCCGGCGCGGCCGGCGCAGATCCGGCTGCAGATGCTCCCCGCCCTGACGCACGCGGATCGCCAGCTCTCCGCCGGACAGCAGGTCGCGACGCAGGCCGATGCCCGGGCCGAAATCGAAGCGGAGCACGCCGCCGGCCCATGGCAGTTGCGCCTCGCCGCGCCAACAGATGGTTGCCGGCAGCGCCAGCGGTGCCGGACAAAGATGCAGGCAGCCGCGAAAAACGCGCAGCGTGCCGCCGTCGAGCGCAAAGACCGGGGCGGCTGCAGCCCCGGCCGCCGCCAGCTGCCGCAACATCTCGGCCAGGTAACGGGCATCCGGCATGCGCCAGCCGTGGCAGCGCAGATGATGCCGCAGCAGGTTGGCACGTCGTTCGGGGGGGAGCGCATTGAACGCCGGCAGCCGCAGGCAGCCGCCGTCGATGACGCCGGCAGCGTCCGCCACAGCCACCGCCTCCGCCAGCGCCCCGCTCTCGCCGAGGTGCGCCGCACTGCGCGCCAGCGCAGCCGCCGGTTCGGGGAAAACGGTGGCGAGCAGCGGCAACACGTCGTTTCTCAGGAAATTCCGGCGCAGGCGGCGGTCGGCATTGCTTTCGTCGTCGATCCAGGCCAGCTCCCGCGCCGCCAGCCAGCGCTCGATGTCGCTTCGCGCCACGGCGAGCAAGGGGCGCACCAGCCGCAGCGGCGCCGCCGCCGACAGCGCCCGCTCCTCGGGCATCGCCGCCAGCCCGTGCACGCCGGCACCGCGCAGCAGGTTGAGCAGCAGCGTTTCCGCCTGGTCGTCGCGATGGTGCGCCAGCGCCAGCCAGTCCGCATCGCAGGCGGCGAAGGCTGCGTAACGCGCCCGCCGCGCGGCCGCCTCCAACCCTTCGCCGGCATCGTCGGCAACCCGGACGCGGCGCACCTGCAGCGGGATGCCGAGCCGGCGGCAGAGGTCGGCGCAGAACGCGGCCCAGGCGTCGGCGTTCGCCGACAGGCCATGGTGGACATGCAGTGCGGAAAGTTCGATCGGCAGCGTGGCGCGGGTTTCGGCCAGCGCCTGCAGCAGGGCGACGGAGTCGCGTCCGCCGGAGAGGGCGACGCAGACGCGCCGGCCCTGCGGGAGCCGCGGCGCGAAGAAGGCCGCGACCCGCTCCGGCAGCTCAGTCGGCGGGCTGTTCCTTGAAGCGGCCATAGGCCATCAGCCGCTCGAAACGGGCCGCCAGCAGTTCGTCGGCGGACAGGCCGGTGGTCTGCTTGAGCGCGTCCTGCAAGGCCTTCTTCAGGTTCTGCGCCATCGCCACGTAGTCGCGGTGGGCGCCACCGCAGGGTTCGCTCACGATCTTGTCGATCAGGCCCAGCGTCTTCAGGCGCTGCGCGGTGATGCCCATGGTCTCGGCAGCATCGGCGGCGCGCTCGGCGCTCTTCCACAGAATCGAGGCGCAGCCCTCCGGCGAGATCACCGAATAGGTCGAGTACTGCAGCATCTGCACCACGTCGCCGACGGCGATCGCCAGCGCACCGCCGGAACCGCCCTCGCCGATGATGGTGACGATCACCGGCACCTTCAGCTCGGCCATCACGTAGAGGTTGCGGCCTATCGCCTCGGACTGGCCGCGCTCTTCGGCGTCGATGCCGGGATAAGCGCCCGGCGTGTCGACGAAGGTCAGCACCGGGATGCCGAACTTCTCGGCCAGCTTCATCAGGCGCAGCGCCTTGCGGTAGCCCTCGGGACGCGGCATGCCGAAGTTGCGGTAGATCTTTTCCTTGGTGTCGCGGCCTTTCTGGTGGCCGATGACCATCACCGGCTGGCCGTTGAAACGGGCCAGGCCGCCGACGATCGCATGGTCGTCGGCGAAGGCGCGGTCGCCGTGCAGTTCGCGGAAGTCGGTGAAGATGCGTTCGATGTAGTCGAGCGTGTACGGGCGCTGCGCGTGGCGCGCCACCTGCGAGATCTGCCAGGGTGAGAGCTTGGCGTAGATGTCCTTGGTCAGCTGCTCGCTCTTCTTGGCGAGGCGGCCGATCTCTTCCGAGATGTCCACCGCCGAGTCGTCCTGGACGAAGCGGAGCTCTTCGATCTTGGTTTCGAGTTCGGCGATCGGCTGTTCGAAATCGAGGAAACTGATTTTCATGGAAAGCCTGCTTGTTTGGGTCGGCGCGTATTCTACCGCAAAGGAAAAGTCGCGCCGCCGGGCAATTCCGCCTCCCGCATGGCGAAACAGCCCGCCGGCATGACAATCGCCCGCCTGCCGTGTTCCGCGGCCCGGCGGGAAGCATTACACTTGAATAAATCGGAACAATGGGAAGGCTAGGATGATGCACGGCGACGGGCTGCAGCCACCGCTGATCCTGATCGTGGACGATACGGCAGAAGACCTGGCGATCGTTTCCGGAATGTTGCGCCCGCTCGGCGCCGAGATCCGCACCGCCCGGAGCGGCTCTCTCGCCGTGACGGCCAGCCGCCAGGAACCGCATCCCGACCTCATCCTGCTCGACATCCTGATGCCGGACACCGATGGGCACGCCATCCTCGCCGAACTGCGCCAGGATCCGTCCACCCGGGACATTCCGGTGATCTTCCTCACCGCCCGTCACGACCCCGGCGAGGAGGCCCGCGGCCTGCGCGAGGGCGCTGCCGATTTCATCATCAAGCCGATTCACGCCACGATCCTGCTCGCCCGCGTGCGCGCCCAGCTCGAACTGGCGAACGCACGCCAGCTGCTGGCCCGGCAAAACGAATGGCTGGAGCGGGAAGTGGCCCGCCGCGTCGGCGAGAACATGAAGCTGGAAACCCGCCTGCAGCTGGCGCTGGATGCCTCCGGCCTCGGCGTCTGGGAATACAGCCACGGCACCGGGCAGAGCCAGTGGTCGCGCTCGCTGTGCGCAATGCTCGGCCGCGACGCGGGCCCCGCCGGCATCGCCGAGTATCTCGACCTGGTCCACCCGGAAGACCGGCCGCTGGTCGAACGCATCATCCGGCCGGCATTGCAGGCAGGCACTCCGATCCATGTGCCGGAGTGCCGCCTGCGGCGGGGCGACGGCAGTTGGCTGTGGGTCGAGACGCGCGGCCGCGCCGTCCTCTGCGACAGCAACGATCAGCCGCAACTGACCGTCGGCACCATGGCCGATATCAGCATGCGCAAGGCGGCCGACATGGAGCGCATGCTGTCCGCGGCAGTATTTTCCGGGATCGAGAACGGGATCGTCGTCACCGATGCCGACGGCACCATCCTGCTGGTCAACGACGCCTTTTGCCGGATCACCAGCTACGGCGCCGACGAGTTGCTTGGTCAACGTCCGCGCCTGCTGCACTCCGGACTGCACGACGCCCCCTTCTACCGGGCGATCTGGGCGCAGATCGGCGACAGCGGCTCCTGGCAGGGAGAAATCACCGACCGCCGCAAGGACGGCGAGCTGGTCAGCGAATGGCTGACCATTTCCGCCGTGCGCGATGCCGGCGGCAAGACGACCCACTACGTCGGCATCTACAGCGACCTCGCCGGGCGGAGAGCCGCCGACACGCGTATCGAATACCTGTCCAGCCACGACCCGCTGACCGCACTGCCCAACCGCAACCTGCTCGCCGACCGGCTGACGCAGGCGCTGCTGACGGCGCAACGCTTCCAGCGTACGGTGGCCTTCATTGCGCTCGACCTCGATCACTTCCACGCGATCAACGAAACGCTGGGCCCGGCCGCCGGCGACCAGGTGCTGGTCGAGGTTTCGCGGCGGCTGGCCTTGCAGATGCGAGAAGGCGACTCGCTCGGCCGCAAGTCCGGCGACGAATTCGCCTTCGTCATGGCTGCCATCGCGCACGAGCGGGATCTGCTGGCGCTGATCACCCGGATCCAGGAGGCATTGACCGCGCCTTTCGCGGTCGCCGGGCGCTCGGTATCGCTGACGGCGGCAATCGGCTGCAGCGTTTACCCGCGCGACGGGGATGCTGCCGAGGCGCTGATCCGCGGCGCCGACATCGCGCTGGTGCGGGCACGCCAGGCCGGCCGCGGCGCAACCCGCTTCTTCTCACCGCAGATGGAGGCGCAGGCGCGGCGGCACGCGGCGCTGGAAAACGGGCTGCGCGGCGCCCTCGAACGCCATGAGCTGAGTATCGCCTACCAGCCGCAAATCAGCCTGGACAGCGGCAACCTGCTCGGCATGGAGGCGCTGCTCCGCTGGCACAGCCCGCAGCTCGGCGACGTGTCGCCGGCCGAGTTCATTCCCGTCGCGGAAGAGTCCGGGCTGATCGCGGCGATCGGCGAATGGGTGCTGCACACCGCCTGCGAGCAGACCCGGCGCTGGCACGAGCTGGGCCACGCCACGCTGCGCGTCGCCGTCAACCTTTCCCCGCGCCAGTTCCGCAACGCCGACTTGGTCGGACTGGTACGCCGGGTGCTCGCCGACAGCGGCCTGACGCCCTCGACGCTCGAACTTGAAATCACCGAAGGGGCCGTCATCGACGAGGTCGACGAGGCCGTCGCCGTCTGCCACCAGCTCAAGGAGCTGGGCGTCAAGCTGTCGCTCGACGACTTCGGCACCGGCCACTCGTCGCTGGCCTACATTTCGCGCTTCCCGTTCGACAAGCTGAAGATCGACCAGAGCTTTGTCCGCGACATCGTCGAGAGCCCGGTCAACGCGGCGATTGCCACGGCGGCGATCGTCATGGCGCGCAGCCTCGACCTGACGGTCGTCGCCGAAGGCGTCGAGACCGAAGCGCAGGCGCACTTCCTGCGCTCGCGTCATTGCGACGCGATCCAGGGCTACCTGTACAGCCGGCCGCTCGACGCCGACCGCTTCGCCTGTCTGATCGCCGACGCCCCGCGTCTGGCCATGCCCGCGGCCGACCAGGAGGAAGCGCCGACGCTGCTGCTGGTCGACGACGAGCCGCAAGTCCTGGCATCGCTTTCCCGCCTGCTGCGCCGGGAGGGCTACCGGATCCTGACCGCCGCCAACCCGAAGGAGGCCTTCGACCTGCTCGCCCGGCACAAGATCCATGTCGTCGTCTCCGACCAGCGCATGCCGAAAATGTCGGGCACCGAGTTCTTCGCCCGCGTCCGCCAGCTCTACCCGCAGACGATCCGCCTCGTCCTCACCGGCTATACCGACCTCGCCTCGGTGACCGACGCGATCAATCGCGGCGCCATCTACAAGTTCCTGACCAAACCCTGGGACGACGACCAGATGCGCGAGCAGCTCCGCGAAGCCTTCCGCCTGGTGCGCGAACTTTCCCGGCAGCAGGCCGAGGCCCCCGGCGGCGGACGGGCGGGAGGGCCGGGATGAACATATCGGCGCTGGCCTGCGGCAAGGAGCATGAATCCCGGAAAGGTACTGAATGAACGACAACGATCGACAGGTGGGGCAGCGCATCGAGCCTTTCGTCCTCGACGAGCGTTTCATGACCGGCGAACTGCTGGTCGATGGCGAGCACCGGACGCTGGCGGAATTCATCAACGAAGTCATCGGCAACTTCTCCACGGCGGCGCCCGGGGAGAAGATCGAAGGCATCGTCGACCATCTGCTGCAGTACGCCGTCACCCACTTCCGCCACGAGGAAGAACTGATGCGCCGCTGTGCCTGCGCCGCGCACTTCGTCGACGCGCACGCGCGGGTGCACGAGAATTTCGTCGGCCAGGTCACGAAGATGCGCCAGACCCTGGTCGGCGCCGACGACGCCGAACAGCTGCTGCGCTTCCTGACCGCCTGGCTGGCCCATCACATCCTCGACATCGACCAGTCGATGGTCCGCCAGATCCGCGCCATCCGCGCCGGCACCTCGCCGGAACAGGCCTACCAGGCGGAGCGGGCACGCCTCGGAGACCCGACCTCGGCGCGGCTGCTCGACGCGATGAACTCGCTGTACCGGCTGATCGCCGCCCGCAACGACGCACTGCTGGCGATGAACCGCAAGCTCGAGCTGGAGAACACCGCGCGCACCGAAGCGCTGGGGGCGCTGCACGACCTGGAGCTGTACCTGTCGCAGATCATCGAAGGCGACCCGGTACCGACCTTCGTCATCGACGCCAACCACTGCATCACCCACTGGAACCGCGCCTGCGCGCAGATCACCGGCAAGCCCGCCGAGGAAATGATCGGCAGCAACCGGCAGTGGGCGCCGTTCTACCCGGCGGAGCGGCCGACGATGGCCGACCTGATCGTCAACGGCGACACCGAAAGCCAGGTCGAGGCCTACTACCTCGGAACCTTCCGCCGTTCGCCGATCATCGACGGCGCCTACGAATCGGAGAATTTTTTTGCGACGATCGGCGGCGGCGGCGGCCGCTGGCTGTGCTTCACCGCCGCCCCGCTGCGCGACGCAAACGGCACGCTGATCGGCGCCATCGAGACGCTGCAGGACGTCACCGAGCGCCGCAACGCCGAGGCAGCGTTGCGCCAGCACCAGGAACATCTCGAACACCTGATCGAGGAGCGGACCGCCGAACTGGCCGAGGCGAATACGCGACTGGCCGGCGAACGCCACGAGCTGCAGCAACTGCTGCACACGGTCGAGCAGACGCAGCAACAGCTGCTGCAATCGGAGAAACTGGCGGCGATCGGCCAGCTCGCTGCCGGCGTCGCCCATGAAATCAACAACCCGATCGGTTTCGTCACCTCCAACCTGGGCACGCTGAAGGACTACGTCGGCAAGTTGCTGGCGGTGATCGACGCCTATGAAGGCGCCACTCCCGAAACGCTCACGGAGAACGTCAAAGCCGCCCGCGAGCGGGCGGACCTGGAGTTCCTGCGCGAGGACATTCCGGCGCTGCTCGCCGAATCCGAGGACGGCCTGCAACGGGTCACCCGGATCGTCCAGGACCTGCGGAATTTCTCCCGCATCGACAACGCCGAACGGGAGCGTGCCGACCTCAACGCAGCGCTGGAAAGCACGCTCAACGTGGTCTGGAACGAACTCAAGTACAAGGCGGAAGTGATTCGCGAACTGGGTGACGTTCCGCCGGTCGAATGCGTTCCCGCGCAGATCAACCAGGTCTTCATGAACCTGCTGGTCAACGCCGCACAGGCGATTCCGCAGCGGGGCCGCATCACCCTGCGCTCGGGTGCCGGCGACGGACACGTCTGGTTCGAGATCGAGGACACCGGCAGCGGCATGCCGGAGGAAGTCAGGAAACGCATCTTCGAGCCCTTCTTCACGACCAAGCCGGTCGGCAAGGGCACCGGCCTCGGCCTGTCGATCTCCTACGACATCATCGTCAAGAAGCACGGCGGCCGGCTCGACGTCAGCAGCGAGCCCGGCCGGGGCACCCTGTTCCGCATCAGCCTGCCATTGACGCCACCGGCCGACGGCGCCGACGCCTGAGCGATGTGCGCAGCACATTGCGAAGAAGTGCCCTCGGGGTGCGCCTGACTGCCGCGCGCCGGGTCAGTACTCGACCGGTAGCGGATCGAGGCTGCGCCACAGATACCAGGTGGCCACCGAGCGCCACGGCCGCCAGCGTTCGCCGAGTTCGGCGAGCGCCCGGCGCGGCGGCCGCTCGCCGCCGCAGTAGTGCAGCGAGACGGCCTTCTGCAGGCCGAGGTCGTCGAGCGGGAAGACGTCCGGACGCAACAGGTTGAAGATCAGGAACATCTCCGCCGTCCACCGGCCGATGCCGCGCACGTCGGTCAGCTCGCCGATCACCGCCTCGTCCTCCATCGCCGCCCAGCGCGCCGGATCGACGCGGCCTTCGGCGAAATGCGCGGCGAGGTCTACCACGTATTCGATCTTGCGCGCCGACAGGCCGCAGCCGGCCAATCCGCCGGCACCGACGGCGAGCACCGCGTCCGGCGAGACGGCGCCGACGACGCCGGAAAAGCGCGACCAGACGGCGTCAGCCGCCTTCACCGAAATTTGCTGGCCGACGATCGAGCGCGCCAGCGTGCCGAAGGCATCGCCGCGCGATACCAGCGACATGCCGCGATAGCGTCGCACCAGCGCCGCCATCGTCGTGTCGTCGCGCGCCAGTGCGCGCGATGCCTTCTGCCAGTAATCGGGAACCATGCCGGCATTGTAGCCCCCCGGCGGCGCGTACAATGCCACTCCACGATCACCCGCAGCGCAGGAAGCAGCAGCCATGGAAGCGACGAAAAAGGGAATCACGGGCGTCGTCCTCGCCGGCGGCCAAGGGCGCCGCATGGGCAGCGTCGACAAAGGACTGCGGATGTTCCGCGGCCGTCCGCTGGCGGCCTGGGCAGTCGAACGGCTGGCGCCGCAGGTGGACGAACTCTTCATCAGCGCCAACCGCAACGCCGAGGTCTATGCCGGCTTCGGCTACCCGGTGCTCGGCGACGTCGTCGCCGGCTATGCCGGTCCGCTCGCCGGCCTGCACGCGGCGCTGGCGCACGCCACGCATCCGCTGGTGGCGACCGTCCCCTGCGACTCGCCCTTCCTGCCGAACGATCTCGTTGCCCGACTGGCGGCCGCCCTCGCCGACGGCGGAGCGACGATCGCCATCGCGCGCACCGGCGGCCAGCCGCACCCGGTCTTCTGCCTGTGCCGGCGCGAGCTGCTGCCCGGCCTCAGCGATTACCTGGCGCGCGGCGAACGACGCTTCGAGACCTGGTTCCGCGCCCAGGCGGCGATCGAGGTCGCCTTCGACGACCAGGCCGAGGCCTTCACCAACATCAACACCGACGCCGAGCTGTCGGCGCTGGAGTGACGCTGAAGTGACGCTGGAGCGCGTCAGATCTCCCCGGAATAAACCGGTTCTTCCAGCAAGCGGACGCTGAATTCGGCACCGCGGCCGGGCGCGCTGTCCGCCGTAATGCTGCCGCCGTAGCGCTTGATCAGCGAATGGCTGATCGACAGGCCGAGGCCGGTGCCCTGGTTCTTCTTCGTCGTGAAGAAGGGGTCGAAGACGCGCGCCAGGTCCTCCGGCGGAATGCCGGCACCGGTGTCGCGCACCGCCAGACGCACGCCGCGGCAGCCCTCCTCCTGCCAGTCGGCGCTGGCGAGCGTCAGCGTGCCGCCTTCCGGCATCGCCTGCACGGCGTTTACGATCAGGTTGATCAGCACCTGCTGCAACTCCTGGCGGTTGATCTGCACCCGCTCCGTCGCGTGCAGCGCACGCACCACCTCGATGTTGCGCTTGCCGAGATGATGCTGCGCCAGCACCAGGCAGTCGGCGAACACGGCATTCACATCGACCGCCTCGACGTAGCCGGCGAACTCCCCCGGCCGGGCAAACTGCAGCAGCTTGGTGACGATCACCCGGATGCGGTGCACCTGTTCGTCGATCAGCCGGATCTCCTGGCGCACCGGCTCGGCACCGGGGCCGAGCACTTCGCGCAGCACGTCGAGGTTGCCCTGGATGACGGCGACCGGGTTGTTGATCTCGTGCGCCACGCCGGCGGTCAGCTCGCCGATCGCCGCGAGCTTCTCGCTGGTCACCAGCTGGCGCTGCGTCTGGCGCAGCTCGGCATTGGCCGCCTCCAGTTCCTGCGTGCGCTCGGTGACCTTGCAGTCGAGTTCGTTCGCCCAGCGCTGCAGCTCGTTGCGCTTCTCGTCGAGGACGTCGAGCAGGCGGTCGAACTCGGCCGCCAGCCGCCCCAGTTCGTCGCGGCTGTCGGTGTCGCCGACGCGGGCGGCGACCTCGCCCCGTTCGATGCGGCCGATGGTCCGGTTCATCGACGCGATCGGCGTCATGATGTCGCGCGCCCACTTCAGCGACCAGGCGCAGCCGATCAGGCTGATCAGCGCGAAGACGGCGAAGATCAGCGCCAGCGCATTTTCCTTGGCCACGCGGAAGGGCGCTTCGAGGAAGCCGACGTAGAGCATGCCGACGCGTTTGCCGAAGCTGTCGACCACCGGCTCGTAGCCGGAAACGTAGAAGTCGTTGACGACGAAGGCGGTGTCCAGCCAGGTATTGCCGGACGCCAGCACGTGATCGCGGACGCGCTGCGAGACGCGCGTACCGAGCGCGCGCTCGTCGCCGAACAGGCGGACGTTGGTGGCGATGCGGGTGTCGCCGAGGAACAGCGTCGCCGTGCCCTTGCTGCCCAGCGGCAGCGAGCCGTCGCGATAGACGATGGCGTTGATGGTATCGACGAAGCCGAGGTTGCCGTTGAGCAGCATGCCACCTTCTAGCACGCCGACCACCTTGCCGCCGGCGTCGGTGATCGGCGCCGCGGCGTGGATCACCATGCCGCGCCCTTCCGTCGTCCGGCCGTCCGGCGCGGCATGCGGCGTCGGCACGATGTTGATCGCCGCGCGGTCGGCGAGCGAGGGGTCGATCGCCTCCAGCGCTGCCTCGTCGTAGATGTCGATGACGCTGCCGGCGCGTCCGGCGAGCGCCCCGGCGACGACCGGCCAGCCGTCGTTCCGCTGCGCGCCGGCCTGCGCCGCGCTGGCGTGGCGGACGCGCCCCGCGGCGTCGAGCACGTACATGAAGTCGAGGCCGTGGCGGCGGCGCGCACGGCCGATTTCCTCGGCGATGCGCACGCGGTCGCCGCCGGCCAGCGCCTGGTGCAGGCGATGCTCGTCGGCGAGTGCCTCGACGCTGCCGCCGACGCCGCGGACGACGCGGTCGAGGTATTCGTGCGCGGTGACCAGGTCGCTGCCGACCTTGTAGGTGAGCAGCTGGTGGTAGCTGGTGTTGCTCCAGTACCAGACGAGCGCCATGATCAGCGGAAAGCCGAGCAGCAGCGGCGCCAGCGCCAGGAAGAGCAGCTTGGCGCGAACCGAATCCTGGAACAGCGCCGCCAGCCGGCGCAGCGGGTTCACGACGCCTCGGTGGCTACGGTCTCGGCCGCCGGCGACGGATCGACGCCGCCCGCGCCCCGGCCCCACTCCGCACACTTGCGCTCCAGGGTCTTTCTCGACACGCCGAGGCGCCGCGCCGCCTCCGACTTGTTGCCGCCACAGACGGCCAGCACACGGAGGATGTGCTGCCGCTCGACCTCTTCCAGCGTCATCTCGTCTTCGCTCACTGCCGGCGCGGCGTTCGCCGGCGCGATGCCGAGCGTCGGGAAGGCGCCGAGAATCAGCGAGCGCTCGACGAAGTTGCGCAGCTCGCGTACGTTGCCCGGCCACGGGTAGGCGGCCAGCCGGGCGATGATCTCGGCGCTCAGCGGCAGCGGGTCGACGCCGAGCTGGGCCGAGAACAGCGCCATGAAGTGCCGCGCCAGATCGGGAATGTCCTCGGTGCGCGCGCGCAGCGGCGGAATCGTGATTTCGACCACCGCCAGCCGGAAGAACAGGTCCTGCCGGAAACGCCCGGCCGCGACCTCCTCGGTCAGGTCGCGGTTGGAGGCGGCGACGATGCGCACGTCGACCGGCACCTCTCGCGCCGAGCCGACCGGCCGGATGCGCCGCTCCTCCAGCGCGCGCAAGAGCTTGGTCTGCATCGCCAGCGGCAGCTCGCCGATCTCGTCGAGGAACAGCGTGCCGCCGTGCGCGTAGTAGAACAGCCCGTTGCGCGCCTCGCTGGCGCCGGTGAAGGCGCCCTTGACGTGGCCGAAGAGTTCGCTCTCGATCAGTTCCGGCGAGATGGCGGCACAGTTCACCGGCACGAACGGCCGCTGCGCACGGTTGCTCATCTGGTGCAGCGCACGCGCCGTGACTTCCTTGCCGGTGCCGGACTCGCCCTGCAGCAGCACTGTCGTCGGCATCGGCGCGATGCGCCGGACCAGGCTGCGCAGGCTCTGGATCAGCGGCGAGTGGCCGACGAAGCCCTCGACCTCGGCGCACAGCTCGGCGAGTTCCCGGCGCAGCACGAAATTCTCGCGGGCAAGCCTCGCCCCCTCGAAGCAGCGCTTGATCGAGTTGAGGATCTGGTCCACCCGGAACGGCTTGAGGATGAAATCGGACGCGCCGCCGCGCAACGCGCTGATCGCCGTCTCCATATCGGCGAAGGCCGTGACCAGGACGACGTCGCCGGTATAGCCGCCGCGGCGCAACTCCAGCAGCCACTCGATGCCGCTCTTGCCGGGCAGCGAAATGTCCAGGACGATCAGGTCGAAATGCAGGCGGGCCATCAGCTCCGCCGCATCCTCGACGTTGGCGGCCGACGCCACCTGGCCGCAGCGTGCCTTCAGCGCACGCTCGAGAAAGCTGCGCATGCCCGCTTCATCGTCCACGATCAGGATGGAAAACGCCTGCCAGTTACCGAAATCGGTTCCGGCCTCGCTGTCGTATTGCATCGTTCCCTCTGCCCCCTTTGCCCCTTCTCGCCACACCTGCCGCCGGCACGGCGTATCCGCACCGGTTCGCTATTCGATCACGCGCCGCAGGCCAACGGCAAGCCTGAGTGCCGGAGCATGCCACTACCGCCGTTGCGGATATACAAATCACCATAGAAATGTGGCGCAACGTACTGAACATCCTGCATAATCCGGAGCAATAGTCCTTCAGGGCAACATGCACCCGGAAGCACAGACGAATGGTCGGCCCGTTTCAGTCAGGAAATCCATCGGCGCCTCATACCGGACACAAGGACATCGTCATGCAGGCGTATCATTTTTTCAGACCGCTGCTCTCCCCTGCCAAGGCCTGGACGGCCTTCCGCTGGCAGCTGTTCCCTGCCGCCGACGGCGACCTGGCAGCCCTGACGGGAACGGCATCGGCGTGTGCGCAGCTGGCAAAATCCTTCCCCATCCTCTTTCCGTGTTCGCCGGACTGGCTCGGCGACGGCGCGTTCCGCCATCTGCTCGGCGTCATCGGCAACGACCGGGCAATCCCCTGCCTGCCGGCAGCGGCCGCACAGAATCCGGCGGCGGAAACCGCCTGCCGGCAGCTGCGCACCGGCGACGCTCCGCTGGCGATCGAAGTAAGCGACAGCGGCACACTGCAGAAGCTGCAGCTCGCCAGCTATGACCATCTGCTCCTGGATGCCGGCAGCGCGCGCAACGGCATCCCGCTGATCGACTTGATCAATGCGCACCAGAACGGTTTCCAGCTGGTGGCGAGCGGCGTCGTCACCCATGAGCTGTTCGATTGGGCGTGTGCCAAGCGCTTTGCGCTGACCTCCGCCGAATTCATCGCGCAGGCCGATCCGCGGCAACCAACCGATGCCGACACCACGCGCCTGAAGTTGCTGAGACTGCTCAGCTTGGTCGTGCAGGACGCCGACACGCGCGCGATCGAGGAAATCTTCCGCCAGGAGCCGAAGCTCTCCTACAACCTGCTGCGCCTGGTGAACTCGGTCGCGGTCGGCCCGCGCACGCCGATCACCGGTTTCAACCAGGCGATCACCGTACTTGGCCGGCGCCAGTTGCAGCGCTGGCTGCAACTGCTGATCTACGCCAACCAGTTCACCCAGGGCAACCAACCGAACCCGCTGCTACAGCTGGCCGCCGCCCGCGGCCGGCAAATGGAGCTGCTGGTCGCCGGTCAGCCGACCGGCGCGGAGCTTGCCGATGCCGGCGAGGCGGCCTTCATGGTCGGCATCTTTTCGCTGCTGGATACGCTGTTGCACATGCCGATGCGCGAGGTGCTCGCCTCGCTGCCGGTGGCACCGCCGATCGCCGATGCCCTCGGCGAGCGCGGCGGCCTGCTCGGCAAGCTGCTGACCGCCATCACCGCCGCCGACGCCGGCGACTTCGAGCTTGCATCGACGCTGCTGAACGGACTGGGCATCGCGCCGCCGGCGCATGCCACCGCCCAGATCGCCGCCTATTCGTGGGCCAGCCGCATCAACCTCGAATGAACGGAATGGCGCCGGGACACGGACAGTCGCTTTCTCCGGGATTCGATGCCGGAACCACCGAATTCGAACTGGCGGCACAGCTCTACCAGGCGATTTTCTTCCATGACGGACCGCTGGCCCGCGAAGCCATCCGTGCGCTCTGCTGCAGTGCGCTGGCCAGCCCGGACGGCTGCTTCGTGCTCGGCGACGGCACGGCCGAGAGCCATCCGTGGACCGAGTTGCAGGCCCGCTCGCGCGCATCGGGCAAGATGGTCGCGGGGCCGGCGCCGCTCGGCAAATCGCTGCCGGAGCACCTGGGCCTCGATCTGGTCTTCGCCGAACGGCATCTCGGCTTTCTCGGCGTAGGCACCCGCCCGGACGGCTACGATGCCGACAGCCAGCGGCGCTTCGCCGACCTCGGCGCGCTGCTGGCAGCCATGCTGCATGCGCGCACCAGCCACGACCAGCGCGCCGAGGCGCTGGCCAACAGCGAGCGCGAGATCCGGCGCCAGTCGCAACTGCTCGACCAGATCCACGACTCGGTGATCACGATGGATCCGCAGGGCTACATTACCGGCTGGAACGGCGGGGCGGAGCGCCTGTTCGGCTACGGCGCCGGCGAAGTCATCGGCCGCAACATCCTGCTGCTCTATGCCGACGAGGACGAGAGCATGGACGGCTTCTTCAACGCCTTCCTCGCCAACGGCAGCCGGGAAATGCACGTACGCCGCCGGAAGAAGTCCGGCGAGGTGTTCTGGGCCAGCGTCTCGCTGTCGGTATCGCGTGACGACGACGGCACACCGAACGGCCTGATCGGCTACGTCGTCGACATCAGCAACCAGCAGGCGGCCGAGGAGAAACTGCGCCTGCACGCGAGGATCTTCGAATGCGCCGGCGAAGCCATCCTGGTCACCGACGCCGACGAGCGCATAGTTTCCGTCAACCAGGCGTTCTGCAACATCACCGGATTTTGCGAGCGGGAGGTGCTCGGCCTGACGCCGGCAATGATGAACCTGGGCCGGACCGGCGCCCACTGGGACGACATCCGCCGCGCCCTCGACGCGCAAGCCCACTGGTCCGGCGAACTGCAGCCGGCGCGCAAGGACGGGGAGTCCTACCCGGCCTGGGTGTCGGTCAGCGTCGTGCAGAACACGGCAGGTGTAGTGACGCATTACTGCTTCGTTTTTTCCGACATCACCGAGCGCAAGCAGGCGGAAGAGCAGATCTACCGGCTCGCCTATTTCGATCCGCTGACCAACCTGCCCAATCGCTCGCTGCTCTACTCGCTGCTGGAGCAGGCGATCACCGAGGCGCATCGCCGGCACGAGCACGGCGCGCTGCTCTTCATCGACCTCAACCGCTTCAAGCACATCAACGACTCGTTCGGCCATGCACCGGCGGATGCCCTGCTGGCCGAGGTCGCCCGCCGCCTGAGCGGCAGCCTGCGCAAGGAAGACGTCGTCTCGCGCCTGGGCAGCGACGAGTTCGTCGTCGCGCTGTTCGACATCAACCGCCGCGACGACGCGGCGATCGTCGCCCGCAAGCTGCTGGCGGTGCTCGCCGAGCCGTTCTTCGTCGAGAAGCACGAGGTGCTGCTGTCGGCTAGCATCGGCATCAGCATCTTCCCGGAAGACGGGCGCGATGCGGAAACGCTGGTCCGCAACGCCGACGTCGCCATGTACCGCGCCAAGCAGCTGGGCAACAGCAGCATCCTCTACTACTCGCGGGAAATGAACCTGCGCTCGCTGGAACGGCTGAAGCTCGAAGGCAGCCTGCGCCATGCGCTGGATCGCACCGAATTCCTGCTCCATTACCAGCCCCAGCTCGATCTCGCCAGCGGCCGCATCATCGGCGCCGAGGCCCTGCTGCGCTGGAACATGCCGGGACACGGGATGATTCCGCCGGCCCAGTTCATTCCGGTCGCCGAGGAAACCGGGCTGATCATCCCGATCGGCGAATGGGTGATCGACGCCACCTGCCGGCAGCTGCGCGCCTGGCTCGACGCCGGCCTGCAGCCGGTGAAAGTCGCCGTCAACCTGTCGCCGCGCCAGTTCAGCCACAACCTGCCGCGCACGGTGCTGGAGATCCTGCGGACGTACGACATCCCGCCCGACCTGATCGAGGTGGAGATCACCGAGAGCATGCTGATGCACAACGCCGATTCGGTCGTGGCGATGATGCAGGAATTCGCGGCCGCCGGCGTCTACATGTCGCTCGACGATTTCGGCACCGGCTATTCCAGCCTCTCCTATCTCAAGCGTTTCCCGATCAACACGCTCAAGATCGACCAGTCCTTCGTCCGCGGCATTCCGCACGACGCCAACGACAGCGCCATCGCGACGGCGATCATCAGCATGGCCAAGGCCCTCAATCTGCGGGTCATCGCCGAAGGCGTGGAAACCGCCGAGCAGCAGACCTTCCTGAAAGGCGCTGGCTGCGACGAGATCCAGGGCTACTGGTTCAGCCGGCCGCTCCCGGCCGAACCGTTCGCGATCCTGCTGCACGAAACCAACGGCTGAAACCGCCGGGCGCCCCTTGCCGGATCAGGCGTTGACGAACGGGTTGTAACGCCGCTCTTCGCCGAAGCTGGACATCGGGCCATGCCCGGGGATGAAGTCGATGTCGTCGCCGAGCGGGAAGAGCCGGTTGCGGATCGAGGCGATCAGCGTGTCGTAGTCGCCTTTCGGAAAATCGGTGCGGCCGATCGAACCGTTGAACAGCACGTCGCCGACGATCGCCAGCCGGCTCGGCGCATGGTAGAAGCAGACATGGCCCGGCGTGTGGCCGGGACAGTGAACGACGTCGAGCACCTCATTGCCGACGCTGACCTGGTCGCCATGCTCCAGCCAGCGGCTGGGGGTGAAGCTGCGCACGGCGGGAAAGCCGAACATGCGGCTCTGCTCCGGCATGCCGTCGATCCAGAACTGGTCCTCGCGCTGCGGTCCCTCGACCGGAATCCCCTTCTGCTCGGCCAGTTCCGCGACGCCGCCGGCGTGATCGATATGGCCGTGCGTGACCAGGATCTTCTCCAGCGTCAATCCCTCGCGCGCCAGCACGCGCTCGATCAGCGGCAGGTCGCCGCCCGGATCGACCACCGCCGCCTGGCGCGTTTCCTCGCACCACAGCACGGTGGCGTTCTGCTGGAAGGGGGTAACCGGGACGATGGCGTATTTCATGGCGGCGGCGGGATGCTGGGAAAGCCGCGATGATACACCGGCGGCACTACGCAATCGTCTATCGGAAATTCTCACGCCGTCGCCGCGTTTTCTCCGAAGCGCTCTCGTGAAAACAAACGGGGCGCCGCAGCGCCCCGTTCTTCGCGGAATGCGGCCCGACACCGGGCCGGCATCCGGTGTCGGCTTAGAAGTGCAGCGGCCGCTTGTCGCAGGCCAGCGCCGCCTCATGCACGACTTCCGACAGCGTCGGGTGGGCATGGCAGATGCGCGCCAGATCTTCCGAGGCGGCACCGAACTCCATCGCCACGACGCCTTCCGAGATCAGCTCGGAAGCGTTGGCGCCGATGATGTGCACGCCGAGGATGCGATCGGTCGCGGCGTCGGCCAGCATCTTGACGAAGCCGGTCGGGTCGCCCATGCCGAGCGCCCGGCCGTTGGCCGCGAACGGGATCTTGCCGACCTTGTAGGCGACGCCGTCGGCCTTCAACTGCTGCTCGGTCTGGCCGACCCAGGCGATTTCCGGGCTGGTGTAGATGACGAAGGGGATGGTGTCGAAGTTGCAGTGACCGGCCTGGCCGGACATCAGCTCGGCGACCATGACGCCCTCTTCCATCGCCTTGTGCGCCAGCATCGGGCCGGAGACGACGTCGCCGACCGCCCACACGCCCGGCAGGTTGGTGCGGCAGTGGCCGTCGACTTCTATGCGGCCGCGCTCGTCGAGCTTGAGGCCGACGGCTTCGGCGTTGAGGCCGTCGGTGTTCGGCACGCGGCCGACCGAGACGATCAGGCGGTCGGCGTCGAGCTTCTGCGCAGCGCCGGCCTTGTCGGTGTAGGCCACCGAGACGCCTTTCTTCGAGGTCTTCACTTCGCCGATCTTGACGCCGACATGGATGGTCAGGCCCTGCTTGGCGAAGACCTTGGCGGCTTCCTTGGCGATGTCGGCATCGGCGATCGACAGGAAGTCGGGCATGGCTTCGAGGATGGTCACCTCTGCACCGAGGCGGCGCCAGACCGAGCCCATCTCCAGACCGATCACGCCGGCGCCGATGATCGCCAGCTTCTTCGGCACGGCGTCGATGTCGAGCGCACCGACGTTGTCGCAGACGATCTTGTTGTCGACCGGGATTCCCGGCAGATGGCGCGCCTTCGAGCCGGTGGCGACGATCACCTGCCTGGCCTCGACGATCTCCTCGCCGACTTTCACTTGCCAGCCGCCGTTGGCTCCGGCGCCGACGAAGGAACCGTGGCCGTTGAGCAGCGTCACCTTGTTCTTCTTGAACAGGCCCTTGATGCCGCTGGTCAGCTGATTGACGATGGTGTCCTTGCGGCCGACCATCTTGCTCACGTCGATCTTCGGCGCGCCGACCTGGATGCCCTGGTCGGCGAAGGAATGGCCGGCTTCCTCGAACAGGTGCGAGGTGTGCAGCAGCGCCTTCGACGGGATGCAGCCGACGTTCAGGCAGGTGCCGCCGAGGCGCGGCTCGCCCTTCGGGTCGGCATAGGGATTGGATTCGCAGCAGGCGGTCGAGAAGCCGAGTTGCGCGGCGCGGATCGCAGCCACGTAGCCGCCGGGGCCACCGCCGATGACGAGAACATCAAATTGTTTGGACATGACGATACCTCTTTAGACGCAGAGAACGCAGAGACGCAGAGCGCACAGAGAATTTGATCTTTTCTCTGCGATCTCTGCGCCTCTGCGGCCTCCGCGTTGAATGCGGTTAATTGAGAATCAAACGCCGAGCAGCAGGCGGGCCGGATCTTCCAGCGCTTCCTTCATCGTCACCAGACCGAGGACGGCTTCGCGGCCGTCGATGATGCGGTGGTCGTAGGACATCGCCAGGTAGTTGATCGGGCGGACGACGACCTGACCGTTCTCGACCACGGCGCGGTCCTTGGTGGCATGGATGCCGAGGATCGCCGACTGCGGCGGGTTGATGATCGGCGTCGACAGCATCGAACCGAAGATGCCGCCGTTGGAGATGGAGAAGGTGCCGCCGGTCAGCTCTTCGATCGAGATCTTGCCATCCTTGGCCTTCTGGCCGTATTCGGCGATCTTCTTCTCGATGTCGGCGATGCTCATCTGGTCGGCGTCGCGCAGGATCGGCACGACTAGGCCGCGCGGCGAGCCGACGGCGATGCCGATGTCGATGTAGCCGTGATAGACGATGTCGTTGCCGTCGACCGAGGCGTTCAGGATCGGGAACTTCTGCAGCGCGGCGACGGCGGCCTTGACGAAGAAGCCCATGAAGCCGAGGCGGACGCCGTGCGTCTTCTCGAACTTCTCGCCGTACTGCTTGCGCATCGCCATCACCGGCGCCATGTTCACTTCGTTGAACGTGGTCAGGATGGCGTTTTCGTTCTTCGACTGCAGCAGGCGCTCGGCGATGCGGGCGCGCAGGCGGGTCATCGGCACGCGCTGCTCGGAACGTTCGCCGAGGGCAACCGGAACCGGCGGCGTCGGCAGGGCGGCCTTGGCCGCAGCCGGGGCAGCCACGGGGCCGGCCTTCGGCGCGGCGGCAACGGCGTCGGCCTTGGTCACGCGACCGCCACGGCCGGTACCGGCCACGTCGCCGGCGGCGATGCCCTTCTCGTCGAGGATCTTGCGTGCAGCCGGCATGGCCACGCCGGCAGCCGACGGGGCGGCGGCGGCAGGCGCTGCCGCCGGAGCGGCAGCCTTCGGCGCTTCGGCCTTGGGCGCCGCGGCACCGGCCTTGGCGGACGTGTCGATCTTGGCGATGACTTCACCCGAGACGACGGTGTCGCCGTCGCCCTTGATGATTTCAACCAGCACGCCGCCATCCGGGGCCGGCAGCTCGAGGACGACCTTGTCGGTCTCGATGTCGATCAGGTTTTCGTCGCGCGAGACGGCTTCGCCAGCCTTCTTGTGCCAGGAAACGAGGGTCGCCTCGGCGACCGACTCGGACAGTTGCGGAACTTTGACGTCGATGATCATGTTCTCTCCGTGCTTCTTGTTGGGTTAGTACTCGATCTTGCCCAGGGCGGACTCGATGAGCGTCTTCTGTTGGGCAGCGTGCTTGGCCGCGTAGCCGACCGCCGGCGAAGCCGAGGCGGGACGCGAGACGAGCAGCAGGTGGTGCTTCGGACCGACCGAGCGCACCAGATGCTGACGCGAGGCCAGCCAGTACCAGGCGCCCTGGTTGCGCGGCTCGTCCTGCACCCAGACCACTTCGGTGGCCTTCGGGTACTTGGCGAGTTCGGCCTTGAGCGCTTCGTCCGGGAACGGGTAGAGCTGCTCGACGCGGGCGATGGCGACGTGGTTGGCCTTCTGCTCGCGGCGCGCGGCGACGAGGTCGTAGTAGATCTTGCCCGAGCACAGGATGAGGCGGGTCACCTTCTTCGCGTCGAGCTTGTCGACTTCGCCGATCACTTCCTGGAAGCAGCCCTTGGCCAGGTCGTCGAGCGAAGCGATGGCGTCCTTGTGGCGCAGCAGCGACTTCGGCGAGAAGATGATCAAGGGCTTCCGCTGGTTGCGCACGGCCTGGCGGCGCAGCAGGTGGAAGATCTGCGACGGCGTCGTCGGCTGGCACACCTCCATGTTCATCTCGGCGCAGGCCTGCATGTAGCGCTCGATGCGGGCGGACGAGTGTTCCGGACCCTGGCCTTCATAGCCGTGCGGCAGCAGCATGGTCAGGCCGCAGGCGCGGCCCCACTTGGCTTCGCCGGAGGCGATGAACTGGTCGATCACCACCTGGGCGCCGTTGGCGAAGTCGCCGAACTGGCCTTCCCAGACGACCAGCTCGTACGGGTTGGCCGAAGCGTAGCCGTAGTCGAAGGCGAGCACGGCTTCCTCCGACAGCACCGAATCCCAGCACTGGAAGCCGGCCTGCTTCTCCTGCAGGTTGGCCAGCGGATGGTAGGTGCCGGCCGCCCAGTTCTCGCGGTTCTGGTCGTGCAGCGCAGCGTGGCGGTGGAAGAAGGTGCCGCGGCCGACGTCCTCGCCGGAAATGCGCACGCCGTAGCCGGAAACCAGCAGCGAGGCGTAGGCCAGGTTCTCGGCCATGCCCCAGTCGATCGGCAGCTTGCCTTCGCCCATGGCGCGGCGGTCTTCGATGATCTTCTTGACGCGGTTGTGCAGCGTGAAGCCTTCCGGAACCGTCGTCAGGCGCTCGACAAGGCGCTTCAGCTCCTTGACCGGCACCGTGGTGTCGCAGTTCGGGATGTACTTCTTGGTCAGGAACGGCGACCAGTCGATGGTCATCGGGTGCTTGTAGCCGGCCAGGACCGGGTTGTACAGCAGCTGGCCCTTGTCAAGATGGTCGCGGTATTCCTTGATCATGTTGTCCGGACCGTCGGCCGGCAGCACGCCCTCGGCGACCAGCTTGTCGGCGTACAGCTTGCGCGTACCCGGATGCTGGGCGATCTTCTTGTACATCAGCGGCTGCGTCACCATCGGCTCGTCCTGCTCGTTGTGGCCGAGCTTGCGGAAGCAGATGATGTCGATCACCACGTCCTTCTTGAACTGCTGGCGGAACTCCATGGCCACCTGGGTGACCAGCGCCACCGCTTCCGGATCGTCGCCATTGACGTGGAAGATCGGCGCGTCGGCCATCTTGAAGATGTCCGTGCAGTACAGCGACGAGCGATAGTCGCGCGGGTCCGACGTGGTGAAGCCGATCTGGTTGTTCACCACGATGTGCACCGTGCCGCCCGTGCCGTAGCCGCGGGTCTGCGCGAAGTTGATCATTTCCTGGTTGACGCCCTGGCCGGCCACGGCGGCGTCGCCGTGGATCAGCACCGGCAGCACCTTGTCCTTGCCGCCTTCGCCGCGACGGCACTGGCGGGCGTAGACCGAACCGACCACCACCGGGTTGACGATTTCCAGGTGCGACGGGTTGAAGGCCAGCGTCAGGTGGCACGGTCCTCCCGGGGTGGAGACGTCGGACGAATAGCCCATGTGGTACTTGACGTCGCCGGCCGACAGATCCTGCGCCTTCTTGCCTTCGAATTCGTCGAACAGCATGGCCGGCGCCTTGCCCAGCGTATTGACCAGCACGTTGAGGCGGCCGCGGTGGGCCATGCCGATGACGATCTCGTCGACGCCGTGCGCGCCGGCGGTGCGGATCAGCTCGTCCATCGACAGGATCAGCGAATCGCCTCCTTCCAGCGAGAAACGCTTCTGACCGACGTAACGGGTGTGCAGATAGCGCTCCAGCGTTTCGGCAGCCGTCAGGCGCTCAAGGAAACGCTTCTTCTGCTCGGCCGTGTAGGTCGCCTTGCTGCGGATCGGTTCGAGGCGGTCCTGCAACCAGCGCTTCTCGGCGATCTCGTTCATGTACATGTATTCGACGCCGACGGAGCCGCAGTAGGTCTCCTTCAGCGCCTCGACCAGCTGGCCGAACTGGGCATGCTCGGGGCAGCCCTTGAACGAACCGACGTTGAAGGTCGCGTTCTTGTCGGCATCGGTGAAGCCGTAGAAGGACGGCTCCAGTTCGTGCAGCTCGGGGCGCGGCATGCGCTTCAGCGGGTCGAGGTTGGCCCAGCGCGTGCCCATGAAACGGTAGGCATTGATCAGCTGCAGTACGCCGACCTGCTTCTTGTCGTCGACCGGCACGCCGACGGCGGAACGGAAGCCGCCGTTCTTCGCCTGCTCGGCAAAGGCGGCTACGACCGGCGCATGCGGCACGTCGCGGGCGACGAAGCCGGGCATCTGCGCCAGCTTGTCGAAATAGTCGCGCCACTCTTCGGGCACGGCGGTGGGATTATCGAGATAGTTTTCGTACAGCTCCTCGACGAACGGCGCATTGCCGCCGAAGAGATAGGAGTTGCCGAACAGCTGCGTCATCATGGCTTCACCTGTGGTAGCGGGTGTTGTTTCAGTCGGAGAAGCCGGCAGCACATCGGTATGCAGCCACCGGCCCATGCAGAAAGGGGCGGTTCATCGCCGCCCCTGTTTTTCTTACGCGCGCTTGGTGAGCGGTACGACGTCGCGCTTGGCGGCGCCGATGTACAGCTGACGCGGGCGGCCGATCTTGTATTCCGGATCGGTGATCATCTCTTCCCACTGCGTCATCCAGCCGACCGTGCGGGCCAGCGCGAAGATGCAGGTGAACATCTCGGTCGGGATGCCGATCGCCTTCTGCACGATGCCGGAGTAGAAGTCGACGTTCGGGTAGAGCTTCTTCTCGACGAAGTACGGATCTTCCAGCGCGATCTTTTCCAGCTCCATCGCCAGCTTGAACAGGCGGTCGTTTTCCAGGCCCAGTTCGCTCAGCACTTCGCCGCAGACCTTGCGCATCAGCTTGGCGCGCGGGTCGAAGTTCTTGTAGACACGGTGGCCGAAGCCCATCAGCTTGAACGAGTCGTTCTTGTCCTTGGCGCGCTTGATGTATTCGCCGACGCGCGAGACGTCGCCGATCTCTTCCAGCATCTGCAGGCAGGCCTCGTTGGCACCGCCGTGCGCCGGGCCCCACAGACAGGCGATGCCGGCAGCGATACAGGCGAACGGGTTGGCGCCCGACGAACCGGCGAGGCGGACGGTCGAGGTCGACGCGTTCTGCTCGTGGTCGGCGTGCAGCGTGAAGATGACGTCAAGGGCGCGGGACAGCACCGGGTTGGCGACGTACTTCTCGCACGGGTTGCCGAACATCATGCGCATGAAGTTCGAGGCGTAGTCCAGATCGTTGTCCGGGTACATGAACGGCGCGCCGGTGCTGTACTTGTAGGCCATGGCGACGATCGTCGGCATCTTGGCGACCAGGCGGATGAAGCTGACGTTGCGGTGGTCGGCATCCGAGAAGTCCATCGCGTCGTGGTAGAACGCCGACAGGGCGCCGACGACGCCGGTCATCACGGCCATCGGGTGCGCATCGCGACGGAAGCCGGAGTAGAACTTGGAGAGTTGTTCATGCACCATCGTGTGCTTCTTGATGGTGTTCTCGAAGGTGGTCTTTTCCGTGGCGTTCGGCAACTCGCCGTTCTTCAGCAGGTAGGCGACTTCAAGGAAATTGCAGTTTTCGGCCAGTTGCTCGATCGGGTAGCCGCGATACAGCAGCTCGCCCTTGTCGCCGTCGATGAAGGTGACTTTCGATTTGCAGCTGGCAGTCGAGAGGAAGCCGGAATCGTAGGTGAACAGACCGGTTTTGCCGCCGAGGGTGCGAATATCTACACAGTCGTTGCCGTGAGTCGGCGACATGATCGGGAATTCGACGGGAGCCTGTCCGTCGATGCTCAGAGTTGCCTTGCGTTCGGTCGTCATGGTGTTAGTCCCTTGTACAGGTTATGTGTTCCAGCTTCCAACGAGCCGCCAAGCTACAGCGGTCGCCTTACTTCACTCTTACGCAACATGGCTACAACACGGGCCTGCTGCGCATCCTTGCACTCCTCCGTCCCATTCACCAGCGGCCAGAGGTCGTGATCTTCCATATCCGCCAGTACGGCGAAGACTTGCTGCTCCGCTTCGCTGAGCCCGGGAAATTCCTCGACGAGGAATTTCCCGAGGATCAGGTCCAGCTCCAGCAGGGCGCGGCGGGTACAGCGCCACTGCAGGCGATTCAGGGCATCGTGGTCCACAGCAGCCCCGTCAGACGGCACGCCTGACCATCATCTCCTTGATCTTGCCGATGGCCTTGGTCGGGTTGAGACCCTTCGGGCAGACATCGACGCAGTTCATGATGGTGTGGCAGCGGAACAGGCGGTACGGGTCTTCGAGGTTGTCGAGACGCTCGTTGGTCGCCTCATCGCGCGTATCGGCGATGAAGCGGTAGGCGTTCAGGAGGCCGGCCGGACCGACGAACTTGTCCGGGTTCCACCAGAACGACGGGCACGAGGTCGAGCAGCAGGCGCACAGGATGCACTCGTAGAGGCCGTTCAGCTCCTCGCGGTCTTCCGGCGACTGCAGGCGCTCGCGTTCCGGCGGCGGCGTGTCGTTGATCAGGTAGGGCTTGATCGAGTGGTACTGTTTGAAGAACTGGGTCATGTCCACGATCAGGTCGCGTATGACCGGCAGGCCGGGCAGCGGACGCAGCACGACCGGCTGCTTGAGATCCTTGATCTCGGTCAGGCAGGCGAGGCCGTTCTTGCCGTTGATGTTCATCGCGTCGGAGCCGCAGATGCCTTCGCGGCACGAACGGCGGTACGACAGCGTGTCGTCCTTGGCCTTCAGCTTGGTCAGCACGTCGAGCAGCTTGCGGTCGGTCTCGTCGATCTCGATCGCGATGTCCTGCATGTACGGCGCGTTGTCCTTGTCCGGATCGTAGCGGTAGATCTTGAACTGCATGGTACGGGTTGCCATATTCTTGGACTCCTGGGCTAAGGCGCGCGATCAGTACGAACGCGTCTTCAGCGCGATCGTTTCGACGGACAGCGGGGTCATGTTGACCGGCTTGTACGACAGCTTGTTGCCGTCGCGCTGCCACAGCGTGTGCTTGTGCCATTCCTTGTCGTTGCGGCCGTTCGGGAATTCCGCCGTATCCGGCGCGTCGTCGCGGACGTGGGCGCCGCGCGATTCCTTGCGGGCGTTGGCGCAGACCATCGTCGCCTTGGCCACTTCGATCAGGTTGTCGAGTTCCAGCGCTTCGACGCGGGCGGTGTTCCAGACCTTGGACTTGTCCTTGATCTCGGTGATCGCCACCTGCTTCTCGATCTCGAGGATCTTCTGCACACCCTCTTCCAGCTTGTCCTGGAAGCGGAAGACGCCGCAGTGGTTCTGCATCGTGCGCTGCATGGCCAGGCGGGTGTCGTTGACGCTGGCGCCGTTGGTCTGGTTTTCCAGACGCGACAGGCGGGCCAGCGTCCGGTCGGCGAAGTTGGTCGGCAGCGGCTTGTGCTCCTTCGGCATCGAGGCCATGTCCTCGATCACGGTGTCGCCGGAGGACTTGCCGAACACCAGCAGGTCGAGCAGCGAGTTGGTGCCGAGGCGGTTGGCACCGTGCACCGAGGCGCAGGCGCACTCGCCGGCGGCGTAGAAGCCGGTGACCGGCGCGCCGCTGGCGTCGGCGATGACCTGGCCCTTGTAGTTGGTCGGGATGCCGCCCATCTGGTAGTGGCAGGTCGGCACCACCGGGATCGGCGCCTTGATCGGGTCGATGCCGGCGAACTGGATCGAGATCTCGCGGATGCCCGGCAGGCGCTTCATGATCGTTGCCGGATCGAGGTGGGTGATGTCGAGCAGGACGAAGTCCTTGTTCGGACCGCAGCCGCGACCTTCGTTGATCTCGGTGACCATCGCCCGCGAAACGACGTCGCGCGAGGCGAGGTCCTTAGCGTTCGGCGCGTAGCGCTCCATGAAGCGCTCGCCCGACGAGTTCCTGAGGATGCCGCCTTCGCCGCGCACGCCTTCGGTGATCAGCACGCCGGCGCCGGCGACGCCGGTCGGGTGGAACTGCCAGAACTCCATGTCTTCCAGCGGAATGCCGGCGCGCGCCGCCATGCCGAGGCCGTCGCCGGTGTTGATGAAGGCGTTGGTCGAGGAGTAGAAGATGCGGCCGGCACCGCCGGTGGCGAAGATGGTGGCCTTGGCGTGGAAGGCGACGACTTCGCCGGTTTCCATTTCCAGGGCGATGACGCCGAGCACCTGGCCGTCTTCGTCGCGGATCAGGTCGAGCGCCATCCACTCGACGAAGAACTGGGTGTTGGCGCGCACGTTGCGCTGGTACAGCGCGTGCAGCATGGCGTGGCCGGTACGGTCGGCGGCGGCGCAGGCGCGACGCACCGGCTTCTCGCCGAAGTTCGACATGTGGCCGCCGAACGGACGCTGGTAGATCTTGCCTTCGTCGGTGCGGTCGAAGGGCATGCCGAAGTGCTCAAGCTCGACGACGACTTCCGGCGCCTTCTTGCACATGAACTCGATCGCGTCCTGGTCGCCGAGCCAGTCGGAACCCTTGACGGTGTCGTACATGTGCCAGTGCCAGTGATCCTGCTCGGAGTTGCCGAGCGAGGCGGACACGCCGCCCTGCGCCGCGACGGTGTGCGAGCGGGTCGGGAAAACCTTGGAGAGAACGGCCGTCTTCAGGCCGGCTTCGGACAACTGGATCGCGGCACGCAGACCGGCGCCACCGGCACCGACGATCACCGCATCGAACTTACGAACTGGAATACTCACTTACAGCCTCCACAGAATCTTGGCAGCCCAGCCGGCGTAGCCGACCAGCGCAGCGATCGTCGCAATCTCAAGCACCAGGCGCAGGCCATCCGGCTTGACGTAGTCCATCCAGATGTCGCGCACGCCGATCCACACGTGGTAGAAGAGGCTGACGAAGAAGAGGAAGGTCATGAACTGCATGAAGCCGTTGGCGAAGATCGCGCGCCAGGCTTCGTAGCTGCTCGGCGACAGCGCGCCAAGCGTGGCCAGCAGGATGAGGGTGTAGACCGCCATCACCAGTGCGGTGGCGCGCTGGGCAATCCAGTCCTTGAGGCCGTAGCCGGCCCCGACAACGATGCGATTAATCATAGAAGTACCTTCGCTCCGACGATCAGGGTGAGCGCGATGCTCACGGCGAACACGACCTTGCTGGAGAAGCGGGCCGACTGCAGATCGATGCCCTTGTGCAGGTCGAGCAGCAGATAGCGAATGCCGGCGCAGAAGTGGTGCATGTACAACCAGATCAGGCCGAGCAGGATGAGCTTGACGAGGAAACTGCCCGTCACCGCCTTGGCGGCGGCATAGGTTTCGGGTGACGCCAGGCTCTGCTGGAACAGCCACAGCAGCACCGGCAGAAGAAGGAAAAGCACGGCACCGCTGATACGGTGCAGGATCGACAGAACGCCGGGTAGCGGCAATCTGATCGTTGGAAGGTCCAAATTCTTTGGACGCTTTTTCTTGATAGCAATTTCTGCCATGAACGTCATCCCTCGTGTTACGCGGCTGATGCCGCTTATTGTGAGCTGATCAGAATTTTGAATTATAGCGCAAGGCCCAGCCCTGTTGAACCACTCCGCCTACGCCAATTCGTTGAAATAGTGGAAATTGCGGGTGGCATAAAAGCCGCGGCGCCACTCGACCGGCTTGTTGCCGTAGGTGAAGGCGACGCGCTCCACCAGCAGCAGCGGACTACCCTCCTCGACTTCCAGCAGCTCGGCGGCGACCCCTTCGGCCGCCACCGCGCGCAGGCGCTCCTCGGCGCGGATCATGCGCACGCCATAACGGCTCTCGAACAGGTCGTAGAGCGATTTGTCGCTCTGCTTGAGGATGTCCAGCGAGAGGTCCTGGAACAGCTCGCCGGGCAGGTAAATTTCGTCGAAGACCACCGCCTCGTCGCCGAGCTTGAGCAGGCGGCGCATGATGATGATCGGCGCCCCCGGCTCCAGGCCGAGCATGCGCGCGACATCGGCGCCGGCCTTGGCGCGGCCGCATTCGAGCGGCACGCTGCGCGACGGCACCAGCTCGCCCTCATTGGGCACGAGGCGGAGAAAGCGGAAGAAGGAACGCGGATCGCTGTGCGTGGCGACGAAGGTGCCCTTGCCCTGGCGGCGCACCAGCAGGTTCTCGGCGGCCATCTCGTCGATGGCCTTGCGCACGGTCCCCTGGGAAACGTTGAAGCGGAGCGCAAGCTCCGATTCGCTGGGAATGGCGTCGCCGGGCTGCCACTCCCCCGCCTCCAGGCTCTTCAGGATCAAATCCTTGATCTGCCTGTAGAGCGGGCTGAATGTGGGCGACGGCGCGGTAGCGCGCGAATGCGGAGACCGGTTCATGAGGGATTATTGGACCATATTTTGGAGAATTCGTCTATTCTACTTCTTATATCTTTTATAAGACAAAAGACGGAACATTGACACCCATCCCCGGCCGGGAATATGATCCTCCGGCTTTAGCTCCGCACTGGCATTGCACAGGTGGCAGGGGGCACGAAGCCAAACGTTTTTGTTATTTCTTGTTCACCGTTTTCAACAGGAGCGCAACATGTCCAAAGCCCCCATGCGTGTCGCCGTCACCGGCGCCGCCGGCCAAATCGGCTACAGCCTGCTTTTCCGCATCGCCTCGGGTGAAATGCTCGGCAAGGATCAGCCGGTCATCCTCCAGCTGCTCGACCTGCCGCAGGCCCAGCAGGCCGTCAAGGGCGTGATGATGGAACTCGACGACTGCGCCTTCCCGCTGCTCGCCGGCATGGTCGCCACCGATGACCCGAACGTCGCCTTCAAGGACGCCGACGTCTGCCTGCTGGTCGGCGCCCGTCCGCGCACCAAGGGCATGGAACGTGCCGACCTCTTGACCGCCAACGGCGCCATCTTCACCGTTCAGGGCAAGGCCATCGCCGAGAACGCCAAGGAAGACGTCAAGGTGCTGGTCGTCGGCAACCCCTGCAACACCAACGCCTACATCGCCGCTGCCGCCGCCAAGAAGGTTGGCCGCACCAACCCGAACAACTACCACGGCATGCTCCGCCTCGACCACAACCGCGCGCTGTCGCAGCTGGCCGGGAAGACCGGTCGCCCGGTGTCGTCGCTGTCGAAGCTGGTCGTCTGGGGCAACCACTCGCCGACGATGTACGCCGACTACCGCAACTGCGTGTCGAACGGCGACAACGTCAAGGCGCTGATCAACGACCACGCCTGGAACAACGACGTCTTCCTGCCGACCGTCGGCAAGCGCGGCGCCGCCATCATCGAGGCCCGCGGCCTGTCGTCGGCCGCCTCGGCCGCCAACGCCGCGATCGACCACATCCATGACTGGGTCCTCGGTTCCGACGACTGGGTCACCATGGGCGTTCCGTCGGACGGCTCCTACGGCATCCCGGCCGGCATCGTTTACGGCTTCCCCTGCGAGTGCAAGGGCGGTTCGTTCAAGATCATCCAGGGCCTGGAAATCGACGAGTACAGCCGCGAGAAGATGAACATCACGCTCAAGGAACTGACCGACGAAGCCGAAGCCGTCAAGGACATGCTCTAACCCGGCACTGCTCCGACGAAAAAAGGCCGCGGCTTGCCGCGGCCTTTTTCTTTTCGTGCGCCGGCGGACCCCGGCGCACGGCCGGCGCCTGCCCTCCGCTCCGCCCCCTCGCCCCGCATTCCTTGCAAAGCGGCGCTTGGCATGCCAGAGTAATAAGCAACAACCCTTTGGCGAACACATCGTGGACAACGGCTTTCCCGCAAGACGGCGCACCCTCGTCGCGCTCTGCGCCGCCGTACTCGCCATGGCACAGGCCGGCGCCGCACCGCCGGCTTCGTCAGCGCTGCGTATCGGCCTGTCGCTCGGCCTCACCGGCACCTATGCCGCGGACAGCGAGATGATGGAGCAGGCCTATCGCCTCTGGGAACAGCAGGTCAACGAGCGCGGCGGCATCCTCGGCCGCCGCGTCGAAGTGACCATCCGCGACGACCGCAGCGACGCGGATGCGGCGCGCGCCATCTACGAGGATTACACGCTGCGCGGGCAGGCCGACCTGGTGATGGGCCCGTTCTCCAGCGGCATCACCGCCGCCGTCGCGCCGATCATCGACCGCCACGGCTACCCGATGCTGGCCCCCGGGGGCGCCGCCGAATCGATGTGGCAGAAAGGCTACCGCAACCTGTTCGGCATCATCCCCCCGGCCGGGCGGCACGCCATCGGCTTCCTCGCCGTCCTCGCCGACGGCGGCATCGACACGCTGGCCATCGTCCACGCCGACGACCCGTTCTCGACCGTCCTGGCCGAAGAAACACGAAAATGGCTGAGCGAATACGGCATCCGCCTGACCTCGTTCGAAAAGATCGCCAAGGGCCGCAGCGACCTGGATGCAGCCGCCCAGGCGGCGCGCCAGTCGGGCGCGCAGGCGCTGCTGATGGCCGGCCATTTCGAGGAGTCGGTCAACATGCGCCGCGCGCTGAAGCGTATCGGCTGGACGCCTGCGGCCTACTACGCCTCGGTCGGTCCGGGACTCGACAAGTACGGCAGCGTCCTCGCCGACGACGCCGACGGCAGCTTCGCGACGACCACCTGGGAACCGCATGAAAAGCTGAAGCTGCCGGGCGCCGCCGAGTTCCGCCGCGAATTCCTGCAGCGCTGGGGCAAGCCGCCGAATTTCCTAGCCGCCCATGCCTATTCCGCGTGCCAGGTGCTGGAGCGGGCGCTCATCGTCGCCGGCGGCTTCGATCGCGGCAAGCTGCGCGACACGCTCTACCGGCTCGACATGAACGTGCTGATCGGGCGCTACGCGGTGGACCGGACCGGCCTGCAGACCAAGCGCTTCCCGCTCGTCGTGCAGTGGCAGAAGGGGCGGCGCGAGATCGTCTGGCCGGCCGAGATGGCCACCGCGCCGGCCCGGCTGGGGCGCTAGGGCATGTTCACAGTAGATTCATGGGCGCGACGATGTCTGCGTGGGATGTCCCCCAAGGGGATTTCCTGCAGGGCACAGCGCAAGGCGCGGTGGCGCCGCCTGGCTGGTGCCAGGCAAGCCGCCGCAACGCCGCGATGCGCCCACGCAGACATCGTCCCGGAGGGTTGCTGCGCAAAGGCGGCGTCTGCTTCGTTGCACGGCTTGCCCGCACGAAACCGCCATGAGCTGGCATCGCCGCCTCGCCATCCGCCTGCTGCTGCCGATCGTCGGCTTCACGCTGCTGTTCGGCTGCGCCGTCTTCGCCTTCGTCGCCTACGCCACCGCCCGCTTCGCCGACGAGCAGGCGGAAAACAGCCTGCGCTGGCAGGCCTACGCGCTGCGCCAGATCATCGACGACCAGGAGGACGAACTGCAGCGCACCGGCCAGGCGGGCAACCCGAGCGCCAAGCGCGACCGCAAGGTCAACGCGATGGTCTCCATCGAGGATTTCGCCCGCGCCAACGGCCTGCATGTCACCATCGACGACGAGGCAACGCAGCGCACCTCCCGCTTCGGCGAGCTGCCGGTCAGCCCGCCGCGCGACGGCGGCAACCTCGACCAAGTCGCCCGCTTCGCCAGCAACGGGCACACCTACCGATCGCTCAGCTTCGCCTTCGAGCCTTGGCAATGGCGGATCACCGTCGTCGAGGACAACGCCCCCTATGCCGCACTGCGCGACAATCTGCTGCGCGCCGCCTGGATCGCCGGCAGTGCGCTGACCGGCGCGACCTTCGCGTTCATGCTCTTCCTCGGCGCGATCACGCGCAAGCCGATCGATGCCATCGTCGGCGACCTCAAGACCGGCCAGGCGCCGCATTACCAGGGAATCACCGAGTTCGAGTTCATGAGCCGCTCGATCGGCGAAATGATGCGCGCGCTGCAGGAGAAGAGCGCCGCCGTCGAGCGCTACCGCGACCAGCTGGAACTATTGGTCGCCGAACGCACGGCCGAACTGTCGCATGCCAACGAAGCCCTGCGCGACAGCCATCACGAACTCGAAACCACCCACCAGCAACTGCTGCAATCGGAAAAAATGGCCTCGATCGGCCAGCTCGCCGCCGGCGTCGCGCACGAAATCAACAACCCGATCGGTTTCGTCAACTCCAACCTCGGCACGCTCAACGACTACCTGAACGACCTGCTGCGCCTGATCGCGATCTACGAACGCAACGCCGTGCCGCAGCCCGACGATCCGATGGCGGCCAGAATGATCGACGCGACCCGGCAGGAAATCGACATCGACTTCCTCAAGAACGACGCCGCGGCGCTGCTCGCCGAATCACGCGACGGGCTAGACCGCGTCAAGCGGATCGTCCAGGACCTCAAGGAGTTCTCGCACGTCGGCGAAAAGGGATGGCAGCGCGCCGACCTGCACCGCAACCTCGACAGCACGCTCAACGTGGTCTGGAACGAGTTGAAGTACAAGGTCCGTGTGGTCAAGGAATACGGCCAGCTGCCGGAGGTCGAATGCCTGCCATCGGAACTCAACCAGGTGTTCATGAACATGCTGGTCAATGCCGGGCATGCCATCGCCGACAACGGCGTCATCACCATCCGCACCGGCACCGAGGGCGACCAGGCCTGGGTCGAATTCGCCGACACCGGCAGCGGCATCGCCCCCGAACACCTGCAGCGGATCTTCGACCCCTTCTTCACCACCAAACCGGTCGGCCAGGGAACCGGACTCGGCCTCTCGCTCTCCTACGGCATCATCCGCAAACACAACGGCCGCATCGAGGTCACCAGCCAACCCGGACAAGGCACGACCTTCCGCATCTGGCTGCCGATCGCCCAGCCGCAGAGCGAAGTGGCGTAGGGGATAGAAAACCGGCGCCCCGGTCAGCCCGCCGGCGGCAGCATGCGCGCGAGCACCCCGTCGCGACGCACGAAGCGATGCCATAGCGCCGCCGCCACGTGCGCCGCAAC
Organism: Rhodocyclales bacterium; assembly: GCA_016183655.1. GTDB lineage: Bacteria > Pseudomonadota > Gammaproteobacteria > Burkholderiales > Rhodocyclaceae > Proximibacter. Next base: position 117,474 of record JACPEH010000008.1, read on the forward strand.
GAGCACGATCATCAGGTTGCCGGCGCTTTCGTGCAGGCGCTTGACGCCCTTCGCCGCCGCCTTGCCGCCTTCCGCCCAGAGCGGCAGCTCCCAGCCGAACAGGCTGACCGGCTTGCCGGCGACGAACAGCAACGCCAGCCCGCTCAGCGGCAACGCCAGCAGCAACAGGTAGAGCAGAGCATGCGCAGCGGCGGCGAGACGCGCCTGCCGGCTGCCCCGCGGCGCCGCCGGCGACGGGCGACGGGACACGAACAGCCAGCCGATTCGGCAGGCCGTCGCCAGCAACACCAGCGCGCCGACCTGGAAATGCCACAGCTTGACGCCGTCGCGCAGCCCGCCGGCCTTCGGAAACCACCCCTTGCCCTCGATCAGCGCAAGCGCGGCAAGCACCAGCACCGCCGACAGCCAGTGCAGGCCGATCGCCAGGTTGTCGTAGCGCGCGGCGCCCGCATGTGTCGTGCTCATGGCCCTCTCCGTCCGGATGACATGGCGCGCATTGTGATGCGACCGGCTTAACTCGGCCTTAAGCAGCGGCGCGCGCTAAAATGGCCGCTTCCCGACCTCGCCATCGTTTCCGCCATGCCTGCACGCCACCCCAGTTCCGTTCTCTTCGCCGGCGAAAAGCCCTTCCCCATCCTGCCCGCGGTCGACCACTACGCCGGTGCCGAAAAGCTGATGCGCAAAGCCATGCAGGTGCAGTGCGAACTCGGGCCGATCTTCGACATCACCTGCGACTGCGAGGATGGCGCCCGCGCCGGCGCCGAACGCGAGCACGCGGAAATGTGCGCCGAGCTGATCATGAGCGCCGACAACGCCTTCGGCCGCGTCGCCGCGCGCATCCACGACATCACCCACGACCACTGGCGACAGGACCTGGAGATCCTCGTCGCGCGCGCCGGCAGCCGGCTGCCCTTCGTCACGCTGCCGAAGCCGCAGAGCGCCGCCGACGTGGCGACGCAGATCGCCGCGCTGCGCGAGATCGAGCGCACCGCCGGCGTCAAGCGCGAGATTCCGGTGCACGTGCTGATCGAGACGCACGGCGCGCTGCGCGAGGTGTGGCAGATCGCCGCGCTGCCCGGCGTCGAATCGCTCGACTTCGGCCTGATGGACTTCGTCTCCGGCCACCACGGCGCGATCCCCGGCGGCGCGATGAAGAGCCCCGGCCAGTTCGAGCATCCGCTGGTCGCCCGCGCCAAGTGCGAGATCGCCGCCGCCGCGCTGGCCAACGGCGTGGTGCCGTCGCACAACGTCACCACCGAGCTCGCCGACCTCGACCTGATCCGTGCCGACGCGCGCCGCGCCCGGCAGGAGTTCGGCTACCTGCGCATGTGGAGCATCCACCCCAACCAGATCGTGCCGATCGTCGAAGCAATGCGTCCCGACTTCTCCGAGGTGCAGGCCGCCGCCGAGATCCTCGCCGCCGCGCAGGACGCCGACTGGGGGCCGATCCGCCACGACGGCAAGCTGCACGACCGCGCCTCCTACCGCTACTACTGGGAACTGCTGCAGCGGGCGCGCGCCACCGGCGTTGCGCTGCCCGACGAAGCGCTCGGCCGCTTCTTCGACTGAGAGGCTGTGAAAATTTCCGCCCAGATTATGCGTATGGCATAATTGCTGCTTGAGATGAGAGCTGGACTATCCAGAAGATGAAGACTCGAGCGCGGGTGCTGTTGCCCAACCGGGGGCAGATGGAATTTCGGACGAGTGACCTGACTCGGTGCTGCCGGAAGGCCACCGAGCGCGCCTGGTGTGGGCCTACGTCGAGCGTCAGGATCTGACGCGGTTCTATGCGGACATTCGCGCGGTCGATGGCGGCGTGGGCCGAGCGGTGATCGCGCCGGAGATCCTGCTGGCGCTATGGCTTTATGCCACCCTCGACGGGGTGGGTAGCGCGCGGCAAGTGTCGCGGCTGATCGAGTCGCACGACGCCTACCGCTGGCTGTGCGGTGGCGTTCAGGTCAGCCACAACACGCTATCGGACTTTCGCAAGGAGCGCGGCGAGGCGCTCGACGAGTTGCTCTCGGTGAGCATCGCCAGCCTGATGGCAGTCGGCGTGGTCAAGCTCAAGCAGGTGGCGCAGGACAGCGTGCGGGTGCGGGCCAGTGCCGGGGCGGGGTCGTTCCGCCGCAAGGAGAAGCTCGAAGGCTATCTGGAGGCGGCGCGCGGCCACGGCCGAATGCGTCAATGCCCAGGCGCGTAACCGCGGCTTGCAACAGTTTCGGGTGCGCGGGCTCGCCAAGGTCAAGTGCGTGACGCTGATGTTTGCCCTCGCGCACAACCTGATGCGCATGGCCGCCCTCGCGCCCGAGTTGCTCGGGATAGGGACAGGTGCGTCCGCAATTCCAGAAATCGGGGTTTGAGGGCCGAAAACCGGTGGAAATTCGTCAAATGAACAGACTGTAGCGACACCATACATGCATACGACATATATCGCCCGACACAACGGCGCCGAGCCCGCTCGCGTGACCAGTCGATCGCGCGAGCGAAAGATTCACAAGCTCTGAGCGAAGCGCTGCGCGTTTCGCGAACAAGTTCCCCCGTAAGTGCATGATCGGCATAGGGGCGGCCAGCAGTTGCTGGCCGCCCCTATGCCGATTCGCCAGCGGCTGCTGCGTTTCTGATCAGCAGCACAACATCTGTCCAGAAAATGAGCGCGGCACGGTGCGCAGGAACGGTTCGCGATTTTTTGGGTTTTTTTCCGTCGACCGCGCCAGCACGCGGGTTTGCGGTGTCTTCGGGGGGTGTGCGCGGTAGCTGGCACGCGCTTCGCAATCCCTGTTTCGCCACGCCATCGTCGCGATGGCTGCTGGGGAAGGCCGTCCGGGTGAAATGCCGGACGGAACTCATCATCTAAAGGAGACACATCCATGTCGAAAAAAATCATCGCGCTGGCGCTCGCCGCCGCTTCTGGCGCCGCTTTCGCCCAATCGAACGTCACCATCTACGGTAACGTCGATATGGGCTACATGTTCCGTCAAGGGAAAAACGGCGCGGTCGCCAGCGGCCAGTCGCAGCGCGATCTGCAGCAGGCCGGCTCGCAGAGCCATATCGGCTTCAAGGGGGTTGAGGATCTGGGCAACGGCCTGAAGACCGTGTTTGACCTGCAGTATCGCATCACGCCGGATACCAACACCGGCCTGGCCACGGCCGGCCATCAGTACGTCGGCCTGACCGGTGGCTTCGGCACGGCCGTCGCCGGTTACCTGGACGGCATCCGCTACGGCATCTACGGCAAGTACAGCCCGTTCGGCAACTACTCGGTCGCCAGCCTGACCTCGATGACCACCCAGTACGACCGTGCGGCCAATGCCGTCGCCTACATCTCGCCGGCCTTCAACGGCTTCACGCTGATCCTGGCCACCGCCACCAACACGCAGGGCGCCGAAGGCAGCCTGAACAGCGCCCACTCCGCGGCCACGCGCAAGGCGACTGTTGGCAACAACGGCGACGACCGCCTGCTGTCGGCCAACCTGATCTACGCGAACGGCCCGCTGAGCGTCGATCTCGACTACGAAACGACCCGTGCCGTCGGTTATAGCAACGACCGCGAGTACGTTGCCACGGCGGGTGCTTCCTACGACTTCGGCGTAGTCAAGGTCAGCGGTATCTACGACGTCATCAAGGGCGATGCGAACTCCCTGATCGGCGGCAACGTCGCTGGTCCCGCCTTCGGTCTGGCGGCCGGCCAGAAGTACGATCGCCGCAACTGGTTCGTCGGCGCCTCCGTGCCGGTCGGCAGCAAGACCAGGCTGCTGGGCATGTTCGGCCAGGTCAAGGACAAGACCCTGACCAATGCCGATGCCTGGAAGGTCGGTGTCGGCGCGCGCTACTCCCTGTCCAAGCGCACCGAACTGTACGCGGACTACTCGCACATCAAGAACGACCGCAATGCGGCCTATACCATCAACCCGATGGGCAATGGTTCCGGCACCAGCGCCGGCGTCAATGGCCTGGCGATGGGCATCAAGCACGCGTTCTGATTCACCCGCATCACACGGGAAACTTCGCCGGCAACAGGGCGAAGTTTTCCCGGAGGCCGGAGGCGATTCCGGCAGTTTCACCTTCTTTTGCGCCAGGTGCTTCCCTTGCATCTATTCGGACGCTCTGCGGAGCGTCCTTTTTTGTGCGCTCAGCATGGGCGCACAATCGGCATAGGGGCGGCCAGCAGTCGCTGGCCGTTCCCCTGCCACACTACCCGGCATGCGGGTCCGCACCGGGCGGTTCGAGTAGTTGAGGTCATGAGAGGCGAGGCATGCCCGGACGGTCAAAGTAGGCGATCGTCAGAACGTGATGCAGCGCGGTCAGACTGTTGTTCCACCAGCGATGGCTGAGGGCAGCAACGGACTGCGCAATGTTGGGTGTAGCGCCCAACTTGAGCAGTTCACGGTAGATCGTTTTTCCACGTTGGTCGGCTGGCCCTGCGCAACATCACTGCCGATTGGGGGCGGGCGACCCGGGACAGGAAGGAGGCGATGAACCAGTTCGCCATTCTTTATGACGATCGCTTTGTCCGTGCAGTCCATTAGAATGAATCCTGACGACTCCCATGAGGGAACGTCTCAAACCGCCTCACACACAGAAATTCTGACACTCCCGGTCATCCATCCACTCGTCCAGCCCTCGCCAGACGCGCAGTGTTTGCGCCAGTCCGAAGTAGGCTTTCCACCCTGGGACATAGCTTCGCAGCTTCTCGATCACCTCGCCGATGCTGCGCCCACCGGTCCGGCGTGTAAGCTGCCGTGTCCGTTGCTTGAACGTCTCCAGCGCCTTGTCCGAAACCGAGCGCCTGACCTCGCCGTTCCGGGCCAGCCACAGGGCATAGCCCAGAAACTTGCGGCCAAACGCGCTGGCCACCGCACTTTTCGATTCGTTGATCTTCAAATGCAGCCTGTCGTATAGACGCTTGAGCAGGTTCATCACCCGCTCACCTGCCTTCTGGCTGCGCACATACACATTGCGTCGAGTCACCCGAGGGAACCGCCCCCTCGGGTGCTCACGGAACCGGACGTGAACGTCTCCGCTCATCCGGCTCTTCCTACCCAGACTGCCCATACAACAATCGCCAATGCGCGAACAGCCCAAGCTGACGACGGGCCACCCCGGCGCCACCGCCGTTGGCTTTCACTCGCTTGTATCCCCAGCTCACGCTCACTCCCGTCCGGCTTCGGAATGCCCACGCGCCGCACCGGCAGGGGCCGGTACGTGCCTTCCATCAGTTGTTGGCGGATGGAAGGTCAAGCGCGCTTCAGGTGTTCTTTGGTCTGGCCTATGTCCAGCCCATCGACGCCTGCGGCTCCCTTGTTCGCCTTCACGCGCTTCCACGCGCGTTGCATGTTTCCTCTCGCGAGCGCTTGCCGCAGCAAGTCTCGCCCTGCGCCTCCCGGGTCGTAACGCGGGGACCGGGCTTCATCGCTGGCCACGTCAGACGAGGCTTCACCCCGTCCTTCCGCGACCCGCCCCGCTGGCGCGGGCATCTGATGCAGTGCACGATCCATCGTCATGTCGTTTGACGCTCCTTCTCGTTCGGCCCTTCGCCCAGACTGCGGCTACTACGGCCTCTGCCGACTTCTCGCTCCGCCTCTCAGCGTCGCCCTTTCAGGCATGAGGCGAGATCTCCCCAGGTAAGAAGGCACTCCTTCCCTGCACAACCGCAGATTTACGCCACGTCGCTTTGACCACAAGAGCTTCGCGGCCTCTTGCCCGCTCGCCCTGCTCGGCAGCGCCTTCTATCCGGTTCTTGTCCATCGGCTCGCAGTTTCGCTCCACGCTTCCTCCCCACGGTCGGTCACCCTTCCGCAGTTGCGCTTCGCTTCGCTCGCCGTGGTCAGCTCGCGGCGGGATTTGCACCCGCAAGAGTGCGCCCATGCTGGGCGCACAGAAAAAGCCCCGCCGAAGCGGGGCCGGGTGGTGCGTGCCGAGGTCGTCGTTCAGAAGGTGTAGCGCGCGCCGGCGCCGAGCAGCCAGTTGCGGCCGGGCGCCGATTCGTAATAGCGGCCGTTGCTGTCGCCGACGATCACCGAGCCGACGTACTGCCGGTCGAACAGGTTGTCGATGCGCAGGAAGGCCTTCAGGTTCCACGGGCCGCGCTTGCCGTCGATGCCGAAGCGCAAGTTGGCGACGGCAAAGCCCGGCGCGGTCGGTCGCGTGTTGCTGTCCTCGACGTAGATCTTGTCGCGGGCGATGGCTTCGAGCGCCGTATGGAAGCCGCTCGCCGCATGCCGCCAGGCCAGCTCGCCGAACAGCGTATGCGCGGCAATGCCGGGCAGGCGGCGGCCGGCAGCGACGGTGCTGCCGCTGCCGGTAAAGCTCTGGTCGTAGATCGCGCGCAGGCCGGTATAGGCGACGCGGCTGGAGAAGCCGTGCGCCCACAGGCTGTCCACCGCCAGCTCGACGCCCTGGCGCAGCGTCTTGCCGGCGTTGCGGTAGCTGGTGCGGCCGCCCGAGGACGAGGCGACGACCAGCTCGTCGTCGGTGCGCACCTCGAACACCGCCAGGTCGGCGCGCGTGCGTTCGCCGACGAAGGCCTTCACGCCGGCCTCCAGATGGCGGCTCGTCGCCGGTTTCAGGTTGAAGCTGAAGCTGCCGTTGGCGCCGGAATAGAACAGTTCGTTCAGCGTCGGCGCCTCGAAGCCGCGCGCCGCGCTGGCGTAGAGGTTGAGCGCCGGCGCCAGCTTCCAGGTCGCCGCCAGCACCGGCGTCGCCCGGCGGTAGCTCACCGAGCCGCTGTCGTCGCCGTTGCCGGTGGCGATGTAGCGGTCGTCCACCGCGAAGCGCACGGTGGTGTGGCGCAGCCCGGCGAGGAAGCCCCACCTGTCGCCCTGCCACTCGGTCTGCACGTAGGGGTCGGTGCTGGTCACCTCGTCGCTTTCGTTGCGGCGCAGGTTGCCCTTGACGCCGCAGACGGTGCCGCCGCTGCCGCAGGTCAGCGCGAAGGCGGCGCTGGTGGTGGTGAAGTTCTCGTAGCCGCGACGCTCGTCGGTCGAGGTCTCGCGGTCGACGCCGAAGGTCGTCGTCAGCTTGCCGCCGGCCAGTTCGCGGCGCGTGATCCAGCGCAGGGCGACGCCGGAGAAGTCGCGGTCGAAGTCGATCACGCCGCCGGAGTGCTTGCGCAGCGCCGAGGTCGCCGAAGTCGCCGCGGTGAAGCGCTGCGCCGAGGTCGGGATCGACTGGAACTGGATCACCGAGCGCCGCCCCAGGTAGGCCGAGAGCTGCAGCGTGTCGTCGCCGAAGCGGCGCTCGTAGCTCAGCCCGCCCTGCGCGTGCTCGATGCTCTTGCGCGTGTTGAAGGTCAGCGCCACGGCATCGACCGACTTCGGCGCCGCGCGGTACTGGCCCCACTTCAGGCCGAGCGGGTCCTGCGTGTCGATCTGGCGGAAGCCGTTGGCCACCAGCACCAGCCGGCTGTCGGCGTCGGGCGCTACGGAGAGCTTGGCCAGCTGCTGCTCGCGCGTCGCCGCGCTGTGGTCGCGGTAGCCGTCGGTGTGGAAGCGCGAGGCGTCGAGCACGTAGCCGATGCCGCCGGCCTCGCCCTGGGCGGCGACGTCGGCCTTCCAGCTGCCGTAGCTGCCGGCGGAGAGGTTGCTCTCGATGCTCGGCGCGCCCTTGCCGTCCGGCGTGAACAGCTGGATGACGCCGCCGGCGTGGTTGCCGTAGACCGCCGACAGCGGCCCGCGCATCACCTCGATGCGCTCGGCGCGGTCGAGGTTGAAGGTCGCCGCCTGCCCCTGCCCGTCGGGCATCGACGCCGGGATGCCGTCGGCGACGAGGCGGATGCCGCGCACGCCGAAGGCCGAGCGGGCACCGAAGCCGCGCGACGAGATCTGCAGGTCCTGCGCATAGTTCTGCCGGTTGAGCACGGTGATGCCGGGCACCGACGCCAGCGCCTCGGAAGCATTCACCCGCGCCTGGTCGGCACCGAGGCGTTCGGCACCGACGACGTCGATCGCCGCCGGCAGGTCGAAGGTGTTGTGCTCGACGCGGCTGCCGGTGACGACCACCGAGTCGAGGGTCAGCGCGTCGGCGGCAGCCAGCGTCGGCAGCGCGGCGGCGACGAAGAGTGCCAGCGGGCGGCGGCGAAGGCGAAGCGTGAAGTTCATCGGAAAATCCTGATCGATTCGACAGTCGGCATATTCAGAGAAATGCATCGTCATTCCGGGCTTGACCCGGAATCCAGCGAAAACCTGCAAGCGCGGGGTCTGCCCCCAGCGTACGAGGCGGCCGCCTGGATTCCGGGTCAAGCCCGGAATGACGGCGAGGGGCTTACGCGGCCGGCTTCAGCCAGCCCTTGTCGTGCGCCAGCGTGACGAAGCTCTGCGTGCCCGCCGCGACTTCGGCAAGGTCGGCGGAAAACGTCGTCGCCAGGTCGGCGGCGATCTCATCGACGCTGCGTTGTCCGTCGCAGCGCTTGAGGATCTCGCCGGCGGACGGATTGAGTTTGATCAGGCCTTCCGGGTAGAGCAGGATGAAGGCGGACTGGCTCGGCTCCCAGCGGAACATGAAGCGCGGGTCGAGCTGCGGGCGGAAGTTGGCGGTATCCATGGTCGGGTCGTTGGCTGAGCGGCGTGGATGGCGGCGCGGGATGTGCCCTCCCGCGCCGCCGGACCGCGTCAGCGCACGTAGACGTAGGCGGTGACTTCGAAACCGAGGCGGATTTCGCAGTAGGCGGGATTTTCCCAGGTCATGGCTTGTCTCCTAAGTTGGCGGAACGGCACCCTGCCGCTCCTGAACCGATTATTCGGCGCCGCGGGCGGCGGCGCGAGCGCCGTTCGTCCAGATAGAACTACAGAAAATCATTAACCCCGTCACTCCGGCGAAAGCCGGAGTCCAGGAAATAAGCCCATTACGCCCCGAAGGCCAGGCTGGATTCCGGCTTTCGCCGGAATGACGCCAGGAAAGGCCATACTCAATTGCCCGTACCCTTCGCCATCGGCGTGTACGCCCCCCAGCCATCGACCTGCACCGGGCAGTAGGCGAGCATCATCGCATCGACCATCGTCCACAACACGTCGAGCTTGAACTGCAGGATGGCGACGGCGCGTTCCTGCAGCTCGCGGGTATTGAAGTGGGCCATGGTGATCGCCAGGCCGTTCACCACGTCGCGCGGCGCCTCGTTGAGGCGGCGCTTGAAGTAGGCGTAGCCCTCCGGTTCGATCCACGGGTAGTGGTCCGGCCAGTGCGACAGGCGCGACTGGTGGATGGTCGGCGCGAACAGCTCGGTCAGCGAGGCGGCGGCGGCCTCCTGCCACGGCCGCTGGCGGGCGAAATTGATGTAGGCGTCGACGGCAAAGCGCACGCCGGGCAGCACCAGCCGCTGCGAGATGATCGTCTCGCGGTCGAGGCCGACCGCCTCGCCCAGGCGCAGCCAGGCCTCGATGCCGCCTTCCTCGCCGGCGTAGCCGTCGTGGTCGAGGATGCGCTGCACCCAATGACGGCGTACCTCGCGCTCCGGGCAGTTGGCGAGGATCGCCGCATCCTTGATCGGGATGTTGATCTGGTAGTAATAGCGGTTGGCCACCCAGGCCTGGAGCTGCTCGCGCGTGCATTGGCCGCGGTGCATCATCACCTGGAACGGGTGGTGGATGTGGTAGCGGTCGCCCATCGCCCGCAGCCGGGCTTCGAACTCCGCGTGGCTCCACGGTTTCAGTTCATCCATTTTCATCGTCGGTCTCCGTCAGGGGGCTATCAGCATGCCGTCGTACGCGACCTCGATCCCGGCGCGCGCCAGTTCGGCGCGCTCGGGCGAGTCCTCGTCGAGGATCGGGTTGGTGTTGTTGATGTGGATCAGGACCTTGCGCGGCTTCGCGTAGCGCGACAGCAGCGCGATCATGCCGTCCGGCCCGGACTGCGGCAGGTGGCCGATCTCGCGTGCGCCCTTGGTCGAGATGCCGAGACGGATCATCTCGTCGTCGGTCCAGAAGGTGCCGTCGACTAGCACGCAGTCGGCGTCGGCGAGGAAGGGTTCGAGTTGCGGCTCCATCGCGCCGAAGCCCGGCGCGTAGAACACCTTGCGCCCGCTGGCGAGATCCTCGATCAGCATGCCCAGGTTGTCGCCGGGATGCGGGTCGTGGCGGTGCGGCGAGTACGGCGGCGCCTTGCTCGACAACGGCACCGGGGTGAAGGAGAGGCCGGCGACGCCGGGCACGGTGAACGGCCTGGCGGATGGAATGGACGGCCTCCCCTCCACAATTTCCACCGGGTGCCAGCGCACCGTGCAGAAATGGGAAAGGACGTTGAAGACGGGATTGCCGGTGGTCAGGTCCTCCTGCACCTGCGGCGTGCACCAGACCGGCAGCGGCTTGCCCTCGCGCAGCATGAACAGGCCGGTGACGTGGTCGATCTGCGCATCCATCAGCACGACGCCGGCAATGCCGGTGTCGCGCAGGCCGCGGTTCGGCTGCAGGCAGGGGTTGGCCTTGATCTGCGTGAGCAGGTCGGGCGAGGCGTTGAACAGCACCCAGTCGACGCCGTCGGCGCTGACCGCGATCGACGACTGCGTGCGCGGCGTCGCGCGCACGCTGCCGTCGCGCTGGCCGGCGCAGTTGCGGCAGTTGCAGTTCCACTGCGGGAAGCCGCCGCCGGCGGAGGATCCGAGGACAAGGAGTTTCATGGAGGCCAGTATCGGCGGCGGCGCCGCCGCCGGAATGCGCGGATTCGTGAATGGGGCCTCATGGTTTTCTGGAGCCGGGGATCGTCGCCGACTGCTGCAGGCTTGCACGCCACTGTCCACTTTTTCGACAGTCGCCGCGCCGGCCGCGCGGCAACAGCGGGATCTATCACGTTGGAATGTTTCTTGCCCGATGATCCGATCCGACGAACAAGAACAGGAAGGAGAACGGAGCAATGACAGCGGAGGAATTGTTGCAGCGGCTGCTCGCCGTCGAGGCGCCCTGGCAGGTCGTGAAGGTGCGCGACGACCTGGGGCGGAGCCAGATCGACGTCTGGGTCGGCCGTGGCGAAAGCCGCGGCGGCTGGCTGTTCGGCAAGCGCCAGACGGCGGCGCCGGAACGGGAAACGGCCTGGCGCCACCTCAACCTCGGCCACGCCCGCTGCGTGGTGCACGCGCCGCCGGCGGCCGCCGGCGACGACGCCCTGCCCTGGTCGGGCGACGACGGGCAGCCGTTCACCCACGCGCTGGCGCGGCAGATCGCCGGCCTCTTCCGCGAGGGCATCAAGTTCCAGTCGGTGTGCGCGATGCTCGACGTCGCCGTCGCCGACCTGTGGAAATTCAAGCACAGCCTCGACCATGGCCGCGCCGGCCTCTCCGGCACGCCGGCGCTGCCGGCCGCCGAGGGCGCGTCGAGCGTGCCGGCGGCCGAGCACCCGGTGTGGGCGATGCTGCTCGACGGCGCGCTCGACATCGACATCCGCGTGCTCGGCCTCAAGCTTTTCCTAAGCAAGCTGCGCGAGCAGATGCGCCTGATCACCGACGACGAGGTGCGCCTGCTCAAGGCGCACGAGATGCAGCGCTACTTCGTGCGCTACGAGCGCCAGCTCGGCCACGAACTGGCGCAGCTGCGGCGCTACTGAGCGCGGGTAAAACGATGACGACAAAGCACGGAATGATGTCGGTCGCCGACGCAGCGGCGCTGATCGGCAGCGGCCGCCACCTCTGCATCGCCGGCGACGAATCGGCGCTGCGGCAACTGCCCGCCGGCAACTGGATCGGCGGCACGATCCCCTACTTCATGGGCGAAGGCGGCGGCCTGGCCAGCCGCGAGGCGGTGCACGTGACCGTCGTCGGCGATCACGGCGAACACGCCGACGCCCCGCGGCTGCGCCTGTGCGACGCGGACGCGCTGCCGCAGCTGTGCCGCAACGCGCCCGAGCACGGCTACAGCATCCTCATCCTGCCGGCCTTCAGCGACTGCCACCTGGCCTTCGCGCGCGAGGCGCCGAACTACGAGGAGATGTACCTGAAGCCGCTGGTCGGCTGGGTCGCCGGCGTGCACCTCGACGACCTCGGCACGGCAGCGCCGCAGGTGGTGCTCGGCAGCAGCGGCGAATTCTCGGCGACGCAGGCGGTGGTGATGGACGTGCCGCTGCCGCCGGAGAAGTTCGCCCGCGTGGACATCGTCAATCCGTTCCGCCCGGGCGACGGCGCGCGCATCGTCTTCGCCGACACCGGCTTCGCCGCCGGCGACTGCCGCATCGACGGCCAGCCCGGCAACCTCGCCGAGCACCTCGCGGCCAGCGGCGCCGACGGGCGGCTGCCGCTGGTCGCCGACTACTGCGGCGCGCCGGTGAACGTCAGCATCAAGGGCATCGACCGCGCCGCCGGGCGGGTCGATTTTTACGCGCCGGTCTTCCCCGGCCTCGAATACCGGCTCGCGGCGCCGGTGGCCGACCCGCTCGCCGCCATCCGCGCCGCGTTGCCGCCGCCCGGCACGGCGATCTCGTTCGCCTGCAACTGCATCCTCAACTTCCTCTACCTCGAACTGGAAGGCCAGCGCACCGGCGAGGTCGGCGGCCCGATGAGCTTCGGCGAGATCGGCTACCAGCTGCTCAACCAGACGCTGGTGTATTTGACGGTGGAGGGGTGAGCGGCGGGAGAGGGGATCGGCCGGATGGCCGCTTGCGGACTGCTTGAGCGCGGGAAGAAGCTGAATGCGTCGTCACACCGGCGAAAGCCGGTGTCCAGTTGGGTGAAATGCTGGATTCCCGCTTTCGCGGGAATGACGAGGTATCCAGCGCGGCCCGAGTGCCTTAATCGAACGTGACCTGCAGCTCGTTGCCGACGATGGCGAAGGTCGGCGCCAGGCCATCGACGCCGTTGCCGTTGAACTGATCCGCCGAGAAGTCGGGGAGATTGGGCGCGGTGAGCAGCGTGTAGGGCGTGCCGGATTCGACTCCGCCATCCTGGAAGGAGAAGGTCGTCTCGTTGCGGATGGCCAGTTCGCCGGTCAGCGTGAGGCTCGTCGGGGTTGCGCCGAGCTTGACGCGGAGGATGCCGCCGGCCAGGTCGAGGTTGCCGAGGGTGAGCCCGCCGGTGTGGTAGCTGAGATCCAGTTCGCCGTTGTCGGCGAGATAGACGCTCGCCGTCCCGCCCGAGGAATTGTCGTAGAACGCGATCTTTCCGCCGTAGCCGCCGCTGGTTCCACCGTAGGCGACCAGGATGGCATTGCCCGCGCTCGACGTGCCGGAAAACGCCGTGTAGCCGCCGGCAGCGCCCGACAGGTAGGCCCCCAGGTTGTAGAAGGTTCCGTTGCCTGCGGTGGGAACGTTGCCGCCGCCGGCCGTGCCGGCCCCCGATTGGCTGCTGGTATAGACCGAGAATTCGGTGAAGCCGGCCGCGCCTCCCTGCGCTGCCGCCGGGTGGTTGTAGAAGGTGCCGTTGCCCGCCGTCGGGTAGTAGCTGGTCGGCAGGCTGATCGAGAAGATTGTGTGGCCGGCGCTGGAGTTGCCCGCGATCCCGCTGCCGTAGTTGTTGAAGGTGCCGTCGGCGGCGGTCGGCGAGCCGTGCTTGGCGCTGAACTCGACATGGCCGCCGCCGCCCTGTTCGCTGCCGCGCGCGCCGAAGTTGAAATAGGCGCCATTGCCCGCTGAGGCGCCGCCCGTCGTCACCTCGGGCGGATTGTTGTTGAAGCTGGTGACGCCGCCGTAGGCGCCGGCGGCCGGCGCGGCGTAGTTGTAGAAGTGCCCGTTGCCGCCATTCGCCGTGCCGTCGAAGGCGACGTCGCCGCCGTTGGCCTGGCCGCAGGTGCCGCCCTTGTTGTAGAAGTGGGCGCCAGCCGCGGTCGAATTGTCGTAGAACTGCGTGTTGCCGCCATCGCCGCCGGACACCGTGCCGCCGACGTTGGTGAAGGTGGCGTTGGCCGCGCTCGCGTTGTCGTGGAAGACGGCATTGCCGAAGGTGTCGCCGTCGCTGCCGAGGGTGCCGTAGATGGTGAAGCTGGCGGCGTCCGCCGTCGAGGAATCGCCGAAGCTGATCTCGCCGCCCACCGTGCTGCCGCTCCGGGGCGGCGTTCCGGCGCCGGTCCATGCCATGAAGCAGGCGGCGCCTGCGGACGAGGTGTCGGCAAAACGGATGACGCCGCCGCCGGCGTCCTGCGGCGTCGCCGGGCCGGCGCAGTAGAAATTGTTGGCGCCTCCCGCCGTCGCGGAGTTCGCGAACTTGAGCTGCGGATTCTGGTACCCCGCGCTGGCGGCGGCGACGATGAAACTCTGCTGGCTCATCGAGCAATTGGCCACGCCCTCGCCCGCGATGACCAGCGTCGGCGAGGCCGGCGAGGGAGCGCTGAACGTGAAGGTGTAGGCAGACGCGCCGGCAGCGAATTCAATGCTGTTCACCGACGCGCCGGCCGCCTGCGAAAAGGTGATCATCGTCTGGGTGGAATCGGCGAAAGCGGCCGCGTCGGTGGGCACCCCGGCCGGGGTCCAGTTGCCTGCCGTGTTCCAGTCGCCGCTGGTGGGTTGGGTGTTCCAGGTCGAGGTACTCATCGGTTTGTTCCTTGTTGTTGTGAATGATGGGCGCCAGCATACCCGCCAATGCCGAACGGTTTCCAGCTTCGCCGGAAAAACGCAAATATCGGGGGACGTTGCCTATCGGTACCGGACTTCAGCGCCGCTTGCGGCGCTCCGTTGGAACGAATCGTTCCGCGTGAAGCTCCCCGACCTGAAGGTCCGGGGCTTGCGCTCGACGCGCGGTCATGCGGCCTTGCGGGGCACCAGTTTGACTTGCAGATCACAGCCGACAGCCTGCGCATAGCGTTTCAGCGTAGCCAGCGACGGCGCATGCTTCCCCGCCGATTCAAGCCGGGAAATCGCACTTTTTGTGGTGCCCATGCGCTCGGCAACCGCGTCTTGCGTGAGACCTGCCCGCGCCCGCGCTTTCAGCATCTGGCTGGCAAGCTGGTACTCAAGCTCAAGCGCGGCGTAGGCCTCGGTGAAACCGTCACGCTTTTGCGCCTTGGCAAGAAATTTCTTGTGGTCGTGAGCGACGGGGTTGAATTTCAGATCAGGCATCTCGAACCTCCTTCAGGCGCTGACGCGCCAATTTCAGCTCGCGGTCTGGCGTTTGCTGCGTTTTCTTGATGAACGCGTGCAACACGATGACCCGCTTGCCGACCAAAAAACAGTAAAACGCACGACCGATGCCGCTGCGGCCCTTGGGGCGAAGCTCGAACAGGCCATCACCGAAAGCTCGCGAGTGCGGCAGGCGAAGGCTGGGGCCGTGCTCCGCCAGCAACGCGACAAGCCGCGCATAGTCAGCCAGAACATCGACCGGCCACGACTCAACCTCAAGGAGGACTCGTTCGTGAAAGTATTCGACCGTGAAGCTCATGCGCCGATGTTAGCAAATATGAGAACTGCTGCCCAGCAGTTTCGTGATGTGGAACGTTTGAGTTCGTGGGCTGCCGGAGTCCGATGCCCGATATACAACAACCCCCACTTTCTATCTGCCACACCCATCGATCAGGTTTCATTCTTTTGAAATGAGTCCATATGGCAAAGGTCGGGCGTTAATAATGCCCTTATAGGTGTTCACTGACGGTGTGTTCCATCGCCTGCCGAATTCCCGAAAATCGTTCGAGCTCGCACGCAAGCGCAAGTCGGTAGCGGAGGACTTTTGTTCGCACTCTGCACCCGTGCGCCTGTAGCAGAAACCCAAGCAGCGGAAGCAGGAAGTCCTTCCCAGAAACAATATCGAGTGGAACTGGCAATCCAGAGGCTCGTGTATGTATACGTCGATACTGAGCGTTGACTGCTGCCTCGTTCACATTATTTGCAGCATGACGTAGGGCCTCAAGTTTCTTACGTTCAGCCTTCTTGGGTGAGAGTACAGTGACTTTAGTTGATCGGTGGACTGTGCATAAAGGCCCAACGCCTGTCGATACTGTCGCCTGCGATGGATCATTTTGGTGGAGCACCGCGAAGGCAGAAAACAACTCAATCAGAGGTTCTTGTATCGATGCTTTCCACGACTGAAAATCGAGTTTCCTGTGGGATTCATCCTCCGCAAGAATCTTCTCTTCCATAAGAACCTTTGCAGCTGCTTTGTCGCATAGGAGAAGGTTCTCAATGCAATAGGCATCGAGTCGATATAAGCATGGAGCGCTGGACGGAAGAGGTAAGTCGCTTACCCACTCCAAGTCACCATCGATAATAAATAGAGCTGGTCGCGCCTTCGAGTCATGGGCGTTAGCTTTGTCCACAACAGCTTGTCGGTTCCCTAATGCAAATACTCGGACAATCCGGATGTGATTTGGAGCGACTCGCTTAAGCAATTGGGTGTAGAACACCTCGTCATTGGCATCCTCTACGTACACGTCAATGTCTTGTAGCGGTTCAAATAGCTTTCTAACTGCGCCGAGAGCGCGCTTGGGCCACTGGATCATCAGGTCAGCTCACAACGAATGGCACGACTCGGTGCGGTCAAGAATAATGGCAGGAGAGTGTGTGGCGAGAATCAATTGCACGCTTGGGTTGGCTGCTCGGATGGCGTCGACGAATCGTTCCTGCCAATCGATATGAAGAGATAGTTCCGGCTCATCGACGATAAAGACTCCGCTGCCGGCAAGACTCGTATTTAGTGACAAGTGAGCGAGCATGACCAGCAACTGACGTTCGCCGGAAGAGAGTGCAGTTATCGGTCTGAGTGATGTATCGCCCTCGCAAGAGACCGTCAGCTCTCCTCTGCCAGCAACGGAGACCGTCTTCTTGGTTTGATCAAGGAAGCCATTGACCAGCGATAGGAACTTGTTAATTGGCTCCCGAAGCGCAGACCGAGCGGATATGTATTCGTCCAACAGCTGAAGGTGCTCAAGAATCCTGTCGGCTTGGGGTTTGTTGATCACCCACTCCATGAAATCTCTCTCGAAAATGGCGGGGTCATGCATTGGCTTGTCGGAGGCGCGCTTTCCTCTCTCTTTAGGTTTGGTTGCTTTTGCTGTCTTCTCAAGGGCATCTACGACAGTAGTCATCCGCTCAAAAAACCCGGTGAGCGCGGACTGCAATTCGGGTACTGGAAGGCGGAGCCCCTCGGCAGCACGTTCGATATTCGTCTGGTGTGCTCGATAGCGCTCGAGCTCCGCCCTCGAAGGGAAGCGACTACCCTTTGTAATGTCGCTTGGCTTGTACTCGAATGCCCTGGTAAAAAACTTCCGCCTCAGATCTTCGTCCAGTTGCTCCTGGGCAGCTCGAATTTCCTGCATTTTTCCGAGAACTAAGAAGTTGACGTCTGCAAGTCCTGCCGCTGCGTGGCCTCTTAGGGTGGGATCGTCAGGCATGTACCTCCGCGCAAGCATTTCTCTACGTCGGTAGTCACTCATTTCCTCGGTGAGGGATGCTTGGGCGTAAAACCGTCTATCCAGCCCAAGAAACATCGGCGTTGAAATTTCACGAATAGTTTGGAAAACCGAATGTGCGATAACTTTCTCTAAGACCGGTTGCCGCGGCTCATCTCGACGTTTCGCCTCGACGATCAATTGAAGATCCGCACTGGTCAAAAGCATTGCCTCAGAAAGAGAGCTAACCGAGAGTGAAAGACCGTCCGAAGTTCTGTGTGCGGAGATTTCAATGGCTTGGTCATTGTCGACAACTGTGACTGTCGCAGCAGAGAACGTGATTGACGCGAACTCCTCGATGTTCGGGGTCAGGAGCGCCATTAGAAGTCGCAGTGCTGAGGTTTTTCCTGATCCATTCAGGCCCGTTAAAAAAGTGAGATCCGGAAAAAAGTCGACATCGATCGGCAAGTAGCCGTGGACGTTTGTTGCGTGGAGGTGTCTTATTTTCATTTCATGCTTCCAATCGAATCGATAGAGCGACTTCTATTTCTGACGCCCAACGAAGGTGTAGAAAAATCCTTCCAGCATCATGCCGGGAGTGAACGGCGCGGGCAAGCCGTAGTCATATCATTGAAGGAATGACGCCATGCTCCTCTACACTTGGTGATCCACTGCTGTCAGGTAAAACCCGAGCTGCCCCAGGTGCTCGGGCTTGAACTTGCCGCCCTTGAGCTCGATCACCACGTAGCAACGCAGCTTGAGGTGGTAGAACAGCAGATCGATGAAGAACTCGTCGCCGCCGACGTTCAGCAACACCTGCCGGCCGACGAACGCAAAACCCGCGCCCAGTTCCAGCAGGAACTCGGTGACATGTTGGACAAGGGCGTGCTCGATGTCGCGCTCCTGCGCCTCGTCGGCCAGACCGAGAAAGTCCAGACGGTAGGGGTCTTTCAAGGACTCGCGCGCGAGGTCGGATTGCGGCTTGGGCAGGCAGGACTCGAAGTTGGTGACGGCCGTGCCGCTGCGCTCCAGCAGGCGGGTTTCGATCTGGATGTTCAGCACATTGCGCGACCAGCCGTGGGCAATGGCGCTCCGGGCATAGGCCAGGCGTTGTTCCGGGCCCTTCAGCCGGGTCATCAGCACCAGGTTATGGCCCCAGGGCAATTGTCCAACTTCCTGTTGGACGATTCCGGCGTCCGGCCAGGCCTCGGCAAAGGCGCGCATGTACATCAGGTTGGCGCGGGAAAAGCCCTTCATGTCGGGGAATGCAGTGCGCAGATCGTGCGAGAGCCGCTCGATCACCTTCGCCCCCCAGCCCTGATCGGCCTGTCGCGCCAGAATGTCGCGCCCGATCTGCCAGTACAGCAGCACCAATTCGCGGTTGACCGCCAGCGTGGCACGCTGCTGGGCGGCGTGGATGCGGCCCTTGAGATCGGCCAGCCAGTCGGCATAGCCTTCGGGGGACGGCATCAGGCTGGCGGGTTTGTCGCTCATGACGCTTTCTCCCCTTTATGTCCTGCAGGGATGTATCCATTGGGACAAGGGGACGGTCGCGCCAGCGACGTTTGCGAAGGGTATCTGAGGGGGGCGAGCATGCCCGATCAACGCCGAATCCGGCCGTATTCAGCCCCATCCCCCTCCTGTCCTCCCCCTTGAAGGGGGAGGGACGCGATGATCTCGGTGTAGGACTCGAACCAGGCCCCCTCCTGTCCTCCCCCTTGTCCCAAGGGATACCGTCCCTACGGGACATAAAGGGGGAGGGACGCGCCCTTTAGCCGCTCGTGCATATACAGCCAAGTTCGATACGATCGGCAATGTGCCATATCGCTGGCACCCCCGGCCAAACCACCAACGGCAGAACGGGTCGATCACTCCTCGTCCCCCATCGGCACAACCGGCTGCTCAATAATTGCGCAGCCCTGCACAAACAGCGACCGTCGCGCACCGCCCGCTGCCCCTCCCCCGCCTCGCCGCACACCGCGCCGGCACGGCCTGCCAGCCGACCCCCATCGCGCCAACGGCTCCGCCGAAGACGTTGGCATGCCTCTTGCGCGACAACCCGATCACGGCTGCCGGGGAGACGGGCGACGATGCGGGGAAATTCGATGGTGCGGTCCTTCGTTCGCCGTTGCGGAACGAAGCTGCTGCACGCTCTGGCGGCGCTCGCTGCGCTGCTGCTCGCGCTGCCGGCCGTCGCCGGCGTGCTGACGCAGGCCGACCTGCAGCGCTTCTTCCCCGACGCGCTGCGCATCGAGGCCAAGGACGAGAAGGTGCCGGTGTGGCCGATCGTCAAGCTCGACGGGCCGACGGAGACGGTCGTCGCCTACGCCTTCGAATCGATCGACCTGGCGCCGATCCCCGGCTTCGCCGGCAGCCCGTTCAACCTCTTGATCGCGCTCGACCGCCACGGCGAGTTCCTTGAGGTGCGCGTGCTGTCGCAGCACGAGCCGGTGTTCGTCGACGGGCTGGGCGTCGAGCCGCTGTTCCGCTTCGTCGAGCAGTACAAGGGGCGCCGCCTGCAGCAGAACATCCGCGTCGCGCACGGCGCGCGGCGCGCCGGCAGCGACGAGCTCGACGGCATCACCAAGGCCACCGCCTCGGTGCGCATCCTCAACGAGACGGCGCTGTCGGCGGCGCTGCAGGTGGCGCGCGCCAGGCTCGGCTTTGCGCCGGGCGGCGCCGCGCGCGACACGGGCAAGGTGCGCGACGAGCTGTTCAGCCTGCTGGACTGGCGCGAGCTGGTGGCGCAGGGCTACGTCGCCCATGTCCGCGCCAGCAATGCCGAGGTCGAGCGGCTGTTCGCCGGCACCGTCGGCGAGGGCGCCGATGCGGCGGCGCTGGCGCAGCCGCAGGCGGCAGCCAGCGAGCTGTGGCTGGCCTACCTGAACGTGCCGACGGTCGGCCGCAACCTGCTCGGCAAGGCGCGCTGGCAAGAGCTGATGGCGCGCCTCGAACCGGGCCAGCACGCGCTGCTGGTCGCCTCCTCGGGGCGCCTCGGCTTCGCCGGCGACGACTTCGTCCGCGGCGGCGTGCCAGAGCGGCTGGCGGTGCGCCAGAACGCGCTGCCGATCGAGCTGCGCGACATGGACCTCGAACCGGCGCTCGCCGGCGCGCCGGAGTTCAAGGAACTCGCGGTTTTCCGCATCATCGCCCAGGCCGGCTTCGACCCGGCGCGGCCGTGGCAGCTGGTGCAGCGCATCGAGCGGCAGAAGGGCATCGTCTGGCCGGAGCGCGTCAGCCGCGAACTGGCCGTCGACTACCGGCTGCCCGAGCGCTTCTTCGAGATCCCGGAGAGCGCCGAGGCGCGTGCCTGGAAAGGCATCTGGCAGAACCGTGCCGGTGACCTGGCGCTGCTCGGCGCGCTGTTCGCCGTGCTCGCCGCCGCCCTCTTCGCCCAGCGCCGGCTGGTGGCGAAGCCGGCCCGGCTCGCCGCCTTCCGCTGGGCGGTGCTGGCGGTGACGCTGGTCTATGTCGGCTGGATCGCCCAGGGCCAGCTCTCCATCGTCAATCTCTCCGGCCCGCTGACCGCGCTGGTGCAGGGCCGCGACCTCGGCTTCGTGCTCTACGACCCGGTCACGCTGGCGGTCGCCGGCTTCACGCTGCTCACGCTGCTGGTCTGGGGGCGCGGCACCTTCTGCGGCTGGCTGTGCCCGTTCGGCGCGCTGCAGGAGTTCGTCGGCAAGGCGGCGCAGCGGCTGCGCCTGCCGCAGCCGAAGGTGCCGGAACGGCTTGAGCACTGGCTCGGCCGCATCAAGTACGCCGTGCTCGCCGCCATCCTCGGCGCCGCAGTGTTGGCGCCGGCGCTCGCCGACCGGCTGGTCGAGGCCGAGCCGTTCAAGACGGCGATCACGCTCGGCTTCAACCGCAGCGGCCCGGCGCTGTGGTACGCGCTGGCCACGCTGGCGCTCGGCGCCTTCGTCTACAAGGGCTACTGCCGCTGGCTGTGCCCGCTCGGCGCGGCGCTGGCGCTGCTCGCCCGCGGCCGGCGCTGGGACTGGCTGCCGCGCCGCGCCGAATGCGGCCAGCCCTGCCAGCGCTGCCGCCACGCCTGCCAATACCAGGCGATCGAGGCGAGCGGCGCGATCCGCTACGCCGACTGCTTCCAGTGCCTCGACTGCGTCGCCATCCACGACGACCGCCGGCGCTGCGTGCCGCTGATCCTGACCGACCGCCACGGCCGCCCGGTGCCGCTGCACGGGCGGCGCACCAAGCCCACGGAGGCATAGGCGGTGGAGCGGCGGCGAGGCGGAGCGGCAGCGCCTCCGTCACTCCGGAGTCGGCGGCAGCCCCGCCCGGACGCGGGGCCCCGCAGCGGCGACGATTTTCCCCGAGAATTGAATCGCCGCCACCGCTATAGTGTCGAAAGGCAGTTGCCCGCCCGCCAACCGGAGGAAACGCCATGAGCCCAGGCAAACCGCAGCGCGCCCCGGCGCCGCCGCCGATCGAACGCATCGCCGCCCGCTCCGCCGACATCGGCGGCGGCATCACGGTGCAGCGCGTGCTGCCGGTGCGCGAGCGGCGCACCATCGGCGCCTGGTGCTTCCTCGACCATGCCGGCCCGGTGGTGTTCGAACCGGGCAGCGGCATGCGCGTCGGCGCGCACCCGCACTGCGGCCTGCAGACCTTCACCTGGCTGATCGAGGGCGAAGTCCTGCACCGCGACAGCCTGGGCAACGAGCAGGTGATCCGCCCCGGCCAGGTGAACCTGATGACCGCCGGCCGCGGCATCGCCCACAGCGAGGAATCGCTGCCCGGCGAGCAGCGCCTGCACGCGGCGCAACTGTGGATCGCGCTGCCGGCAGCGGTGGCCGACTGCGCCCCGGCCTTCGAGCACCACCCGGCGCTGCCGCAATGGGACCTCGGCGGCTGCCGCGTGACGCTGCTCACCGGCAGCTACAGCGGCCACGTCGCGCCGACGCGGGCGCATTCGCCGCTGGTCGGCCTCGACCTGTTCAGCCCGCAGAGCGCGGCAATCGGGTTGCCGCTCGACCCCGGCTTCGAATACGGCATCCTGCCGCTCACCGGCGAAGCCCACCTCGGCGGCCAGCGCTTCGCCGCCGACGAGCTGGCCTACCTCGGCCGCGGACGCAACGCGATCGGCGTCGACCTCGCCCCCGGCACCCGCCTGCTGCTGATCGGCGGCGAGCCGCTCGGCGAGGAGATCGTCATCTGGTGGAACTTCGTCGGCCACAGCAAGGGCGAGATCGCCCAGGCGCAGCGCGACTGGGAAAGCGACAGGAACAGCGGCGACGGCCGCTTCGGCCGCGTCGTCGGCTACGCGGGCGAGCCGCTCAAGGCGCCGCCGTTGCCCTGGGCGGGGGTCTGACGGCCAGCCCGCCGCCGATCGCAGCGGAACACGCCGGCAGCCAATGCACTACATCTAGTGCATTTCCCGCACCAGCACACTACCCGTAGTATTTCCTGTTGACCTCGCGCGCACGGCTGCCTTACACTCGGCGGCGTTGATGGTTCCCCGTCCGGGGATTAAAAGGGAATCCGGTGCCGGCTCCGCGTTTGCGGAGTCGAATGCCGGGGCTGCCCCCGCAACTGTCATCGGCGAGCGTCTCGCCACGCAATTTCCACCCATGGCCACTGGATGCGTTCCGGGAAGGCCGGCGAGACGCACTGAACCGAGAGCCAGGAGACCTGCCGCAACAAACCTTCTTTCATTCACGGGGCGGGGTGTCCCGGACGAGAGGTATGTGCGTGCCGATCCTGCCGTTCCTGCGTGGTGCCGATCCAGCCCCGGGTGTTTCCCGCCGGGCCGGTGCCGTGCCGCACACGGCCCGTGCCGCCCGTCCCCGGCGTTCTCCGCCCGCTTCGCCCCCCACACGGAGAACCGCCTTGCCTTCCCAAGCCCTCGCCCACGTCCTGCCCTTCGCCGGCCACCTTCCGGCCGGCCACGAAACGGCGCTCGCCGCGCTGCAGGTGATCCGCCGCAACGGCGCCGTCGTTCCCTTTGACCTCGACAAGATCGCCGTCGCGCTGGCCAAGGCCTTCCTCGCCGTCGAGGGCAGCCAGAGCGCTGGGTCGTCGCGCATCCGCGAGATCGTCGCCCGGCTGACGCAGACCGTCGCCCGCTCGCTGACGCGGCGCCTGCCCGACGGCGGCACGGTGCATATCGAGGACATCCAGGACCAGGCCGAGCTGGCGCTGATGCGCGCCGGCGAGCACGACGTGGCGCGCGCCTACGTGCTCTACCGCGAGCGCCGCGCCGCCGAGCGCGCGACCGCGGCGGTGGCCGACGCCGCGCCGCTGCTGCACGTGCTCGACGGCGGCGAGCGCCGTCCGCTCGACCGCGCGGCGCTGCTTGCCGCCTGCGAGGATGCCTGCGCCGGGCTGGGCGGGTCGGTGGCGGCGACGGCGGTGCTCGAGCAGGCGCTGAAGAACCTCTACGACGGCGTGCCGCGCGCCGACGTCGACCAGGCGCTGATCCTCGCCGCGCGCACGCTGATCGAGCGCGAGCCGGCCTACAACCAGGTCGCCGCCCGCCTGCTGCTGACCGCGCTGGCGCGCGAGACGCTCGGCCGCGCCGTGCTGCTCGACGAGCTGGCGGCGGCGAACGCCGCGTACTTCCCCGACTTCGTCGCCGCCGGCGTCGGCGCCGGCCTGCTCGACCCGCGCCTGGCCGGCTTCGACCTGGCGCGCCTGGCCGCCGCGCTGAAACCGGAACGCGACCTGCAGTTCGGCTACCTCGGCCTGCAGACGCTGTACGACCGCTACTTCCTGCACATCGACGGGCGCCGCATCGAGCTGCCGCAGCTCTTCTTCATGCGCGTGGCGATGGGCCTGGCCTTGAACGAGATCGACCGCGAGGCGCGCGCCATCGAGTTCTACGACCTGATCTCCCGCTTCGACTTCATGTGCTCGACGCCGACGCTGTTCAACAGCGGCACGCTGCACCCGCAGCTCTCGTCGTGCTACCTGACCACCGTCGCCGACGATCTCGACGGCATCTACCAGGCGGTCAAGGAAAACGCGCTGCTGCAGAAGTACGCCGGCGGGCTCGGCAACGACTGGACGCCGGTGCGCGCGCTGGGCAGCCGGATCAGGGGCACCAACGGCCAGAGCCAGGGCGTGATCCCCTTCCTCAAGGTGGTCAACGACACGGCGCTGGCGGTGAACCAGGGCGGCAAGCGCAAGGGCGCGGTGTGCGCCTACCTGGAGACCTGGCACCTCGACATCGAGGAGTTCCTCGACCTCAGGAAGAACACCGGCGACGAGCGCCGGCGCACGCACGACATGAACACCGCGCACTGGGTCCCCGACCTGTTCATGCAGCGCGTGCAGCAGAACGGCGAGTGGACGCTGTTCTCGCCGGTCGACGTGCCCGACCTGCATGACAGGTTCGGCGCCGACTTCGCCGCCGCCTACACCGCCTACGAGGCGCAGGCCGCGGCCGGCGCGATCCGCCTGCACAAGAAGGTGCCGGCGGTGCAGCTGTGGCGCAAGATGCTGACCATGCTGTTCGAGACCGGCCACCCGTGGATCACCTTCAAGGACGCCTGCAACCTGCGCTCGCCGCAGCAGCACGCCGGCGTCGTGCACAGCTCGAACCTGTGCACCGAGATCACGCTGAACACCTCGGCCGACGAAACCGCGGTGTGCAACCTCGGCTCGGTCAACCTCGTCGCCCACCTGCAGGACGGCGAACTCGACCAGGCCAAGCTGGCGCGCACCATCGCCACGGCGCTGCGCATGCTCGACAACGTCGTCGACCTCAACTACTACGCGACGCCCAAGGCGAGGAACGCCAACCTGCGCCACCGCCCGGTCGGCCTCGGCATCATGGGCTTCACCGACTGCCTCCACGAACTGGGGCTGCCCTACGCCTCGGCGGCGGCGGTGGACTTCGCCGACCGCAGCATGGAGGCGGTCTGCTACCACGCCTACCGGGCCTCGACCGAACTGGCCGAGGAGCGCGGCCGCTATTCGAGCTTCGCCGGCAGCCTGTGGGATCGCGGCATCCTGCCGCTCGACTCGCTCGACCTGCTCGCCGCCGGGCGCGGCGGCGACGTCGAGGTCGACCGCGAGGCGCGCCTCGACTGGGCCGGGCTGCGCGAGCGCATCGCCCGCCACGGCATGCGCAACTCGAACTGCGTGGCGATCGCGCCGACGGCGACCATCTCCAACATCGTCGGCGTCTCGGCCAGCATCGAGCCGGCCTACCAGAACCTCTACGTCAAATCGAACCTGTCGGGCGAATTCACCGTCGTCAACGCGGCGCTGGTGCGCGACCTGAAGGCGCTCGGCCTGTGGGACGAGGTGATGGTCGCCGACCTCAAGTACTTCGACGGTTCGCTGGCGCGCATCGAGCGCGTTCCCGACGAACTCAAGGCGCGCTACGCCACCGCCTTCGAGATCGACCCGACCTGGCTGATCGAGGCCGCCGCGCGCCGGCAGAAATGGATCGACCAGGCGCAGTCGCTCAACCTCTACCTGGCCGCGCCGTCGGGCAAGAAGCTCGACGAGATCTACCGGCTGGCTTGGCGGCGCGGGCTGAAGACCACCTACTACCTGCGCACGCTCGGCGCCAGCCAGGCCGAGCAGGCCAGCGGCCGCGACGAGGCGATGCCCCCGGCCGAGGCCGCACCGCGCTTCTGTTCGATCGACAACCCCGACTGCGAGGCCTGCCAATGAAGGCGACGATCATGGGTTTCCTGCATCGTTGGCCCGCGCTGTTGCTGGCGCTGCCGCTGGCGGTGTCGGCAGCGGAATCGGCGGCGCTGCCCGATGAAATCGGCGCCACGCTGCAGATCCGGCGCGCCGAACGCGACGGCCTGTGGGAAAAGACGCTGGTCGTCCGCTTTGCCGGAGAACGCCGCGTGCTGTCGACCAGCGACGGCCTGCTCACGGCGCAGGCGGCGATCAACCATGCCGCCCATCCGCGGCTCTGGGCGCGGCTCGGCAAGGAGGGCAAGCGCTACAGCGAGGGCGTGCGCGATGCGACGGCCGCTCGGCTGGCGCTCGCGCCGACCGCGGTCGCCCGCATGGGCACCGCGGCGGACATGGACAATCTCGCCGTCGTCACGCGGCGCCATGGCCCGCTGACGGTGACCGTGCTGGCGACGGCGGGGGTCAGGAACAACGCCCAGCGCACCGGCGTCGATGCCGGCACCTACATCGAAGACGAAGCGCCGGCCGGCACGATCAACATCATGGTGCTGAGCAATATCGCGCTGAGCGACGCCGCGCTGGCGCGCGCGCTGATCACCGTCACCGAAGGCAAGACGGCGGCGCTCGAAGACCTGAAGGTGCCGAGCAGCTACACGCCGGGGGCACAGGCGACCGGCACCGGCACCGACAGCATCATCGCGGTGTCGGGAACGGCCGCGCCGCGCGCAACCTATACCGGCGGCCACAGCCGGATCGGCGAGCTGATCGGCAAGGCCACCTACGACGCGGTCGTCGAGGCGCTGGGCAAGCAAGACGGCCTGTTCCTGCCGGGCAGCAAGCGCGTCGCCGAGTTGCAGGTCGGGCCGGCCAAGGCGGCGGGCGACCTGCGGCTGGCGCTGCTGCATTTCGACGCCGTGCCGGGCGACATCGCCGGCAACCGCGCGCGCATCGAGAACGCCATCCGCGAGGCGGTGCGCCACGGCGCCGACTGGGTGGTGACGCCGGAGCTGGCCGAGACCGGCTACCACTTCGCCAAGCGCATCGGCACCGACTGGATCGCCCCGTTCCCGGACGCCTGGATCGCCACGCTGGCGGCGATCGCCCGCGACAACCGGGTGGCGCTGTTCGTCGGCGTCGCCGAGCGCGACGCGGCCAGCGGCGGGCTGCACAACAGCGTCGCCGCGATCGACCGCGAGGGCAGGATACTCGGCACCTACCGCAAGCAACGCGTGCATGGCGGCGCGGAAAGCTGGTCGCAGGCCGGCGACGGCGGGCGCCCGCCGTTCGTCGTCGACGACATCGCCGTCGGCACGCTGATCTGCGCCGACACCTACGCCGCCGAGCCGGCGGCCCGGCAGGCGGCGCAGGGGGCGGCGATCCTGCTGACGCCGGCCAACTGGCCGCCGGTCGACGGCATGGGGCCCGGCGACGCCTGGGAACGGCGCACGCGGGAAACCGGCCTGCCGATGGTCGTCGTCAATCGCGGCGGCAGCGAGCCGGAACTCGACTTCTCGCGCAGCGAGAGCGCCGTTTCGCTGAACGGCGAACGGCTGCTGAGCTTCCAGGCGCAGACCGGCGGGATCTTCTACGTCGACTGGGACCGCCGGCAGCGCTTCCGCGAAGTCCGCCACGAGTAGTCAGTCATGTCGGAACTATGGATAGGTTCGTCATTCCGGCGAAAGCCGGAATCCAGGGAGAACCTGCAGGCGCATGGGCCAGCCCTCTTCGTACGAGCCAGCCGCCTGGATTCCGGGTCAAGCCCGGAATGACGGGGTTATATCCACCGAATCCGCGTTGACTGACTACCGGTTGCCAAGGGACGTCGGCTGAGGCCGACGGATTTTCCATACCGATCACGCAAAGGCTCAAGCCATGAACGCCGTTTTTCGTTTCGACGACTGGGATACGCCCAGCCCCTTCCCCCCACCCGCCGCGCCGACGGCCGTTGCGGCCGGCGCGGACAGTGAACCGGCCATGCGCCCGGCGCTGGCGCCGGTCAACGCCGCCGACAAGCGCATCGTCAACGGCCACGCCGACATCAACCAGTTGGCGCCGTTCAAGTATCCGTGGGCCTGGGAGTTCTTCCTGAAGGCCAACCGCAACCACTGGACGCCGCTCGAAATCAGCATGGCGCAGGACGTGCACGACTACCAGCACAAGCTGACGCCGGCCGAGCGCCACGTCTTCGAGAACGTGCTGGCCTACCTGACCACCTCCGACATCCTGGCCATGCGCAACATCGGCCTGGCGGTGATGGAGAAGATGAGCGCGCCCGAGCTGCAGATCTACCAGGCGCGGCAGGTCTACGAGGAAGCGCTGCACACCTGGACCTACCAGCACTGCATCGAGAGCCTCGGCCTCGACCAGCAGGAGATCTACAACCGCTACCGCGTGGTGCCGGCAATCCACGGCAAGATCGCGCTCGCCAACCGCCGCCTGGAGCGCGTGCTGCGCTCCGACTTCGACCTCACCGACCGCGACAACCTGCACGAATTCGCCCTCTCCTACCTGTTCTTCGCCGCAATCTTCGAGGGCTGCTGGTTCTACAACGGCTTCACGCCGATCTTCGCGCTGCAGCGGCGCGGGCTGATGAAGGGCGCCGCCGAGCAGTTGCAGTACATCATGCGCGACGAGGTGCTGCACTGCGCCTTCGGCATCCGCGTCGTGCGCGAACTGATGAAGGAGGAAAACCTGACGCTCGACCCGGCCGCGCTGCGCAGCCTGTGGGACGAAGCCGAGGCGGCCGAAACGGCCTACGCCGCTTACATCCTGCGCGAGCCGATCCTCGGCTACTCGGCCGAGCTGCACGTCGCCCAGTTCCGCTTCATCGCCAACCGCCGCGCACGCCAGCTCGGCCTCGGCGAACCCTTCCCCGGCGCCGGGAACGTGTTGTCGTGGCTCGACGAGCAGGCCAACCTGAGGAAGGAGAAGAACTTCTTCGAAACCCGCGTCACCGAGTACCAGACCGGCGGCGCGCTGGCCTGGGAGTGAGGGCGGTGGCCGGGCGTCAGCCGCGCACCACCGGCAGCCCGAGCTGCCGCCACAGCAGCATGCCGCCGCGCAGGTTGGCGACGCGGGCAAAACCGGCCTGGCGCAGGATCACCGTCGCCTGTCCGGAACGCATGCCGGCGTGGCAGACGGGGACGACCGGCTTGTCGCCGGGCACTTCCGCGACGCGCGCCGTCAGTTCGTCCAGCGGGATGCACTGCGCGCCGGCGATGCGGCCGAAGCACTCGTCCAGCTCTTCGGCGCGGCGCACGTCGAGCACGAGCACCTCGCCGAGGTGCTCGGCGACCCACTCCGGTTCGATTTCGAGCAGCCCGGCGTAGCTCTGCCGCACCGGTCCCCAGTCCGCCGGCGACGGCGCCTTGCCGTCCTCCGGCCGGCCCGAGCGCAGGTTGGCGGGGACGGCGACGGCGATCTGCCGGGGGTGCGGCAGGTTCAGGTTCTCCATGAAGCCGACGAAGTCGCGCTCGTCGGCGCCGCCGCCGATGCGCGGGTTGTGCGCGCGCTCCTCGGCCACCGACGAGACGGTGCGGCCGGCGTAGTCGTGCCCCGGAAAGATCAGGCAGTCGTCGGGCAGCGTGAAGATCTGTTCGGTGATCGAGCGGAACAGCGTGTGCGCGTCGCCGTGCTGGAAGTCGCAACGGCCGGCGCTGCGGATCAGCAGGCTGTCGCCGGTGAAGGCCAAACGATGGTCGTCGCTGACGTAGGTCAGGCAGCCGTCGGTATGCCCGGGCGTCGCGCGCACCGCCAGATGGCGCGCACCGAAGGCGACGCGGTCGCCGTGGTCGAGACGCAGGTCGGCGCCCTGCAGCGCCTCGCCGTAGCGCCGGGAGATGCCGATGCGGCAGCCGGTGGCCTGCCGCATCAGCCAGGCGCCGGTGACATGGTCGGCATGGCAATGCGTGTCGAGCGCGGCGACCAGCGTCAGCCCCAGCTCGTCGATCAGCGCGCGGTCGCGCAGGTGCTGCTCGAACACCGTGTCGATGATCACCGCCTGCCGGCTGGCCGGATCGCCGAGCAGGTAGGTGTAGGTCGACGAAGCGGCGTCGAACAGCTGGCGGAAGATCAGGTCGCTGCGCATCGGGGCTCCGTGGGCGTGCCGGGGATACTGCGAAATCTAGCAGCCTGTCGGACTTAAAGGAAATCGGCTGCAAAACGAGGGATGCCGCCTGCGCGCGGCGGCATGGATGGCTGCGGATTGTCCGCGGGGCCTCCGCGAGGCATGATGCCAGGGTGAATTTTCCGCTTCCGCACAGGAGGGCCAGCGTGCCGCGCTGCTGCATCGACCACATCACCGTCACCGCGCCGACCCTGGCCGCCGGCGCCGCCTTCGTCCGCGACGCGCTCGGCGTCGAAGCGCAGCCCGGCGGCGAGCATCCGCGCATGGGCACGCACAATCTGCTGCTGCGGCTCGGCGACGCGCTATTCCTCGAAGTCATCGCCGCCAACCCGGCGGCACCCGCCCCCGGCCGGCCGCGCTGGTTCGCGCTCGACACGCTGACGCCGCAATCGCCACCCGCACTGGCCACCTGGGTCGTGCGCACGGCCGACATCCGGGCGACGCAGGCCGCGGCCAGCGAGCCGCTCGGCAACATCGAACCGATGAGCCGCGGCGCGCTCGACTGGCTGATCACCATCCCCGCCGACGGCGCACTGCCGCTCGACGGCGCCGGCCCGGCGCTGATCGAGTGGCACACCGATGCCCATCCGGCGAGCAGGCTGCCGGACTGCGGGCTGTCGCTCGCCCGGCTGGAGATAATTCATCCGCAGCCGGCGCGGGTGTCGCGGCTGCTGCAATCGCTGCAACTCGACGGCCCGCTGGTCGTCACGGCCAGCCCGTCGGCGCGGCTGGTGGCGTATATCGACACGCCGGGCGGGGAACGCCGGCTGGCCATGCCGGCCCCCTGTCCGGACAACCCCCTCCTTCATCACCGACAGCGGGATATCCGATGAGCATCGATCACTTCGCGCACAAGGCCGGCAGCTACGAACAGAACCGCAGCCGGGTGGACAACGTCGACAACATTGCCAGTTCGATCCTGAACGCCATCCGCTTCGACCGCGCCATGCATGTCATGGATTTCGGCTCGGGCACGGGGCTGTTGCTGGAGAGGATTGCCCCGCACGTCGGAAAGATCACGGCGGTCGACGTCTCCCGTTCGATGAACGGGCAGCTTCGCGCCAAGGCGGGGAGACTCGGCTGCACACTGGAAATCGTCGAAACCGACCTTGAAGAATCAGACCTCGACGCTCGATTCGACGGCATCGTTTCGTCGATGACCATGCACCACATTGCGGATGTGACAGCGATGTTCCGAAAGTTCCATTCGCTGCTCAAGGATGGCGGCTTCATCGCCATCTCCGACCTCGATGCCGAGGACGGAAGCTTCCACGGCGAAGACACCGGCGTCCATCACTTCGGTTTCGACCGGGAGTGGTTTGCGGAATCCGCCGCCGCAGCGGGATTCCGTGCAGTCCGGGTAGTGCCGGCAAGCGTGGTGCACAAGCCGCAGGGCGATTTTCCGGTATTTCTGCTCACCGCCGTGCGGTGAGGGCGATGGCCAGGGCGGGCTTGAGCATGACCGCCGCCACGTCAATAATGGGTAACGTACCGCAAACCCTCGCAGCCATGCCACGCACCATCCCGATCGTCGTCATCCCGCCCGAGCCGCCGGAAACCGGCGATGCGCAGGAGGCGGCGCTGATCGAACTGGCGATCGCCGCCTTCGGCGACCGCGAGCGCGCGCTGCGCTGGCTGCGCCGCCCGCGGCGCGAGTTCGGCGGCATTGCGCCGCTGGAGATGCTCGACACGCCGGCCGCCGCGCGCCAGGTCGAAGCCCTGCTGCGCGGACTGGCGGCGGCACGCGGCGACGGCGAGGACTGACCACGCGTCGAGCGCAAGCCCCGGCATTCATGCCGGGGTGAGCGAGACGAAGACACAACCAGGGCGCGCACCGCGCGCCCGCTCGGTATCGTGGGAAGCCCCGGACCTTCAGGTCGGGGAGCTTCACGGCGCGCCGCCGCAGACGAGGACCAGCATGGGAAGAACAATGACCGCCAGGAACCGCGCCAGCCTCGCCCGCCGCGGCTGGCGGGCCGCCCTCACCGCAATTTTCGCCGGCGTGCTCGCCGCGGCGCTCGGCAGCTGTGCGCCGGGCGTGCCGCCCGAGGCGGCGGCGGTCGCCATCCCGACGATCGGGCAGCCCGCCGATTTTCCGGCCGCCGATTATCGCCGCGCCGAAGCCGCCGGGCACCGGGTGCTGCGCATCGATCCGGCACAGTCGCTGATCGCCGTCGACGTGCGGCGCGACGGCATCCTCGCCCGCCTCGGCCACGACCACGTCGTCGCCAGCCACGACGTCCACGGCTACGTCGACCTCGACGCCGGCCGTGCCGACTTCTACCTGGCGCTGGCGCAGCTGGTCGTCGACGAACCCGAACTGCGCGACGCAGCCGGCTTTTCGCCGCAGCCGGAGGAGGCGGCGATCGCCGGCACGCGCCGCAACATGCTGACGCGGGTGCTCGACGCCGGGCGCTTCCCGTTCGCCGTCATCGCCGTCCGCCGCAGCGAACCCGACGCGACGATGCTGCAGGTGGCGATCACGCTGCAAGGCGCGACGCGGCATTTCACGGTGCCGGTGCAGGTCGACACGCGGGCCGACGGCATCGCCGTCGCCGGCACGCTGGATTTCCGGCAGACCGACTTCGGCATCGTCCCGCTCACGGCGCTGAACGGCGCGCTGCAGGTCGCCGACCGCCTCGACCTACGCTTCCGCATCGTCGCCCGGCGCGGCTGATGGCCGGCCTTGCTCACGCCACGCCAAACCGATCCTTGAACTGCGGTATAACCCTCCCGTCAGCCTCGCCAAACGCCGCCAACCGATGATGAGAACATTCCCAGCCCTCCTCGCCGCCGCCGTCACGCTGCTGTCGCCGGCCGCCCTCGCCGATGCCGGCCGCCCGCCGCAGGGCAAGTATCGTTGCTACCAGCCGCCCGACTATGCCGTGCTCGCGTGGTTCGAGATCACCGCCGACGGGGTCCGCATCGACGGCGGCGATCCGCTGCGCTTCGCGTTCGACGCCAAGGCACGACGGATCGACTGGCCGACGCAGGATCTGGCCCCCTACCGTCACGGTTTCTTCTTCCCGTCCGGGACGGCCGGCGGCGACGCCGAGCGGACGACGATCGTGCTGGCCAGGCAGCGCACGGCGCAGCCCGGACAAACCGGGTGGGACCGGCTACCCCGCTGCTACCTGACCACGCACTGATCGCCTTCCGCCTGCCGGCGTGCCCGGCCGGGCGGATTCTGCGGGTTCTGCAGACTCCGTCTCACGCCGACGGACACAGCGTCTCGACACAACGCACGCCCTGTTCGACGAACAGCCGGTGCACCTGCACGCCGGCCGCGCCGGCCGCGCGTGCAGCGCCGACGTCGGCTGCGCTGCGGATGCCGCCGACGACGACCAGCGGCAAGCCGCCGTGCAGGTGGCGATCGAGTGCGGTGAGGCGGGAGAAGCCGGCATCGTCGTCGGCGCGGACCACGGTCAGCTGGTCGAAGCCGGCCGCGGCGGCCAGCAGCGCGGCGCTCGGCAGCAGTTCGCCGAGGGCGCCGAGCGGCAGCTTGACGGCGAGATCGAGGCGGCGCCCGCCGGCAGCGGCGCTGACGTCGCGCCAGGCGGCGACGGTGGCGAAGCTGCGCGCCAGCAGCGGGCGCTGTTCGGCGGCGAGCAGCGGGCGGTTGGCGGCGGCGCTGAGGTTGAAGCTGACGTAGTCGGCAACGCCGGCGAGCGCTTCCAGTGCGGCCAGCCAGCAGTCGGCGAGCGCGGCGGACGGCGCGCCGGGCGGACGGCTGACGCCGACGCCGATGCGCGGCGACGGCGCCGGCCGCGGCCGCTCGTCGGCCAGGGCGGCCAGGGCGCCCAAGCGCTCCGCCAGTACCGCCGCGCCGGCGTCCGGATAGCCGGCGATGCCGGCGGCGACGCTGCCGAACTCGATGCTGGCAAAGCCCGCCGCGAGCAGTTCGGCGGCGCGGCTGCCGTCCTTGTCGATGCCGCCGGCCAGCCCGATGCCGAGGTCGGCGGCGCTCATCCGCGGCGGAGCATGAAATCGGCCATGAAGCCGGTCAGCGCATCGACGCCGGCCATCGGCATCGCGTTGTAGAGGCTGGCGCGCAGGCCGCCGAGACGCGGATGGCCGCGCAGGTGGAAGAGGCCGTGGCGCTCCGCCTCGGCGAGGAAGACCGCATCCTGCACGCTGTCGGCGAGGTGGAAGCGGACGTTCACCGTCGACCGGCAGTCGCGCCGCACCGGCGCCGTGTAGAAGCCGTCGCTGCCGTCGATCGCGGCATAGAGCCGTGCCGCCTTGGCGCGGTTGGCGGCGGCCATCGCCGCCAGTCCGCCGGCGTCGGCGATCCAGTCGAAGACCAGCCCGGCGACATGGATCGCCGCCGTCGGCGGCGTGTTCACGCAACTGTCCTGCGCCGCCTGCACGGCGTAGGAGAACGGCGCCGGCAGGTCGGGGGACGCGCGTTCGAGCAGGTCCTCGCGGACGACGACGACGGAGAGCCCGGCCGGGCCGATGTTCTTCTGCGCACCGGCATAGATCAGCCCGAAGCGGGCGACGTCGAGCGGCGCCGCGAGAAAGGACGAGGTGCAGTCGGCGACCAGCGGCACCGCGCCGGTGTCGGGCAGCGCGGCGTAGGCAACGCCGTCGGCGGTCTCGTTCGGGGTGATGTGGCAATACGCGGCGTCGGCCGGGATCGGCCAGCCGGCGCCGGGCAATATCTCGGGCGCCGCCGGCGCGCCGGCCGGCGGCTGCGCGACGACGCTCACCGCCGCCTGCTTCCAGCCCTCGTCGACGGCCCGCCGCGACCAGTAGCCGGAGTCGGCGTAGGCGGCGCGGCGCGTCGGGCCGAGCAGGTTCATCGGCAGCAGCGAGAAGTGCTGCATGGCGCCGCCGGCCATGAACAGGATGCGGTAGTTCGCCGGCAGCACCAGCAACTCGGCGAGGCGCGTGCGGGCATGCGCCAGCGTCGCGCGGAAGGCGTCGGCGGAGAACGGCCGCTCGAACACGCAGGCCCCGTCGGTGCCGCGGGCGAACAGCTCGTCGCGGGCACGGGCCAGCACCGCGTCGGGCAGGCGGGCAGGACCGGCAGCAAAGCTCCAGGCGGCGGCGCTCATGGCACAGGCCCCGTCATTCCGGGCTTGCCCCGGAATCCAGGAATGGACAGCCGGACACCGGCCGACACGCCCGCGTCATTCCGCCCCCGCTCCAACCGGTGCAGGGCCGGCCTGCCGTTCGGCACGGGAAGGCACGACTGGATTCCGGGTCGAGCCCGGAATGACGGGGTGATCGACGGGCTTCGGCATGGTCTGCCGCTACCCGAACAGGAACCCGCCGTGCGCCCCCGCCGCCATGAAGAACAGCAGCGGGATCGACAGCATGGTGTTGGTACGCGACGAAAGGTGCGAGCGGCGCGAGCAGCGCAGGCGCTCCTCGACCGAGGCCGGCTTCAGGCCGAGCACCTTCTGCTGGTTCGGCCACAGCACCAGCCAGACGTTGGCCATCATCAGCGTGCCGATCCAGACGCCCAGCCCGAGCGGCGCCAGGCTGCCCTGCAGCGTCAACGCGCCGGGCAGCCAGCCGCGCTGCCACAACATCCACATGCCGGCGCACCAGGTGACCACCGAGGCCCAGCGGAAGAAGCCGTGCTCGCGGTTCAAGAGCGCCTGGAAGCGCGGGCTGGTGTCGTCGTTGAGGTCGGCGGCGGAGAGCGGCTGCCAGCTCGGCCGTTGGACGACGCTGGAATAATTGTGGCCGACCCAGATGATGCCGGCGATGAAGTGCGCCCAGCGGGCCAGGACATCAAGTGCGGAGAGATCCATCGCCGGCCTCAGGCAAAGAAGCGCAAGAGCGCGGCGAGCAGCACGGTCAGCGCGACGCCGAGGGCGATGGTGCCGGTGGCGGTGTCGTAGGGATGCTTCATCCAATTTTCCTCAGTGGGACGCGGCCAAGCCCCGCTTCGACAAGCTCAGGACAGGCTTCGATACGCCCACTGCGTGGGCTACTCAGGGCGAACGGAGCTTCCCCTGCCGAGCCCCTCCCCGTTCGTGGTGAGTAGCCTTGCAAAGCAAGGCGTATCGAACCACCCGCTGCGATTTGCAGACGCATCGCTCAGCCCTCCATGAAGCAAGTCTCGACCGCCTGCGCCGAACGCTTGATCAAGGGCTTCCTGAAGCGGATCGGCTTGACCGCGACGGCGACCGCTTCCTGCACCAGGTGGTGGTGCGGCGAGCGGCTGCAGGCGGGGTCGGTGTTGCCGGCGTCGCCGGTGAGCAGGAAGGCCTGGCAGCGGCAGCCGCCGAAATCCTTTTCCTTCTCCGAGCACGAGCTGCACGGCTCGGGCAGCCAGTCGATGCCGCGGTATTTGCGGAACAGCGGCGACTCGTGCCAGATCCACGACAGCGGCTGGTCGCGCACCGACTCGAATTCGAGGCCGGGAATCGTGCGCGCCTCCTGGCACGGCATGGCCACGCCGTCGGGGGCGACGGTCAGGTGGATGGCGCCCCAGCCGTTCATGCACGCCTTCGGCCGGCCCTCGTAGTAGTCGGGGATGACGAAGTAGATGGTCGTCTTCTTGCCGAGCTTCGCCCGCCATTCGTTGACCACGCGCTCGGCCTCGCGCAGCTGCTCCAGCGTCGGCATCAGCTCGTCGCGGTTCAAGAGCGCCCAGTTGTAGTACTGGATGTTGGCGAACTCGACGTACTCGATACCGAGGTTCGCCGCCCATTCGATCATCTCGCCGGTCTGGCCGATGTTCTGCTTGAACACCGGCATGTTGAGCACCATCGGGAAGCCGTGCTGCTTGATCAGCCTGGCCGCGTCGAGCTTGAGCGCATGCGCGCGGGCGCCGACCAGCGCATCGGTGAGTTCCGCCTTGGTCGACTGCAGCGACAGCTGGATCTGCTTCAGGCCCGCCGCCTTCAGCGCCAGCAGACGCTCCTCGGTGAGGCCGATGCCGGAGGTGATGAGGTTGGTGTAGTAGCCGATCGAGTCGGCATAGGCGACCAGTTCCTCCAGGTCGTCGCGCATCAGCGGCTCGCCGCCGGTGAAGCCGAGCTGCAGCGCGCCCAGTTCGCGACCGTCTCGCAGCACCGCCTTCCATTCCTCGGTGGACAGCTCGCGCGGCGCGTAGTCCTCGAAGTCGAGCGGGTTGTTGCACCACGAGCATTTCAGCGGGCAGCGGTAGGTGATTTCCAGCGACAGCCAGAGGGGCTTGCCCTGGCCGTCGAGGCTGAGACCGTTGTGTTCCTTGGGCATGGCGTTTTCCTTTCGTCGAAGCAGGCTGTCAGAGGGAGTTTGTCGGGCCGGCGGCGGCCGGGCGACCGGCAAATCCGGAGTTTCGGCTCGTGATTTTTGCTAGACCGGCAGGCACCTACGCACCGCAGCACTCGACGCAGTCGACGCTATCGATGCGATCCGCCAGCCGCGCCAGCGCCGCGATCGTCGCCTTCGCCAGCAGCGGCGTCAGGCCACCGTGGCCGCCGCCGGCGATGCCGCTCCACTCCGCTTCCGGCCACGCGGCGCGCAGCCGGGCGGCGGCGAGCGGCGGGCAGACCAGGTCGGCCAGCCCCTGCACGATCACCGCCGGCAGGTGGCGGATCGCCTTGATGCCGGCGAGCAGTTGTCCCTGGGCGAGGAAGCAGTCGTGCATCAGGTAGTGCATCTGCAGCCGCGCCTTGGCCATTTGCGCCGCGTCCGGACTGTCGGCGAGCCGCGCCTCGCCCATCAGCGCCCGCTCGTAGTCGAGCCAGGCGCGGACCGCCGGCTCGGCGCGCGCCGGATCGGCGCTGAGGATGCGGCTGACCCACGGCGCCAGCGGGTCGGCGACGAAGTCGGCGCCGCTCGCCGGCAGCAGCCGGGCGGCGCGCGCCGCGGCGCGCGTGTAGCCGTGCACCTCCTCGCGCGAGCCGAGGAAGATGCCGCGCAGCACCAGGCCGAGCACGCGCTCCGGATGCGCCTCGGCATAGGCCAGCGCGAGCAGGCTGCCCCAGGAGCCGCCGCAGAGCAGCCAGCGCTCGACGCCGAGCGCGCGGCGGATACGCTCGCAGTCGGCGACGAGGTGGCCGGTGCTGTTCTCCGCCAGCCCGCCGAGCGGCGTGCTGCGCCCGCAGCCGCGCTGGTCGACGAGCACCGCGCGGAAGCGACGCGGGTCGAACAGCCGCCGCTGGCGCGGCGAGCAGCCGCTGCCCGGGCCG
The DNA here is from genome assembly GCA_016183655.1 of Rhodocyclales bacterium. Classification (GTDB taxonomy): domain Bacteria; phylum Pseudomonadota; class Gammaproteobacteria; order Burkholderiales; family Rhodocyclaceae; genus Proximibacter. The sequence goes on from JACPEH010000008.1 coordinate 155,576, forward strand.
CCGTGCAGGAACAGGAGCGGCAGGCCGTCGGGGTTGCCGCATTCCTCGACGTGCAGCACGTGGCCGTCGCCGACGTCGATGGCATGCACGGCGAAGGGCAGCAGCGCGGGAAAGAGACCGTCATCGGCGGACGGCAGAACCGGCGCGTCTTGCCGCAGCCCCGCGGCCCGCGGCAGCGGGCGAACAGCGTTCGTCGCGGCGCGGCGCCGCGTGCCGGCGTCGGCGATCTTCGGGAGCCCCGGCGGGCGGTCGGCCGCCATCACACTTCCACCAGCCCGCTGCGCACCGCCAGCAGCGCCATTTCGGCGGCGTTCTGCAGATTCAGCTTCTGCTTGATGTGGTACAGGTGGGTGCCGACCGTGCTCGGGCTGAGGAAGAATTTCTCGGCCACCTCGTTCACCGACGAGCCCTGCGCCAGCTGCAGGAACACGGCGAACTCCTTCTCGGTCAGCGACTCGACCGGGTGCGCCGAGCCGGAGAGCTGCGCCAGCGCCACCGCCGGCGCCAGTTCCGGGTCGAGGTAGCGCTGGTCGTTGGCCACCTGGCGCACGGCGCGCACGAACTCGTCGGGGGCGCAGCGCTTGCACAGGTAGCCGCGGGCGCCGAGGCGCAGCGCGCGCACCGGGATCACCGCGTCGTTGTGCGCCGAGAGCATCAGCACGCGCGCCGCCGGGTGCGCCGCGCGCAGCCGCTCCAGCGTCGCCAGGCCGCCCATGCCGGGCATCGACACGTCCATCACCAGCAGGTCGGGCGTGAGTTCGGCGTAGAGGCGCAGCGCCGCCTCGCCGCTGTCGGCCTCGCCGACCACTTCGCCGCCGGCGCCTTCGAGCAGCAGGCGGAAGCCGAGACGGACGACGGCATGGTCGTCGGCGAGCAGGATGCGCGAATTTTTCAGCGTCGCGTTGAGCGTGGTTTTCATGGGTGGTCCTCCGATGCGGAATGCGCGGCGAGCGCGCCAGACGAAAGCGATGGTTCGGGCAGCCGGGCGACGACGCAGACGCCGCCGCCGGCCCGGCTGCCGATGTTCAGTTCGCCGCCGAGCGCCGCCACGCGCTCGGCCATGCCGGTCAGGCCGAGGCCGCAGCCGCGCTGCTGCGACGGCGCGGCGAGGCCGCGGCCGTCGTCGGCGATGACCAGTTCGAGGCAGCCGTCGGCGAGCCCGAGCCGGATGTCGACGCGCTGCGCACCGGCGTGGCGGACGACGTTGGTCAGCCCTTCCTGGACGATGCGCAGCACCGCCTGCGCGTTGGCTTCGCGCAGCGGCGCGTCGCCCAGCGCGCAGCGCAGGTCGAGCTCGATCTGCGGCTGCTGCGTGCGCCAGCCGGCGCAGTGGCGCTGCAGCGCCGCCGCCAGCCCGTCGGCGGCGGCGGCCGGGCGCAAGCGCTGCAGGATGGCGCGGACGCCGTCCTGCATCTCGCCGGTGACGGCGACGATGCTCTGCGCCGAGCTGAACAGCGCCGGCTGTTCGCCGGTGCGCTGGGCGATCGCGCCGGCCAGCGCGCGCACGGCGGTGATGCCCTGCGCCAGTTCGTCGTGCAGCTCGCGGGCGATCGCGCGGCGCTCGTCCTCCAGCCCGGCCTGCAGGCGGCGGGCGACTTCGCGGTCGGCTTCGAGGCGGACGTTCTCGTCGACCGCCTGCGCCAGCCGGTCGGCCATGCCGTTGAAGGCACGCGCTAGGCGGTCGAGTTCCGGCGCGTCGCCGCTCGGCAGGCGGGCGTCGAAGCGGAAATCGGCGCCGCGGCGGGCGGTGCGGTCGAGCGCGGCGACGACCTGGCCGAGCGGACGCAGCGCCCGCGCCAGCGCGCGGCGCACGCCGACGAAGAGCAGCGCGAGCAGCGCCGCCGCCCAGCCGGCCATCGCCGCCAGATCGTCCCAGGCGTCGAGCACGGCGCGCGACGCGTCGGGATGGAGCAGCAGCGTCAGCCCGCCGGCGTCGATGCGGCGCGGCGCGAACTGCGGCTCGGCCAGCGCCGCGAACCACGCCGGCGCGGCACGGCCGGCCTTGTAGGTCGGCGGCGGCGACACGTAGAGGCGCTCGCCCGACGGCGCGACGACTTCGAGCACGTTGGCGCGGATGCGGCCGAGCGCGCGCAGGTGCGCGATCAGTCGCGCCTCGCCGGGCGACGGCTGCGCCGCTTCCGTCGCCCGTGAGGGCACGGCGGCGCCGGTCACGGGAGCCCCCCGCTCCTCGCGCACCAGCGCCGCCAGCCACTGCTCGGAAACCCGCGTCGCCGCCTCGACTTCCTCATGCACCGCGCCGCGCACGCCGTGCAGCCACAGCCCGCCGAGCGCCAGCAGCAGCGTCGCGGCGAGCGCCGTCAGCACGAGGCTGATGCGCGTGTGCAGGCTGGGGCGATGGGCGGGAAGGATGCTCATGGTCGTTACGCAACGTGCGACGAAGAAGGCCACCCCACCATCACCCCGGCGAAAGCGCCCCGCAGGCAGTGCCCTTGGGATACCGGGGTCCAGTAATTGCGGCATGGCGTTCCCTTAACGCCGATCTGGATTCCGGCTTTCGCCGGAATGACGGGGTTGATTGCGGACATGAGCATATTCATTTCCCGAACGCGTACCGCAACCCGACCCAGAACACGCGCGGCGTGCCGGGGGCGATGAAGGTTTCGTGGCGCCAGTCGCCGGAGTCGACGCGGAAGGCGCCGGCGGCGTCGAAGGGGTTTTCGGCGAGCGCGGCGGCGGTGGCGTAGCGCTTGTCGAAGACGTTGTCGATGCGGCCGAAGAGCTGCCAGCCCTTGCCAAGGTCGAGCTCGCCGTTGAGGTTGAGCAGCGCGTAGCCGGGCAGGCGGCCGCCGCCGTCGAAGCTGCGCACGTTGCCGAAGGCATCGCTGGCGCTGCCGGCACGGTGGCGGTTGTTCTCGTTGCCGCGCGCGTACTGGCCGGAGAAGGCCTGCACGTCGGCGCCCAGGCGCAGGCCGGGAGCGGCGCGCCAGGAGAGCGACAACTTCAGGCTGTGCGCCGGCAGGCCGGGGATGCGGTTGCCCTTCCGCACCAGGATCTCGTCGTCCTGGCCGCCGGCGGTGCACGCCGCCGACTGGCCGCGCGCACTGTTGTTCTCGGCAAGCAGGCAGGCCTGCGACTGGAAGGTGGCGTGCAGGTACGAGTAATTGACGCGCCAGTCGACACTGCCCTGCGCGCCGGCCAGCCCGAGCTCGATGCCCTGGCGCCGGGTGCGGCCGAAGTTGGTGAAGTAGCCGGCGCTGGTCGAGGTGCCGACGAAGAGGATGTCGTCGGTGTTTACCGTGCGGAAGACGCCGGCGTTCCAGTCGATGCCGGCAAGCCGGCCGCGCGCGCCGGCCTCGATGGTGCGCGCGACGACCTGCTTCAGCGGCGGGTCGGCGGCCATCGCGTTGGGCAGCGTGCACGGGTTGGCCGGGTCGGCGCAGCCGAGTTCGATCGGCGTCGGCACGCGCGTGCCCTGGCTGGCGCCGGCGTACAGGTTGAGCGACGGCGCCGCCTGCCAGGTGAGGCCGAGCGCCGGGTTGAGCTTGCGGAAATGGTGGTCGCCGTCGAGGTTCGGCGCGGTGGCGACCAGCTGGTCGCGCATCTTCACCTGGCTGACGTTGAAGCGCGCGGCGGCGGTCAGCGCCAGCGCCGGCGTCAGCGCGAAGGTGTCGGTCAGGTACAGGCTGGCGGTGCGCGTGCGGCCGACGACGTCGTTCTCCGTCTCCGGCGCTTCCTCGGCGCTGACGCCGCGGCTGGCATTCAGCCGGCCGAGCTCGCTGGTCTGCGTGAAGCGCATCGTGGCGCTGTCGAACGACGCGCCGAGTGCGATCTGCTGGCGCCCGGCGGCATGGTTCCACTGCGCGGCGAGGCCGTTGCCGGCCTGGCGCGTGCGCGTGCGGTTGTTGGCGCCGGACGCCTCGTCGGAAATGCCGTCGAAGGGGCCGCCCTCGAACTCGTCGTTGACGTCGCCGTTCAAGGTGCGCGTGCGCGTGCGGCGGTGGTAGAGCGTCGTCGTCAGGCTGTCCGACTCGCCCAGCCACCAGCGGCCGGAGAGCGCCAGCTGGGTCAGCTCGTTGCGCGTCTGGTCGGGGTGCGTGAAGATGCTGTCGCGCTCGGCCCGGTACATCGACTCCGGCAGCAGCCCGTTGCCGGTGAGCTTCGTCACCGCGCGCGTCAGCGTCAGGTCGAGGTCGACCAGCTCGCTCTTCTGCGACAGCTTTCCGAACAGCTGGCTCGCGCGCGACGGCGAGAAGTCGCGCCAGCCGTCGTCGCGGAACGACTCGGCGGCGAGGTACCAGGCCAGCCCGTCCGGGTTGCTGCCGCCGTGCTCGAAGGCCGCCTTCCTGCGGCCGAAGGAGCCGCCGCCGGCCTCGACGCGCGTGCCGGGGTGCGTGTCGCCGCTCTTGGTGCGCACCGCCAGCGCGCCGCCCAGCGTGTTCAGCCCGAAGGCCGGGTTGGAGCCGGGGATCAGGTCGATGCCGGCGATCGCCGAGCGCGGCAGCAGGTCCCAGTTCACCGTGTCGCCGAAGGCTTCGTTGACGCGCACGCCGTCGACATAGACGGACAACCCCTGCGGCGTGCCGAGCAGCGGCGACGCCGAAAAGCCGCGGTAATTGACGTCCGGCTGCAGCGGGTTGCCCTGCGTCTCGTTGATGTTCACGCTCGGCAGCTGGCGCGCCATGAACTCGCCAAGGTGCAGCGCCCCGCTCTCCGCGATGCGCTCGCCGCCGACCGACTGCACGTTCGCCGGCACCTGCTCGCGCGGCACGCCAACGCCGGCCAGCGGCGTCGTGCCGACGACGTGGACGGCCGCGGTTTCGACGACGTTATCGGCGGCGCCGGAAGTAGCGGCGAAGGCCAGTGCGACAGCCGCGGCGACGGGGCGGATCGGCAGCGATTTCACGCCGGCTTCCTCAACTTGTAATGAATCGGAACGACCACCTGGATGTCGCCGCTGTCGACTCCGGCCGGCGGCGGCGGCAGGCGGCCGATCTCCTCGATCATCGCCAGCGCATGCTTGTCGAGCACCTCGTAGCCGCTCGACCGTTCCAGCCGGACCGCGGTCAGGCTGCCCTGCCGCGCCACCGAGAGGCGCACGCGCACTTCGCCCTCCCAGCCGCGCAGGGCGGCGAGGCGCGGGTACTGCTGCTGGCGCGAGAAGAGTTCGGAGAGGCGCTGGCCGTAGCCGTGGAGCTGGCGCGCCGAATCGTCGGCGGCGACGACGGGGGGCGCCGCGGCGACGGGCACGGCGCTGTCGGCAGCAGTGGCAGCAACGGCCGGCGCCGCCGCGACAGCGACGGCCGCGGCGGCAGTCGGCGCCGCGGTGGACGGCCCGGCAGTCTCCAGCACGGCGGGCAGCCGTTGTGGCTCGCGCCGTGCCGGGGTCTGCCGGGCCTCCGGCCGCGGCGGCGGCGCCAACTGCTGGCGCCCCGCGCGCTGATCCGGTGCGGCTTCACCCGGCGTGAAGCGCAGGCTGGCGGTCAGCGTCGCCAGCATCGCCTGGACGCCGGCGGCCGGGCGCACCGGCGCCTTCACCCAGGCCAGTACGCAGGCGTGCAGCCCGACCGAGACGACGAGCAGCGCCAGCAGGCGGCGCTCGTCGCTGGCGGCTTGCTCACCTCGCCACATGCGACGTCGCCTCGCTGCGCGCCGTAAGCTGGTAAGCGCCGTCGGCCGCACTGCCGTCGGCGCTGCCGAGGGCAACGATGCCCGGCTGCAGCCAGCCCAGCGCGGCATACCAGAAGCCCGCCTCGGCACGTTCCAGGCCGTCCTGCTGCGCACTCACGCCCCACAACGCAAAGCTCGCCGCCGCCAACCAGATCCGCATCCTTGTCTCCTCTTGGCCGGACGGCCTGTTTTGCCGGACAGGTCGCAAGCAGCGTGCCATGGTGGGATCGGCCCGGCCCGCCGGCGCGCAAGCCGCGCCGCTGCGTGACTTGCGCCGCCGGCATGAAAAACGGCGGCGACGGGACTGCGCAACTTTGGAGCAGTTGGTGACATTTGATACACGCACCGACGCATCCGCCGACACTCCCGGCGGCGCCCGCGGCACCGCACATCGCGGCGCCAGCCCTTGCTGCCGCGCGCTTCGCGGCCGGCAGCGGCGATTGGCACACGCCTTGCAAATTAATGCGGCAGCGGTGCGGCCCGCTCAGGGAATGGAGGGTCGCTGCGCGTGTGTGAAATGGACAACCAAGGAGACAAATCCATGCATCGACACAACATCCCCCGGCGGAGCAAGATCGCCCTCGCCCTCCTCGTCGCGGCGGCCTTCGCCGGCGGCCCGGCGGCGGCGAAGGACGTCACCGACGCCGACATCCTGAATGACGCCAAGACCCCCGGCGACGTCGTCAGCTTCGGTCTCGGCACCCAGGGCCAGCGTTTCAGCCAGCTCAGCGCGATCAACGCCGGCACCGTCAAGAACCTGGTCCCGGCCTGGTCGATGTCGTTCGGCGGCGAGAAGCAGCGCGGCCAGGAATCGCAGCCGGTGATCCACGACGGCAAGATGTTCGTCACCGCCTCGTACTCGCGCCTGTTCGCCATCGACGCCAAGACCGGCAAGAAGCTGTGGAAGTACGAGCACCGCCTGCCCGACGGCATCATGCCCTGCTGCGACGTGATCAACCGCGGCGCCGCGCTGTACGGCAACCTGGTCATCTTCGGCACGCTCGACGCGCAACTGGTCGCGCTGAACAAGGACACCGGCAAGGTGGTGTGGAAGGAAAAGGTCGGTGACTACGCCGCCGGCTACTCGATGAGCGCCGCGCCGATCATCGCCAAGGGCAAGCTGATCAGCGGCGTCTCCGGCGGCGAGTTCGGCGTCGTCGGCCGCATCGACGCGCGCGACCCGCTCACCGGCAAGCTGGTGTGGACGCGGCCGACGGTCGAGGGCCACATGGGCTACACCTTCGACAAGGACGGCAACAAGAAGGAAAACGGCATTTCCGGCACGACCAACGCCACCTGGAACGGCGACCTGTGGCAGACCGGCGGCGCCGCCACCTGGAACGGCGCCACCTACGATCCGGAAACCAACCTGATCTTCGCCGGCACCGGCAACCCGGCGCCGTGGAACAGCCACCTGCGCCCCGGCGACAACCTGTTCTCGTCCTCGACCGTGGCGATCGATGCCGACACCGGCAAGATCACCTGGCACTACCAGAACACGCCGCACGACGGCTGGGACTTCGACGGGGTGAACGAGTTCGTCTCCTTCGACTTCAAGGACCCGAAGACCGGCAAGCTGGTCAAGGCCGGCGGCAAGGCCGACCGCAACGGTTTCTTCTTCGTCAACGACCGCACCAACGGCAAGCTGTTGAATGCCTTCCCCTTCGTGAACAAGATCACCTGGGCGAAGAGCATCGACCTCAAGACCGGCCGTCCGGTGTATGACGACGAGAACCGCCCGGGCGACCCGAGCCAGGGCGCCGACGGCAAGAAGGGCAAGACGGTGTTCTCGGCGCCCTCCTTCCTCGGCGGCAAGAACCAGCAGCAGATCGCCTACAACCCGCAGACCGGCCTCTTCTACGTGCCGGCCAACGAGTGGGGGATGGACATCTGGAACGAGCCGGTGTCGTACAAGAAGGGCGCCGCCTACCTCGGCGCCGGGTTCACGATCAAGGCGCTGAACGAGGACTACATCGGCGTGATGCGCGCGGTCGATCCGGTCAGCGGCAAGGTCGTCTGGGAAAACAAGAACTACGCGCCGCTGTGGGGCGGCGTGCTCACCACTGCCGGCGGGCTGACCTTCTACGGCACGCCGGAAGGCTACCTGAAGGCGGTCGACGCGAAGACCGGCAAGGAGCTGTGGTCGTTCCAGACCGGCACCGGCATCGTCGCACCGCCGGTGACCTGGGAACAGGACGGCGAGCAGATGATCGCCGTCACCACCGGCTGGGGCGGCGCCGTGCCGCTGTGGGGCGGCGACGTCGCCAAGCGGGTGAACTTCCTGGAACAGGGCGGTTCGGTGTGGGTGTTCAAGCTGCACAAAGGCTGACCCCGGCAAGCCCGCAGTCGCGGGCTTGAAGGCCGGAACGGCCCGGGGGATGACCTCCGGGCCGTTTCTCATGGGACCCGCAAGGCCGTTCGCTTTTGAAGAGTGGCGCCGCTTCGGGCGCCTGGTATTGCATCAACTGAAGGAGAAATAGATGAGTTTCATCCGTCCCATCGTTATTGCCGCCGCCCTGTCGGCTTCCGCCGCGACCGCCGTCGCCGACGCCAAGCTCGACGCCGAGATGGGCAAACTCGCGGCCCAAAGCGGCTGCGTCACCTGCCACAGTATCTCGCCCAAGCCCGGCCCGGACGGCCTGAAGCCGATCGGTCCGGCCTGGGAAGACGTCGCCCGCAAATACCAGGGCCAGCCCAAGGCGGCCGGGATGCTGACGCATCTGGTCATGGAAGGCACCAGCCCCTACAACAGCCATTGGAAGGACAAGGTCAGCGGCCTGTCGATGCCGCCCAACGCGGTGGCGATCAAGGAGGCCGACGCCAGGAAGCTGGTCAACTGGATTCTGTCGCTGGCAAAGTAACGCCCGGGCGGCCCCGCGGACGCTGCAGGGGCCGCAACCCCTGCGTGCCCCGCCGCCGGATTCAGCCCCTAATTTTTGGAGACCGATGCCATGATCCGCCACTCGCTTCGTCGAGCCCTCGCTTCCTGCCTGCTCGTCGCGGCAGCCACCGTCGCCGCACCGGTCGCCGCCGCCGAGCGCGCCACCCCGCGCGAGGCGCGCGTGCTGTTCGACCAGGCCGTCAAATACCTGGAGGCCAATGGTCCCGAGAAGGCCTGGAACGCCTTCAACGACCGCAAGGGCCCGTTCGTGAAGAAGGACCTCTACGTCTACGTGATCGACCGCCAGGGCACCTACGTCGCCAACGGCGCCGCCCCGGACAGCCTGGTCGGACTGAAGGTGCTGGACAGCGTCGACGCCGCCGGCAACCCGCTGTTCCGGCACATGATCGCGGTCACCGACAAGCAGACCGAGGCGCGCATCCGCTACGTCTGGCTGAACCGCAAGACCAATCACGTCGAGCCGAAGTTCGCCTGGCTGCACCGCCAGGGCGAGCATGTCCTCGGCGTCGGCTACTACGCGCCGCGCTCGACCGCCGACGACGCGCGGAAGATGCTCGACGAGGCCAGCGCGCTGGTGAAGAAGCAAGGCATCGTTGCCGCCCTGGCCCGCTTCAACGACCAGCGCGACAGCTTCGTCCGCGACGACCTCTACGTCTTCGCGATCAACCTGGAAAGCGGCAAGTTCGAAGCGCACGGCATGAACCCGAAATGGACTGGCGCCGACGCCAGCGAACTGCGCGACGTCGAAGGCCGGCCGCTGGTGCAGGAGATGCTGGCGCAGGTGAAGAACCAGGGCGAAGGCCGCGTCGACTACGTCTGGCGCAACCCGGTGACGAACGCCGTCGAGAAGAAGCGCAGCTTCGTGCGACGGGCCAACGGCAGCCTGATCGGGGTCGGCTTCTACAGCGAGTGAGGCGGGTCGGCCCTGACGGTTTTCAGGGCCTCAACGCCAACGGCCACGGGGCGATCCGTGGCCGTTTCCATTCCGGCAAGCCCCGCCGGCCATTCCGGGCTTGCCCCGGAATCCAGTACGCCCCCGCTACCGGTATTTCAGCAGCATTCTGCGGTAGGCGGGTGTCGCCTGGACATCGCGGATGGCATCGAAGATCGCCTCGGAGAGCGTCGGGTTCCGCTGGTAAAACGGTTTCGACAGCACGACGAAGTAGTGCTTGTCCTGGAACGGCAGGGGGTGTTTTTCGATCTCGGCGAACTCGGCCCGCCGGCCGGCGAGGAAATCGTCGCCGATGCCCTCGATCTCTACGTACGCGGCGATACGGCCGCTCCTGACCTTTTCCATGTTGGCTCGCACCCCCGGCGCTTCCTCGACGGCAACTCCCAGCTGCTTCAGGTCCTCGGCGACCGCATTCCCCGACAGGGTTCCCAGCGGCTTGCCGGCGTTCGCCAGCGAGCGGCCGTCCCAGCGGATCTCCGATCCCTTCCGGAGATAGAGAGCGTAGCGGTTGAGATAGATCGCGCGACCGGTATCGAGCTTGCCCTCGCGGGTCGGATAGACGGCGTAGCGCGCCCGGTCCTCCGTGTAGCTGGCGTGGAAGATCGCGTCGACGTAGGCATTTTCGAGCAGGTACAGGCAACGCTTCCAGGGCACGCGGACCAGCTCCAGCGTGACGCCTGCCTTGTCGGCGGCCATGCGCAGCAATTCGATCGAGATGCCCGGCCGGTCTGCGGGAACGACGGCACCTTGTCCGAGAATGCGCGGGGGATTCTCGGTTTCCGCGTAGGCCACGCGAAGCACGGTGTCGGCGGCTGCCGCGGGAACGATGGCGATACCGATCGCCAGCACCGCCGCGGCGTTGCGCAGCAAGCGGAACAGCTCGCGTCGTTTGGGTCGAGCCGGCGCGGGGCCGGCGGGCAGGGATGGGTTCATGGTCTGCGTGATCCGGATTCCGGGTGGAGAACGAGCGCGTGCGGTAGCGAAGGCGGGTTTCGTTCAGGCATTTGCCGCCAGGTAATCGGCCATCGCCGCCCGGGCGGCTTCCGCTTCCACCCGGAAAGCCGAGTCGGCGGCGGCGATCGCGTCGGCAGCGTCGACATTCGTCGCGTTGCAGGCGGTTTCCAGCGCCTGCGCCTTCTGGCACAGGCGCTTGGCGCCGACCGACGCACTCATGCCCTTGACGCTGTGCGCCACCCGGCGGGCGCGGGGGAAGTCGCCGGCGGCCAGCGCGGCGTCCAGGTCGGCCTGTTGCTCGACCAGATCCTGCAGGAAGGTCGGGCCGATCTGCGCATAAAGCTCGCGGTCGCCGCCCATGTTCCGGATCGCGGCCGCGGGATCGAGGCGGGGCACCTCCGTGCCTTCCTGCGGCATCGCCTTCGTTCCGGAGACGACGGACGGCGGCGGCGACCGGTGACCCGTCCCGCCCATCAGCCAGTGCAACAGCGTCGGATAAAGCACGTCGGCCGCCAACGGCTTGGTGATGTGGTCGTTCATGCCGGCCGCGAGGCTGCGTTCGCGGTCGCCGATCAGCGCGTTGGCGGTCATGGCGATGATCGGCAAGCGGTCGAAGCGAGCATCGGCGCGGATGCGGCGAGCCGCTTCGTAACCATCCATGACCGGCATCTGGCAGTCCATCAGCACGATATCGAAGCGGTCCTGCTCCAGGGCTTCCAGCGCGGCCGCGCCGTTCGCCGCCAGCGTCGCTTCGATGCCGGCCTTGCGCAGGAAATGCTGGGCGACCTCCTGGTTCAGCGGGTTGTCCTCGACGAGGAGGACGCGGCAGCCGCTCAGGCTGCCGGCGATGCGGTCGGCCGGGTGCTCGGCCGGCACCGGCAGCGCCTCGGCCGGCGCGATCCTGCAGGGCAGTTCGAACCAGAAGGTGCTGCCGACGCCCGGCGTGCTGTCGACCCCGATCCGGCCGTCCATCAGTTCGATCAGCCGCCTGGAGATGGCCAACCCCAGGCCGGAGCCGCCGTAGAGACGGGTCGTCGAGTCGTCGGCCTGGACGAAGGACTGGAACAGCCGCGCCTGCGCTTCCGGCGGGATGCCGACCCCGGTGTCGCGCACGGTGAAGCGCAGGCGGACCCAGCCGTCCTGCCCGGCGGCGGAAGCGTCCGCGACCGGGGCGAAACCGGCAACCACCTCGCCCCGCTGCGTGAACTTGAGCGCGTTGCCGACCAGGTTCAGCATCACCTGGCGCAGGCGCAGCGGATCGCCCCACAGCGCGGGCGGCAGCTCGGGCGCCGGGTCGATGCGGAAGGCGAGCTGCTTGTTGGCCGCGGCCGCGGCGAAGAAATCGGCGAGATTGACGACCAGCGCGCGGGGGTCGAAGGCAATCTGCTCGATAGCGAGCTTGCCGGCCTCGATCTTCGAGAAATCGAGGATGTCGTTGATGATCGCCAGCAGGTTCTCCGCGGCGCCGTTGACCTTCTCGATGTAGTTGCGCTGCGTCGCGTCCAGTGGCGTCTGCAAGGCCAGGTGCGACATGCCGATGATGGCGTTCATCGGCGTCCGGATCTCGTGCGACATGTTGGCGAGGAAGGCGGACTTGGCCCGGGTCCCTTCTTCGGCGATCTCCTTGGCCTTCCGCAGCTCGGCCTGATGCGCGGCACCCTCCTCGGTGATCCTGCGCACGACGAGGTTGAACCCTTGCGTCACCTCGCCGAGTTCCCGATACGGGCTCACCGGCAGCTCGCCGGCGCGGTCCTGGCGCCCCCCCGTGCGCCGCGCTTCCGCATGCAGCGCGTCGCGCAGCTGGCCGAGCGGGCCGAAGACCATGCGCAGGCTCAGGAACATCAGCAGGATCAGCAGCGCATCGATCGCCAGCACCTCCAGCAGCTTGCGCTGCCAGTTGCGCTGCAGCGTGACGTCGAACTGGTCGCGGGTGAAGAAGACGACGACCCGGCCGATCCGTTCTGCCATGCGCGCCGGGGTCGCCGATCCGGCCGCCGGCACATGGTCGATGCGGGCCTCGGCGGCGCCTCCCCGCGGGGTGCCGCTGCCGAAGCCGTCGTGCACCGTACCCGCCGCATCCCGAACCCGGGCGGCGAACAGCCGGTCGCCGACGTCGAACACCTGGATCGCTGCCACTTCCGGGCGCAGCATCTCGGCGGCCAGCGTATTGTCGACGGATTCCCGGTTCACGTCCCACAACGGCGAGGCCAGGCTGCTGGCCAGGCGTTGCACGGTGGCCTGCTGCATTTCCGCGAAGTTCTCGCCGAGTTCGGCCGCCAGCTGGTACTGCCCGAGGACGCCGAACGCGACGAGCGTCGCCGTCGCCATCGTGACGAAGAGCACGGACAGGCGAAATCTGAGGGAACGGGTCATGGCCGAGGGGGAGGATTCCATGGCGACAGCAGCGGTTTCGGATCGGGCTTCAGCCGAAGTTTATCGGCTATTCGGCTCATGCGGGAGCGCATTCCCGACCGCGACCTCGGCGCCGGCGCGTCAGCGGCCGGGCTTCGCCGTCTTGCCGGGAGGCGCCGCGGTCCGGCTCTTTTTCCTGTCGCCGTCGGCGGGCGCCACGCCCTTCTCGGCCGGCATGCCGATCCCGTCCGCCTGCTCCAGCCACAGCAGCGCATCGATGTACGGCATGAAGCGGTTCAGGTAATCCGGCGACACCTCGCGCATCCGTTGCAGCGCGCGCAGCACGAGCAGGTGCGAGTTGAGCGGGCCGGCGTTCTCCGGGGCTTGCGCCAGCGCTTGCGCGAGCTGCTGTTCGACGCTGAGCTGCGACCAGGTGTCGCGGAAATAGCGCACGGCCTTGAGTTCGCCGGCAGCGCCGGCGGCGACAGCGCAACCAGCGCTCCCTTCGCTCCCGGCGCGGCCGGCATGTTCCGGCGAATGCGGCGCGAGGCGGGCGGTCAGCTCGGCCAGCGGCGATGGGCTGCCCCGGCCGTCCAGTGCGGCGATGCGTCGGCGCAGGCCGCCGAAATCGCCGGCAGCGAAGCGTTGCCGCAATTCGTCGGCGGCAGCGGGATGGCGCGCCAGCGCCGAGGCGAGTGCGTCGCCGGCATCGCCTTGCGCGTGCGCGACACGTTGGTCGAGTTCGTGCAACGCGCTGGCCAAGCGCTCCTCCAGCCGGCGCCGGGCTTCGCCCTGCAGTCCTTGCACGCGCCGGGCCAGGGCTTCGATGAAGCGGAAGCGGACGGGGTCGCAGCGATCGGCGTGGCGCGTACGCAGCGCGGCGATCATCCCGCCGGGGTCGGCGGCCGGGTCGATCGCCGCCGCCGGTGCGGCGACGGAGCAGGACCGGCCGCTTTCAGCCATTGTTGTCCGTGACCGCCCTGGCCGACCTCGGCACCGGCGCCATCTCGACGCGCCGGTTCTGCGCGCGGCCCTGGGCGTCGGCGTTGGAGGCGACCGGCTGCTCGGGGCCGAAGGCGGCGGCGAAGATCGACGACGACGGGATGCCTTCGTGGATCAGCGTGCGCGTCACCGTCAGCGCCCGCTGCGCGGAGAGTTCCCAGTTGTCGTCGAACTGGCCGTTGCTGTCGCGCACCGGGCGGTCGTCGGTGAAGCCGCTGACCATCAGCAGTTCGTCGCGCGCGCCGAGGTAGGCGGCGAGCGGCGGCGCCAGGCTCTTCAACAGCTGCCGGCCCTCGGGCTGCAACTGGTCGGAATTGAGCGAGAAGAGCACGCTGCCGCTGATGCCGATCCGGCCGTTGTTCAGCGTCACCCGGCCGGAGGCGAGCGGAATGGCCAGCGCCTTTTCCAGCGCCATGCGGCGCTGCTCTTCCTGCTGCCGCTTCTTGACCTCGGCTTCGAGGCTGCTCACCAGCTCCATCTGCACGCCGAGCACGCCGACCAGGATCAGCACGAAGGCGCCGAGCAGGCCGGCCATCAGGTCGCCGAAGACGGCCCAGACCGGCGCCGTCTGCTCGACGCTGGCGTCGATCTCGCGCATCAGGCGGCCTCGGCGGCGACGGGCGCCGGCTGGCCGGCGCCTTGATGCACCTGCTGCAGGTCGGCGACGATGCGCTGCTGTGACATGATGCTGAGGTCGATGATTTCACGCGCCTGCGCCACGTAGTAGGCGAGCTGTTCGTCGCTGCGCAGCAGCGACTTGTCGAGCGCGCCCTCGATCCGCTGCAGGCTGCCGATCAGCTTGTCGTTGGCCTCGCCGAACTGCTGCACGGCGCCGCTAAAGGCTTCCGACAGGCTGGCCACCTCGACCGCGCTGCCGGTCACCTGCGTGGCGACCTCGGTGATCTTCGCCGACTCGGCGCCGACCTGCGCGGTGAACTCGCCGCCGACGCGTTCGAGCATCGCCGCCGACGACGCCACCAGCGTGTCGATCACGCCGCGCTGCTCGGCGGCGGACTGGTTGATCGCGTCGAGCAGCGTGCCCAAGCCGGCCATGATGCGGCTGCGCTCGTCGAGCAGCGCGTTGTCCTTGGCGATGCTGTCGGAGAGCTGCTGGCGCAGCTGCCCGATCACCTCGGCGGCGACGCGCGGCGCTTCGGCGGCGGTCTGCAGCAGCCGGGCGATTTCGTTGATGGTGTTGCTGGCGTGCGCTTGCGCGTGTTCGCCGATGCCCTGCGCGGTCTGCTCCAGCGTGCGGCAGATCTGCTGCTGCTGCGCCAGCGTCTGCGCGCCGGCCTGCTGCCATTCCTCGCGCAGCGCGGCGGCCATCGATTCGAGCGACTGCGTCAGCGCCGCCAGCCGCGCTTCGTCGCGCGACACCAGATCGGCCTGCAGCGAACGCAGTTCGCCGATCACCTCGGCGGCGGCGCGCGGCGCTGCGGCGGCGCTCTCCATAAGGCCGGCGATCTCGCCGAGGGTGCGGCTGGCCTGGGCCTGCGCGTGTTCGCCGATGCTGCGCCCGGTTTCTTCCAGCGTGCGGCAGATCTGCTGCTGCTGCGCCAGCGCCTGTGTGCCGGCCTGCTGCCATTCCCGCTGCAACGATGCCGCCAGCGCCTCCAGCGACTGCGTCAGCAGCGCCAGCCGCTGCCCGTCGCGCGCCGCCAGGTCAGCCTGCAAGGCCGCCTGCGCTTCGCCGACGCCGGCCAGCAGCGTCGCCGAGCGCTGCGCGAAGTCCGCCGCGAAGGCCTGCTGCGACCGGCGCAGGTCGTCGATCAGCTGGCCGTTGCCGCGCTCGTGCGTGGCCAGCGCCGCCGTCCAGGTGTCGGCGACGCTGCCGACGGTCGTGTCGAAGCGCGCCGCGAGGCCGTCGAGCTGCGCCGCCACCGTTGCCGCCATGCGTTCGTGCAGCGCCGTCGTCTCGCGCGCGATGCCGGCCATCGTCGCTTCGACCACCGGCTGGATGGTGGCGCCGGCGACGCGGGCGCTGTCGGTCAGGCTGGCCTTGAGCGAGCGGTCGACGCTGACGGCCAGCTCGCCATAGACGCCCTTCACGTCGCGGTGGAAGCCTTCCTGGTTGGCGAGCAGGCGCTCGTTCAGTTGCGCCTGGTGCCGTTCCATCTGCGCCATCAGCGCCGACATTTTTTCGACCACCTCGGGCAGCGCCTGGCTCTGCGCCTGCAGCGCCTTGAAGGTCTCCTGGCGCTGGTGCGTGAGCGAGAAGCCGCGCAGCGCGGTGGCGATCTTCGTATCGAGCAGTTGCCCGGTCTGCAGCCGCTCGCGGCGGCACAGCGCCGAGATCAGGCCGAGCATCGCCGAGGCGGCGACGCCGGCGACCGAGGTGCCGAAGGCGAGTCCCAGGCCCTTGACCGGCGCCGCCAGCGCCGAGCGGATCGTCTGCAGGTCGGTCGTGCTCTCCAGCGCGAGCACGGCACCGTTCAGCGTCACCACCATGCCGAGGAAGGTGCCGAGCATGCCGAGCATGACCAGCAGGCCGACCAGGTAGGGCGTCACCACCGGGCCGGGCAGGCCGACGCGCTCGCCCTCGATGCGCAGGCGTACCGGGTTCTGCAGCGCGGGATGGATGCGGTCGAGCCAGTCGCCGAGCTGCGGCAGGTTCTCGGGAATGGCCGCCAGCGCCTGCGCCAGCGAGGACGTGGCCTGATGGAAGCGGCGCAGTTCGAGCGCGCCGAGTACGTAGACGGCGCCGATGAGCAGCGTCATCGTCAGCGCCAGCGGATGCGAACCGAGATAGCCGATGGCGACCCAGGCGACGGCGAGCGCGCCGGCCACGAAGGTGGCGATGCAAAGATTTCTGTTCATTGGTGCCTTGTACCTCTCAACAAAACGAAGTGCCGCCCCGGGCGCCGCGGCTATTCAGCAGTCGCCGCCGAGGGTGCCGACCCGGCGATTGCCGCCAGCAGCCCCGCCGCCGGTTGCAGGCGAAGCTCCAGCTCGGCGAGCAGCACCGCCTGCAGGTCCCGGCAGAACGCCGCCAGCCAGCCGCCCGGCTGCAGCCAGCGTTCCGGGTCGTCCGCCTGCGGCGCCTCGGCAAGCGCCTCGGCGTAGGCCTGACGCAGCTGCCGGTAGCGTTGCTCAAGCCGCTGCGGCACGGTCGCCAGCAGGTTGCGCTCGCGCTCGCCCAGCGCCTTGTCGATGACGGCATCGAGGTCGGCCAGCTGGCGCAGCGCCGGCGAATGCTCCACCAGCGCTGCCCGCAGGTTGGCGCGCAGCGGGCCGATGCTCGCCTCCATGTCGCGCTGGTGGGCGGCGTAGTAGCGGCGGTACGGCGCGAAATCGGCGGTCGCAAGCGTGGCGCCGGCGGCCGGAACGGGCAGCTTGATGCGCGCCCGGCCCGGCTTGAAGACGCCGTCGGTCGCGATCGAGTCGATCAGCGACGCGCGTACGCGCGCGAACTGCTCCTCAACCGG
The DNA here is from genome assembly GCA_016183655.1 of Rhodocyclales bacterium. GTDB lineage: Bacteria > Pseudomonadota > Gammaproteobacteria > Burkholderiales > Rhodocyclaceae > Proximibacter. The sequence goes on from JACPEH010000008.1 coordinate 172,791, forward strand.
GCCGAGCGCGCGCGACCGGGCCGCCGGCGACCCCCCCGCGCCGGCGTGGAGCGTACCGGAGAGCGCGATGGCGTCGTTCAGGTCCAGCCACTGGCCCAAGCGTTCGGCAAAGGATTGTTTCGACTCGGCAACATCATCGACGTCCAGCGCGGCGAGCAGGCGAACCAGCCGTGGACTGTTGAAACTTGTGCGCGGCAAGGGACTCCTCATGCCGTGATACGTCTGCGAATAACCAGAAGGGGGCGGAGGCTACTACAAAGTTGCGGTCAGGTCAGCATTATTGTTGTTGCAGTTTGCATCACCGGCGCCGAATCGACGGATTGGCGGCGCAACGGCGGGGATCAGCCGGTGACGCCGCTCGCCGGCGGCGTTTCCTTTTCGGCCCGCCCTTCCGCCAGCTTGCGGTAGAGCGTCGTGCGCGTGATGCCCAGTTCGCGCGCCGCGGCGGAGATGTTGCCGCCGTGGCGTTCGACGGTTTCGCGGACGAGGCGCAGCTGCACGGTGCGCAGGCCGCAGTCGGCGCGGCCATGCTCGGGGCCGTCGGCGCCGCCGTCGCTGATCTCGGGCGGCAGGAATTCCGGCGTCAGCAGGCGCTCGTCGCCGAGCAGCGCCACCGCCAGGCGCAGCACGTTGCGCAGCTGGCGCAGGTTGCCCGGCCAGCTGTGGCGGCGCAGCAGGTCGAGGGCGGCGGGCGCGATGCGCAGTTCGTCGTCGCCGCGCAGCTTGCCGCCGCCCTCCTCGGCCAGCATGCGGCGCACGACGCGGTCGAAGTCCTGGCGTTCGCGCAGCGGCGGCAGCGACACGGTCATGCCGGAGAGGCGGAAGAACAGGTCGCCGCGAAAGAGGCCGTGCTCGACCAGTTGGCGCAGCGGCTGGTGGCTGGCGCAGACCAGCGCGAAGTCGACCGGCTCCTCGCCCTGCCCGCCGAGCGGCGCGACGCGCCGCGTTTCGAGCACGCGCAGCAGTACCGCCTGCAGCGCCAGCGGCATGTCGCCGATCTCGTCGAGGAACAGCGTGCCGCCGTCGGCCTCGCGGATCTTGCCGCGCGCGCCGCTGCGCCGGGCGCCGGTGAAGGCGCCTTCGGTGTGGCCGAACAGTTCGGTCTCGATCAGCGTCGCCGGGATCGCCGCGCAATTGACCGCGACGAACGGCCCGGCGCTGCGCCGCCCGCTTTGATGGAAGGCCTGCGCGAACCATTCCTTGCCGCTGCCGGTCTCGCCCTGGATCAGGAGCGGGATGTCGCATTCGGCGATGCGCCCGGCGCGGCGGATGGCCTCGGCCATGCGCGGGTCGTCGGTACCGAGTTCGTCGAGTGCGCGCCGGCGCGAGCGCGGGCCAGTCGCCGATGCCGGAGTCGATGCCGGAGTCGATGCCGGCGGCGCCACCGGCGAGCGCGGGCGCTTGCCGCCGACGCGCAGGCTGACCCGCGCCAGCAGGTCGCCGCCGGCCAGCGTGTGCAGTGCCAGCGGCTCGTCGCCCTGGCGGCAGGCATGGTCGATCAGCGCCGGCCACGGCGTCGCGAAGTGTGCGGCAAAGCCCGCCCCGGCCGCCGGCGCGGCACCAAGCAGGCGCTGCACGCGGCGGTTGCAGGCCAGCCAGCGACCGTCGTCGGAGAGCACCGCCAGCCCTTCCAGCTGCGAGCCGAGCGCCTCGGCGCGGGCGTGCAGGCGGAGCACGACAGCGGCTTCGGGCAACGTTTCGATCAGCCGGTTCTCGATGATGCCGGCGGTCATCTCGACCAGCGCCGCGCCGTGGATCTGCGCCACGCGCGCGTCGCCGGAGATGTCGAGGATGCCGAGCACGCCACCGCCGGGCGCCAGGATCGGCGCCGAGATGCAGGTGAGGAAGTCGTTGCGGCGCAGGTAGTGCTGGTCGCCGACGACGGCCACGGTGCGCTGCTCGACCAGCGCGGTGCCGATGGCGTTGGTGCCCATTTCCCGCTCCGACCAGATCGCGCCGGGCTGCAGGTGGCAGCGCGAGGCGCGGGCGATGAAGTCGGTGTCGCCGAGCGAGCGCAGGATCATGCCTTCGTTGTCGGCGAGCAGCACCATCGACGACGAGCGCGCCAGATGCTGGTAGAGGCTCTCGATCATCGGCTGCGCGTAGGCGACCAGGCGGGCGTTGGCCTCCAGCCGCTCGGCGAGCACCGCCGGCGAGCCGCGCGCCTGCGACAGCGGCTGGCCGACGTCGAGGCCGGCGTCGAGGCAGCGCCGCCAGGAGCGGGCGATCGGCCCGCCGTCATCAAGGAATTCGGAGGCTGCGTCGGGCGCCATGTCGGGAGGATTTTCGATAGTCACGGCGCCACCGGACGCACATTCCATGCCCGTGAAAACCCGCGTCCGGCGGGGTGTTGCGGGCGGACAGGTGCTCCATGACGGAGCAACTGTTGCGCAATTGATCAGCGCAACGTCATGACAGCACGACACCGACGGAGGTCGCCGGATCGTCGCCCGCCCTTGCGCGGCAAGCGTTTTACGGCAGCGATGCGGGGCCTGGCACGGGCCGTGCAGCATGTCGCCGCGAAAGCCCTCCGGTCTGCCGCTGTGTGGTAGCGGCGACGGATCGGAGGCGAAGCCACAACGCTTTCGCCCCATCCATTCGAGCAACGAGGAGACGACATGCTCTACGCAGCCCCCGGCACCGCCGGTGCCAAGATTGCCTACAAGGCCAAATACGACAACTTCATCGGCGGCAAGTGGGTCGCGCCGGTCAAGGGTGAATACTTCAGCGTCATCACGCCGATCTCGGGCCAGCCGTACACGATGGCCGCCCGCTCGACCGCCGAGGACGTCGAACTGGCGCTCGACGCCGCGCACGCCGCCGCCGACAAGTGGGGCAAGACCGCCGCCGCCGAGCGCGCCAACCTGCTGCTCAAGATCGCCGACCGCATCGAGCAGAACCTCGAAGTGCTGGCCTACGCCGAGACCGTCGACAACGGCAAGCCGATGCGCGAGACGCTGAACGCCGACGTGCCGCTCTCCGCCGACCACTTCCGCTACTTCGCCGGCTGCCTGCGCGCCCAGGAAGGCGCGCTCTCCGAGATCGACGAGAACACCGTCGCCTATCACTTCCACGAGCCGCTCGGCGTCGTCGGCCAGATCATCCCGTGGAACTTCCCGCTGCTGATGGCGGCGTGGAAGCTGGCGCCGGCGATCGGCGCCGGCAACTGCGTGGTCCTGAAGCCCGCCGAGTCGACCCCGATCTCGATCCTGGTGCTGGTCGAGCTGATCGCCGACCTGCTGCCGCCGGGCGTGCTGAACGTGATCAACGGTTTCGGCCGCGAAGCCGGCATGCCGCTGGCAACCTCGAAGCGCATCGCCAAAATCGCCTTCACCGGCTCGACCTCGACCGGCCGCGTGATCGCCCAGGCCGCCGCCAACAACCTGATCCCGGCGACGCTGGAGCTGGGCGGCAAGTCGCCGAACGTCTTCTTCGCCGACGTCATGGACAAGGACGACAGCTTCCTCGACAAGGCGATCGAAGGCCTGGTGCTGTTCGCCTTCAACCAGGGCGAAGTGTGCACCTGCCCGTCGCGCGCACTGATCCAGGAATCGATCTACGACAAGTTCATGGACCGCTGCCTGTCGCGCATCGCCGCGATCAAGCAGGGCAACCCGCTCGACACCGAGACGATGATCGGCGCCCAGGCGTCGCAGGAGCAGATCACCAAGATCTCGTCCTACCTCGAACTGGGCAAGCAGGAAGGCGCCCAGGTGCTGATCGGCGGCAACCGCGCCAAGCTCGCCGGCGAACTCGCCGAGGGCTATTACATCGAGCCGACGGTGTTCAAGGGCCACAACAAGATGCGCATCTTCCAGGAGGAAATCTTCGGCCCGGTGCTGGCGGTGACCACCTTCAAGGATGAGGCGGAAGCGCTGGCGATCGCCAACGACACGCTGTACGGCCTCGGCGCCGGCGTCTGGAGCCGCAACGGCAACGTCGCCTACCGCATGGGCCGCGCGATCAAGGCCGGCCGCGTGTGGACCAACTGCTACCACGCCTACCCGGCGCACGCCGCCTTCGGCGGCTACAAGGAGTCCGGCATCGGCCGCGAGACGCACAAGATGATGCTCGACCACTACCAGCAGACGAAGAACCTGCTGGTCAGCTACAGCGAGCAGAAGCTGGGCTTCTTCTAAGTTTTGTGCAGCGGGCGGCGGCCCTCGTTGCTGGGGCCGGCCGCCATCTCCTCCTCTTGCTTACTGCGAGCAAGTTCAGGGCGGGAAGCCAGCTTCCCGCCCTTTTTTCGGGAGCCGACCATGGTCGACAAAGTGATCGCCACCCCGGCGGCGCTGGAGCTGATCGAATTCCTCAAGGCCAAACACGGCCCGGTCTTCTTTCACCAGTCGGGCGGCTGTTGCGACAACAGTGCCGCCAACTGCTACCTGCCCGGCGAACTGACCATCGGCGCCGGCGACGAACTGCTCGGCGAAATCGGCGGCTGCCCGTTCTACATCAGCAAATCGCAGTACGCCTACTGGAAGCACACGCAGCTGATCATCGACGTGATCGATGGCCACGGCGGCACCTTCTCGCTCGAAGGACCGGAAGGCAAGGCCTTCCACACCCGCTCGCGGCTGTTTACCGATGCCGAGCTGGCCGAACTCGGCTTTGCCTGACCACCTAACCGTAACAAGGATTCTTCATGTCTTATCGCATTACTCTCCCCCTCCTCCTCGCCGGCGCGCTGGTCGCGCTGCCCACGCAAGCCTCCGAAGCGATCGCCAAGAAGGCGCGCTGCGTCGCCTGCCACGCGCTCGACAAGAAAATGGTCGGCCCCGCCTACCGCGACGTGGCGACCAAGTACCGCGGCGACTCCGGCGCCCCGGCGCGGCTGGCGGAGAAGGTCCGTGCGGGCGGCAGCGGCGTCTGGGGCCAGGTGCCGATGATGCCGCACCCCGCCGACAAGATCAGCGACGACGACCTGAAGGCGGTGATCGGCTGGGTGCTGGCGCTGGAATAAGCGCGGCAGCAGGACGGAAGCCGTGCACAACGCGGCCGCGAAGCCGCGTTTTCCTTGCCGCAGCGGACCCGCGCCCGGCTATTCGGGCGCGTGGCCCAGCATGAAACTCAGCGTCGCGACATGCTCGGTCTTGTCGCTCCGGGCCGGATCGTCGGAGCCGCTCACGTGCTCCGCCTTGACGACGTTGAGTCCCTGGTTGCGCACGGCGAGGGTCGCCGTACCGTCGGCGCCGGTGCTGAGCGGCACGGCGTCGGGGTCGGTCACCGCGTCCGGCCACACCCTGGCACCGGCCAGCGGCTTGCCGTCGTAGAGCACCCGCACCGTCAGCGGCTGGCCTTTTTGGCGCGGAAACCCGGCGCCGACCGGAACGATCTGGAAGGCCTGCCCCGGCGCCGGTCCGACTTCAGTGTCGGGCAACACCGCGAGGTGCGTCGCATACTTCAGGTAGCGGCCAGCGGCCGTGGCGCCGGGCACCTCGTCCCTGGGCTTGGCAACCCACTGCCCCGACGGCTGGCGCGACCAGAAACCGTTGTCCATGGTGGCGGTGACGACCGCCGGCGCCTGCTCCGCGTCGACGAAAAGCATCGGATCGACCGCCTTGAGGCGGACGGCGACGGGCCGGCCGGCAGCGTCGGCGCCGCCGACCGCGGTGATCTTGTGCAGCCGCTTGAAGACGTCCACGTCCTCGGCGCCTTCGCCGTAGATCAAGGCCAGCCGTCCCGAGCGCTGGGCGAACCAGATGCCGTGCGCCCAGCCGGGGGCGGCGCTGGCCAGCGCCAGCGCGGCGACGATCAGTCGCATTCCGATTTTCATTCGCCGCCCCTCAGAAATCGACCGTCGCCGACAGCAGCAGCGTGCGCGGCGCGCCCTGCGCGAGGCTGCCCCATTGCGACACGCCGGCCCAGTAGTGACGGTCGAAGGCATTGCGCAGGCTGGCGCGGAAGGTGGTGGCCTGGCCGGCCACCGTCGTGCGGTAGCGCGCGCCGAGGTCGAGCGTGGTCCACGCCGGGATGCTCTGCGTATTGGCCCGGTCGACGTACTGCCTGGCGGTGTGGATCAGGTTGCCGGTCAGCGTCACGCCGGGGGCGAACGGGGTGTCCCACTCGACGCCGAGGTTGGCGGTCAGCGACGGCGCGCCGGGCGCGGTCTTGCCCTTCGTCGCGACGCTGTTGGTCCTGGTCAGTTCAGCGTCGAGCAGGGTGACGCCGCCGAGCAGCCGGACGCGCTGCGTCGCCTCGCCGAACAGCGCGAGCTCCAGGCCGCGGTTGCGCTGCTCACCGTCGACCGCGAAGACGTTGTTGGTCAGCTGGCCGCTCGGCTTCTCGATCTCGAAGGCGCTGAGCGTCGTCGCCAGGCGGCCGTGGTCGATCTTGACGCCGATCTCGCTCTGTTTGGAGCGGTAGGGCGCGAAGATCTCGCCGGCGTTGGTCGCCGTTCCCGGTGCGGTGTCGCCCTTGCTCAGTCCCTCGATGCGGTTGGCGTAGAGCGAAACGTTCTGCCAGGGCTTGACGACGATACCGAGCAGCGGCGTGACGGCGCTCTTGTCGTAGGACGAGGTGACGGCGCCGGTGGTCGGGCTGAAGTTGTCCGACTCGACCTGCTGGCGGCGCACGCCGACGGTCAGCTGCAGCCGCTCGTCGAACATCGACAGCGTGTCGGCCAGCGCTACGCCGGTGAGCTCGGTCTGCGACACCTTCGGCACCGTGGCCGGCGCTGCGACGTTCTGCTCGGCGCGGTCGACCGGGTGATAGAGGTTCGAGGCGACCGCGCTGCCGGACACCGAGTTGCGCCCGAGCCGGTCGCGGTAGCCGCTCGCCTGCAACGTCACGCCGTGGCCGACGGCGCCGGTGGCGAAGCGGGCGCGCAGGCCGATGTCGGTCGTCGAGCGGTCGACGTCGAACTTGAAGTGTTGCGGCACGGTGCTGGTGTCGCCCGCGGAATTGAGGATGGTCGGGTTGCCGAACAGGCGGTCGACGCGCGTGCGGCCGCCGCCGGCCGCGGCGAACAGCGTCAGCACGTCGTTCAGGTCGTATTCGGCACGCAACAGCAGCGACTGGTCCTCGGTCTTGAACCATTCCCAGGCCTGCGTGACGTTGCGCCGGCCGTCGGGCGCCGACGGCACGCCGACGCCGGCGGCGAGGAAGGGCCGGCGCGACGGCGCATCGATGTCTTCGCGCTGGTCGATCAGGTCGGCCGAGGCGCGCAGCCGATCGCCCTGGTAGTCGAGCGCCAGCGCGCCGACGCGCGCGCTCCGCGACTGGTGGTCGAGCGGCGTGTCGCCGTCGTGATAGCTGCCGTTGAAGCGCGCGCCGAAACGGCGGTCGTCGCCGAAGCGGCGGCTGACGTCGAGATGCCCGCCGAGCTGGGAATCGGCAGCGTAATCGGCGGTGAAGCGCGTCAGGTCGGTGGCCGCGGCGCGCTTGGGCACGATGTTGATCGTGCCGCCGATGCTGTTCGCTGGCGACATGCCGTAGAGCAGCGCGGTCGGCCCCTTGATCACCTCGATCCGTTCGGCGTAGTCGGTCAGCACGCGATAGTTCGGCGCAACGCCGTAGACGCCGTCGAAGGCGATCTCGCCGGAGTTCTGGTCGCCGACCGGAAAGCCGCGGATGAAGAAGGTGTCGAGGATGTCGCCGGCCTGGCCGGAAACGCGGACCGACGGGTCGTTCACCACGACGTCGGCGACCGTCGCCGCCTGCCGGTCCTCGATCGCCTGCGCGGTATAGCTGCTGACGCTGAACGGCGCATCGAGGAAATCCTTGTTGCCGAGCATGCCGATCCGCCCGCCGCGCGCCATCTGCCCGCCGGCGTAGGGCGACGGCAGTTGCTCGGGCCGTTCGGCGCTGGCTGTCACTTTCACCGTCGGCAGCGTCGCGTCGCTCGTCGTTTGCGGCGCCGGCACCAGCACATAGCCGGCCGCGCTCCTGCTGGCGGCGTAGCCGCTGCCGCGCAGCAGCGCGGCGAAGCCTTCGTCCACCCCGTAGTGGCCCTTCAGCCCCGGCGTCCGCAGGCCCTGCACCTTGGCCGCGTCGACCGCGATGGCAACGCCGGACTGCTGCGCGAAGCGGTTCAAGGCCTCGGCCAGCGGGCCGGCCGGGATGTCGTACTGCGTGGTGCTCGGCGCGGCGGCCTGCGTCGGGGGCTGCGCTTCGGCGGCCAGGCTCGGCGCGGCGATGAAGGCGAAATGGACGGCGAGCGCGAGCGGCGTCAGGCACGCGCGGGTGGCGATTGGGCGCAGGGGCAGCATGAAGGAAGTTCCTCTTTTGTTGATCTCACTACCCTTGACGGGCGAGCGACGAAAAGCGGAACCGGTCGCCGAAAAAAAAACCGGCAAGCCGCGGCCTCAACGCGCCGGCGGCGCGTCGACCAGCAGCAGATACGGCGTGACGGCGCGCATGCGCAGCTGGGGGAACGAGGTGCGCAGCAGTTGCAGCGCACGCTCGGGATCGTCCAGCGGCAGCACGGCGGAGACGACGAGGCCTTCGAGCTGCGCGCGGTCGTGGTGGATGCGGCCGCGGCGGTGGCGGTCGAGTTCGTCGAGCACCGCCGGCAACGGGTGCCGGTCAACCACCAGCTGGCGGAACTGCCAGGCGTCGGCAAGGCTGCGCGGGTCGATCGCCTCGCTTGGAGCGATGCCGGCCGGCGTCAGGCGAACGCGCTCGCCGGCGCCGACGACGCGCGCTTCGCGGCTTGCCGCCGGCGCAGCCGCCGACTGCACGGCGACTCGGGATTCGAGCATGCTCAGCACGGTGGCGCCGTCTTCGCGCTTGACGACGAAGCGCGTTCCCAGCGCGCGGATGCTGCCGTGCGCGGTCTCGACCAGGAACGGACGCGTCGCGTCCCTGGCCACGTCCACGAGGATCTCGCCCTGCACCAGCTCGACGCTGCGACGGTTTTCGTCGTAGCGCAGGTTGACGGCGCTGGCGCCGTTCAGCGCGAGGCGCGTGCCGTCGCTCAGGGTGCGCGTCTCCCACTGGCCGGCAGCGGTCCGCACGTCGGCCGCCAGGTAGGCCGGAGGATAGGCCTGCAGCATCAGCCAGGCCGGCACGGCCAGCGCGCAAACCGCCGCCAGCCCGGCGCCGAGGCGCCGGCGCCGCGCACCGGGGTTACGCGGACGATCGGGCGCGAACGCCGCGTTGAGCGCGGCATGCGCGGGGCGCGGATTGCCGGCGGCGTTGGCGCGCACCGCCTGCACCCGGCCGATCAAGCCTTCCATTCGCGCGGCGCTGGCGGCATGGCGCGGATCGGCCTGCTTCCAGGCCTCGAAGCCGGCACGGGCGCGGGCGCGTTCGGCCGCGTCGTCGGCGGTCAGGCGCACGATCCACTCGGCCGCCTGCGCGGCCAGGAGATCGGCCGACGGCTCAGCCACCCTGCCCCCGCAGACAATTGGCCAGCGCCTGGACCAGGTACTTGCGGACCATCCGGGTCGACACGTCGAGCTGGGCGGCAATGGCGGCGTGGGTCTGGCCGTCGAGGTAGTGCAGCAGGAACGCCTCGCGCGCCTTGGCGGAGACGCCCTGCAACGCAGCACCGATCTCTTCCAGAGCCTGCAGCGTGGCCAGCGTCTGCTCGGGTGAGGGGTAGCCCGGCAACGTCTCCGCCGCATGCGCGAGTTCGCTCAGGTAGGCCGCTTCGATCGACTGGCGCCGCACGCGGTCCACCAGCAGCCGCTTGGCGGTGGTGGTGAGGTAGGCGCGCGGCTCCTGGATGCCCAGCAGCGCGTCGCGCGAGGCAATGATGCGCAGGAAGGTGTCGTGCGCTACGTCGGCGGCGTTGTGGGCGCAGCCCAGCTTCTTGCGCAGCCAGCCATGGAGCCAGCTGTGGTGGTCGCGGTAGAGGGTATGGATATGTTGCTGCAGGACAAACTCGGCGGCCGACACGGCTCCCCCTTTTTGAGACAGGTGCCTGGCACCGACAACTCGTGAATGGGAATCGTTCTCATTCTACAGAATACGCGTCAAGGGAAGCAACTCGCGCCGCGACATGCACGCCACTACATGCACACCAGGCAATGCCGCGAGTGCGGCGGGCGGACGACGTTTTTCATTTTGCCGATTGCGGCGGCAAGCTCGGGCCAGCGGGAGAGGCCGGCATGCCAGCCCTTCCCCCGCCCCCCGCGATGCCAACTCGCCTCGCCGAGAAGTAAGAAAGAGGCCCAGGCCCGCTCGGGCGGCAGCGGCGCCCGGTGCCGCAATGCCGCAGTCCGCCCCCCGCATCAGCGACGACGACCTGAAGGCGGTGATCGGCTGGGTGCTGGCGCTGGAGTAAGTCCAGCGCCGTGCGCCCGGGATGGGGGTAGAAGAACTAGAAGTGCCTCGATACGGACTGTTCCGTGTCCGGACGTGTGGGCTCAGGGGTTATACAGTTCGATCGGTTGATCGCGCTGGAACGTCTGCTGCTCCATCGACTTGTCGGCAAACGCCGCGGTATCGTCCTTGATCGGGCCTTGGGCACCGTGAACCTCGCTCGTCGTTTCGCCCATGTACAGCTCTAGCGGCTCATTGCGCTGGAACTTCTCCTGCCATTTCGACTTTTCGGCGATCGGGCTGGGATCGCCCCGCACCGGCCCTTCCGCGCCGCGGGTCTCGCCCGGCTCGGCGACTTTCGAAACCGGCGGGTTATACAACTCGACAGGCTGATCGGAACGGAAGCTTTTCTGCCCCATCGACTTGTCGTCGAGCACGGCAAGATCGTCCCGCACCGGCCCTTCGGCGCCACGGTTCAAGACGCTCTGGGTATCGGCAGCGACCTCATTGGTATAGGGATCGTTCAGATAGCCATTCAGGTAGCGATCCACGTAATCATCGGCAGCCTGCGCCGAACCGAGCGGCGCCAGCGTACCGGCGACCCCGATGCAGAGGCCGCAAACCTGCTTCAACAAGAATTGCTTTTTCATGGCGTTTCTCCTTCAGCGTATTTCCTCCCTGAAAGTGAAATCCGATTTCCGTCAACGTGGATTCGACCCGAAGCGCTGCGCTTGGTTCGCCGAAAAAACGTTCCCGGACGCGTTCTCCGTCACCGCACCGGGAACAATGCCCGGCGCGACACGGTCCACTTCTTACGGGGGTATCGGCCGGGCGGCAGCTTTGGCTGGCGCCGTCGCGAGGACAACCTGAAGCCAACCAGCGGGGAGGGCGAAAATGACCAGAAAGCGGGAAGAACGGCGTCGGGGTACGCCCCGCACCTGGATCATGCGGCAGATGCGACTGCCGCTGATCATCGCGTCGATCGCCTGTTCGCTGGCGCACGCCGAGACCGGCCGCGACGCGCCGACGAAACCGGGCGTCAGCAGCCGCAAGCTGGGGCTGGACATCCGCGTCGAGCCCGGCGGCTGGGGCGACGTGAACACGCGCAACATCGAAACGGTGCTCTATGCGGTTGCCGACGAGTTGATGGCGCAGCTGCCGGAGAAGCTGGTGGCGCCGATCGTCGTCAGCCACACCGACCGCGCCCCGGTCGCGCTGTACGAGCGCGGCCCCGGCGGCGAATACCGCGTGCAGCTGCATGCCAAGGGCGAGAAGTGGCATCTGTACGCCTACGAATTCGCCCATGAGCTGTGCCACATCCTGTCGAATTACGAGCACAACGTCGGCCCGCAGACGGTCAAGCACAACCAGTGGTTCGAGGAAACGCTGTGCGAGACGGCCTCGCTGTTTACGCTGACGAGTCTCGCCGCCAGCTGGGAACGGTCGCCGCCGGAACAGCGCTGGGCGGGCGAGGCGAGGAACCTGCGGCGCTTCTTCGACCATCTGATCTCCGAGGGCCATCGCCAGCTGCCTGCGGACGCGCCGCTGTCGGCTTGGCTGCAGGAGAACGAGGCGGAACTGCGGCAAAACCCTTACTGGCGCAAGAAGAACGAAGTCGTCGCCAACCTGTTGCTGCCCTTGTTCAGGAGCAATCCGCAGAACTGGGAGGCGCTGGGCTATCTCAACCTGAACCCCGACGATGCCCGCAGCACGCTTGAGGACTACCTGCGCCACTGGTACGACAACGCGCCGCGCGAACACAAACGCTTCGTCGCCAGCGTCCTGGCCCTGCTGTGGGACAAGGAAACGGCGCCGGCGGTCGGCGACGTCGCGGCGCCGGCCACCGGATCGCCGCTCGCCGTGGCGAAAACCGGCACCAGCGTCCGCTGAGCGGCACGCCCCGGCTCGCATCTTCGCAGGCCTTGATCATCGCCCGTCGTCCCGGAACTCGTTTCCGGCCGCGCAGTCAATTCCTGCTGTCAATTCCAATGCCACGGCAAGGCGCTCGCGCCCCCGAGGCAACGCCCGCAGCCCTGTAGAACGACAGCAACGATTGACCCGGCTGGCAGCAGCCGTCACTGGCACAGGAGGCAACGATGAGCGGAATCCGGCTTCTGGTAGGCACGCGCAAGGGCGCTTTCATCCTCAGTTCGGACGGCAGCCGCCGGAAGTGGGAGGTCAGCGGCCCGCACTTCGGCGGCTGGGAGATCTACCACCTGAAGGGCTCGCCGGCCGACCCGAACCGGATCTACGTGTCGCAGACGAGCAGCTGGTTCGGCCAGACCATCCAGCGCTCGGACGACGGCGGCAAGACCTGGAACGCGGTCGGCAACCAGTTCGCCTACGCCGGCGAGACGGGAACGCCAATCGGCACCCACCAGTGGTACGACGGCACGTCGCGGCCGTGGGAATTCAAGCGCGTGTGGCACCTCGAACCGTCGCTGGACGACCCGGACACGGTCTGGGCCGGCGTCGAGGACGCCGCCCTGTTCCGCAGCACCGACGGCGGCCGGAGCTGGCACGAGCTGCCCGGGCTGCGCGGCCACGGCACCGGGCCGGCCTGGCAGCCGGGCGCCGGCGGCCTGTGCCTGCACACCATCCTGCTCGACCCGGGCAATCCGCAGCGGCTCTACACCGCCATCTCGGCCGCCGGCGCCTTCCGCAGCGACGACGCCGGCGAGAGCTGGAAGCCGATCAACCGCGGCCTGCACTCGCAATACATCCCCGACCCGAACGCCGAGGTCGGCCACTGCGTGCACCGCATCGCCATGCACCGCGACCGCCCACAGACGCTGTACATGCAGAAGCACTGGGACGTGCTGCGCAGCGACGACGCCGGCGACTCCTGGCGCGAAGTCAGCGGCAACCTGCCGAGCGACTTCGGCTTCGTCGTCGACGTGCATGCGCACGAGCCGGAGACGATCTACGTGGTGCCGATCAAGAGCGATTCCGAGCACTATCCGCCCGACGGCAAGCTGCGCGTCTACCGCAGCCGCCAGGGCGGCAACGAGTGGGAGGCGCTGACCGACGGGCTGCCGCAGCAGGACTGCTACGTAAACGTACTGCGCGACGCGATGACGGTCGATTCGTTCGACCCCTGCGGCATCTATTTCGGCACCACCGGCGGCCAGGTCTATGCGTCGGCCGACGCCGGCGACAGCTGGACGGCGATCGTCCGCGACCTGCCGGCGGTGCTCTCGGTCGAGGTGCAGACGCTGCCATGATCCGCGTCGTGCTGCCGACGCCGCTGCGCACGCTGGCGCGGATCGACGGGGAAGTGACGGTCGAACCGGCCGGCCCGCCGACGCTGGCGGCGCTGATCGACGCGCTGGAAGCCGCCTATCCGGCGCTCGCCGGCACCCTGCGCGACCCGACGACGCGCCGGCGGCGGCCGCTGCTGCGCTTCTTCGCGTGCGGCGAGGATCTGTCGCACGCGCCGCTGGAAATGCCGCTGCCCGCAGCGGTGGCCGACGGCAGAGAACCGCTGCTGGTGGTCGGGGCGATCGCCGGCGGCTAGTAGTCAGTCATGTTGGAACGGATGGATAGGTTCGTCATTCCGGCGAACGCCGGAATCCAGGAAAACCCCGCAAACACTTGCCACCAACGTACGAGCCTACCACCTGGATTCCGGGTCAAGCCCGGAATGACGGGGGGTTACATCAACCGGATTCGAGTTGACTGACTGCTAGCCCTAACCCCGTTCGTGGTGAGCCTGTCGAATCCTGTCCTGAGCCCTGCCGAAGGGCAGGAACGGCGCCCCACCTCCGGGCACGCCCGCGAGCGGCGGCGAAACGGCATGACACTGCTCCATTCCGGAGCAGTTGCTCAATTTCTGGACAGTCGACCGGGCAACATGCGCGACAGCGTACCGTCGCGGCGCAGCGCGTGGCGGACGGCGGCGGCGACGTGCAGGCCGAGCAGCGCCACCAGCGCCCAACCGGCGACGAGGTGGACCTGCTTGAAGGCGGCGTTGAGCGCCTCGTCCGGCGCGCCCAGCCGCGGCAGCTCGATGCCGAAGAACTTCATCGCGTACGGCGTGAAGGACGAGGCGAGGTAGCCGGCCAGCGGCAGCACCAGCAGCAGCGCGTAGAGCACGCGGTGCGCGGCCTGCGCCAGCACGGCTTCGCGGCCCCCGGCCACCGTTGCCAGCGGAGCCGGCGGCGGCGCCAGGCGGCGGACGACGAGGCGCGCCAGCACCAGCAGCAGCGCGACGATGCCGAGCGACTTGTGCAGCGCGTAGGCCGCGCTGCGCTCGGCGCCCTTGGGCAGCTCGACCATGTTCCAGCCGAGCCACAGCAGCCACAGCACCAGCGCCGCCTGCAGCCAGTGCAGCAGGATCGCCGGCAGCGCATAGCGCGCGGCGGCGGCCGGCGCGGCGGTCGTTTCAACCGTGCCCGGCAGGCCTGCCGTCCGCAGCGCCTCGCCGTTCATCGCAGCGCCACGCCCCAGGGCAGTTCGCCGACGGCGACGTCGGCCAGCTTCTTCATGGTGCCGGTGTCGACCACCGAGACGCTGTTGGAGCGGCCGTTGGCGACATAGAGCTTGCCGCCGTCGGGGGTCAGCGCCATGTTCCACGGGCGCTTGCCGACGGGCGTGGTGGCGACGACGCTGTTGCTCGCGGTGTCGATCGCCATCACCGTGCCGTCACGGCCGTTGGAGACGAAGACGCGGCGGCCGTCGGGGTGCACGACCAGGCCGTTGGGGAACTGGCCGGCGACGATCACCGCGCTCACCTTGCGCGCGGCAACGTCGATCGCGTAGACCTTGCCGGCGATTTCGCAGGCAACGTAGGCGCGGCTGCCGTCGGGGGTAAACACGATGCCGCGCGGGCGCTTGCCGACCGGGATGTTGCCCACCTGGCGGCGCAGCGCGACGTCGATCACGTCGATCTGCTCGGCATCCTCGGCACTGACGTAGAGCCAGCGGCCGTCCGGGCTGAACACCGCGTGCTCGGGGTTCTGCCCCTCGACCTTGATCCGCGCCAGTTCGCGCACGCTGGCGGTGTCGATCAGCACGATGCTGTTGTCGGCTTCGACCGCCGCCGCCAGCAGCTTGCCGTCGGCGGAAACGCTGATCCCCTCCGGCGACTTGCCGAGCGGCGTGCTGCGCACGACCTTGCCGGCGACCGGATCGACCACCAGCAGGCTGCCGCTCTCGGCATCGGTCAGGTAGAGCAGCTTGCCGTCGGTGGCGGCGCCGCGCGGCCGGCGGCCGACCGAGATCTCGCCGACACGCTGGTCGGTGGCGGTGTCGATGACGCTGACGCTGCCCGATTTCTCGTTCGGCACGTAGGCCTGCGGGCCCGCCGCCGCGGAAACCGAGCAGGCAGCGAAGACGGCGAACATCAGGGCGGAAAGGCGTGTCGGTCGGAAGGGGCGCATGGGGTCCTCACGCAGCTTGGTAGGTGATGCCGTGACGCTTGAAGATCGCCGCCACGGTGCCGTCGCGCTTCAACTCGGCAACGGCCGCGGCGAGCGCCTCGGCCAGCGCGGACTGCTCGGCCTTGACCGCCAGCCCGAGCGGCCAGCCGTCAATCTTCAGCTCGGCGAAGCGGGCGGGGTCGATGACGAAGCGCGCACTGCTGGCCAGTTCGCCAGCCAGCGCTGCCTCCAGCTCGCCCTGCGGCGCCAGCACCGCGGCGACCTTGCCGGCAGCCAGCCCGGCGGCAGCCTCGGCGACCGTGCGGAAGTGCACGACGTTGTCGCGCAGGCGGCCGTTCAGCGTGCCGAGCAGGAAAGAGTCGGCCAGCGAGGTGGTTTCGACGCCGATCTTCTCGCGCGTGAAGACTTCCAGCGCCACCGCCGCCGAGCCCGACAGCACGTTCGGGATGCGCGCCGGATCGCGTGCCAGCGCCAGCGCCTCGCGGTGGTACGGGGCGAGGATGCGCACCTTGTCGTTGGCGCGCGCCAGGTGCTCGTCGACCGGCACGTGCATCATCACGTCGGCCGGCTGCGTACCCAGGTAATGGCCCTTCCAGACCATGTTGCGCAGGTCGTCGTTCATGTCCTCGTCGGCGTTGAAGCCGACGATCTCCGGCGCCAGGCCGAGCTTCTCGGCGATGGCGCGGCCGAGGTCGACGTCGATGCCCTTGCCGCGGTGCGCGTAGGGCGGGAAGTCGTTATAGACGGCGATGCGCAGGCGGCCGCGGCTGCGGATCGCCTCCAGGTCGTCGCTGGCGACGGCCGGCAGCGCCAGCCATAGCGGCAGCGCGGCCAGCGCGCGCAGGCAGGCACGGCGGTCATTCTTCATGGATGGTCTCCAGCCAGCTCCGGATCGCCCACATTGCCTCCTGGCTCAGCGTGCCCTCGAACGGCGGCATGTACACCTTGCCGTCGCGCACCGCGCCCTTGCGGATGCGCTGCAGGAAGATCTCGTCGCCCTCGTCGGCCGGCGGCAGGAAGCGCAGGTCGGGCGCGATGCCGCCGGAGATGGCGCCGAGGCCGTGGCAACGCGCGCAGTTCTGGTTGTAGGCGGAGCTACCGATGCGCGTTGCGGTGCTGTCCTTGCGGTAGGGATTGGCCGCCCGCCAGTCGGCGCCGAGTTCCTTCAGGCCGGTGGTATCCACGGCCTGCGGCGTCACGTCACCGTGGGACAGGGCCTGCCCGGCGCTGAGACCGAGGATCAGCGCGGTGGCGATGGCACGGAGGGTTCGGTTCGGGTGTTTCACGTTGGCTCCTTTGGTGATGGCGGTTTCTTCCGCGTTGTCGAGCCCGGTTCAGCAAGGCGTGTGCCAATCGTCCGGAAAGTCCCTCAAATCGGCCATTTCGGCGAAGCCGGGAGGCTATATCACCTATTACTTATGGCACATGTGTTGCTTAGGACTGCCCGCCACTGCTCAATACATTGCTTACAAAATGGGCAGGTGCTACGTTATGGAACACAACAAGAAAATCTGCGGGCGGGGTACTGGAGGAGTAGATGGGACAAGTTCTGATCGCGGCCGAACAACACGGCCGACAACTGGCGGAAGCGCGCCAGAAATTCTTCGACCACGGCGACCGTCCGGCCGGCCTGGTCGACCCCTTGGTCCTGCGCTCCTGGGAACGCTGCCGCCGCTTCGGCCTGAGCGAAGGCTACGGCGACGTCGGCCGCGATTCGCTCGACCGCGCCACGCTGCACACCGAGCAGGAACGTAACCATCAATTGCTGCGGCAGAGCCGGCCGATCATGGAGCAGCTCTACGAGCAGATCCGCGAATCGGGCAGCATGGTCATCCTCGCCGACCAGAACGGGCTGATCCTCGAATCGATCGGCGATGCCGACTTCGTCAGCCGCGCCGACCGTGTCGCGCTGATGGCCGGCGCCTCGTGGGACGAGAACCTGCGCGGCACCAACGCGATCGGCACGACGCTGGCCGAAGAGGCGCCGACGGCGATCCTCGGCAGCGAGCACTTCCTCGAACACAACGGCTTCCTGACCTGCTGCGCCAGCCCGATCTTCGGCGCCGACGGCCGCCTGATCGGCGTCCTCGACATCTCCAGCGACTACCGCAACCACCAGCGGCACACGCTGGGCCTCGTCCGCCTCTCGTCGCACCTGGTCGAGAAGCGCCTGTTCGAGGCGCAGCACAGCCGCGACATCCTGGTCTGCTTCCACTCGCGCGTCGATTACCTCGGCAGCCCGGGCGAAGGCATGGCCGCGGTCTCGCCCGACGGCCAGGTGCTGGCGATCAACCGCGCCGGGCTGGAACTGCTCGGCATCCGCCGCGTCGACGCGGTCAAGCGCGACTTCTCGATGGTCTTCGAGACAACGTTGGCCAGCGTCATCGACCGCACCCGGCGCGACCCGCAGGCGATCTGCGAAGTCGCCGCCGGCCGCGACCGCGTCTTCTACCTGCGCCTGCGCGGCCAGGCGCCGGTCCCGCGCGCCATCGGCCGCACCTACGACGACCTGCCGACCGCCGCGCCGTCCCGCCGCGAGGCGGCGCGCACGCCGACGCTGACGCTGGACACGCTGAACACCGGCGACGCGCAGCTGCAGGCGGCGATCGACCGCTCGCGGCGCGTGCTCGGCCGCGACATCCCGATCCTGATCCAGGGCGAATCGGGCGCCGGCAAGGAGATCTTCGCCAAGGCCTTCCACAACAGCGGCCCGCGCCGCGACGGCCCGTTCGTCGCACTCAACTGCGCGGCGATCCCGGAGAACCTGATCGAATCCGAGCTGTTCGGCTACCAGGGCGGCGCCTTCACCGGCGCACGCAAGGAAGGCGCGCCGGGCAAGATCCAGCAGGCGCACGGCGGCACGCTGTTCCTCGACGAGATCGGCGACATGCCGCTGCACCTGCAGGCGCGGCTGCTGCGCGTGCTGCAGGAACGCAGCATCACGCCGCTCGGCAGCTGCAAGTCGATCCAGGTCGACATCTCGCTGCTCTGCGCGACGCACCGCCGGCTGCGCGAGGAAGTGGCGCGCGGCAGCTTCCGCGAGGATCTCTATTACCGCCTGAACGGCCTGTGCGTGACGCTGCCGGCGCTGCGCGAACGCGGCGACATCCGCCGCCTGGCGCAGCAGCTGGCCGACCTCGAAGCCGCCCAGCGGCCGCCGGTCGCCTTCTCCGAACGGGCGATGGCGGCGATCGAGAACTACTCGTGGCCGGGCAACATCCGCCAGCTGAACAACGTCATCCGCGTCGCCATCGCGCTGCTCGACGAAGGCGAATCGCTGATCACCGAGAGCCACCTGCCGGAAGAACTGTTCGACCTGCCGCCGATGTCGGCGGCCGCTGCGCCGGGCATGCCCGCCGGCGACGCCTGGCCCGCCGCCAGCCAGCCGGCAGCAGCCGCGCCGCTGACCGGCGTCAGCCTCGACGAGATCGGCCGCCAGGCGGCGCTGCGCGCGCTCGACGCGGCCGGCGGCAACGTCTCGGCGGCGGCGCGCCAGCTCGGCATCAGCCGCAATACGCTGTACCGCAAGCTCGGGCGTCTCTGAACCGCAAGCTGTCGCCAAGTGCCGCCCCGCGGCGGCACTTGGCGACAGGCGGTAGCGGGTCTATGCTGCGCAGATACCTATCGCGAAGGAGTCTTGCCATGCGCCGTGCCGCCCTGATCCTCTGCCCCCTCCTCCTCGCCGCCGGCGTCGCCGCCGCGGCCGACGCCCCGGCCCGCAAGTCCGGCCTGTGGGAAATCACCAACAACATGGGCGACCCGATGCCGATGACGCAGACGATGCAGCAGTGCATCGACGAGAAGACCGACAAGCTGACCGAGCAGACCGGCATGCGCGAGGCGCAGCAGCGCTGCTCGAAGAACGAGGTCAAGCGCGAGGGCAACAAGGTGGTGTCGGAGTCGATCTGCAACGTCGAAGGCACCACGGCGACGACGCGCGCCGAGTTCACCGGCGATTTCAGCAGCAACTACAAGGGCACGATCAAGACCACCTACAGCCCGCCGATGCAGGGCATGAAGGGCATGCAGATGAGCGTCTCGGCGCGCTGGCTGGGCCCCTGCCAGGCCGGCCAGAAACCGGGCGACGTGATGATGCCGGGCGGCATGAAGTTCAACGCCGGCGACATGCAACGGCAGATGCGCTGAACGCCGCCGCACCGACGACAAGGGCCGCGATTGCGGCCCTTTCCTTTTTCCGGCGACGCCGGATCAGCCGGCGATCAATCGGCAAAGCGCGGCGGGCGCTTCGCCTGCGCCGCCGCCATCGCCTCGTTGAGATCGGCCGACATCAGCATCGCCGCGTTCCACGTGGCGACGTAGTTGAGGCCGTCGGCGACCGAATGGTCGCGGCCGTAGTTGAGCATCTCCTTGGTGCCGCGGATCGCCAGCGGCGACTTGGCGGCGATCGCCTGCGCGATCTTCATGACGCCGACCTGCAGCTCCTCGGGCGAGGCGAACACGCGATTGACCAGGCCGATCCGCGCCGCCTCGTCGGCCTCGACGTTGCGGCCGGTATAGGCCAGCTCGCGCGCCACCCCGTCGGGGACGATGCGCGGCAGCCGCTGCAGCGTGCCGACGTCGGCGGTCATGCCGACGTCCACCTCGCGCACCGAGAACACCGCGTCGGCCGCCGCGTAGCGCATGTCGCAGCAGGTGACGAGGTCGAGCGCGCCGCCGACGCAGGCGCCGTGGATCGCCGCCAGCACCGGCTTGCGGCACTGCTCGATGGCCGACAGGCAGTCCTGCAGGTCGAGGATCAGCCGGCGCAATTGCTCGCGGCTGCGCGCCGGGTCGGCGTGCGCCACCGCCTGCGCGACGCCGGCCAGCATGGCGAGGTCGATGCCGGCGCAGAAGTTCCGGCCGGCGCCGCCGAGCACCACCGCGCGCACCTCGGGCGTCGCGTCGGCCCAGCGCATCGCCGTGCGCAGCTCCTGCCACATGGCTTCGTTGAGGGCATTGGAGCGGTCCGGGCGGTTCAAGCGAAGCTCGGCGACGGATTCCGAAAGGGAAAGCGAGATCGTCGCCAGCGACGGTAAGGCTGTAGTCATTGCTGTCTCCTGAAACGGTTTTATTGGTCTTGGTTCAACATCACGTGGTGATGTTATTTGATGCCCATCAACGAAAGTTGACCCAATCACTCGGAAACTGGGCGCACTGCCATCGTGGGCAGCCGCCATTATCGTCGAGGTCAGAAATGCAGAACAGATTGGATGGAAAAATCGCCGTCGTTACCGGCGCCAGCAGCGGCATCGGCCGGTCGATCGTCGAACATTTTGTCGCCGAGGGCGCGCGCGTCGTCGCCTTCGCACGCAACACCGCGGCGCTGCAGGCACTGGTCGCCGCCAGCGGGGGCCAGGTCCTTGCCGTCAGCGGCGACGTCACCCGCGCCGACGACCTGCAGCGTCTCGTCGACGACACCATGCAGGCCTGCGGCGGCGTCGACATCGTCATCCCCAACGCCGGCATCGCCCGCGTCGTTCCCTTCGAAAACAGCGACGCGGAGGCCTTCGCGACGCAGTTCTCGGTCAACCTGTTCGGCGCCGTCGAGACCGTTCGCCGCTTCCTGCCGCACATCCGCCAGGGCGGCTCGGTGCAGTTCATCACCACCTTCCTGACGCAGGTGGGCTTCCCGGGGCTGGCCATCTACAGCGCCAGCAAGGCGGCGCTCAAGTCGGTGGCGCAGACGCTGGCGGCGGAACTCGCGCCGCGCGGCATCCGCGTCAATTCGATCGCCCCCGGCCCGATCGGCACGCCGCTGTGGGGCACCGTCGGCCTGCCCGAGGACGTGCTCGGCACGGTCGCCGCCGGCATCAACGCCCGCCTGATGCCCGGCGCCTTCGGTGCGCCGCAGGACATCGCCGCGACCTCGGTCTTCCTCGCCTCGGAGGGCGCGAAGAACATCTTCGGCCAGGAAATCGTCGTCGACGGCGGCTACACGATCGGCTGAAGCCCGTCGCCGCCCGCCCGTTCCCATGAAAAAGGGGCCGCAAAAGCGGCCCCTTTCCTCATGCAATTCCGGCGCGCTCAGGGCTTGCCGCCGCCCTTGCCTTGACCGCCGCCCTGGCCACCGCCACCGCCGTGGCCGGCACCGCCGGACGCGCTGACGACGCCGGCCGAGGCACCGCCGGCGTTGCCGTGGCCGAGGCCGGTGGCGACACCGCCGCCCCCGCCGCCCGCGGTCACTACCGACGACTTGCCGTGGCCGTAGGCGTTGCCGCTACCGCCGCCGGCCGTCGTCACGCCGCTCTTGCCCGGCGAACCGGAGGCGGTGGTCACGCCCTTGCCCGAGGAAGAACCCCCGGCCGTGGTCACGCCGCTCTTGCCGCGCGTGGTCGTGCCGCCGACGGTGGTGCCGGCTGCGGTCGTCGTGCTGCCGGCCGCGACGGCCTCGCTGAACGTCTGCTTGCCGCTCATCACCGGCCCCAGCTTGAAGCCCATCGAGTTGGCGATCTGCCCCCAGCCCATGCCGGAGGCGCGCATCTGCAGGATGCCCTGGGTCGTCGTCGCGTCGGCGCCGGTGCCGGTGGTGGTGCCCATCAGGGCGCCCTGCAACTGCGTCGGCGTCGGGTTGGTGACGCCCTGGCTGGCCAGTTGCGCCTCGGCCAGCGACATCGCGATGCGGATGTTGCCGTAGCCCATCGGTTTCGTCGGCGAGGTGAAGGTGGTCGTCTCGCCGCCGGTGGTGCCGCCGGTGCCGGTCCCCGTACCGGCGCCGGTCAGCGTGATCGCCGAGCCGGTGCGCAGGCCGTTGACCAGCGAGGTGGCGTTCTCTTCGGAGCCGGCGAAGCTGGAGAAGGTCGACACCAGCTTGCTGGTCGGCGTCGCCGCGGTCGCCGGCTGCGTCGTCGGCGTCGTCGGCAGCGGCGTGGTGGTCTGCGCGACGGCAAGGCCGGCGGCCCCGGCCAGCGCCAGTCCGGCAAACGCGCGTGCAATCGGGAGTAGCGAATGTTTCATGATCAGTCCTCCATGGGGGTGGAAACGAAAACAAGCGGGAAAAATCGACGCGCTACGCCCCTCGCTTGCCGACCCCCGGAGCCCGGCCACGCGGGCCGTGCGCCGGGTATGGCGAGGGAGCGGAGCGACGTTCCGGGCATGTCGGCGCCTCTTCTAAATGCTTAACTCGACGGACCGATGAATTTCTCGGTCTGGTTGATCACTTCGATGGCGGTCGCCGCATCGACGAGGACGCCGCCATCCTTCTTGGCGACCACCCGCATCCGCGTCGTCGCCGGCGTCAGCGACTCCAGCTCGATCTCGATCGTGCGATCGGGCACCAGCGCGATGATGCGTTCGCCGTTGTCGATCTTCTCGGTGCGGTTCGGCTTGATCGCCATGCGCGCCATCGCCTTGTTCACGGCGGAGCGCACCTTGGGCAGCGGCTCGGTGAAGGTCCGATAGGCGATGCCGCCGAGGTGGTGGCCGGCGGTGAC
The DNA here is from genome assembly GCA_016183655.1 of Rhodocyclales bacterium. Classification (GTDB taxonomy): domain Bacteria; phylum Pseudomonadota; class Gammaproteobacteria; order Burkholderiales; family Rhodocyclaceae; genus Proximibacter. The sequence continues at coordinate 195,811 of JACPEH010000008.1, forward strand.
GCCGCCGCCGACCCCGACCGCGGTCAGCGCCAGCGGCGCACAGCCGGTGGTGAGCAGGGAGAGGGAAACCAGTGCGATGCAGTAATGACGGATGGGCATGGGAAAGTCGGGAAAGAATGGATCGATGAAAATCTGAGCAAGCGAAAAACTATACGCTTTCCACAGCCGGCGCCAGCGGCAAAGCGCGGCGACCGCCCGGAAACCAGTCATGCGGCACACTATCCCCCAGCGCGCGCCGCCCCGCAAACTGTCGCCTGACGGCGACAGGCCGAAGAAACCGCCTTCCCCTCTTTGAACCGCCGCAGTGCCTGATGGTTCTCGCCGCGTTCGCGTGTCGCGGAATCTCCGCGGGTTCGCTGCGGCGTCGGTGCGGACTCCGCGCCGCTCAGCGCCCGGGCGGGCGCCGCAGGTTGTAGGCGAGCAGGACGTCGAGCACGTCGCTGCCGGCGCTGCGCAGGTAGGCGCGGACCAGGCTTTCGCCGGCGCGCTGCAACGCCGCGGCGAATTCCGGCGACACGTTGTCGACGCGCAGCCCGTGCGCGGCGAGCTGGCCGCGGTCGGCGCCGTCCTGGCTGCGGCTCGCCTGCCAGCCGCGCCGCTCGGCCGCCGCCGCGGCGTCCAGCAGCGCCTGGCGGTCCGCAGCCGGCAGCGCGGCCAGCGCCTGCGCGTTGGCAACGACGACGTTCTTCGGATACCAGGCGCGGACGTCGTAGTAGTGCTTCAGGAACTCCCAGGCGCGCACCTCGACGCCGCTGGTCGCCGACGTGAGCAGCAGGTCGACGCGTTTTTCGGCGAGCGCCGCGCGCAGGTCGACCAGCGGCACCTCGACCGGCTGCGCGCCGAGCAGGCGGGCGAGCTGCATCGTCGCCGGGTTGTACGAGCGCAGCCGCTGCCCCTTGAGGTCGCCGACGCGCGCCAGCGGGCTGCCGGCGTAGAGCCCCTGCGGCGGCCACGGCACGGCGTAGAGCAGCACCAGCCCGCGCCGGCGCAGCGCGCGCTCCACCAGCGGCCGCGAGATCGTCCACAGCAGCTCGGCGTCCTCGTACGACTGGGCGACGAAGGGCAGCGCATCGAGCCCGAACGCGGGATCGACCGCCGCTTCCGCCGACAGGTTGAATTCGGCGAGCGGCACGCTGCCCGCCTCGACCGCCGGCCGGATCTGCGCCAGCGGCAGCAGCTGGCCGCCCGGCCGGACCTCGATGCGCAGCCGGCCGGCGGTCGCCGCGGCGACGTCGTCGGCGAAACGCGCGACGTTCTGCGTCTGGAAATAGGCCGCCGGATAGCCGGTCGGCAGCAGCCAGGCATCGCCGGCAACGGCCGGCAGGCAGCCGATCGCGGCCAGCAGCGGCCACGACCACAGGAGCAGTCGTTTCATTATCACCTCCGATGAATTGCCCGCAGCGGGCGGCGGCGGACTACAGCGCCGGCAGCGCGACCAGCTCGTAGCCCAGCGCCGACAGCCCGTCGCGCAGGTGCCGCGCCGTCGCCACCGCGTCGGCGCCGTCGCCATGCACGCAGATGCTGCCGATCGCCGTCGGCAGGCGCTTGCCGCTCTGCGACACGAGGGCGCCCGCTTCGAGCATGCGCACGACGTGCTGCAGCGACGCCTCAGCGCCGTGGATCATCGCCCCCGGCTGGCTGCGCGGCACCAGCTGGCCGTCGTCCTGGTAGGCGCGGTCGGCGAAGATCTCCTCGACCACGCGCAGGCCGCCGGCGCGCCCGGCCTCGGCGAGCTGCGACAGCGCCGGCGCGAGCAGGATCAGGTCGCGGTCGTAGGCAACGATCGCGCGCACCACCGTCTCGGCCACGGCGCGGTCGCTGCAGGCGGCGTTGTTCAACGCGCCGTGCGGCTTGACGTGGGTCACCGGCCAGCCTTCGCAGCCGGCCATGCCGTCGAGCGCGGCGATCTGGTAGAGCAGCGCCGCCTCCAGCTCGTCCGGCGCCATCTTCATCGGCCGCCGGCCGAAGCCCTGCAGGTCGGGATACGACGGATGGGCGCCGACGCTGACGCGATTTTCCTGCGCCAGGCGCAGCGTATTGCGCATCACCAGCGGGTCGCCGCCGTGGAAGCCGCAGGCCAGGTTGGCGGAGCCGACCAGTTGCAGCATCTCGCCGTCGTTGCCCATCGTCCAGGCGCCGAAGCTCTCGCCGAGGTCGGCGTTCAGGTTGATTTTCCGGTTCATGATCTTTCCTTGAAAAGCGGGCGGTCCGGCGTCGGTCGCCGGACCGGCATGGCGAATTCAGCCGCTGGCCGCATGGTGCTACTCGATCGCCGGCACGAACGGCTCGTCGCCGCGCAGCATGCCGCTGATCAGGTTGTCGCCGTACAGCGCCGCCTCGTCGATGACGCCCGGCGGCCGGAACGACTCGATGCCGCCGACCCAGCGCGCCAGCGCCTCGGCCTCGGCCTGCAGCGCGCGCACCGCCTCGGCGTGGGTGACGCTGGCAAAGCGGATCTCGGCGCCCGGCCGCAGGTGGCCGAGGCGGCCGAGGTCGGCGCGGATCACCGTGGCGATCTTCGGGTAGCCGCCCGAGGTCTGGCAATCGGCGAGCAGCACGATCGGCTGGCCGTTCGCCGGCACCTGGATCGCGCCCGGCGTGACGCCGTCGGAGACGATCTCGGCGCCGAGCGCGCTGTGCGTCAGCGCGACGCCCTCCAGGCGCATGCCCATGCGGTCCAGGTCGCGGCTGACGCGGTACGGCTGGCCGAGGAAATTGGCCAGCGCCTCGGCGGTGAAATGGTCGTCCTGCGGCCCGAGGATGACGCGGATCGGGCCGTCGGCGCGGACCGGCGCTTCCGCGTTGCGGAATTCAAGCCAGGGGTCGCCGTCGAGGCGCGCACAGGGCAGGCGGTCGCCGCGCGCCAGCGCGCGGCCGTTCACGCCGCCGAGCGCAGCGCGCTGGTAGGTGGAGCGGCTGCCGAGCTGCAGCGGCACCTCGACCCCGCCGCTGACGGCAACGTAGGCGATGCCGCGGGCGACGCCGCCGATCTGGATCGTGTCACCGGGGAACAGCGTCGCCGTGTGCCAGGCCGGCACCTTGAGCACGCTGCCCTTGCTGCCGACCAGCTTGCCTTCGACGGCGCCGCCGAGGGCGACGCGGACGGTGCCGGAGACGGCCTTCAGCGTCGGCCCGCCGAGCGGCACCTCCAGCGCCGCGGCGGACGGCGCGTTGCCGAGCAGCGCATTGGCGGCCGCCAGCTGGGCGGGGTCGAGTGCGCCCGAGAGCGGCACGCCGATGCTGCGATAACCGCGCCGCCCGCCGTCCTGCACGGTGACCGACACGCCGCCTTCGACGACCTCGATCAGCGCGCTCATGCCGTCGCCTCCCCGGCCAGCAGCTCGGCCGGATCGAAATCGCCGCGTGCGCAGCGGGCTTCGAGGGCCGCATAAGTGTCGCGGTCGATCGCCTGCCAGAACACCCGGTCGCCGGGCGCCAGCAGCGCCGGGCGCTCGCTGCGCGCCGGGTCGAACAGCGGCACCGGCGTGCGCCCCATCAAGCGCCAGCCGCCGGGGCTCTGCCACGGATAGGCGGCGCAGGTGCGGCCGGCGATGGCGATCGAGCGCGCCGGGACGACCTTGCGCGGCGTCGCCAGCCGCGGCATGTCGAGCGCCTCGGGCAGGCCGCCGAGATACGGGAAGCCGGGCAGGAAGCCGAGCATGTACACGGTGAACTCGGTCCCGGTCATCAGCCGCAGCACCTCCTCGGGCGTCAGCCACTTGCTCGCCGCCACGACCTCCAGGTCCGGCGCGAACTCGCTGTCGAAACAGACCGGGATGCGCCAGGTGGCGCCGCTGGCGCGGCGGCTGCCGCTGTCGCCGGCGATCGCCAGCAGACGTTCGGCGAGTGCCGCGTGGTCGAGCGTGGCCGGGTCGAAATGCACGGTCAGCGAACGGAAGGCCGGCACGCATTCGAGGCTGCGATCGAGCGTGCCGTCGCGCTGCGCGGCGGCCAGCGCCGCGGCGAAGCCGAGCACGCGGGCATGGGTTTCCGGCGTGATGTCGTCGCCGAACTCGACGGTCCAGGCGGAGTCGCCCAGCGGCAACAGCCGGGGCCGGGAATGGATGGAGTGGCAGGAGTGCGCAGTCATCGCTGGTTCAGTTCTCGCAACGGATCGCCGGAAGGCCTGCGGATCGGGAAAAAGGGATTCATCGCCGCCGCCAGCTCGTCGCCTGCGCCGCCAGGCAGGCGGCGACGGCGAGCGCGAAGGCGCCGGCGTTGCCGAGCGCCGGCAGCGCGATGGCAAGCACGAAGCAGAAGGCGACGATGGCGTAGTAGCCGCCGGCCGTCGCCCGCAGCAGCACCGCCACATCGACGGCGCCGTGCGCGCGGTGGGTAGCCACGGTGATCACCGTGGCGAGGATCGGGAACATCGCCAGCAGACCGCTCCAGGTCTGCCCCAGCGTCTCGGCGGCCGCCGTCACCACGAGCGTCAGCACGGCGCCGGCGAGCATCCGCCCGAGCAGGTCGGCCGGGCCGGCCTGGCGCCGCCCCGGCGCCGCCTGCACCGCGGGGAAGAGCCGCGGCGCCAGCGCCAGCGCCGGCAGCGCGACGAGCAGCGCCAGCAACGGCGAGGCCGGCAGCCAGGTCAGCGGCAACGCCGCCGCCAACCACGCCGGCAGCGCCAGCAGCAGCGTCGCCGGCCAGCCGCGCCGCTGCGCCGAACGGGCGTAGACGATGCCGAAGGCCATCGCCGCAAACACCGCCGACAGCGCGGCGCCGGCCGCCGCCGCGGCGAAGCGCTCGCCCTGCTCGACACTGAGGAAGAACAGGATCGGCCCGGTCACCAGCGGCAGGCCGACCAGCCGGCCGGCGACCGCCGCGCCCCAGCGCCGGCCTGCCAGCGAAACGAAGAGCAGGAAGGACGGGACGAGAACGAGCTTGAGCGCGAGCATGGTCGGTATTCCGGCTGCCGGATCGGCTTAGCGCCCGCCGCCGAAGGCCGTCGGCAGCCACAGGGCGAGGCCGGGGAACAGGGCGAGCAGCAGCAAGAGGATCATCAGGCCGACGACGAAGGGGCTGGTGCCGGCGATGACGTCGTTCAGCGAGCCGCCCTTCCGCAGGTTCTGCACGACGAACAGGTTCAGCCCGACCGGCGGCGTGATCAGCGCGGCCTCGACCAGCACTACGATGACGACGCCGAACCAGACCGGGTCGAAGCCGAGCGCGAACATCACCGGCGCGACGATCGGGATCGTCGTGATCATCATCGACATCGTCTCCATGAAGCAGCCGAGCACCAGGTAGAAGATGACGACGACCAGCAGCATCATCGTCGGCGACAGGTTGAGGCCCTGCATCGCCTGCGTCATCGCGTCGGTCAGCCCGATCGAGTTGATGACGAAGTTGAGGAACATCGCGGCGACGATGATCAGCAGCACCATGCCGGTCGACTTCATCGTTCCTTCCAGGCATTCGCCGAGCATTTTCCAGCTCAGGTGCTTGGTCCAGGCGGCCAGCCCGAGCGCGGCGGCGACGCCGAGTGCCGAGGCTTCGGTGGCGGTGGCGATGCCGACGTAGATCGAACCGACGACGACCAGGAAGATGCCCAAGGGCGGCAGCAGGTCGGGCAGCACGGCGATGCGCTCGGCCCAGCTCACCGGCGTCTTCTCGCCGCCCCATTGCGGGAAGACCAGGCAGCCGATCCAGACCACGCCCATGAACAGCCCGACCAGCACCAGGCCGGGGATGATGCCGGCGAGGTAGAGCTTGGGCACCGAGGTGTTGGTCAGCACGCAGTAGATGATCATGTTCAGCGACGGCGGGATGAGGATGCCGAGCGTGCCGCCGGCGGCCAGCGTGCCGAGGAACAGCCGCTCGTTGTAGCCGAAGCGCTTGGCCTGCGGCAGCGCGACGGTGCCGACGGTGGCGGCGGTGGCGACGCTGGAGCCGGAGGTCGCGGCGAACAGCGCGCAGGCGGCGATGTTGGCGTGCATCAGGCCGCCCGGCAGCCAGGACATCCACTTCACCAGGCCGGCGTACATCTTCTCGGCGATGCCCGAGCGCAGCAGGATCTCGCCGAGCATGATGAAGAACGGCAGGCAGACGAGCAGGAATTCGTTGTTGGCGTTCCACGACACTTCGCCGAGGGCGCGGGTCAGCGGCAGGAAGGAATATTTCCAGTCGAGGGCGACGCCGAGCAGACCGAGCGCGGCGCCGACCGGAATGGCCAGCGCCATCAGCGCCAGCAGCATGAGGAGTGCGGTTGCGATCATGTCAGGCTCCTTTGTTCAGGGAATTCTTGCCGCCGCTTGCGGCAGCCCCGGTCGGCACGACGACATGCGCGTCGAGGAACTCGCCCTCGTGCTCCTTGATGTAGGAAGCCTCGGCGCTCGCCTCCTCCTCGATCGTCTTGGCCCCGAGCAGGCGCTTGAACTCATCGCTCTTGCCCTGCAGCAGCAGCGTCACGGCGCGCACGAAAAGCACCGTCGCGGTCGCCACCAGTTGCCCCAGGCCGAGCAGCCACAAGCCCTGCGGAATCCACAGCGGCACCTTCAGTTCCGAGTTCGAGCGCGAAGCGAGCTCCCACGAGGTGGCGAACACCTCGTAGCCGTAGCGCGCCATCAGCGCGGCGAAGCCGCCGAGGCCGAGCACCGCGACCAGGTCGAGGGTGATGCCGAGCTTGCTCGGCAGGTGGATGTAGAGCGCGTCGACGCGCACGTTGCCGCGCTTGAGCAGCACGTAGGAGAACGACCAGGTAGTGGCGATCGCCATCGCGTAGCCGGCGAGTTCGTCGGCGCCGCCGAAGGTCACGCTGAACAGTTTGCGCAGCACGACGTCGAGCGCAACCACCATCGCGCCGACGAACATCAGCCCGCCGCCGCCGCGGACGGACCATTTGGCAAGCGTTTCGCTCGCACGGACCAGGGATTGAGTGAGCATGTTGAAGCCTTTGTCTTGCAGGTTCCGGAAAAAGCCCCTCCCCCTTGCCGGGGCAGGACAACGCCCGGCGCGGCAAGGGTGAGGGTCGGAGGAAAAACGGACTACTTGCGGGCCGCGAGACCGACGACCTTGCCGACGGTGCCGTTGTACTCGGCGACGCAGGCGTCGTTGCAGCGCGCCGCCCATTTCGGCAGCATCTGGTCGGCCTCGACCTTGCGCAGCAGGTCGTGGTCGGCCTTGGTCGGCTGCACGATGGTCAGCTTGCCGGGCGTGCCGCCGCGGCAGTCCGCCTTGCCGGCGTTGCACAGGTAGCCCATCTCGGTGACCGAGGCGGCCGACGCCCACAGCGCCGTCTCCAGCCCCTTCATTTCGCTGTCGATGAATTCGCGCAGCTTGGGGTCCATGCCGTTCCAGGTCTTCAGGTTGACCGCGTAGGCGATCTGCGCCCAGCCGAGCGGCAGCGCCAGCAGGTGGGTGGTGACCTCGTGCCACTTGGCAAGGTTGCCGGACATCGAACCGGTGATGCCGCAATCGACGGTCTTGTTCTGCAGCGCCGGCACCACTTCGCCGAAGGCCATCGTCACCGGCGTGCCGCCGAGCGCGGCGACCAGCTCGGACTGCGAGCGGCCGCCGACGCGCACCTTCTTGCCCTTGATGTCGGCCAGGCCCTTGATCTCGCCGTTGCAGTAGAGCACCTGCGCCGGGAAGGCGCCGATGCCGATCAGCTCGACCTTGAACTTGTCGCGCAAGAGCTTCTCGTAGTACGGCCGCGTCGCCTGCGTCACCTTGCGCGCGGTCTCGGCGTCGGGCAACAGGCCGGCGATGTCGATCATCTCGATCGCCGGATCGTCGGCGGCGAGGTAGTACATCGGCACGCCGGCGAACTCCATCACCCCCTGGCCGAGCAGGCGCAGCACTTCCGGCCCCTTCATGCCCATCTGGTCGAAGCCGCGGATCTCGGCGGTGACCGCACCCTTCGAATGCTCGGGGATGCGCTTGGTCCAGAACGGCACCTCGAAGTCCTTGTACGGACCGAGGTTGGACAGCGAGCCGACGATGCGCAGGTGCGTCTTCGGCAGCTCCTGCGCCAGCGCGCCGCCGACGGCAGCGACGCTCAGGCAGGCGGCAACGGCGAGTTTGGCGATGTTCCTTGTAATGTCCTTCATGATGTCTCCTCGTTGGGGTTTCAGTTGTTGGCCAACTGGTGGTTGAGCAGATCGGTGACGAGCATCGCCCCCGGTGCGTGGGTGATACAGAAATCGGGTTTGGCCTCCATCACCACCGCCTGCGGCGTGACGCCGCAGGCCCAGAAGACCGGGATCTCGCCGGCGGCGATGGCGACCGGGTCGCCGAAGTCGGGGCGGGCCAGGTCGGCGATGCCGATCTGCGCCGGATCGCCGAGGTGCACCGGCGCGCCGTGCACGTTCGGGAAGCGCGAGGTGACCTGCACCGCGCGGATCGCGTTGGCCGGCGTCATCGGCCGCATCGACACCACCATCGGCCCGCTGAAGCGGCCGGCGCTGCGGGTGGCGATGCTGGTGCGGTACATCGCCACGTTCCGGCCTTCGGCGATGTGGCGCAGCGGGATGCCGGCTTCGAGCAGCCCCTGCTCGAAGGAGAACGAGCAGCCGATGACGAAGCTCACCAGGTCGTCGCGCCACAGGTCGGCAACGTCGTTCGGCTCGGCGACCAGCTCGCCGTTACGCCAGACGCGGTACTGCGGCACGTCGCGGCGGATGTCGATGTCGGCGCCGAGGTCGGGCAGCGCCGGGTCGCCCGGCTCGGAGACGGCGAGCAGCGGACAGGGCTTCGGGTTGCGCTGGCAGAAGCGCAGGAAGTCGTCGGCCAGCGCCGCCGGCAGGATGACCAGGTTGCCCTGCACGTAGCCGGGCGCCAGGCCGCTGGTGTGCGCGCGCCACTCGTTGCTGCGGATGGCGCGGCGGGCGGCGGCGCCGGTCGGGTAGGGGGCGGCGGCGTCAGCCAGGCCGGCGTCGCGATGGACAGTTTCCAATTGAGCCTCCTTCCGGTTATCGATGCGTGAATGCGTTGCGTACGAAGTATCGTGAACGGCACGCTGCGACACAAACGCAAAATTTTTCTGGGCCATGATCGTTTTTTTCGATGCCGAATTTGAGTTTCGGTCCGCGCCTCAAACCTGGAAGCGGCCCACCGCCGCCTGCAGGTTGCGCGCGTAGTCGGCCAGCCGCACCGTCGCGTCGGCAGTGTCGCGGACGGCGTCGAGGTTGGCCTGCGTCGTCTGCGCCATCTGCTCCAGGCTGCGCGACACCTCTTCGCTGGCGGCGCCCTGCTCGCCGACCGCCAGCGCGATCTCCTCGATGCCGTGGCGGCTGGCGGCGACCGTCTCGCGCGCACGCAGCACGACGCTGCCCAGCGTCTCGGCGTGCGCACGGCTGCTGCCGAGCGCCTGATGGCCCCGCTGCAAGCCCTGCTCGACCGCCGCCGTCTGCTCGGCCAGCGCGTGGGTGACGCCGTCGATGCTGCCGGCGGCGGTGGACGACTGTTCGGCGAGGCTGCGCACGCCGTCGGCGACCACCGCGAAACCGCGCCCGGCCTCGCCGGCGCGGGCGGCCTCGATCGCCGCGTTCAACGCCAGCAGGTTGGTCTGGTCGGCGATGTCGCGCACCTGGCGGGTCAGGCCGCTGATCGACGCGGTGCTCTCCATGAAGCGTTTGATCAGGGTCGCCGTCGCGTCGAAGGCGGCGCGCGCCTGCTCGATTTCCTCCTGCAGGCGGAGCACCGCGCCGGCGCCGGCTTCGGCGTTCTGCTGGCTCTCGCGCGCCGCGTCGCGGACGCCGGCGGCGCTGTCCGAGATGGCGCCGATGCTGACCGCCAGTTGCTCCATCGCCGCTGCCACCGTCTGCAGGGTTTCCGACTGCTGCGCCGAGCCGTCGCTGACGCGGGCGGCGTCGCCGGCGAGCGTGTGCGAACTGTCGGCGACCCGCCCGGCCTCGCGGCTGACCGTCTGCAGCGTGCCCTGGAAGCTGTCGATCAGCCCGTTGAAGGCGGCGGCGGTCTCGGCGATCTCGTCGCGGCCGGCGGTCGGCACGCGGTGGCGCAGGTCGCCGCCCTGCAGGTGGTCGGCGGCGTCGCGGATGGCGCGCACCGAGCGCACGGTGACGCGCTGGATGAGCAGGCTGGCCAGGATGGCGACGACGAAGGACACCGCCACCACCACGATCAGCAGCGCCCGCGCCTGCGCCAGATTCGCCGCCGCCGCGTCGAACGAGGCGCGGCTCAGTTCCTCTTCGAGTTGGGCCAGCCGCGTCACCGGCTGCGCCAGCTTCTCGTAGTCCTTCTGCGCCAGGTTCATGATCGGCACCGCCGTGCCGTAGTCGATGCGCGCCACCTCCAGCACCTCGTCGATGCGCGCCCGGTAGGTCTTCAGCCTGGCCGCGCTCTCCTCCAGCAGCGCCCGCTCCTCGGCCACCAGCCCGGCCTCGCCGAGCCAGCCGCCGAGCAACGTTTCGCCCTCGCCGAAGTGGCCGGCGATGCGCCGGGCGATCTCCTCGCGCTGCGCCTCCGGGTAGTTGGCCGAGGCCGACGCGAGCAGCTCGAAGGTCAGCGAATACGAGCGCTGGACCAGGCCGTTCAACTGATGGACCCGTTTCAGGTGGGCGAAGCGGACCTGGTAGAAATCGTCGACCACCGCCTGCTGGCGGCGCAGCCCGTCGAGCGAGACCGCCGCCAGCACGAGCAACAGGACGAGAACGAGCATCGGCGCCAGCATGAGCTTCTGGCCGATGCGCAAATAGCCGAGCATGCGCATGCTTGTCTCCGTTGGATTTGTTTTTTTGTCGCCCCGCAATCCGGGGGCGCAGCGAGTATCGGCGCGGCCCGGCGGCGCCGACAAACGGAAAATTTCTTTGCGTCGGCATCGATTTTTCTTGTGCCGCCCGCTAGGGTGAATCATCCGGGTTTTAGTAGACTGGGCCGCTCAGCCCGCGCGGCCGGACGCCCCGCCGCCCGGGATGCCGCCCCGGAACCACCGACCAAGGAGCCCTCGTGAACCTGCGCTTCGTCGAAGCCTTCGTCTGGGTGGCGCGCATGAAGAGCATCACGCGCGCTGCCGAAAAGCTGTGCCTGACGCAGTCCGCCGTCTCCAGCCGGATCACCGCGCTGGAGGAGGAAGTCGGCACGCCGCTGCTCGACCGCCGCGACCGCGTCTTCCGCCTGACCAACGCCGGCACGCGCTTCCTCGACTACGCCGAACGCTTCCTCGCGCTGCAGCGCGACGTCAAGCGCGAGTTCGGCGTGCCCGAGGCGCTGCCGCTGTCGCTGCGCATCGGCGGCATCGAGACGGCGCTGCACACCTTCCTGATCGACATGGTGCGACACCTGAAGGCGCGCAACCCGCAGATCGAATTCGAACTGACCGTGGAAATGACGCCGCTGCTGAACGAGCAGATCCGCCGCGGCGGCCTCGACCTGGTGTTCACCGCCATGCCGGCGACCGGCAACGGCGTCTTCAGCGAGGCGCTGCCGGTGATGGAGATGGCTTTCGTCGGCCCGGCGGACAGCGCGCCGGCGACGCCGCTGAGCATCGACGAACTGCTCGCGCACGACATCCTCACCTTCCAGCGCGGCTCGCAGCCGCACGTGGCGCTGATGGACGCGCTGCGCAACGCCGGCGTGAGCAACAAGCACGTGCATGCGATCTCGTCGATCTCGGCGCTGGTCAAGCTGGTCGAAAGCGGCTTCGGCCTGGCGACGCTGCCGCGCGCCGCCGCCGAACAGCTCGCCGCGCAGCACCGCATCGCCGTGCTCGACTGCGAACTGCCGCTGGCGCCGCTGCCGATCTTCGCCAGCTTCTGGAGCTACCCCGCCGCGCCGGCGCTGGAAGCGGCAATCGCCGACGCCATCGTCTTCGCGCGCGGCCAGCTGGTAGTCAGTCATGCTGGAACGGATGGATAGGTTCGTCATTCCGGCCCCCTTCGACAAGCTCAGGACAGGCTTCGGCAAGCTCAGGGCAGGCCGGGCTGCGCCCGCGCCGGAATCCAGGAAAAACCCACAAACACTTGCCCCGCCAACGCACGAGCCCCCCTGGATTCCGGGTCAAGCCCGGAATGACGAGGGTTACATCAACCGGATTCAAGTTGACTGACTACTAGGCTGATTCGCCGCCGGCACCAATGACAACGCCCCGAACGGGTCGGGGCGTTGTTGCCGGGGGGCGGCCATGGGGTTGCCGAGGCACGGCACCCGGTCGAGGAGACAGGCACCGGATTGTGGCGTGATCGTCGCAGATTCGGAGATGTCTTCGGCCCTCTGGAAGGAGCCGCGCCTGGCCGGCCGCAAGTCGGCCTTGGCCTAACTCGATGCAGCCCCCACCTTGGCCCGCGCCCGGTGCAGCTTCTTGTAGCTGTCGATCAGGCGCTGGTGCCGATCGAGCCCTTCCAGTTGCATGCTCGTGGGCGTCAAGCCGAAGAAGCGCACGCTGCCGTCCACCGACCCCAGCACCGCGTCCATCCGCGGGTTGCCGTACATCCGGCGGAAGTTGGCCTCGTAATCGGCCAGTTCCAGCTCGTCGTCGAGCAGCACCTCCAGCACCACATTCATGGCCTGGTAGAACAAGCCGCGCTCGACCGTGTTTTCGTTGTATTGCAGGAAGGCGCCGACCAGGTCGTGGGCTTCTCCGAATTGCTGCAAGGCCAGACGGATCAGCAGCTTCAACTCCAGGACCGTGAGCTGGCCCCAGACGGTGTTCTCGTCGAACTCGATGCCGAGCAAGGTGACGATGTCGGTGTAATCGTCGAGCTCGCTCTCTTCCAGGCGTTCCAGCAAGGCTTCCAGCGCCGCATCGTCGAGACGATGCAGGTTCAGGATGTCGGCGCGGAACGACAGCGCCTTGTTGGTGTTGTCCCAGATCAGATCCTCGACCGGATAGATTTCCGAATACCCCGGCACCAGGATGCGGCAGGCGGTTGCGCCGAGCTGGTCATACACCGCCATGTACGCTTCCTTGCCCATGCCTTCGAGAATGCCGAACAAGGTGGCGGCCTCAATGGCGTTCGAATTCTCGCCGTGGCCGGAGAAATCCCACTCGACAAAGTCGTAGTCCGCCTTGGCGCTGAAGAAGCGCCAGGACACGACGCCGCTGGAATCGATGAAGTGCTCGACGAAGTTGTTCGGTTCGGTGACGGCGTTGGACTCGAAGGTGGGCCGGGGCAAGTCGTTCAGGCCTTCGAAACTGCGCCCCTGCAGCAGCTCGGTCAGGCTGCGCTCCAGCGCCACCTCCAGGCTGGGATGCGCGCCGAAGGACGCGAACACGCCGCCGGTGCGCGGGTTCATCAAGGTGACGCACATCACCGGAAACTCGCCGCCCAGCGATGCATCCTTGACCAGCACCGGGAAGCCCTGCCTTTCCAGCGCCTCGATGCCGGCCAGGATGCCGGGGTATTTCGCCAGCACTTCCTGCGGCACGTCGGGCAGCGCGATCTCGCCTTCGATGATTTCGCGCTTGACCGCCCGTTCGAAGATTTCCGACAGGCATTGCACCTGCGCCTCGGCCAGCGTATTGCCGGCACTCATGCCATTGCTGAGGTACAGGTTGTCGATCAGGTTGGTCGGGAAATACACCACCTCGCCGTCCGACTGGCGCACAAACGGCAGCGCGCAGATGCCGCGCTGCACATTGCCGGAGTTGGTGTCGTAGAGATGCGAGCCACGCAACTCGCCATCGGGGTTGTAAATCTGCAGGCAGTATTCGTCGAGGATGCCGGCCGGCAGCGCATCCCCAGCGTTTTTCTTGCCGGGCTTGAACCAGCGCTCATCCGGGTAATGCACGAATGCCGCGTTGGCAATGTCTTCGCCCCAGAACTGGTGGTTGTAGAAATGGTTGCAATTGAGCCGCTCGATGTATTCGCCCAGGGCCGACGCCAACGCGCTTTCCTTGCTCGCGCCCTTGCCGTTGGTAAAACACATCGACGAGTGCGCATCGCGGATATGCAGCGACCACACATTGGGAACCAGATTGCGCCACGAGGCGATCTCGATCTTGATGCCAAGGTCCGCCAGTACCCCCGACATATTGGCGATGGTCTGCTCCAGCGGCAGATCCTTGCCGGCGATATAGGTGCTCGCTGCCGAAGCCGCACTCGTACCCCGACCCAGCGTCAGCAAGGCCTGCGCATCGGCATCGATATTCTCGACCTCCTCGATCACGAACTCCGGCCCGGTCTGCACCACCTTTTTCACCGTGCAGCGGTCGATGGAACGCAGGATGCCCAGCCGGTCCTTGGCGGAGATGTCCGCCGGCAACTCGACCTGGATCTTGAAGATCTGCTGGTAGCGATTTTCCGGATCGACGATGTTGTTCTGCGACAGGCGGATGTTCTCGGTGGGAATGCCGCGCGTGTCGCAGTACAACTTCACGAAGTAAGCCGCACACAAGGCCGACGACGCCAGAAAGTAATCGAACGGCCCCGGCGCCGAGCCATCGCCCTTGTAGCGGATAGGCTGGTCGGCGATGACCGTGAAGTCATCGAACTTGGCCTCAAGACGAAGCTTGTCGAGAAAGTTGACCTTGATTTCCATGCGGGGATTCCAAAATGGCGTTCAAAACGAGGTCGCTATTATCGGGGTTTCCCGGTGGAAAAACCGGGCTTCTCGGCAGTTCGAGGCTCCGGGGGCTGGCGCCGACAACCGCGCACAGCCGCGACGAACGTTTCAGAAATCAGGCACACCGCAAAGCCAGGCCCGACCGGCGCTACGACAAGGCGCAGCCGACGAAACCCGCCAAGTGCTGCCGGCCCGCCGCCTTCACTTATGGCGCTGTCGCGAGACCTTCATCTGTCCGGAAGGCTGGCTGTTGTAGGGGCACAATTCACACAACTCGGCCTTTGCGGTCTGTCGGATAGCTGTCAGCTAGAATTTGCTGTGTTCGACGCACTCGGCGTGGCAGCGCTGGATCGACCAGGTTCAGGCGCGCAGCGTGGTCAGAAGCGTGACCAGTTCGTGCAGGGCGGTGAAGGGTTCGGGGTCGGTGTAGGCATTGAACTTCGCCGCCAAGGCCTGTGCCCGCCGCGTCGCAATTTCCAGCCGATCGCGGGTGGTGGCAAAGGCGCCGCCCGCACCTTTTTCATAGCCGGGGATGTGCTGTTTCAGCCGCGTCATCACCTCGTCGCGATGAATGGACGCCTGAATGTCTTCGTAGTGCAGCAACAGCCACAACTCGAAGCTGGGGATGGAGGCGATGGCCTTGAAGCTGACCGGCTGCTTGTCGTCGTTGCGCAGCTTGCCATCAAGGGATTGCGCCAGACCCAGGGCGTTGGAATAGCTGTCGTGGTCATCACGATCAAACACCGCATAGATCCGGTCGAAGCTCTTGGGGCGGATGCCTTTGTGCAATTCGCCTTCTTCAAACAGCTGCCGGGCGTAACGCACCACCTGGATCGGCGCGGTTCCCAGTTGACTAGGCTGCACTTCCACGTTGGCTGAATGTAGCTGATGCGCGGCGCGGATCTCTTCCAGGTACAGCGGCTCGGTCTTACTGCCTTCGGTGACGATCAGGATGCGGGCATAACTGGCGCGGCGCGCCTCCTTGGCCGCCTTGCGGCGCAACTGCCTGTCTTTGGGCTGGTTGTCGCGCCCCATCAGTGCTCAACTCCCAAAGCCTGATTGCGCAGGAATGGCAGTGCGCCGTATCGTCCTTGCAGATAACCACGCTCCAGCGCTTCATTCTTCCGCGGGCTGAAATCGAGCAATGAGTACAGCGATGAACTTTGGTCGGGGCGCTTTTCGACAAACCATATCTGATCACGCCGGAACAGGCCGTAGGCATCGAGCAGCGAGGTGTCGTGCGTGGTAAAGATGAGTTGCGCGCCACCTGTGTTGACTTCGGGCCGGTGGAACAATCGCACTAATGCCTGCACCAGTAGAGTGTGCAGACTGGTGTCCAGTTCATCCACGACCAGCGTCAGCCCCTTGCTGAGGATGTCCAGGATGGGCCCGGTTAGGAACAACAGGTTGCGCGTGCCGCTGGACTCGTCCATCAAGTCGAAAACGGCCTTGCCGTGCTCGGTGATGTGGTGAAACTTTACTTCGTCAACGGCCTGCTCGCTGGCCTCTTCCTCACGTTTGCCGGTAGCCAAGTCGAAGCGAATGCTGTGAACCATGGCCTGCTTGGTGGCCACTTCGATGTCGGCAATACTGATGTCGGCGGCACGCAGAAACTCGCAAATGGCCTTGCGCTGCGCTTCCTGCTTGAGCATCTGCATCGAAAACTGCGGAGACAGCGGCGACTGCTCATTGAAGATCACAAGCCGCTTGGCGAACCAGTCAAACACCGGGCGTAGGGCGTCACTGTTGAGCTGCACCGCCATAGACAGGAACAAAGCATTCGGCCGGGTGGCGCCCTCCCACAGATTCTTGGCGCCCTTCAGGCTGGGGCCGAATTCGTACACATCCTTGCCGCTTTCGGTATCGAGGTGACGCTCGAACCAACGTTGCGGTTTGAATGCCTTGTAAACCAGGAGATGCTCGTTGACGATACGCTGCGTAGTCATGGAAAAGCCGTACTGGTAACGCACCCCGTCAATAATGAAGGTGACTTCGAATTCGGTGGGGAGGCTGCCTGATGCGGCATCCAGCTTGAAGGATTGAAGTCGGTCAAATGTCTGGCCGGGTTGCAGGGCGGCCGATTCAAGCACCACACCACGCATGTACTGCAGGGCCTTGATAAGGTTTGACTTGCCGCTGGCATTGGCGCCGTACACCACTGCACCTTTAAGCAAATGCGGGGCAGCCTTCAGCCCGGTGCCAAGGGTATGTGTGTCCAGCAGGGTCTTATCGGTGGACGCAACAAGACTCAGCACCTGCTCATCGCGTAAGCTGCGGAAGTTCTTGGTACGGAACTCGACCAGCATTGCATTTACCTATCAATTAAAAATATATATTTGAATTATGCACTAATTACGCAAATTTTTATTTTATTCTTGTCTGAAGTGGTGTTTCTGATAGGGGGCAATCTGACCATAGTCCGTCCGAACCCGGAGCCAGCATGGTTATCAGCACTGTCAGCAACTGGCCACCTTGCTGGCATTGAACAAGAGGTGTTCCTCTGTCGGCAAAGGCCGACTTGCACGCGTAGGCTATCTAGCAGATCCCCGAGTCCAGGCAGCAACTGAAACATCTCCCACTTCAGCCGCCAAACGCCTTCCGTATTGCATCGAAGATGGATTTGAGCGGCGACACCTCAACGTCCAGAGTCTTGACCCCGTCATCGCCCTTGAATTCATCGTAGACCCAGTCGCCATCGACGACGGAGACGCCCGGCGGCGGCTTTCTTTCGCTGATCGGCTTGCCGGACAGGGCCTGGCGCATGTAGTCGATCCAGATCGGCAGCGCCAGCGTTGCGCCGAATTCGCGGCCGCCGAGCGACTTGGGCTGGTCGTGCCCCATCCACGCAACGGCGACGACGTTGCCGGCGTAGCCGGCAAACCAGCCGTCGACCGCGTCGCTGGTGGTGCCGGTCTTGCCGGCGAGGTCGCTGCGTGCCAGGCGCTGGCTCGCCTGGGCGCCGGTGCCGCGGCTGACCACTTCGCGCAGCATGCTGTCGATGATGAAAGCGTTGCGGGCGTCGATCACCCGTTGCTCGTCCTGCCGGGGCGGCGGCGGTGGCGCCTGCCACAGCACGTTGCCGCGGGCATCGGTGATTTTCTCGATCAAGCGCGGGCTGACCTTGAACCCACCGTTGGCGAACACCGCGTAGGCGGTCGCCATCTGCAGCGGGGTGACCGAGCCGCTGCCCAGCGTCATGGTCAGATTGGCCGGATGCTTGGCGGCATCGAAACCGAAGCGTTGCAGATAGTCGCGCGCATAGGGCGGCGAGATGGCTTGCAGCAGGCGGACCGCGATGACGTTCTTCGAGCGGGCCAGCGCCTCGCGCAGGCTGATCGGGCCGTCGAAGCCGTCGTCGTTGCGGGGTTCCCACGGCTGGCCGTCTGCGCCGCCGGGCAGCGAGAGCGGGGCATCGTTCATCAGCGTGGCCGGCGAGAAGCCCTTTTCCAGCGCGGCCGAATAAACGAAGGGCTTGATGCTCGATCCCGGCTGGCGCCAGGCGCGGGTGACATGGTTGAACTGGTTGCGGGAAAAGTCGAAGCCGCCGACCAGCGCCCGGTAAGCGCCATCCTCGGCATTGATGGCGACGAAAGCGGCATCGACTTCCGGCATCTGACTGATAGACCAGCGGCCCTTGCCGTCCTGGCTGGCGCGGACCACCGAACCGACACGAATCTTCAGATCCATTTTGGCGTTTGCTTGCAGCGCGCGGGCGGCAAAACGCAGCCCGTCGCCCTTGATTTCCAGCGTGTCGCCGGAGGCGGGTTCGGCGCGGACACGCTTGGCGGAGACTTCGGTGACGACGGCCGCGATCAGGTTGTCGCTGCCCGGATGCCTGGCCAGGGTCCTCTCGATGGCCTCATCCCGCTCCTCCGCATTGTCCGGCAGCTCGACAAAGGCTTCCGGCCCGCGGTAGCCGTGGCGCTGGTCGTAGGCCAGCACGTTGCGCCGGACCGCGTCGTAGGCGGCGTTCTGCTCGGCCTTGTCGAGCGTGGTATAGACATTGAAGCCCCGCGTATAGGTATCGCCCTGGTATTGCGCGTGGAGCTCCTGGCGCACCAGCTCGGCGACGTGGTCGGCATGGGCCTCGAACTGCAGGCGGTGGCCGATCGTGAGTGCCTGGCCGACGGCCTCGTCATGTTGCGCCTGCGTGATCTTGCCCAGCTGCAGCATGCGCTTCAGCACGAGTTCCTGGCGGGCCTTGGCCCGTAGCGGATTGACCGCCGGATTGTGCTTGGCCGGGTTTTGCGGGATGCCGGCGAGCATGGCCGCTTCCGCCAGCGTCAGCTCCGGCAGGCGCTTGTTGAAATAGGTGCGGGCGGCGCTGGCGAAGCCATGCGTGCGCTGGCCGAGGTAGATCTGGTTCATGTAGAGCTCAAGGATCCGGTCCTTGCTCAAGGCCGATTCGATGCGGTAGGCCAGCACCACCTCGGTCAGTTTGCGCTTCACGGTTTTCTCCCGGGAGAGGAAGAAAGTGCGCGCCACCTGCATCGTGATCGTCGAGGCGCCCTGGCGAAAACCGCCGCTCAGATCGGCCACCAGCGCCCGCAGCACCCCGCGGTAATCGACGCCGCTGTGCTCGTAGAAGCGCGCATCCTCGATCGCCAGCAGCGCCTCCTTCAAGACCGGGGGGATTTCCCCGATCGGCGTGAAGTCCCGGTGTTCGTCGCCGAACTCCCCGAGCAGCGCGCCATCGGCCGTGTAGATCCGCAACGGAATCTTCGGCCGGTAGTCGGTCACGACGTCGAAGGCCGGCAGGCTGGGGAGGACGGTTACGAGCGTCGCGCCGACCAGCACGAACAGCGCCAGGACGATATCGGCGCCCAGCGCCAGCAGGGTGCGCCGCAGGTCATTGCGGTAGCTGGCGGTGGCAAAGGGCAAGGCAAGAAAGCTGACGGCTGTTGAGAAGAAGCTCACGCGCGGGTCCTGGCTGAGGCGCCCCCTGGGGCGGTTGAAGGCGCTGGCAAGCCAGTCACCGAAAGGCGCAGTTTAGCCGCAACCGCGGCGGGAATGCGGGCCCCGGCGGGCGCCTCCTCTCTCGCCACCCGACGCGCTTTTTGCAGCAGAACTCGGCTCAGTTCGAGGAACGCCCGGCTGTGAGCCATTTGCTTCCGAAGCCCAGCCTGCCTGCGGTCGGCTCGTCGCCAGCCAGGCCACCGGGCCGACGCCGTGATCCGATTCGCCGCCGCTTCCGGAAAACAAGCTGCCCTGCGCACGCAGGGCAGCCGCGGATGGGCCGGTTTAACTGCGCAGGAAGTCCAGCAGCTCCCGGTTGAGGCGATCCTTGTGGGTCTCGCCGAGGCCGTGCGGGGCGGTGGGGTTGGCCGCGGTCTTCCGCGTCGCGGCGTCACCGCCGTCAGTCGACGATCACCAGCGTCACGTCGATGTTGCCGCGCGTGGCGTTCGAGTACGGGCAGACGATGTGCGCCTGGTCGACCAGCGTGCGGGCCTGTTCGGCGGGCAGGCCGGGCAGGCTGATCCGCAGCTCGACCTGGATCGCGAAGCCGGTCGGGACCGGGCCGATGCCGACCCGGCCGGTGATCTGCGCGTCGCCCGGCAGTGCGACCTTCGACTGGGCAGCGACGTACTTCAAGGCGCCCAGGAAGCAGGCGGCGTAGCCGGCGGCGAACAGCTGTTCGGGGTTGGTACCGGGGCCGCCGGCGCCGCCCAGTTCGCGCGGCGTCGACAACTGCACGTCGAGCACCTGGTCGGACGAGACGGCGCGGCCTTCGCGGCCGCCAGTGGCGGTGGCTTCAGCGGTGTAGAGGATTTTTTCGATGGACATGGTGGACTCCTGGGTTCGTTCGTCGGGTTGAGGATTGCCGGTTGGCAGGACGAACTTTGCGCCAAGTATCGGGACGCCATGCTATAAATAGTCCTGAATATTTGATCAGGAGTATTTCATGACCGATCGACTGGCGGCGCTGCTGGAGCATTTCTCGATCACCGCGCGCGTCTTCCATTCCGGCGCGCTGTGCGGCGTCAACGAACTGCCGGGCGAGGGCAGCGCCGGCCAGCTCCACCTGATCCGCCAGGGCGCGGTCGAAGTCTGGCACGGCGGGACACTGGCGGCGCGGGTCAGCGAGCCCAGCCTGCTGCTCTACCCGCAGCCGATGGCGCACCGCTTCGTCACCGACCCCGAGCGCGGGGCCGACTTCGCGTGCGCCAACCTCAGTTTCGACGGCGGCCCGGCCAACCCCGTCGCCGCCGCGCTGCCGCCCTTCGTCTGCCTGCCGCTGAGCGCGCTGCAGGGCAGCGAGCCGGTGCTGGAGCTGCTCTTCGCCGAGGCCTTTGCCCGGAACTGCGGGCGCCAGGCGGTGCTCGACCGGCTGTTCGAGGTGGTGCTGATCCAGGTGCTGCGGCACCTGATGGAGGAAGGCCGCACCCAGGTCGGGATGCTGCTCGGGATGGCCCACCCGCGCCTGCGCCAGGCCCTGATCGCCATGCATGAACAGCCGGCGCGGGAATGGTCGCTGGCGACGCTGGCCGCGCAGGCCGGCATGTCGCGCAGCGTGTTCGCCCGGCTCTTCCGCGAACGCCTCGGCTGCACGCCAGGCGCCTACCTGCAGCGCTGGCGCGTCGGCCTCGCGCAGCGGGCATTGCTGGCGGGGCGCCCGCTCAAGCTGGTCGCCATCGAGGTCGGCTACGGCAGCGAAGCCGCCTTCTCGCGCGCGTTCAAGGCCTGTTGCGGGCTGTCGCCCCGCGAGTGGCGGCTGGCGAGCGATGGCAAAAGCGGCGGCGACTCGTGAGCCCGGTCGTCGCGCCAGCGAGCGCTGGCGCGCCACCGACGGCACGGCGGGAGAAGCGGCCGAAAAACCGGCACCGACGAACCGGCACAGCGGAAATGAAAACGCCCCGAACGAATCGGGGCGTTTTCGTTGGCGGCTGAAGCGGCTTACTTGCCGGCCGACAGCGCCAGCATCAAGTCGTTGATGCGCTTCACAAACCCGGCCGGGTCTTCCAGCGTGCCGCCTTCGGCGAGCATCGCCTGCTCCAGCAGCAGGTTGGCCCAGTCGGCGAAGCGGGTTTCCTCGTACTTCAGCCGCTGCACGGCGAGGTGGTTGGGGTTGATTTCGAGGATCGGCTTCGAGCCCGGCGCCTTCTGCCCGGCGGCCTTGAGGATGCGCGCCAGGTTGCCGCCGAGGTCGTGCTCGTCGGCGACGATGCACGAGGGCGAATCGGTCAGGCGGTGGGTGACGCGGACGTCCTTCACCTTGTCGCCGAGTTCGGTCTTGATGCGTTCGATCAAGTCCTTGTACTCGTCGGCGGCCTTCTCGGCTTCCTTCTTCTCGGCTTCGTCCTCCAGCTGGCCGAGGTCGAGGCCGCCCTTGGCGACCGACTGCAACTGCTTGCCGTCGAACTCGGTCAGGCTGCCGACCACCCACTCGTCGACGCGCTCGGAGAGCAGCAGCACTTCGATGCCCTTCTTGCGGAAGATTTCGAGATGCGGGCTATTCTTCGCGGCGGTGAAGGTCTCGGCGGTGACGTAGTAGATCTTCTCCTGGCCTTCCTTCATGCGGCTGACGTAGTCGGCGAGCGAGACGGTCTCGTCGGTGGTGTCGTTGTGCGTCGAGGCGAAGCGCAGCAGCTTGGCGATGCGGTCCTTGTTGGCGTGGTCCTCGCCGACGCCTTCCTTGAGCACCTTGCCGAACTCGCCCCAGAAGGTGGCGAACTTCTCGGCGTCGTTGGCGGCCAGGTCCTCGATCATGCCGAGCACCTTCTTCACGCAGCCGCCCTTGATCGTGTCGATGTCCTTGCTCTGCTGCAGGATCTCGCGCGAGACGTTCAACGGCAGGTCGGCCGAATCGACCACCCCGCGCACGAAGCGCAGGTAGAGCGGCATCAGCTGCTCGGCGTCGTCCATGATGAAGACGCGCTTCACGTAGAGCTTGACGCCGTGACGGGCGCCGCGCTCGAACATGTCGAACGGCGCGCGTGCCGGGATGTAGAGCAGCTGCGTGTATTCCTGCTTGCCCTCGACGCGGGCGTGCGTCCACGCCAGCGGGTCCTCGAAGTCGTGCGCGACGTGCTTGTAGAACTCCTTGTACTGCTCCTCGCTGATCTCGGATTTCGGCCGCGCCCACAGCGCGCTCGCCTGGTTGACCGTCTCGTCCTCGTCGGTCTTGACCTGCTCGCCGTCCTTCCACTCTTCCTTCTGCATCAGGATCGGCAGCGTGATGTGGTCGGAGTACTTCTTCAGGATGCTCTTCAGCTTCCAGCCGCCGAGGAACTCGTCCTCGCCGTCGCGCAGGTGCAGGACGACATCGGTGCCGCGGCCATCCTTCTCCACCATCTCGATCGAGAAGTCGCCCTCGCCGGCCGATTCCCAGCGGATCGCCTGGTCCTTGGTCTGGCCGGCGCGGCGCGAGATCACCGTGACCTTGTCGGCGACGATGAACGACGAGTAGAAGCCGACGCCGAACTGGCCGATCAGGTGCGCGTCCTTGGCCTGGTCGCCGGTCAGCGCCGAGAAGAACTCGCGCGTGCCGGACTTGGCGATGGTGCCGAGGTGGGACACGGCTTCCTCGCGGGAGAGGCCGATGCCGTTGTCGGAGATGGTGATCGTGCGTGCTTCCTTGTCGTAGGCGACGCGGATCTTCAGTTCGGCATCGTTCTCGAACAGGCCGGGATTGTCGAGCGCCTCGAAGCGCAGCTTGTCGCAGGCATCCGACGCATTCGAGACCAGCTCGCGCAGGAAGATTTCCTTGTTCGAATACAGCGAATGGATCATCAGGTGAAGCAGCTGCTTCACTTCGGCCTGAAAGCCCAGGGTTTCCTTGGTAGCGCCCATGCAGTAACTCCGTGGTAGTTCAAAATGACCCACGCGAGATGGGGATGTTTCCGGGGATTTCAAGCCCCCCGAGCGGCAGCCAGTACAGAACGAGGGCCGAACGAACGGAGCGCATCGTCATTCCGGGCCTGCCCCGGAATCCAGGGGACACCCCAAGCACCGTTGCTGGATTCCGGGTTCCGCTACGCCGCCCCGGAATGACGTGGGAAGATCCATCGAATGCCGCCGAAGCAACCCCCCGACGCCCCGTCATTCCGGGCTCGACCCGGAATCCAGGGGACGGCCCAAGCACCGTTGCTGGATTCCGGGTTCCGCTGCGCGGCCCCGGAATGACGTGGGAGGATCAATCGACTGCCGCCGAACCGACCCCCCGACGCCCCGTCATTCCGGGCTTGACCCGGAATCCAGGGGACGACCCAAGCACCATTGCTGGATTCCGGGTTCCGCTGCGCGGCCCCGGCATGACGTGGGAGGATCCATCGAATGCCGCCGAAGCAACCCCCCGACGCCCCGTCATTCCGGGCTTGACCCGGAATCCAGGGGGCGGCCCAAGCACCGTTGCTGGATTCCGGGTTCCGCTGCGCGGCCCCGGAATGACGTGGGAGTATCCATCGAATGCCGCCGAAGCAAGCACCCGACGCCCCGTCAGGCCGGATCGATCGCCTTGTATTCGACGGCGACGATGTCGATCT
This sequence comes from Rhodocyclales bacterium, assembly GCA_016183655.1. GTDB lineage: Bacteria > Pseudomonadota > Gammaproteobacteria > Burkholderiales > Rhodocyclaceae > Proximibacter. Next base: position 219,754 of record JACPEH010000008.1, read on the forward strand.
CGCGAATGCCGGCCGGGCTCTGGAAGCGCACCGAATCGCCCTCCTTCGCCTTGATCAGCGCACGCGCCAGCGGCGACACCCAGCTGATGTGGCCGCGGCCGAGGTCGGTCTCGTCGACGCCGACGATGGTGTAGGTGTTCTCGGTGCCGTCCTCGTCGCTGATCGTCACCGTCGCGCCGAAGAAGACCTGGCTGCGGTTCGGCTGCTTGAGCGGGTCGACCACCTCGGCGATGTCGAGGCGCTTGGTCAGGAAGCGGATGCGGCGGTCGATCTCGCGCAGCCGGCGCTTGCCGTAGATGTAGTCGCCGTTCTCCGAGCGGTCGCCGTTCGACGCCGCCCAGGCGACGACCTCGACCACGTGCGGGCGCTCGACGCGCAGCAGGTGGTCGAACTCGGCCTTCAGCCGCGCATGGCCGGCCGGCGTGATGTAGTTCTTCACCCCCTGCGGCAGCTGCAGGCCGGGCGGGACCTCATCCTCGTCGTCGTGGTCCGCTTCGCGGGTGAAAGCCTTGCTCATGGTGCGTGTCGGTGCCGGAAAGGGACCCCATGATAGCCGAGGCCGGCGGCGGCTGTCAGGGGCCGGCCAGCCGCCGCGCCAGCCGGGCGGCGACGAGATGCACCGTCGCGACGGTCAGCGTGCGTTCGGTCATTGCCGCCCGCTCCTTCAAGCAGGCAGCCGGCGCACGACGCCGCTCCCGCCGTCGACCTCGACCGTCTCGCCGTCGGCGAGCGCGGCGAGGATGCCCGGCAGGTTCACCACCGCCGGAATCCCGAACTCGCGCGCGACGATCGCGCCGTGCGAGAGATAGCCGCCGGTTTCCATGACCAGGCCGCCGGCCTGCAGGAAGAGCGGCGTCCACGCCGGGTCGGTCGACGGCGCGACGAGAATCTCGCCGGCGGCGAGGCCCCCGCCCTCCTCCGGATGCCGCACGACGCGCGCCGCGCCGGCCGCCCGCCCGGCGCCGACGGCGGTGCCGCGCCAGACGCCGTCGGCGGCAGCGACCGCGGCGGGCGCCGCGGCCGGTGCAGCGGCGCCTTCGTGGATCACGTCCGGCGCAGGGTTCGCCTCCCACTCGGCGCACAGCCGTTCGCGGTCGGCGACGCGGTGGCGCAGCGCGTCGCCGGCGAGCCGCCCGGCCAGCGCCGCGGCCACTTCCGGCGGCAGCAGGTGGAAGGCTTGCTCGGCGCGCGCCAGGCAGCCGCGCGCCGCCAGCCGGCGGCCGATCTCCAGCAGCAGGTAGCGGCCGACTTCGCCGTAGGCGATGAAGGCGCTGCGCGCGGCCTCCCGGTCGTTGCATTCGACGGTGGCGGCCTTGGCCAGCGCGCCGGCCAGCCGCCGCGCCCACCACGGAAGCCCGTCGGCGAGGCGCGCGCGGGCCGCCTGCCGGGCCGTTTCCTGGCGGGCGGCGAGCGCCGCCGGGTCGTTGTCCATGAGGTCGGCGATCCTGCGCAGCAGGTAAGCCGGGTCTTCGCGCCAGCGCGGATTGCGCGCATAGGTTTCGTAGATGCCGCGGTGGCCGTAGCGGTCGACGAAGGCGGCGAAGCGGCGGCGGAACGGGCTGTCGTCCGGCAGGCCTTGCCAGTCGGCACGGCCTGCGTGCAGCAGCGCGGCAGCGGCCGGTTCGCCGGCGGCCGCCGTCGCCAGTGCCTGCAGTTCGTAGCCCTGGCGGGCGGTGACGCTCGGCTCGCCGCCCGCCATCAGCGCGGCGGCGAGCGCGTGCGCTTCGCCGGGCAGATAGCGCTCGATCAAGTCGAGCAAGACCGACAGGCTGCCGCCGCCGGACCCCTGCAGGAAGAGGAGGCCGTTCTGGCGGCGGCTGTGCAGGCCGAGCGCGAAATAGCGCCGCGCCAGCGCATCATCGTCGAGCGCGGCGAGATTCTCGGCGCGCCAAGCGGCGCAGGCGGCGTGCGCCGCGGTCACCTGGCGCCGGCCGAGCCGGCGCCGCCCACCGGCGCGGGCGAGGTAGCGCAGCATGCGCCAGGCGCGCGCCGCGCGCTCCCTGGGGCCAGCCGGCGGCACGGCAATCTCCGGGTGATGGCCGCCGAGCAGGCGGTTCATCGCCGCCGGCGCGATGCCGACGGCGTCGTAGCCCTCCCACTGCAGCAGCGCCGCGTTGAGGTAGAGCCGTCCGGAAAACAGCGCGGCGCGCTGGACGCCGGGCAGCAGCGGGTAGCCGGCGAGCCGCCAGCCGGGTTCGAGCAGCAGGTTCACCAGGCGCCGCGACATCGCCCAATCGGAGGCGTTCATCACGTGCGGCACGGCGTCGCGGGTATTGCCGTTCGACCACAGCGCCGGCTGGCCGGCCAGCGCCGGGTAGGTGTGCCACGGGCGGGCGGTGACCGGGCGCGCCTGGACGAGGTGGAAGCGTTCGCCGTCCCAGACCCATTCGATGTCGGCCCATGGTGCGCCGTAGTCGAGCGTAAAGGCGGTTTCGCGCACCAGCTCGGCGAGTTCAACCGCGCGCGCGTCAGCGAGGCCGGCCGGGGCGCCGCTGCGGCGCACGACGGCGTAGTCCTCGCTGATCGGGTCGGCCTCCAGCACGATTTCCTCGCCGCTGACGCGACCGGAAACGAGCGCGTCGGCCAGCCCGGCAACGGCGTTGACCACCACCCGGTCGTCGCGGCCGCTGGCCGGGTCGCAACTGAAGGCGACGCCGGCGGCGACGGCCGGCACCATCGGCATGACGACCACCGCCATCGCCGCCTCGTCGATGCCGAGGCGGGCGCGGTAGGCGACCGCCTGCGGCGCGGCGAGTGAGTCCCAGACGGCGCGCACGGCGGCGGCGACGGCGGCGCTGCCGACGACATTGAGCGCGCTGTGGTGGATGCCGGCGAACGACGCGCGCCGCGAATCCTCCATCGGCGCCGACGAGCGCACGGCCAGCGGCGTGGCCTCCCAGCCGCGCGCGCGCAGCGCGCCGGCGACGAGCGCTTCGAGGTCGAGACTTGCCGCCTGCGCGAAGGCCGCCGTCGTCAGCACGAAGCCGTCGGGCACCGGCAGGCCGTAGCGCGCCAGCCGGCCGAGCTGGTGGCCCTTGCCGCCGGCGAGGCGCGGCCCGGCGTCGGCCGCGGCGGCGAAGTCGAGGATCAGCGGCGGCGGGTTCATGCTTTTCTCCGCGCGCCGTCGAGGAACAGGTCGAGCATCGCCTCGAAGTCGGAGGCGAGCGACGCGCCGGGCGTGTGCAGCCAGCGCATGACGGTGCCGAGGTGCATGAACTGCAGCATGTCGGCGAGCGCCTGCAGCGGCAGCTCGCTGCGGATTTCGCCGCTCGCCTGCGCCTCGCCGATCAGCCGGGCGAAGACCTGGTCGAGGCCGCTGCGCTGGTCGCGGCCGAGCGACTCGACCGGCTGGCTGAGGCGATAGTGGAGGTAGGCGCCGAGCGTGTCGCGGGTGCTCTCGGAATAGGCGGCCGAGGCGAGCAGGAAGGCGCGCAGCCGCTCGACCGCCGACGGCAGCGCCGCCAGCTGGGCGTACAGCGCGGGCAGCGCCGCGGCCAGGTCGGCGTGGAAGCGGTGCGCGAGCAGCGCCTCCTTGACCGGGAAATGGTTGTACAACGTGCCCTTGGCGACGTCGGCGGCGGCGGCGATCTGCTCCATGGTCACGGCCTCGTAGCCGTGCTCGGCAAACAGCGCAAAGGCGGTTTCGGCGAGGCGGTCGGCGGTCTGTCGGCGCTTGCGGGCGCGCCGGCCTTCGGTGTCGGCGGAAGTAGGCATCGGAAAGAACATCGGCGATAAATTGTTGGACGACGTTCAATATCGTACGTCGTTCACAAAAGTAACGCAAGCCGCCCCGCCGCCGGCGGGAAAGGTGCGCTAAGCGCCGCCGATCAGGTTGCGCGCCGTCAGCCCCTGCCGGGCGAAGTGTTCGAGCAGCTCGCGCTGGTGCTCGAAGTTGCGCGTCTCGATCTGCAGGATGATCTCGGTCATCCCCACCGGCACGTGCAGCTCGCCGCGCCGGTGCTCGACGTGGCGGATGTTCATGCCGTGCTCGGCGACCAGGCCGAGCAATGCGGCCAGCCGGCCGGGGCTGTCCGGCGTCAGCACGGCGACGCTCATCAGCCGGCCGCTGGAGGCCAGCCCGTAGTCGATCGAGCGGCCGATCAGCGTCATGTCGGCGTTGCCGCCGCTGATCACGATCACCGTCGGCGCCTCCGCCGGCAGCGGGATCAGGCCGCGCATCAGCGCCGCCAGGCCGACCACGCCGGCGCCCTCGCCGATCGTACGGGTGCGTTCGAGCAAGGTCACCATGGCCTCGGCGATGGCGTTGTCGTCCACGGTGACGATGGCGTCGACGCAGCGCGCCACCACCAGCCGCGTCAGCAGCCCCGGCGTTTTCACCTTGATGCCGTCGGCGATGGTGTGCGCGTCGGGGGCGATCGGATCGAACGCGCCGTCGACGAGGAAGTGGCGCCACGGCGAGACCGCCTCGGCCTGCACGCCGACGATGCGGATATCCGGCCGCTGCAGCTTCACTGCCAGCGCGATGCCCGACAGTAGCCCGCCGCCGCCGAGCGGCACGACGATCTGCGCCGCCTCCGGCAGCGTTTCGAGGATTTCCAGGCCGACCCCGGCCTGGCCGGCGATCACGTCCCAGTCGTCGTAGGGGTGGATGAAGGCCAGCCGGCGCTCGCGCGCCAGCCGCTCGGCCTCGACCTTCGCCTCCTCCAGCCCGCCGTCGTGCAGCACCACCTCGGCGCCAAGACTTTTGCACGCCTCGATCTTGGTCAGCGGCGCGTTCGCCGGCATCACCACCGTCGCCGGCAGCCCGGCGATCATCGCCGCCCGCGCCACGCCCTGGGCATGGTTGCCGGCGGACATCGCGATCACGCCGTTGGCCGCCTGGCCGGCGCGCAGCAGGCAGTCGATCTTGTGGCTGGCGCCGCGCAGCTTGAACGAACCGGTGCGCTGCAGGTTCTCCAGCTTGATGTGGATCGGCGCACCCAGCTCGCGCGACAGCGGATCGTTGGCCCACAGGGGCGTGGTCAGCACCGAACCGGCGATGCGGGCGCGCGCCGCTTGCAGGGCGGCGAGGTCGAGCGGCAAGGCAGCGTTCATCGCATTCTCCTACGGACGGACTACTGCCATTCTCCGCCAGAATCGCCGCCGCGCGCACCGCCCGGCCTCGCATCCCCGAGATTGCCGCCGCCGGTAGCGTCCTACGGGGGCATCGCAGCAAGCCGCCTGGCCTGCTCCTGAAGGCCCTCAATCATCGGCCTGCTGACCGCGGCCGGGAAACCCGGCGGCAGTTCCGACGCTACTTTATCGACCACGCCGGGCACGGCGGCCAATACTTCCGCGATTGCGGCCTCGAAGTTCGCCCCCATCGCATTGCGCTTGGCGGTCTCGTTCCAGTGTCGCCGCTGAATGCTGTCGATGAGCGCATGCCTGTTCTTGCCGCACACGGCCATCGCCAGCTTGAGCTTCTTGCGATTGAACAGATTCGGCCCGCTGCCGGTCACCGGCCAGGCAGACATCACGTCGTAGAGCGGCGTCAGCCGAAAACGGCCTTCGGGTTCGAGAAAAATGCTGAAGTTCTTGGCGTGCCCGTCGGGCGCCCCGAGCAGCCAGAATATGAGCTGGCTCGTGAGGAAGCGCCGCCGGTCGGCCTCCGCATCCTGGCTGCCGCGCAGCTTGTCGAGGATGGCATCGATACCCGGGCCGCCGTGGCTCTCGTACTTGCTCCCGGGCGGAATGCCCAGCGCCTGGCAGAAATCCTCCTGCGGGAGCCGTGCCCACCAGGCGGGATAGCGCTGCCGGTCGAAACGCTCGACGACGAGCACCTTGTGCGGGCCGAAGGTCTCCATCCAGCAATGCGCAACCGGCAAGCCGAAGGCGTGCAGGATGCGACTGCAGAGCCACTCGTTCTCGACCGAGGTGGAGAAGTCGGCTTGCATCGTGCCGACCCGGCCCAGGGGCAGCTTCAGGATGTGAGTCGTCGGCGTATTGCCCAAGGGCAGTTGCCACTGGCCATCGTGCAGCAGCAGCGCGGTCTTCTCCTGGGCACCGGCAAGCGAAATGCGCAATTCGTCTTCCTCACCGGCGGGAACGAGGGGGACCGCAGCCAGCGAACGATCGAGCAGTGCCGCAACCCCGCCCGCGGTGAGCGGCCGGGCCTCGATGCGCCGCACCGCAGGCGGCGGGCTGCCCGCCGGGAGAAGCTGGACGGCACCGACGCAGTCCCGGCCGATGGCCGTCAGCAGCTGGAAAGCATTGACGGAACCCGCACCGTACCGTCGTGCGAGGCGAGTCCGGATATCGCGGCTGTCCGGCAGCAGGTTGTCGAAGTAGGCCTCGACCACCTCGCCGCGGACCGGATCGGTCTCGCGGGAGAGCGGCAGCGACAGCGAGATCGGGCGCCGGCGGGGGTTGGCCAGCCACTCTGCGGCGTACGCGAAAGCATGCCCCTCGCGCGGCGACACCGACCAGGTGCCGACCCGCTCGCCGTTCATCCAGATGTCCAGTGCCTGGGTTCTGGAGGGGCGACCGGCCATTACCAATCCTCGCCGGAGCGCTTGCCCGGAGCAGCTTTCGGCCCCGTCGCGGACTGGCTGCCGGCTTCCCGCGGAGCGACCTGAAGTTCGGCATTCAGCGCCATCAGCACCGTCATCAGCTGGTCGAGGGTCACTTTCTCCGGCGAGCGCTCGATGCGGGAAATCCGCTCCTGCGAAAGCCCGAGCTTTTGACCGAGGGCGGCTTGCGACAGCCCGTGATTCCTGCGCAAGCGCTGCAGCACCGGCCCGAGCTGTCCGGTGGTGGTGATGGGAGTACCCATGGCGGCCCTTCCAGTCCGTATAAGGAATAAATCAACACTATGCCGAATGGCGCATATCGTCAATATATTCCATATAAAGCATATTTACGCAGCGGACCTTTTGCCGCATCCATCAAGTCTGCAATGCAGAAAATCTGCGGGCTGTCCCTGAGGTGTCCTGTTGCAAGGCCACCACCAAGCCGAGCCGGCGCTCAGGCTTCGATGATTTTACTCATCAGACCCCGTTCTCCGGAATGGCCGGCGGGAAAATGCAACGTTTCGCCAGGAGGGTCGCGTGACTGCCGGAAAAGCTGGAGGTTGGCTCGCCCCCTCCCGCATCGTCGAAACCCGCGTCTAGCGACGCCTCCAGCGGGTCTGCCGCCCGGATCAAGGAAGGAAAAGTCGTGGTCTGACCCCTATGTGCTTAAAGTGAAACCGACCCCTTTGGGTTGCGTGCCTCGGCTTGTCGTGCACGTACTAAATGGGCATAGCGAAAACGTGGTCTGTTCCCTGTTGTTGCTTGTTCCCTGTTGTTGCTGCTGTTGCTGCTGTTGCTGCTGCTGTTCGCTTTGACACGGGGCAGGCTAATGGGTGGCCCCTTTTACTCATGCTCGTATTTCAGAACGTCCACTGGCCTTGCACCATTCTCAACCCACAGCGGTCAGGCTCGGTTGCTACGAGGTTTTCACCCTGTGCGAACGTTCCCGAAACTGACGTGAATAAATCCTGCGCCCGATCATCAAGCTGTAACGATTGGCCGATGCCTAGAACTATGACACTTCTGACCGAATCCCACTGTACGACAAAGATCCTTCCGCACGCCGCGTTCGGTGGACAATCTGACGGTCTGTACCAATCGGCCTCGGTCGCCTTGTAAGTGTCTGACCTCATGAGCACGAAGCCGTGACTGCGAAGAATCGTCTCCGCATGCCGGCGCAGTTGCTGCGCGGGGACGTTGTTAGAAACGCTAAAACAAGCCATGGTCCCGTATTCACGAGGGATACAGGCGCTTAGCAACAAATTGCAACTGAGAACCATTGGAAGAAAGCGCCAGATGGCTGAGAGCTTCCTCGATTGGGCATCAGGTTCAATCATTTCAATGTGCGAAATAATGACATTTAAATTAAATGGACCAGGCTCAATTGAATGTTTCCAGAGAAACAGACGGCACCGGCCTGTGTCGAACGATGACAAAAGGATACCAAAGGCAATTTCATCGCGGGTAACGTCCCACGAAAAGCAGCAATTGCAGGAAGTGAACGGTAGACGTTCAGCTACGGTGGCCGGCGAGCCGGCGAAAGAAGGCGCGGCGCGACGGGACGGACGATGCAGCGGGATCGCCCGGGGCGGCCGCATCGGGCGCAGCCTCCGGCGTTGCCGGCGCCGCCGCTTCGGCGGGCGGCGGCACGGCCGCCGGCGTGAACAGCGTCTCCAGCGCATCCATCGCCATCCGCAGCGCCTCGTCCTGTGACTTGAGCGCGGTCACCGGCGCCAGCAGCGGGCAGTAGAGCGCGGCCGGGATTTCGGCGGCCGGGTCGTAGTCGGCGATGAATTCGAGTTCGCCGATCGGGAACGGCAGCTTCACCCGCTCGCCGCTGCCGAGGTCGCGCCACAGTTCGCCGCCGCCGGGCAGCACGTAGAGATTGACGAACCACGGCGTGATCACCGCGCCGACCCAGTCGCCGCGATGGCGGCGAAAGCCGGCGATGTCGACTTCGAGCGCGCGGTTGACGAAGTCGAGGTCGCGCATCGTCGTTTCCCAGATGCGCCGGTACATGGCGAGCACCCGCGGCGCCGGGTTGTCGGCGTGCGGCCGCGCCGGGGATTGCGGACGCTCGGCGCGGTAGAGCGGCTCGCGAAAGCGGCCGCCGCTCATTTCTGCATGGGCAGGTCGGCGAAATGCCGGCCCGGGTCGTAGTCGCCGTGCAGCGAGGCGTCGAGCGCGGACAGCGCATCCTCGATCAGCATTCGGTTCTCGTCGTCGATGGTTTCCTTGGCCAGCCCGAGCGAGGCGAGGATCCAGGTGCCGACCGGCTGGGCGCCGATCAGCATCATGTTCACCCGCTCGCGGCGCAGGCTGTCGCCCTCGCCGCGTTCGACCCAGGCGAAGTTTCCCTCTTCGTCCTCCCAGTCGACGATACGCATCGGAATCGACAGGCACATCAGTGCTTCTCCCGGACGACGATGCCGAAGTTGCGCAATTCCTCGACGGCCATCGCCAGCACCTCGGGAATCGTCGCCGCGACTTCCGGCGTCAGTTCGATGCCGGTCTCCAGATCCTTCGGCTGGATGCCGATCAGCGCGAGGTGCCTGGGGAAGCGCTCGCGCAGGCGCAGCGCGGCGAGCACGTCGGAAATGCCGAGCTGGTGCGGCGAGATCTTGGTGCGGAAGAACTGCGGCACCTCGTCGTCGATGCGCCGGATCAGGCTCGCCGGCGGCTGGCCGACGCGCACGCAGTCGATGATGATCAGCTTGTCGGCGTCTTCCAGCGATTCGAGCAGTTCCATGCCGGCGGTGCCGCCATCGATCACGTTCACCTCGGGCGGCAGCAGGTAGCGCTCCTGCAGCGCCTCGACGGCGCGGACGCCGATCCCCTCGTCGGTCAGCAGCGTGTTGCCGACTCCCAGTACGACGACTTTCATGTCACCTCTCAACACATGGCCAGGTTGCCCCGGGGTTTCCGGGCTGCGCCGGAAAGCTTCCGAAAAAAAACGGCGCGAGACTGCGGGGATAGTCTCGCGCCAAGAGGGTAGACAACCTTGCGCCAGGTCAAAACCTGCTCAGGCAGCCTTCACCTTGACGATCTCGGTGTGCTCCTCGTCGATCACGTGGATCGCGCAGGCGATGCACGGGTCGAACGAATGCACGGTGCGCAGCACCTCCAGCGGCTTCTCCGGGTCGGCGATCGGGTTGCCGACGAGGCAGGCCTCATAGGCGCCGGGCGCGTCCTTCTCGTTCCTCGGCGCGGCGTTCCAGGTCGAGGGAACGACGCACTGGTAGTTCTTGATCTTGCCGTCCTGGATGACGACCCAGTGCGAGAGCACACCGCGCGGGGCTTCGTGGAAGCCGACACCCATCTGTTCGCCCTTGGGGAAGACCGGCTTGTTGAAGGTCTTCAGGTCGCCCTTGCCCATGTTGGCGAGCAGCAGGTCCCACTGCTTGAGCAGTTCGTCCTGGATCACCGCGCAGCGCACGGCGCGGGCGGCGTGGCGGCCGATCGTCGAGTGCAGCGCGTCGATGCCGACCTTGGTCTTGGCGATGTTGGAGACCAGGTCGAGCGCCGCCGTCGCGTATTTCTTGGTCGGCTCGTGGCCGGCGGCGAACATCGTCAGCACGTTGGCCAGCGGGCCGACCTGCATCGGCTTGCCGTAGAAGCTCGGCGACTTCAGCCAGGAATACTTGCCGTCGTCCTGGAAGTCGGTGTACTTCGGCGTCGTCTCGCCCTTGTACGGATGCAGCGACTTGTCGTTGCCGGCCGAATAGTCGTACCACGAGTGCTTGACCGCCTCGGAGACGCCGTCGGCGAAGTACTTGTCGTCGAAGGTCTTGATCGCCTTGAAGGTCGACACGTCGCCGTTGGCGATGTGGCCGCCGGGCATCGAGAACTGCGTGCCCTTGCCGTCGAGCGGCACGTCCGGCACCGACAGGTAGTCGACGATGCCGCGGCCGTGCGCCGTCCAGTCGGCGTAGAAGGCGCCGATGGCGGCGACGTCGATCAGGTAGACGTTCTTGACGAAGTCGTCGAGCTTGTCGATCCATTCCTTGACCGCGAGCAGGCGCTCGACCGTCAGCACCGACTGCGAGTCGAGCGCCAGCGGGTTGGCAACGCCGCCGACGGCGACGTTCTGGATGTGCGGCGACTTCGAGCCGAGCACGGTGACGATCTTGTTGGCGTAGCGCTGCACTTCCAGCGCCTGCAGGTAATGCACGACGGCGAGCAGGTTCACTTCCGGCGGCAGCTTCATCGCCGGGTGGCCCCAGTAGCCGTTGGTGAAGATGCCGAGCTGGCCGGTGGCGACGAAGCCCTTGATCTTGTCCTGCACCTTCTTGAATTCCTGCACGCTGTTGCCGCTCCAGCTGGAGAGGCTCTGCGCCAGGCTGGCGGCCTTGGCCGGGTCGGCCTTGGTGGCGCTGACCACGTCCACCCAGTCGAGCGCCGACAGGTGGTAGAAATGCACGATGTGGTCGTGGATCGCGTGCGCCAGCATGATCAGGTTGCGGATGTACTGGGCGTTGACCGGGATCTCCATCTTCAGCGCGTTCTCGACCGCGCGCACCGAGGCGATCGCATGCACCGTCGTGCACACGCCGCAGATGCGCTGGGTGATCGCCCAGGCATCGCGCGGATCGCGGCCGATCAGGATGTTCTCGACGCCGCGCCACATCTGGCCGGACGACCAGGCCTTCTTGACCTTGCCGCCATCGACCTCGACGTCGACGCGCAGGTGCCCTTCGATGCGGGTGACCGGATCAATCGTGACTCGCTTGGACATTGTTATAACCTCCGAAAAACCTTAGTGGGCCGCCTGCACTGCTTCGCGCGGCAGGACCGGGAAGCGGCGGGTGATGATGATGTAGCCGAGGACCTCGATCGCGAACATGCCGACGGTGACCATCAGCTCCGGCACCGACGGGAAGTAGTTCCAGCCGGGGTCGACGCCGGTGCCGGTGTCGTAGCCGATGAGGAAGGCGTTGAAGCGCAGCATGACGCCGGCGAACATGATGGCGACGCCGGCGAGGAAGAGCTTGGCCGGATTGCGCCGCGCCGACGGGCTGCCGATGATCGCGAACGGCGCCAGGAAGGCGAGCGTCTCGATCCAGAAGGCGAGCGCCGCGACCTTGGGCTGGAAGGCCAGCGGCAGCGCGCCGCGCACCAGCAGGTCGCCGAAGCGGACGACGATGAAGACGGCGAGGATGCCGAGCATGATCTTCGCCAGCGGCTCCAGCAGGTGCATCTCGATCCGGCGCCGGTAGGCCGAGGCGGCGACGCACGACTCGAAGAGCACGACGCCGTAGCCGAGGATGATCGCCGTCAGCAGGAAGTGCAGCGGGATCAGCTTGGTCTGCCACAGCGGATTCACCTGCACCCCCATGACCACGATCATCGTGCCCAGCGACGACTGGTGCATCATCGGCAGCACGGTGCCGAGCGCGACCAGGAAGAAGAGCACCTTGTTCAGCTTCCTCTTGGCGTCCTTCATCCCCCACTTCTCGAAGAAGGCCGGCGAGAACTCCAGCCACATGACGACGATGTAGGCCGAGATGCACACCGCCACCTCGAACATCACCGAGTTCGGGTTGGCGTAGCCGGGCGTGAAGATGTGCCAGAAATTCCACCAGCGGCCGAGGTCGAAGATGACGCCGATACCGGCCAGCGTGTAGCCGAACAGGCTGGCCAGCAGCGCCGGCCGCACCAGCGGGTGGTACTCGCCCTTGTTGAAGATGTACACCAGCATCGCCACCGAGAAGCCGCCGCAGGCGAAGGCCGAACCGATGACGACGTCGACGACGATCCAGATGCCCCACGGATAGCCGTCGTTGAGGTTGGTGACGGCGCCCAGCCCGAAGACGAAGCGGACGGCGAGGATGGCGATCATGATCGCGATCAGCACCCCGCAGACCAGCGTCGCGCCGTTGAACAGGTTGCCGCCGACCGGGGCCGGCGCCTCATGCGGATGATGATTCCCGGCCATCTCAGTTCTCCCCTTTCGGTTCGTCGCCGTCGTGCTCGTCCGGCTTGACGTTGCGCCTGGCGACGAAGGTCATCGCGCCGAGCACCGCCAGCGGCATCGCCAGCCCGCCGTAGAGCATGTGCTGGATCGACTCGGAATGCGCCGCCGCCGCTTCCGGCGGCAGGTTCGGCATGCCGACCTTCTCGAACGGCACGCCCGAGAGCTTCAGCACCTGGGTGCCGCCGTACTCGCTCTCGCCATAGACGCGCTGCTGGTAGTTGCCGACGACGTTCTCGTAGCTCTGGTCCGGCCCGCCCAGCTTGCCGCGCGGGAAGGTGGCGAAGGTGCCGGGCTTCAGCGCCAGCCGGCGCTTGGCTTCGGCAAGCAGGTCGCTGGTCTTGCCGTAGAGCGTGGCGCCGGTCGGGCAGACCTCGGCGCAGGCCGAGTAGTGGCCGTCCTTGGTGCGATGGCGGCACAGCTCGCACTTGGCGATCTTGCCGGTCGGCGAGTCGTACTGGTACTTCGGGATACCGAACGGGCAGGCGGCGACGCAGTAGCGGCAGCCGATGCAGGCATCGGCGTTGTACTCGACGATGCCGTTCTCCGGGTTCTTGACCATCGCCGACACCGGGCAGGCGGAAACGCACGAGGGATCGGCACAGTGCATGCACGAGGTCTTCATGAAGGCGTAGCCGTTTTCCTCGGCGTCCTTCGTTTCCATCGTGCCGCTGCGGTACATCTTGATCAGGTTGAAGGTCTTGCCGCTGGTATCGAGCGGCGTGTCCCACAACTGGTCAAGCGTGGAGAACTCGGCCGGGTTTTCGTTGACCTGCTTGCAGGCGGCGACGCAGGCCTTGCAGCCGACGCACAGTGTCGCGTCGTAGAGCAGGCCGAGCGCCTCGGGCGGGCGTTGCTTCGTCTCGCGCGCTTCGGCGGCCATCGGGACGGCGCTCGCCGCCACGGCCGCACCGCCTGCGGCGACGACGCCTTTCAGGAAGTTGCGACGGTTGCTCATGTCAGACCTGCGCTTTCTCGCCAGCCTTCTTGGCCTCTTCGGCCTGCTCGGCCTGGTGCGAGAGGCCGAGGTTCTTGGCGACCATCGCTCCCGCTCCGGCGGCGGCGCCGGCCACGGCGGCCAGCACGGCCGCCGAGCCGAGCGTCGCGCCCGTCCCCTTCTCCTCGATGATGCGCGGGTACTGCAGCGGCGGCTCGATGTTCTTCAGCTTGGCGACCATGTGGATCGGCTTCTGGAAGCCGACGCCCTGCTCGGTGCAGCCGATGCACGGATGGCCGCAGCCGACCGGCCAAGTGCCGCCGCCGGCGTCGCCGAAGAGCACGGTCGGGCAGTTGGCGTAGGTCTCCGGCCCCTTGCAGCCGAGCTTGTACAGGCAGTAGCCCTTGCGGTGGCCATCGTCGCCGAACTCCATCGCGAAGCGGCCGGCGTCGAAGTGCGCGCGGCGCTCGCAGTTCTCATGCACCAGCCGCGAGTAGGCGAACTTCGGACGGCCGAGCGCGTCGATCTCCGGCAGCGCGCCGAAGGTCAGGAAATGGACGACGGTAGACAGGAAGTTGTACGGGTTGGGCGGGCAGCCGGGGATGGTCACCACCGGCTTGTCGGTGATGATCTTGTTGGCGCCGACGGCGCCGGTAGGGTTGGGGTCGGTCGAGGGCATGCCGCCCCACGAGGAGCAGGAACCGATGGCGATGATCGCCGCCGCATCCTTGGCGCACTCCTTGAGCATCTCGATCGCGGTCTGGCCGCCGATCTTGCAGTAGATGCCGCCGTCCTTGGTCGGGATGGCACCTTCGACCACCAGCACGTACTTGCCGGCGTTCGCCTTCATCGCGGTGCGGCGCGCCGCCTCGATCTGGTGGCCGGCGGCGGCGAACAGCGTCTCGTGGTAGTCGAGCGAGATGATGTCGAGGATCAGCTTCTCCAGCGTCGGGTGCTCGGCGCGCAGCATCGACTCGGTACAGCCGGTGCATTCCTGGAAATGCAGCCAGATCACCGACGGCCGCTTCTTCGTCGCCACCGCCTCGGCAACCGCGGCGTCGGCGCCCTGCGGCAGCCCGAGCGTGGTCGCCAGTGCGGCGCAGAACTGCAGGAACTCGCGCCGCGACATCTGCAGGCGCTCGGCCGCCGCGGCGATCTTGTCGTTCAGTTCCAGCGACAACAGACTGGTATTAGCCATAACCTCACCCTTCTTCTGAAAACACCCGGCCGTAGCCGGGAGATCACTTTGTCACGCCCGCGGCGTCCCCTGTCGGCACGGCTGATACAAGAACCATGCCAAACAGGAATAATATTTAAAAACAGTGATCTATTTGCAGAAGAGCGCTACCGGACGGATCTGGCGCTTACAACGGGCCACCAAAGTGGAAAGCAGGTTTCCAGGCGGGAAAAGGCAGGAACGAAACGGAGAATGAAAAACGGCGCAGACGGGCGTCTGCGCCGCGGGTGATTCCGGTTTGCTGATCAGTAGCTGATGCTGAAATTGACGACGTCGACACGGATCGTGTCGCGCCCGAGCGCCAGCGCCGCCTGGCGGGCGAAGTCGTGCGCCCAGTCCTTGCCGGCGGCGAAGCGTGCCTCGCCGCCGCCACGGGCAACACCGAGGATCTTGTCGATGATCAGCACCTTGCCGACGGGATTGCTCGGCTCGCATTCGAGATCCGCGAATTCCTTGTCGAACCAGCGACGCGCTTCTTCGGCGCTGCGCCCCGCAAGATCGGCGTCCGACATCTTGAATTCGTATTCCTTGTCCTTGCCAAAGACAACAATCACTTGATAAAGCATCTGCCTCCTCCAGCTGTTATGACTTGCGACCGGCCCATTCTAGCCGTTTTTCCGATGGGCAGCCGACTCGATCGCAACGCGCGCGAAACCTCCCGAACCGGCACCTGCATGCATCATACCCCGCCCGCCGCCGCTGCGGATACGCGGCATGCCCGCGTTGTCTTTCATGACGGGGACGACTACCATTGCCTGCATTCCGATCACAGGAAAAACGCCCCGCTCCCATGAACCACAGCGACGAAGAAATCGCCGAAATCCGCGCCCAGCTCAACGAGCTGCAGATCGAGCACCGCGACCTCGACCTGGTGATCGACCACCTGACGCTCAACCCCCCCCCGGACCAGTTGCTGATCCGCCGCCTGAAGAAGCGCAAGCTGCAGTTGAAGGACCGGATCACCCTCCTTGAGCGCATGCTCATCCCCGACATTCCCGCATGACAATGAACCTGACCATCAACGGCATGGCGTGCCATATCGCCACGGCCGGCCCGGCGCCTGCGCCCGCGGTGCCGAAACTGCTGCTCGTCCATGGCGCGGCCAACGACCACGCCGCCTGGCACGACGTGCTGCCGGCGCTGGCGCAGCGCGGCATCTCGGCCTTCGCCCCCGACCTGCCCGGACACGGGCGCTCGGCCGGCGCGCCGCTCGACTCGGTCGAAGCGCTCGCCGACTGGCTGCTGGCGCTGATCGGCAAGCTCGAACTGGACGGCGCGACCGTCGCCGGCCATTCGATGGGTTCGCTCGTCGCGCTGGAAGCGGCGGCGCGCGGCGGCCGGCGCATCGGCAAGCTGGCCCTGCTCGGCACGGCGATTCCGATGCCGGTCTCGGCGGCGCTGCTCGACGCCGCGCGGACGACGCCCGACGCCGCCTGCCGCATGGTGACGCTGTGGTCGCACACCCCCGCCTTCTTCCTCGGCGGCGGAGGCGGACACGGCGTCTGGGGGCCGGGCAAGACATTGGCGGTGATGCGTCGCAACAGCCGCACGCTGGCGACCGACCTGGCCAACTGCAACGACTACGGGAATGGCATGGTGGCCGCTGCCGCGGTGGACTGCCCGACGCTGCTGCTGCTCGGCCGGCGCGACCGGATGACGCCGCTGCGCACGGTGCAACCGCTGCAGGAAGCGCTGCGCCACGCGACGCGGCGCGAACTGGCCGACTGCGGTCATGCGATGATGGTGGAACAGCCGGCGGCGGTCGCCGCGGCATTGGCGGATTTCGCGGCCTGAGCGGTGCGCCCGCGGCCGCGACGAATCAGACGATCAGAGGATCAGCGTCCCCAGCCACCAGAACAGCGCGGCGATCAGCGCGCTGGCGGGAATGGTGAGAACCCAGGCCCAGACGATGCCACCGGCGATCCCCCAGCGCACCGCCGACAGCTTGTGCGAGGAACCGACGCCGACGATGGCGCCGGTAATGGTATGCGTCGTCGACACCGGGATGCCGAGGCCGGTCGCCAGGAACAGCGTGATCGCGCCGCCGGTTTCGGCACAGAAACCGCCGACCGGCTTCAGCTTGGTGATCTTCTGCCCCATCGTCTTGACGATGCGCCAGCCGCCGAACAGCGTGCCGAGACCGATGGCGACGTAGCAGGACGCAATCACCCAGGTCGGAATCGGTTCCTGGGAAGTGCTCAGGCCGGCCGCGATCAGCAGCATCCAGATGATGCCCATCGTCTTCTGCGCATCGTTGCCGCCGTGGCCCAGGCTGTAGAGCGCGGCCGACACCAGCTGCAGGCGACGGAACCACTTGTCGACGCGACGCGGCGTCGTCCGCCGCAGAATCCACGACACGAGCACCATCAGCAGTCCGCCGAGCAGCATGCCGAGCAGCGGCGACACGAAAATGAAGACGATCGTCTTGGTCACGCCGGAGGCGATCAGCGCCGAAGGCCCGGCCTTGGCCATCGCCGCGCCGACCAGCCCGCCCATCAGCGCATGCGACGAGGACGAAGGGATGCCGTAGTACCAGGTGATCAGGTTCCAGGCTATGGCGCCGACCAGCGCCCCGAAGACGACGATATGGTCGATGATCACCGGTTCCACCGTCCCCTTGCCGACGGTGGTCGCCACCTTCAGCTGGAAGACGACGACGGCGATGACGTTGAACAGCGCGGCAAAGGCGACCGCATGCTGGGGTTTCAGGACACCGGTCGAGACCACGGTCGCGATCGAATTCGCGGCATCGTGGAAACCGTTCATGAAATCGAACGCCAGTGCCAGCAGGACGAGAAAGATGACTACGCCCAGACTGATTTGCAGGGATTCCATGCGCCTTCCGCGTCTTGAATGTCAGGAATTTTCGAGAACGATGCCTTCGATGACGTTGGCAACGTCTTCGCAGCGGTCGGTAATCGTTTCGAGCAGTTCGTAGATGGCCTTGAACTTGATCAGCTGGCGGACATCGGGTTCGTCGCGGAACAGCTTCGACATCGCGCCGCGCATGACGCGATCGGCATCCGACTCGAACTGATCGATCTCGCGGCAGGTCGCCAGAATGGCCTGCGCGTTGTCCATCGAATGCAGCAGATTGACGGCGGTCTTCACCCGCTCGCAGCAGGAAAGCGTGATCTCGGCCAGCGTGATCGCCTCCGGCGTCGCCCGCTGGATGTCATACAGCGCGACGGTCTGCGCCACATCCTGGGAGAGATCGAGGATGTCGTCCATGCGCGTGATCAGCTGGTGGATCTCGTCGCGATCGAGCGGCGTGATGAAGGTCTTGTGCAGCTGGGAAATCGTCTCGTGGGTGATCTTGTCGGCGCCGGTTTCGGCCTTGTCGATCGCCGCCGCGCAGGCCTCGACGCTGTCCTTGCCATTGTTCAGCGCGGTCATCATGGCGACCAGTTGCCTGCCGCCCTCGACGATCAGTTCCGCGTGCTCATTGAAAAGATCGAAAAATTTGCCCTCTTTGGGCATCAGGCGTCCGAACATGTCAGTTCCGTGAAGGTTTTGCGACGGGCGCGAGTGTACCATCAGTTGATGCAATGCAGCGAAAGAAACCTTCGCATCGGGGACGCGTTGCGCGCAGACCCGTAAACGACAAAGCCCGCACGATCACGTAAGATTCATGCGGGCCGTCGAGAGTGGCGGAGAGGGTGGGATTCGAACCCACGGTAGGTTGCCCTACGCCTGATTTCGAGTCAGGTACATTCGACCACTCTGCCACCTCTCCGCGAAAGGCGCGCAGTATAGCAGCACAAACAAATCGACACAATGCGCCGTCTCCTTCTTTTATTTTTTCTGCTGCCGATCCTGCTCACCGCCTGCGGAGAGCCGTTGCCGCCGCCTGTCGGCCAGAGCCGCGAGCTGATCATATTGACGCGCGACGGCCCGACCACGCTGTCGCGCGACGACAACGGCACCCCGGCGGGTTTCGAGCACGACCTGGTCAGCCTGTTCGCCAAGGAGCTCGGCAAGAAGCCGCGCTTCATCGTCGTCAAGCACGACACCGAGATCGCCGACAGGCTGAAGGCCGGCAAGGCGCACCTCGGCGCCGCCTGGCTGACGCCGGCGGACGACCCGGCGCTAATCGCCGGGCCGAGCTTCTTCACCAGCAGCAACGTCGTCGCCCAGAACGCCGACGCGCTGACGATCGACGCCGCCGAGGACCTTTCCGGACGACTGATCCAGGTCCTCGCCGGCTCCCGCCAGGCCGCGGCGCTGCATGCGATCCGCGACCGGATCGGCGACCTGCAGGTGGTCGAGGCCACGGCGGGCAGCGAGCTCGACCTGCTCGGCCGCGTCGCCGAACAACGCGACACGGCGGCACTGGTCGATAGCGCGGTGCTCGACATCGCCTCCAATTACTACCCGCAGCTGCAGCACGAGCTGAGCCTCGGCGACGCGGTACCGATCGCCTGGCTGTTTCCGGCGAACACCGACCCCGAAGTGCTGCTGCGCGCGCAGGCGTTCATCGACCGCATCCGCGCCGACGGCACGCTGGCGAGGCTGACCGACCGCTATTTCGGCCACGTCGAGCGCCTCAAGCAGATCGACATCGTCCGCTTCATCGAACGCATGCGCACGCTGCTGCCGCGCTACCGGCCCGAGTTCGAGGCGGCGCAGGCCAGCACCGGCATCGACTGGCGACTGCTGGCGGCGCTGGCCTACCAGGAATCGCAATGGGACCCGCTGGCGACCAGCCCGACCGGCGTGCGCGGCATGATGATGCTGACCGAGGACACCGCCGACCACCTGCACGTCGGCAACCGCCTCGACGCCAAGCAGAGCATCCGCGCCGGCTCGCAGTATTTCTCGGACCTGCGCGACACGCTGCCGGGCTCGATACCCGAGCCGGACCGCACCTGGATGGCGGTCGCCGCGTACAACCTGGGGATGGGGCATTTCAACGGCGCCCGCCACATCGCGCAGGGGCTGAAGCGGAATCCCGATTCGTGGTACGAGATGAAGACGGTGCTGCCGCTGCTGGCGCGGCCGCAGTATTACCAGCGGCTGAAATCGGGGAAGGCACGCGGCGGCGAAGCGGTGATCACCGCCGAGAACGTGCGCATGTACTACGACATCCTCAGCCGCTTCGAGCCCCGCTACCGCCCCTTCGCCGAGGCGGGCATGGCCGGGGGCGACGGTGCCGGCCCCGGCCTGCGGCGCTGAGGCAGGCGCTCAAGCCGGTGCTTGGGCGCACCCCGAGGGCACTTCATCGTGATGTGCGATGCACATCACTCAGGCGCCGATGGCTGCCAGCCCGCCCATGTACGGACGCAGCGCGGCCGGCACGGTGACGCTGCCGTCGGCGTTCTGGAAGTTTTCGAGGATCGCCACCAGCGTGCGGCCGACGGCCAGCCCGGAGCCGTTCAGCGTGTGCGCGATCTCCGGCTTGTTCTTCTCGTTGCGGAAGCGGGCCTGCATGCGGCGCGCCTGGAAGTCCGAGAAGGTCGAGCACGACGAAATCTCGCGGTAGGTGTTCTGCGCCGGCAGCCAGACCTCGAGGTCGTAGGTCTTCGCCGACGAGAAGCCCATGTCGCCGGTGCACAGCACGACGCGGCGGTACGGCAGTTCCAGCCGTTCGAGGATGGTCTCGGCGTGGCGCGTCAGTTCCTCGTGCGCAGCGAGCGACTGTTCCGGCGGCACGACTTGCACCAGCTCGACCTTGTCGAACTGATGCTGGCGGATCATGCCGCGCGTGTCCTTGCCGTAGGAACCGGCTTCCGAGCGGAAGCACGGCGTGTGGCAGACGAACTTCAGCGGCAGCGCCTCGGCGGCGAGGATCTCGTCGCGGACGATGTTGGTCACCGGCACTTCCGCGGTCGGGATCAGGTAGAGCGGATCGGCGTCGGCGCGATCGATGCGGAACAGGTCTTCCTCGAACTTCGGCAGCTGGCCGGTCCCGAACAGGCTGGCGGCGTTGACCAGGTACGGCGCATAGACCTCGGTATAGCCGTGCTCGCCGGTGTGCACGTCGAGCATGAACTGGGCGAGCGCGCGATGCAGGCGGGCGAGCGGCCCTTTCATCAGCGTGAAGCGGGCACCGGAAATCTTCGCGGCGGCGGCGAAATCGAGCTGGCCGAGGCCTTCGCCGACATCGACGTGGTCCTTGACGGCGAAGTCGAAGCTGCGCGGCGTTCCCCAGCGCTTGATTTCGACATTGGCCGACTCGTCCTTGCCGACCGGCACGCTCTCGTGCGGCAGGTTCGGGATGGCGGCGACGATCGCCTCCATCTGCGGCAGCAGCTCGGCCAGACGTGCCTCGCTCGCCTCCAGCTCGGCCTTCAGCGCCGCCACCTCGGCCATCACGCCGCTGGCATCCTCGCCCTTGCCTTTCAGCATGCCGATCTGCTTGGACAGCGCGTTGCGCTGCGCCTGCAGTTCCTGCGTGCGCGTCTGCAGCGTCTTGCGCTCGGCTTCCAGTTTCTGGAATTCCGAGAAATCGACCGGCTTGCCGCGCGTGGCGAGGCGTTCGGCGACGGCGTCGAGGTTGTTGCGGAGGAGCTGGATGTCGAGCATGGGAAGGTCCGGAATCAATGGCCGCCGAGCAGTGGCGGCGAAAGCGGCGATTATACGCGAGGCCGCCGGCAGGTTCAGCGGCAGGGATGCGCCACTCAGCGGTGGCAGGCCGCAAACCAGGCGTTCGCTTCCTGCGGACGGGCGTAGAAGTAGCCTTGATGGACCATCGGATAGCGGGTATCGAGAAAATCCGCCTGCGCCCGGGTCTCGACCCCTTCGGCGACCACCTGCAGTTCCATCAGCTTGGCGACGGCGAGGATGGTATCGACCAGCGCCGCGTCGTTGGCGTCGATCGTCACGTCGCGGATGAAGCCGCGGTCGATCTTCAGTTCGTGGATCGGCAGGCGTTTCAGGTAGGACAGGCTGGAATAGCCGGTGCCAAAATCGTCGAGCGAGAAGCGGATGCCGAAATCCTGCAGGCGGAGCATGCGGGCGATGACCTCGTCGATGTTGCCGATGACCAGGCTCTCGGTCACTTCCAGCACCAGGTGGCTGCCGTCGGCGCCGGTCTGCTGCAGGATCTCGGCGACCCGGGCGACGAAATCGGGCTCCTGGAAATGCTGCGGGCTGATGTTGACCGAGATGCGCAGCGGGCACCCTTCGCTATCGAGCCGCGCCAGCAGGCGACAGGCTTCGGTGAGCACCCAGCGGTCCAGCGCACCGACCAGGTTGCTGCTTTCGGCCACCGGCACGAAGCTCGCCGGCGGCACTAGGCCGCGCCGCGGATGCTCCCAGCGCACCAGGGCCTCGGCGCCGACCGGGGTTTTATCCGGCCCGATCTGCGTCTGCAGGTAGAGGCGGAGTTCGCCGGCCTCGATCGCGTGCCGCAACTCCTGCTCCAGTTCGTAGCGGTCGCGGACGGCCTCGCCCATCCGCGATTCGAAAAACTCGACGTGCCCGCCGCTGCCCGCCTTTGCCTGGCGCAGCGCGAGGTCCGCCTGGCGTAGGACCTCCATCGCCGTATCGGCGCCGAATTCCGGGAACAGCGCGATGCCGATGCTGCATTCGACGCGCTGCTTGCCGTCGTGGATGTCGACTCCCTGGTGCAACCGGCCGCGCAGCTTTTCGGCCGTGTTCAGCGCCAGCCGCGCCGTTTCGTTGCGCTCGCCCGAACGCCGGCCGAGCAGGATGGCGAACTCGTCGGCATCGAGACGCGCAACGACGGCGTCGTCGGGCAGTTCCTCGACCAGCGCCGAGGCGATGGCCAGCAGGACGGTGTCGCCGACGGTGATGCCGCGCGCCTCGTTGAGCAGCTTGAAGCGATCGATGTCGAGCAGCAGCACGCAGGCAACCGCCTCCTCGCGCCGGATGGCGGCGAACGCCTGCGTCAGCTGCTCGACGAAGAACGCCCGGTTGCCCAGCCCGGTCAGCGGATCGCGCCACGACAACTGCTCGGCCAGCGCCTGCGCCCGGCGGATTTCCGACAGATCGGAGAACACCGCGACGTAATGGCTGACGGTGCCGGCCTCGTCGCGCAGGGCGGTGATGCGCAGCCACATCGGGCGCAGCTCGCCGTCCTGCATGCGCGCCGACACTTCGCCGGCCCACTTTCCCTGCGCCTGCAGTTCGCTCCACAGGCGTGCGTAGACGGCGCCGTCATCGCGCATCGCACCGAGAATCCGCGGCAGCGCCCCGGCCAGGTCGGCTTCGAGGTAACCGGTGATGCGCGCGAACGCGGCATTGACCCGCTCGATGCCGCCAAGCGGGTCGAGGATCATCACCGCCTCGCCCATCGTTTCGAAGACCCGCACCGCCAGCTGCTGCTGCGCCGCCGCCGCGCGATGCTCAGTGATGTCCAGGCAGTGGCCGACGTAGCCGGCAAAGGCGCCGCTGCCGTCGTGGCGAGGGGCGCCTTCGCAGACCAGCCAGCGATAGACGCCGTCGTGCCGGCGCAGGCGGCAGACGATGTTGAACTTCTGCTGCCGTTCGAGGGCCGCGGCGAACACCTCCCGGCAATGCGGCAGATCGTCGGGATGCAAGCCGTCGAGCCAGCCTCGGCCGTATTCCTGCGCCGGCGAACGGCCGGTGAAGTTCAGCCACGGGCAGTTGAAGAATTCGGCGGCGCCGCGGACGTCGGCCATCCAGATCAGCGCCTGCCCGTTGTCGGCCAGCGCCCGGTAGCGGGCCTCGCTCGCCCGCAGCGCCGCCTCGGTCCGCTCGCGCTCGCGCATCTGGTGCAGCAGCCGGCGGTTGGTATCGAGCACTTCCAGCGTGCGCACACTGATGCTGTCGTAGAGTTCGCTGACGGTATTGATCAGCCGGTCGTTGAGCTGGCCGGGATCTTCCGGCGACGTCTCGGCCGCCGGCGCCGGCAGCGGCATGCCGAGCGCCGCCAGTTCCCTCGCCAGGCGCGAGTCGATGCCGGTGATGTGTTGCAGCAACCATTTGACGAGAAAGGCGAGCAGATGGTCGACGGCATCGTCGGTGCACTCGCCGAGCATCGACTCGGCCTTGTGCAGGTAGCGGGAGAAGCTCGCATGCGCGCGCAAATGCGCGGTCTTGTTCGTCGGGTCCACCGGCCAGGCCGCCATCAACTCCTCTTCCAGCCAGAAATGATGGCCGGCGTAGCTGCGCAGTTCCTGCAGCGATTCGCGGATCTGCCGCAGATCGATCCGCCGCCGGTGCTGATCAGCGAGGGCGGCGAGCATCGCCAGCAGTTGCCGGTTCTCATTGTCGAGCATCGGCAGCCCGGTCGCCAGCCGGGCGGTCCAGGCAAGTTGCGGAAGCGCCGCGCTCATCTCGCTACCTCCCCGCCACCAGCGCGTCGGGAATGCGTTCCAGCGGCAGGATGCGTTCGGCGGCATCGAGCCGGATCGCTTCCTTCGGCATGCCGAAGACGACGCAGCTCGCTTCGTCCTGCGCCACGGTGCGCGCACCGGCGTCGCGCATCTCCTTCAGGCCGCGCGCGCCGTCGTCGCCCATGCCGGTCATGATCACCCCCAGCGCGTTGCGGCCGGCGCAGCGCGCAACCGAACGGAAGAGCACGTCGACCGACGGCTTGTGCCGGTTGACCGGCGGCCCGTCGCGGACATCGACGATGTAGTGCGCGCCGCTGCGCCGCACCGCCAGGTGCCGGCCGCCGGGGGCGATCAGCACGCGCCCGGGAATCACCCGCTGCCCATCCGCCGCTTCCAGCACCTCGACCGCACAGAGCTGGTTGAGGCGCTGCGCGAACAGCGCAGTGAACTTCTCGGGCATGTGCTGGACGACGACGATGCCGGGCGTCGTCCGCGGCAGGCGGGCGAGCACGGCTTCCAGCGCCTGCGTGCCGCCGGTCGAGGTGCCGATGGCGATCAGGCGGTCGGTGGTCTCGGCCATCGCGCCGGCGGGCGTCGCTTCGGCTGCCGGCACGACGGGGGGCGACCCGGCAGCCCGGTACGCACCGACCCGGCCGAGCGCGCGCAGGTTGGCGCGGGCGGCACCGCGCACCGCCGCCACCAGGTCGTCGGCGGCATCGTGCAGGAAGGACTTCAGCCCCAGCGTCGGCTTGGTGATGATCGAGACGGCACCGGCGGCCAGCGCCTGCATCGCCGTCTCCGAGCCCTTGCCGGTCAGCGTCGAGCAGACGACCACCGGCGTCGGCCGCTCGGCCATGATCTTCTTCAGGAAGGTGATGCCATCCATGCGCGGCATCTCGACGTCGAGCGTAATCACGTCCGGCCAGGAGCGATTCATGCGGTCGAGCGCGAACAGCGGATCGGCCGCGGCGCCGAGCACCTCGATGCCGGGCGCCCGGGCGAGCACTTCGGAAACGACCTGGCGCACCACCGCCGAATCGTCGACGACCATCACGCGGATCGGGTCAGCCATGGGGCACCTCCTTCCGGCGGATCGGCCGGAGCCGGGGGTTGCCGCCCCCGGCCCTGCCGCCGCAGTGTTCATCCTGCCGCCGGGCAGGCATCAGCCCATCTCCCGGAAGCCGGGCATTGATCGAAATCCGCTGCTGCTCCGGCGACATGGCGGACCCAGACGTCGCCGCTGGCGACGTCGAAAACCAGGTGGCGATGCCCGTCGCCGGCCAGATGCTCCGCCCGGATGCGGAAGCCGTGCCGGCGCAGCAGGCGGCGGCCGGCCTCGATGTTGAGCCGGCCGACGTCGATCGCCTCGACCACCCCGCGCGACGGGCGCGGCGCGAACATGCGGCCGCCGCCGAACAGCTTGACCTCGTAGTCGCCCGGCTGCGTTCCCCGGGCCGCCAGTTCGCGCATGAACAGCGACAGCGCGCCATCGGCGTAGCGGCCGTCGCCGGCGTGCGGCGCGCTGGCGCGGTCGGGCAGCAGGTAGTGGCACATGCCGCCGTGACGCAGCACGGGATGCCAGACCGAAATAGCGACGCACGAGCCGAGCAGGGTGCGGATGCGCGTGCGCGCATCGCCGAACTGGAATTCGCCGGGGTCGAGGAAGAATTCGACCGGCTCCGGGCTGGACAGGTAGGCGGCCATGCTCAGTCCCGCCGATAGATGGTCGGCCGCTCCTGGCGCAATGCCGCGGAGATGCCGTTGAGGCTCTCGGAATGGCCGATGAACAGCCAGCCGCCGCGACGGATCCGGCCGGCGACGCGGGCAACGATCTCGCGCTTGGTCGGCTGGTCGAAATAGATCAGCACGTTGCGCAGGAAGACCACGTCGAACTCGCCGAGCGCGGTCAGCGGGCCGTGCAGGTTGGCTTCGGCGAAACGCACCTGGCGCCGCAGTTCCGGCGCCACGCGCAGCGTGCCGCTGCGCCGGCCGATGCCGCGCAGGAAATAGCGCCGCTGGTATTCCTTCGGCACGCCGTCGATGCGCTCGGTGCCGTAGATGCCGACTCGGGCGCGTTCCAGCACCTCGCGGCTGATGTCGGTGGCCAGGATCTCCCACGGCATGCCGTCGCCGAGGCGGTCCATCAGCACCATCGCCAGGCTGTAGGCCTCCTCGCCGGTGGAACTGGCGGCGCTCCAGACGCGCAGCGGGCGCCCGCCGCAGCCCCGGGCCGCCAGCTCGGAAAGCACCGGCCCGGAGAAATACTCGAAGTGCTTCGGCTCGCGGAAGAAATAGGTTTCGTGCGTTGTCAGCAGGTCGAGCATGCGATGGTATTCGTCGCCGTCGGTGCCGCCGGCGACCAGCCGGTAATAGTCGGCGAAGCTCTGCAGCCCGCGCTCGCGCACGCGCCGCGCCAGCCGGCCGCAGACCAGGTGCTTCTTGCTGTCGGCCAGATCGACGCCGGCGACGCGACGCATCAGGTCGCGGAACTGCCGGAATTCGCCGTCGCTGATTGCCAGTTCGCCGCCCATCGCCATCCCCCTCGCCGGCGCTTCAGGACGCCAGCCCGGCGGCCAGGCCGCCGAGCGTCGCCAGTTCGTCGACCGAGAACACCTTGCTCACGTCGAGGAGGATGACGAACCTGCCGTTCACCCGCCCCATGCCGGCGATGAAGTCGGTGCGGATACGCGCGCCGAAGGCCGGCGGCGGCTCGACATCCTCGGCCGGGATCTCCATCACCTCGTTCACCGCATCGACCATCACGCCGAGCGTCTGCGTCGCCGCCCCGTCGTCGATCCCGCCAGCCACTTCGACGATGACGACGCAGGTGCGCCGCGCCACCGCCGACGACCCCTGGCCGAAGCGCGCCGAGAGGTCGATCACCGGCACCACGGCGCCGCGCAGGTTGATCACGCCGCGGATCGTCGGCGGCATCATCGGCACCTCGGTCAGCGTGCCGAATTCGATGATCTCGCGGATCTGCAGGATGTCGATGGCAAAAACCTCGTGGTTGAGCGTAAAGGCCAGATACTGCCGGCCGCCGCCGCCCTCGACGCGCGGCGCGCCACCACCGGCGACCACCATGCTTGTCTGTGACATGCTGGCCTCCTGTCAGACGCGAACGTAGTCGGGGTCATCGTCCGGGATCGGCAGCAGCCTGCCCATCTCGCGCCGCTCGCCCGCCTTGCGCGCCGCCGGCACCGCCTTCGGCCGCACCGCCGCCGCACGCGCCAGCGCCCCTCCGCCGTCGAGCCGGAACAGGCTGACCAGCTGCTGCAGCTGCTCGGCCTGGCCGCTCATTTCCTCGGCCGTCGCCGACAGCTCCTCGGAGGCCGACGCGTTCTGCTGCGTCGTCTGGCTGATCTGGGTCATTGCCGTGCTGATCTGGCCGGCGCCGGAGGACTGCTCCTCGGAGGCGGCGGTGATCTCCTGCACCAGTTCGGCGGTTTTCCGGATCGACGGCACCATCGCGTCGAGCAGCGTGCCGGCCTTCTCGGCGGTCTTCACGCTGCTGCCGGCGAGCTCGCCGATCTCCTGCGCCGCCACCTGGCTGCGCTCGGCCAGCTTCCTGACCTCGGCGGCGACCACGGCGAAGCCCTTGCCGTGCTCGCCGGCCCGCGCCGCCTCGATCGCGGCGTTCAGGGCCAGCAGGTTGGTCTGGTAGGCGATGTCGTCGACGATGCCGATCTTGTCGGCGATCGACTTCATCGCCTCGACCGTCGCGCGCACCGCCTGGCCGCCTTCGGTGGCGTCGCCGGCCGACTTGCCGGCGATGCCGTCGGTGACCTTGGCGTTCTCGGTGTTCTGCGCGATCGAACTCGACATCTGTTCGATCGACGCGGTCGTCTCCTCCAGGCTCGCCGCCTGCTCGGAGGAGGCCTGCGCCAGCGACTGCGAAGTGGCGCTCACCTGCTCGGAGGCCGCCGACAGCGAGTCGGCCGCCGAGCGCACCTCGCCGATCGTCTGCGCCAGCTTGTCGACCATCGTCTTCATCGCGAACAGCAGGCTGTCCTGGTCGCCGCGGCGCAGTTCGACCTGCACCGTCAGGTTGCCGTCCGCCACCTGGCGGGCCACTTCGGCGGCGTAGAAGGGTTCGCCGCCGAGCTGCCGCGTCAGGCTGCGGATGATCAGCAGCGCGGCGACCACGGCCACCAGCAGCGCCGCGGCGACGCTGGCCAATACCTGGATGCGCGCCGACTCGTAGCTTTCCCTGGCCTCCTTGACGCCGTTGTCGAGCAGCTCGCCCTGGAACTTGGCGAAGGCGTTGGCGCTCGCCTGGTAGCTGCGCAGGACCGGGCGCAGCTCGCTGTTCAGGTAGTTGCGGGCGCCGTCGCTGTCACCGGCCTCGATCAGCCCGATCAGCCGTTCCTGGCCAGCAATGTAGCGCTGCCGGTTCTCGACGATCTGCTGCAGCAGCTCCTTGCCCTTCGGGTTCTGCACCACTTCCTTCAGCTTCTCGACGATGCCGCCCAGCGTGCGCCGGGTCTCCAGCACCGTTTCCTTCTGCCGCTGCAGGTCCTCGCGGGAACTGCTGAGCATCATGTTGCGCAGCGCGATGCCGATGCCGCTGCTGTGCACGACGATGTCGTTGGCCATGTTCGCGCGCGGCCAGCGTTCCTCGCCGACCGCGTGCAGCGAATCGTTGAGCTGCCCCATGCGCGTGATGCCGATGGCGGAAACGACGAGCAGGAGCATGACGACCAGTCCGAACCCGAGCGCCAGCTTGGTTGCAACCTTCATGTTTGCGAACATTTTCTTGCCTCCTGGAGAACCCTGGATGAATGAACCGCTCACGCCGCCGGCGTGTGCGCCAGAACCTTTGCGCCGGCCGGAGCCGCCGCGCCGTGCACCAACTGGGCGACGTCGAGGATCAACGCCACCTCGCCGCTGCCGAGAATGGTCGAGCCGGAAATGCCGCTGACCCCGGCAAAGAGCCGCCCGAGCGGCTTGATCACCGTCTGGCACTCGCCGAACAGGCGGTCGACGGCGATCCCCGCCTTGCGCCCGCCGAAACGCACGACGACGATGTTCTGCCGCGGCGGTTCGTCGCCGGCGACGGCGAACACCCGGCGCAGGCGCAGGAAGGGCAGCACCTCGCCGCGCAGGTTCAGGTAGTCGGCGCCGGCCGCGCCGTCCGGCAGCTCGATGCACTCGACGACGGTGTCGAGCGGCACGATGAAGGTGGCCGGGCCGACGCCGACCTGGAAGCCGTCGATGATCGCCAGCGTCAGCGGCAGGCAGATGCGCATCGTCGTTCCCCGGCCCGGCGCGCTGTCGATGTCGAGCGTGCCGCGCAAGGCCTCGACGTTGCTCTTCACCACGTCCATGCCGACGCCGCGCCCGGACAGGTTGGTCACCTGCTCGGCGGTCGAGAAGCCGGGTTCGAGGATCAGGCGGTGGATGTCGGCCGGCGACAGGTTGGCCTCGGCCGAGACCAGCCCCTTGTCGACCGCCTTCTGCAGGATGCGCGCGGCGTTCAGCCCGCCGCCGTCGTCGGCGACCTCGATGACGATGCTGCCCGACTCGTGGTAGGCATTGAGCGACACCGTGCCGCGCGCCGGCTTGCCCGCCGCGGTACGCTGCTCCGGCGACTCGATGCCGTGGTCGATGGCGTTGCGCACGAGGTGCATCAGCGGGTCGCCGATCTTCTCGACCATCGACTTGTCGAGCTCGGCGTCGGCACCGCTGATCGTCAGTTCGATATCCTTGCCCAGCTCGCGGGCGACGTCGCGGACGACGCGCGGGAAGCGGCCGAAGACCTCGCCGATCGGCGTCATGCGCAGGCGCAGCGCGGAATCGCGCACGTCCTCGACCAGCCGCAGCAGGTTCGACGCCGCCTCCTGCAGCTCGCGCTGGTTCGCCCGCCTGGCCTGCAGCTGCGTCGCCGCACCGGCAATGACCAGCTCGCCGACCTGGTCGATCAAGGCATCGAGCCGGTCGGCCGGGATCTTCATGCTCTTCGCCTCGCTGCTGCGCCGCTCCTCGACCTTCTTCTGCCGCGCCAGTGCGGCGTCGACCACCGCCGGCTGCACCGCGCCCTGGCCGACCAGCACCTCGCCCAGGCGAAGCGGCGCCGTCACCGCCTGCTGCACGGCGAGCGCCCGCGCCAGCTCGTTCTCGGTAATGCTGCCGCAGGCGACGAGCAGCTCGCCGAGACGGAACTTGTCCTCGCCGGAGTCCTCGATCAGCGCCATGAAATCTTCCATGCGGCTGTGCGGCGGCAGGATCGTGATCCGCGACTGATCGAGCACGAATTCGAAGACGCTTTCGATTTCGGCCTTGCTGGCACCGCTCTTCAGCGCCACCTCGAAGCCGACGTAACACAGTTCCGCATCCAGCTCGGCCAGGTCCGGCAGCGCATCGACCACCGTTTCGATGTGGCTGACCACGCCCACGCTGCCGAGGAAATGGATCATCGCCAGCGGGTCGAAGCCGGACTGCAGCACCTCGCGCTCGAAGCGCAGCGACAGGTGCCAGCAGTCGTTGCCGATCGGTCCGCCGCCGCTCGCCTCGACCTCAACCTCGGCCGCCCCGGCGACGACGAGCGCCGGTACGCTGGCTGCTGCCGGCGTTGCCGCCGGCACGCCGACGGCCGCCCGCAGGCGCTCCAGCAGCGCGCTTTCGACCGACGCGTCGACGCCGCCGCCATCGGTCGCCACGGCGACCAGGTCGGCCATGTGGTCACGCGATTCGAGCAGCAGGCCGACCAGCGCCGGCGAAAAGACGAGCTCCCCCTGGCGCAGCCGGTCGAGCAGCGTTTCCACCTCGTGCGTGAAGCGCACCACCGGGTCGAGCCCGAACATCCCCGCCGAGCCCTTGATCGTATGCGCGCAGCGGAACAGCGCGTTCATTTCCTCGCCTGCCGGCGCGCCGCTCTCGGCACGCAGCAGGATGCGCTCCATCTCGGCGAGGAGGTCGCGGCTCTCGTCGAAGAAGGTGGCCAATGCCTGCGACAGGTCCATGATCAGGTCCTCCCGTCCGCGGCCGCGTCGCTGGCGCGGATCAGCAGCGGATCGCCGAGCTGTTGCCCGAGATTGGCCAGTTCGAGCACGCGCAGCACGGCCGCCGAGTGGTTGACGAAGCGCACCGTCTTGCCCGCGCAACGCTTGGCGGCGAGGATGATCTGCAGGCCGGCGGTATCCATCTCCTCGACGCCGGCGAGATCGACCTCGGTTTCATCGTGCTCCCGCACCGCGACGCTGAGCGCGGCCTGGATCTCGGCGGCGGTGGCAACGGTCACGTCGCCGTCGACGATGGCCCGGCAGGAACGGCCTTCTTCTTCGATTCGCATGCCCATGGCCGGCCCCTCACATCACCAGCTTCGACACGGCCGCGAGCATCTGCTGGGGCTGGAAGGGCTTGACCACCCAGGCCTTGGCGCCGGCGTCCTGGCCGGCAAGCTTCTTGTCCTCGCCGGCCTCGGTGGTGAGCATGATCACCGGCGTGAACCGGTAGCCGACGTTCTTCTTCATCTCGCGCACGAAGCTCAGGCCGTCCATGTGCGGCATGTTGACGTCGGAGATGACCAGGTGGATCTTCTGGCCGGTCAGCTTGTCCAGCGCGTCGCGGCCGTCGCTGGCCTCGATGACCTCGTAGCCGGCGCCCTTCAGGGTCAATGCCACCACCTGCCGCAGCGACGCGGAATCATCGACGATCATGATCGTTTTCGACATGGAATTTCCTCCTGCTAGAAAAAGGTGATGCCTTGCGGCGAGTTGCCCTTGCCCGTATCGAGCGTGTGCTGTTCGAGCGTGGTGTAGGTCTGTTCCAGTTGCCGGATCCAGCCGTCGACGTCGATCGCCGAGGGCGCCACCTGCTGCCGGGCGGCTACCTCGTCGGCCTCGACCCGTTCGCACAGCCGCCCCATGTCGCCGCGCACGGCGGAAAGGATCTGGCTGACGCGGTCCTGGAACTGGAGCTGGACGATGACGCCTTCGACCTGGGTCTGCACCGCGGCGCTGTCTTCCTCCAGCCGCGCCGAGGCGTCGGCCAGCGCCGACAGCGTGTCGTTGAACCCGGTCAGCACGCGGCCGATCGACGCCTCGGCGTCGCGCACCAGGTTCTGGTCGCTCTGCGCCATGCGGTCGGCGGCGGCCAGCGCCTCGGTCATCGCCCGGTTGGCCGTATCCACGGTGTCGCGGATGTTGAGGCCGGTCTTGCCGGAAAGGTCGGAAAGCTTGCGCACTTCGTCGGCGACGACGGCGAAGCCGCGTCCGGTCTCGCCGGCACGGGCCGCCTCGATCGCGGCGTTGAGCGCGAGCAGGTTGGTCTGCTTGGCGATCTCGCCGACCTCGCTCGCCATCCGCTTCAGCTCGTCGGTCAGCGCAGCCAGCCGGGACACCGATTCGAGCAGCGTCTGCTTCTCGTCGAGCGCGACGTTCAGCGCCGCCAGGGTCGAGCTGAGTTCCTCCCGGGCATCGTCGATCACCGTCAGCACGCCGCGCTCGCCGCCGGTGGCGGCCCGCGATTCGCCGAGGGCGTCGCGCAGGCGGGCAAGGATCTCGTCGAATTCCTGCGTCAGCGTCGTCGCCGCCTGCTCGGTCTGCAGGCGGGAAACATCGATGTGGCCGGACCAGCGCCGCGAGGTCTCGGCGACCAGACGGCGCAGGTCGCCGGCATAGGCGGCGAGCACGCTGCTCGCCGCAGCGTTATCGCGGGCGGCACAGGCATAAGCTTCCGCCTGCCGCCGCTCGCGCGCCCGCAGGCGGGCGGTGGCAACGATTCCCGCAGCGGCGAGAAAGAACGCGGCGGCCCAGGCGGCGACGCCGTCGGCCAGCAGCAACACGAGGACGCCGCCGGCGAGGCCGACCAGCGCCGCATCGGGAAGCGCTCCGCCCTCGTCCTTCATCGTCGGCAGCGGCATCACGCCGACCAGACTTTCCGTGGCTTGCATCGTTCATCCCCCATGACGGTGACAAGGAACTGCTCGTACGCCACCAATCTAGCGCCACGCCCATGTCATTGCCATTGGAGAAAACCCGGTGGGGATACCGGGGTTTACCCGGTCCGGGTGGCCCGTGGAGGAAGTCCTGATCGCCGGCCAGTGAGGAGCGGAGGGACAGGGTCGTCATCCCGCCCCCGCCTGCGAGGCTGCAGCCTGCAGCCTTGATTCCGGGTCAAGCCCGGAATGACCGGATTACGCCGCCCGGATCCGGGCCGAGCGGCTACGGGCCCGGCGGCAGCAGGCCGAGCGTCGCGGCAACGGCCGCCAGCTCGCTGGAGGAACCGACCTGCATCTTGCCGAGGATGCGGCTGCGGTATTCGTCGACGGTCTTCACCGTGATCCCGAGATCCGCCGCGATCTGCTTGCTGCGGCGGCCACCGGCGACCTGGACGAGGATCTCGCGTTCGCGCGGGGTGAGCTGCTCCAGGCGATGGCGGCTTGCCGCATGCTGCCCGCCCGGCTGGGCCGCCCGGGCGGCATCCGCCGACAGCACCGCCTGGACGGTGTCGATCAGCACCTGGTCGCGGAAGGGTTTGGTCAGGAAATCGGCGGCGCCCCGCTTCATCGCCTCGACCGCCATCTCGATGTCGCCGTGGCCGGTGATGAAGATCACCGGCGTGGCGATACCCATCTCCTTCATGCGCCGGTGCGCCTCGATGCCGGACAGTCCCGGCATCCGGATGTCCATCACCAGGCAGCGGTACGAGGGCGCTTCCGGCGCGGCGAGGAAGTCCTGCGCCGATTCGAAGGTGTGCGCGGCGATGCCGATGCTGTCGAGCACGACGACGATCGCCTCGCGCGTCGCCGCATCGTCGTCGATGACGGCGACCGGAACGGTATTCCTGTCAATCATGGCCTCCCTGCCTCCATTGCGCCGGCATCCGCCACCGGCTCCCCCGGAGGAAACGCCGCTGCCTCGTCACCGTCGCTGGTCTCTCCCTCGCCGACGGGAACGGAGAACGAGAACACCGTGCCGCCGCCCTCGCGCGCCGCCGACCACAGGCGGCCGCCGTGGCGGGCGACGATCGAATGCGTGATCGAAAGGCCGAGGCCGAGGCCGTCGGGCTTGGTCGTGAAGAAGGGCTGGAAAACGTCGCAGGCGACCTGGCTGGGCAGGCCGCAGCCGCGATCGGCGATGTCGACGACGACCTGCTCGCCGTCGATGCGCGCCCGGACCAGGACGGCGCGCTGCTGCTCGCTCCCGGCCATCGACTGGATCGAATTGCGCAACAGGTTGAGCATCGCCTGTTCGATCAGCACGCGGTCGACCCGCACCGGCAGGGTGGTCTCCGGCAGTTCGACCTCGAAGCCGATACCCTGCGCCCGGTTGTCCAGGCGCACCCACTCCAGGCTCTCGTGGATCAGCGTGCGCAGGTCGAGCGCTACCGGATGCAGCTCGCCGTGCCGCGAGAACTGCCGCATCCGCCACACCACCTGCCCGGCACGCAAGGTCTCGTTCTCGATGCGCACGGCCAGTTCGCGCAGCTGCGGGTAATCAGCGGCCTTGCGCACGAGCACGCCGGCGTAGCTGGCGACGACGCCGAGCGGCTGGTTGACCTCGTGCGCGATCGCCGACGCCATTTCGCCGAGCACGAGCAGGCGGTCGGCATGCGACAGGCGGTCGAGCTGGGCGTCGATCATCTTCTGCCGCAGCTTGCGCTGGGTGATGTCGCGGGTGGTGCCGATGACCTTCGTCGGCCGCCGGTCGGCATTCGTTTCCATCGTCCGGCAACGGTAGCTGACCCAGATCTGTTCACCGTCGGCGCGGCGCAGCCGGCACTCGCCGTCGAGCTCGTCGACCTGCCCGGCGAGCAGCTCGCGGAAACCGATGCTGACCTCCGGCAGGTCGTCGGTGAAGAAAGCGGAGCTGTGCTCCTCCTGGCTGACCAGCGCGGCATCCTCGGGCAGACCGAGCATCGACAGCCAGCGCCGCGAGCGGTAGATCATCCGCTCATCGACCCGCCACTCCCACAGCGCGTCGCCGTGCCCCTCGATGGCGAAGCGCCAGCGCTCCTCGCTTTCCCGCAGGCGCTGCTCGATCTCGACGCGCCGGCGAATGTCCCGGCGCGAGACGATCAGGCGGTATTCGCCGTCGATCATGATGCGGCGGGCGGAAAGCGAGGTGACGATCTCCTCGCCGCGCTTGTTGCGGAAAACCGATTGCAGGTCGTCGATCGCCGCGCCGCGTATCACCAGCTTGCGCACCGTGCGCCGCTGCGCCTCGTTGCCCCATAGCTGGTGCGCGGTGGTGCGCGTGCCGATCAGCTCCTCGGCCGAGGACGCGGCCAGCTCGCAGTAGGCGCGATTGACCGCGACGAAGACGCCGTCGAGCTCGCAGGTGGTGACCGCCACCGCGTCCGGGAGGTGTTCGAGGAGGACGGCGAAGGATTCGCGGTTTTCGCGACTGATGTTCTCGGCGCTGCGCAGCGCATGGATGTCGCGGTGCACGCCGAGCATGCGCAGCGGGTGCTCGCCGTCACGCTCGACCACCCGGCCGTGGGCGGCGATCCAGTGCCAGGAACCATCCTTGCAGCGCATGCGGTAGTCGGCGGAATACGATTCGCTGTCGCCGGACAGGCAGGCGGCCAGCGCGACGAGAACCCGGTCGCGATCTTCCGGGTGGATGCGCGAGGACCAGAAACCTTCCGCCTCGCCCTCGCCTTCCGCCTGCTCATAGCCCAGCATGCGGTACCAGTTCTCCGAGCGGAACCGCCGCCCCGAGCGAATGTTCCATTCCCAGACGCCGTCGCCGCCGATCTCGACGGCGTTGCGCCAGCGCAGATCGCCGTCCTCGTCGGCGTCGTCGACTTCCCGGGCGAACAGGAATACCGGCGAATCGTCGTCGGCGGGGAAATCCAGTCGCAGTTCCAGGCGCAGCAGCCCCCCGCCCTGGCGCCGATGGATCCGCAGCAGGATCTGCGAGCGGCCGGCGCCGAAAGCGTCGACGGTGGAGCGCGGTTCATCGGAAAGGAGCCGAAGTTCGCGCCCGAGCAGTTCGGCACGGCAATAGCCGTGGAGCGCACAGAAGGCCGGGTTGGCATGGAGGATTTCGCCGCTGCGCGACAGGATGGCCAGCGGCTCGGACACCGTGTCCGCAAGCCTGGTCAGCGATTTATCGACAACGCGGCGACGAGCTGGCATGGCTCACGACCGACGGCAACGCCGATGGGAATTCGCGCGCATATCCCCTTCCTGGCAGGTTGAGCTTGCACTGGCGGGGCAACGGAAACCGTTGCCGCCGGGGCATGGCGTCAAGCGGAACCGGATGAGACAGGATTGGCGACAGCCCCGGCGCATCATAAACCGAAGGCGCGGCGCATGCCAATCGGGTCAGGCGGGATCGCTGCGGTATTTGATTGGCGGCGGCTAACGCCCCCGGCCTTTCTTGCGCGCCTCGGCATCGAGTGCGCGCAGGTGCGCCAGCTTCTCGCCGATCTTCGTCTCCAGCCCGCGCGCGACCGGCCGGTACCAGCGCGTTTCCGGCATGCCGTCGGGGAAGTAGCTTTCGCCGGCGGCGTAGCCGCCGGCCTCGTCGTGGGCGTAGCGGTATTCGCGGCCGAAGCCCATTTCCTTCATCAGCCTGGTCGGCGCGTTCCTGAGGTGCGGCGGCACCGGCCGCGAGCCGTCCTCGGCGATGAAGGCGCGCACGGCGTTGTAGGCGTTGTAGGCGGCGTTCGATTTGGCGGCGACGGCGAGATAGACGACGGCGTTGGCCAGCGCCAATTCGCCCTCCGGCGAGCCGAGGCGTTCGTAGGTTTCCGCGGCGCTGATCGCGATCTCGGCGCCGCGCGGGTCGGCCAGCCCGATGTCCTCCCAGGCCATGCGCACGATGCGCCGCGCCAGGTAGCGCGGGTCGGCGCCGCCGTCGAGCATGCGGCAGTACCAGTAGAGCGCGGCATCCGGGTCGGAGCCGCGCACCGACTTGTGCAGCGCCGAGATCTGGTCGTAGAAGGCGTCGCCGCCCTTGTCGAAACGGCGCAGCTGCTGCGCCAGCGTGGCGTTGACGAAGTCGCCGTCGACCGTGTCGCGATGGGCGGCCTGCGCCGCGGTGCGGATCTGTTCGAGCAGGTTCAGGAGCTTCCTTGCATCGCCGTCGGCGACGCCGCACAGGCGCGCGCGCGCCGCCTCGTCGAACGTCAGCCCGGCGAGCGCGGTGCCCGCGGCACGGTCGAAGAGCTGCCCCATCTCGTCAGCCGACAGCGACTGCAGCGTATAGACCGAGGCGCGCGAGAGCAGCGCCGAATTGACCTCGAACGACGGGTTTTCGGTGGTGGCGCCGACGAAGGTCACCAGTCCGGATTCGACGAAGGGCAGGAAGGCGTCCTGCTGCGACTTGTTGAAGCGGTGCACCTCGTCGACGAAGAGGATGGTCCGCCGCCCCTGCCCGCGCGTGATCTCGGCGCGGGCGATCGCCTCGCGGATTTCCTTGACGCCGGAGAGCACGGCGGAGAGCGCGATGAAGTCGGCGTCGAAGGCGTCGGCCATCAGCCGCGCCAGCGTCGTCTTGCCGACGCCCGGCGGTCCCCAGAAGATCATCGAATGCGGCTGCCCGGCCTCGAAGGCGAGCCTGAGCGGCTTGCCCGGCCCGAGCAGGTGCGACTGGCCGACCACCTCATCCAGCGTCTTCGGGCGCAGCTGCTCGGCGAGCGGGGCGAAGGCACTGCCCGGCGCCGCGTCGGCAGCCGATGAGAAGAGGTCAGTCACGGCGCATCACTCGCCGAGGACGTCGGCGCCCTTGGGCGGCACGAAGCGGAAGACGGAAGCGGCGAGCGGCGGGTTCTTCTCGACCCTTGCAAAGACCAGCGAGGTCGCCTGGCCGAAGCTGTCGGTCAGTTCCATCGCGCGCAGTTCGTTGCCGGCGAAGCCGAGGCGGACGCGCTCGAAGCCGGTGTCGGCGGCCTTCGGTATCGCCTCCAGCCATTCCAGGCCGTCCTTCGTGCCGGCATCCTTCAGCGTGAAGTGCTTCTCCAGCGCGGCGACGCCTTCGCCGGCGAGCAGCGCCGCCGGCGAGCCGGCGAGCGCGGCGCCCTGCTTCTTCACCGTCACCTGGTTCAGTTCGGGGTCGTGCAACCAGACCTTCTCGCCGTCGCCGACGATCGTCTGCGGGTACGGCTTGTCGATCTGCCAGCGGAACTTGTGCGGCCGCGCGATGGCCATGCTGCCGGAGGAAAACTGCGGCTTGCGGCCGTTCTTCGGCATCACCGTCTGCGAAAAGTCGGCGCGCAACAGCTTGGTCGTTTCGAGGAAATTGCGCAGACGGTCGACGGCGTCGGCCCGGGCGGTGGTCGCCGCCAGCGCGAGCAGCAGGGCAGGCAACAGGATTCGCATCATTCCTCCGCGCATTATTCTTCCGCGCATCACTCTTCCGCTTTCCGCGCCAGCACTTCGCGGCCGCCGCGGCCGTCCATCGCCGAGACGAGGCCGGCCTTCTCCATCGCCTCGATCAGCCGCGCCGAGCGGTTGTAGCCGATGCGCAGGTGGCGCTGGACCAGCGAAATCGACGCGCGGCGGTTCTTCAGCACGATGTCGACGGCCTGGTCGTAGAGCGGGTCGCTTTCGGCGTCGCTGCCGTCGCCGCCCTCGCCGCCATCCTCGTCGTCGCCGCCGGCGCCGGTCAGCACGCCCTCGACGTACTCCGGCACGCCGACCTTCTTCAGGTAATCGACGACCTGGTGCACCTCGTCGTCGGCGACGAAGGCGCCATGCACGCGTGTCGGGTAGCCGGTGCCGGGCGCCAGCCAGAGCATGTCGCCCTGGCCGAGCAGCGCCTCGGCGCCCATCTGGTCGAGGATGGTGCGCGAGTCGATTTTCGACGACACCTGGAACGAGATGCGGGTCGGGATGTTGGCCTTGATCAGGCCGGTGATCACGTCGACCGACGGCCGCTGCGTCGCCAGGATCAGGTGGATGCCGGCGGCGCGCGCCTTCTGCGCCAGCCGCGCGATCAGCTCCTCGACCTTCTTGCCGACGACCATCATCAGGTCGGCCAGCTCGTCGATGACGACGACGATGTAGGGCAGCGTGGCCAGCGGCTCCGGCGCCTCCGGCGTCAACGACAGCGGATTCGGAATCTTCTCGCCGCGCTTCTCGGCGTCCTTGATCTTGCTGTTGAAGCCGGACAGGTTGCGCACGCCCATCGCGCTCATCAGCTTGTAGCGCTTCTCCATCTCGCCGACGCACCAGTTGAGCGCGTTGGCCGCCTGCTTCATGTCGGTGACCACCGGCGCCAGCAGGTGCGGGATGCCTTCGTAGATCGACAGTTCGAGCATCTTCGGGTCGACCATGATCAGGCGGACCTTCTCCGGCTCGGACTTGTAGACCAGCGACAGGATCATCGCGTTGATGCCCACCGACTTGCCCGAACCGGTGGTGCCGGCGACCAGCAGGTGCGGCATCTTGGCCAGGTCGGCGACCACCGGCTGGCCGCCGATGTCCTTGCCGAGCGTCAGCGTCAAGGGCGAAGCCATGTCCTGGTAGGCCTTGCTCGAAATGATCTCCGACAGGCGCACCGTCTGCCGCTTCGGATTCGGCAGCTCCAGCGCCATGCACGACTTGCCCGGCACCGTCTCGACGACGCGCACCGACACCAGCGCCAGCGCGCGGGCCAGGTCGCGCGCGAGATTGACGATCTGCGCGCCTTTGACGCCGACCGCCGGCTCGATCTCGTAGCGGGTGATCACCGGGCCGGGGTAGGCGGCGATGACCTGCACCTGCACGCCGAATTCGGCGAGCTTGCGTTCGATCAGGCGCGAGGTGAATTCCAGCGTTTCCGGGCTCGGCCGGTCGGTCTGTGCCGGCGCCGGGGCGAGCAGGTGCAGCGGCGGCAGCAGGCCGCCTTCGACCGCCTCGGGGAACAGCGGAGTCTGCCGCTCGCGCTCGATGCGCTTCTCGACCTTCTTCGACACCTCGACCACCGGTTCCGGCATCTCGATGAAGATCGGCTCGTGCTGCTCGACCCGCTCGCGCTCGACCTCGACCTCGGCCTCGCGCAGCTGCGCCACCTCGCGGCCGATGCGGCGGTCCTGCCAGCGTTCGACAATGCCGCGGATGCCGAGGTAGCCGCCTTCGAGCAGCGCCCCGACCCGCTCGGCGGCATTCAGCCAGGACATGCCCGAGA
This sequence comes from Rhodocyclales bacterium, assembly GCA_016183655.1. Taxonomy (GTDB): domain Bacteria; phylum Pseudomonadota; class Gammaproteobacteria; order Burkholderiales; family Rhodocyclaceae; genus Proximibacter. The sequence continues at coordinate 259,732 of JACPEH010000008.1, forward strand.
ACAGGCTCCAGCCGACGGCGAGCAGCGCGATCAGCAGCAGCGTGGCGCCGGTGAAGCCGAGCCCGCGCATGGCCAGGCCGCCGAGTTCATGGCCGACCATGCCGCCCGGCATCAGCGGCAGCGCCGTCTTCATCGAATGGAAGCGCAGCGCCTCCAGCGCGCTGCTGGCCAGCAGCAGCACGAAATAACCGGTAAGCGCGATCGCCAGCGGCCGGCGGTCGCCGGCGCGCAGGCCGTCGAGCCGGCGATAGCCCCACCAGACGACAGCGGCGCAGAGGACCACCCACCACCAGGCGGAGACGCCGAAGATGTACAGCAGCAGGTCGGAAACCCAGGCGCCGGCGCGGCCGGCAGGATTGTGCAGGGTCGAGCTGAAGACCGCGCGCGACCAGCCGGGATCTTCCGGGTGGTAGCCGAACAGCGACAGCGAGAGGAAGCCGGCGAGGACGACCAGCGCCAGCCAGCGCGACTCCTGCAGGATGAGGGCGATCTTTTCGGGCAGCGGGCTCGGCGCTTCGGCACCCCGCACAGCGGTCTTGGTCGTCAAGGAAATCGTTACGCCATGGATGAAAACCGGATGGGCCGGATTATACCCGCCGGCCGTCCGGCGTCCGCAGCGGATTCGGGAACCCGGATTCGAGGCTCAGCGCTCGTCGATGACGATCTGACCATCCTCGATGCGGATGTAGCCGGTACCTTCCAGATCCTTCATCACGCGGCTGACCATCTCGCGGGAGGCGCCGATCATCTTGGCGATGTCCTGCCTGGTCAGTTTGCGGCGGACGATGCGCTGGCCGCCGAGCAGTTCCGAGAAGTCGAGCAGCAGCTTGGCGACGCGGCCGTAGACGTCCATCAGCGCCAAGCTCTCGATCTTGCGGTCGGCGTCGCGCAGGCGCACGACCAGGCACTTCATGATGTTCAGCGCGATCTCGAAATTCTCCTGCAGGCAGCACAGGAAATCGGTCTTGGAGATCACCAGCAGCTCGCAGGCTTCGGCGGCAACGACGTCCGCCGAGCGCGGCGAGCCGTCGATCAGCCCCATCTCGCCGAAGAAATCGCCCGGACCGAGGATGCACAGGATCACCTCGCGCCCCTCCTCGTCGCTGTTGAGCACGCGGGCGCTGCCGCTGATCAGGATGTAGAGCGAGTCGGTGACGTCGCCGGCGCGGACGATCGCCGTGCCGCGCCCCACCTTGCGCGGCGTCGCGGCGCGGGCGATCTGCTCCAGCTGCGGATCCTGGACGCCGTGGAACAGCGGAATCGTCCGCAGCAATACCAGCCCTTTCCCTGCCCCCCCTGCAGTCGCCATGCGTCGTAACCTTTTTTCGATTATTCAAAATGTTGGCGAAAAATTATAAGCCCGTTTCGCGAATCGCAAGCGGAAGCCGACGCCGGGCGGCAGGCGACGCCGCTATAATTCCACGTTTACCCAACCAGCCACGCAGAAGACGATCATGACCCAGACCACTCGCCACAGCCGCCTGCTCATCCTCGGTTCCGGCCCCGCCGGCTACACCGCTGCCGTCTACGCCGCCCGCGCCAACCTGAAGCCGGTGCTGATCACCGGCATGGCCCAGGGCGGCCAGCTGATGACCACGACCGACGTCGACAACTGGCCGGCGGATGCCGACGGCGTGCAGGGTCCGGACCTGATGACGCGCTTCCAGAAGCATGCCGAGCGCTTCGAGACCGAGATCGTCTTCGACCATATCCACACCACGCACCTCAGCGAAAAGCCGATCCGCCTGGTCGGCGATTCCGGCACCTACACCTGCGACGCGCTGATCATCGCCACCGGCGCCTCGGCGCAGTACCTCGGCCTGCCGTCGGAAGAGAAGTTCTCCGGCCGCGGCGTCTCCGCCTGCGCCACCTGCGACGGCTTCTTCTACCGCAACCAGGCGGTGGCCGTGGTCGGCGGCGGCAACACTGCCGTCGAGGAAGCGCTGTACCTCGCCAACATCGCCAGCCACGTCTCGCTGATCCACCGCCGCGAGAAGTTCAAGGCCGAGAAGATCCTGATCGACAAGCTGTACAGGAAGGTCGAGGAAGGCAAGATCAGCCTGGTGCTCGAATCGACGCTGGACGAAGTGCTCGGCGACAACACCGGCGTCACCGGCCTGCGCGTGAAGAGCACCAGGCACGGCGACACGAAGGAGCTGAAGGTCACCGGCGTCTTCATCGCCATCGGCCACAAGCCGAACACCGACATCTTCGCCGGCCAGCTGACGATGGAGAACGGCTACATCATCACCAAGGGCGGCCGCGAAGGCGACGCGACCTCGACCAACATCGCCGGCGTCTTTGCCGCCGGCGACGTGCAGGACCACGTCTACCGCCAGGCCGTCACCTCGGCCGGCACCGGCTGCATGGCCGCGCTCGACGCCGAGCGCTACCTGGACAGCCTCGGCCTGGCGTAAGCCACAGCTGGCTGCATCTCGTCACGCATGAGCCGGCGCCCCAAGGACTCTCCCTTCGGGGCGCTCGCCTCGCTACGCGGCCGCCTCGCGCCGCCGCGCACCGGCAAGCCGGAGCCGCGCCCGCTGCCGGCGATCCCGCCGGCGGCCGAAGCCGACGAAGCGGCGCTGTTCCGCGCCGCGCTCGGCGACATCACGCCGATTGCCACCGACGACCACGCCGCCATCGAACGCCCGCGCCCGGCGCCGCTGCCGCGTCCGCGCAGCGAAGCCCCCGACCCCGAACCGCTCCGCCGCGCACCGCCCCCCGACCCGGACGATGCCGGTGCCTGGTTCCGCCACGCCGTCGCCGACGTGACGCGGCTGGCCGACACCGGCCGCGTCGAACTCGGCCGCCGCAAGGCGCACATGGCCACCGCGACGCAACCGGCACTGGCCGACGATGCCCGCCCGGCACCGCCCGACGAACCCTGGCTGCCCGACGACATCGACGACGCGGCCGCCCTCTTCCGCCATGCCGTCGGTGCTGCCGCGCCGCTGCCCGGCGCCAACCGCGCCGAACTGGCGCCCCCGCCACCGGCCCCGCACCCGCGCCAGCGCGAGGAAGACGAAGCTGCGGTATTGCGCGAAGCGATCGCCGCGCCGCTCTCCTTCGAGGACCGCATCGACATCGGCGACGAGGGCGTGCACCTGCGCGACGGCCTGCCCCGGCGCGTGCTCACCGACCTGCGCCGCGGCCGCTGGGTGGTGCAGGACGAACTCGACCTGCACGGCCTGACCCGCGACGAAGCGCGCAGCGCACTCGGCCACTTCCTGCACGACGCGCTCGAACACGGCTACCGCTGCGTGCGCCTGATCCACGGCAAGGGCCTCGGCTCGCCCGGGCGCGAGCCGGTGCTGAAGCACCTCTCGCGCGGCTGGCTGATGCAGCGCGAGGAAATCCTCGCCTTCTGCCAGGCACGGCCGCACGACGGCGGCGAGGGGGCGCTGCTGGTGCTGCTGCGTGCGCCGCGCAACGCCGAGCGGCAATAATCAACGACCACGCGCCCCGGAAACTGCGATCATGCAAAATGAAGAGATCCTCAGCGACGAACTGAAGAATTACATCCACGCGCTGCTCAAGGCGATGGTGCAGCACGGCGGCTCCGACCTGTTCATCTCGAAGGACTTTCCGCCGACGATGAAGGTGCATGGGACGATGAAGGCCCTGTCCTCGCAGAAGCTGACCGCGGAGGTCTCGAAGAAGCTCGCATCGATCCTGATGAACCGCGACCAGCGGACGGAATTCGAGCGCGAGATGGAATGCAACTTCGCGATCTCGCTGCCCGGCATCGCCCGCTTCCGCGTCAACGTCTTCGTCCAGCAGCAGGCCGTGGGCATGGTCATCCGCACCATTACCAGCGAGATCCCGAATTTCGAGAAACTGGGGCTGCCGCCGGTGCTCAAGGACGTGATCATGGCCAAGCGGGGCCTCGTGCTGGTCGTCGGCGGCACCGGCTCCGGCAAGTCGACGACGATGGCGGCGATGATCGACCACCGCAACAGCACGGCGCCCGGCCACATCATCACCGTCGAGGACCCGGTCGAATACGTGCATGCCTCCAAACAGTGCCTGATCACGCACCGCGAAATCGGGGTCGACACGATGTCCTGGCACACCGCGCTGAAGAACACGCTGCGCCAGGCACCCGACGTGATCCTGATCGGCGAGATCCGCGACCTGGAAACCATGGAGCATGCGCTGGCGTTCGCGGAAACCGGCCACCTGTGCATGGGCACGCTGCACGCCAACAACGCCAACCAGACGCTGGACCGGATCGTCAACTTCTTCCCCGACGAGCGCAAGCCGCAGGTGCTGATGGACATCGCCTCCAACCTCAAGGCCGTCGTCTCGCAACGGCTCGTCCGCTCGCAGGACGGCAAGCGCAAGGCGGCGATCGAGATCCTGCTGAACACGGCGACGGTCGCCGAACTGCTGTCCAAAGGCCAGTCGGCCGCGATCAAGCCGATCATGGACAAGAGCCGCCAGCTCGGCATGCAGACCTTCGACCAGGCCCTCTTCGACCTCTACGACCAAGGCCACATCAGCTACGACGAAGCCATCCGCAACGCCGACTCGACCAACGAGCTGCGGCTGGCGATCAAGCTGAAGAGCAAGCGCGGCGAGCCGTCGACGGCGAGCGGCATGTCGCTGTCGATCGAAGAGGAAAAACCCGAGGAGAAAGCCGAGGGTGAAGGGGAAGCGAAGAAGCAGTGAGTCCGGCGCGCCCCGATGACACCTTGTCTCGGATCCCGCCGACCAGCAGTGGGACACGGCCCCAATACAAAACGGGCCGACGCTTTCGCGCCGGCCCGTTTTCCGTAAGCCACGACTGAAACGTGAAGCTCCCCGACCTGAAGGTCCGGGGCTTCCCACGATACGGAGCGGGCGCGCGGCGCGCGCCCTGGTGGTGTCTTCGTCTCGCTCACCCCGGCATGAATGCCGGGGCTTGCGCTCGACGCGTGGTCAGATCGCCGCTTCGTTCATCTCGCCGGTGCGGATGCGCACGACCTGTTCGACCGGGGTGACGAAGATCTTGCCGTCGCCGATCTTGCCGGTGTGGGCGGCCTTGACGATGGTCTCGATCGCCTGTTCGACGCTGTCGTCGGCGACGACGATCTCCAGCTTGACCTTGGGCAGGAAGTCGACCACGTATTCGGCGCCGCGGTAGAGCTCGGTGTGGCCCTTCTGGCGGCCGAAGCCCTTGACCTCGGTGACGGTCAGGCCGGTGACGCCGATTTCCGACAACGCTTCGCGCACTTCGTCGAGCTTGAAGGGTTTGATGATCGCTTCGATTTTCTTCATGGTGAATGGTCTCCGGCGGTAAGCGCCTATCGTATCAAAAGTCAGTCAAAACTCGTCGCGGTAGCGGTTGGTGATCGGGTAGCGCCAGTCCTTGCCGAAGCCGCGCTGCGTCACGCGAATGCCGACCGGCGCCTGCCGGCGCTTGTATTCGGCGATGCGCAGGAGGCGCACGACGCGGCGCACGTCGGCTTCGGCGACCCCCTTGGCGATGATCTCGCGCGGGCTCTCGTCGCGCTCCATGTAGGCCTGCATGATCGCGTCGAGCACCTCGTACGGCGGCAGGCTGTCCTGGTCGGTCTGGTCCGGCTTCAGCTCGGCCGACGGCGGGCGGGTGATGATGCGATCCGGGATGATCTCGCGCTCGCGGTTGACCCAGCGCGCGAGGCGGTAGACGAAGGTCTTGAAGACGTCCTTGATCACCGCGAAGCCGCCGGCCATGTCGCCGTACAGCGTGCAGTAGCCGACCGCCATCTCCGACTTGTTGCCGGTGGTCAGCACCAGCGAACCGGTCTTGTTGGAGAGCGCCATCAGCAGGTTGCCGCGGATGCGCGCCTGCAGGTTCTCCTCGGTGGTGTCGGCCGGCAGCCCGGCGAACTCTTTCGCCAGCATCGATTCGTAGGTCTGCATCGCCGGCGCGATCGGGATTTCGTCGTAGCGCACGCCGAGCGTCTGCACCATCTGCCGCGAGTCGGCGAGGCTGATCTCGGCGGTGTAGGGCGAGGGCATCATCACCGCGCGCACCTTGTCGGCGCCGAGCGCGTCGACGGCGACGGCCAGCGTCAGCGCCGAGTCGATGCCGCCGGAGAGGCCGATGATGGCGCCGGGGAAGCCGTTCTTGCCGATGTAGTCGCACACGCCCAGCACCAGCGCGGCATAGACCTGCGCCTCCAGCGGCTGGTGCGGCGCCAGCGTTCCCGGCTGCGGCTGGCCGTCGACGATGTGGACGATTTCGAGCGCCTCGACGAACTGCGGCAGGCGGCAGGTTTCACGCCCTTCCCCGTCGAGCACGAAGGAGCCGCCGTCGAAGACCAGTTCGTCCTGGCCGCCGACCAGGTTGGCGTACACCGCCGGCATGCCGGTGGCGGCGATGCGCTGGCGCAGCACGGCGGTACGGTCCTCGTGCTTGTCGAGGTGGTAGGGCGAAGCGTTCAGCACCAGCAGCAGTTCGGCGCCGGCGGCATGCGCCGCCTCGGCGGCGCCGGCCTCCCAGATGTCGGCGCAGATGTTGATGCCGCAGCGCACGCCCTGAACCGTGACCACACAGGCGTCGGTGCCGGCGTCGAAGTAGCGTTCCTCGTCGAAGACCTCGTAATTCGGCAGCCGCTGCTTGTGGTAGGTGGCGACGCGCCGGCCGTCGGCGAGCAGCGTCGCCGCGTTGTAGCGCTTGCCGTCACATTCCTCGGGATGACCGACGAGCACGGCGATCCCGGAGACGCGCGCGGCCAGCGCATCGAGTTCGCGCGCGCAGGCGCGGTAGAAGTCCGGGCGCAGCAGCAGGTCTTCCGGCGGGTAGCCGCACAGCGCCAACTCCGGCGTCAGCAGCAGGTCGGCGCCGGCGGCGCGGGCACGCTCGGCCTGCTCGGCAATCTTCGTCGCGTTGCCGGCGAGGTCGCCGAGCGTCGCGTTGAACTGGGCAATGGCAATCTTCAGTGACATAGGCCGCAACTATACCGGAAGCGGAATTCGTCCGCGCCCCTTGCAAGCAGCCGTCGCCCGCGTTTACGGCCTCCGGCGGGCAATGTCGCCGGACGGCGACAAGGCGCAACGACGGAAAACCAGCGGATTGCCGGCATCAGGCGCAATCGCCGTCGCCGACAGACGACAGCGCGCCCGCCGCGAACCCCGCCAGGAACACGTAACACATTGATTCCGCGGCACTCGAACGAACTGGCATGCATGCTGCTGGACAACTGCTTACCCAAGTTGGACAAGGAGCAAACCATGAATTTCCAACAAGACCGACGATGGCTCATCGCCGCGCTGGCAGCGTCCCTGCTCACGGCCTGCGCCGGCAACGCGACGCGCGAAAGCACCGGCGAGTACATCGACGACAGCGTGATCACCACCAAGGTCAAGGCCAAGTTCTTCGACAACCCGCAGGTGCGGGCGACGGCGATCAGCGTCGAAACCCACAAGGGCGTCGTCCAGCTGAGCGGCTTCGCCGCCAGCGAAACGGAACGCAGCCGCGCCGTCGAACTGGCGCGCACCGTCCCCGGCGTCAAGTCCGTCCACAACGACATCATCCTCAAGTAGCGCGCTGCGCGGGCCCGACGGCGGCACGCCGGGCCCGCGCCTCCTGCCTGCGTTCCGCGCTCAGCAACCCCCGATTCTTCCATCGCAGCGCCGGCACGGCCGCTGGCGGCCCGTCCGTCGGCTGCCGTGCCGGCAGTTCACCGACAAGGAGCATGCATGATTTTCCGCACCCAACCGCACCATCTCTGGCTCAGTCTTCGCCATATCGCCGGCCACGTCGCCATCACGCTGCTGGCGGTCGGCATCGCCTTCGCACTGCCGCAGTTCGCCGAGTACATCCTCTATCAGTGGTGGCCGCTGGTCCGCGACGATTCGCAAATGCTGCTGCTCACCGAGATCGGCTTTGCCGCCGCCCTGGTCCTGCTGCTCAACTTCGTCTCGCTGACCTGGCACTACCGGCGCAAGGCCGCGATGAGCAGCGTCGCCTCGCTGGTGCATGTGCACGAGCCGAACCGCTGGATCTCGCGGCGGCGCAAGCAGGATCTGCTGCGCCGGCTGCCGTGGAAGCGCGACGTGACGATCATGGCAGTCACCGGCTACGGGACCTTCTCGGCCGCCGACGCCGACCTCCGCCACATTCTGCAGGAGTGTTACGAAGTGCGGGTGATGCTGATGAACCCCTACAGCGCCGGCGCTCGCAACTACGTGGCCGCGCACCCCGACCCGGACACCGCGCTGGCCGGCTTCCGCCGCGAACTGGCGGCGAGCATCGCCTACCTGCGCGCGCTGCACGCGGCGGGACGCAAGGTGGCGCTGAAGCTCTACGACGAGGCGCCGTTCTGGAAGCTGGTGTTCACCGGCGAGCACGCCTGGGTGCGCTGCTGCCACGACTGCCGCGATTTCGGCAAATACCCGGAATACGTCTTCGCGCTGCAGACGGACAAGCCGGCACGCGGCTTCTTCCCGGCCTTCTACACCTACTTCCTGAACCAGTGGCAGAACCCGCAGCACCCGGATTACAACTTCGATAGCGACGAGCTGGTCTATCGCGACGGCGGCGGCCAGGAATTCCGGCGCGAACCCTACCCGTTGCCTGCGGACGCCGCCGACGGCGACCCCGCCCCCGTCCTCCTGACCGCGCAGCAGGAGCGCGCGGCCGCCTGACGAAAAAAAACCCGCCGATCGGCGGGTTTTTTTCAGGCGTACCCCGAGGGCACTTGTTCGCGATATGCGCGGCATATCGCTCAGGCGCACCCCAAGGGCACTTGAGCCACAGGCCCCATCGCGCCGGCGGCGAATCAGTAAGCCGGCTTTTCCTTGGCGTCCTCGTAGCGTTTGACGCCTTCCATGATCTCCTTCTTCGCCTCTTCCTGGCCGAACCAGCCTTCGATCTTGACGAACTTGCCCGGCTCGAGGTCCTTGTAGTGCTCGAAGAAGTGCGAGATCTGGTCGAGGGTGATCTGCGGCAGGTCGCGCGGGCTCTCGACGTTGCGGTACAGCGGCGTCAGCTTGTCCACCGGCACGGCGAGCAGCTTGGCATCGGCGCCGGCCTCGTCGGTCATCGCCAGCATGCCGACCGGGCGGCAGCGGACGACGACGCCCGGCGGCAGCGCGAACTGGGTGACCACCAGCACGTCGACCGGGTCGCCGTCACCGGCGATGGTGTGCGGAATGTAGCCGTAGTTGCACGGGTAGTGCATCGAGGTGCCCATGAAGCGGTCGACGAAGATCGCGCCGCTGTCCTTGTCGACTTCGTACTTCACCGGATCGGCGTGCGCCGGGATCTCGATGATCACGTTGAAATCGTTGGGGAGGGACTTGCCGGAGGGGACGTTGTTGAGGGCCATGACGCTTTCTTTCTTCAGAACTGTTTACCAAACCGCGAATTATACGCCATCTCGGGCCGCCAGGCCGCTGGCGGCATGGTTTCGGCACGTTTCCGGCGCATCGGCGTGACGGCAAACGCACGGCACACGGCAATGCCCAGCGCGCCGGATTGCGTTTTTTTTGATCTGGAGGGGTTGACGCCCGGGGCTGCGATTTGCATAATGCGAACCATTCTCATTCGTAGGCGCAATCTTTTCAAACCGGAACCGCCAATGCAACCGAACCCAAGCCCCCCCGCCCTGCTGGTCGTTCCGGTCCGACCGGAGCTGCCGCCCCGGATCGATAGCACGCAACTGCTGCGCGGCCATCGCACGGTCGAGATCGAGCACGGCGAACAGCGCTACACCTTGCGCGTGACCCGCGACAACAAGCTGATCTTGACCAAGTAAGCCGGGGCCGCCGATTTCATCCCCCTGGAGAGATCACCCCCGTTTTCTCTCGCTCGTTCCGCCAGCCAGCCAGCCCCCCGGGCAAGCAAGCCACGCTTTTTTTGGTGCGCCAGCGGCCTTCGCAAGAACACGGCGACTAGCCAACGATCGACAGCCGGACGCGCACATGCCATGACCACACTCGCCCACGCCAGACTAGGCAGCACCTACGCACCGGCACCGCGCCTGTCGCTGCGCGCGATCGCGCTGATCGTCGCCGCCCATGGCGGACTGCTGGCGCTGCTCGTTTCGCTCGACGTCGTGCCGCTGCCCCCGGTCGTCAGCACGCTGGTGGTGGACCTCATCCAGCCGGCGGCACCGAAACCGCCGCCGGAAATCGTCAAGCCGCAGCCGCGGCCGGTAGAGGTGAAACCGCAACCCCGCCGGCAGCCGACGCCGACGCCGCAGCCGATCCTCGCCGCACCGGTCGAAAGTGCCGCGCCCGCAGTCGAAGTGCCGCAGGCCAGGACTCCGCCTCCGCCGCCGGCCCCGCCGACCCCGGTTACGGTCAGCCAGCCGCGTTTCGACGCCGACTACCTCAGCAACCCGGCCCCGGCCTATCCGCCGCTCTCCCGCCGCCTGGGCGAGGAAGGCAAGGTCGTCCTGCGCGTCCATGTCGAGCCGGCCGGCCATCCGTCGCAGGTCGAGCTGAAAACCTCCAGCGGCTCGCCGCGCCTCGACCAGGCGGCGCAGGACGCCGTCCGGCGCTGGCAATTCATCCCCGCCAAGCGCGGCGACGAGGCCGTCGCCGCCTGGGTGCTGGTCCCCATCGTATTCAACCTGAAGAACTGAAAGACCCCCATGGAAAACCCGCTGGGCTTTGCCCATTTCCTCGCCAACACCGACGCCGTCGCCCGCGTCGTCCTCGCGCTGATGCTGGTCGCTTCGGTCGGCTCCTGGTACCTGATCGTCACCAAGGGCATCCAGGGCCTGCGCATGAAGCGACGCAGCGCCGCCTTCCTCGCCGCCTTCTGGGACGCGCCCAACCTCGAAGCGGTCGCCGCGCGCATCCGCGAGAACGGCACCACCGAACCCTTCTCGCACCTCGTCCACCACGGCTTCACCGCGATCGAGCAGCAGAACCGCCATGCCAACGGCAACGGCCACACCGCGCTGTTCAACGCCGGCGCGCCGGAAGAGCTGCTGACGCGCGCACTGAAGCGCGCGATCGACGAGGACAAGGCGCATCTGGAGTTCGGCCAGACCTTCCTCGCCACGGTCGCCTCGTCGGCGCCCTTCGTCGGCCTGTTCGGCACCGTCTGGGGCATCTACCACGCGCTGATCGCCATCGGCATGTCCGGCCAGGGCACGCTCGACAAGGTCGCCGGCCCGGTCGGCGAGGCGCTGATCATGACCGGCATCGGTCTCGCCGTCGCCATCCCGGCGGCGGTCGCCTACAACCATTTCGCCCGCGCCAACCGCAACACCCTGTCGCAGCTCAATTCCTTCGCCTACGACGTGTTCGCCTTCCTCGCCACCGGCGTCAAGACCTCGCCGATGCTGACCGACGCCCGCGCGACCAGCGAAAAGGTGATCGCCATGGCCCGCGCCCAGGAATCGTCCGCCGGCCGCCTGACCGCCCACCCCGGCCTTGCCGTGCGCTGAGGAGACGGGAACATGGCCTTTGCCAGCATGGAATCCGGCGGCGACGACGCGCCGCTGACCGAAATCAACATGGTGCCGCTGATCGACGTGATGCTGGTGCTGCTGATCATCTTCATCGTCACCGCGCCGTTGCTGACGCATGCGGTCAAGGTCGAGCTGCCCAAGGCGTCGTCCTCGGCCAACCAGACCAAGCCCGAGAACGTGCAACTGGCGATCGACGCTGCCAGCCAGCTCTTCTGGAACGGCGAGGCGGTAGACGCCGCCGAGTTCGACCGCCGCCTGCAGGCAGCGAGTGCGCTGCAGCCGCAACCCGAAATCCATATCCGCGCCGAGCGGACGACACCTTACGAAAAAGTGGCGCAGGTCATGTCGGAGGCCGCGAAGAACGGCCTGACACGAATCGGCTTCGTCACCGACCCGTCGTCCGCCGCTCGCTAAACAGTTTTTTTACAACACAAGAGGGAGAATCAACCATGCTGTTCACCAAGAAAATCGTCGCCTCGCTGCTGCTGTCGGCGGCCCTGGCCACCCCGGCGCTGGCGCTCGAATACCCGATCGGCGTGCCGCAGAACAAGGCGGGAATGGAGATCGCCGCGGTCTACCTGCAGCCGGTCGAGATGGAACCGGAGGGAATGATGCGCAAGGCGTCCGAATCCGACATCCACATCGAGGCCGACATCCACGCGCTGGCCAACAACCCGAACGGCTTCGATGAAGGCGCCTGGATTCCCCACCTGGTGGTCAAGTATGAAGTGAGCAAGATCGGCGCCGACTACAAGGTCGCCGGCGAATTCATGCCGATGGTCGCCAACGACGGCCCGCACTACGGCGACAACATCAAGCTTTCCGGCCCCGGCAAGTACAAGGTGAAGTACACCATCCTGCCGCCGTCGGAGAACAAGCACGCCCACTTCGGCCGCCACACCGACCGCGCCACCGGCGTCCGCCCGTGGTTCAAGCCGTTCGAGGTCGAGTACGAATTCACCTACGTCGGTATCGGCAAGAAGGGCGGGTACTGATCATGCGCACCCGGGTAATGGTTGCCGCGCTCGCCGCGGCGGGACTGTGCTCGCCCGCGCTCGCCGCCAAGGCGGCGCCGGCAAAAGCGGCAAAGGCCGAGCCGGCGAAGCTGGCCGCGGCCGATCCGGCGCTGCTGGAAAAGCTGGCGGCGCGGATGGAGAAGCTTGAAGCGCGCAACGCCGAACTGGAAAAGGAGGTGAAGACGCTCAAGTCGGAGAACGAGAAGATCGCCAGCGGCCTGGAGAGCGAACGCATCTCGCAGTACGAGCCGGAACTGACGGCGCGCCTCAAGGCGGTCGAGAAGGACGCACTCGACATGAAGAAATCGTCGAAGGTGATCGAGGCGCTCGACGGCCTGAAGGCCGGCGCCAGCCTGACCACCGTCGCGCAGAAGCCGTCCGGCCTGCCGCGCGGTACCGCCGACGGCAACAGCCAGCTCAGCTATCGCGCCGATGCCACCATCGAGATGCCGCTGGCACCGGTCGGCGACGTCGACCAGAAGCTCTTCGCCCACTTCCGCATGGGCCAGGGCCTCGGTCTCAACACGCCGTTCGCCAACCTCGGCCATTTCGCCAGCGCGCCGAACGCCACCGCCTTCCGCGCCAGCGGTTCAAACCCTGACGACTCGGTGGCGATCCTCGCCCAGGCCTGGTACCAGGCGAGCATCCCGCTGCCCTTCGGCGGCTTCAAGCCGCGCTCGCGCGAAAAGCTCGAACTCACCTTCGGCAAGATCGACATCTTCGGCTTCTTCGACCAGAACGAGGCGGCCGGCGACGAATCGGTGCAGTTCATGAACTCGGTGTTCGTGCATAACCCGCTGCTCGACGCCGGCGGCGAGGTCGCGGTCGACGCCAACGGCTTCCAGCCCGGCTTCATCGCCTCGTACGTGAACGAAACGAACAAGGCCGAACCGTGGCGCGTCTCGCTCGGCTTCTTCGGCGCCGGCGAGCGCGGCGCGAGCTACCAGCGCAGCTTCGACTCGCCGCTGACGATCCTGCAGGCCGAGAAGCAGTTGAAGCTGTTCGGCGGCCTGTCCGGCAACTACCGCGCCTACGCCTGGCACCGCGGCGACGTCGTCGAGTTCGACGGCATCCGCAAGGCCGGCCACAGCGGCATCGGCGTCTCCTTCGACCAGCGCGTCGGCGACGGCATGAACCTGTTCGGCCGCTACGGCAAGCTGACGCAAGGCCAGGCACCGTTCGACCAGGCGCTGACGCTGGGCGCCGAATTCAACGGCAGCTACTGGGGCCGCGGCGGCGACGCGATCGGCATCGCCGGCGGCTGGCTGAAGGCGAGCAGCGACTACCGCAAGACGGGCGGCAGCGGCTGCCTGGGCGGCGACACCGACGACAGCGGCGCCTGCGACGCGGCCGATACCGGCTTCTTCAGCTTCACGCCGAGCGGCGCCGAGAAGGTCGCGGAAATCTACTACCGCTACCGCATCTCGCCGCAGTTCGAGCTGACGCCGGACTTCCAGTGGATCGGCCGCCCCGGCGCCAACCCGGACGCGAAGTCGGTCAAGGTGCTCGGCCTGCGCGCCAACGTCAGCTTCTAACGGAGAACGCCATGCGCCCGACCCCCCTCGCCTCCCCCCGCCCCCTGCTGCGTCGCTGGCTGTTCGACAACGACTGGACGCCGATCGGCATCGCCGCGGCGGTCCTGTTCGCGGCGATCAGCTGGATGCCGGCCCACGCCGACGAGATGCCGACCATCGAACTGTTGATGAAGGACGGCCGCCTCCATCCGGAGACGCTGCAGGTACCGGCGAACACCCGTTTCCGGCTGCGGGTGAAGAACGAGGGGCCGGGCGCGGCCGAGTTCGAGAGCCTCGAACTGAGGAAGGAGCTGGTGCTGGCGCCGGGCGTCACGCGCCAGCTCGTCTTCGCACCGATGAAGCCCGGCAGCTACAAGTTCTTCGACGAGTTTCACCCGGACACGGCACAGGGGTGGATCGTCGCGAAGTAGAGCGAAACCCCGCCGTGCCGGCGACGGCATGGCGGGACCGCAGCCGACGGCGTCGACAGAACGCCCGGCGCACCGCACGAGCAATACCGAAACAACGGGAGAGAAAAAATGGGTAACGCATTCTTCGTCGTCTGGCGGGAAAGCCTGGAGGCCTTCCTCGTCGTCGGCATCCTCTACGCCTGGCTGCAGGCCAACGACGGCGGCGGGCGCGGACGGCGGGCGCTGTTCGCCGGCGTCGCCGCCGGCATTGCGCTGGCGCTGGCGCTGGGCTGGGCGCTCGTCGCCGTTCAGGACGAACTCGCCGGCGAGGCGCTGGAAGCCTTCCAGACCGGCATGCTGCTGGTCGCCGCGGCGCTGATCACGCAGATGGTGCTGTGGATGCGCCGGCACGGCCGGCAGCTGCGCACGCAGATCCACGCCGAGCTGGCGGCCGCGCAGGCACGCGCCGGCCTCGCCGGCGTTGCCGTCGTCGCCGCGCTCGCCGTCGCCCGCGAAGGCGCCGAAACGGCGATCTTCCTCTACGGTTTCGCGCAGGAAGGCGGCGTCGCCGACCTCGCCGCCGGCGCCGGCGCCGGTTTCGCCGCCGCCGCGGTGACCGCCGTCGCCGCCGCGCGCGGGCTGCGCCGCTTCGACAGCGGCCGGCTGCTGCGCTACTCATCGATCCTGCTGCTGGTCATCGCCTCGGCGCTGCTGGTCGCCGCCGCCGACCGCCTGATCGGCACCGGCTGGCTGCCGGGGATCGTCGATCCGTTGTGGGACAGCAGTACGCTGCTCGACGACAGCGCCGGCACCGGCAAGCTCGTCGCCGACTTCTCCGGCTACCGCGCACGGCCGGCGCTGAGCGTCGTCGCGATCTATGCCGCCTACTGGGCCACCGTCGCCTTCGCCTGGCGGAGAGCAGGCCGTGGCTGAGCAGGTCGTCACCTTCCACCGGCACCGCCCCGATGCGGCGCCGGCTGACAGGCTGGCCAGGGCGGGTCTCTTCCTGCGCCGGCACCGCCGACTGATCCTGACCATCCAGTGGATGGTCGTTTGCGTTTACGCCTTCCTCGTCGTCGTTCCCGCGCTGCTGCCGCTGCCGCCGGCAACGGCGCATATCTGGGACAACCTGCGCCTGTTCGCGCAGTTCGCCTTCTGGGGCGTCTGGTGGCCGGGGGTGATGGTCGCCACGGTGCTGCTCGGCCGCGTCTGGTGCGGCGTCTTCTGCCCGGAAGGCGCGCTCTCCGAGTGGGCCAGCAAGCACGGCCGCGGCCGCGCGCTGCCGGGCTGGCTGAAGTGGTCCGGCTGGCCCTTCGTCGCCTTCGTCGCCACCACCGTGTACGGGCAGCTGGTCAGCGTCTACGAATACCCGCAGGCGGCGTTGCTGGTGCTCGGCGGCTCGACCGTCGCCGCCGTCGCCATCGGCCTTTTCTACGGCCGCGAGAAGCGCATCTGGTGCCGCTACCTGTGCCCGGCCTCCGGCGTCTTCGCCGTGCTCGCCAAGATCGCGCCGCTGCACTACAAGGTCGACCGCGAAGCCTGGGACCGCCACCAAGGGGAGTTCGAGACGGTCAACTGCGCGCCGCTGGTCGACGTGCGGCGCATGAGCAGCGCCTCCGAATGCCACGCCTGCGGCCGCTGCGCCGGCCAGCGCGACGCCGTGCAACTGGCGGCGCGTTCGCCCTTCGCCGAGGTGCTCGACCTCGACGCGCCGGTGAAGACGGCGGAAGCGGCGACGCTGCTCTTCGGCGTGCTCGGCGTCGCCACCGCCGCCTTCCAGTGGACGGTCAGCCCGTGGTTCCTGAAGGCCAAGCTGGCGCTTGCCGAATGGCTGGTCGAGCGCGAGCACTTCGCGCTGCTCGGCGACGACGCGCCGTGGTGGCTGCTCACCCACTACCCGGAAGCCAACGACCTGTTCACCTGGCTCGACGGCGCACTGATCCTCGCCTACCTGCTCGGCGGCGGCTTCCTGCTCGGCGCCGTGCTCTGGCTCGGCCCGGCAACGGCGGCACGGCTGGTGCGCGAGCCGCGCCTCTCCTGGCAGCGCTTCACGCTGGCGCTGACGCCGCTGGCCGCGGCCAGCGTCATCCTCGGCCTGTCGATGCTCACCGTCAGCCATCTCAAGGCCGAGCATTTCTGGCTCGGCTGGCTGCCGGCGTTCCGCATCGCGCTGCTGACGGCCGGCTGCCTCGCCTCGCTGTGGCTCTCCTGCCGCCTGCTCGGTCGCACCGATGCGGGTAAACTGCGCGCCTGGCTCGCCGGCGGCGCCATGTCCCTGCCTGCGGGCATCATGGCCACGGCCTGGAGCCTGGTGTTTTTTTTCTGGTAGGACGACAGCATGGGCAAGACAAAGACAATGGAAGCATGGCAGGTCGTGTGCCGGTTCGCCCCGCACGCGCGGATCGTTCACCACATCGCCGGGCGGATACGCCTGAAGCTCGGCGACGAGGCCCGGCTGCCGGGGACGCTGGCGGACGTTTCGCCCGAACGCGTGCGTGCGGCGCTGGAAAGCATTCCCGGCGTGCAAGCCGTCCGCTTCAATCTGCTGGCACGCTCGTGCACCGTGGAATATGATCCAAAGGTCATCCCGCACGACGCCTTTCCCGACCTCATCGCCTGCCGGGAAACGGCCGCCGCGCAAGGGCTGGTCGATGCCCTGCGCTGCGGCTACGCGGAATTTTCCGGCGACCGAACCTGAAAGGAGCCTCCATGATTCCCCTCCTCCCCTTTGCCGCCGGCCTCATCGCCGGCGGACTCGCCGTCCGCCTGCTGCGCGACGAAAAAACGCAGGACACGCTGCGCCAGGCGCAGGAATCCCTGCGCTCGGCGGCGCAATCGGGCCTGTCGACGCTCAAGGCGTCCACGGCCGCGATGAAGGAGCGGCTCTCGCCGGCGGAAACCACCGTTCCGGCAGCGGCAGCGAAGCCGGCGGTGCGCCGGACGAAGGCCGGCGGCACGCCGCGCAAGGCCGCCGCACGCAAGGCGCCTGCCCGCCCGGCCAAGGCCAAGGGCGAGGCAGCGGCTGCCGACACCGCCGCCGCCCCGCGCAAGCGCGCACGCAAGACCGCCGCCCCGCAGGCATGAAGAAGGCCGCGCGCAAACTCCGCCGCGGCCTGCGTTCGGGCGCTTACCGCGAACTGCAGGACGGCTTCGTCAAGGGCTTCGTGTCGACGGCGCTGCTCGCCGCCGCACGCGGCACCGCCGACCGGCGCCGCATCGTCCGCGCCGCGCTGCAGGGCGGCACCGCGCTCGCCGCCGCCAGCCTCGCCGCCGGCGCCATCAACCGGCGCTCGGCCGCCGGCGCGCTGTCGGCGGTAGCAATCGGCGCCGCCGGGCTGATCCTGGTCGGCCAGCTGACGAACGACGCCGCCGGCGACGACGACTAGTACTGCGTTCCGTCAATAAGCTTACAAATGAAATCGATGCATTCTCGTGTCAGGCAAGGCGCAAACCGCAGCCATAGCCGTAGCTATGGCGAGGATTTGCAACGCAGCATGGCGCGAGAAGGCGCGATTTCATGTAAGCGGTTTGGCGGAACGCAGTACTAGATCCAATCCACACCGGCGCCGACGGCCCGGTTTTCAGGGAGTAGCAAATGGCAAAGAAGAAGGACAAGAAGCGCATGAAGCGCGAGATGGAGGCCGCGATGGCAGCGGCGATGTGGAATGCCGGCACCGGCATGGGCGCGCCGGCCAACGGCAATCGCGGGCTGCTCGGCCGCCTCGGTGCCGCCCGGCCGAACGAGCAGTTCCTGCTCGGCGCGCTGCTCGGCGCCGCAGCCATCTATGTGCTCGGCGACGAGAAGCTGCGCGGCAAGATCATGAAATCCGGCATGAACCTATACGCCAACATCCTCGGCAGCATCGAGGAAATGAAGGAGCAGGCGGCCGACCTGCGCGCCGAACTAGAGACGGGGCGCAACGACGCCGCCTGATTCGCCAAGATGCTGCAACAGCCAAATAGCCGTGCGGCGCCCGAGGAGCCCCTTCTCGCGACGCTGACGACGGTGCACGAGGTCGCCGGGCGGATTCGTTTCCGCTACCGCACGCGCGGCACCGCCGTCCCCGACGCGACCGCCATCGCCCGGGCTCTGACACACCTTCCGGGCCTCCTGTCGGTGCGCGTCAATCCGCGCATCCGCTCGCTGGCCGTCGTCTACGATCCGGCCGAGACCGATGCCGAGCAGCTACGCGGCGAGATCCTCGCCTGCCCGCCGGCGCCCCGCAACGGCAACGGTCCGCGCCGCGACACGCTCGACGCCGTGGCGCGCAACGCCGGCATGCTGCTGCTCGGCAACGCGCTGCCGGCGGCGATGCGCCTGCCGGCAACGCTGTCGGCAGCGACGCCGCTGTTCGCCGAAGCCGCCGACGACCTGCGCACGGTCGGCATCAACTCGCACGTGCTGGAAGCGCTGGCGGTCGGCATCTCGACCGCACGCAAGGACTTCACCGCGGCGAACACCACGCTGTTCATGCTGTCGCTCGGCGAACACCTGGAGCAGTCGATCGCCCGCCGCTCCGACGACCTGCTGCGCAGCCTGCTGCGCCCCGACACCGGCCTCGTCTGGGTCGAGCGCGAGGGCGCCGAGCTGCGCATTCCCGCCGACGAGCTGGCGGTCGGCGAAACGGTGATCGTCGGCGCCGGCGCGACGATTCCGATCGACGGCACCATCCTCGGCGGCGAGGCGCTGGTCAACGAAGCGTCGATGACCGGCGAGAGCGTCCCCGTCGCCAAGGGCCGCGGCGGCAAGGCGCTGTCCGGAACGGTGGTCGAGGAAGGCCGGCTGCGCATTTACGCCGAACACGTCGGCCGGCATACCGCCGCCGCGCGCATCGCCGACTACGTCGAGCAGTCGCTCGCCTCGAAGAGCAAGGCCCAGCTCGGCGCCTCGAAGCTGGCCGACCGCCTGGTACCGGCGGTGCTCGGATTGGCCGGCACCGCCCTCGTCGGCAGCGGCGACTGGCGGCGCGCCGCCGCCGTGCTGCAGGCCGACTATGCCTGCGCGCTGAAGCTGGCGACGCCGGTCGCCTTCAAGTCGGCGATGCACCGCGCCGGCAAGGCCGGCATCCTGGTCAAGGGGGCCGACGTGCTCGAACGCCTCGCCGAAGCCGACACCTTCGTCTTCGACAAGACTGGCACGCTGACCACCGGCCGCCTGGAAGTCACCGATTCGCTCACCTTCGACAAGACCTTCACCACCGACGACCTGATCTTCCTCGCCGCCTCGGTCGAGGAGCACTACTTCCACCCGCTGGCACTGGCCGTCGTCGAGGCAGCACGCATGCGCCACGGGCGCCATTTCGACCACAAGGAAGTGCAATTCATCGCCGCCCACGGCGTGGCCAGCATCATCGACGGCAAGCGCATCGTCGTCGGCTCGCGCCACTTCATCGAGGACGACGAAGGCATCGCCATCGACCGCCGCCAGGAGTCGCGCATCGACCGCCTCTACCGGCAGGGTAAGACGCTGCTCTACATCGGCTTCGGCGGCCGCCTGCTCGGCATCATCGCGCTCAAGGACCAGGTGCGCGACAACGCCGCCGCCACCATCGCCCGCCTGCGCCGGCTCGGCGCCAAACGCATCCTGATGCTCACCGGCGACCACCGCGAGCGGGCCGAGGAACTTGCCACGGCGCTCGGCCTCGACGCCTGCCATGCCGAGCTGCTGCCCGAAGAGAAGGCCGACATCGTCCGCCGCCTGAAGGACGCTGGCGCCCGCGTCGCCTTCATCGGCGACGGCATCAACGACGCGCCGGCGCTGGCCGGCGCCCATGTCGGCATCGCCATGCAGCGCGGTGCCGACATCGCCCGGCTGACCTCCGACGTCGTCCTGCTCGACGACGACATCGACCTCGTCGCCGAGGCGAAGGCGTCGGCGGACGCGACGCTGAAACTGATCGCCGGCAACTACAAGCTCACCGTCGGCATCAACACCGCCATTCTCGCCGCCGCCGCCTTCGGCCGGCTGTCGCCGATCGCCTCGTCGATCCTGCACAACGGCGCGACCATCGGCATCCTGTTGAACGCGCTGCGCGCCGGCTCACGCCGGCTGCAGCGGCGCAAGCCGGCGGGGGCCGGGCGATGACGCGCATCGTCGCCGCCATCCCCGGCCGCATCCGCATCCGCGACGGCGGCTTGCGCCAGCCGGACCGCCAGGACCGCCTGCACCTGGCGCTCGCCGCCTTGCCGGGCGTGCTCTCGTGCCGCGGCAATCCGGTGACGGGCAGCGTCGTCGTCCATTACGACGCCGCCCGCGTTCCCGCCGCGCGCATGGAGACGCTCGTCGAGCAGGCCGTCGACGCCGAGCTGGCGCTGCCGCGCGACAAGGCCGCGATCGGCCGCCGCCTGCGCATCAACCGGATCGCGAAGTACGGCATGCTCGGCAGCCTGGGCGCCTCGCTGGCGCTGGCCGCGGCCGGCAACAAGCGCTGGCACGCGGCAACCGGGATCGTCTTCGTCGCCTGCCTCGGCGTGCATCTGGCGACGCACCGGCGGCAGCTGCTGCGCTGATTGCTCGCAAAAGCGTCGTTCACCCCTGCGCTTCTGAGAAAGAAAAAAAGACCCGCGAGTCATTCGTTTCCCGGCCAGCTTACTGCCGCTCCGATGCCCCTGCGGAGCAATGGGCAATCGCGGGCGGGGCCGCAGATCTTCGGCAGCAAGCGCCCGCAGACTTGACACGCGCAGAGATAATAAGAATAATTCGCATTAGCAGGCACTCAAGAAAGCCTGCTCACCGCCAGCCAATCCGGGGTTCCACCCCGACAGCCAGCCAAAGCGCTTCCGCGCACAGACATCACCCTTTGGATGGTTGCCTTCCTGCGGCCCGGCCCTGCGTGCCTTCCTCCCGCCCAGATGACGACTCATCCCTACCGCAGGGATCAGGCCCGTTTGCGTCTTGTTCCTGCGCCGGAAAAATACTACTTGAGGAATTTCATGGCTAAGAAACTAGCGCCTTATACAACCGTAGCCCTCGCTTCCCTGACGGCCCTCCTGCCCACTCCCGCCGCGGCGGAAACGGCCGACCGCCAGCTGGCGACGGTACGGGTCGAGGCGAGCGTCGAGCAGGAAAGCTACCAGGCGGAGGTGGCGACGACGGCGACGAAGATCAAGGCACCGCTCAAGGACATTCCGCAAACCGTCAACGTGGTCACGGAGAAGCTGATCGAGGACCAGGGCGCCCGTTCCCTCCAGGAGGTGCTGCGCAACGTTCCCGGCGTTTCCTTCCACATCGGCGACGGCCAGCGCGACCAGTTCTACATCCGCGGTTTCGACGCCATCGGCGACCTGTTCATCGACGGCCTGCGCGACGACGCGCTGTACTACCGCGACCTGGCGAACATCGAACGCGTCGAGGTGGTGAAGGGGCCGGCGGCGGTACTCTACGGCCGCGGCTCGTCGGGCGGCATCATCAACCGCATCACCAAGAAACCGTCGGCGACGCCGATCCGCGAGGCCGAGTTGACGGTCGGCTCGTTCGGCCAGAAGCGGCTGGCGGTCGACGTCGGCGACACGATCGGCGACGTCGCGCAGTTCCGCGTCGTCGGCGCCGTCGAGGACGCCGACAGCTTCCGCGACCAGGGCTTCCTGAAGCGCGACATGATCGCCCCGTCGCTGCTGCTGAAACTGTCGCCGGACACCCGGCTGCTCTTCCAGGCCGAGCACCTGGACGACCGCCGCGTCACCGACATGGGCATCCCCGCCTACCGCGGCAAGCCGGCGAACGTCTCGCGCAAGACCTACTACGGCACCAACAACGCCGACCGCGACGACTACTCCGACGCCGACGTCACCGCCGGTCGCATCCGCCTCGACCACCGCATCAACGACAGCCTGTCGCTGACCAACCACTTCGGCACCTACCGCTACCGCCTCGACCGCCAGAACACCTTCGGCCAGACGGTGAACAACAACACCGGCATCGTCTCGCTGTTCCACGGCGCGGTCGATCGCGACGACCAGGGCTGGTTCAACCAGTTCGAACTGACGCAGCGGCTCGCCACCGGCAGCGTCGGCCACCAGCTGCTGTACGGCATCGAGCTCGGCAAGCAGGACAAGGACCTGCAGTCGTACAACTGGAGCGCGAAGCCGACGACCTCGGTGCTCAACCCGGTGCAGCCGTCGCTGTCGGCCTTCGGCAGCAAGGTGCTGGCGACCGACAACCGCACCTCGCTCGACGTGCAGAGCCTCTACGTGCAGGACCTGATCACCTTCACGCCGCAGTGGAAGGCGCTCGTCGGCCTCCGCCACGACACCTTCAAGCAGTCGGTGAACGAGCGCATGGCGAACGCCACCGACCGCGAGCGCACCGACCGCGAGTGGAGCCCGCGCGCCGGCGTCGTCTTCCAGCCCAACGGCTGGCAGTCGTACTACCTCTCGTACAGCCGCTCGTTCCAGCCTTCGGGCGAAGTGCTCGCGTTCACCACCGCGCAATCGCAGATGGCGCCGGAGGAAACCAGCAACGTCGAGGCCGGCGTCAAGCTCGACCTGTTCAACGGCAAGGCGTCGGCGACGGCGGCAGTGTTCGAGCTGGAGCGGACCGACATCAAGACCGCCGACCCGGTGACCAAGGCGATCGTCCCGGTCGGCGAGCAGCGCACGCGCGGCGTCGAACTGACGCTGGCCGGCGAGGTCGCGCCGGGCTGGCAGCTCTCCGCCGGCTACGCCTACCTCGACGCGGTGATCACCAAGTCGATCGGCCTCTCCAACGGCGTCGCCATCGACGGCAAGCGCGCCGCGCTGACGCCGAGACACAGCGCCAACCTGTGGCTGATGAAGGATCTCGGCCACGGCTTCAAGCTCGGCGGCGGCCTCAACTACGCCGACGACCGCTACGCTGCGCCGGACAACCTGGTGACGCTGGATGGCTACGTGACCGCCGACGCTGCGCTGATCTACCAGGCGAAGGCCTACGATATCGCGTTCAACGTCAAGAACATCGCCGACAAGCACTACTTCGTTTCCGGCCACGGCGCCAGCAACAACCTCAACATGCCCGGCACGCCGCGCAGCGCCGAGCTGACCGCCCGGATCCGTTTCTGACCGGCAGCGGCGGAAGCGGCCGAACCGGGCCATAGCCTTCCGCCGCGCTTCAAGCGGCGTCAGCTCGGCGACGAGGCGCAAGCACGCTCTATAATCTGCCGACGCCGTCATCTCACCCCGCGCATGGACCAAGGCCGACCGCAACCGACGCCGCCGGAAACAGACTCGCCGCACGCCGCCCTCCGCTGCGCCGGGCTGGCCATGCTCGGCCTGCTGCTGGCGATGGCCGCGGTGTGGCTCGGCACCGGCTGGCTCGACGGTTTCGACTACCGCGGCGTCAACAAGCTCGGCCGCCGCTTCCTGCGCGTGCTGCCGTGGGCGCTGCCGCTGGCGGCAATCGGCGGCCTGCTGCTCCACACCTATTTCCGCTGGGCGCTCGCCGAGCAGCACAAGGGCTGGGTGACGCTGGTCGCGGTGATCCGCGTCTTCGCGCTGTTTCCGCTGCTCGGCTTCGCCATTCTGATGGCGATGCTGTTCGCCTTCGCCGCCGCCATCCCGCTCGGGCTCTACCGCAAATTCGCCCGCCAGCCGGCCGACGACGAGGACGGTTCGCTGATGACCCGGCTGATGGTGGTGCCGATCTGGATCATGACGCTCCCGTTCACGCTGCTCAAGGTCAAATCGGAAGGCGACATCGAGATTCCGGCCCGCGTCTCGCCGTCGCGCCTGCTGAACTGGCTGCCGGTCCTCGTCCTGATGCTGCTGTTCGGCCCCGGTTTCGAATCCGAGGGCAGCGGCGAGCGCGTCGATCCGAACTGGCTGACCGCGCTCGCCGCCTACTGGCTGGCCGACTGCCTGATCGTCACCGGCTACGTCGCGCCGACGCTGGCCGCGCAGGCCCGCGCCCGACGCATCGCCGCACTGAACCGATAGAACGACCGCCGGCCGGTTAAATCGCAATTTCCCGTCTTGCCATTCATTCTAATAACCGTTAGATTGTTTCCATGACAGCCAAGACCCTGAATTCCCTGCTCTACGAGCACGTCGCCCGCATCGGCAAGGCGCTGTCCAGCCCGAAACGGCTGGAGCTGATCGAACTCCTGGCGCAGGGCGAGAAGTCGGTCGAGACCCTCGCCGCGCAGGCCGCCATCGACGTGCGGCTGACCAGCGCCCACCTGCGCGCGCTGCGCGAGGCGCGCCTGGTGGAAACACGGCGCGACGGGAAATACGTCCATTACCGCCTGAGCGGCGCCGACGTCGCCGAACTGTGGGTCGCCCTGCGCCAGGCGGCGGAAGAGCATCTGATCGAGCTGCGCGTCGCCCTTGAGCGGATCGCCAGCCACCCCGAGGCGCTCGCCGGCGAAAGCCGCGAATCGCTGCTGGCCAAGGCGCGCAGCGGCGAAGTGATCGTCATCGACGTGCGCCCGCAAGCCGAGTTCGCCGCCGGGCACCTGCCCTATGCGCGTTCGCTGCCGCTCGACGAACTCGAACGGCGGCTGGCCGAACTGCCGGCCGACCGCAGCGTCGTCGCCTACTGCCGCGGCCCGTTCTGCCTGATGTCGGACGAGGCCGTCCGCCTGCTGCGCGCGCACGGCTACCGCGCGCACAAGATCAGCGACGGCGTCGCCGAATGGTCGATGCACGGCCTGCCGATCGAACGTTGATCACCACCTGAAGGGAGACCGATCATGAATACCCTGTTCATTCTCAACGACGCCCCGTACGGCAGCGAGCGCAGCTACAACGCGCTGCGGCTTGCCCGCGCGCTGGGCAAGCGCGACGGCGAGACGGTGCGCGTCTTCCTGATCGGCGATGCCGTGGCCTGCGCCAAGGCCGGGCAGAAGGTCGCGGAGGGCTACTACAACGCCGCCGACATGGTGCGCCTGGTCGCCGCCGCCGGCGGCGAAGTCGGGCTGTGCGGCACCTGCCTCACGGCGCGCGGCATCGGCGACGACGAACTCGTCGACGGCGCCCGGCGCGGCACGCTCGACCAGCTGGCGGCGTGGACGGCGGAAGCGGACAAGGTGCTGGTATTTTGAGCGCCGCGTCCGACTCGCGGCAGCGGCAAAACGTCGCCCTGCTGGCGACCGCCCAGGCCTTGATGCTGTCGGCGGTGGTGCTGGCGATGACGCTGGGCGCCATCCTCGGCGACAGCCTCGCACCGGACCGGCGGCTGGCAACGCTGCCGATCGTCGCCATGGTCATCGGCACCGCCCTCACCTCGTTGCCGGCGGCCATGCTGATGCGCCGCCTCGGCCGCCGCAACGGCTTCCTGCTCGGCACGCTGTTCGGCGCCGGCGGCAGCCTGCTCTGCGCGCTCGGCCTGCAGCAGCAGTCGTTCGCACTGTTCGTCGCCGGCCACCTCCTGATCGGCAGCTACCAGGGCTTCGCCAACTACTACCGCTTCGCCGCCGTCGAGGCCGTCGATGCCAGCCGCGCCAGCCGGGCGATTTCCTGGGTGGTCGCCGGCGGCATCGTCGCCGCCTTCCTCGGTCCGCAACTGGCCGTTTCCGGCCGCGACTGGCTGGCGACGACGCCCTTTCTCGGCGCCTACCTGGCGCAGGCCGGCCTCTCGCTGCTGGCGCTGGCCGTGCTGTCGCGGCTCGCCTTGCCGCCGGCCGCCGCGCCCGGCCCTGGCGACGCACGTCCGCTGCGCGAGCTGCTGGCGCAGCCGGCGCTGCGCATCGCCATCCTCGGCGCTGCCACCGGCTACGCGGTGATGATCATGGTGATGGCGGCAACGCCGCTGGCCATGCTCGGCTGCGGCCTGGGCCGCGGCGACGTGGCCCCGGTCATCCAGTGGCACGTGGTCGGCATGTTCGCGCCCTCGTTCTTCACCGGCGCGCTGATCAAGCGCTTCGGCGCACCGCGCATCATGCAGGCCGGTTTCCTGCTGCTGCTGGCGCAGATCGCCACCGTCAGCAGCGGCAACGGCTTCGCGCACTTCCTCTCGGCGCTGGTCCTGCTCGGCGTCGGCTGGAACTTCGCCTTCATCGGCGGCACCGCATTGCTGACGCAAACCTACCGCCCGGCCGAGCAGATGAAGGTGCAGGCAGTCAACGAATTCGCCGTGTTCGGCCTCGTCGCCGTCGCCACGCTGTCAGCCGGCGGGGTCTACCAGCAATTCGGCTGGACCGCGCTGAACTTCGCCGTCGCCCCGCTGCTGGCGCTCGCACTGTTCGCCGCGAGCATCGCCGAGCGACGGCTGCGACTGGCCGCGATCCTCTGATCCGGAGCCTTCCATGACACAAGCGATCTATCTCGACTACAACGCGACAACGCCGGTGGCGCCGGAAGTCGCCGCGGCGATGCAACCCTACCTGCACGCGGCCTTCGGCAATCCGTCCTCGTCCCACGAACGCGGCCTGGCCGCCCGCGAGGCGGTGCTCGCCGCCCGCCGGCACGTAGCCCGGCTGATCGCCGCCGATGCCGACGAGATCGTGTTCACCGGCAGCGCCACCGAGGCCGACAACCTGGCGCTGCTCGGCGTCGCCAGCGCGCTGGCGGCAAGCAAGCGGCATCTCGTGGTCAGCGCCGTCGAACACCCGGCGGTGCTAGCGCCGGCGCGCCATCTCGCCGCGCAGGGCTGGGCGCTGACGGTGGTGCCGGTCGACGCCGGCGGCCGCGTTTCGCCCGACGACGTGGCGCGGGCGCTACGCCCGGATACCGCCCTGGTGTCGATCATGCATGCCAACAACGAAGTCGGCAGCATCCAGCCGATCGCCGAAATCGCCCGCCACACGCGCGCTGCCGGCGTGCTGCTGCACAGCGACGCGGCGCAGTCGGCGGGCAAGATCCCGGTCGAGGTCGACACGCTCGGCGTCGACCTGCTGACGCTCGCCGGCCACAAGTGCTACGCAGCGAAGGGCGTCGGTGCGCTCTACGTCCGGCGCGGGACGCCGATCCGGCCGCTGCTGTTCGGCGCCGACCAGGAGCACGGGCTGCGCCCGGGCACCGAGAACGTCGCCGCCCTGGCCGGCTTCGGCGTCGCCGCCGAACTCGCGCGCGAGCGCCTGCCGCAGGCGCAGCGACAGTTGCGCGAGCGCCGCGACCAGTTGCACGCGGCGCTGCAGGCGGCGATCCCCGGGCTCGTGCTCAACGGCCACCCCGAGCACCGCCTGCCGAATACGCTGCACCTCTCCTTCCCCGGCGTCGGCGGCCGCGCGCTGCTGCAGGCGGCGGCCGGCGACGTCGCCGCCTCGCTCGGCTCGGCCTGCCATTCCGAGCACGACGCGGTCAGCGGCGTGCTCGCCGCGATGGGCGCCGATGCCGCCCGCGCCGCCGGCGCCGTGCGCCTCTCGGTCGGCTGGATGACGACGGCGGACGAAGTGGCACGGGCCGCCGCGGCACTGATTGCCGCCTGGCGGCAGACCTCCCGGCCCGTTTGAGGCGGGCGCACGGCGCCACCGGCCGCTGCCGCGCGAACCGCTTGGCGACGGCCGTGTCCAACCTGCCATGGAACAGCGAGCGGGGAATATGCACGCCGATTTGAATTCTTCCGTTTGTTCCCATATAAAAGTAACAAGCAACGCATCACCCGTCCGGGCGAAACAGGCATAGGGAGGGCGGGGGGACGGACGGTGTCGCGATCCGGTGAAAGGGATGGCGCACCATGGTCGAATGTCTGCAACTCGGCAGTCCGCTGCCGTTCCGTGTCACCGCCCGGCCCGCGCCCAGCGTCCGGCGCCCCGGCGTGGGAGTCGCGCTGCTCGTCCTGGCCCCGTGGTTTGCCGTCGCCGGCACCTTCTTCCTGCTGGAAGGCGCCTGGCCGGTCAGCGCCTTCATGGCCGCCAGCCTGGCCGGGCTGGTCGCGGCCTTCCTGCATGTACGACGACACGCCGGCGACTTCGAACAGCTGACGCTCGACGCCGACCGCCTGGTCGTCGACAGCCATGCGCCGGGGGACGACCGGCATGCCGAGTTCAATAGCCAGTGGGTCTCGGTTGCCGTGCGCCCGGCCGGCATCGTCGGCGGCATGGGAACGCCGCGCCTGGTGCTCCGTGGCCAGGGCAAGGAAGTCGTCTTCGGCTACCTGTTGTCGGACGCGGAAGTGGCGACCGTCGGCCGGGAGCTGGCTCGCCGCCTGTCGCGGATCCGGCAATGGGGGCGCGCATGAGCGCCGCGCGCCGCCGCGCCGCGAAGGCGCGGGAGGCGACGGCTCAGGTGCCGCAGGCGCGCCGGCCAAGCTGCGGAAGCGGCTGCCGGCAGACCTCCCTTGCACCGCTGCCCTGGCTGGCGGCCGGCTTGGGCCTGGCCTCGCCGGCCGCCGCCGAATTCGCCCTCAACCTGCCGCCGCCGGCGACCGAGATCGCCCGCCAGATCTACGACCTGCACACGCTGATCCTGTGGATCTGCTTCGGCATCTTCCTGGTCGTCTTCGTGCCGATGTTCTACGCGCTGTGGCGCCACCGCAAATCCGCCGGCCACGCCGCGCAGCCCTTCCACGAGCACCCGAAGCTGGAGATCGCATGGACGCTGGCGCCGGCGCTGATCCTGATCGGCATGGCGATCCCGAGCACCTCGGTGGTGCTGGCGATGAAGGACACCAGCGCGCCGGAGATGACGATCAAGGTCACCGCCCGGCAATGGAAATGGGAATACGAGTACCTCGGCCACGACGTGCGCTTCGTCAGCAACCTGTCCACGCCGCAGGCGCAGATCGACAACCGCGAAGCGAAGGGCGAGCACTACCTGCTCGAAGTCGACCGGCCGCTGCTGGTGCCGACCGGCAAGAAGATCCGCCTGGTACTGACCGCCGAGGACGTCATCCACGCCTGGTGGGTACCGACGCTGGGCGTCAAGCAGGACGCCATCCCCGGCTTCATCCGCGACGCCTGGTTCAAGGTGGACGCGCCGGGCAGCTACCGCGGGCAGTGCGCCGAGCTGTGCGGAGTCAATCACGGCTTCATGCCGATCGTCGTCGAGGCGGTGCCGCCGGAAAAATTCGCGGCCTGGATGGACGGGCAGAAGACCGCGCTGGCCGCAGCGCAGGCGGCTTCCGGCCGCGACTACGAACTGGCCGAGCTGGTCCGACTGGGCGAGGCGGTCTATGCCGCCAACTGCGCCGTCTGCCACCAGGCCAACGGCAAGGGCCTGCCCGGCGCCTTCCCGGCGCTCGACGGCTCGCCGCTGGTCAAGGGGCCGAGGGCGGCGCACCTGGCGCTGGTCTTCGACGGCAAGCCGGGGACGGCGATGCAGGCCTTCGCCAAGCAGCTCTCCGACCTCGACCTGGCGGCGGTGGTCAGCTACGAACGCAACGCCTGGGGCAACCGGACCGGCGACGGCGTGCAGCCGCGCGAGGTCGCCGCGCTGCGCAAATGACAGGAAGCGGAGGAAACCATGGACATCGCCCTCGCCCCGCACGCCCACGACGAGCATCCGCACGGCCTGATGCGCTGGCTGACGACGACCAACCACAAGGACATCGGCACGCTCTACCTGTGGTTCTCGCTCTCCATGTTCCTGTTCGCCGGCGCGCTGGCGATGGTGATCCGCGCCGAGCTGTTCCAGCCCGGCCTGCAGCTGGTCGACCCGATGCAGTTCAACCGGCTGACCTCGATGCACGGCCTGATCATGATCTTCGGCGCGATCATGCCGGCCTTCGTCGGCTTCGCCAACTGGCAGGTGCCGCTGATGATCGGCGCCCCGGACATGGCCTTTCCGCGGCTCAACAACTGGAGCTTCTGGCTGCTGCCGGTGGCGGCGACGCTGCTGCTCGCCTCGTTCTTCGTTCCCGGCGGCGCCCTCGCCGCCGGCTGGACGATGTACCCGCCGCTGTTCATCCAGGGCGGCATCGCCTACGACATGACCATCCTCGCCGTGCACGTGCTCGGCCTCTCGTCGATCATGGGCGCGATCAACATCATCACCACCATCCTCAACCTGCGCGCGCCGGGGATGACGCTGATGAAGATGCCGCTGTTCGTGTGGACCTGGCTGATCACCGCCTACCTGCTGGTGGCGGTGATGCCGGTGCTGGCCAGCGTGATCACCATGCTGCTCACCGACCGCCACTTCGGCACGCATTTCTTCAACGCCGCCGGCGGCGGCGACCCGGTGATGTTCCAGCACATCTTCTGGTTCTTCGGCCACCCCGAGGTCTACATCATGATCCTGCCGGCCTTCGGCATCATCTCGACGATCATCCCGACCTTCGCCCGCAAGAAACTGTTCGGCTACACCTCGATGGTCTATGCGGTGGCCTCGATCGCGCTGCTTTCCTTCATCGTCTGGGCGCACCACATGTTCACGACGGGCATGCCGGTCGCCGGCCAGCTGTTCTTCATGTACTCGACGATGCTGATCGCCATCCCGACCGGGGTGAAGGTGTTCAACTGGGTGGCGACGATCTGGCGCGGCTCGATCACCTTCGAGACGCCGATGCTGTTCGCCATCACCGTCGTCTGCCTGTTCACCATCGGCGGCTTCTCCGGGCTGGTGCTGGCCCTGGTGCCGGTCGACATCCAGCTGCAGGACACCTACTACGTGGTCGCCCACTTCCACTACGTGCTCTTCTCCGGCGCGGCGATGAGCATCATGGGCGGCGTCTATTACTGGCTGCCGAAATGGACCGGCCACCGCTACGACGAGACGCTCGGCAAGTGGCACTTCTGGCTGACGACGATCGCCTTCAACCTGACCTTCTTCCCGATGCACTTCCTCGGGCTGGCCGGCATGCCGCGGCGCATCCCCGACTACGCGCTGCAGTTCGCCGACTTCAACATGATCGCCAGCCTCGGCGGCTTCGTCCTCGGCGCCGCGCAACTGCTCTTCGTCTACGTCGTCGTCAAATGCATCCGCGGCGGCGAGCCGGCCGGCGAGCGGCCGTGGGACGGCGCCGATACGCTCGAATGGACGCTGCCGTCGCCGCCGCCCTACCACTCGTTCACGACGCCGCCGAAGATCGACTGAGCAGGAAGGAAAGCCGCCATGAGCGAACACGCCCACGCCACGACCTCCTACTACGTCCCGCCGCCGTCGCGCTGGCCGATCGTCGGTTCCTGCGCGCTGCTGGCGATCGCTTCCGGCTTCGTGCTGCTGCTCGCCAAGGTCGCCGCCGGCCCCTGGGTCATGGCCTTGGGCGCGGCGATCCTGGTCTACATGCTGGTCGGCTGGTTCGGCAGCGTCATCCGCGAGAACCAGGCCGGGCTGCTCGAAGGCCAGGTGGATACCTCGTTCCGCTGGGGCATGGTGTGGTTCATCTTTTCCGAGGTGATGTTCTTCGCCGGCTTCTTCGGCGCGCTGTTCTACGCCCGCAATTTTGCCGTGCCCGCGCTGGGCGAAGCGGAGATGCTGTGGCCGGGCTACGCCGGCACCTGGCCGACCACCGGGCCGGGCATCACCGACCCGTTCACGCCGATGGCGGCGTGGGGCATCCCGGCGGTGAACACGCTGATCCTGCTCTCCTCGGGGGCGACCGTGACCTGGGCGCACTGGGGCCTGCAGAAGGGCGAGCGCGGGCAGATCAAGCTCGGCCTGGTGCTCACCATCGGCCTCGGCCTGCTCTTCCTCGGCCTGCAGATCCACGAATACGCCGAAGCGCCGTTCACGCTGAAGAGCGGCATCTACGGCGCCACCTTCTACATGCTGACCGGTTTCCACGGCCTGCACGTGACGCTGGGCGTGATCATGCTCACCGTCATCACCGGCCGCGTCTTCGCCGGCCACTTCAGCGCCGCCCGCCACTTCGGCTTCGCCGCGGTGTCGTGGTACTGGCACTTCGTCGACGTCGTCTGGCTGATGCTGTTCGTCGTCGTCTATTGGCTGTAGGCCGCCGAAAATGCATCGGCCCGCCCGGCGTATGCCGGTGCGGGCCGATGTTCGTCGCGGAGGGAGGGGGTCAGGCCGAGAACGACACCGCCCAGCCCCAGCTGACGAAGGCCAGCCCGAGCATCGCCACCCAGCCGACCAGGCCGGCACCGACGATCGACGCCGTCAGCAGTTGCGCGGGACCTTCCTCGTCCACCCCGAACACGCGGTAGGTGCCTTCGTAGATCAGCAGCACCGACGCGGCAATGGCAACCACGCCGACCAGCGCGATGAAGAGCAGGTTCGGCACGAACAGCGCCAACCCCGACAGCCACAACGGCGTCGGCACCACGGCGGCGAAGGCGAAGGTGTCGTGGTACTCCGGCACGCGGTCGGCAACCTCGCCGAGACGCTGGATGACGGCGCCCATCACCGGCACCATGATCAGTTCGGCGAGATAGAAGATGGTGGCGAGAATCCACGCCCGATTGATTGAAATGCCGAGCAGACCTTCGTTGTAGGCGCTCGCCGCATACAGCAGCATGGCCGGCGGAATCAACGACATCGGCACGACGTAGAAGGCCATCGTCTTCACCACCGACGGATGGACGCGCATCAACCAGGCCCATCCTTCGTCGTGCGACGACAGCATTTTCGGGAACATCATCAGGTTCATGGCTGGCCTCCTGTTGCGCAGTCATTCGATACCCCTTTGACTGGCGGCGCCGCGGCCGGTTCCGGCGTCGCCACGGCGAGCTTGAATGCCGGCGGACGCATCCTAGAATGACAACACCAACCCCAAGGAAGGTTCACGCTGGACGAGCACCGCCGGATGCGTGTGCTGCGCAGCCGCAGCGCCGGGCGCTCGCGAAAGGAGGCCGCATGCCAACCCGTTCCCCGCCCATTGCCGTCCCGCCGGCGCGCGAAGTCGCGCGCGCCGGCGGCGGACGGCGAATCCGGGAAGCACCCGCGCCGTGAACGCGCGGAGCGGGATC
The DNA here is from genome assembly GCA_016183655.1 of Rhodocyclales bacterium. GTDB lineage: Bacteria > Pseudomonadota > Gammaproteobacteria > Burkholderiales > Rhodocyclaceae > Proximibacter. Next base: position 292,790 of record JACPEH010000008.1, read on the forward strand.
GACGGTGCATTGCGCGAGGCAATCGCCGCCCGCTATCGTGCCGTCCGCGCGCTGACGCAGCAGTTGGCAGAGCCGCTGTCGGCCGAGGACCAGGGCCTGCAGTCGATGCCGGACGCGAGCCCGACCAAGTGGCATCTGGCGCATACCAGCTGGTTCTTCGAGGCGCTGATCCTGGGGCCGCTGCAGCCGGGCTACACGCCGTTCGATGCACGCTTCCATTTCCTGTTCAACTCGTATTACGAAAGCCTCGGGCCGCGGCAGCCGCGCCCGCAGCGCGGGCTGATCAGCCGCCCCGGATGCGACGAGATCCGGCGCTACCGCGCCCATGTCGACGCGGCGATGCAGTGCTTCATCGCCGGCTGCGACGCCGCCGTCTGGGAAGGTGCGCGGCCGCTGGTCGAGCTCGGCCTGAACCACGAGCAGCAGCACCAGGAACTGATCCTCACCGACATCAAGCACGCGCTGTCGATGAATGCCTTCGACCCCGCCTACCTCACAATCGCACCGCCAGCGGCGGGCAGCGCGCCGGCGCTGGCCTGGTGCGACTTCCCCAGCGGCCAGGTGATGATCGGCCACGACGGCGCGGACTTCGCCTTCGACAACGAGGGGCCGCGCCATGCCGTGCTGCTCTCCCCCTACCGGCTGGCCAGCCGGCCGGTGACCTGCGGCGAGTACCTCGATTTCATCGCCGACGGCGGCTACGCCCGCGCCGGACTGTGGCTCTCCGACGGCTGGGCGCAGGTTTGCGAACAGGGCTGGCAGGCGCCGCTCTACTGGCGCCGCGAAGGCGCTGGCGAATGGAGCCAGTTCACGCTGCACGGGCGGCGCCCGGTCGCCACCGACGAGCCGGTCTGCCACGTCAGCTTCTACGAAGCGGCGGCCTACGCCGCCTGGGCCGACGCCCGCCTGCCGACCGAACAGGAATGGGAAGCCGCCGTCGCCGGCCTGCCGGTCGCCGGCCACTGGCTGGAGGCCGCCGCGCTGCAGCCGCGCCCGGCGCCGGCCGGGCCGGGGCTGCAGCAGGCCTTCGGCGACGTCTGGGAATGGACGCGCTCGGCCTACGACCCCTACCCCGGCTTCCGCCCGCTGCCCGGCGCCGCCGCCGAATACAACGGCAAGTTCATGGTCGGCCAGCTGGTGCTGCGCGGCGGCAGTTGCGCCAGCCCGAGCGGGCACCTGCGGGCAAGCTATCGCAATTTCTTCCCGCCGGCAGCGCGCTGGCAGTTCTCCGGCATCCGCCTGGCGAGGGACCCATGAACGCCCGCAAGCCACGCCCCGGCGTCCCGCAGCGACGAACCGTGCGCACCGCCTCCCTTGGGGAGACGGTGGCGAGGAGGGTGGCACCATGAGCCCGCGGCCGGCCCTGCACCTGGTCGCCGAGGCCGCCGCCGCGGAATTCGGGCAGGACCTGCTCGACTGCCTGCAGCGGCAGCCGCATGCGATCTCGCCGAAGCACTTCTACGACGCGGCGGGCTCGCGGCTGTTCGAACAGATCTGCGAACTGCCCGAGTACTACCTGACGCGCACCGAACTCGCCATCCTCGACCGGCACGTCGGGGAGATGGCGGCGCTGATCGGCCCCGGCGCCGAGATCGTCGAATTCGGTGCCGGCTCGCTGACCAAGGTCCGCCTGCTGCTCGACGCGCTGCGCGAACCGGCCGGCTTCGCCGCCATCGACATCTCCGGGGAGCATCTCCACGCTGCGCTGGCGGCGCTGCGCCGGGACTACCCGACGCTGGAGATGGAGGCGATCGTCGACGACTTCACACGGATGGAGACGCTGCCGGTGTGGCATGTCGGCCATCCGCGGCGGGTCGGTTTCTTCCCCGGCTCGACCATCGGCAACTTCAGCCCGCAGCAGGCGCGCCGCTTCCTGTCCATGGCTTCCCGCCTGCTCCGCGGCGGCGGCTTGCTGATCGGCATCGACCTGGTCAAGGACCCGGCCATCCTGCACGCCGCCTACAACGACGCGGCGGGAGTCACCGCCGCCTTCAACCGCAACCTGCTCGCCCGCGCCAACCGCGAACTGGGGAGCAACTTCGACGTCGCCGCGTTCAGCCATTACGCGTTCTACAACGTGCCGCAGCAGCGCATCGAGATGCACCTGGTCAACCAGAAACACCAGGAGATCGCGCTGCTCGGCCGGCAGTTCGTGCTGGCGCCGGGCGAAGCGATCCATACCGAGCATTCGCACAAGTTCACCGTTCCGACCTTCGAGGCCATGGCGCGCAGTTGCGGTTTCGCGCCGGCGGCGAGGTGGACCGATGCCGGGCAGCGCTTCAGCGTGCATTGGCTGGAGTCGTCGGGATAGCCAGTACTACCCCGGCTTTGTACTTGCCTCCTGGCTGCCGGCTTCGCCGATCGCGCGCCCGAAACTGGAGACGCCCGGGGTCTTCACGAACATGCACGGCTTGCCGGTGCGCTTGCAGTGCTCCTTTACACGCCAATAGGCGTTGTGGCTGATGCAGCCGACCTGGCAGATGACGATGTCGGCCGCCGCCACGGCGTTGTCGATGCGGTGCAGGTTCTCCTCAAGGCCGCCATCGTGGTGCAGGAAGCGGCCGCCGCATTGCTCGACCACTTCCCGGTAGGAATGGAGCGCGCCCGAGCGGCCGCCGACGCAGAGTACCGCCTTGCCGGAAAGGCGGCGCTCCGGCAGATCGGCCGCAGCCATATCGTCGCGCCCGTCGCTGGCATCGCAACCGAGCGCCTCGATCGTCTCCTCGGCGTAGCGGGCGAACTCGCGCAAGCGGGCGACCTCCCGCTCCAGGGACTCGGTGCGCTGGCGGAAAGCGTCGGCGCGCGCGTCGGCCCGCGCCAACTGGTGGACGAGTTCCGCCCGCGCCTTGCGCTCGGGGAGTTCGCCGCGCAGGGTTTCCAGTTCGCGGCCGAAGCGCTCGCCGCGGGCCGCGGCAACTGCCAGTTCGCTGCGCAGGTCGGCGATCTCGCGCGCCGCCACCTGCGTCGCCGCCACCTTGTCGGCGCGCGCCTGGTCGAGGCCGGCATTGGCCGCGTCGAGCTGGCGGCGCAGGTGGGAATTCTCGTCGCGCAGCGTCTGCATCGCCTTCAGGTCGGCGCGCGTGCCGGTGCCGAGCTGGTGCTGCAGCATGTGGATGTCGCCGAAGATTTCCTGTTCGAGTCCGCTGTCGAGCGCCGGATGCGTCCAGCACGCCCACAGCATGCCGGGAACCCCCGCGCCTTCGTCGCAGGCACGCCGCCAGGCGGCGCGCAGCTCGCCGCCGGTCTTCACGCCGGCCAGCGCCTTCACCGTCAGCCGGTAGCGCTGCTCCAGCGTCCGCTGCAGCAGCTCGGCCAGCCGGCTGCGCTGCTCGCAGGCGCCGACGGCGGTGGTGTGCAGCACGTGGTCGCTGGTCTCCGGCGGGAAATGCATCACCTTGCGCATCAGGCCGCGCAACTCGTCGCAGGCAAAGCAAACGCCGACCACCGGGCAGTGGCAGCGGTGCGGCAGCTCCCACAGGCGCCGCCGGCGCGAGCCGGCGGCGGGCAGCAGCTCGGGCTCGATCAGCGGCGACGGTACGGCGTAGGCGCCGGCCGCCTGTCGGAGGGCAGCCGGCAGGCTGCGGGCAACGCTAAACGGAAAGTCGGCCATGCGTATCTCCTGGCGTGGGGCTATCGCAGCGGCCGTCGTGGCGGCTGCGGAACAATTCGCGGGCAAGCGCATCGCGCTCGGCCGACAGGCGTCGGCACTCCGCGTCGGCGATGCCGAGCGCCCGCTCCAGCATGGTGGCGCGCCGGGCCGCATCGCGCAGGCGGTCGTTGGCCTCGGCCAGCGCCGACAGCTTGCGCCCGAGATCGACGATCACCGTGCCCGACGCGTAGCGTTCGATCTGCCGCGCCTGGCCGTCGGACAGCGCCTGCAGGCGCGAGACCTCGGCGTTCAGCGCCATGATCTGGCGCGTGCTGTGCAGGGCGCTGCGGCGCAGACGCAGGCGGCTGGCGCGCAGCGCCCGCCGCAGGTCGCGGATCTCCCGCGCTTCCGGCGCCTCGTCGGCGAGCACGCTGCGGTCTTTAAGCGGCGCCAGCATGGGGTTCCTCCCGGCGGCGCTCCCGCCCCTTGTCCAGATGCTGCCCGAGACGCTGGCTGGCACGCTCGCACAGCAGGCGCACCTCGGCATCCAGATCGGCGAATTCGCACAACTGGTCGAGCAGGCGGATCGCATGTCGCGCGGAATGGGGGCAGCCGCTTTCCTGATGGATCAGCAACTGGCTGAGGGCCCCCGCCCAGAGGTTGTTGGTCGGCATGACGGGGCTCCTTCAGCAGGCCCCGAGCACCAGCCAGAGCAGCCCGGCGGCGAGCGAGATGTTGATGTAGAGGCTATCCGGCATGCGCAGTCTCCGATCCGGTGGAAGAGCCCGGCGCGCGCATCCCGTAACGGCAAGGGCGGCGGGCGCGGGGGTTGCTGGCTGGCTACCACAAGGGATCGCTGGCTTTTGTTGAGAATCATTCTCATGAATGCAGAATGGAAAGTCAACAGATGAGAATCATTTTTATTTGTTTAGGCACCGCCCGCGTCCAGACGCGACCGCTTTCGGCCCGGCCGCGGGCATGCGGCAGCGGCACGCGAGGGGCACGAATCGCTGGCGCCACGGTCTACCTGACAGCGTCACTTGGAAGAAGGAGGGCGCCATGTTCAGACTCGAACTTGCGGAAAACGAACTGCAGGCGCTGACCGATGCGCTGCAGAACTTCCTCTCCGAACTGCGGACGGAAGTCAGCCATACCGATCGCCAGACCTATCGCCAGCAGCTGAAGGAACAGGAAGCGGTCCTGAAATCGATCCTGGCCCGGCTGGCGACGCCGTAGCGCCGGGAGCGAAGGCGCGCCGTTCCGCCGGCCCGCTTGCGGGACAGGAGCGTGCCGCCCGCTCTCTCGCTACCGGCAACCGCCAACGCAGGCAAACCTGCCGCAGTCGCGCGCGGGAAGCAGCGAGGCGTCGCCGAAATCGCGCGCAAGGGAAACAAACGCGCAAGGGAGGTTGCCCTCTTGCCGAAAACGCCGCAACGGTTATAATGCGAACAATTCTCATTAACCAAAGCGGACGAACATCATGCTGCAATCCCTAGTCATTGCCCTGCGCGAAGGGCTGGAAGCCTTCCTGATCGTCGGCATCATGCTCGCCTACCTGCGCCAGACCGGCCGCGGCGCGCTGGTTTCCGCCGCCCGCTGGGGCATCGGCGTTTCCGTGTTCACCTGCTTCGCCGCCGGCTGGGCGCTCGGCCACGCCGACAGCCAGCCGCTGTGGGAAGGTTCGCTGGCGCTGGTCGCCGCGGTGCTGGTGATTTCGATGGTGATCTACATGCTGAAGGCGGCACGCTTCCTCAAGCAGCGCATCCACGCCCGGCTGGAGGCCTCGGCGGCGAAGACCGGAGCCGCCGCCTGGCTCGGCGTGTTCGTCTTCGTCGTGCTGATGATCACCCGCGAGGGCATGGAAACGGCGCTGATGCTGAGCTCGCTGGCCGCGCTCGGGACCGCTGGCGACATGATCGCCGGCGCCCTGCTCGGGCTGGCGATCGCTGCCGGCATCGCCTGGAGCGGCGCCCGCTTCGGTGCCCGCCTCGACCTCGCACGCTTCTTCCAGGTGACCTCGGTCTTCCTGCTGCTGTTCGCCGTGCAGCTCATGTTCTACGCCTTCCACGAATTCACCGAGACCGGCCTGTTGCCGATCGACAACGAGTACTGGCACCTCGCCACCGAACCCTACGCGCCCGAGGGCGAGTACGGCAGCCTGATCACCAGCCTGCTGCTGTTCGTGCCGCTGGCCTGGTACGTCGTCACCAGCCTGCGCGCCCGCCTGCGTCCGGCGGCGGCCTGAACGCGCCGCTCCCCCTCCACGCCCGCCTTCGCCGCCCAAGCGCTATCGACTAAACCCGCTTTTCACAACCGAACGCCAGCCAGCCCCGCGCCAGCCAGCTCTCAACAAAGCTCACTGGAGGTCTGCATGTCTGCCGTTCGCGCCCATCCGCGCTGTCGTTTCACGCTGCAACCGCTTGCCGCCGCACTCGCCGCGGCGCTCGCTGCCGCCGCCTTCCCCGCCGCCGCCGACACCGCGCTGCGCGACACCGTGGTCACCGCCACGCGCAGCGCCGCGGCGATCGACGACCTGCCGGTCACCGTCACCGTCGTCACCCGCGAGGACATGGACCGGCGCATGCCGATGGATGAGGCCGACCTCTTCCGCGACGAGTCGGACGTGGCCATGGCCCGCGACCTGCGTCGCTTCGGATCGACACGGGTCAATATCCGCGGCATCGAGGACAACCGCGTCGTGCAGATGGTCGACGGCGTCCGCCTGCCCGACTTCTACAACGGCGGCGGCCCGACCAACTTCAACATGAACGCCGCCGCGTCGGCGATGCCCGATTTCCTCAAGCAGGTCGAGATCGTGCGCGGCCCGGCCTCCAGCCTCTACGGTTCGGACGCGATGGGCGGCGTCGTCGGCTACGTCACCCTCGACCCGAACGACATCGCCAGCGGCGACAAGAAGCAGGGCGTGCGCGTGCGCGGCGGCTACTACGACGCCAGCCGAACCCTGTCGGGAAGCGTGATCGGCGCGCTGCGCGGCGAGTCGGTCGATTTCCTGCTCGGCTACTCGGAAGCGCACGGCAAGGAGACCAAGAACTTCGGCGACGACCACGTCTTCGGCTCGAAACGGAGCGCACCGAATCCGGCGCAGAGCGAGGATCGCGGCGTGCTGGCCAAGCTCGTCATCCGCCCGGCGGCCGGCCACAAGCTCTCGGCGATGCTCGAAGGCCGCGAGCAGCAGGTGGAAACCGACGTGAAGCGCATTCCGGCATCGCTGTCGAAGATCACCGACATGCAGGGCGACGACCAGAACCGCCGCCTGCGCGGCAGCCTGGAATACGAGCACAAGCCGAGCGGCCTGTTCTACGACCGGCTGACCGCCCGCGTCTATCGCCAGGATTCGGATACGCACAACAGGAACTACCAGCGGCGCAGCAACGCCCGTTACACGCTGGCGACCGGCTGCTCGGCATCGAGCAGCACGGCGCCGACCGCCACCTGCGACATCGACCAGGACTTCTACTTCACCCAGGAAACGACTGGCGCCGGCGCTCAGTTCGAGTCGCTGCTCAGCGCCGGCTCGACCAGCCACCTGCTGACCTACGGCGTCGACCTGATGCGCCAGCGCATCGAGGAAAAGCGCGACGGCACCGTCACCAACCTCGCCACCGGCGTCACCACCAAGGGCCTGGCCGGCGAGAACTACCCGCTGCGCGACTTCGCGATCGGCGTCACCGACACCATCGGCCTCTTCCTGCAGGACGAGATCTCCGGGCTCGCCGCCAACCGCCTGACGCTCACGCCGGGAATCCGCTACGACCACACCCGGCTCAAGCCGGAAGTCGACGCACTCGCCCAGCAGGTGCTGACGGCGATCAACCGGCGGACCGCCGAGCAGAGCCACGGCGCCTTCTCGCCGAAGATCGGCGCGCAATGGAAGTTCAGCGAGGGGCTGTCGACCTACGGCCAGCTCGCCGCCGGCTTCCGCGCACCGAACTACCAGGAGGTGAACGGCGCCTTCCGCAACTCGTCGCAGATCTACGCCACTTCGCCGAACCCGGACTTGAAGCCGGAAACCAGCGTCGGCCTCGAACTCGGCCTGCGCGCGCGCACTGCTACCGCCCGCGGCCAGTTGGCCGTCTACGACAACCGCTACAAGGACTTCATCGAGTCGGTCAAGCTCGCCTGCCCGAGCGACCCGAACTGCGTACGGATCGGAGCCACCAACTACACCACCTACATGGCGCAGAACCTCGCGCGCGTCCGCATCTACGGCGCCGAGCTGCGCGGCAGCTGGGACTTCACGCCGGGCTGGCGCATCGATGGCGCGATCGCCTACGCGCACGGCACCGACGAGGATGCCAAACAACCGCTGAACAGCATCGAGCCGATGCGCCTGAGCCTTGGCCTGCTCCGCGACGCCGGCAACTGGGGCGCCGAAGCCCGGCTGCGTGCCGCGACGAAGAAGGCGCGCATCGACGACAGCGACGGTACCGCCAGCGACCCGGTCTACTACCGCACCCCGGGCTACGGCGTCACCGACCTCGCCGCCTGGATCAGGCCCAGCCGCGATACGCGCATCACCGTCGGCGTAAACAACCTGTTCGACAAGAAGTACTGGCTGTGGAGCGACATCCGCCAGGCCGACGCACGCAACCCGCCGGCCGTCGACTTCTACTCGCAGCCCGGCCGTACCTTCCGCGTCGCCTTCCAGGCGGACTTTTAACCAAAGGAGCCTCGGCCGCCCCCCGGCGCGCATGAAAGCGCGCCGGGGGCGCAGCGCCGATCGAAACGAACGATGAACACGCCACGCCGACCGCAATTGCCCGATCCGACCACCCTCGTCGCCGCGCTGCTGACGATGATGACGCGCTTCTCCTGCCTCGGCTGCCCGCGCCTGGCCGGCCGCATCCGCCGCAACCTCGCGCTGCTGCGCCACTACCCGGACGACGAGATGCCGCCGCTGCTGAAAGACCTCGCCGGCCGCCTCGAACGCGAGTGGGCGCAGCTCCAGCAAGCGATCTCCGACGAACCCGTGCACGACGACACCATCGACAAGACCATCCACGCCGCCAGCCAGTCGCTGCATTGATCCACCCCACGACCAGCAAGCCCCCCATGCCCCTGCGAAAACTCCTCGGCCGCACCCTGCTCATCGCCACCGCCGCGCTGTCCGCGACGCTCGCCGGCACGACGCACGCCGACACCGTCCTCTTCGTCTCCGTCAGCCCGGTGCCGCACGGCAAGTTCACTAAGCTCGCCGAGATAGGCGCCGCCAACGGTTTCCGGGTCGAAGCGAAGCAGGCCGAGAAGCTGCCGGGCGAACCGGACGCCTCGCTCTTCCGCGGCGCCGACCTCGTCGTCTTCGACGCGCCGCGCGACCACCTGCAGGACCAGCTGCGCGCCAAGCTGGCCAAGGCGCTGCCCGGACTCTCCGCGCCGCACCTGTGGATGCACGAGGCGAAGCCGGCGGCAAAGGGCCTGCCGAAGCCGCTTGCTGACCGCCTGCACGCCTACTACACGAACGGCGCGCGGACGAACTTCGAGAACTTCTTCCGCACGCTCGCCGCGCACCGCCAGGGAAAGTCCTTCGACGGCATCCCGGCGCCGGTGGTCTTTCCGAAGGCAGCGATCTACCACCCGCAGGCCCCCGGCCTGGTCTTCGCCGACACCGCCGCCTACCTGAAGTGGAAGCAGGTCAACCTGGCGAAGAAGCCGCCGGTGATCGCCGTCGCGCTGCACCAGACCTATGTCGGCAGCGAGCAGACCGCCTTCGTCGACGACCTGATCGCCCGTATCGAAGCCGCCGGCGCCGTGCCGCTCGCCTGGTACGCACCGGTGATGGGGCCGCAGGCGGCGCTGCTGAAGGTGGACGGCAGGCTCGTTGCCGATGCCGTCATCAACACGCAGATCGTGCTCGACCCGGAAGGCCGTCGCAAGGAGCTGGAAGCGCTCGGCATTCCGTGGGTGCAGGCGCTCTCCTACCGCCGGGGCGACGAGGCCGACTGGCGCGCCGACCCGCAGGGCGTGCCGCTGATCGACGTGCCCTTCTTCCTCGCCCAGGGCGAGTACGCCGGCATCGCCGACGCCGTCGTCGCCGGCGCGCAGAAGAAGGGCGACGACGCGGTGACGGTAATCCCGGCGCAATCCGCCGCGGTCGTCGCCAAGGTGCTCAACCAGGTGCGCCTGCAGCGTCTGTCGAACGCCGACAAGAAGGTCGCGGTGATGTTCTGGAACTACCCGCCGGGCGAGAAGAACCTCTCCGCGTCCTACCTCAACCTGCCGCAGAGCCTGGCCGCGACGCTCAAATCGCTGCAAGCCGCCGGCTACGACGCGCGCCCGGAGGAGGAAGCGGTACTGATCAACGACCTGCAGCGCCTGCTGTCGCCGTTCTACCGCGACGGGCAGCTGCCGTCGCTCTTGCGCGACGGCCTCGCCGACAAGCTGCCGGTCGCCACTTACCGCGCCTGGCTGGCGACGCTGCCCGCCGGCGTGCGCAGCGAACTGGCCGAGCGCTGGGGCGATCCCGAGAAATCGGCGATGGTCATCAGGAACGACGGCGCCCCCTACTTCGTCATCCCGCGCTTCGCCGCCGGCAAGGTCGTGTTCACGCCGCAGGCGCCGCGCGGCGAGAAGTGGGAGGACAAGGAAAAGGCGCTCTACCACTCGACCAAGGCCGTCCCGTCGCACTACTACCTGGCCCAGTACCTGTGGCTGCGCGAGCAGTTCAAGGCCGACGCGCTGATCCACTACGGCACGCACGGCTCGCAGGAATGGCTGCCGGGCAAGGAGCGCGGCCTCTCGATGAGCGACTACCCGATGCTCGCCGTCGGCAACGTGCCGGTGATCTACCCCTACATCGTCGACAACATCGGCGAAGCGCTGCAAGCGAAGCGCCGCGGCCGCGCGACGACCGTCACCCACCAGACCCCGGCCTTCGCGCCGGCCGGCCTGCACGAGACGACGGTGAAGATCCACGACCTGCTGCACCAGTGGCTGGCGCAGGACGACGGTGCGGTCAAGCTGAAGCTCGCCGCCGACCTCAAGGCGGCGGTGAAGAAGGAACGCATCGACAAGGACATGGGCTGGAGCGAAGCGCGCATCGACACCGAGTTCCGCAACTTCGTCGACGCGCTGCACGACCACCTGCACGAGCTGGCGCAGACCGCGCAGCCGCTCGGCCTGCACACCTTCGGCACGGCGCCGCAGGAGACGCACCGCCTCGGCACCGTGCTGCTGATGCTCGGCAAGCCGTTCTGGGAGGCGGCGGCGAAGCAGGCCGGCGTCAAGGACGACGACCTCGACGAGATGTTCGTCGACAGCTACGAGAAGACCGTCGAGGCGCCGCCGTTCAAGGCCTTCCGCGACTGGCTGCAAGGCCGCACGGCCAAGCCCGCCGACGCGGCGCTGGCCGAGCGCTTCGAGCAGGGCAAGCGCTGGTACGCCGACCTCGGCGCCGCCGGTGAGCTGGACGGCCTGCTCGCCGCGCTCGCCGGCAAATACATCCCGACCTCCTACGGCGGCGACCCGATGAAGAACCCGGACGCGCTGCCGACCGGCCGCAACCTGTACGGTTTCGACCCCTCGCGCGTGCCGACCAGGCAGGCCTGGGAAGCCGGCAAGGAGGCGGCGGAAGCGCTGCTCGCCGCGCACCGCGCGAAGACCGGCAGAACGCCGAAAAAGCTCGCCTTCTCGCTGTGGTCGGTCGAGACCATGCGCCACCAGGGCATGCTGGAGGCGCAGGCGCTGTGGACGATGGGCGTCGAGCCGGTGTGGGACCAGGGCGGCCGCGTCGTCGATGTGAAGATGGTGCCGCGCGAGAAGCTCGGCCGGCCACGCGTCGACGTCGTGCTCTCGGCCACCGGCCTCTACCGCGACCACTTCCCGAACGCGCTGAAGCAACTGGCGAAAGCCGTCGAGCTGGCGGCGCGCGCCAATGAAGCCGACAACCCGATGTACGAGAACAGCCGCGCCATCGCCGCCCGCCTGATGAAGCAGGGGCTGCCGGCAACGGCCGCGGTGAAGGCTGCCGAGACGCGCATCTTCTCGTCCGAATCGGGCAAGTACGGCACCGGGCTGGACGACGCGACGCTGGCCACCGACACCTGGAAGGGCAAGGCCGAGGGCGACAGGAAGCTCGCCGACCTCTACCTCGCGCGCATGCAGTTCGCCTACGGCGCCGACGAGAGCGACTGGGGCGCAAAAGGTGTCGCCGGCAGCGACGGCGCGGGCGGCAACGTCAACCTCTACGCCGAGCACCTGAAGGGCACCGAGGGCGCCGTGCTGTCGCGCACCTCCAACCTCTACGGCATGCTGACCACCGACGACCCCTTCCAGTACCTCGGCGGCATCGGGCTGGCGGTGCGCCGCCTCGACGGCAAGGCGCCGGAGCTGTACATCTCCAACCTGCGCGGCAGCGGCTCGGGCAAGGTCGAAGGCGCCGACGCCTTCCTCGCCAAGGAACTGGCAACGCGCAACTTCCACCCCGGCTACATCAAGGGGCTGATGGCCGAGGGCTACGCCGGCACGCTGCAGGTGCTCGATTCGATGAACAACTTCTCCGGCTGGACCATCGTCGCCCGCGAGATCGTGCGCGACGACCAGTGGCAGGAGTTCGTCGACGTCTATGTGCGCGACAAGCACCAGCTCGGGCTGAAGGAATGGTTCGAGGCGAAGAACCCGACGGCGCTGGCGCAGACCATCGAGCGCATGATCGAAGCCGCCCGCCAGGGCTACTGGCAGGCCGACCCGCAGGTGCTGGCCGAGTTGAAGGAGCGCTACCGCGACCTCGCCCGGCGCCACGACGTGGTCACCGACAACCGGGCGTTCAAGGATTTCGTCGACGCCGGTGCCAATGCCGGATTCGGTCTGGCAACGCTGCTGCCGGCCACGCGCCCGCAGCAGGCCGCCGACCTGGCGCCACCACCGGCACCGCCGCCAGTGCAGGGCATGGTCCTCGAACGTGTCGAGGAAAAGCAGCAAGCCCCCGCCCTGCCCTTCACCCTGCTCGGCATCGCGCTGCTGCTCCTGGCCACGGTCGGCGGCGCTGCGCGCACGCTGACCAATCCGGCGCTGCGGCGGGTGGAGGCGGCGGCATGAGGAACCTTGGTCGCGCCGTCCGTTCCTTCGATACACCCGCTGCGCGGGTTACTCAGGACGAACGGTTTTGCCCGCAGAGCGTCCATCCGTTCGTGGTGAGTAGGCTTGCGCAGCAAGCCGTATCGAACCATGAACGGACGCTCCCCACGAAAACCTGCCTGCTCGTCGCCCTGGCAGCAGCCTTCCCGCCCGCGTTCGCCCAGACCCAACTCGACGAGATCGTCGTCACCGCCAGCCACGACGCGCTGACCGACCGCCGCGAGTCCGTCACCCAGAAGACCGTCCTCGACAAGAAGGAGATCGAGGCGCTCGGCGGCCTCACCATCGGCGAGGTCATCCGCAAGCTGCCCGGCATCGACGCCGGCGAACACAGCGGCGACGGCGCGCCGAGCGCCAGGACGCGCGGCATGGGCCGCGACGCAGTGCAGTTCCTGGTCGACGGCGAACGTCCGTCGGCCAATGCGCGCCACGCGCTGACGATGGTCGGCCGCATGCCGTCCGGCGAACTGGAGCGCGTCGAGATCCTGCGCGGATCGTCGGCCGAGCACGGCGGTTCGGCACCGGTCACCGTCAACCTGGTCATGCGCAAAGCGCGGCCAACCAGTTCGACCACGTTCAAGGCCGCCGCCGGCCTGCGCGGGACCGGTGCTGATGCCGAAGCCAACGGCCAGTTCTCGTTCAGCCAGGGCGGCGGCAGCAAGGATGCCGACGGCACGCAGTTCTCCTGGCTGCTGCCGGTCACCGTCAACCGCCACGGCATGCCGCTCGACAAGGCGACGACACGGCAGAACGCCAACGCCGGCGTGCGCAACCTGTGGCAGGAAGACCGCGAAACCGGCCCCTACACGCTCAACGAACTGATCGTCTCGCCGCGCCTGACCTGGAAGAAGGCCGGCGACAGCTTCACGCTGTGGCCCAGCCTGTACCGCAACGAAGGCACCCGCGAGACGGTGCTGACCCGCTCCGCCTACGCCGACCCCGCCGCCGGCAGCGGCCTTGCGGCGGCCGGCGGACGCACGGATGACGAGAAGAGCGACCTGACCATTGCCCGCCTGCGTGCCGAAGGCGAGACCCGCCTCGCCTCCGGCAGCAAGCTCTCCGGCCGCGCCGCGGTGATGGGCGGCTGGCGCGACAGCGACACCGCGCGCAACTGGCGCGATGCGGCCGGCACCGTCACCGCCAGCCGCGAGAAACCGGGCCGCGACGAAAACGAGTTCTCCGCCGCACTGCGCCTCGACCAGCCGGTCGGCGAGGCGATGAACGCCTTCGGCCTGGAACACGCGACGCATCGCCGCCGGGAAACGCAGACCGTTGCCGGCAGCGGCGCCATGGCCACGAAGACCGAGGCCAGCCAGCAGCAATGGACGGCCTGGGCGCAGCACGAGTGGGCTCCGGTGAAGAACCTGACGCTGACCGCCGGCCTACGGGGCGAAGCCATCCGCCTCGAATCGGATGGCCGCGCTAGCCACGCCGGCCAACTCGCGCCGTCGATTGCCGGTCGGCTCGACGCCGGCGACGGCTGGATGCTGCGCAGCTCGGCGGGCGCCGGCATCAAGGCGCCGAAGCTCGACGAGATTTCGGCGCTGACCGTGCGCAACACCGCCAGCAGCACCGGCAACACCCCGCTCGAACCGGACCGTGCCGGCAACCCGGAACTCAAGGCCGAGCGCAACCTGAACCTGGAGGCCGGCATCGAGCGCTACCTCAAGGATGAAGCCGGTGTCGTCGGCATCAACGCCTACCTGCGCCGCACCGAGGAATTCATCGAACGCATGACCCTGCGCGAAGGCGCGCGCTGGATCGAGCGCCCCTACAACCAGGGCACGGCGCGCCACTACGGCGTCGAACTCGACGCCAAGCTGAAGAGCGAACTGTTCGGCATCAGGGGCGGCTCGCTGCGCAGCCACCTGACGCTGCCGCGCGCCCGCGTCGACGACCCGCGCCTCGGCCTCACCCGCGACGCCCGCGACCTGCCGCGCTACCAGTTCACGCTGGGCTACGAGCAGTCGCTGCCGAAGCTCTCATCCAGCGCCGGCTTCCAGCTGACGCACCACGGCAAGGTGCGCACGAACCTGCCCGGCGAACTCGCCGACGAGACGAAGCGGCGCACGCTGCTCGACGCGCATTGGGTGCGGAAACTCTCGTCCGCGCTGAACCTGCGGCTGCAGGCGCAGAACCTGTTGCGCGCCGACACCCGACGCACTGCCGCAGCCGTCGCCGGCGCCGACGACTGGCGTCTGGCAAGCAACGAGAAGGGGCAGCCGACCTGGCTGCTGTCGCTGGAGGGCAAGTGGTAACGCCGGAACTTTGCCGAGCAGCCCTTCGATACGCCCGCGAAGCGGGCTACTCAGGGCGAACGGAGCGAAATTCCGTTCGTGGTGAGTAGCCCCCGCAGGGGGCGTATCGAACCATGAACGGCGCACCGTCGCCATTAACTACCAACAGGAGAACTTGATGTCCAATTTAGTCGAAACCACGATGTACCAGATCTCGCAGATCTTCCTGCTGCCGACGCTGGCGCTGATCGCGATCCTCTTCCTCTACGCCTTCTGGGTGCTCGGCGAGTTCGCCGTGCTCGCGCTGCGCCGCCGCAGCGGCGCCGGACGGCCGCTGGTCTCGCACTTCGTGCGGGCGCCGCAGCTGTCGCCCGACGAACTCGACGTGCTCGCGCACAAGGCGCTGGAAGTGCCGCGCATCGCCAGCCGGGTGACGCCGATGCTCGGCCTGGTGGCGACGATGATCCCCATGGGCCCGGCGCTGAAGTCGCTCTCCGACGGCAATCTGGCCAAGGTCTCCGACAACCTGACGGTCGCCTTCTCGGCGGTGATCCTGGCGCTGATCGCCGCCTCGATCACCTACTGGGTGGTGAACGTCCGCCGCCGCTGGCTGGCCGAGGAGCTGCTGGAGATCGAGGCGCTGCGCGGGGTGAAAGCATGAGCCTGAAACTGCTGCACGAACCGGAGACCGAGGACCCGATCCTGTCGGTGGTCAATCTGATCGACATCTTCCTCGTCATCATCGCCGCGCTCCTGATCACCGTCGCCCAGAACCCGCTGATCAACCCGTTCAACAAGCAGGACGTGACGGTGATCACCGACCCCGGCAAGCCGACCATGGAAATGCTGATCAAGAAGGGCGAGAAGATCGAGAAGTACAAGGCCAACGGCAGCATCGGCAGCGGCGACGGCGAGAAGGCCGGCGTCGCCTACCGCATGCAGGACGGCTCGATGGTGTACGTGCCGGAAGGCGCCGCCGACAACCCGCGCTAGCGTCGATTCAGGGAGAACGAACAAAAATGAAGACCGCCTCCGCCATTCACCCGCACGTCATCCTCGACTGCATCAACGCCCGCCGCTTCGGCGTCGAGTACCAACCCTTCGTCAGCATCGCCAGCGGCGAGGTGCTCTGCTACGAGGCGCTGGCGCGCTTCGTCGACGCCGGCGGCCGGGCGCTGCCGCCGGACCTCGTTTTCGGCGCGCTGCACGACAACCCGCTGCTGCTCCTGCATACCGAGCTGGAGATGAAGCGCCTGCAGCTCGCCGAGGCGCCGGCGCACGGCCAGCTCTTCGTCAACCTCGATCCGGACAGTTTCATCGCCGGCGAAACCGAGGACGGCAGCAACCTCTTCCTGCCGCTGCTCGCCACGCAGCGCAGCCGGCTGGTGGTCGAGATCATCGAGAACCTGCATCTGCAGGACGTGACGATCTCGGCCAGGATGATCGCGGCGCTCGACGCCGCCCGCATCCGCATGGCGATCGACGACCTCTCCTCCTCGCGCGGCCTCGTCTCCTACGCCGCGCTGATGAGCGCCGCCTACGTCAAGTTCGACCGCAGCTGGCTGTCGGGAACGATGAGCGAGCGCCAGCGCACGCTGCTCACCTGGGCGCTGGCGCAGGCCGCCGACCTCGGCCTCGCGACCGTGCTCGAAGGCGTGGAAACCCCGGAGCACCTGGCGCTGGCGCGGCAGATGGGCTTCAACCTGGTGCAGGGCTTTCTCTACGCCGACCGTTTCCTCCGCCGCGGCTGCCAGGCCGGCCGCCGGCATCACCCCGGAGCCGCCGCGCTGCCGGCGGCGGCCTGATTCCACCCCCAAACCAAGAAAGGAAAACCATGGCCCGCTATACCGGCCCCCGCCTCAAGATCGTCCGCGCCCTCGGCGTCGAGCTGCCCGGACTCACCCGCAAGACCCCGAACCGCGACTACGGCCCCGGCCAGCACGGCGCCAAGCCGAAGCGCAAGTCCGGCTTCGGCATCCAGCTGATGGAGAAGCAGAAGCTGCGCTACAACTACGGCGTCTCCGAGCGCCAGATCCAGCGCCTGTTCCGCGAGGCGAAGAACGACAGGGGGCAGACCGGCAACAAGCTGCTCGAACTGCTTGAACGGCGGCTGGACAACGTCGTCTTCCGCGCCGGCTTCGCGCCGACCGCGGTCGCCGCCCGCCAACTGGTCAGCCACCGCCACGTGCGCCTGAACGGGCGGCCGGTGACGATCGCCTCGATCCGCGTGAAAAGCGGCGACACGATCGCGCTCTCGGAGAAGGGCCGGCAGATCGCGATGGTCGTCGAAACCCTCGCCGAGCCGCCGCTGACCCGGCCGGAATGGCTGAACGTCGACGTCGCCAAAGCCTCGGTCACCGTCACCCGCCTGCCGCAGGCCGACGAGGTGCCGTTCCCGATCGAGGTGCAGCACGTCGTCGAGTATTACGCGGTGCGGCTGTAAACCAAGGTCGATCGTCGCCGCGGCTGGTATCGGGCAGGCGCCGGCGGCGCGCAGACGGGGCAGCGAACGCCGCTGGATGGCGGTCGCGCGGGCAGTCACCCGGTACGCATCCGGTGCGCGCCGGGCTGGAAAGGCCGACCGGCTTCAGCCGACGACGACGCGCGGCAGGCCGTCGATGATCTCGCCGACCACCGTCGCGTGGTCGAAGCCCTGCTGCAGGAAAGTCGCCAGCACTTCGGTGGCCACCTCCGGCGCGCAGGAAACGAGCAGGCCGCCGCTGGTCTGCGGGTCGGCGAGCAGCATCTTCTCCGCCTCGCCGAGGCGGTCGGCGAGGGTCAGCTGCGCGCCGTAGCTCTGCAGGTTGCGCGTCGAGGCGCCGGTGACGTAACCGGCGCGGGCGTAGTCGAGCACGTTCGGCAACAGCGGCAGCGCGTCGAAGCGGAGGTTTGCCGCGACCTGCGAGGCGCGGCAAATTTCGAGCAGATGGCCGGCGAGCCCGAAGCCGGTGACGTCGGTCATCGCATGCACGCCCGCCAGGCAGGCGAGCGCCGGCCCCGGCGTGTTGAGCTGGGTGGTCGAGGCGATCATCGTCGCGTAGTCGTGCTCGTGCAGCGCGTCCTTCTTGAACGCGGCGGAATAGATGCCGACGCCGAGCCCCTTGCCGAGGATCAGCTTGTCGCCCGGCTTGGCGCCGGCGTTGCGCTTGACCTGGTCGGGCCGCACCAGGCCGATCGCGACCAGGCCGTAGATCGGCTCCAGCGAATCGATGGTGTGGCCGCCGGCGATCGGGATGCGCGCCCGGGCGCAGACCGCTTCGCCGCCTTCGAGGATGCGCCGGATGGTCGCCGTGTCGAGCTTGTTCACCGGCATGCCGACGATCGCCAGCGCGAACAGCGGCGTGCCGCCCATCGCGTAGATGTCGGAGATGGCGTTGGTCGCGGCGATCTGGCCGAAATGGTAGGGGTCGTCGACCACCGGCATGAAGAAGTCGGTGGTGGCGACGATCGCCTGCGCGTCGTTGAGTTTCCAGACGGCGGCGTCGTCGGCGGTTTCGATGCCGACCAGCAACTGCGGCGGCATCAGCGCCGGCGCCGTCTTGGCGAGGATCTGTTCGAGTACGCCGGGAGCGATCTTGCAGCCGCAGCCGCCGCCGTGGGCAAGCTGCGTCAGGCGGACGGGGGAAGCGGGAGACGCCGTGGTGTCGGACATGGTCAGGGGGCCAGGATGCAAAGGCGTGATGTTAGCAGAGCCCGGCTGAGCAGCCGGTCGGCGGCCGTTCAGCCGGCGTCGAAGCCGGCATCCTCGATCGCCGCCCGCAGCCGGGCGACGGAGACCTGCGCCGGATCGAAGCGCACGCGCGCCTCGCCGGCGCCCAGCGTCACCGCCACGTCGGCGACCCCGGGCAGCGCCTGCAAGGCACCGCCGACGCCCTTGACGCACCCCTGGCAGCTCATGCCGCCGACCTTGATGACGATCTCTTCCATGATCCTAGAAACCGCAGTTGAACGCGCCCGCCGGTGCGCCCAGGCTGGTGTCTGGCACGAAGCGACGACGCGGCAGGCTCCCGCCTGCAAGGAGGAGCGACAAAGCCAGGCGCCGGCCTGGGTGTGCCGGCGGGCGCGTAGCGGACTCACCCAGCGGGTGATCCTGGTCGAAGGCGGTAAACTCAATGTCCATGCGGCGTTCCCAATGCAATCAGCGGTCAACTGCGGTTTCTAGGATGATGTTCCTCACTGCGTGACGACGAATGGCTGGCGCGCCAGCAGCCCGGCGAAATCCGCGGCCGGCACCGGCTTGCTGAAATGATAGCCCTGCACCGCGTGGCACCCCTGGCGGCGCAGCATGTCGAGCTGCTCGGCGGTCTCCACGCCCTCGGCGATGACCTGCAGGCGCAGGCTCTGCCCCATCGAGATGACAGTGCTGGCGATCGCCCAGTCGTCGGCGTCGGTGACGATGTCGCGGACGAAGCTCTGGTCGATCTTCAGCTTGTCGATCGGGAAGCGCTTCAGGTAGGAGAGGCTGGAGTAGCCGGTGCCGAAATCGTCGATCGCCAACTGCACGCCCATCGCCGACAGCTGGCGCAGCGTCTGCACCGTCGCCTCGGCATCCTCCATGACGATGCTCTCGGTCAGCTCCAGCTCCAGATGCTCGGCCGGCAGCCCGGTCAGCTGCAGGATGCCGGCAATCGCCTCGTCGAAGCGCTTCTGGCGGAACTGCGCCGACGAGATGTTCACCGCGACGCTGATCGGCGGCAGGCCGCCGGCCCGCCATTCGGCGGCCTGCCGGCAGGCTTCCTTGAGCACCCAGGCGCCGATCGGCACGATCAGGCCGCTGGCCTCGGCGATCGGCACGAAACGGGCGGGCGAGATCATCCCCAGCTGCGGGTGCTGCCAGCGGATCAGCGCCTCGGCGCCGATGATGCGGCCGCTGCCGAGGTCGATCTGCGGCTGGTAGTGCAGCACCAGCTCATGCCGTTCGAGGGCGACGCGTAGGCTGTTCTCCAGCATCAGCCGCTCCAGCGCCGCCTCGTTCATCTCGCGGGCGAAGAACTGGTAGGCGTTGCGACCGCTTTCCTTGGCCCGGTACATCGCCGTGTCGGCGTGCTTCAGCAGCGTCTCGAAGTCCTCGCCGTCCTGCGGGAACAGGCTGATGCCGATCGACGGCGTCACCGTCAGCAGGTGGCCGTCGGTCATGAACGACTGCGACACCGCCTTGAGGATCTTGCGCGCGACGCTGGCGGTGCCCTCGATGCTGGTCTCGGCGCAGACGACGACGAACTCGTCGCCGCCCAGCCGCGCCAGCGTGTCGATCTTGCGCACGCAGCCGGTCATCCGCTGCGCCACCTCGCACAGCAGCTGGTCGCCGGTGAAGTGGCCGAGCGAATCGTTGATCGTCTTGAAGTGGTCGAGGTCGATGAACAGCAGCGAGGCCAGCGTGCCTTCGCGCCGGGCCAGCGCCAGCACCTGGTCGACGCGGTCCTGCAGCAGCGTGCGGTTGGGCAGCCGGGTCAGCGGGTCGTAGTAGGCCAGCTGGCGGATGCGCGCCTCGGCGGCATGGCGCTCGGAGATGTCCGACGAGATGCCGATGTAGTTGATGATGCGGCCTTCGACATCGCGGTAGGCGCTGATCGTCAGCCAGGCGGGGAACACCTCGCCGTTCTTGCGCCGGTTCCACAGCTCGCCCTGCCAGACGCCGTCGCGGTCGATCGCTTCCCACATCGCGGCGTAGAACTCTGGCGGCTGCCGCCCGGAGCTGAGGAAGTTCGGCTTCTGGCCGACCGCTTCCTCGCGGCTGAAGCCGGTGACGCGGGTGAACGCCGGGTTGACGGTGATGATGCGGCGCTCGGCGTCGGTGATCAGGATCACTTCCTCGCCGACGTCGAACACCCGCTGCGCCAGGCGCAGCCCCTCCTCCGCCCGCCGCCGCGCGGAGATGTCGCGGAAGATCGCCTGCAGCTGCTTGCGGCCGGCGTTCTCGATGACGCTGGTGCTGACCTCGACCGGCACGTCCTCGCCGTCGGCGTTGCGGATGCGCATCTCCTCGGGCGCGCCGCCGCCGCTGATGATGTGCCGGCGCAGCTCGGCCTCGTGCCGCGCGCGCCGGTCGGGCGGGAAGATGTCCACCGACGGCAGCCGCAACAGCTTCTCGCGCGGCCGCCGGAACAGTATTTCGGCGGCGATGTTGGCCTCGACGATGGTTCCCGTCTCGCCGTCGATGACGATGATCGCGTCCTGCGCCGACTCGAACAGCCCGCGGTAGCGGTTACGCGACTCGACGATCTGGTCCTCGACCAGGCGCTGCGCGGTCAGGTCGAAGACCGTGCCGACCGAGGCCGGCGCGCCGCTGAAGGTCGCCGGCATGCCCATGATGGCGATCGGGAACTGGCTGCCGTCCTTGCGCACGCCGGTCAGCTCGTAGGGAAAACCCGGTTCGCCGGCAGCCCGCCGCCGCATCTGCTCGCGCAGCCAGTCGTGCTGCTCGGGCGCGACGATATCGAGCGGCCCAATCGCCAGCAGCTCCTCCTCGCTGTAGCCGAAGTAGTTGGCCAGCCGCGGGTTCACATAGACGAAGCGCATGTCCTGCAGCATGAAGATGCCCACCTGCGCCGCCCGCATGATGCCGCTGTACTTCGCCTCGCTCTCGCGCAGCGCGCTTTCCTGCGCGATGCGTTGCGAGATGTCGCGCTGGATGCCGAAGATGCCGAGCACGCGCCCGGCTTCGTCGAGATCCGCCAGCAGCTGCATCTCGACCGCGCAGACGACGCCGGGACACGGCACCAGCTCGATCGTGGCGAGGCTACTTTTCGCCAGCAGGCAGTCGGCGAGCGCCTGCCGCCAGGCTTCCGGCGCCCGCGCCGGCACGGCGTCGAGCGTGGCGCCGGAAAACGCCGCCGCCGTCCGCCCGCATTGCGCGGCGAACGCTTCGTTGACGCGCAGGAAGTGCAGGCTGTCGAGCCAGGCCGTGGCGCCGTCGCACGGCAGCGGCGCGGCGAAACGCAGCACGAAGCAGCCATCGAGCGACTGCGCGAAGAAGTCGCCGAGCAGGCGCGCACTTTCCTGCAGCGACTCCTCGGCCCGCCTGCGCTCGGTGATGTCGGTGGTGATACCGAAGACGGCGACCGGCCGGCCGTCGGCGTCGGCTTCGACGGTCACCGCGTTGCTGAACCAGGCCAGTTTCCCGTCCGCCAGGCGGAGCGGAAATTCGACGTGCGTCGGCGTCTGCCGCCCCGGCGCAGCCGCCGCGACGACGCGGAAGTGATCTATGCAGCGCGCATAGTCGTCGGCCGGCATGCGTTCGCGGAGCACCGCCAGGCCGCGCTGGCGCAGCTCGGCCAGCGGCGCGCCGAGCAGTTGCTCGGCGTTGGCGCTGACGTAGTCGTAGGCGTCGGTGAGCAGGTTGGCGCGATAGACGATGTGCTCGGCGCAGCCGAGGATTTCGCGCAGCATGTCGCCGCCGTCGGCCGACGGCGGGACCTCCTGTGCGCGACGAGCTTCGTTCATGACGCCCTTTCTCCGTGCGTTCCCTGCGGCTGCCAGCGTTTCAGCAGCAGCGAATTGGAGACCACCGATACCGAACTCAGCGCCATCGCCGCCCCGGCGACGACCGGGTTGAGCAGGCCGAGCGCCGCCAGCGGAATGCCAAGGACATTGTAGATGAAGGCGAAGAACAGGTTCTGCCGGATTTTGCCGAGCGTCGCCCGCGACAGCAGGATGGCGTCGGCGACGCCCTTCAGGTCGCTGCCGATCAGCGTCAGGTCGGCGGCCTCGATCGCCGCGTCGGAGCCGGCGCCGATGGCGAAGCCGACGTCGGCGGCGGCCAGCGCCGGCGCGTCGTTGATGCCGTCGCCGACCATCGCCACGCAGCGGCCGGCGCCCTTCAGCGCGTTGACCTCGGCGGCCTTGTCGCCGGGCAGGATGCCGGCGCGGAAGTCGTCGATGCCGGCGGCGCGCGCCACCGCCGCGGCGGTGACCGCGTTGTCGCCGGTGAGCATGACGACCTGCAGGCCCATCGCCCGCAGCCGCGCCACCGCCGCCACCGACCCCGGCCGCAGCGGGTCGGCGATGGCCAGCAAGGCCAGCAGGCGGCCGCCCTCGGCCAGCGCGACGACGGTCTTGCCCTCGCCCTGCAGGCGCTGCAGCTCGTCGCGCCGCGTCACCGCGTCGGCGGCCCACGCCGCCGCGCCGAGACGCAGGCTGCGGCCGTCGACGACGCCTTCCACCCCCTTGCCGGGAATCGCCTGGAAACCGCTTACCGCGGGCAGGGTGATGCCGGCCGCGGCGGCCCGTTCGAGCACCGCACGCGCCAGCGGATGTTCGGAGCCCTGCTCCAGCGCCGCGGCCAGGCGCAGCGCGGTCGCCTCGTCGATGCCGTCGACGATCAGGTCGGTGACCTCCGGTTCGCCGCGCGTCAGCGTGCCGGTCTTGTCGACGGCGAGCACGCCGATCCGTTCGGCGCGTTCGAGGGCCTCGGCATTCTTCACCAGGATGCCGGCGGCGGCGCCGCGGCCGGTGCCGACCATGATCGCCGTCGGCGTCGCCAGCCCGAGCGCGCAGGGACAGGCGATGACGAGCACGGCGACGGCGTCGATCAGCGCCTCGGCGAGATCGCCGGCGAACAGCCACCAGCCGGCGAAGGTCAGGAGCGCGACGAAGCAGACGACGGGAACGAAGATCGCCGAGATGCGGTCGGCGAGCCGCTGCACCGGCGCCTTCGAACCCTGTGCCTCGGCCACCAGCCGGATGATGCCGGCCAGCAGCGTGTGCTCGCCGACGCCGGTGGCGCGGCAGCGCAGCTGGCCGAGCGCGTTCTGCGTCGCGGCGAAGACGCGGCTGCCGGCGGCCTTCGCCACCGGCATGCTCTCGCCGGTAAGCATCGCCTCGTTGACGCTGGAAGCGCCGTCGAGGACCAGGCCGTCGACCGGCACGCTCTCGCCGGGGCGGACGATGAAGACGTCGCCGGGCAGCAGCGAATCGGCCGCCACCTCGACCAGCTGGCCGTCGCGCTCGATGCGCGCGGTGCGCGGCTGCAGCCGGATCAGCGCCTCGATCGCCGCCGTGGTGCCGGCCTTGGCGCGCGCTTCGAGCAGCTTGCCCATCAGCACCAGCGTGATCACCGCCGCCGAGGCCTCGAAATAGACGTGGCGATGCTCGAAGCCGAGGACCGTGACCACCGCCGAAAAGGCCCAGGCCATGCTGGTGCCGAGCGCGACCAGCACGTCCATGTTGGCGCCGCTCCAGCCGCCGCCGCGCAGCGCCTTCCAGCCGCCCTCATAGAAACGCCAGCCGATCCAGAACTGCACCGGCGTCGCCAGCGCGAGCTGCAGCCAGCGCGGGATCGGGTCGGCCGCATGGCCGCCGGCATCGCTGCCGAACATCCACAGCATCTGCAGCAGCAGCGGCAAGGTCAGTGCCGCCGCAACGTAGAAGCGGCGAAGCTCGGCGCGATAGGCGGCGATGCGGCGCGCCTTCTCCTCGGCACGCGAACGGTCGTCGGCGACGCGTGCCGAGAAGCCGGCTTTTTCCACGGCAGCGATCAGCTCGGCCGGCGCCGCCCGGCCGGGAACGTAGCGGATGCGCGCGCGCTCGGCGGCGAGGTTGACGCTGGCCTCGACGCCGTCGATCCGGCGCAGCACCTTCTCGATGCGCGCGGCGCAGGCGGCGCAGGTCATGCCGCCGATCGCCAGTTCGACGGTCTGCGGCGGCACGGAAAAGCCGGCGCGTTCGATCGCCGCGACCACCTGCGCCGGCGCGGTTGCATCGCCGGCGACGCGGACGCGCGCCCGTTCGGCCGCCAGATTGACGTCGGCCTCGACACCGGGCAGGCGCTTGAGCACCTTCTCGATGCGCGCCGCGCAGGCGGCACAGGTCATGCCGCCGATCGGCAGGTCGAGCTGGCGGGACAGCCCCGGGTTGGTCGGATCGTTCATGGATTGGGTGATGGGCTCGTGGATCGACTCGCTCATGCGCCGCCGGCTCCGGCAGCGAGACGCCAGGCGCCAAGCAACCCCCACAGCCCGAAGCCGGCGACCACCGCGCCGGCGACGCCGCGCAGCCATGCCTGCCGGACGAAGCGGCGCAGGCGGGCGAGCAGCAGGCCGGCGAGCAGCAGGTTGGGTAGCGTCCCGGCGCCGAAGGCGAGCATCAGCAAGGCGCCCTGCACCGGCGAGCCGGCGGTCAGTGCGGTGGCCAGCGCGCTATAGACCAGGCCGCAGGGCAGCCAGCCCCAGAGCAGGCCGAGCGGAAAGGCGCGGGCCGCGGTGGTGGCCGGCAGGAAGCGGCGGGTCAGCGGCTGGATGCGCCGCCACAGGCGCTGGCCGAGGCGCTCGGTGAAGGCCAGCGCGCGCGTGACGCCGACCAGATAGAGACCGAGCGCGATCAACATCAGGCTGGCGACGACCTGCAGCGCGAGACGCAGCGGCAGCTGGCCGGAGAGCGCCAGCGCGCCGCCGACAGCGCCGACCAGTGCGCCGGCCAGCCCGTAGGAAACGATCCGCCCGAGATTGTAGGCGAGGTGCAGCGACAGCCGCGGCGGACCGCCCATCGACAGCGCACCGACGATGCCGCCGCACATGCCGACGCAGTGCGTGCCGCCGAGCAGACCGACGAGGAACAGCGCGAAATAACCGGAATCGGGCATCAAGAGGGGCTGGGGACTAGGGGCTAGAGACTAGAGAAACCATGCAGATTCTACCCTAGCCCCTAACCTCTAGCCCCTAGTAGCCAGTCATATTGGAACGGATGGATAGGTTCGTCATTCCGGCGAACGCCGGAATCCAGGAAAAACCCGCAAAAACTCGCCCCGCCAACGTACGAGCCTACCACCTGGATTCCGGGTCAAGCCCGGAATGACGGGGGTCACATCAACCGGATTCGAGTTGACTGACTACTAGCCTCTAGCCCCTAAATCACTTTCGAGTAGCGCGTGCGCTGCCGGTCGGCGCGCAGGTAGCGGTCGAAGATCATCGAGATCGCGCGCACCAGCATGCGGCCGGCGGGGAGCACGGTGATCCACTTGTCGTCGACCTTGACCAGGCCGGCCGCCTGGAATTCCTTGAGATCCTCAAGCTCGGCGGCGAAGTACTTGCGGAAGTCGATCAGGTGGGCGATCTCGATCGATTCCAGCGACAGCTCGAAGTGGCACATCAGCGCCTGGATGATCGAGCGGCGCAGGATGTCGTCGGCCGACAGCTCGATGCCGCGATAGACCGGCAGGATGCCGGCGTCGAGGCGGTCGTAGTACTCGTCGAGCGTCTTCACGTTCTGTTCGTAGGTCGGTCCGACCTTGCCGATCGCCGAGATGCCGAAGGCCAGCAGGTCGCAGTCGGCATAGGTCGAATAGCCCTGGAAGTTGCGGTGCAGGCGCCCCTGGCGCTGGGCCACGGCGAGTTCGTCCTCGGGCTTGGCGAAGTGGTCCATGCCGATGTAGACGTAGCCGGCCTCGGTCAGCTTGCGGATCGCCAGCGACAGGATCTGCATGCGGGCGTCCGGCGTCGGCAGGTCGGCGTCGGCGATGCGCCGCTGCGGCTTGAACAGGCTCGGCAGGTGCGCGTAGTTGTAGATCGACAGGCGGTCCGGGTCCATCGCCAGCACGCGTTCGAGCGAGCGGTTGAAGCCCATCACCGTCTGGAACGGCAGGCCGTAGATGAGGTCGATCGACACCGACTTGAAACCGTTGGCACGTGCGGCCTTGATCACGGTTTCGGTCTCTTCCTCGGTCTGGATGCGGTTGACCGCCTGCTGCACGCGCTCGTCGAAGTCCTGGACGCCGACGCTCATGCGGTTGAAGCCGAGTTCGCCGAGCAGTTGCACGGTCGGCACATCGACCTTGCGCGGGTCGACCTCGATCGAATATTCGCCGCCGTCGAGCAGGCGGAAATGCTTCCGCGTCGCGCCCATCAGCTGCCGCATCTCGTCGTGCGAGAGGAAGGTCGGCGTGCCGCCGCCCCAGTGCAGCTGGATCACGTCGTGGTTGCCATCCAGGCACTGGCTCTGCAGATCGAGCTCTTTTGCCAGGTATTTCAGGTACTTGGCCGAGCGCCCGTGATCCTTGGTGATGATCTTGTTGCAGGCGCAGTAGTAGCAGATGGTGTTACAGAAGGGGATGTGAAAGTATAATGACAGCGGACGGCTGATGCCGCCGATGTTGCGCTTTCCCAGCCACAATTTGTAGGCTTCCGCGTCGAAGGCCTCGACGAAGCGGTCCGCCGTCGGATACGACGTGTAGCGAGGACCGTTGATGTCGAAGCGGCGAATGATCTGCGGATCAAAGACAAGGTTGGGCGCGGCGAAGTTCATTGGTTTAAAGTGGTACGTGTGCTGCGGATTATCGGTTGCCCCGTAAACACGCACGTTGACTTGGATCAAAGAGGCTTCAGACCTCTCAAAACCGGAGCGAGCATGCCCAACAGAAAAGCCGCAACCCCCATTTCGCTGGTCGAAGTCAAGACCGCGTGTTCCAACTGCAACCTGCACGAACTCTGCCTGCCGATGGGACTCTCCCATGACGAGGTGGAGAAGCTCGACGAGCTGGTTGCCAACCGTCGACGACTGAAGCGCGGCGAGCACCTGTACCGCGCCGGCCAGCCGTTCGACGCCATTTTCGCGGTGCGCAGCGGTTTCTTCAAGACCGACGTGCTGCTCGAAGACGGCCGCGAGCAGGTCACCGGCTTCCAGATGACCGGCGAGCTGCTCGGCCTGGACGGGATCAGCACCGAGATCCACTCGTGCAACGCCGTCGCGCTGGAAGACAGCGAGGTGTGCACGATCCCCTTCTCGCACCTGGAGGGCCTCTCGCGCGAGATCCAGACGCTGCAACACCACTTCCACAAGGTGATGAGCCGCGAGATCGTCCGCGACCACGGCGTGATGATGCTGCTCGGCACGATGCGCGCCGAGGAGCGACTGGCCGCCTTCCTGCTCAACCTGTCGCAGCGCTTCACCGCGCGCGGCTACTCGCCGGCCGAGTTCTACCTGCGCATGACGCGCGAGGAGATCGGCAGCTACCTCGGGCTGAAGCTGGAAACCGTCAGCCGCGCCTTCTCGCGCTTCCAGGAGGAAGGCCTGATCGCCGTGCAGCAGAAGCACGTGCGCATCCTCAACATCCCCGGCCTGAAGCAGCTAATGAACCACCAGCAGGGCCGCGGCTGACCCGCCGCCGGCTGCCCTACCCGGCGACGACCGCGAGCAGGCCGCGCGGATCGCGCGTCAGCGCCACCGAGACGATGTAGCCGAACGCCGCCAGCGCGGCGACGAACCACGCCGCGCGCTGCGCCTTGGTGCGCCCGCGCTTCAGCGCCATCATGCCGAAGACTATATAGGCGAGCAGGCCGAAGAATTTTGCGGTCAACCACGGCAGCACGAAGGGATACTGCGCGCTGATCACCGCCATCGCCAGCGCGCTGCCGAGCAGCACCGTGTCGACGACATGCGGCAACACCTTCAGCAGGCGCTTCCCGAGCAGCGGCGAATCGTTGAGCATGAGCAGGCCGCGCAGGAAGAAGCCGGTGCCCGACAGCAGCACGGCGGTGACGTGGATGTGCTTGAGGATCAGATAGCTCATTGACCTACCCCGGCCGCCCATCCGGGCGCGGCTTCAGGAACATCGACAGGTGCACGCGGCCCCACATGCCGAATACCGCCAGCCAGCCGAGCGCGCTCAGCCAGACCGGGCTGAAGGCGCCGAGTTCCGTGAACCACTCGCCGCCGAGGCGCAGCAGCACCACCCCCTGGAACAGCCAGAACAGACGCCAAGCCCAGACGTCGGAGGAAATCAGCCGCCCGGAATGGCCGAGCGTCACCCGCGTCGCCATGCCGATCAGGATCGAGCCGAAATAACCAACGGTCAGCGCGTGCAGCGGCGCGCGGCCGCCCCAGCCGTTTCCGCTCAGCAGGAACAGGCTCTGCACGGCGAACAGCAGCAGCGCGATGCCGAGCCAGACGCTGGCCAGGTGGTGCATCGCCAGCAGGTGCGAGACGAAGGCCTTGCGCAGCTGCCAGCGCCACGACAGCCAGAGCACGGTGGCGCCGCCAAGCAGGTCGGGCGGCCACAGCCAGGCACGCAGCTCGGCCACCGCCAGCGCGGCATGCGCGGCGCAGCAGCCGAGGACGATCCAGTACGTGGCGCGGCCACGGTATTCGTCGTAACCGCGGATGACGCTGCCGGAGAAGAACGGCAGCATGCGGTAGGTGACGGTGAAGAACACCGGCACCAGGAACAGCCACAGCCCGGCCTCGATCGCCGCCGCGACCAGTCCCGGGTGCGTGAGGGCGATGCCAGCGGCGAAGGCGAGCAGGCCGACGATGCCGCACGCCAGTGCGACAAGGACGACCCAGGCGTGCGTCTTGTGCTCGCTGATCGAGCTGCGCACGGCGGCAAAGAGCGCGTACCAGCCGAGCCCCCAGCCGGCGGCGACGACGACCATGCCGAGCGGAATCAGCGGCGCCGCGAAGAGGCCGGCGTAGAAGAGCAGCCAGCCGGCGACGAGCAGGAAAAAGGCCGGCACGTATTGCCGCTGTTCGAGCGGCCCCTGCGCCACCCACTTCGGCAGCGCCGTCATCAGGAAGCCGAAGATGAAGAAGGTGAACAGCCCGTACAGCATCAGCGCCGCGTGCAGCCAGGTCGCCGGCACCGGCCACGATAGCGGCGTGTACAGGCCGGCGTAGCGGGCGCCGAGATCGAACGCCCAGAAGGCCATGCCGAGCAGTGCCTGCAGCGCGCCGGCGAAGAACATCACGCGGTGCGGGGCGGCGAAGAAGACCGGGCGCAGGTTCATGCCCGCCTCCCGACGCCGGCTTCTGCCAGCCCGAGCTCCGCCAGCCGGGCGTCGACCAGCGCCGCATGCCGGCGATAGACGCCGAGCGCGGACAACAGGTTGATCGCCAGCAGTACCGCCGACGCGACCATCGCCAGCCCCGCCGGGCGGGCCAGCCCGGCGGGCCACAGCACGCCGCCGGCGAGCAGCGCGCAGGCGGCGAAATGCACCCGCATCTGGCGCTGCATCGGCGCTTCCGCCAGCACCGCCTTCATGTTCGGGGCCACCACCTTGCCCCGTCCGCGATTCTGCAGATGCAGCCAGACCAGGAAGGGCACGACCTTGTAGAGCATGCCGATGATCACCGACATGTAGCCGCCGGCCAGCACGAGCACGCCGAACAGCAGCGGCCATTCGTCGCGCTCGCCGAGCGCCGGCACCAGCGCCACCAGTGCCCACAGCGCGCAGGCCGCCAACCCGCTCTGCATCGCCCCGCGCCACAGGCGCTGTGTCGTATCCGGCCGGGCGCGCTTGCTGCGCGCCTGCAGCCACAAGGTCATCGCGCAGAAGACGGCGGCGATCCACACCAGCAGCGCCTGCAGCAGGCCGGCGAGTACGTCATGGCCGAACAGCACCGCCGGCGTCGCCAGCACTGCCACGGCGAGCAGCGACCCGCCGAAAAAGCGGCTGAACCAGTGCGGATAGAGCGGCGTCAGCTGGAACATCGGCACGACGACGTAGGCCACCGCCGAGAGCAGGCCGAGCCCCCAGCCGGCAAGCCCCCAGCCGGCGTGCGCGTGGATCGTCTCGACCATCGGCAGCGACCAGCTGCCGCCCATGCCGCCGGCCAGTGCGATGCCCAGGGCGAGGACTGCGGCCAGCGACAGCAGCGCGACCTTCAGCCCGGTGATCGTGGCGCTGGTCGGCGGCACCCCGCGCAGCGACAGCGCCGCCATCAGGATGAAGCAACCGACGCCGGCGCCGAGCAAGGCGGCGGCCGGCACGAAGCCGGAGAACCAGCCGAGGAAGCTGCCGGCGAGGCACAGCACCCCGGCCAGCAGCAGCGCATGGACGATACGCGCGACCCACAGCGGATGGCTCAGGTTGGCGCCGGCAACCACCGGCAGGATCTGGATCATCGCGCCGAGCATCACCTGCAGCACGAAGCCGAGGGCCACCAGGTGGGTCAGCGCCAGGGCGCCCGGCGTCCAGCGCGAGAGCAGCGCCTCCGGCCCCGCCACCAGCAGCAGGAGACCGGCGAGCAGCGCGAACAGCGGTGCCGTGAGGAAGAAGCGAAAAGGCGCCGCCATCGGCGGCGCCTGCTCGAACGACAGGATGGCCTGCATGGGCGTTAACCCGTCACGCGTCGGCGTGCCAGATCAGGATCTCGACGGTCCCGTCAACCAGCTGCTCGGCCTCGTGCGCAAAGCCGTTGTTGGCCAGCGCCTTGTACAGCGGATACGGCTCGCGATAGAGCAGCAGCAGCAGCTTCTCGCCCTTGGGCAGGCGGTCGAGCGCATCCATCGTCAGCACGAACGGTTCCGGCGGCTCCAGTCCGCGCGCGTCGATCACCCGGTCGCTTTTCGGGTGCTTCATGCGCCGGCTCCGGGCATCTCGGCGCGCAGCTGCGGCACCAGGGTTTCCGCTTCGTAGGCCAGATGCTGGTCGCACATCGGATAGAGGATGTTCTCCTCCTTCATGTTGTGCTGCTGCATCATGATCAGCAACGTCTCGGCGTTGCCGGCATAGTCGTCGGCATTCTTCGCCGCCAGCGCGTCGGCTGCGGCCTGCATCAGTTCGCGCATCTGCACGTGCTCGCTGCGCATCACCTGCGTCGGCCCCATGCTCATGCCGGTCTTGCGCTCGAAGGCGGGAAACAGCAGCGACTCCTCGGCCGCGAAATGCTGCAGGACGCTTTCGTGGAAACGGGTAAAGCAGGCGCCGGCGGCCGTCCAGTCGCCGTCGGCGACGGCCTGCTCGACCTCGGCGAAGACGTCATCGCAGCGGCGATGGTCGTCGGTCATGAAATCTCTGATGGTGGTCATCTCGGGGAGCCCTGTTGTTGGTCGGGCCATTGTCAGATTCCCCTGCTCCGGGGGCATTGACTGAGATCAAAAAGGGCCGCCGCCCCCTGGGGGGGCGCCTCACTTTTCGAGGACGTAGGTGCCGGGTGCCGCGCCGAGGTCGGGGTAGCCGCGCGCCGTCGGCGACAGCGGCGCGACCAAGGGCCCGCACTGCGGACGCAGCCAGGCGGCCCAGTCCTCCCACCACGACCCCGGCTTTTTCTCCGCCCGCTCGAACCAGTGCTCGAAGTGCTCGTTGCGCTCGGGCGCGCCGACCCAGTAGCTGCGCTTGGGCGGATGCACCGGCGGATTGACGATGCCGAGGATGTGCCCCGAGGTGGACAGCACGAAGCGCACCGGCGCCTTGACGTTCACGTACTTGCGGACGCGGTAGCACTGACGCCACGGGGCGATGTGGTCGTCCTCGGCGGTCACCGCGTAGAGCGGCTGCGTGATGCGGTCGAGGTCGATCGGCTCGCCGGCCAGCGTCAGCGCATCGCGCTTCATCAGGTTGTTGTTGAGGTACATCTCGCGCAGGTAGAAGGAATGCATCGCCTGCGGCATGCGCGTCGTATCCATGTTCCAGAACAGCACGTCGAACGGCGGCAGCGGCTCGCCGTACAGGTAGCTGTTCACGAAATAGTGCCAGATCAGGCTGTTCGAGCGCAGCATGCGGAAGCTGGAGGCCATCTCGCTGCCGTCGAGGTAGCCCTTCTTGGCCATCGACTGTTCGAGCCAGCGGACGCTGCCTTCGTCGATGAAGACCTCGATGTCGCCCGGCTTCGAGAAATCGGTCAGCGTCGTAAACAGCGTCCAGCAGGCGACCGGCACCTTGTCCTTGCCGTAGTGCCGGTTGGCCCAGGCCATGTAGGCGGCGACCAGCGTGCCGCCGATGCAATAGGCGGCCAGCGCCACCCGCGGCACCTTGTGCAGCTTGCAGACGAAGCGGACCACCTCGTCGGCGCCTTCGCGCAGATAATCGTCGAAGCTGACGTTGGCCATCTCCGGCGGCGGATTCTTCCAGCTGGTGATGAAGACCGAGAAGCCCTGCGCGGTCAGCCAGCGGACCAGGCTCCTCTTCGGCGTCAGGTCAAGAATGTAGTACTTGTTGATCCACGGCGTGACGATCACCAGCGGCGTCTGGTGCACCTGCTCGGTGCTCGGCGCGTAGTGGATCAGTTCGAGCAGCCGATTGCGGAAGACCACGCGCCCCGGCGTCGTCGCCAGGTCGGTGCCGACCTTGAAGGCGTCCTCCTCGACCATGCGCACGTTCTTCGCCTGCACGTCGCGCATGAAGTACTTCAGCCCCTGGCGCAGGCTGTCGCCCTTGCTGTCGACGAACTTCTTCATCGCCACCGGGTTGGTCCAGAAGAAATTGGTCGGCGCCATCGCGTTCAGCCACTTGCGGAACCAGAAGGCGGCGCGCCGGCGCTCCTTGTCGGACAGCCCCGGCGTCTCGTAGCACATGTCCTCGAGGCGGTGCGTGAAGGCCAGGTAGGATTCCTTGACGATGTCCCAGGTCGCCGATTCCTTCCAGACCGGGTCGGCGAAGCGCGTGTCGTCCTCGTTCGGCGACACCACGTCATCGCTCTCGAACCCCATCGCGCGCCGCATGACGTGCGTCTGCAGCGCGAGGACATCCTCGGACAGCGAGGTCAGCGCCCGCGCCAGCTCCTGCGGGTGCATCAGCCAAGCCATCTGGGCATTGAGCATCGAGGTGGTGACACCGAAGGGATCAACCTGCTTTTCGATCGCGTTGGTCACTTCCTCGACCGGGCAACTGTCGTTCAGATTCACCCCGCGACGGCTGCGCGAACCGTTTGCGTTACTCATCACACACCTTTGGGATCATTGTCGTTGGCGCTTCATCATAGGACTGTTTCCGACCGGTAGCCGGGAATTTCGACGTGCTGCCAGCCCAGCCGGGAACGGATCATCTCGGCGAAAGCCTCGGCGGCCGAAGGTTCGCCATGGACCACGAAGGTGCGTTGCGGCGGCTGCCGGAAATTCCGCAGCCAGCCCAGCAGCGCCGCCTGGTCGGCGTGTGCGGACAGGCCGCCGATGGTATGGACCGCCGCCCGCACCGGCACCTGCTGGCCGAAGATGCGCACCGTCTTCGCGCCATCGACGAGGCGGCGCCCGAGCGTTCCGGCCGCCTGGAAGCCGGTGATCAACACCGCGCACTCCGCGCGCGGCAGGTTGTTGAGCAGGTGGTACTTGACCCGGCCGGCCTCGCACATGCCGCTCGCCGAGAGGATCACCGCCCCTTCGCGGACGTCGTTCAACGCCATCGATTCGAGCACGTCGGCGACAAAGTGCACGTCGAGCTGGTGCACGTGGCGACGCTGCCAGTCGATCAGCTCCCGCGTTTCCGCATCGAGCAGCGCCGCGTGATGCAGCGTGATCTGCGTCGCCGCCTTGGCCATCGGCGAGTCGACGTAGAGGCGCATCGGCGCCAGCCGGCCGGCCCGGATCAGCCCGGCGAGGACATAGATCAGTTCCTGCGTGCGGCCGACGGCAAAGGCCGGGATGATGATGTTGCCGCGCCTCTCCTTCAGCGTACGCCCGAGGACCTCGACCAGCTCGTTCTCGGTCTCCTGCAGCGAGCGGTGCAGGCGATTGCCGTAGGTCGATTCGACCACCAGCACGTCTGCTTCGCGCAGCGGCGTCGGGTCGTTGATCACCGGCCGCCCGGGCTGGCCGATGTCGCCGGAGAACACCAGCTTGCGGCCGCCGACGCGGATTTCGATCATCGCCGAACCGAGAATGTGGCCAGCGTCGAAGAAGCGCACCTGCACGTCAGGGTGCGGGAAAAACGCCTCCTGGTAAGCCACCGGGCGCAGGTGCTTGAGCGCATCCATCGCCTGCGTCACCGAGTACAGCGGCTGCGGCGTACCGCGCAAGGACGCGTTGCGCCGATGGCGATGGCGCAGCTCCCACTCCGCTTCCTTTTCCTGGATATGGGCGCTGTCGAGCAGCATCACCTTGAGCAGGTCGATGGTCGCCGCCGTCGTGTATACCGGCCCCTTGTAGCCGAGCATCGTCAGCCGCGGCAGCAAGCCGGAGTGGTCGATGTGGGCATGCGTCAGCAGCACGAAATCGAGCTGGCGCACGTCGAAGGGCAGCGCATGCAGGTTCTTCTGGCGGGCATCGGCGCCGCCCTGGAACATGCCGCAGTCGACGAGAAAGCGAAGCCCCGGCCCGCTGACCAGGTAGCAGGAACCGGTCACCTCGCCGGCGGCACCGAAGAACTGGATATTCATGGTGCACAGATTGTTGCACCAAACGCCGGCGCCTGTTTGATTTCAGTCAATTCCGGGCTACGATGCAGGCATGTAGTGCAATCTGCAGAATTCAGGAAATCCCGAGGGAGAAACGCGATGTTCAAGCATATTCTGGTACCGACCGACGGCTCCGAACTGTCGCAGGAAACGGCCCGCCGTGCCGTCGCCTTCGCCAAGGAAGCCGGGGCGCGCGTCACCGCCTTCTACGCCAAGCCGGAGTATCCGGTGACCTATTACGGGGAAGGCGCGCTGATCGACCCGACCACGCCGGAAAAATTCGCCGAACTGGCCGAGCAACAGGCGCAGCAGGTGCTCGGCTTCGTCGAGCAGGCCTGCGCCGACGCCGGCGTCGCCTGCAGCAAGCTGGCGCTGACCAGCGACATTCCCTACGAGGCGATCATCCAGGCCGCCGACCAGTCGGGTTGCGACCTGATCTTCATGGCGTCGCACGGTCGCCGCGGCTTCAGCGGACTGTTGCTCGGCAGCGAGACCAACAAGGTGCTGACACACTCGAAGATCCCGGTCCTCGTCTACCGCTGAGACGCCCCCGCCGGCACGATCCGGGCGAGTTCCCGGGCGCTGCCGGCGTCGCAAACGACCAGCGCCTCCAGCTGCCCGATCAGGTAGTACTTCTTCAGCAGGAAATCGACCGGGCGGGCGTGCGTCGCCTTCCAGAACGTCGAGCTCTCGGCATGCGCCGGCGCCGCCAGCCGGGCGATCGCCACCAGGCGCAGCGCCGTATCGCCGGCCGCCGGCACGGCCGGGCGGACGACGAACTCCGGCGTGTCGCGCCGATAAAACGCCTGCGGGTTGTCGAAGGCGAGGAAATAGTCGTGGCGCCGTTCGACGCGCGTACGCTGCGGCACGCCGATCTTCTCTTCCTGCACGTAGGCTGCGCCCTCCTCGCTGAACGACTGCAGCGGCAGGAACTTCCACCGGTAGTAGTCCTCGGCCTCGGGGCGGGCCTGCGGCTGCCAGCTCCAGCCTTCGGCGATATCGTTGAAGGCCATGCCGTAGCGCAGGCTGCCGTCGGCCTCGCGGGAAAATTCGGCGCTGGCGGCCAGGTCGACCTCGACCGCGACACGCTGCCCGGCATGCAGCGCCGGCGACGGCGCGCGCAAGCGGGCGTACCACTCCGCCGCCGCCGGCAGCGGCGCGCACGGTGCGTCCACGGGCTCGGCCGCGCCCGCAGGCGCGACAGGGAGCAGCGACAAAAAAAGAACGGCGACCGAAGTCGCCGAAAACGAATGAAGAAGGAGACGCATCGCCAAATGACGTCAACACCGCACATGCGGCAAGACACATCCTAGGCGACCGGGGGCGGCACCAATATGATCTGGATCAACGTTTTTCGCTTGCCGCCGGGGATTGCAGCAGCTCGTGACAAAACTCCTGCAGTTTTTCCCAGGCCGCTTCCAGATTGGCGCCGGCGGCGGCGCTGAGCGCCTCGCCCAGTTCGAAATGCTCGCCGCGCACGCACAACACGTGCGCCGGTGGCGCCTCCTCGCCGACGACGCGGCGGTAGACGGCAAGCACCGCCACCGGGGTAATCGCGTGCGTGCTGTGCCCCGGCGTATCGTCGGCGGCCAGCGGCAGCAGCGTGTACGGCCCCGGCGTCTCCGTTCCGGCATCGATGAACAACGCGGCGCGGCGCCCCTGCAGGTCGAGCGCGTGTTCGACCTGGAACTGGAAATCCTCGATCAGCTCGAAGCGCTCGGCCAGCCCCTCCGCCGCCAGCCAGGCGTCGAGCCGGGCCAGCAGCAGCGGCCCGAGCGCGTCGTCGCCGCGGCTCGGATTGCCGCAGGCCAGGATGACGAACGGCGCCGTCACGCGTTGCGGCTCAGCTGGTGCACCAGCTCGCCCCCGGCATCGCGCAGCTCGACGACGAGCGGCATCTTGCCGAGCGCGTGCGTGGCGCAGGACAGGCACGGGTCGAAGGCGCGGATCGCCACCTCGATGTGGTTCAAGAGCCCTTCGGTGATTTCGCGGCCGTGCAGGTAGCGCCGCGCGACGTGGCGGATCGCCTCGTTCATCGCCTGGTTGTTGTGCGTCGTCGACACGATCAGGTTGCACATGCTGACCAGGTCGTTCTCGTCGACGCGGTAGTGGTGGATCAGCGTGCCGCGCGGCGCCTCGATCATGCCGAAGCCCTCGAAGCCGCGCTCGCCGCTCGCCATCAGCTCGCTGCCGAGGAGGTCGGGGTCGTGCAGCAGGTCCTTGATCGTTTCCGCCGCATGCAGCATCTCGATCATGCGCGCCCAGTGGTAGCCGAGCGCGGCGTGCATCGGCGAGCCGCCGGCGTAGTCGATGAACTCGCGGCGCTCGGCGTCGGCCAGCGGCGTTGGCATCGAATCGCAGTTCTGCACCCGCGCCAGTGGCCCGACCTTGTACCAGCCATGCTCGTTGCCGAGCGTCCGGAAATACGGGAACTTCATGTAGCTCCAGGGCTTCACTTCCTCCTGGATGTACTTCTCGTAGTCGGACTGCGCGACGTCGTCGAAGTAGATCGCCCCCTGGTCGTCGCGCGCGCGCAGCTTGCCGTCGTAGAGGTCGAGCGCGCCGTTGGCGCCGATCAGCGACATGAAGTGCGAGCGGAAGATGCCGAAGCTGTTGTACAGCGCTGGATCGGTTTCGTGCAGTTCGCGCGCCAGGCGCACCGCGTCGCGGCACCAGGCGACGATCTGGTAGGCATCCTTGAGCAGGAAATCGCGCTCCTCGACCGATAGCGACTTGTTCACGCCGCCGGGAATCGCTCCGGTGCCATGGATGCGCTTGCCGGCGGTGATGCGGATCGCCTCCTGGCCGAACTTGCGGATCAGCACGCCGCGCCGCGCCGTTTCCGGATGCCTGGCGGCGACACCGACGATGTTGCGCTGGCCGACGTCGCTGCCGAAGCCGAACAGCAGGTCCGGCGAACAGAGGTGGAAGAAGTGCAGCGCATGCGACTGCAGGATCTGACCGTAATGCATCAGCCGGCGGACCTTCTCGGCGGTCGGCGTCAGCCGCTTGGCGCCGACGATCGCGTCCATCGCCTTCGCCGCGGCCAGATGGTGCGACACCGGACAGATGCCGCACAGGCGCTGCACCATCACCGGCACCTCCCAGTACGGGCGGCCCTGGATGAATTTCTCGAAGCCGCGGAACTCGACGATGTGCAGGCGCACCTGCTGCACCTTGTTGGCCTCGTCGAGCAGCAGCGTGACCTTGCCGTGGCCTTCGACGCGCGACACCGGGTCGATCGCGACGCGGCGCAGTGTTTCCGGATGTTCGGCGGTTTCCAGGTGGTAGCTCATAGTGTTCTCAGTCGTAGTGCAGCAGGCCAAAGCCCAGTTCGGGGTCGCGGCCGGCGACGATGTCGGTCAGCGCCTTCCAGATGGCGTCGCCGGAGGGCGGGCAGCCGGGGATGAACCAGTCGATCTTCACCACCTCGTGCAGCGGGTGCACCTTGTTCAGCGGCAGCGGCAGCTCGGGGTCGTTGGGGATCAGGCCCTGCGCGATGCCCGGGCTCGTGTGGTAGACCTCTTCGAGGATCTCGGCGAGCTTGAGGTGGTTGCGCTGCGCCGGCAGCCCGCCGTTGACCGCGCAGGCGCCGATCGCCACCAGTTTTTTGCAGCGGGCGCGGAACTCGCGCAGGATGTGCACGTTCTCGGCGTTGCACAGCCCGCCCTCGATGATGCCCAGGTCGCACTCACCGACCTCCTTGATATCGGTCAGCGGCGAGCGGTCGAACTCGATCAGCTCGACCAGATCGAACAGGCGCTCGTCGATGTCGAGGAAGGACATGTGGCAGCCGAAGCAGCCGGCCAGCGAGGTGGTCGCGACGCGCAGCTTTTTCTTCGCAGGTGCACTCATCCCATTCTTCCTCATTCCTTCACTTCCGAGATCGGCGCCTGGTCGTAGGTGCGCTCGCCGATCGGCACCGCAAAGCCGCGGCGCTTCTTCAGGATGACGCCGACCGGACAAACGGAGAGCGCCTTGTCGTCCATCGCCACGTCGGTATCGACCAGCCGGCCGGAGGCGGCATTGACCACCAGCCGGGTGCCGATGCCGCGCCCCGACAGCGCGAACACGCACTTGCCGTCGACGTCGCGGCTGGCGCGCACGCACAACGAGCAGAGGATGCAGCGGTTGAAGTCGAGCAACACCTCGGGGTGCGAGGCATCGACCGGCCGGCTCGGATAGAAGTGGTCGAAGTGCGGCGTCATCATGCCCAGCTCGTAAGCGGTGGCCTGCAGCTTGCAGTCGCCGCTCTTCTCGCACGACGGGCAGAAATGGTTGCCTTCGACGAAGAGCATCTGCAACAAGGTGCGCCGCTCGCCGTTGAGCGCTTCCGTATTGCTCTCGACCACCTGCCCGGCCGCCGCCTGCGTCGTGCACGACGCCATGTGCCGGCCATTGACCGTCACCGTGCATAGCTTGCACGAGCCGTGCGGCTTGAACTCGGGGTGGTAACACAGATGCGGAATCCAGGCACCGGCGTCCTGCGCCGCCTGGATGATGGTCTGCCCGGCGCGGAAAAGGATTTCCTGGCCGTCCAGTGTGAATTTTTCGCTCATTGGTCTTCCTCGCAATGAATCGACAGGTGGGCGCCTTCGTCGTCGCGGCCGGTCATCTGGCGTGCCGGCGCCAGCGCCCGGTCGAGATCGAAGGCCGGCTCGAAGGACTGGTTCGACAGCCGCCGCTCGTAGGCCGGGCGGAAGCGGGCGATGGTGTCGAGCACCGGGTTGCAGGCGGAATGGCCGAGGCCGCAGTGGCTCATCTGTCGCAGGAGGTGGTTCATGTTCTCGATCTCGGCGAAGTCGTACGGCGAGCCGTGGCCGTTGGCCAGCTTGTCCATCAGGTTCTTCAGCAGCGGCGTGCCGACCCGGCACGGCGTGCAGAAGCCGCAGCTCTCGTGGGCGAAGAAGTGGGTGAAGTTGCGCGCCACCTCAAACATGTCGCGGCGCGAATCGAAGACCATGAAGGCGCCGGCCGAGGGCACATCCTCGAAGGCGATGCGGCGGCCGAACTCGGCGACGCCGAGGCAGGTGCCGGACGGCCCGCCGACCTGCACCGCCTGCGTATCGACCGCACCGCAAGCAGCCAGCACCTCGCCGACGGTGACACCGAACGGAAACTCGTAGATGCCGGGGCGGGCGACGTCCCCGGAGATCGACAAGAGCTTCGTGCCGGTGGACTCGGCGGTGCCGATGCCGGCGAAGCACTCGCCGCCGTGCTGCGCGATCAGCGCGGCGCAGGCGAAGGTCTCGACGTTGTCGACCACCGTCGGCTGGTCGAGGTAGCCGTTGGTCACCGGGAACGGCGGCCGGTTGCGCGGCGTGCCGCGCTTGCCTTCGAGCGATTCGATCAGCGCCGATTCCTCGCCGCAGACGTAGGCGCCGGCACCGAGGTGGATCTCGATGTCGAAGTCGGCGCCGGCGACGCCGAGGATGGCCCGGCCGAGCAGTCCGGCCGCGCGGCGGCGGTCAAGCACCGCCTGCAGCGGTTCGAGCAGGTAGCGGTATTCGCCGCGCAGGTAGAGGAAGCCGCGTTTCGCGCCGAGCGCGTGCGCGGCAACGGTCATGCCCTCGAAAACGAGGTCGGCCTGCGTATTGAGCAGCACGCGGTCCTTGAAGGTGCCGGGCTCGCCCTCGTCGGCATTGCAGACGACGATGCGCTCCTTGCCGGCGGCGAGTGGCGCGTTGCGGCACGACTCCCATTTCAGCGCGGTCGGATAGCCGGCGCCGCCGCGCCCGCGCAGCCTGGCCTGGCGCAGCGCCTCGACCAGCGCGTTCGGTCCGCTGCCCGCCCCGCCCCAGGCGCAGCGGGCCTGCGCCGCACGCAGGGCGTCGCCCGGCGCCAGCGCATGATCGAGCAGGAGGCCGCGCTGGTGGATGTTGTCGTCGACGGCGAACAGTTCGGCCGGCCAGGCGGCGAGCGGAACCTTGCCGCGGATCAGCTCGCACAACTGGTCGATGCGCGCTTCGGTCAGCTTTGGCACGGCCAGGTTGTTCACCAGCAGCGCCGGCCCCTGGTCGCCCATGCCGATGCACGAGGTGGTATCGACGCTGAGCAGCCCGTCTTCCGAGACCTTGCCCTTTTCCACCCAGAGGTTGCGGCACATGCGCTCGATCAGCGCCGCGCTGCCGGCCATGCGCTCGACGATGTTGTCGGCGAAGAGGACGCGGTAGTGGCCGCGCGGCCGGGTGTAGAAGAAGCTGTAGAAGCCGGCGACGCCTTCGATCTTGGAATAAGGCAGCTTCAGCGCCCGGGTCAGCGCATCGATCACCGGGGGCGAGATCCAGTCCAGCGACTCCTGCACTTCCCGCAGTATCTGCACCAGGGCGCTCGGATCGTTCCGCCAGCGTTTCAGGATCGGCGACAGCACCTCGACAGGCACGGCATTTTTCTCACTCATGAGAGGCTCCGGCAAGAATTTCTTGTCCATTGGAATCACTGTCCGATTTCGATACTACCCGCATGCCGGGAACGATGCCCGTTTCATGTGCATCCGCATCATTCTCACCGACTGGCAGCAAAATTGCTTGCCACGGCAAGAGCAAGTTGTATGCCGCACCGCAGCAACCTATACTCGTCGAATCCAAAAATCCACAGACTACGGAGTCCCGCATGTCCAGCGCCCTCAGCGCCCCGCACGGCGAACAGTATTTGGAAAACCGCATCTTCAGCGAAATCAAGGTCGGCGACAGCGCGTCGCTGATCCGCACGCTGCGCCCGGAGGACATCCAGCTGTTCGCGGTGATGACCGGCGACATCAACCCGGCCGTCGTCGACCAGGAATTCGCCAACAACGGCATCTTCCGCGAGGTCATCGCGCACGGCATGTGGTCGGCCTCATTGATCTCGACGGTGCTCGGCACGCAGTATCCCGGCGCCGGCACCATCCTCGTCGACCAGTCGCTGCATTTCATGCGGCCGGTGACGATCGGCGACACCATCACCATCACCATCACCGTCAAGCAGAAGTTCGAACACAACCGCCATGTGCTGTTCGACTGCAATTGCACCAACCAGGAAGGGGTGCCGGTCATCCAGGGATCGGTCGAGGCGCTGGCGCCGCAGGAGAAGATCAAGCGCCAGAAAATCACCCTGCCCGACGTGCTGATCTCCGACAAGCACGGCCGCTACCAGCAGCTGCTGGCCAAGGTGCACGGCCTGCCGCCGATCGACATGGCGGTCGCCCATCCCTGCGACTTCGAATCGCTGAAGGGGCCGCTGGTCGCCGCCGAGGCCGGGCTGATCGAGCCGATCCTGGTCGGCCCGGAGAGCAAGATCCGCGCAGTCGCCGAAGAACACGGCTTTGACATCCGCCCGTTCCGCATCGTCAACGTCAAGCACAGCCACGAAGCGGCGGCGATGGCGGTGACGCTGGTCAGGAACGGCGACGCCGAAGCGCTGATGAAGGGCAGCCTGCATACCGACGAACTGATGGGCGAGATCGTCTCGCGCGCCGCCGGCCTGCGCACCGGCCGCCGCCTGAGCCACGTCTTCGTGATGGACGTGCCGACCTACCCGAAGCCGCTGCTGATCACCGACGCCGCGATCAACATCGCGCCGACGCTGGAGGAGAAGGTCGACATCATCCAGAACGCGATCGACCTCGCGCACATCCTCGGCTGTCCGGAACCGAAGGTGGCGATCCTCTCGGCCGTGGAAACGGTCAACCCGAAGATCCAGTCCACGCTCGACGCCGCGGCGCTGTGCAAGATGGCCGATCGCGGGCAGATCAAGGGCGGCATCCTCGACGGCCCGCTCGCCTTCGACAACGCCGTGTCGATCATCGCCGCCAAGACCAAGGGCATCAAGTCGGCGGTCGCCGGCCACGCCGACATCCTGGTCGTGCCCGACCTCGAATCCGGCAACATGCTGGCCAAGCAGCTCGAATACCTGGCCAACGCGCTGACCGCCGGCGTCGTCCTCGGCGCCAAGGTGCCGATCGTGCTCACCAGCCGCGCCGATACCGCCGAAACGCGTACCGCCTCGTGCGCCGTCGCCGCGCTGATCGCCCACGCCAAGCGCAAGGCGGGTGCATGAGCCGCGCCATCCTGACGATCAACGCCGGCTCGTCGTCGATCAAGTTCGCGCTCTATGCGCTGAACGGCGAGCTGGCCCGCCATCCCTACCTGAGCGGCCAGATCGACGGCATCGGCGCCGAGGCGTGCCTGCTGGCGAAGAACGCCGACGGCGAACGCATCGCCAACGAGGCGCTGCCGCCGGGCGTCCGGCACCACGAGGCGTTCGCAGCGCTGCTCGCCTGGCTGGGTTCGCACCAGCAAAACTCGCGGCACATCGTCGCCGTCGGCCACCGCGTCGTGCACGGCGGCGAGCTGCTCTCGCAGCCGCTGCGGCTCGACGACGTCGCCGTGCAGACGCTGGAGCGCTTCGTGACGCTGGCGCCGCTGCACCAGCCGCACAACCTGAACGGGATCAAGGCTCTGTCGGCCAGCCTCCCCGGCGTGCCGCAGATCGCCTGCTTCGACACCGCCTTCCACCGCACGCAGCCGCCGCTGGCGCAGCTCTTCGCCATCCCGCGCGCGCTCACCGCCGAAGGCGTGCGCCGCTACGGCTTCCACGGCCTCTCCTACGAGTACATCGCCCGCGTGCTGCCGGAGCACAGCAGCCGCGCCGGCGGCCGCGTGATCGTCGCCCACCTCGGCAACGGCGCCAGCATGTGCGCGATGGTGGACCGGCGCAGCCAAGCCACTTCGATGGGCTTCACCGCGATCGACGGGCTGATGATGGGCACCCGCACCGGCGCGCTCGATCCGGGCGTCATCCTCTACCTGCTGCAGGTCAAGGGAATGGATGCCAAGGCGGTGGAAAAGCTGCTCTACAAGGAATCCGGCCTGCTCGGCGTCTCCGGCCTGTCGCAGGACATGCGCACGCTGCTCGCCAGCGACGACGTGCGCGCCGCCGAGGCCGTCGACCTCTTCTGCTACCGCATCGTGCGCGAGATCGGCGCCCTCGCCGCCTGCATCGGCGGCATCGACGCGCTGGTATTTACCGGCGGCATCGGCGAACACGCCGCCGAAGTGCGCCACCGGGTCTGCGCGGCGCTCGGCTGGATGGGCATCGACCTCGACCCGGCGGCCAACGCCGCCGGCCAGACGCGCATCAGCACCCCTGGCAGCCGCAGCGAAGCCCTGGTCATCCCGACCGACGAGGAATGGATGATCGCGCAGCACACGCGCGACCTCCTTTAGGGCGTGTTCACAGTAGATTCATGGGCGCGACGATGTCTGCGTGGGATGTCCCCCAAGGGGATTTCCTGCGGGGCACAGCGCAAGGCGCGGTGGCGCCGCTTGGCTGGTGCCAGGCAAGCCGCCGCAACGCCGCGATGCGCCCACGCAGACATCGTCCCGGAGGGTTGCTGGGCAAAGGCGGCGTCTGCTTCGTTGCACGGCTTGCCCGCACATCAGTGCGGGCGGTGCCGCGCGCCTCGCATCCACCGCCTTTGCGCAGCAACGCGCTCCACGAATCTGCTGTGAACACGCCCTAAGCACAAACCGCTACGGCCACCCGGAGACGTCCGGGCGGCATTCCCGACACCCGCCGATTAGCTCACGGCGGGATGCAAAATGCGCCCGGCCGATGCCGAGCCGGCACCGGCGAAGTTCGTTTGTGCGCCGCACAAAAATCCGTCGAAAATCGACCGGCAACTTCGCTAAGCCAGCGATTTCAAAGCTTTTGCAGCGCCACTCCGGCCGCAATACACAAAACTATATATAGTCAAGTTCTTGCCTTCACCTACTAGATATAGTAGTTTTCAGGTCATCCGCTCCGCCGCACACAACAAGTTATTACCTTTTGCATACCCCACAGTTTTCAATAATTCGAACAGGATGAGACCATGACTACTGCCGCCAAACAGCTATCGCTGTCGAACGTCCCAGACGCGCCGGAAATCGGACCGCTGCCGGAACAGGAAATCTC
This sequence comes from Rhodocyclales bacterium, assembly GCA_016183655.1. Lineage (GTDB taxonomy): Bacteria > Pseudomonadota > Gammaproteobacteria > Burkholderiales > Rhodocyclaceae > Proximibacter. The sequence continues at coordinate 337,682 of JACPEH010000008.1, forward strand.
CGTTGAAGTGCTCGTCGAGAAGTACGCCAAGGGCAAGGAAACGAATGTCCACGACGTGCGCCGTCGCGTCGCCGCCGCCCTCGCCGCCAATGAAGAGGAAAAGAACCGCGCGCACTGGGAAGCGAAATTCCTGTGGGCGCAGGAAAACGGTTTCGTCCCGGCCGGCCGCATCAACTCCGCCGCCGGCACCGACCTCGCGGCGACGCTGATCAACTGCTTCGTGCAGCCGGTCGGCGACTCGATCGTCGAAACCGTCGACGGCAAGCCCGGCATCTACACGGCGCTGGCGCAAGCGGCCGAGACGATGCGTCGCGGCGGCGGCGTCGGCTACGACTTCTCGTCGATCCGCCCGGTCGGCGCGCTGGTCAAGGGCACGCACTCGCGCGCCTCCGGCCCGGTGTCGTACATGCGCGTTTTCGACCGCTCGTGCGAGACCGTCGAATCCGCCGGCGCCCGCCGCGGCGCGCAGATGGGCGTGCTGCGCTGCGACCATCCGGACATCGAGGACTTCATCCACGCCAAGGATCACGGCGACCTGACCAACTTCAACATCTCGATCGGCGTCAGCGATGCCTTCATGCAGGCCGTCGAGGCCGATGCCGACGTCGAGCTGACGCACCGCGCCGAACCGAACGTCGACATGAAGTCCGCCGGCGCCTACCAGCGCGAGGACGGCCTGTGGGTCTACCGCAAGGTGCGCGCGCGCGACCTGTGGGATCAGGTGATGAAGTCCACCTACGACCATGCCGAGCCGGGGATCCTGTTCCTCGACCGCATGAACAAGGACAACAACCTCAACTACTGCGAGCTGATCGAGGCCACCAACCCCTGCGCCGAGCAGCCGCTGCCGCCCTACGGCTGCTGCTGCCTCGGTTCGATCAACCTGACGCTGTTCGTCAAGCACGCCTTCACCGACCTCGCCGAGTTCGACTTCGACGCCTTCGGCGAAGTGGTCAAGGTCTCGGTGCGCATGCTCGACAACGTGCTCGACGTCACCGCCTGGCCGCTTGAGCGGCAGAAGGAAGAAGCCGCCAACAAGCGCCGCGTCGGCCTCGGTTTCACCGGTCTCGGCGACGCGCTGGCGATGCTGCGCCTGCGCTACGACCGTACCGAAGCGCGCGCGATGGCCGCACGCATCTCCGAGTACATGCGCGACATCGCCTACCTGGCGTCGGTCGACCTGGCCAAGGAGCGCGGCGCCTTCCCGCTGTTCAACGCCGAGCTGTATCTCTCCGGCGGCAACTTCGCCTCGCGCCTGCCGGCCGACGTCAAGAACGACATCCGCAAGCACGGCCTCAGGAACTCGCACCTGCTGTCGATCGCCCCCACCGGCACGATCTCGCTGGCCTTCGCCGACAACGCCTCGAACGGCATCGAACCGCCCTTCTCGTGGACCTACAACCGCAAGAAGCGCATGCAGGACGGCACGCTCAAGGAGTACTCGGTCGAGGACTACGCGTGGCGCCTGTACAAGCACCTCGGCGGCGACGTCGAGAAGCTGCCCGACTACTTCGTCACCGCGCTGGAGATCTCGGCGCAGGCGCACGAGGAGATGGTCGCTGCGGTCGCCCCGTACATCGACACCTCGATCTCGAAGACGGTGAACGTTCCCGCCGACTACCCCTACGAGGACTTCCAGGACCTCTACATGGCCGCGTGGAAATCCGGCCTCAAGGGGCTCGCCACCTACCGCCCGAACAGCGTGCTCGGCGCCGTGCTCTCGGTCGAGCCGGCCAAGACCGAACAGGCGGACGTCAAGGCGCCGCAGGACTTCGTCACCGGCGACGCCAACCGCCGCCTGACGATCAAGAACCTGCCGGCGCCGGTGCTCTCGTCGCTGCGCTGGCCGGGCCGCCCGAACCTGCCGGAAGGCAACCTGGCGTGGACCTACATGATCGACCACCCGCAGGGCAAGTTCGCGCTGTTCGTCGGCCACGTCGAGCAGGAAGGCGCCAACTGGCCGTTCGAGGTCTGGGTCAACGGCCCGGCGCAACCGCGCGGGCTGGGCGCCGTCGCCAAGACGCTGTCGATGGACATGCGCGCCAACGACCGTGCCTGGCTCGAACTGAAGCTCGAATCGCTGGCCAAGACGCCCGAGGGCGAGGGTTTCATCATGCCCTTCCCGCCGCATGGCGAGCACAAGCAGATGCCGGGCGCCGTCGCCGCCATGGCGCAGCTGATCCACTACCGCGTCGAGCAGATCGGCGGCTTCAAGCAGGAAGGCCCGACGCCGGTGCTCGATGCGCTGTTCAGCCTGAAGGAGCCGAAGACCGGCACCGACGGCACGCTGTCGTGGACCGTCGACGTCTTCAACCCGGCCACCGGCGAAGACTTCGTGCTCGGCCTGAAGGAGATCATGCTGCCGGACGGCGTCACCCGCCCCTACTCGGTATGGCTGTCGGGCAACTACCCGCGCGCGCTGGACGGCCTGACCAAGCTGCTGTCGCTCGACATGCGCGTCGTCGACCCGGCCTGGATCGGCATGAAGCTCCGGAAGCTGCTCGACTACCCGGAGCCGCTCGGTGACTTCATGGCCTTCGTGCCGGGCACGCGCAAGCAGGCCAACTACCCGTCGACGGTGGCCTACCTGGCGCACCTGATCATCCACCGCTACGCGATGCTCGGCCTGCTCGACGAGAACGGCTTCCCGGTGCAGCAGATGGGCATCCTGCAGACGCCCGAGGAACCGTCGAACAGCGTCCGCCCGACCCAGGGCAAGCTGTGCAGCGAATGCGGCAACACCACCGTGATCCGCAAGGACGGCTGCGATTTCTGCACCGCCTGCGGCGCCGTCGGCACCTGCGGCTAATCCATAGACATAATAGGGTTATACTGGCGGGGTACCCGGAAGGGTGCCCCGTTTTCCTTTGCAGGTTCGGCGCCTGACGGAAACGCGGCCAACAACAAGAAACGACATCACCCAGGGGAGGTTTCCGATGAGCCATCTTGCCCATATCGTCTGGACACGGCTGACGGGCCTGATGCCCGGCGAGCTGAATCGCTCCGAACTGGTCTGGCTGCTCTCGCCGCACGCCCATTTTTCGCTGCTGGCCCGGCGCCGGGCAACGATGATCGTCAACCGGGTGCGCCTGTTCGCCTTCCTGTTCGCGGTGCTGACGCCGCTGTGGGCGCTCATCGACTACTTCGTCTTTCCCTACCCGCTGTGGTTTTCGCTGGCAGCGCTGCGCATCGCCGCCAGCTTCGCCTTCGCGCTGGTCGTCGTCGGCTATCGCCCTTCGGGCAGCCTGCCCGACGCCTACCGGGCGATGGCCCTGCTCTTCGCCATCCCGACGGTGTTCTACGTCGCCTCGCACCAGTTGCTCGCCGGGCACCACCTCGCCGGCCTGTCGGCGGCGATCGCCACCGGCTATGCCTTCCTGCCGTTCGTGCTGCTCGCCGGACTGGCGATCTTCCCGCTGACCTTTCTCGAAAACGTGCTGGTCGCCAGCCCGATCCTCTTCGCGCAAGCGCTGTCCGGCTACATGCGCTGGTCGACGCTGGACTGGCCGTCGTTCGCCGGCGCCTTCTGGCTGCTGACGCTGATCACCGGCGTCTCCAACCTCGCCGGCATGAGCCAGCTGGCGTTCATGATCGCGCTGGTGCGGCAGGCCATCCGCGACCCGCTGACCGGCTGCTTCTCGCGGCGCAGCGGCGAGGAGACCATGGAAATGCAGTTCACGCTGGCCCGGCGCAGCAACACGCCGCTGGCGGTCGCCTTCATCGACCTCGACCATTTCAAGAGCATTAATGACGGATTCGGCCACGAGGCGGGCGACCGCGTGCTGACAGAAGCGGCGACGCGGATCGGCAACAACCTGCGCCGCGGCGACATGCTGGTGCGCTGGGGCGGCGAGGAGTTCGTGCTGGTGCTGCCGAACACCGACCTGCACCGGGCACGCGACGTCCTCGCCCGCCTGCGCCACCGCGGGTTCGGCAAGCGACCGGACGGCAACCCGGTCACCGCCAGCATCGGCATCGCCGAACGCCGTCAGGAAGGTGCAGAGGACTGGCAACAGCTGGTGGAGACGGCCGACAAGCGCATGTACTACGCAAAGACCGGCGGCCGCGACCGGATCGTCCATTGCTGCCCCGACGAGGGCTGCGCCGAAGCTGCCTGAGCCCCGGCGGCCGCACCGATCAGGACCAGTCGCCCGAAATCAGCTTCTCTGCCCAGAACAGCGCGGTAATCGTCTTGGCGTCGGTGATGCGGCCGTCGCGGACCGCCGCGGTGGCATCAGCCAGCGACAGCGTGAGGACGTCGAGGAACTCGTTGTGGTCGAGTGCCGGCTCGGCGACCTTGCGCAGGCCGCGCGCCAGGAAGATCTCGATGCGCTCGTCGGAATAGCCGATGCACGGATGCATGACGCCGAGGTGGCGCCACTCGGCGGCCTCGTAGCCGGTTTCCTCGAGCAGCTCGCGGCGCGCCGTCGCCAGGATTTCCTCGTCGGCATCGATCTTCCCTGCCGGCAATTCCAGGAAATCCCGTTGCAGCGGATAGCGGAACTGGTTCTCGAACAGCAGGCTGCCGTCGTCGAGGACGCCGATGACGACGACGGCGCCTGGATGGACGATGTATTCGCGCACGCTTTCGCCGCCGTTCGGCAGGCGCACGCGGTCCTTGCGGACATCAAGAAGGACGCCGTCGAAGACCTGCGTGCTCTCGATCTTCTCTTCATGCAGATGCGACATCGGGGCAGCTCCTGAAACAAAGAGGCCCGCATAATGCGGGCCTCGGCTACTGCGAAAAACGCTCTCCTGCGCTTACAGCGAGCGCAGCAGCGTGTAGGCGCACAGCGACATCAGCGCCTGCGGGAAGATGCCGAGGACGGCGACCGCCAGGCCGTTGGCGGACATCAGCACCTTGACGTCGAACGCCGCCTCGATCGGCGACGGATCGCTCGGCTGGTCGAAATACATCAGCTTGACGACGCGCAGGTAGTAGAAGGCGCCGATCAGCGAGAAGATCACGGCGACGATGGCCAGCCAGATCTGGCCGGAGGCGACCACCGCCTGCAGCACCGAGAACTTGGCGAAGAAGCCGACGAAGAAGGGAACGCCCGCCATCGAGAACATCAGCATCATCATGATGCCGGCGAACCACGGGCTGCGCTTGTTCAGGCCCTTGAAGTCGTCGAGCTGGTCGGCTTCGAAGCCGGAGCGCGCCATCAGCAGGATCATGCCGAAGGTGCCGGCGCTGGTGAGCACGTAGGTGACCACGTAGAACATCGACGAGCTGTAGGCATTCAGCGCGTAGCGGGCATCGCCGCCGACGACGCCGGTGACCAGGCCGAGGAGCATGAAGCCCATGTGCGAGATCGTCGAATAGGCCAGCATGCGCTTGAGGTTGGTCTGCGCGATCGCCGCCAGGTTGCCGATACCCATCGACAGCACCGAGAGCAGGATCAGCATCTGCTGCCAGTCCTGTGCCAGCACGATCAGGCCGTTGACCAGCATGCGAATGACGATGGCGAAGGCAGCGAGCTTCGGCGCCGAGCCGATGAACAGCGTGACCGCCGTCGGCGCGCCGTGGTAGACGTCCGGGATCCACATGTGGAACGGCACGACGCCGAGCTTGAAGGCGATGCCGGCGACCAGGAAGACAAGGCCGAGCGAGAGCACGGTCTTGTTCGCGGCGCCCAGCTGCAGGCGCTCGGCGACGCCGGTGATCTCCAGCGTGCCGGTGGCACCGTAGATCATCGACATGCCGTAGAGCAGCAGGCCCGAGGCCAGGGCGCCGAGGACGAAGTACTTCATCGCCGCCTCGGTCGCCTGCACCGAGTCGCGGTTGAGCGCGACCATCGCGTAGAGCGACAGCGACAGCAGTTCGAGGCCGAGATAGACGGTCAGGAAGTGGTTCGCCGAGATCATCACCATCATGCCCAGCGTCGCGAACAGCGTCAGCGTGTAGAACTCGCCCTTGGCCTGCGGCGCGCGCTCCAGCATGTAGCCGCGGGCATACATGATGACGACGAAGACGGTCGCGTAAAGCAGCAGCTTCAGGAAATCGCCCATCAGGTCGTCCACGAACATGTTGCTGAACGTGTAGGTGATCTCTGCCGAGCTGCCGACGAAGGTGATGAAGAAGGAGCCGGCCAGCGTCAGCATCGTCAGCACGAAGGTGACGGTGCGCCGCGCGTCCTTGAGGAAGACATCGAGGACGAGGATGGCGCAGGCCATCGTCAGCAGGAAGATCTCCGCGGCCGCCGGCGCCAGGTCCGGCAGTGCGAAATTCATTTCGGAAAGCGTCATGTCGATATCCGGATTATTGAATCTTGGTCACCGCCACGTGGCGCAGCAGTTCGTTGACCGAGGCGTGCATCACCTCGGAGAAGGGCAGCGGGTGGACACCCATGTACAGCGTGCCGGCGGCGAGCAGCGCGAGGATCAGGAACTCGCGGGAGTTGATGTCCTCCATCTCCTCCACATGATGGTTGCTGATCTTGCCGAAGATCACGCGCTTGTACATCCACAGCGTGTAGGCGGCGCCGACGACCATCGTCGAGGCGGCGAAGAAGGCCACCCAGAAGTTGTACTTGACGGCGCCGAGGATGACCATGAATTCGCCGACGAAGCCGGAAGTCGCCGGCAGGCCGGCGTTGGCCATGGCGAACAGCATGAAGAAGGCGGCGAACTTCGGCATCTTGTCCACGACGCCGCCGTAGTCGGCGATCTGGCGCGAATGGACGCGGTCGTACATGACGCCGATGCAGAAGAACATGGCGCCCGAGACGAAGCCGTGCGAGATCATCTGCACCAGCGCGCCCTCGACGCCCATGGCGTTGAACATGAAGAAGCCGAGCGTGACGAAGCCCATGTGCGCCACCGACGAGTAGGCGACCAGCTTCTTCATGTCGGTCTGGACCAGCGCGACGAAGCCGATATAGACGACGGCGATCAGCGACAGCGCGATGACCAGGCCGGCCAGCTGGTGCGAGGCGTCCGGGGTGATCGGCAGCGAGAAGCGGAGGAAACCGTAGGCACCGAGCTTCAGCGCGATGGCGGCCAGCACGATCGAGCCGCCGGTCGGCGCCTCGACGTGGGCGTCCGGCAACCAGGTATGCACCGGCCACATCGGCACCTTGACCGCGAAGGCGACCAGGAAGGCGAGGAAGATCCAGATCTGCGCACCCATCGGAATCGGCAGCTGGTGCCAGTCGAGGATGGCGAAGCTGCCGCCGGAATTGATGAACAGGTAAAGCTGGGCGATCAGGAACAGCAGCGAGCCGGCCAGCGTGTAGAGGAAGAACTTGAACGCCGCATAGACGCGGTTGGGACCGCCCCAGATGCCGATGATCAGGTACAGCGGAATCAGCGAGGCTTCGAAGAAGACGTAGAACAGCATGCCGTCGAGCGAGGTGAAGATGCCGTTCATCAGGCCCGACATGATCAGGAAGCCGGCGTTGTACTGCGCCACCTTCTGCTCGATCACCTGCCAGCCGGCGAGCACGACGACGACGGTGATGAACGCGTTCAGGATCACGAACAGCATCGAGATGCCGTCAACGCCGAGGTGGTAGTTGATGTTGAAGCGCGGAATCCACGGCTTCAGCTCGACGAACTGCATGGCGCTGGTGGCGTAGTCGAAGCCGGTCCACAGCGGTATCGTCACCAGCAGGCCGAGCACGGCGCCGGCCAGCGAGAGCATGCGCGCCAGCGGAGCGTTGCGGTCCGAGCCGGTCGCCAGGACGATCAGGCCGGCAAGGATCGGGATCCAGATCGCGAGGGAAAGAAGGTAGCCAGACATAGTGTTCCCAGATTCGTTCTTGTTAGGCGCGGACGACCCAGAAGGTCAGCAGCATGACCAGGCCGATGATCATGGTGAAGGCGTAGCTGTAGATGTGGCCGGTCTGGAAGAAGCGGACGATGGAAGCGATCCAGCCAACCATCTTTGCCGAACCATTCACCATCACACCGTCGATCACGGCGACATCGCCTCCCTTCCACAGGCCGGTACCGAGCTTGCGCGCGCCGCCGGCGAAGAAGGCTTCGTTGAACTTGTCGAAGTAATACTTGTTGTCGAGCACCGTGTACAGCCACTCGAAGCGCGCCTTGATCGCCGCCGGGATGTCCGGGCGCTTCATGTAGAAGAACCAGGACAGCGCGACGCCGGCAAAGGCCAGCCAGAACGGCGCGGTCGACAGGGCATGCACGGCCATCGCAGTGGCGCCGTGGAAGTGCTCGGCCAGCGTCGCCATTGCCGGATGCGCCTCGGCATTGACGGCGATCACGCCCTTGAAATAGTCGCCGAAGAGCATCGGGCCGATGCCGATGAAACCAACGATCACCGACGGAATCGCCAGCATGACCAGCGGCAGGGTCACCACCCAAGGCGACTCGTGCGGTTTCTGGCCCGGCGCGAGACCATGGTGGTGGTCGGGCGAGACCTCTTCGTCGTCATGATCGCCTTCGTGGGCATCCGCACCATGATCGTCGTGCGCACCATGGCCATGGCCGTCATGCGCCTTGCCGAAGCGCTCCTCGCCGTGGAAAACCAGGAAATACATGCGGAACGAGTAGAAGGCGGTGACGAAGACACCGGCGAGCACGGCGGCGTAGGCGAAGCCGGAACCCGGGATGTTCGAGAACTTGACCGCCTCGATGATCGAATCCTTCGAGTAGAAGCCGGCGAAGAACGGCGTGCCGATCAGCGCGAGCGAACCGACCAGCGACGTGATCCAGGTGATCGGCATGTACTTGCGCAGGCCGCCCATGTTGCGGATGTCCTGGTCGTGGTGCATGCCGATGATCACCGAGCCGGCGCCGAGGAACAGCAGCGCCTTGAAGAAGGCGTGCGTCATCAGGTGGAAGATGGCGACGCCGTAGGCCGAGGCGCCGAGCGCAACGGTCATGTAGCCGAGCTGGGACAGGGTCGAGTAGGCGACGACGCGCTTGATGTCGTTCTGGATGATGCCGAGGAAGCCCATGAACAGCGCGGTGATCGCGCCGATGACGATGACGAAGGAGAGCGCCGTGTCGGACAGCTCGAACAGCGGCGACATGCGGGCGACCATGAAGATGCCGGCGGTCACCATCGTCGCCGCGTGGATCAGCGCCGAGATCGGGGTCGGGCCTTCCATCGAGTCGGGCAGCCACACGTGCAGCGGCACCTGCGCCGACTTGCCCATGGCGCCGATGAACAGCAGGATGCAGGTGACGGTCATCAGCGACCACTCGGCGGCGCCCCAGAGGTTGACCGTGGTCTTGGCGAATTCCGGCGCATGCTCGAAAACGGTCTTGTAGTCGAGGGTGCCGAAGTAGGCCAGGATGAAGCCGATGCCGAGGATGAAGCCGAAGTCGCCGACGCGGTTGACCAGGAAGGCCTTCATGTTGGCGAAGATCGCCGTCGGCCGCGTGTACCAGAAGCCGATCAGCAGGTAGGAGACGAGGCCGACCGCTTCCCAGCCGAAGAACAGCTGCATGAAGTTGTTGCTCATCACCAGCATCAGCATCGAGAAGGTGAACAGCGAGATGTAGCTGAAGAAGCGGTTGTAGCCCGGGTCTTCCTGCATGTAGCCGATGGTATAGACGTGCACCATCAGCGACACCGAGGTGACGACGATCATCATCGTCGCCGTTAGTGCGTCGATCAGGAAGCCGACTTCGAACTTGTAGTCGCCGGAGGTCAGCCACTGGTAAACCGGACCGTTGAAGGTGTTGCCGGCCAGCACGTCCTTGAAGATGATGCAGGAGGCGACGAAGGCGATGGCGACGCCGGCGATGGTCGCCGTATGTGCCACCCAGCGCGGGATGATGCGGCAGAACAGACCGGCGATGATCGCGCCGACGAGGGGCGCCAGCGGCACCAGCAGATAGAGGCTCTTCATTTCCATGCTTAACCCTTCAGGCTGTCCAGATCATCCACGTGGATCGTCTGCAGGTTGCGGAACAGGACGACCAGGATGGCGAGGCCGATCGCCGATTCGGCGGCGGCCACGGTGAGGATGAAGAAGACGAATACCTGACCGGCGAGGTCGCCGAGGTAATGCGAGAAGGCGACGAAGTTCATGTTCACCGCCAGCAGCATCAGCTCGATCGCCATCATCAGGACAATCAGGTTCTTCCGGTTGAGGAAGATGCCCACGACGCCGATCGAAAACAGGATCGCGCCTAGGGTCAGGAAATGCGAGAGTGTCAGCAAGTTGCCTCCCAATGTTCGTCGTTCAGGGCCGCGCGCCGCTCAGGCGTCACGACCCGGCTCGGATTCTTGTCTATCGAATTCAGTCTTGTTTTTCGGACGGCATCTGCAGCACGCGCACCCGATCCTTGGCCTGGACGCGGATCTGCTTCGCCGGGTCGGTACTCTTCGTCGGCTTCCGGCCGCGATAGGTGATCGCGATGGCGGCGACGATCGCCACCAGCAGCACCACCGAGGCGAGCTCGAACGGATAGACGAAATCGGTGTAGATCAGGCGGCCGAGGGCCTTGGTGTTGGAGACGCCGGCCGGCACCTGCGGCGCATCCGACTCCATCACGCCCAGGTAGTTGGCGCTGAGCACGGCGCCGAGCTCGAAGAGCATCACCAGGCCGACGATCAGGCCGAGCGGCAGGTAGCTCCAGAACTTCTCGCGCAGGCGGTCGATGTTGATGTCGAGCATCATCACCACGAACAGGAACAGCACCATCACCGCGCCGACGTAGATGAGGACGATGCCGATCGCCAGGAACTCGGCCTGCAGCAGCGCCCAGACGCCGCCGGCGGAGAAGAAGGCGAGGATCAGGTGCAGCACCGCGACGACGGCATTGCGTGCGGTGATCACGCGCAGGCTGGCGAAGACCAGGATCGCGGAGAGGAAGTAGAAAACGGCTGTCTTGAATTCCATCGTTCTTTCCCGTTAGCGATATTTCGCGTCGGCTTCGCGGTCGGCGGCAATCTGCGCCTCGTAGCGGTCGCCGTTGGCGAGCAGCATCGCCTTGGTGTAGTAGAGGTCGCCGCGCTTCTCGCCGTGGTACTCGAAGATGCGCGTCTCGACGATCGCGTCGACCGGACAGGCTTCCTCGCAGAAACCGCAGAAGATGCACTTGGTCAGGTCGATGTCGTAGCGCGTCGTGCGGCGCGATTTCTGCCCGTTCGCATCCTCGCGCTCTTCCGATTCGATGGTGATCGCCAGCGCCGGGCAGACGGCTTCGCACAGCTTGCACGCGATGCAGCGCTCTTCGCCGTTCGGATAGCGGCGCAGTGCGTGCAGGCCGCGGAAGCGGAAGCTCTGCGGGGTCTTTTCTTCCGGATAGAAGACGGTGATCTTGCGGGCAAACATGTAACGCCCGGTCACCGACATGCCCTTGAGGAGCTCCTTGAGGAGCAGGCTGTTGAATACTTCCTTGATCGCACCCATTATTACGCCCTTACTTCCAGATGTTCCACGGCGACATCATCCACACGCCAATCAGCGTCAGCCAGACGAGGCAGACCGGGATGAAGACCTTCCAGCCCAGACGCATCAGCTGGTCGTAGCGATAGCGCGGGAACGTGGCGCGGAACCAGAGGAACAGCAGCAGGATGAACGACATCTTGGCGAACAGCCAGAGCGTGCAATCCGGCAGGAAACCGACGGGCGAAGCCCAGCCGCCGAGGAACATGATCGAAACCAGGGCCGAGATCAGGATCATGTTGGCGTATTCGGCGAGGAAGAACAGCGCGAAGGCCATGCCCGAGTATTCGGCGTGGAAGCCGGCGACGATTTCCGATTCGCCTTCGGCGAGGTCGAACGGCGCGCGGTTGGTTTCGGCAACGCCCGAGATCAGATAGACGACGAACATCGGCAGCAGCGGCAGCCAGTTCCACGACAGGAAACCGAGGCCGGCGTCGGCGAAGACGCCCTTCTGCTGCGCATGCACGATATCGACGAAGTTCAGGCTGTTCGACACCATCAGCACGGTGATCAGCGCGAAGCCCATCGAGATTTCGTACGACACCATCTGTGCCGAGGCGCGCAGGCCGCCGAGGAAGGCATACTTGGAGTTCGAAGCCCAGCCCGACAGGATGATGCCGTAGACGCCCATCGACGTGATCGCCATCACATAGAGCAGGCTGGCGTCGATGTTGGCGAGCACCAGGTTGTCGTTGAACGGGATCACCGCCCAGGCTGCCAGCGCGGGTGCAATCGCCAGTCCCGGCGCCATCAGGAAGATCCAGGTATTGGACTTCGTCGGGATGATGATTTCCTTGAGCAGCAGCTTGACGCCGTCGGCGATCGGCTGCAGCAGGCCCCACGGACCGACGCGGTTCGGACCGATACGGACCTGCATCCAGCCGATGACCTTGCGCTCCCAGAACGTCAGGTAGGCGACGGCGAGCATCAGCGGCGCGACGATGGCGACGATCTTGGCCAGCGACCAGACCAGCGGCCAGGCCGAACCGAACATGCCCGAGAAGTATTGCAGCAGCGCATCCATTTACGCACGCTCCACGGTAATCGCACCGAACAGGTCGCCCAGCCCGGCAGTCGTTGCATGGGCCGCAGCGACGCGCACGCAGCCCGTCGGGACCGTCTCGTCGGCCTTCGCGACCAGCGTTGCCACAGCCGCCCCCTGCCTGGCCACGACGCCGGTACCGCAAGTCAGGCCGAGACTGGACAGCGTCGCGGCGTTCATCCGCACGCTCGGCGCCGCGGCGTCGCGCGTCTGTTGCAGCGCCGGCGCGCGGCGCGCCAGCATGTCGGCGAAATGGATCGGCACGTCGCCGATGCGCTGCAGGCCGGTTGTGCCTTCGCCGGCGACCAGCGCGACATCCTTGATGCCGTTGTCGAGGCCGGAGACGAACTCGGCGCTGGCGGAAACGACCGTGTCACGCACCGCTTCGCTGGAGGTGAAGTCGAAGCCGGAGAGGCCGAGCACGTTGCCGAGCACGCGCAGCACCTTCCAGCCCGGGCGTGCTTCGCCCTGCGGCTGGACGACGCCGTTGAAGCGCTGGACGCGGCCTTCGGTGTTGATGAAGGTGCCCGAGGTCTCGGTGAAGGGGGTGATCGGCAGCAGCGCGTCGGCGTAGTCGGCGACGGCGCCGTCCTTGAACGGCGTCAGCACGACGGTCAGCGCCGCCTGCTTGAGTGCCGCCGCCGCCAGTTGCGCATTGTGCGCATCGCGGTCAAGCTCGGCACCGAGAACGACGTAGGCCTGGCGCGGCTGCGCCAGCATTTCGTAGGCGTTGAGGCCACCGGCGCCCGGCAGCGCGCCGGCGACGTAGCCGCCGACGCTGTTGGCCGCTTCGCCGAGGAAGCCGAAGCTGGCACCGGTCAGTTTCGCCAGCTCCTGCGCCAGCGCCTGCAACAGGGCTGCCTGCGGGTGCTGTTCGGCGACGTTGCCGAGGAAGATGGCGCACTTCTCGCCGTCGATCAGGCTGGCGGCAATCGCCTTGCTCCGGTCGCACGGTTCGATCGTCTCGATGCCGGCGGGGACCGCGACGCCCTTGGCCTGGGCGGCCGCCTTGACGATGGCGCCGACGAAGAGGACCAGGTCGGCCGGAGAAACGACGACGTTCTGCTGCAGCTTGATCAGCTGGTCGTCGCCACCGACGGTGACCAGGCTGACCTTGGTGTGCTTCTTCGCCGCCTGGCGCAGACGTTGCGCGATCAGCGGCTGTTCCTTGCGCAGGAAGCTGCCGATCACCAGCGCCGCGTCGAGATTCTTGATCTCGGCGAGCTTCATGCCCAGCCAGGGCCGGCCGGCGAGCTTGCCGTCGACCGAGAAGTCGCGGCGGCGCAGGCGGAAGTCGATGTTCTTCGAGCCGAGGCCGGCGACGACCTTCTTCAGCAGCGCCAGCTCTTCCAGCGTCGAATGCGGCGAAGCCAGCGCGCCGAGGGCGGACGGGCCATGTTGCTTGACGATGTCGTTGAGGCCGTGCGCGACGTAGTCGAGGGCGACGTTCCATTCGACTTCGCGCAGCTGGCCGTCGACGCGGATCATCGGCTTCTGCAGGCGGGCGTCGCTGTTCAGGGCTTCGTACGAGAAGCGGTCCTTGTCGGAGATCCAGCACTCGTTGACCTCGTCGTTCTCGCGCGGCAGTACGCGCATGACGCGGTTGTTCTTGATCTGGACGATCAGGTTGGCGCCGACGCCGTCGTGCGGGCTGACCGACTTGCGGCGCTGCAGCTCCCACGAGCGGGCCGAATAGCGGAACGGCTTCGAGGTCAGCGCGCCGACCGGGCACAGGTCGATCATGTTGCCCGACAGCTCGGAGTCGACCGAGCGGCCGACGAAGGTCTGGATCTCGGCGTGCATGTTGCGGTTGGCCATGCCGAGTTCCATGATGCCGGCGATTTCCTGGCCGAAGCGGACGCAGCGCGTGCAGTGGATGCAGCGGCTCATCTCTTCCATCGAGATCAGCGGGCCGACGTTCTTGTGGAAGACGACGCGCTTCTCTTCCTGGTAGCGCGAACCGCCGGCGCCGTAGCCGACCGCCAGATCCTGCAGCTGGCATTCGCCGCCCTGGTCGCAGATCGGGCAGTCGAGCGGGTGATTGATCAGCAGGAACTCCATCACGCCCTTCTGCGCCTTGACGGCGAGCTCGGAGTGCGTGAACACCTTCATGCCGTTGGTCACCGGCGTCGCGCAGGCGGGCAGCGGCTTCGGCGCCTTCTCGACCTGCACCAGGCACATGCGGCAGTTGGCGGCGATCGAGAGTTTCTTGTGGTAGCAGAAGTGCGGGATGTAGGCCCCGACCTGCTGGGCGGCGTCCATGACGGTGCTGCCGTCCGGAACCTGTACCTGCTTGCCGTCGATTTCGATTTCCAGCATGTCTCTACCTTAAGCCTTAGCCGTGAAGAAGCCACTGCCGGCGCGCTGGACGTCGACAGGAACGAGGCACTTCTTGTGTTCGATGTGGTATTCGAATTCGCTGCCGAAGTGCTTGGTGAAGCTCTGCACCGGCAGCGAGGCGGCATCGCCGAGCGCGCAGATGGTGCGGCCCATGATGTTGTTGAGCACGCCGTTCAGCATGTCCAGGTCTTCCGGACGGCCCTTGCCGTTCTCGATGCGATGCACGATCTTGTACAGCCACGAGGTACCCTCGCGGCAGGGCGTGCACTGGCCGCAGGACTCTTCGTAGTAGAAGAAGGACAGACGCTCCAGCGCCTTCACCATGCAGGTCGTCTCGTCCATGACGATCACCGCGCCGGAGCCGAGCATCGAGCCGGCCTTGCTGATGGAGTCATAGTCCATCGTGGTGTCCATCATGATGTCGCCCGGAATCACCGGTGCCGACGAACCGCCGGGGATGCAGCCCTTGAGCTTGCGGCCGCCGCGCATGCCGCCGGCCATTTCCAGCAGCGTCGCGAACGGCGTGCCGAGCGGGATTTCGTAGTTGCCGGGGCGATTGACGTGGCCCGAGATCGAGAACAGCTTGGTGCCGCCGTTGTTCGGCTTGCCGGCTTCGAGGAAGGCCTGGCCGCCCATGTTCAGGATGAACGGGATGGCGCCGAAGGTCTCGGTGTTGTTGATCGTCGTCGGCTTGCCGTAGAGGCCGAACGAGGCCGGGAACGGCGGCTTGAAGCGCGGCTGGCCCTTCTTGCCTTCGATCGATTCGAGCAGCGCGGTCTCTTCGCCGCAAATGTAGGCGCCGTAGCCGTGGTGCGCGAACAGCTCGAAGTTGAAGCCGGAACCGAGCAGGTTCTGGCCGATGAAACCGGCGGCACGGGCTTCGTCGAGCGCTTCCTCGAAGCGCTTGTAGATTTCCCAGACTTCGCCGTGGATGTAGTTGTAGCCGCGGTTGGCGCCCATCGCGTAGGCGGCGATGGCCATGCCCTCGATCACCGAGTGCGGGTTGTAGCGCAGGATGTCGCGGTCCTTGAAGGTGCCGGGCTCGCCTTCGTCCGAGTTGCAGACGACATACTTGTCGCCGGGGAACGAACGCGGCATGAACGACCACTTGAGGCCGGTCGGGAAGCCGGCGCCGCCGCGGCCGCGCAGCACCGAGGCCTTCACTTCGGCGATGACCTGTTCCTGCGGGATCTTTTCTTCGAGGATGCGCTTCAGCGCCTTGTAGCCGCCGCGCTTGACGTAATCGGCCAGATGCCAGGCGTTGTCGCCGTCGAGGCCGGCGGTCAGGACCGGATTGATTGCACCGAGGATCGCCATTATTCGAGCTCCGCCAGCAATTTGTCGATCTGCTCCGGATTCATCCAGCTGCACATCTTGCGGTTGTTGACGATCATCACCGGCGCGTCGCCGCAGGCGCCCATGCACTCGCCCTGCTTCAGCGTGAACTTGCCGTCCGGCGTCGTCTCGTCGTACCCGATGCCGAGCTTCTTCTGCAGGTACTCGCCGGCATCGACGCCACCGGTCAGCATGCACGGCAGGTTGGTGCACACGGTCAGCTTGTACTTGCCGACCGGCTTCAGGTCGTACATGTTGTAGAAGGAGGCCACTTCATAGGCGGCGATCGGCTCGATGCCGATGTAACGGGCCACGTATTCGATGGTTTCCGGCGCCAGCCAGCCCTTTTCTTCCTGGGCAATCTGCAGGCCGGCCATGATCGCCGACTGGAACTGCTCGGCCGGATACTTGGCCAGTTCGCGGTCGATCTTCTTGAGGGATTCGGGCGTCAGCATCAGCGGTCGATCTCACCAAAAACAATATCCTGCGAACCGATGATCGTGACGACGTCAGCGATCATGTGGCCACGCGCCATTTCGTCCATGGCCGACAGGTGAACGTAGCCAGGAGCGCGAATCTTCATGCGGTACGGCTTGTTGGCGCCGTCGGAGATGAAGTAGATGCCGAACTCGCCCTTCGGGTGCTCGATTGCGGCGTAGGCCTCGCCTTCCGGTACGTGAATGCCTTCGCTGAAGAGCTTGAAGTGGTGGATCAGCTCTTCCATGTTCGACTTCATGCTCTCGCGCGGCGGCGGCGCGACCTTGTAGTTGTCGGAGATGACCGGGCCGGGGTTCTCGCGCAGCCAGGCGATGCACTGCTTGATGATGCGGTTCGACTGGCGCATCTCTTCCATGCGCACCAGATAGCGGTCGTAGGAGTCGCCGGTGACACCGACCGGAATGTCGAAATCGAGGCGGTCATAGACCTCGTACGGCTGCTTCTTGCGCAGGTCCCAGGCGATCCCCGAACCGCGCAGCATGGCGCCCGAGAAACCGAGTTGCAGCGCGCGCTCCGGCGTGACGATGCCGACGTCGACCAGGCGCTGCTTCCAGATGCGGTTGTCGGTGAGCAGCGTTTCGTACTCGTCGACCAGCTTCGGGAAGCGGTTGGTAAAGTCTTCGAGGAAGTCGAGCAACGAACCGGAACGGGCCTCGTTCAGCACTTTCAGGTCGGTCGGCTTCTTCCACTTGTTTTCGGTGTATTGCGGCATGCTGTCCGGCAGGTCGCGGTAGACACCGCCCGGCCGGTAGTAGGCCGCGTGCATGCGTGCGCCGGACACCGCCTCGTAGGCGTCGACCAGATCCTCGCGCTCACGGAAGGCGTACAGCACCATGGTCATCGCGCCGACGTCGAGCGCGTGGCAGCCAACCCACAGCAGGTGGTTCAGGATGCGCGTGATCTCGTCGAACATGACGCGGATGTACTGCGCACGCACCGGCACTTCGAGTTGCAGCAGCTTCTCGACGGCCATGCAGTAGGCGTGCTCGTTGCACATCATCGACACGTAGTCGAGGCGGTCCATGTACGGCACCGACTGGATCCAGGTGCGCGTCTCGGCCAGCTTTTCGGTCGCGCGATGCAGCAGGCCGATGTGCGGGTCGGCACGCTGGACGACCTCGCCGTCGAGTTCCAGCACCAGGCGCAGAACGCCGTGCGCGGCCGGGTGCTGCGGGCCGAAGTTCAGGGTGTAGTTGCGGATCTCGGCCATCTCAGAGATCTCCGTAGGTTTCTTCGCGCACGATGCGCGGGGTGTTCTCGCGGGGCTCGATCGTCACCGGCTGGTAGATGACGCGGCGCTGGTCCGGGTCGTAACGCATCTCGACGTAGCCCGAGACCGGGAAGTCCTTGCGGAACGGATAACCGATGAAGCCGTAATCGGTGAGGATGCGGCGCAGGTCGTTGTGCCCCGGGAAGACGATGCCGTAGAGGTCGAAGGCTTCGCGCTCGAACCAGTTGGCACTGGCCCACAGCCCGGTGATCGACGGCACCGACGGGAAATCGTCGTTGTCGGCGAAGACGCGCACGCGCACACGCTGGTTGTTGGCCACCGACAGCAGGTGAACGACGACGGCGAAGCGCGGCCCCTGCCGCGCACCGTTGCCGTAGGCCGAGTAGTCGACGCCACAGAGGTCGGCGATTTCGTCGAAGCGCAGCTCGGCCTCGTCGCGCAGCGTCTGCATGACGCCGAGGTAGTCGTCGACCGAGACCTCGATGGTGATTTCACCCAGGGCGAGCTTCTTCGACTTGATGCGCTCGCCGAGATGTTTTTCCAGATTCTGGCTAAGCGTTTCCAGCTTCGCGGACATGAGGCACTCTCGGTGAAATTAGCGGGCGATGGTGTTGGTACGGCGGATCTTGTTCTGCAGCTGGATCAGGCCGTAAAGCAGTGCCTCGGCCGTCGGCGGACAGCCGGGAACATAGATATCGACGGGAACGATGCGGTCGCAGCCGCGCACCACCGAATAGGAGTAGTGATAGTAGCCGCCGCCGTTGGCGCAGGACCCCATCGAGATCACCCAACGGGGCTCGGCCATCTGGTCATAGACCTTGCGCAGCGCGGGGGCCATCTTGTTGGTCAGCGTGCCGGCAACGATCATCACGTCGGACTGGCGCGGGCTCGGGCGGAAGACGATGCCGAAACGGTCAAGGTCGTAGCGCGAGCAGCCGGCGTGGATCATCTCGACCGCACAGCAAGCGAGGCCGAAGGTCATCGGCCACAGCGAACCGGTACGGACGTAGTTGATCAGCTTGTCGGCCGTGGTGGTGATGAAACCTTCCTGCAGAACACCTTCGATACTCATCGCCTACCCCTTATTCCCACTCCAGGGCGCCCTTGGCCCAGGCATACACGTAACCGACGACGAGAATGGCGATGAAGACCATCATCTCGACAAAACCGAAAAGCTTGATTGCCGGCGTTTCGACGATTTCCTTGAAGATCGTCGCCCACGGGAAGAGGAAGGCGATTTCAAGATCGAACAGGATGAAGATGATCGCGATCAGGTAGTAGCGAACATCGAATTTCATGCGGGCGTCTTCGAAAGCCTCGAAGCCGCACTCGTAAGGGGAAAGCTTTTCGCTGTCAGGACGGTTGGGAGCAACCAGCCAACCAAGAAGAATGGGAAGAACACCAATGGCGACACCCACGAGGATGAACACCAAGATCGGGAAGTAGTTTTCCAGCATGATCCGCCGCGCTATCGCTGCATTTCAATTCGGAGTCATACACATACCTCATACTCCCGCATGACCCCCCGCTTCATGGTGCCGACGATGAGACTCGAACTCATACGGCTTGCGCCACTACCCCCTCAAGATAGCGTGTCTACCAATTTCACCACGTCGGCACTACTTTTTCAGACCGCGAAGCCATTCGAGGAATGCTGCCAACCTCGCGTTCTGCAACCCCTGTTACTTGGGAATATCTTTCGCCTTCGAATCCTTGGAATCGGGCGTCGCGGCCTTGTTTTCTGCCGCTTTATCCTCTTTCGAAACCGGCGCCGAAAGAGATTGCGATTGTACCGCGTTTTCGATCAGACTGCCAGACGTTTTTGGCTTGTTCGACGCGATGTAGGCGAGCGCCAGACTGGTCACGAAGAAGACAGCAGCGAGCACCGCCGTCGTGCGGCTGAGGAAGTTGGCCGATCCGGTCGCGCCGAACAGGCTGCCGGAGGCACCGCTGCCGAAAGCCGCTCCCATGTCGGCGCCCTTGCCATGCTGCATCAGGACCAGCCCGCAAACGGAGACACCCACCAGGATGTGCACCACCAGAATCACCGAGAACATTGCATCCATTTTTCAACCTCAACGATTTGCCGCCTGGCAAATCGCCAGAAATTCATCCGCCACCAAAGAAGCACCACCGACCAGACCGCCATCGATGTCCGCCTGCGCGAAAATCTCGCCGGCATTTTGCGCCTTGACACTACCGCCATACAGCAGCTGCATACCGGCAGCCACCCAGGCATCGCGATCCGCAATCCGCACGCGGATCGCCGCATGCACCTCCTGCGCCTGCACCGGTGACGCCGTGCGCCCGGTACCGATCGCCCAGACCGGCTCGTAGGCAACCACGGCGCCAGCGAACGCCGCGACACCGGCAAGATCAAGCACCGCATCGAGCTGCCCGGCCACGACCCGGGCCGTATCCCCCGACTCGCGCTGCGCCAGCGTCTCGCCGACACAGAGGATGGGCACCAATCCCGCCGCCTTCGCCGCAACGAACTTCGCCGCGACTAGCCGATCGGTCTCGCCGTACAGCGCGCGACGCTCGGAATGCCCGACGATCACGTAGCGACACCCGAAGTCACCGAGCATTGCCGCCGACACCTCGCCGGTATAGGCACCCTGCGCATGCTCGCTCAGGTTCTGCGCCCCCCAGGCCACCGGCGTCGCCGCCAGGAGGGACTGCACCTGGGCGAGATAGGGAAACGGCACGCAGACCGCCACCGACACGTCACCGACACTCGGATAACCGGCAACCAGGGACTGCAGCAACTGCCGGTTGTCGGCAGCGTTGCCATGCATCTTCCAGTTGCCAACCACCAGTTTCTGTCGCATCAGGGCCGCCCGCATAAAACCTTTGGATTATAGCGGCCGGCAGCAAGCCCGGTCAATGCGAGGCAGCGCCGGATCAGCCGGCACAGGCGTTGCGCACCGCCCCCGCGAGCAACTCAGCCGCCGCGGTGACCCGCTCGCCGTCACGCCCTTCGACCATCACCCGCAGCAGAGGCTCGGTACCCGACGCGCGCAACAGCACCCGCCCCTGGCCGGCCAGCATGCGCTCGACCTCGGCTTCGGCGGAGACGATGGCGGCGTGCCCTTTCCAGGCGAAGCCCTTGCTCATCGGCACGTTGATCAGGCGCTGCGGATACAGCGCGAGGCCCGCCAGCAGCGACTTGAGGTCGCCTCCCGACTCGCGCAGCGCCGACAGAACCTGCAGCGCCGAGACGATGCCGTCGCCGGTGCTGTGCCGGTCGAGGCAAAGGATATGCCCCGAGTTCTCGCCGCCGAACAGCCAGCCGTTCTCCTTCAGCTTCTCCATGACGTAGCGGTCGCCGACCGCGGCGCGCGCGAAGGGCACGCCCAGCGCCGCCAGCGCATGCTCCAGGGCGAGATTGGTCATCAGCGTGCCGACGACTCCGGCCACCGGCCCCTGCCGCAGACGGCTGCGGACGATCGCATAGAGCAGCTGGTCGCCGTCGTAGACGGTGCCTTCGGCATCCACCATGATCAGGCGGTCGCCATCGCCATCGAGCGCGATGCCGAGATCGGCCTTGTGGGCAACGACTTCGCGGGACAAGGCTTTCGGTGCAGTCGCCCCGACTTCGGCATTGATGTTCAGGCCGTCGGGCGCAGCACCGATCGCCACCACCTCGGCGCCGAGCTCGTGCAGCACGTGCGGCGCGATGTGGTAGGCGGCGCCATGGGCGCAATCGACGACGATGCGCAGGCCGCGCAGGTCGCTGTCGTTGGGGAAGGTGCTCTTGCAGAACTCGACGTAGCGTCCGGCCGCATCGGCGATGCGGCGGGCGCGACCGAGCTCGGCCGACGGCACACAATGGATCGGCGCGTCGATGCCGGCCTCGATCTCGCTTTCGACGGCGTCGGGCAGCTTGGTGCCGTGCGCCGAGAAGAACTTGATCCCGTTGTCGTAATACGGATTATGCGAGGCGGAAATGACGATCCCGGCCTGCAGGCGCAGCGCGCGGGTGAGGTAGGCGATCGCCGGCGTCGGCAGCGGCCCGGTCAGGCAGACATCGACGCCGGCCGCCGAAAAGCCGGCCTCCAGCGCCGCTTCCAGCATGTAGCCGGAAATTCGCGTGTCCTTGCCGATCAGCACCGCCGGACGCTCGCCGCCGGGCAGGTGCTCGCGCGCGACCAGCACGCGCCCGGCCGCATAGCCAAGATGCATCACGAAATCAGGCGTGATCGGCATTTCGCCGACCTTGCCGCGCACACCGTCGGTGCCGAAATACTTTCTGCTCATTGCTTACCCCTGCTACGCGCGGAAAGACCCCGCGCAAGGAATGGAATTCTACTTGCTTCCCCGAACGACGAGCGACCACCCGTCGCAGGTGAAGCTCCCCGACCTGAAGGTCCGGGGCCTCCCACGATACAGAGCGGGCGCGCGCCCCGGTTGTGTCTTCGTCTCGCTCACCCCGGCGTCAATGCCGGGGCTTGCGCTCGACGCGTGGTCACGGCAATCCGCGCACCGCCGACCATACCGCGACGGCATCACGCGTCGCCGCGACGTCGTGCACGCGCAGGATGCGCGCGCCGGCCTCCAGCGCCAGCAGCGCCGCCGCCAGGCTCGCCGGCAAACGGTCGGCCACCTCGCGCCCGGTGATCTGCCCGAGCATCGATTTTCGCGACAGGCCGGCCAGGATCGGCAGCTCGCCGGCAATCGCCGCCGGCAGGTGTCGCAACAGCGCGAGGTTGTGTTCAAGCGACTTGCCGAAGCCGAAGCCGGGATCGAGCACGATGCGCTGGCGCGCCACTCCGGCCGCCTCGACGGCCTCGACACGCGCGGCGAGGAAATGCCGGACTTCGCCGAGCAGGTCGCTGTATTCCGGGTTTTGCTGCATGGTCAGCGGCTCGCCCTGCATGTGCATCAGGCAGACCGCGCAGTCGGACGCGGCAACGGCGTCGAGCGCGCCCGGCATGCGCAGCGCGTAGATGTCGTTGATCATCGCCGCCCCGGCGCCGAGCGCGGCGCGCATCACCTCGGGCTTGTACGTATCGACCGAGATCGGCACTCCGCAGCCGTCGAGCGCCGCCAGCACCGGCAGCAGGCGATGCAGCTCGTCGTCGAGCGAAGTCGGAATCGCCCCTGGCCGCGACGATTCGGCGCCGAGATCGATGATGTCGGCGCCGGCGGCGATCTGTGCGCGGGCATGGTCGACCGCGCGTGCCGTGCTATCGGCCAGCCCGTCCCCCGAAAACGAATCCGGCGTCAGATTGACGATCCCCATCACCAGCGGGCGGGTAAGGGACAGCGCGAATTTTCCGCAACGCAGCGTCATGAAAGAAAAACGGGAGAGCAGCGCTCTCCCGTCCTCGTGAAAGTGGAAGAATCAGGCCGGCGCGGTCGCCGACGGCGCTGCCCCCGGCGAACTGCCGGTATCGGACGAAGGCTTCTGCGGCGACTGCTCCTTCGGTGGCCGAGGCGCCTTGCCGGCCATGATGTCGTCGATCTGTTCGGCGTCGATGGTTTCCCATTCGAGCAGCGCCGCGGTCATCGCCTCGACCTTGTCGCGATTTTCCTCAAGCAGGCGGCGCGCCAGCGCGTACTGCTCGTCGATGATGCGACGGATCTCGTTATCGACCTTCTGCATCGTCGCCTCGGAGACGTTCTTGTGCGTCGTCACCGAGCGGCCGAGGAAGACCTCGCCTTCGTTCTCGCCATAGACCATCGGACCGAGCGCGTCGGACATGCCGTAACGCGTAACCATGTCGCGCGCCATCTGCGTCGCCCGCTCGAAGTCGTTCGAGGCGCCGGTGGTCATCTGGTTCATGAACAGTTCCTCGGCGATGCGGCCGCCGAAGAGCACGGCGATGCGGCTCATCAGATAGGTGCGGTCGTAGGCGTAGCGGTCCTCTTCCGGCAACTGCATGGTCACGCCCAGCGCACGCCCGCGCGGGATGATGGTGACCTTGTGCACCGGGTCCGACTTCGGCACCAGCTTGGCGACGACGGCGTGACCGGACTCGTGGTAGGCGGTATTCCTCTTCTCTTCCTCGCTCATCACCATGCTGCGGCGCTCGGCGCCCATCATGATCTTGTCCTTGGCCTTCTCGAAGTCTTCCATGTCGACCAGGCGCTTGTTGGCACGCGCGGCGAACAGCGCCGCCTCGTTCACCAGGTTGGCGAGGTCGGCGCCGGAGAAGCCCGGCGTACCGCGCGCAATGATGTCGCCCTTGACGTCAGGAGAAAGCGGCACCTTGCGCATATGCACGGCAAGGATCTGCTCGCGGCCGCGAATGTCGGGCAGCGGGACGACGACCTGGCGGTCGAAACGGCCCGGACGCATCAGCGCCGGATCAAGCACGTCGGGGCGGTTGGTCGCGGCGATGACGATGACGCCGGTCTGGCCTTCGAAGCCGTCCATTTCGACCAGCATCTGGTTCAACGTCTGCTCGCGCTCGTCGTTGCCGCCGCCGAGGCCGGCACCGCGCTGGCGGCCGACGGCATCGAGTTCGTCGATGAAAATGATGCACGGCGCGTGCTTCTTGGCGTTCTCGAACATGTCGCGGACGCGGGCGGCACCGACGCCGACGAACATCTCGACGAAGTCGGAGCCGGAGATCGAGAAGAACGGCACCTTGGCCTCGCCGGCAATCGCCTTGGCGAGCAGCGTCTTGCCGGTACCGGGGCTGCCGACCAGCAGCACGCCCTTCGGGATGCGGCCGCCGAGCTTCTGGAACTTCGAGGGATCACGCAGGAAGTCGACCAGCTCGGACACTTCCTCCTTCGCTTCGTCGCAGCCGGCGACGTCGGCGAAGGTCACGGTATTGTTCGACTCGTCGAGCATGCGCGCCTTGCTCTTGCCGAACGAGAACGCGCCGCCACGCCCGCCGCCCTGCATCTGGCGCATGAAGAAGACCCAGACGCCGATCAGCAGCAGCATCGGGAACCAGGAAACGAAGATGTTCATCAGGAAGGACGGCTCTTCCTCGGGCCGCGCCTCGATCTTGACGCCGTTCTTCAGCAGGTCGGAGACCAGCCACAGGTCGGGCGGCGCATAGGACGTGAGCTTGCGGCCATCGGTCGTCACCGCCTTCAGCGTGCGGCCTTCCATCGTCACCTTGGCGATGCGGCCCTGCTTCACTTCCTCGATGAACTGGGAATATTCCATCGAGCTCTGCGCCACCTGGCGGCCGTTGAACTGGTTGAAGACGGTCATCAGCACGAGGCCGATCACCATCCAGATCGCCAGATTCTTGAACATGTTATTCACTTCACGTACCTCACTGCCCCGAACGGGGCTTGAACTAGCGATTCTAACCGATTTGCCGCCGACTCAGCGCAGGCCGCGCCCGAGCAGATAGAGCTCCGCACTGCGATCCCGCGACGCTCCCGGCTTGCGTGTCGCGACGGTCTTGAAGACCTGCTTCATCTGCGCCACGAATTCGTCATAACCATACCCTTGGAACACTTTGACCAGAAAGGCGCCGTCGGGTTTCAGCCAGTCCCGCGAGAATTCGAGCCCGAGCTCCGCCAGATGCATCATCCGCGCCTGATCGGACACGGAGATACCCGATATATTGGGGGCCATGTCGGAAAGGACAAGCCCGACGCGCTCGCCGGCGAGCTTTTCTTCGAGTTGCTGCAGGATGGCCTCGTCGCGGAAGTCCCCCTGAAAGAAATCGACGCCGGGAATCGCCGCCATCTCCAGCAGATCGAGGGCGATCACCCGCCCCTTCCCCTTCATGCGCTCGGCGGCGACCTGCGACCAGCCGCCCGGCGCCGCGCCGAGATCGACGACGACGTCCCCGGGCCGGATCAGCTTGTCGCGATCGTCGATCTCCATCAGCTTGAACGAGGCGCGCGAGCGCCAGCCTTCGGCTTTCGCCTTCTGCACGTAGGGATCGTTCACATGCTCGTGCAGCCATGCCTTGCTGGTCTTGGTACGGGCCATTGCGGTTACGGGATGATAGAATTCGCGTTTTGATGAAAGTTTTCAGATGCTGCAACTGACCGCCGACGAGCGCCGCGCACTGCGTGCCCGCGCCCATGGCCTCAACCCCGTCGTCTCGATCAGCCAGAACGGACTCTCCGAAGCCGTGCTGAAGGAAATCGACGCGTCGCTGAAAAGCCACGAGCTGATCAAGATCCGCGTCTACGGCGACGATCGCGACGCCCGTGAAGCCTACCTGACCGAAATCTGCGAAAAGCTCGAAGCCAGCGCCGTACAGCATATCGGCAAACTGCTCGTCGTCTACCGCCCGTCCGCCGAACTCGCCGCGAAGAAAGCCGCCGCCGCCCGGCCGATGCGCGCCAAGGCTGCCCCGCGCCGCACCAAGCGCAGCTTCCAGGGCAGCAACCGCAAGGGCTGACGCGCCGCTACTTCTGCCCGCGCGCGGCGCCCAGCGCCGCGAACACCCCGAGCAGGCTCTGCACCAGATAGAGCACGCTCGCCACCCCATGCCAGGTAGCGAAACGGCTCTTCGTCGCCGCCTCGGCCAGCTCGCGCGGCACGCTCTCGCTGCGCAGTTGGGCAATCAGCGGCTGCAAGCCGAACAGCTGCGCCGCCGCCAGCAGCAGCATGAAGAGGACGAGCCAGAAGATCAGCCGCTTCAGCGCCGTACTCCCCAGCCGCAGCAGCATGAAGAGCAGCAGGTAGGCGCCGCAGCCGAGGCCGAGCCAGCCGACCACCGCAAACATCCGGCCGGCCAGGGTGCCGGCCAGCACGCGGTCGTCAAGGGCGGAAAACAGCAGCGGCGCCGCGATGTAGCCGATCGCCCAGAGCGCGCCGACCCACAGCGTCAGCGCGAGGGTGTAGGAAGCGTCGGCGAGGCGCCGCATCATCACTCGTAGCGGACGTCGAGAATCTCGAACTCGCGCAGGCCGCCCGGCGCCTGCACCTGGGCGATGTCGCCGGCGAACTTGCCGATCAGCGCACGCGCCATCGGCGAGGCGAAGGACAGCTTGCCGAGCTTGATGTCGGCCTCATCCTCGCCGACGATCTGGTAAGTCACCGGATCGCCCGAATCCTGGTCCTCAAGATCGACGGTCGCGCCGAATACCACCCGCCCGTCGGCGTCGAGCGCCTTCGGGTCGATGATCTGGGCGTTCGACAGCTTGCCTTCGACTTCCTGGATGCGCCCCTCGATAAAGCCCTGACGTTCCTTGGCCGCATCGTACTCGGCGTTTTCCGACAGGTCGCCGTGCGAGCGCGCTTCGGCGATCGCAGCGACGACGTTCGGACGATCGACCGTCTTCAGGCGATGCAGTTCGACACGCAATTTTTCGGCACCGTTCAGGGTCAGCGGAATCTTGCTCATTTCGCCCTCTAGCAAAGCAAAACCGCCGGACCCCGAAGCATGGTGTTTCCTGGGGCTTCCCGGCGGCTAAAAAAAGAATCGATCAGTTCAGTTGCGCGTGCAGCGCCTGGATCGGATAGACAACGAGTTCACCGCGATTCTTGATGCCCTCGGCGGCGGCTTCCGCACCCCAGATCGTCGTATACGCCGTCACCCGGGCCTGCAGGCCGGAAGTACGGATCGAGCGCGAATCGGCGATGGCCTGCCGCTTCTCCTCGACCGTATTCACGATCAGCGCAATCTCGTTGTTCTTGATCATGTCGACGATGTGCGGGCGCCCCTCGGTCACCTTGTGCACCGCCGTCACCGGCACGCCGGCCGCCTCGATCGCCGCTGCCGTGCCGCGCGTGGCAACGACCGAGAAGCCACTGGCGACGAGGTTGCGGGCGATCTCGACCGCCTTCGGCTTGTCCGAGTCCTTGACGCTGAGGAAGGCCTTGCCGGCGGTCGGCAGCTTGACGCTGGCGGCCATCTGGCTCTTGACGAAGGCTTCCTCGAAGGTCACGCCGACGCCCATGACTTCGCCGGTCGACTTCATTTCCGGTCCGAGGATGGTATCGACGCCCGGGAATTTGTTGAACGGGAAGACGGCTTCCTTGACCGAGAAGTACGGCGGAATCACTTCCTTCGTCACGCCCTGGCTTGCCAGGCTCTGGCCGGCCATGCAGCGCGCCGCGATCTTGGCCAGCTGCAGGCCGGTCGCCTTGGACACGAAGGGCACGGTGCGCGAGGCGCGCGGATTCACTTCGAGGACATAAACCTCGTCGTCCTTGATCGCGAACTGCACGTTCATCAGGCCGCAGACGTTCAGCGCCTTGGCCATCAGTTCGGTCTGGCGGCGCAGCTCGTCCTGCACTTCCTTCGACAACGAATACGGCGGCAGCGAGCAGGCCGAATCGCCGGAGTGCACGCCGGCCTGTTCGATGTGCTCCATGACGCCACCGATGATCACCTGCGTGCCGTCGGACAAGGCATCGACGTCGACTTCGACGGCGTCGTTGAGGAAGCGGTCGAGCAGCACCGGCGAATCGTTCGAGACCTTGACCGCCTCGCGCATGTAGCGCTCGAGATCGCGCGGATCATGGACGATCTCCATGGCACGGCCGCCGAGCACGTAGGACGGGCGCACCACCAGCGGGTAGCCGATCTCGTCGGCCAGCCGCAGGGCTTCGTCCTCGGCACGCGCGGTGCGGTTGGGCGGCTGCTTCAGGCCGAGGTCGTGCAAGAGCTTCTGGAAGCGCTCGCGGTCTTCGGCGGCGTCGATCATGTCCGGCGAGGTGCCGATAATCGGCACACCGTTGGCTTCGAGGTCGCGCGCCAGCTTGAGCGGGGTCTGGCCGCCGTACTGGACGATGACGCCGACCGGCTTTTCGATGTGCACGATCTCGAGCACGTCTTCCAGCGTCAGCGGTTCGAAGTAGAGGCGGTCCGAGGTGTCGTAGTCGGTCGACACGGTCTCCGGGTTGCAGTTGACCATGATCGTCTCGTAGCCGTCTTCGCGCATGGCGAGCGCGGCATGGACGCAGCAGTAATCGAACTCGATGCCCTGGCCGATGCGGTTCGGACCGCCGCCCAGCACCATGATCTTCTTCTTGTCGGTTGGATTCGACTCGCACTCTTCCTCGTAGGTCGAGTACATGTAGGCGGTGTTCGTCGCGAACTCGGCGGCGCAGGTATCGACGCGCTTGTAGGCCGGACGCACGCCGAGCGCGTGGCGATGCTCGCGCACCGCGGTCTGCGTCGTGTTCAGCAGCTTGGCCAGGCGCTTGTCGGAGAAACCAGCACGCTTCAGTGCCCACAGGTCGCCCTTGTCCAGCGACTTCAGTTCCTTGCCGCGAATCGCTTCGGCCTTGATGTAGAGGTCCTCGATCTGCGCCAGGAACCACGGATCGATCGCCGTCAGGCGGAAGATGTCGTCGAGCGACAGACCGGCGCGGAAGGCGTCGGCGACGTACCACAGGCGCTCCGGACCCGGCTCGGCGAGTTGGGTCTCGATCACTTCGCGATCGACGGTCTTCTCGTCGAAGCCATCGACGCCAACCTCCAAGCCGCGCAGCGCCTTGTGCAGCGACTCCTGCAGCGTGCGGCCGATGGCCATCACTTCGCCGACCGACTTCATCTGCGTCGTCAGGCGCGAATCGGCGGCCGGGAATTTCTCGAACGCGAAACGCGGCACCTTGGTCACGACGTAGTCGATCGACGGCTCGAACGAGGCCGGCGTCTTGCCGCCGGTGATCTCGTTGGCCAGTTCGTCGAGCGTGTAGCCGACGGCCAGCTTCGCCGCCACCTTGGCGATCGGGAAGCCGGTGGCCTTGGAGGCCAGCGCCGACGAACGCGACACGCGCGGGTTCATCTCGATGACGATCATCCGGCCGTCGGTCGGGCAGATCGAGAACTGCACGTTGGAACCGCCGGTGTCGACGCCGATCTCGCGCAGCACGGCGATCGAGGCGTTGCGCATGATCTGGTATTCGCGGTCGGTCAGCGTCTGCGACGGGGCGACGGTGATCGAGTCGCCGGTATGCACGCCCATCGGGTCAAGGTTCTCGATCGAGCAGACGATGATGCAGTTGTCCGCCTTGTCGCGGACCACTTCCATCTCGTATTCCTTCCAGCCGATCAGGCTCTCCTCGATCAAGAGCTCGCTGGTCGGCGAGGCTTCCAGGCCGCGCTTGCAGATCTCGACGAATTCTTCCTGGTTGTAGGCAATGCCGCCGCCGGAACCACCCATCGTGAACGACGGCCGGATGATCGCCGGGAAGCCGATCATCGCCTGCACCTGCTGCGCCTCTTCCATCGAGTGCGCCACGGCCGAGCGGGCGGAGCCGAGACCGATCTTGGTCATCGCCGCCTTGAACTTCTCGCGGTCCTCGGCCTTGTCGATCGCCTCGCGCGAGGCGCCGATCATCTCAACGTCGTACTTCTCGAGCACGCCGTGCTTGGCCAGGTCGAGCGCGCAATTGAGCGCGGTCTGGCCGCCCATCGTCGGCAGGAGCGCGTCGGGGCGCTCCTTCTCGATGATCTTCTCGACCACCTTCCAGGTGATCGGCTCGATGTAGGTGACGTCGGCCATTTCCGGGTCGGTCATGATCGTCGCCGGGTTGGAATTAACCAGGATGACCTTGTAGCCCTCTTCGCGCAGCGCCTTGCAGGCCTGCGCGCCGGAATAGTCGAATTCGCACGCCTGGCCGATGATGATCGGGCCGGCACCGATGATGAGGATGCTCTGGATGTCTGTACGCTTGGGCATGTCTTACTTTCCGTCGGCCTGCTTGTCTTGCATCGCCTTGATGAATCGGTCGAACAGGTAGGCCACGTCGTGCGGGCCGGGGCTCGCTTCCGGGTGTCCCTGGAAGGAGAAGGCCGGCACGTCGGTGCGGGCGACGCCCTGCAGCGAACCGTCGAATAGCGAGACGTGGGTCACGCGTAGGTTGGCCGGCAGCGAGTCGGGATCGACCGCAAAGCCGTGGTTCTGGCTGGTGATCAGCACCTGATTGGTATCGAGGTCCTTGACCGGGTGGTTGGCGCCGTGGTGGCCGAACTTCATCTTCAACGTCTTCGCGCCGGAGGCGAGCGCCAGCAGCTGGTGGCCGAGGCAGATGCCGTAGGTCGGCACGCCACGATCGAGAAACTCGCGGATCGCGGCGATGGCATAGTCGCAGGGCTCAGGGTCGCCCGGGCCGTTCGACAGAAAGATGCCGTCCGGCTGTAGCGCCAGCGCCTCGGCGGCCGGCGTCTGCGCCGGCACGACGGTGACGCGGCAGCCGCGCTGGGCGAGCATGCGCAGGATGTTGCGCTTGATGCCGAAATCGTAGGCGATGACGTGGAATTTCGGCTCCGGCGACGGCTGGAAACCCTTCAGCGTCCATTCGCCGTCCTTCCACGCATACGGCGAATCGATCGAGACGACCTTCGCCAGATCCATGCCGGAGAGGCCCGGGAAGGCCCTGGCCTCGGCAATCGCCTTTGCCTCATCAACCGTACCGGCCATGATGCAACCGGCCTGGGCCCCCTTTTCGCGCAACACGCGCGTCAGCTTGCGGGTATCGATGCCGGCAATGGCGACGATGCCGTTCTGCTTCAGGTATTCGGGCAGCGTCTGCTGCAGGCGCCAGTTGGAGGCGCGGATCGGCAGGTCGCGGATGACCAGGCCGGCGGCGAAGTTGGCGCGCGACTCCCAGTCTTCGGCATTGCAGCCGGTATTGCCGATATGCGGGTAGGTCAGCGTGACGATCTGGCGGCAATACGACGGATCGGTCAGGATTTCCTGATAGCCGGTCATGGCGGTGTTGAACACCACCTCACCGCTGGTGCTCCCTTCGGCGCCGATGGCAAAGCCGCGGAACACGGTACCGTCGGCTAGCGCGAGCAGGGCGGGCAGGAACGGCGGCAGCAACGCGGATAGCGACACGAAAAACTCCTGTGATGTGGTCGCGCCGAATCCGTGAGGAAATTCAGCGCTTTAGATGCGCAAAAGCGGAAGGGCTCGTGACCCTTCCGCTCGTTTGGTATTTAACCGCATCATTATACAGGACGCCCCATTTCAGGGCAAATCGACGAGGTGCCGCCGGACAGCCCGGCAGCGCTCAGGCGCCCCCCAGGAGGACTTGTTCGCGATGCGCAGCGCGCATCGCTCAGGCGCCGACGAACGCCGCCAGTTCGGGCTTGACCCGCGCCAGCTCGACGTGGAGCCCGGCGACGGCGGCCCTGACACCCTCCCACGCGGCATCGTCGTTGCTTTGTGCAACCTCCTTGGCGGCCTGTTCGACCGCCATCGCCGCCCGACGCGCGGCGACGGCGTGAAACATGGCGAGCAAGCCTTTCAGCGTATGCGCAGCCCGATTCAGCAGCGCCGCATCCCTGGCGACAATCGCCTTCTCGATCGCGGCGACGTCCGCATCCCACTGCACCAGCAGCATGCGCGCCATTTCCCGAAGCAGGTCGACATCGCCCAGATCCCGCGTGGCGGCATCGATGTCGATCGCGCCGCCGCACGTCTCCAGCGGAAGTACCGGCGTTGCCATGCCGCCGGCGAGCCCCCCGTCGTCCCGCCCCGCCGCGCGCGCCAGCGCCTGGTACAGCTCGTTCTGCCGGATCGGCTTCGCCAGGTAGTCGTTCATCCCCGCCTGCAGGCAGCGCTCGCGATCGCCGGCCATGACGTTGGCCGTCATCGCGATGATCGGCGTCAGCCGGATATCCGGGCCGGAAGCGACCCAGCTGCGTCGCAGCTCGCGCGCACGGATCGCCTCGGTAGCCTCGATCCCGCCCATCACCGGCATTTGCATGTCCATCAGGATCACGTCGAAATGCTGCGCCTCGAACTTCTCGACCGCCTCCTGGCCGTTGGCCGCAGTCGTCACGCGATGCCCGCCGCGTTCGAGCAGGCGCAGCGCCAGCTCCTGGTTAACCGGATTGTCCTCGACCAGCAACACACTCAGACCGCTGCCAGCAGCCTCGACCGCCTGCAGCGACGAATCGACATGGAAATCGTCGAGCTGCAAGCCGGCGTCGCCGCCAACGACCAGCGCCACCGCATCGAGCATGTCGTCGGCCGCCACCGGCTTCACGACGTAGGCGGAGAGGCCGAGTGCCTTCAGTCGCGGCAACTGGTCGCGCTGACCGGCGATGGTCAGCAGCACGATGAACGGTTCGGCGCCGGCCGCCAGCCACCCGGAAATGCCTTGACCGTCGTCGCCCAGCGCGATCGCCGCATCGCAAACCACCAGCGCAAAGGGGAAGCCCGCGCTTCGCCATTTTTCGGCGGCGGCACGCGCCTCGGCCAGCGTCGCCACCTGCGCCGGCTGCATGCCCCAGCGCGAGAAATCGGCTTCCAGCAGCTGCAAGGTCGCGGAGGGCTCGCCGACCAGCAAGACCCGCTGCCCGGACAGGCTCGCCGGCAGGCGACGGGGGTTGGCCGGCTGGCTGACGCCGAAGCTCAGCGCGAAACTGAAGACGCTGCCCTGCTCCGGCTGGCTGCGCACCGACAACCGGCCGCCCATCAACTCGACGAGGCGCGCCGAAATGGCGAGGCCGAGGCCGGTGCCGCCGAAGCGCCGGGTCGTCGACACATCGGCCTGCGAGAATGCCTGGAAGATTTGCTGCTGTTTGTCGGGAGCGATGCCGATGCCGGTATCGCGTACCGACAGCTGCACCGCCACCCGGTCCGGGGCCGCCTGCAGCTGACGCAGCTCGACGCCGATCTCGCCGGCCTGGGTAAACTTGATCGCATTCCCGACCAGGTTGGTCAGCACCTGGCGCAGCCGGACCGGATCGCCCCAGACGCGAACCGGCAACTCCGGAGCGATGTCGACGGTGACATCCAGCCCTTTCTGCTGGGCGCCGATCGCCAGCGAGCGCACCGCCTCGAAGATCACCTCCTGCAGCGAGAACTCGACCCGCTCGACCTCCAGCTTGCCGGCCTCGATCTTCGAGAAGTCGAGGATGTCGTTGACGATCGTGAGCAAGGCCTCGCACGACGAACGCACGGTCGCCAGGTAGTGCCGCTGCTCGGCGTCGAGATCGGTGTCGAGCGCCAGCTCGGTCATGCCGAGGATGCCGTTCATCGGCGTCCGTATCTCGTGGCTCATGTTGGCGAGGAAGGCGCTGCGCGCACGCCCCGCCGCTTCCGCGGCGTCGCGCGCCGACTGCAGGGAATCCTCCAGCCGGCGCTCGGCGTCGATGTCCTCCTGCACGACGACCAGGCGCAGCGGCTCGCCGTCGTCGTCGCGCGCCACGACCTTGCCGCTGACCCGGAGCCAGCGCCAGCTCCCATCGCGCATACGGCCACGGCACTGGGCGGAAAACTTCGCCGACCCTTCCTGCACATGCGTGCCGATCTCGGCCATCAGACCGGCCAGGTCTTCGGGATGGGTCAAGGAGCGCCAGGCCGCGAGGGTGTCCGGGACATCGCCGGCGGCATAGCCGAGCAGGCTCTTCCAGGCCTTGCCGGATTCGATCCGGCCGCGCTTCATGTCCCATTCCGAGACGACCACGCCGCCGACCTCGGCCGATACCTGCTGCAGCGTCCCGAAGCGGGTGTAGGCCGCGTCGACCTGCTGCATCAGCCTATCCAGCGAATGATCGCTGGCCGCCAGCTGTTGCAACCGGGCGACGGCCGCTTCCGGCGCGGCTTCGCCGAAAGCCTCCTGGATCTGGTAGCGGAGCAGTGCGGAGCGAATCATGGCAGCGTCTCCCTGAGTCTCATCCGGAAGCGCCGCCGGGACATCGGAGGCGCTTCCTAGCGAAGGCCGAGCACGTCCTGCATATCGTACAGCCCGTTCCGCTTTCCGGCCAGGAAGCGGGCTGCACGCAGGCTGCCGAGCGCATAGGGCATGCGGCTGCCGGCGCGGTGGGCAATCTCCACGCGCTCGCCGAGGCCGCAGAACATCACATTGTGGTCGCCGACGATGTCGCCGCCACGCACCGTGGCGAAGCCGATGGTCGACGGATCGCGCTCGCCGGTGACGCCCTCGCGTCCATAGACGGCGCAGGCCTTGAGGTCGCGCCCGAGCGCCGCGGCGACGACTTCGCCCATGCGCAGCGCGGTGCCGGACGGCGCATCGATCTTGTGCCGGTGGTGCGCCTCGACGATCTCGATGTCGTAACCCTGGCTGAGAATCTTCGCCGCGGTATCGAGCAGCTTGAAGACGAGATTGACGCCGACCGCCATGTTCGGCGCGAAGACGATCGGGATGTCCTTGGCGGCGGCGGCGATCGCCGCCTTGCCCTCGGCCTCGAAGCCGGTGGTGCCGATGACCATGCCGACGCCCTGGTCGCGGCAGATGCGCAGGTGTTCCAGCGTACCCTCGGGGCGGGTGAAGTCGATCAGGCAGTCGGCGCGGCCGATCTGTCCGGAAAAGTCATCGCTGACCAGCACATCGCTCGCCAGGCCGACCAGTTCGCCGGCGTTGCGCCCGAGCGCCGGGCTGCCGGGGCGGTCGAAAGCCGCCGCCAGCGACGCCTCGCCGTCCTTCAGCGTCGCTTCGATCAGCATCCGCCCCATGCGCCCGTTGGCGCCCACCACTGCAATACGCGTACCGCTCATGTCAGGAACTCACCTCAGAAGAAAACGAAGGGCCGCCCGGAGTTTTCTCGACTTTCTCAGCCGGCGGAAACGGTGCCGCCGCCTCCCGGCGCCCTTAATATCCGACTTTTTCCATCATCCGGCCGAAGAAGCCCTTTTCCTCCGGCGGCGGAATCGGCGTGTCGGCGGAGATCGAACCGAGATCGATGACCCGCGACTTCTCTTCGGGAACGGCCTCGCTCCCGGCGTTCTGGTCGGCGACGACGTCGCCGGCCACCCGGTAGAGCTTGCCGTCGGCGTCGAAGAACACGGTGAAGCGGCGCCGCTCGATTTCTTTGGTACGCCCCTTCTGCAGGCTGTACACGTAGTCCCAGCGATCGGCATGGAACATGTCGACGAGGAGCGGCGTACCGAGGACGAAGCGGACCTGGTCGCGCGTCAGCCCGGGCCGCAGCTGCGACACCATGTCCTGGGTCAGCACGTTGCCCTGCTGCACGTCGATGCGGTACTCGGTGACGATGCGCGGAACGTTCGAACAGGCACCGAGCAGCAGCATGGCCAGGACGGCGACGGAAAATCTCGATGAAATCATGCGTAACGATGCAATCAAAAGGATCAGGGAGAGCACCGGCTGAAAGGGCTACGTCCGGCCTCACCGCCGCCCGCATCCGCCGTCCACAACGGGCGCTCATTTTTCGCAAAGCCCCGCCAAGCGGTATATCATAACCGAAAACCACCAGCGCTCTGCCGAGCCGAACAAGCGATGAGCAATCCCGACAGTCTGAAGAGCATCGGCCTCAAGGCCACCTTTCCCCGCCTGAAGATTCTCGAACTGTTCGAGAATACCGACGTACGCCACCTGACGGCGGAAGACGTCTACCGCATGCTGATCGCCGAAGGCATGGACATCGGGCTGGCCACCGTCTATCGCGTCCTCACCCAGTTCGAACAGGCCGGCCTGCTTGAACGCCACCATTTCGAATCGGGCAAGGCCGTCTTCGAGCTGAACGTCGGCCACCATCACGACCATCTGGTCTGTATCAACTGCGGCAAGGTGGAGGAGTTCTACGATCCGGAGATCGAGCGCCGCCAGGCCAAGATCGCCAAGGAACGCGGCTTCGCGATTCACGAACACGCGCTCTACCTCTACGCCGAATGCACCAAGGCCGATTGCCCTAGCCGCGGCAAGGGCGGCAAGACCCCCGGCGCCTGACCCAGACCACTCTCTTTCCCGGAGCGCCGTCCGCGGTGCTGCGCCGCCATGGACGCTTTCATCGCATCGACCGTGCTCGTCGCGCTTGCCGAAATCGGCGACAAGACGCAACTTCTGTCCTTCGTCCTCGCCGCCCGCCTGCGCCGTCCCTGGGCGATCATCGCCGGCATCTTCGCCGCGACGCTGGCCAACCACGCGCTGGCCGGCTGGGTTGGCACCTGGATCGGTTCCTTCCTGTCGCCGGAAGCGCTGCGCTGGACGACCGGCGGCGTCTTCATCGCGTTCGGCCTGTGGACGCTGAAACCCGACGAGCTCGACGACGATGACACGCCGACCTCGACGCACGCCGGCGCCTTCATCACCACGACGATCGCTTTTTTCCTGGCCGAGATGGGCGACAAGACGCAATTCGCGACGATCGCCCTGGCTGCCAAATACGATACCCTGGCCTGGGTCGTCGCCGGCACCACGCTCGGCATGCTGGCAGCCAACATCCCAGCCGTGCTGATCGGTGAAAAGCTGGCGGCACGCCTGCCGCTGAAGCAGATTCGCTGGACTGCGGCGGCGGTGTTCGCCGCCACCGGCGCCCTGACCCTCGCCGGAATCGCCTGAAGCCGGATCAGGCGAACGCGTCAACCAACCTCCCCTTCGCGGCCTCCTCACCTCGCCCGACTTCTGCGTAACCGGCGATGGCGCTGCGTGCACTGCTGCCTTGCGTCTGAAGCTCCGCCCGCGCCTCGGCTTCCAGCCGTCCGGCGGCGACCGCAACCTGGCGGTCCTGCCCGGACGGATCGGCCGGAGCCAACGCCGCCGACCGGATCTGCCGCGCCTTGGCAATGGTCGCCTCCGGCGTGCGCGCCGGCGACACGTCGATCGACACCTCGCCGCCGACCGCATAGCGCTTTCCGTCCGGCCCGGTCGTATAGGAATAGTTCGGCCCGCTGGTGACGAGGCCCGCTCCGGCGGCGACATGGGCCAGTTCGTGCTGGCGGACGGCCCGATCGGTCTCGCGCAGGCGGGCCACCGTCCGCGCCTCGCCCGGCGTCAATTCAGCATTCGTGCCGCTCGGGCCGCGCCCGTCAGCAGTCGTTCCGGCACCGACGCCATCGCGCCGGTCGCGCACCTCCGCCGGCGAGCGGCGTGCGCCCCGCTCCGCCGACAACGGAGGAAGCTGCTGCGCAAAAAGGGAAGAGGAAGATGTCGGCGCTCCGATGTGCACGGCCAGCGACCTCAGCAAACGACTCTACGGGTTTCAGCCTAGACGAGGCGGGGCCGAATGACCAGCCGTGACCTCACTCGCGCCATCTCACTCGGAAGCCAGCATCTCCCGCGCGTGCTGACGCG
Source organism: Rhodocyclales bacterium (assembly GCA_016183655.1). Taxonomy (GTDB): domain Bacteria; phylum Pseudomonadota; class Gammaproteobacteria; order Burkholderiales; family Rhodocyclaceae; genus Proximibacter. The sequence continues at coordinate 375,394 of JACPEH010000008.1, forward strand.
TGATGGCGGTGATCTCGACGCCGCCGAGCATGCGCGCGATCTCCTCGACGCGGCCGCCGGCGTCGAGCGGCGTCACGCGGCTGGTGACCTTGCTGCCGGCCCGATCCTTTTCCTTCGCCACCTGCCACTGCCAGGCCGCGCGCGCCGCCACTTGCGGCAGGTGGGTGACGCAGAGTACCTGGCGGTCGCGGCCGAGCTCGGCCAGCAGCCGGCCGACGACCTCGGCGACGCCGCCACCGATGCCGACGTCGACTTCGTCGAAGATCAGCGTCGGCACCGACGCGGCGCGGCTGGTCACCACCTGGATCGCCAGGCTGATGCGCGACAACTCGCCGCCCGACGCCACTTTCGCCAGCGGCCGTGCCTCGCCGCCGGCCAGGCCGGCGACGCGGAATTCGACCTGCTCCAGCCCGTAGGCGGCGCCATCGGCCACCGGCACTAGCGCCGCCTCGAAGCGGCCGCCGGCCAGCGCCAGCTGCTGCATGATGCGGCTGACCTCGGCCGACAGCTTCGCCGCCGCCTTGCCGCGCGCCGCCGACAGCTTGCCGGCGTGGCGCTCGTAATCCTGCCGCGCGGCGGCGACGCGCGCTTCCAGCGCCGCCAGGTCGGACGCCTCGCCCAGTTCGGCCAGGCGCGCGCGCGCCTCGGCCAGCCGTTCCGGCAGGGTTTCCGGCGCCAGCCGCAGCTTGCGCGCGCAGGCCAGCACCGCCTCGATCCGCCGCTCGACCTCGGCCAGCCGGCCCGGGTCCAGTTCGGCGCGGTCGGCGTAGCGGCGCAGTGCGGAAACCGCTTCGGCCAGCTCGGTCTGTGCCGACTGCACCAGCTGCGCCACCTCGGCCAGCGCCGGATCGTAGCCGGCCAGCGTGTCGAGACGGGAGGCGACGCTATCGACCTGCGCTTCAGCCGCCGCGTCGCCGTCGGCGAGCAGTGCCAGCGCGAACTGCACGCCTTCGATCAACCCGGCCGCGTGGCCGAGGCGTCGGTGTTCGGCGTTGAGCGCCTCCCAGCCGGCCGCCGAGAAGGCCTCGCCGTCGCCCAAGCCTTCGATCTCCTGCACCTGCCAGGCCAGCTCATCGCGCTCGCGCAGCAGGGCCTCGGCACCGTTAGTCGCCGCCGCAAGCAGGGTCTGCGCCTCGCGCCACTGGCGCCAGGCACGGCCGACCTCGGCCACCTGCGGCACGAGACCGGCGTGGGCGTCGAGCAGGCCGCGCTGCGCGTCGCTGCGCAGCAGCGACTGGTGCGCATGCTGGCCGTGGATGTCGACCAGCCACTCGGAGATTTCGCGCAGCTGCTGCACCGTCGCCGGCGACCCGTTGATCCAGGCACGGGAACGGCCGCCGGCATCGATCGTGCGGCGCAGGATCAGGCCGTCGTCGCCGTCGAGTTCCTGCTCGCGCAGCCAGGCGACGGCGCCGGCAATGCCGTCGGCGGCGAACTCGGCGGAGACCTCGGCACGATCGCAGCCGCTGCGGATCAGGCCGGCGTCGGCGCGCTCGCCGAGGACGAAGGCCAGCGCATCGACGAGGATCGACTTGCCGGCGCCGGTCTCGCCGGTGAGGGCACCGAAACCGGCGGCGAAGTCGAGTTCGAGCCGGTCGACGATGACGAAATCACGAATTGCCAGGTGCTGCAGCATGATGAGGGTTCAGGTGCCTTTCGGGCGTGCGCTCCACTGCAGCTTCTGCCGCAGCATGGCGAAGTAGCTGTAGCCGGGCGGGTGCAGGAAGCAGATCGAGTATTGCGAACGGTAGAGGCGGACCGCGTCGCCGCGCACCAGGTCGACGGTCAGCTGGCCGTCGAAGTGCACGCGGCAGTCGGTGGCGTGGGTGATGCGCAGTTCGATGTCGGCCTGGTCGCCGACCAGGATCGGCCGGTTGGTCAGCGCATGCGGGCAGAGCGGCACCAACGCGATGCCGGCGACCTGCGGGTGCAGGATGGGTCCGTTGGCGGACAGCGAATAGGCAGTGGAACCGGTCGGCGTCGATACGATCAGGCCGTCGGCGCGCAGGTTGTAGATGAACTCGCCGTCGATGAACAGCTCGAACTCGATCATGCGGCCGATCGCGCCCTTGTCCATCACGACGTCGTTGAGTGCAATGTTCGACGCCAGTTCGCGGCCGTCGCGCAGCACCTCGGCGTCGAGCATCATCCGCGTTTCGCTGACGAAGCGGCCGTCGAGCAGGTCCTCCATGCACGACAGCATGTCGTTGCGCGCGATGTCGGTCATGAAGCCCAGCCGGCCCTGGTTCACGCCGACCAGCGGCACGCGGTAGCGGGCCAGCCGGCGCGCCGCGTTGAGCATGGTGCCGTCGCCGCCGAGGACGATGGCGACGTCCACGCTGGCGCCGATCGCCTCGAAGCTGCCGGGAACCCAGTGTTCGTCGCCGGCCAGCTTGCCGATGTTGGCCGCGGTTTCCTCCTCGACGACCACGGTCACGCCGCGCTCGCGCAGGTAACGGGCAAGCAGGCGCAGCGATTCGGCGATCTCGGGGCTCTGGTAGCGGCCGATGAGCGCGATCGTGCGCGGCAGGTTGCGGGAACCGTAGGGCTGATTCATGGTCCGGATTATTCCATACGCCCCGACGCCAGTCACCCGCCGATGCTGCCTTTCTCGCGGTCGCACATGGCTTAGCGCAGCGTTGTTTTGTAGAATCCAGCCCATGCTCGACGAACGCGCCCGCATTCTGATGAAAACCCTGGTCGAACGGTACATCGCCGAAGGCGAGCCGGTCGGCTCGCGCGCGCTGTCGAAGTATTCCGGACTCGACCTGTCGCCGGCGACGGTGCGCAACGTCATGGCCGACCTCGAGGACGCCGGCTTCATCGCCAGCCCGCACACCTCCGCCGGCCGCATCCCGACGCCGCGCGGCTACCGCCTGTTCGTCGACAGCCTGCTGACGGTGATGCCGCTGGAGAAGGCCAGCATCGAGCAGATGGAAGGCCTGCTGCACCCGACGCAGCCGCAGCAGCTGATCAGCAGCGCCTCCAACCTGCTCTCCGGCCTCACCCATTTCGCCGGCATCGTCGCCGCGCCGCGCCGCGCCAGCCCGCGCATCCGGCAGATCGAGTTCGTCGGTCTCTCCGAGAAGCGCATCCTGCTGATCATCGTCACCGCCGACGGCGACGTGCAGAACCGCATCCTGTTCACCGAACGCGCCTACTCGTCGTCGGAGCTGACCGCGGCGGCGAACACGCTCAACGAGCACTTCGCCGGCCTCGACTTCGCGCAGATCCGCAGCCGGCTGCGGGACGAGATGCGCCAATTGCGCAGCGACCTGCAGTCGCTGATGGCTGCGGCGCTGGCCGCCGGCGACGAGGCGCTGTCCGAGACTGAGACCCCCTGCGTCATCTCCGGCGAGCGAAACCTGCTGGAAGTCGAGGAGTTCTCGACCAACATGAAGCGCCTGCGCGAACTGTTCGACCTCTTCGAGCAGCGCGCCGGGCTGGCGCAGCTGCTCGACGTGTCGAGCAACGCCGACGGCGTGCAGATCTTCATCGGCGGCGAATCCGGCCTGGCGCCGCTCGACGAGTGCAGCGTCGTCACCGCACCGTACACGGTCAATGGCCAGGTGGTCGGCTCGGTCGGCGTGATCGGGCCGACGCGCATGGCCTACGAGCGGGTCATCCCGATCGTCGACATCACCGCCCGCCTGCTCTCCTCCGCCCTCACCTACCAGGCAAACTCCTGATGAGCCAATTCCTTCCCGAGCCGGCCTGGCAGCACGGCACGCCGGCGCGCACCGCCGTTGTCCTGATCAACCTGGGCACGCCGGAAGCGCCGACGCCGGCCGCACTCAAGACCTACCTGCGCGAGTTCCTCGCCGACCCGCGCGTCGTCGAGATTCCGCGGCCGATCTGGTGGCTGATCCTCAACGGCGTCATCCTCAACACCCGGCCGGCCAAGTCGGCGGAAAAATACGCCACGGTGTGGACGCCGGAGGGCTCGCCGCTGAAGGTGCACACCGAACGGCAGGCCAAGCTGCTCAAGGGTCGCCTCGGCGCCGCCGGCCACCGCAACCTGGTCGTCGACTACGCGATGCGCTACGGCCAACCCTCGGTGCCGGCAACGCTGGCCCGGCTGAAGGCCGAGGGCTGCACGCGCATCCTGCTCGTGCCGCTCTACCCGCAATACGCCGGCAGCACCAGCGCCACCGCGCTCGACGCCGCCTACGGCTGGTTGACGACGATCCGCAACCAGCCGGAACTGCGCGTGCTCAGGAGCTTCTGCGACGATCCCGGCTACATCGCCGCGCTCGCCGCCAGCGTGCGCGAGCACTGGACGAAGAACGGCCGGCCCGACAACAGCTACCAGCTGCTGATGAGTTTCCACGGCGTGCCACGCTTCACGCTCGACAAGGGCGACCCCTACCACTGCGAATGCCGGAAGACCGGCCGCCTGCTCGCCGAGGCGCTGGCCTTGCGGCCGGAGCAGTACCGGATCACCTTCCAGTCGCGCTTCGGCCGCGCCGAATGGCTGCAGCCGTACACCGCGCCGACGCTGCAGGCCTTGGCCCGCGAGGGCGTCGGCCGCGTCGACGTGATCTGCCCCGGCTTCGTCGGCGACTGCCTGGAGACGCTGGAGGAGATCGCCATGGAAGGCAAGGCCGATTTCCTCGCCGCCGGCGGCAAGGAATACCACTACATCCCGGCACTCAACGAACGCGACGACTGGATCGCCGCCCTCGCCGCGCTGGTCGAGGCCCAGCTCGGCGGCTGGCCGACGCGGGAACCGGCCGACGCCGCCACGCTGGGGCTGTCGGCGACCCGCGCCAAATCGCTCGGCGCGGCAATCTAAGCACCATCGCCCGCACCGGGCCACCAGCCAGCCGCACATTTTTTGAGCGCCCGCCAACCGGGCGTCGACGCGCATTTCTGGCTGGGAACCCGCATCGAATCAGGCTTCCCGGTCGACTAAACCCGACGCCGCAAGCTGCCGTTAACAGGCCATCCACGCCCCTGGAGGCCGCCATGAGAATTGCCAGTGCCGAGCTGCAGCTGACCTCGACCCATGTCTCGCAGCAACACCATGAAGTCAGCGAATCGCTGCGCGCCTGGGTCGGCGACCGCCGCCCCGACTTCGAAGGCAACGGCCCGCGCCGCCCGGCCGGCGAGCCGGTGACGATCTCCGACGCCGGCCGCGCCGTCCAGGCCGGCGAGGCGGAAGCGATCGACGAGGCGATCGACGCCGCCGAGAACGACCCGCGCCTGCAGCTGCTGCGGGAAATGATCCTGATGCTGACCGGCCGCGAGGCCCGCGTCTTCGACGCCAGCGAACTTGAGCCGCGCCAGGGCAAGGACCTGCCGCCGCTGCAGCCGCCGCCGAGCGCCGGCGCCAACGCGCCGGCCCGCCCCGCCGGCTTCGGCCTCGAATACGATTATCACGAGTCGTACAGCGAATCCGAGCAGACCACGTTCTCCGCCAGCGGCGTCGTGCGCACCGCCGACGGGCGCGAGATCACCTTCAAGCTCGACCTCGCGATGTCGCGCAGCTACGCCGAGGAGAGCAACGTCAGCCTGCGCCTCGGCGACGCCGCGCGCCAGCAGAAGGACCCGCTGGTGCTCAACTTCGCCGGCAGCGCGGCCCAGCTCAGCGAGCAACGCTTCAGCTTCGACCTCGACGCCGACGGCAGCGCCGACAGCATCAACCGCCTCGCTTCCGGCAGCGGTTTCCTGGCACTCGACCGCAACGGCGACGGCCGGATCAACGACGGCAGCGAACTGTTCGGCGCGCAGAGCGGCGACGGCTTTGCCGACCTCGCCGCCTTCGACGGCGATGGTAACGGCTGGATCGACGAGGCCGACGGCGTCTACCGGCAACTGCGCGTGTGGACGCCGGACGCCGACGGCGGCGGCGAACTGCAGAGCCTGCAGCAGGCCAACGTCGGCGCCATCGCGCTGGCCCGCGTCGCGACGCCGTTCGCGCTCCGCGACGCCGGCAACGACAGTCTCGGCCAGGTGCGCAGCAGCGGGATCTTTTTGCAGGAAAACGGCGGCACTGGCACAATCCAGCAAATCGACCTGAGCGTCTGACCCCGCAGCCTGCGGGGCAGCGCCGGCGGCCGCGGCACCGGGCGAAGAACCGGGCCGCAACGGCAGCAGACGGGCATAGGGAGGCCCGTTCATATGTCCAATTGGAAAATCTGGCTGCGGCTGACCGCCGCGATCTGGCTCGTGCTCGTCGTCGTGTGGACCGGCATGATCGCCTGGGAAAGCTCCGTCAACCGGGAAACCGCCATCCGCCAGGCGCGGGAATTCGCCGGCAGCATCCACGAAATGACGATGGCCGGCCTGACCGGCATGATGATCACTGGCACCGTCGGCCAGCGCGAGGTCTTCCTCGACCAGATCAAACAGCTGTCGATCATCAAGGATCTGCACGTCGCGCGCTCCGAGGCGGTGGTCAAGCTGTTCGGCGCCGACACCAAATCGAACCGGCAACTCGATGCCGTCGAACAGCAGGTGATGTCGTCCGGCCAGCCGTACGTGCGGACCGACAGCATCGACGGCAGCTCCTTCCTGCGCGTCGTCACGCCGACCAAGGCAGCGAAGAACTACCTCGGCAAGGACTGCCTGATGTGCCACCAGGTACCCGAAGGCACCGTGCTCGGCGTCGTCAGCATGAAGGTCTCGCTGGATACGGTGGAGAGCGAGGTCGCCAGCTTCCGCCTGAAGATTTCCGCTGCCGCCGCCGGCGTCAGCGTGCTGCTGCTGGCGGTGATCTGGCTGCTGACCCGCCATTTCGTCACCGCGCCGCTGGAACAACTGACCGGCGGCCTCGCCGACATCGCCCGCGGCGAAGGCGATCTGACCCGCCGCCTGCCGGTGAAGGGGAACGACGAGATCGGCCAGGCCTCGGCAATCTTCAACGAGATGATGGAGAACTTCTGCCGCCTGGTCCGCCAGGTCAGCGATTCGGCGCGCCACGTCTCGGCGCAAGCGCACGACCTGTCCGCAGCCTCGCGCCAGGTCACCGAAGGATCGCACCGGCAGAACGAGCAGTCGACGCAGGCAGCCGGCGCCATGGACAGCATGCTGCAAAGCATCACCGCCATTGCCGAGAACGCCGACCACGTCAATCACCAGTCGCAGGAAAGCCTGCGCCGCGCCGAGGAAGGCAGCGCGAGCCTGTCCCGGCTGCTGCGCGAGATGAAGGAGGTCGGCCAGACGGTGCAGCTGACCGCCGACACGGTCAACGAATTCGTCCGCAGCACCGAGGCGATCGGCAAGATGACGCAGGAGGTCAAGGCCATTGCCGAGCAGACCAACCTGCTCGCGCTCAACGCCGCCATCGAGGCGGCGCGGGCCGGCGAGGCCGGGCGCGGCTTTGCCGTGGTCGCCGACGAAGTGCGCAAGCTCGCCGAAAAATCGGCGCTGTCGGCGCAGGAGATCGACCGCATCACCGCCACGCTGTCCGGGCAGGCGGCCACCGTGCATCACGCGATCAACGACGGCCTGCAGCACATCGCCGCCAGCCAGGGGACGATCGGCACGGTCGCCGACGTCCTGCAGGCGACCAACGGCTCGGTCAGCGAAGTCGGCAACGGCCTCGACGCCATCGCCCGGGCCACCGACGAGCAGCGGCGGAGCAGCCGCAGCGTGGCCGACAGCATCGAAGCGATCGCCTCGCGGGCGCAGGAAAACAACCAGGCGGTGGAGCAGACGGCCAGCGCCGCCGCAGCGCTGGAATCGCTGGCGCAGGGACTGCAATCCACGGTCGGGCGCTTCAAGGTGTGACGCCGGGGCGGGCGCCGGGCCCGCGTCAGCGCGTCAGGGCAGCAGTTCGAGGTCGAACTTGCCGCCCATCCCGGCAAACGGGATCGACGAATCGGCGCCGACCGCCCGCTGCCCCTGCTGGGCAAGGATGTGGTCGGCCTCCGCCAGGCGGTCGAGCACCCGCTCGACCAACACCTTGCTGAAACGTTCCTGCACCTCGTCCGAGCTCAGCGCCAGCGCTCCCGGATTGACCTCCAGGAACACCGTCGGCTCCAGCGTCACCACGCTGGCGCGGCGCTTGTGGTTCTTCGGGTGCAGGTAGGCCATCTCGCCGACCACTTCGCCGACGCCCAGGCGGCAGATGGCCCGCCCTTCCGCCGAGACCTCGACATAGCCGCTGACGATGATGCCGAAATGGCGATCCTCCTCGCCCTCCCGCATCAGCATCACCTTGGCGGCGATGTCGCGCCAGACGCAGATACGCAGCACCTCCCAGACTTCGACGTCGTCGAAATCGGCAAAGAACGGCAGGTCGCGCAGCATCTGGAAATGCGCGGTATCTTCCTGCGTCTCGTGCTCTTCGAGGATCTGGTAGCGCACCGCCGCCAGATCCTTGGCGAATTCGGCGCCGTTCTTGTAGCGGTTGTAGAGATCCTTCTCCAGCGCCTTCTTCATGATCGGGTCGAGAGCGGCCGGCAGGTTCGGGTTGAGCGCGCAGATCGACGGCGTGTCGTGGTTGATGATGCGATAGACCAGCGTCGCCGGATTGTTGGCGCGGAACGGCAGGCGCCCGGTCAGCAGCTGGAAGAGGACGACGCCGAGCGAATAGAGGTCGGTCTTCTGGTTCAGCGGATAGGCCTTGATCTGCTCCGGCGACATGTAGGCCGGCGAGCCGACCCCCATGATGAAGGTGGAGTTGCCGCCGCCGTTGTGCTGCAGGTTGAGCGACAGCCCGAAATCGGTGATCTTCGGGTCGTCGTCGGCGGTGACGAGGATATTGGCCGGCTTGATGTCGCGGTGGATGACCCCCTGCCGGTAGGCATAGTCGAGCGCCAGCGCACATTTGAAGACGATGCCGATGACGCGGTGCAGCGGCAGCAGCTTGCTGATCGAGACGAATTGGTCGAGCGGCGTGCCGTCGACGTACTCCATGACGATGTAGGCCTGCTTGTCCTCGACCACCGCGTCGTAGATATGGACGATGTGCGGGTGTTCGAGGCGGCGGCCGACGCCGCTTTCGGTGTGGAACAGCTTGAGCAGCCGCCGCGACATCGCGGCATTGTCGCTGTCCAGGCGGATCAGCTTGACCGCCACCTCGCGATCGGCGTCCGGGTCGCGGCAGAGATAGACAATCGCCGTCGCCCCCTTGCCGAGGGTGCGCAAGATCTCGTATTTGCCGATCATTTCCGCCATGACATGAATCCTAGCAGGATCGCCCGCAGGCAAAAGCAAAAAAAATGGCGACCCGCTCTTGAAACCCGGCAACCCGCCCCAAGCTAGGGGCAACTTTCCGTAAATTCCACCCGATAGCCGCCAAATGCAAGAGCAAAACACGCCCCAGGATCCCCTGCTGCCGGAAGGCAGCAACCCGGAAAACACGCAGGAAGCCGAAGCCGCACCGGCAACCCCGGCCGAGGGGGTAGACAGCACCCCCAGCCTTGAAGAACTGCTGCGCCAGGCCGAGCTGCGCGCCGAGGAGCACCACGACGCCTGGCTGCGGGCCAAGGCGGAGAGCGAAAACATCCGCCGCCGCGCCCAGGAAGACATCGGCAAGGCGCACAAGTTCGCCGTCGAGAAATTCGCCGGCGACCTGCTGGCGGTCAAGGACACGCTGGAAATGGCGCTGGCCGACCCGAATCCGGACAGCCTGCGTACCGGCGTCGAAATGACGCTGAAGAACCTCGTCGCCGCGTTCGACAAGGCCGCCGTGGTCGAGATCAACCCGGTCGGCGAGAAGTTCGACCCGCACCGCCACCAGGCGATGGCGATGATCGACGCCGAACAGCCGGCCAACACCGTCGTCCAGGTCTTCCAGAAGGGCTACCTGATCGCCGACCGCACGCTGCGCCCGGCCATGGTGGCCGTGGCCAAGGCCAAGGAAAGCTGAACCGGCATTGAAATCACTGATGCCACCCCCATCTGGGTGACATCGCAAGGCATTCTCTCGAAAGGAAAAACACAATGGGCAAGATCATCGGTATCGACCTCGGCACCACCAACTCCTGCGTCGCCATCATGGAAGGCGGCCAGCCGAAGGTCATCGAAAACTCGGAAGGCGCGCGCACCACGCCGTCGATCATCGGCTACTCCGAGGACGGCGAGATCCTGTGCGGCGCCCCGGCCAAGCGCCAGGCGGTCACCAACCCGAAGAACACGCTGTACGCGGTGAAGCGCCTGATCGGCCGCCGCTTCGAGGAAAAGGAAGTGCAAAAGGACATCTCGCTGATGCCCTACAAGATCGTCAAGGCCGACAACGGCGACGCCTGGGTCGAGGTGCGCGACAGGAAGATCGCGCCGCCGCAGGTTTCCGCCGAAGTGCTGCGCAAGATGAAGAAGACCGCCGAGGACTACCTCGGCGAGGAAGTCACCGAAGCCGTCATCACCGTCCCGGCCTACTTCAACGACAGCCAGCGCCAGGCGACCAAGGACGCCGGCCGCATCGCCGGGCTGGAAGTGAAGCGCATCATCAACGAGCCGACCGCAGCCGCGCTCGCCTTCGGCATGGACAAGAAGCAGGGCGACAAGAAGATCGCCGTCTATGACCTCGGCGGCGGCACCTTCGACATCTCGATCATCGAGATCGCCGAAATCGACGGCGAGCACCAGTTCGAAGTGCTGGCGACCAACGGCGACACCTTCCTCGGCGGCGAGGACTTCGACCAGCGCCTGATCGACTACATCATCGACGAGTTCAAGAAGGACTCCGGCGTCGACCTGAAGAAGGACGTGCTGGCGCTGCAGCGCCTCAAGGAAGCCGCCGAGAAGGCCAAGATCGAGCTCTCCTCCAGTCAGCAGACCGAAGTCAACCTGCCCTACATCACCGCCGACGCCACCGGCCCGAAGCACCTGGCGCTGAAGATCACCCGCGCCAAGTTCGAGTCGCTGGTCGACGAGCTGATCGAGCGCACCGTCGCCCCGTGCCTGACCGCGTTGAAGGATGCCGGCTGCAAGGTCGGCGACATCGACGACGTGATCCTCGTCGGCGGCCAGTCGCGCATGCCGAAGGTGCAGGAGAAGGTCAAGGAAGTCTTCGGCCAGGACCCGCGCAAGGACGTGAACCCGGACGAGGCCGTCGCCGTCGGCGCCGCCATCCAGGGCGGCGTGCTGCAGGGCGAGGTCAAGGACGTGCTGCTGCTCGACGTCACCCCGCTGTCGCTGGGCATCGAGACCCTGGGCGGCGTCATGACCAAGCTGATCCAGAAGAACACGACCATCCCGACCAAGGCCTCGCAGGTATTCTCGACCGCCGACGACAACCAGGGCGCGGTGACCATCCACGTGCTGCAGGGCGAGCGCGAGATGTCCGCCGGCAACAAGAGCCTCGGCCAGTTCAACCTCGAAGGCATCCCGCCGGCCCCGCGCGGCATGCCGCAGATCGAGGTGATCTTCGACATCGACGCCAACGGCATCATGCACGTGACGGCCAAGGACAAGGCCACCGGCAAGGAAAACAAGATCACCATCAAGGCCAACTCGGGCCTCTCGGAAGACGAGATCCAGCGCATGGTCAAGGACGCCGAACTGCACGCCGAAGAGGACAAGAAAGCGCACGAGCTGGCCGATGCCCGCAACGGCGCCGACGGCATGATCCACATGGTGAAGAAGTCGCTGACCGAATACGGCAAGGAGCTCTCGGACGAAGAGAAGGCGACCATCGAGGCGGCCGTCAAGGAAACCGAAGACGCCATCCGCGGCAACGACATCGAGGTCATCAAGGCGAAGAGCGAAGCCTTGTCGCAGGCCGCGCAGAAGCTGGGCGAGAAGATGTACGCCCAGCAGCAGGCGCAGGCCGGCGGCGCCGACGCCGGCGCCGGCATGGGCGGCGCGCAGCCGGGCGCGCAGGCGAAGAAGGACGACAGCGACGTGGTCGACGCCGAATTCACCGAGGTGAAGGACAAGAAGTGAAGAGGAAAGGGTGAAGGGTGAAGGGCGTGAAACGTGCGCACCGTGACCTCAAGGCCTGGCAACAGGCGATGTCACTGGTCGAATCGGTTTATGCCCTGACCGTCACCTTTCCGACCGATGAGCGGTTTGGCCTGACATCGCAATTACGTCGGGCGGCAGTTTCGGTACCCAGCAATATTGCGGAAGGCTTCGCCCGTAATGGCAGCAAGGAACTGTTGCAGTTCCTCGCGATTGCGGGCGCGTCGCTTTCCGAACTGGACACCTTGCTAGAATTGGCGACCCGCCTGGGCTACACCAACGATAGTGAAAATTTGAGAAAGGCTGTGGACGAAGTTTCGGGCTTGGTGATGGGCCTCAGCGCGTCGATCAGGCGCAAGCTGTAGCCCTTCCCCCTTCCCCCTTCTCCCTTCTCCCCATGAGCAAACGCGATTTTTACGAAGTCCTCGGCGTCAACCGCGACGCCGCCGACGACGAGATCAAGAAGGCCTACCGCAAGCTGGCCATGAAGTTCCATCCGGACCGCAATCCGGACAACCCCAAGGCCGAGGAGCAGTTCAAGGAGGCCAAGGAAGCCTACGAGATCCTCTCCGACCCGCAGAAGCGCGCGGCCTACGACCAGTACGGGCATGCCGGCGTCGACCCGCAGGCGGGCATGGGCGGCGGTTTCGGCGGCGCCGGCATGGGCGGCTTCGCCGACGCCTTCGGCGGCATCTTCGACGAGATCTTCGGCGGCCGCGGCGGCGGCGGCGGTCACGGCCGCTCGAACATCTACCGCGGCGCCGACCTGCGCTACAACCTCGAAATCACGCTCGAACAGGCCGCCTTCGGCACCGAAACCAAGATCCGCATCCCGACCATGGAGGAATGCGAGCGCTGCCACGGCTCGGGCGCCAAGCCCGGCACGCAGCCGAAGACCTGCCCGACCTGTTCCGGGTCCGGCCAGGTGCGCCTGCAGCAGGGCTTCTTCTCGATCCAGCAGACCTGCCCGAAGTGCCACGGCACCGGCCGCATCATTCCCGAACCCTGCACCGAGTGCCACGGCGCCGGCCGCCTGAAGCAGCACAAGACGCTGGCGGTGAAGATTCCGGCCGGGGTCGACGAGGGCGACCGCATCCGTCTCTCCGGCGAGGGCGAGCATGGCGTGAACGGCGGCCCACCGGGCGACCTCTACGTGCAGATCCACCTCCGGCAGCATCCGGTCTTCCAGCGCGAGCACAACGACCTGCACTGCGAGATGCCGATCAGCTTCACGAAAGCGGCGCTTGGCGGCGAAATCGAGATCACCACGCTGGACGGCGTGGCGAAGATCAAGATCCCGCCGGAAACCCAGAGCGGCAAGGTCTTCCGCCTGCGCGGCAAGGGCATCAAGGGCGTCCGCAGCAGCGCGCACGGCGACCTGCTGTGCCATGTCGCCGTGGAAACGCCGATCAACCTCACCGAGCGCCAGCGCGAGCTGCTGCGCGAGCTGGAGGAGATCAGCAACCGCGACGGCGGCAAGCACAACCCGCGCGCCAAGTCGTGGATGGACCGCGTCCGCGACTTCTTCAGCGCCGCCTGAGTGATGCGCGACGCGCATCGCGAAGCGACGGGGCCTCGGGCTCAAGTGCCCTCGGGGTGCGCCTGAGTCCCGCTTTCTCCCCCACGGCCGGGTTCGCCCGGCCGTCTTCGTTTACCGCCCCTGTAAGACCCGTGTCAGCTTGCAGGGTCATGATTTATTTCTGGAAATGTTGTATCTGCCGCATACAGAAAGAAATCAGGAGAGGGGAAAATGGAGATGAGCTTTTTTCGCAAAGCCGCGCTGCTTGCGCTGACGGGATGGCTGAGCACCACCGCCGCCATCGCCGCAGAGGTTGGGGTCACCGACACGACGGTGACGATCGGCATGTCCTCCCCGTTCAGCGGCCCGAACGGCGCCTATGGACTGGAGATGAAGGAAGCCATCTCGGCCTATTTCGAACACCTGAACAAGACCGGCGGCGTCAATGGGCGCCGGCTCGAACTGGTCGCGCTCGACGACGGCTACGAAACCGAGCGCACGGTCGAGAACTCGAAAAAGCTGATCGAGGAGCACAGGGTCTTCGCACTCCTCCAGTACTACGGCTCCAGCCCGACGACGCAGGCCATGAACGACGTCTTCGGCCCGGCCAGGGTGCCCCTGGTCGGCACCATCTCCGGCGCCGGCACGATCCGCCAGTCGCCGCGCGAGAACCCGAATAACCGCTACATGTTCAACATCCGCGCCAGCTATGCCGACGAAACCGACGCCATCGTCAGCCAGCTGGTCTCGCTCGGGCTGAAGAACATCGCCGTCTTCTACCAGAACGACGGCTTCGGCCTGTCCGGCCTGGAAGGCGTCACCGCCGCGCTGAAGAAGCACAACGTCACCCCGTCCGCGGTCGGCACCGTCGAGCGCAACTCGCTCGACGTCGACACCGCGGTGAGGGCGATCGCCAAGGTCGCGCCGCAGGCAGTGGTCATGGTCACGCTGTTCAAGCCGACCGCCGCCTTCGTCAAGGCCATGCGCAAGGTCGGCCAGAACCCGCAGTTCATGACGTTGTCGCCGGTCGGTGCCGACCTGCTGGCCAAGGAACTCGGCAACGACGCCCGCGGCATCGGCATCTCGCAGGTGATGCCCTACCCGTTCAACGACACGACGCCGGTGGTGCGCGAATACCAGCGGCTGCTGCAGGCAAAGAAGAACACCAACTACTCCTACTACGGCATCGAAGGCTATGTCACGGCCAAGGTGCTGGTCGAGGCGATCCGCAAGTCGGGCAAGGATCTGACGCGCGAGAAACTGGTGCAGACGCTGGAGGGAATGTCCAGCGTCGACATCGGCGGCTACCGGGTCAACTTCACGCCCAACGAGCGCAGCGGCTCCAAGTACGTGGACCTGACGGTGATCGGCAGCGGCGGCCGCGTGCTGCGCTGAGGCTCCTTCGCCCTCCGAAAAATCCCGCCTGTGCGGGATTTTTCTTGCCTGCCGGCGTTGCTCCGTCTCATCCCTGATGGCAAGATCGACGCTGCCGCACCCGCAAACACCACCAGGCAAACGCCATGCGTATCCTGCAGCTTGAACTAGACGCCCCGGCCGACGACGTGCTGACCGAGGCCACCCGCGCCCTCGCCGGCGACGGCAAGGTGACGCGCTGCCGCACGGCGAAGAGCGCGCTGCGCCATCTGACCGCGGCGACCGACCAGTTCGACCTGGCGCTGCTCAGCGGCGACGAGGCGGACACGCTGCTTGCCGCCTACGCCGCGCTCGCCGCTTCCGGCCGCCTGCCGCCGACGCTGGTGCTGAGCGCCACGTCTTCGGTGGAAACGGCGGTCAGCCTGCTCAAGGCCGGCGCCGACGACTTCATCGTCCGCGACGCCGCCGGGCAATGGACGGCGCGCCTCGCCGACGAAGCGGCGGCGCTGCACCAGCGGCGGCGCGTGTTGATCGAACGCGAGCAGCTGGATGCGGAATTGCGCGAAAGCGAACGCCGCCTGGCGCAGATCGTCGACGGTTCCTCGGTCGCCATGTTCGTGATTGACCGGCAGCACCACGTCACGCACTGGAACCGCGCCTGCGAGGCGATGACCGGTATCGCCGCCGAGGACATCATCGGCAGCTGCGACCAGTGGCGCGCCTTCTACGCCAAAAAGCGCCCGTGCATGGCCGACCTCGTGCTCGACGGCGCGATCGAGTCGCGCCTGAACCGCTACTACGGCGACAAGGGTTACCGGCGCTCGACGCTGATTCCTGGCTCCTACGAGGCCGAGGATTTCTTCCCCTCCTTCGGCGACAACGGCTGCTGGCTGTTCTTCACCGCGGCACCGCTCCATGACAGCGGCGGCCACCTCGTCGGCGCGATCGAGACGCTGCAGGACATCACCGCGCAGAAGCGGGCCAAGGAAGCGCTGGGCGCAAACGAAACCCTGCTGCGCCAGATCATCCAGTGCAGTTCGGTAGCCACTTTCGTGATCGATCGCGAACACCGCATCACGCACTGGAACCGCGCAGCCGAACTGCTGCTCGGCCGGACTGCCGACAGCGCCATCGGCGCCCGCAACCTGGCGCACGACGTCTATCGCCAGGAGCGGCCGGTGCTGGCCGACCTCGTCCTCGAC
The DNA here is from genome assembly GCA_016183655.1 of Rhodocyclales bacterium. GTDB lineage: Bacteria > Pseudomonadota > Gammaproteobacteria > Burkholderiales > Rhodocyclaceae > Proximibacter. The sequence goes on from JACPEH010000008.1 coordinate 391,345, forward strand.
GGCGCCGGCGACGAGGAGATCGCGCGCTACTACGACGGACGCTATCGCAAGTCGGCAGCGATCGACGGCGTCTTCGAGGTCGAGGATTTCTTTCCGGAACTTCCGGGCGGCCCACGCTGGCTGCACTTCGCCGCCGCCCCGCTGCACGATGCGGGCGGACAGACCATCGGTGCGATCGAGACGCTGCAGGACATCAGCGAGCGCAAGGCCGCCGAGGAGCGCATGCAGGAAAGCGAACGGCAGCTGGCGCAGATCATCGACGGCTCGGCGGTCGCCGCCTTCGTCATCGACCAGGCACACCGCGTCACGCACTGGAACCGCGCCTGCGCCGCGCTGACCGGCGTGCCGGCCAGCGAAGTGCTCGGCACCCGGCAGCAGTGGCGGGCGTTCTATCCGACCGAGCGCCCCTGCCTCGCCGACCTCGTCGTCGACGGCGCGGTCGAGGAGAAGCTGTCCCGCTACTACGTCAACAAGCAGTTCCATCGTTCGCAGATCGTCGAGGGCGGCTACGAGGCGCAGGACTTCTTCGCCAACTTCGGCAACAGCGGCCGCTGGCTGTACTTCACCGCGGCGCCGCTGCGCAATGCGCAGGGCGCGGTGGTCGGTGCCATCGAAACGCTGCAGGACATCACCGAACAGAAACGCGCCGAGGAAAACCTCCGGCAGAGCGAGGAGCGCTACCGCGTGCTGTCGATCACCGACGGCATGACCGGGCTCTACAACGCCCGTCACTTCGCGCAGCGCCTGCGCGAGGAGATGGATCGCTGCCAGCGCTACCAGCATCCGCTGGCGCTGATGGTGATGGATGTCGACGACTTCAAGCGGTTCAACGACACCCACGGCCACGTCCAGGGCGACCAGGTGCTGATCCGGCTGGCGGACTGCATCACCGCCTGCCTGCGCCGGACCGACCAGGCCTTCCGCTACGGCGGCGAGGAATTCGTCGTGCTGCTGCCGGAAACCGAGATGAGCGAAGCCGAGGCGGCGGCCGAGCGGGTACGCGCGATGTTCGCCGGCAGCGAGATCACGCCCGGCGACAGCGCCGTCGTGCATTGCACGGCCAGCATCGGGGTGACCATCTTCGTCCCCGGCGAAACCCCGCGCGACTTCGTCGCCCGCGCCGACAGCGGCACCTACGAAGCCAAGCGCCGGGGCAAGAACCGGGTGATCCGGATCACGCCCGGCATGGGCAACATCGTCGATTGAGGGAAAGGCCAGGGGCAGCGAACGCTGCCCGTCGTATCACGAAGGCTCAGGCGCACCCCAGGAGACTTGTTCGCGAAGGGCTCGCGCCCTTCGCTCAGGCGCACCCCGAGGGCACTTCCTCGCGATGTGCGAAGCACATCGCTCAGGCGCGCCGCCAGGTGGTGCCCTGCGCCGAGTCTTCGAGGACGACGCCGGCTGCGGTCAGTTCCTTGCGGATGCGGTCGGCAGTCGCGAAATCCTTGGCTTTCTTCGCCGCCGCACGTTCCGCGATCAGCTGTTCGATGTCTGCCGGCGTCAGGTCGCCGGCGGCGGCCGGCGCTGCCTGCAGGAAGGCCTGCGGATCGCGGCCGAGCAGGCCGAGCACACCGCCGAGCGCCTTCAGCTGCGCCGTCAGCGCCGGCGACTGGCTGCGGTTCACTTCGCTCGCCAGGTCGAAGAGCACGGCGATCGCTTCCGGCGTGTTGAAATCGTCGTCGAGCGCGGCGCGGAAACGCTGCGCATGTGCCTCGTTCCAATCGACCGCGACGCCGCCCGCCGCCTCGCCCTTGAGCGCCGTGTACAGGCGCGTCAGCGCCTGCCGGGCGTCGTCGAGGTGGGCGTCGGAGTAGTTCAGCGGGCTGCGGTAGTGCGCGCGCAGGATGAAGAAGCGGACCACCTCGGCGTCGTACTTCTTCAGCACCTCGCGGATGGTGAAGAAGTTGCCGAGCGACTTCGACATCTTCTCGTCGTCGACGCGGACGAAGCCGTTGTGCATCCAGTAATTGACGAAGGCGCACTGGTGCGCGCCCTCGGACTGTGCGATCTCGTTCTCGTGGTGCGGGAACTGCAGATCCTGGCCGCCGCCGTGGATGTCGAAGTGCTTGCCGAGCAGCCGCGAGCTCATCGCCGAGCACTCGATGTGCCAGCCCGGACGGCCGTTGCCCCACGGCGAGGTCCAGAACGGCTCGCCCTCCTTGGCGTGCTTCCAGAGCACGAAGTCGAGCGGGTCCTGCTTCGCCGAATCGACCTCGACGCGCTCGCCGGCACGCAGGTCGTCGAGCGACTTGCCGGACAGCTTGCCGTAGCCGGGGAACTTGCGCACCGAATAATTCACGTCGCCGTCGGCGGCCTGGTAGGCGAGCCCGTTCGTCTCCAGCCGGCCGATCATCTCCAGCATCTGCGGCACGTATTCGGTCGCCTTCGGTTCGTGGTCCGGCTTCTGCACGCCGAGCGCGGCGGCATCCTCGTTCATGAAGCCGATGAAGCGTTCGGTGAGCTGGCCGATCGTCTCGCCGTTGTCGACGGCACGCTTGATGATCTTGTCATCAATGTCGGTGATATTGCGGACATAGGTGACGTCGAAGCCGGATGCCTTCAGCCAGCGCTGCACCATGTCGAAGACCACCAGCACGCGGGCGTGGCCGAGGTGGCAATAGTCATAAACCGTCATGCCGCAGACGTACATGCGCGCGCGGCCGGGCTCGATGGGGACGAAATCCTGCTTTTCCCGGGTCAGGGTATTGTAGATTTTCAGCATCTGGCGGGCTCGTTCGGGCGCTCCGCGACATCGTGCCGCGGGCCATTGAAATATCCAGAAAGACAGGTCAAGAAAGACGGCTCTGGCGGTTGGGTTTCGCGGCGCTTCTTGTTAGAATTCGCCGGTTAAAGCCTGATCGCACAACCCAACTCGGCGAAGTATACCACATCGATGCCCTCCAGCCTCCCGACACGACTCAAGACCAACCCCCTCGCGGCAGTTCTCGTTGCCCTCGCGCTGGGGCTTGCCGCCCCGGTCGCCAGCGCCGACAACCTTGCCGACATCCAGAAGCTGATCAAGTCCGGGCAATATCCGCAGGCACTCGAAAAGACCGACGCCTACATCGCCAGCAAGCCGCGCGATGCGCAAGGCCGTTTCATGAAGGGCCTGATCCTCACCGAGATGAACCGCCCGGCCGACGCCGTCGCCGTATTCACCAAGCTGACCGAGGATTACCCCGAGCTGCCCGAGCCGTACAACAACCTGGCCGTGCTCTACGCCCAGCAGAAGCAGTATGAAAAGGCGCGTACCGCACTGGAGATGGCGATCAGGACGCACCCGGCCTACGCCGTCGCCTACGAGAACCTCGGCGACGTCTACGCCAAGCTCGCCAGCCAGGCCTATGACAAGGCGCTGCAGCTCGACTCGTCGAACGCCGCGGCGCAGGGCAAGCTGTCGCTGATCCGCGACCTGGTCAGCACCAACACCCGCCCCGGCGGCAAGCCGGCCACCGTCGCCGCAGCCACCGCCGCCAAGCCGGCGGAGCCGGTGAAACCGGCAGCCGTCGAGCCGGCGAAACCCGCGGCGGAACCGCTGAAGCCGGCCGCCACCGTCGTTCCGGTCGCCCCGGCGGCGGTGACGCCGGTGAAGACCGCGGAAGCGCCGAAGGCGGCCGAGAAACCGGTCGAGAAGCCCGCCGCCCCGGCCAAGGCCGCCGACGCCGGCGAGGCCGAAGCGGTCAACGCGGTGCAGGGCTGGGCCGCCGCCTGGTCGAAGAAGGACGTCAAGGGCTACCTCGCGCACTACGCGCCCGACTTCCAGACGCCGAACGGCATGCCGCGCAAGGCGTGGGAAGCCGAACGCCAGCAGCGCATCGAGAAGCCGGGCAAGATCCAGGTCAGCGTCGATGACGTCAAGGTCGCGATCGCCGGCGACAAGGCGACGGTCAAGTTCCGCCAGAACTACAAGTCGGCCACGCTGAATTCGTCCGCCGGCAAGACGCTGGTGCTGATCCGCGTCGGCGGCAAGTGGCTGATCCAGCAGGAGCGCGTCGGCTGATGCGACGAATCGCCTTCGGTGGTCTGCTGCTGACCATCGTTGCCGTCGCCCCCGCCCTCTCCGTTCCCGGCAGGTCGGGAACGGCCGCACCACCGACCTACTCCGATTCCGGCCTGGAAGCGCAGCTCGCGCGCGTCTATGCCGAGATCGAGAAGAACCGCCTCGACAAGGCGCTCGAACTGACGGAGTCGCTGCTCCGGCAGCACCCCAACTTCCGCCTCGGCCACCTGATCAAGGGCGACCTGCTGCTCGCCCGCGCACGCCCGATCTCGACGCTGGGCAACGCCGCCAACGCGCCGGCAGACCGCCTCGCCGACCTGCGCGAGGAAGCGATCGCCCGGATCAAGGCGCACCGCCAGAAGCCGACCGCCAACGCCGTGCCGCGCTACCTGCTGCAGATGCAGCCGGACCAGAAGCATGCGGTCGTCGTCGACACGCAGAAGGCCCGCCTGTACCTCTACCAGAACGACAACGGCCGGCCGCGTTTCGTCGCCGACTACTACATCAGCCACGGCAAGCTCGGCGCCGAGAAGATGCGCGAGGGCGACAAGAAGACGCCGGTCGGCGTCTATCACGTCACCACCAGCCTGCCGCGCCAGAAGCTGACCGATTTCTACGGCAGCGGCGCCTTCCCGATCAACTACCCGAACGAATGGGACAAGCGGCAGGGGCGCAACGGCCACGGCATCTGGCTGCACGGCACCCCGTCCGACACCTTGTCGCGTCCGCCGAAGGCCTCCGACGGCTGCGTCGTGCTCGCCAACGCCGACCTCGATGCGCTGGCCAAGAACCTGCAGCCGGGCCTGACGCCGGTGATCATCAGCAACGAGATCGAATGGCTGTCGCTCGACGACTGGCAAAAGGAACGGAGCGCCCTCAGCAAGACCATCGACCAGTGGCGCGCCGACTGGGAAAGCCGCGACACCGACCGCTTCCTGCGCCACTACTCGAAGAAATTCCAGGCCGGCAAGCAGGGCCTCGCCGAGTTCGCGCAGCAGAAACGGCAGGTCAACGCCGGCAAGGAATGGATCAAGGTCAAGACCGAAAACCTGTCGATGTTCCGCAACCCGGGCAAGGAAGACCTGGTGCTCGTCACCTTCGAGCAGGATTACCGCAGCAACAACCTTTCCAACCAGATGAAGAAACGCCAGTACTGGATCCGCGAGGACGGCAGCTGGAAGATCGTTTACGAAGGAGCCGCATGATGCTGAAGAAAGTTTCCCTCCTCGCCGCAGGCCTGGCCCTGTCGGTCGCCGCCTGGGCCGGCCCCAAGGTCGAAATGCAGACCAGCCTCGGCCGCATCGTCATCGAACTCGACCAGGAGAAAGCGCCGGGAACGGTGAAGAACTTCCTCGCCTACGCCGGCGAAGGCTTCTACAACGGCACGGTGTTCCACCGCGTGATCCCCGGCTTCATGGTCCAGGGCGGCGGCTTCACCGCCGACATGGCGCAGAAGCCGACCAAGGCACCGGTGCAGAACGAGGCCAAGAACGGCCTGAAGAACGCCCGCGGCACGATCGCCATGGCGCGCACGCAGGACCCGCACTCGGCCACCGCCCAGTTCTTCATCAACCACGCCGACAACGGCCCGCTGGATTACCCATCGCGCGACGGCTGGGGCTACGCGGTGTTCGGCAAGGTGACCGAAGGCCTCGACGTGGTCGACAAGATCGCCCAGGTGAAGACCGGCAACAAGGGCTTCCACCAGAACGTGCCGCTCGAACCGGTCACCATCCAGTCGGTCAAAGTCATTTCCGAAAAGTAACCCACGCAAGGAACCCCTCATGTCCCAGGTCAAACTCACCACCACCTTCGGCGCCATCACCCTTAAGCTCGACGCCGAGAAGGCCCCGAAAACCGTCGAGAACTTCCTCGCCTACGTCGCCGCCGGCCACTACGACAACACCATCTTCCACCGCGTGATCAAGGGCTTCATGATCCAGGGCGGCGGCTTCGAGCCGGGCATGAAGCAGAAGGAATGCCGCGCGCCGATCGACAACGAGGCGGCCAACGGCCTGAAGAACAAGCGCGGCACGATCGCCATGGCGCGCACCAACGACCCGCACTCGGCCACCGCCCAGTTCTTCATCAACGTCGTCGACAACGACTTCCTCGACTTCAAGGCCCCGTCCGGCAGCGGCTGGGGCTACTGCGTCTTCGGCGAAGTGGTCGACGGCCTCGACGTGCTCGACAAGATCAAGGCCGTGCGCACCGGCAACAGCGGCTTCCACCAGGACGTCCCGGTCGAGGACGTGGTCATCGAGAAGGCCGAGGCGGTTTGATCTTCTACCATGCGTCCTTCGATACGGCCGCTGCGCGGCCTACTCAGGACGAACGGAGCGCCAATTCCGTTCGTGGTGAGTAGCCCGCAATGCGGGCGTATCGAACCATGAACGGCGCTCAGCCCGGCGGCACCACGTGATCCTCTTCGTTTCCGACCTGCACCTGTCGGCGCAGACCCCGGAACTCAACGCCCTCTTCCTGCAATTCCTCGGCGGCCGCGCGCGCGCCGCCGAGGCGCTGTACATCCTCGGCGACCTGTTCGAATACTGGGTCGGCGACGATGACCTCGACACCCCCGCCGACCCCACCCACGCTGCCGTCGTCAGCGCGCTGCGCAGACTCGCCGACGCCGGCGTCGCGGTCAACGTCATGCGCGGCAACCGCGACTTCCTGCTCGGCGACGGTTTCGCCGCCGCCAGCGGCGCCCGCCTGCTGCCCGACCCCTACGTACTGTCCTTGCCCGCGTGGCAGTTCGTGCTCTCGCACGGCGACGCGCTGTGCACCGACGACCGCGACTACCAGGCCTTCCGCGCCCAGTCGCGCAGCCCGGAATGGCAGGCCGCGTTCCTCGCCAAGCCGCTTGCCGAACGGCACGCGATCGCCCGTGCGCTGCGCGAGCGGAGCGAAGCCGGCAAGGCGCAAAAAGCCGGCGGCGCCGACTACCTGATGGACGTGAACGCCGGCGCCACCGAGGATTTCCTGCGCACGCACGGCTACGCCACCTTCATCCACGGCCACACGCACAAGCCGGCGATGCACGACCACATCGTCGACGGCATCCACGTCGAGCGCTGGGTGCTCGCCGACTGGCACGGCGCCGCCGGCGAATGCCTGGTCTGGGACGGCGAGCGCCTCGTTCGCGAGCGCTTGACCTGAGCACCGCTCTTCGGCAGAATTCGCCTACCCCAAAGGGGAGTAGCTGAATCGACCGGTCGTCAATACGAGATTCGCATTTGCGTGCAGTCTCCGGCCTGTCGGGCAAGCGGTGAGCGCCAGCGCGAACCGCCTCTGCAAGCGAGACCTTTGCCGCCCGGCAAAGGTCTTTTTCGTTGACGCACCGGTGCCGGCAAGGGGCTTTGACAGCAACCCTGACTCGACCTGGAGCCGACAATGAAAATCGCCAACATCCCCCACCTGATCCGACTCGCCGTATTGCGCACGCTGCTGCGCGCCGCCGGCTTCGTCTTCCGCCGCTTCGTGATGCCGGGCCTGCGCCCGGCCGCGGCGCGCGCGCGGGGCGCACACGCCGCCCACCGCTCACACGACGACGGGCTCGTCATCGACGGCGAATACCGCCGCCTTGACCCCCGCCACAACGACCGCTGGTAAGGAAGCCGACCATGGAAGGCATTGCCAACGGCTGGATGTGGGGGGGCTTCGCCCTGTTCGTCGTCGTCGCCATCGCCGTCGACCTGCTCGCCCTGGAGAAGAAGGGGTCGCACTCGGTCGGCATCCGCGAAGCGCTCGGCTGGTCGCTGCTGTGGGTGACGCTGGCGCTGGTTTTCAACGCGCTGCTGTGGTTCTGGCTCGACCAGACCGCCGGCCGCGAACTCGCCAACCTCAAGGCGACCGAGTTCCTCACCGGCTACCTGATCGAGAAATCACTGTCGGTCGACAACATCTTCGTTTTCCTGATGCTGCTGACCGCCTTCGCCGTGCCGCCCCACTTGCAGAAGCGGGCGCTGATCATCGGCGTCATCGGCGCCGTCGTCCTGCGCGCGATCATGATCCTGATCGGCGCCTGGCTGATCGCGCAGTTCCACTGGATCCTCTACGTCTTCGGCGCCTTCCTGCTGCTCACCGGCATCAAGATGATCTGGGCCGCCGACCACGAGCCGGACCTGGAGAAGAACCCGATCCTGCGCTGGATGCGCGGACACCTCTCGATCACGCGCGAATTCGTCGGCGAAAGGCTCAGCGAAATGCGCGACGGCCAGCGCTGGTTCACGCCCTTGTTCGTCGTCGTCGTGCTGATCGGCATCACCGACGTCATCTTCGCGGTAGACTCCATCCCGGCGATCTTCGCCATCACCACCGACCCGTTCATCGTCATGACCTCGAACATCTTCGCCATCCTCGGCCTCAGGGCGCTGTACTTCCTGCTCGCCGACCTCGCCGGCCGCTTCCACCTGCTGAAGTACGGGCTGGCGCTGGTGCTGGTCTTCATCGGCACGAAGATGCTCATCGTCGAATGGTTCAAGATCCCGGTCTTCCTGTCGCTGGGCGTCGTCGCCGCAATCCTCGCCTGCGCCGTCGCCGCCTCGTGGCTGATTCCGGAAAAAGGCACGAATGAGTCCTGACGCACTGGAAATCCTGCGCACCACCTTCGGCTACCCCGCTTTCCGGGGTAGCCAGCAGGAAATCATCGGCCACGTCGCCGGCGGCGGCGACGCGCTGGTGCTGATGCCGACCGGCGGCGGCAAGTCGCTCTGCTACCAGATCCCGGCGCTGCTGCGCCCTGGCGTCGGCATCGTCGTCTCGCCGCTGATCGCGCTGATGCAGGACCAGGTCGACGCGCTCCTGCAGGCCGGCGTCCGCGCCGCCTTCCTCAACTCGACGCTGGACTGGCCGCAGGTGCAGGAGATCGAGCGACGCCTGTTCTCGGGCGATCTGGATCTGCTCTACATCGCCCCCGAGCGGCTGGCCGGCGAGCGCAGCGTCGGGCTGCTCGACCGCCTGCACGAACAGGGCCGCATCGCGCTGTTCGCCATTGACGAGGCGCACTGCGTGTCGCAGTGGGGCCACGATTTCCGCCCGGAATACCTGCAGCTCTCCGCCTTCCACGAACGCTACCCGACGATCCCGCGGATCGCGCTGACCGCCACCGCCGACGAAGCGACGCGCGGCGAAATCATCGAGCGCCTCGGCCTCGGCGAGGCGCGCGTCTTCATCTCCAGCTTCGACCGCCCGAACATCCGCTACACCGTGGTCGAGAAGGACAACCCGCGCCGCCAGCTGCAGGCCTTCCTCGCCGACCGCAAGGGCGAGGCCGGCATCGTCTACTGCCTGTCGCGGAAGAAGGTCGACGAGACCGCCGAGTGGCTGTGCAGCCAGGGCTACGCCGCGCTGCCCTACCACGCCGGCATGGACGCGGCGAGCCGCGCCGAGAACCAGCGCCGCTTCCTGCGCGAGGAAGGCGTCATCGTCGTCGCCACGATCGCCTTCGGCATGGGCATCGACAAGCCCGACGTGCGCTTCGTCGCCCACCTCGACCTGCCGAAGAGCATCGAGGCCTACTACCAGGAGACCGGCCGCGCCGGCCGCGACGGCGAGCCGTCGGAAGCGTGGATGGCCTACGGCCTGCAGGACGTCGTGCTGCAGCGCTCGCGCATCGACGAATCGGTCGCCCCGCCCGAGCAGAAGCGGCTGGAGGCGCAGAAGCTGAACGCGCTCTTGGCCTACTGCGAGGCGCCGCGCTGCCGGCGCGTCGTGCTGCTCGACTACTTCGGCGAGAAGCACGCGCCCTGTGGCAACTGCGACGTCTGCCTCGACCCGCCCGACCTGTTCGACGGCACCGTCGTCGCGCAGAAGGCGCTGTCGGCCGTCTACCGCACCGGCCAGCGCTTCGGCGCGCTGCACGTGATCGACGTGCTGCGCGGCAAGAAGAGCGACAAGGCGGCGCAATGGGGCCACGACCGGCTGTCGGTGTTCGGCATCGGCGCCGACCTCGACGACGCCGAATGGCGCGCCGTGCTGCGCCAGCTGGTCGCCGCCGGCATGCTGCAGGCCGACCTCGCCGAACACGGCGCGCTCAAGCTCACCGCCGACGCACGGCCGGTATTGAAGGGCGAGACGACGCTCGAACTGCGCCGCCACGTGGTCCGCAAGGCAGCGGCGAAGACGAAGAAGACCAGGACCGCGACGCTGCTCGCCGACCTGCCGCCGGAAGCCGCCGCGCTGTTCGAGCAACTGCGCCAGTGGCGCGCCGACACCGCCCGCGAGCAGGGCGTGCCGGCCTACGTCATCCTGCACGACCGCACGCTCCGGGAACTCGCCGAAATGCGCCCGACCACGCGCGGACACCTGGCGATGGTCAGCGGCATCGGTGCGGCAAAGATCGAGCACTACGGCGACGAGCTGCTGGCGTTGATCGGCGACCGGGGCTAGGACGCGGCCCTCACTCGCGGGCGAGTTCGCCGCCCGGCGTGCAATTACGCACAGCGCAACGGATTACGGCACTGAAAGCAAACTGACAGCTAACTTCGGAAAGATGCGTCCAGCGTTCGTTGGAACGCCCACGCAAACAACCGGAGGATACTGATGAGAAGAAAGCTATTGGCCGCTGCATCGCTGGCCGCCGTGTCGGGACTGGCCGCCGCGCAGAGCAACGTGACCGTCTATGGCGTCGTCGACGCCAACTACACCTACAACTCCGGCGGCGGCAAGCACTTCGCCGGCGTCGACTCGGGCGGCATCAGCGGCTCGCGCCTCGGCTTCCGCGGCAGCGAGGAGCTCGGCAACGGCCTGAAGGCGATCTTCACGCTCGAATACGGCCTGAAGGTCGACACCAACACCGGCGTCGCCTCGGCCCGCCAGCAGTTCGTCGGCCTGCAGAGCAACCGCTGGGGCACGGTGATGGCCGGCTACGTCTACAGCCCGGCCGACGACTTCAACGCCGACTACGACGGCCTGTCCAACTCCGGCCTGCTCTCCGCGCGCTCGAACATGCTCAACGACGGCGGCTTCTCGACCAAGACCGACGACACCTTCCAGAACGCGGTCGGCTACATCTCGCCGGAATTCGGCGGCGTCACGCTGCGCGCGGTGGTCGGCAAGGGCGAGCAGACGACCAGCCCGCGCGAGACCAAGATCGCGCTCGGCGCCGAATACAAGGCCGGCCCGTTCAAGGCGGCAATCCTGCACCACGACGTCGACAACACCGGCGGCACGCTGCCCAAGCGCGACCTCAGCGAGACGGTGCTCGGCGCCGCCTACGACTTCAAGGTGGCGATGCTGATGGCCACCTACGCCTCGAAGAAGGTCACCGACCGCGACCGCGACAACACCTGGTCGGTCGGCGCCCGCGTCCCGGTCGGCAGCGGCTCGGTCCGCCTCAGCTACGCCCGGCTCGACATGTCCGACGACAGCGGCAACAAGGACGCCAGCGGGTGGACGCTTGCCTACTTCCACGACCTGTCGAAGCGGACCACGTTGTACACCGGCTACCATGCGCTGAACAACGCCAGCCTCGCCAACTACGACCACGAGCAGGTCAAGGGCCTGACCGCGGGCGACAACGCCCGGCTGATCACCGTCGGCATGCGCCACCGCTTCTAAGCCGTCCTCGCCGGCGGGAAGCGGCCGCGCGCCGCGGCCCGCCGGGCTCGCTTCATGCGGGGCCGGCCGCGCGCCGCCGCCCCCTCCTCCCCCAGCAAAACACCGGCCGGCAAGCACCCGCAAACGGGCGTCGGCCGACGCCCTCGGAAATTCTCCGGCGCAGCGCCGGCACGAAAGCGAAACCGCTTGCCGCGCCCGCCGTTGCGGCGCAACCCGCACGAAGTCAGTCATGTTGGAACGGATGGATAGGTTCGTCATTCCGGCGAATGCGCCCCGCAGGCGGAGGGGCCCATGGCTCAAGTAGCCTTGGGGTGCCGGAATCCAGGGAGAACCTGCAAGCGCATGGCCCGGCCCCGTTCGTACGAGCCGGCCGCCTGGATTCCGGGTCAACCCCTGAATGACGGGCTTGCATCCACCGAATTCTGGTGGACTGACTACTACCTTATCCGTCACCAGCCGGCTGCGCCGGCGTGCGCCTACGCCTTGTCGCCGAGGGCGGCCGGCGGCACCACCCGCGGCCGGCCGCCCTGGTCGAGGGCGACGAAGACGAAGGTGGCGTCGGTGACGCGCACCTGCTCCTCGCCGTCGCGCGAGCGCCGCCAGGCCTCGACCTGGATGGTCATCGAGGTGCGCCCGACGCGGGTGATCTCGGCGTAGAGGCTGACCTCGTCGCCGATATACACCGGGTGCAGGAAGGTGATGCTGTCCACCGACACCGTGGCGCAGCGGCAGCGGGCGCGGCGCGCGGCGACGTTACCGGCGGCCAGGTCCATCTGCGCCATCAGCCAGCCGCCGAAAATGTCGCCGGCCGGGTTGGCGTCGGCCGGCATGGCGATGGTGCGGATCGCGGGTTCGCCGTGCGGACGAACGGGGGTTTCGGTCATGCGGGTCTCCTCAGGCGACATGCTGGCAACGCGACGCCGGCGTCCGCGTGTCCATGTTGCGGCCGCGGTTCAGGTGGTCCTCGATCTCGGCGGCACACCCCGCCAGCCGGGCGAACAGGAAGACCGCGAACGCCCCCTGCTCCAGCGCCGCCGCCGGCAGTTCGTCGTCCCGCCAAGCCTGCCAGGTCATGCCCAGCAGCAGCGCGGCGATCACCGCGTCGATGTTGACGCAGTAGACGGTGCGCGAGACGCCGCCGTCGTGCAGCGCCTGCACCAGCTGCAGGTAGTAGTCGTGGAAAACGTTGTACTCGCCGCGCGCGGCGAGCAGGCGGTGGACGAAGCGTTCGCGCGGGTCGTGATTGACCGGCTTGTCCTTGAACACCGGATGGTTGACGCCGGGAATCTTGCGCAAATCGGCGCTGCCGGCGGCCTTGCGCGCGGCCTTGTAGTCGGCATAGTCGGCGGCGTAGGCGCGCGCCATCGCCGCCAGGTCGAGGCCGTGCTCGCGGTCGGCGGGGTCGGCGAGCGCACAGTCGCGGAAGCGCTCGATGAGGAAGGCGACGCCCTCGAAGCCGTTGCCGCCGTGGGCGTAGCCGGTATGGGTCAGGGCGCCGAGCAGCGCCTTGTTGAGCTGGACGCGCTCCGGGGTTTCCGGGCCGTCGGCCGACACCGCGCCCTTCGCGCCCTGCGCCGAGATGGTGCCGGGGCCATTGCTCAGCAGCAGGCCGAGCAGGGTCTGCAGCGCGCCGCGCGCGGAATCGCCGGGCAGGCTGCCGAGCAGCGCGAGGTGCGCGAAATCGGCGAGGTCGTGGCCGACGACGAGCGCCTCCAGCGCGATTCCGCAGAAGCGCCCCGGCGCGTGCCGCGCGGCGTCGGCCGAGGCGCCGAGCGCAGTGGCGAGGAGGCGCAGCCACCAGGGCAGGTGGTCGACGGTGAGGCGCGAGATGCGCTTGCGCATCAGCGGCCCCCAAGCCAGCGTCGCGGCGATCGCGGCGAGCACCGCGTCGGCGCTCGGCGGGCCGTCGCCTTGCTGCAGAAAGCGGACGAAGACCGAGCGCGCGCCGCGCGCGGCGAGGCCCGCCAGCAGCAACTCGGCCAGCGGGTCGGGCGCCGCCGCCCGGCAGGCGGCGCGCAGGCTGCCGTCGGCGTCGATGTCGGCAAGCTCGAAGTCTGCGTCGCCGGCGTCCTTGAGGCCGGCGGCGGCGAAGGCGTCGACCAGGCGGCATAGCAGCGCGCGGCTCGCCTCGGCGGCGCGCGGGCCGACGATGGCGAGGGCGGCGGCGATGACCGCGTTCGGCGCGTTGCCGGCGTCGCGCGCGGCCTGCGCCGCCGCCAGCGCGGGGCTGCCGTGCAGCCCGAGCAGCGCGCCGACGGCGACATTGACGAGCTTCCCGTCGTTGTCGCCGCCGCGCTCGCGCAGCAGCGCCAGGCAGACGTTGGCTTCGAACGGCGCCTGCGCGGCGTCGAGCATCGACACGCCGTGCAGGCTGCTGATCTGCGTCGCGGCGTCCATCTGCGAGGCACCGGAGGCGTCCTTCATCGCCTGGCGCGGGAAGACGGCGCCGACCTGCCCGGCCAGCGCGGCGATCTGCGCGTCGTAGGGCGCGATCGCCTTGACCGCCGGCAGGTCGAGGGCGGGCGGCAGCCGGATGCCGGGGTTGCCGCCGAACCACGGCTTCAGCTCCATCGAGCCCTCCGGCGCGAAGTCCGGCAGCGTGGCGTTGGCGCGCATGACGGCGGTAAGCGCCGCCGGGATGTGGGCGATGTTGGTGACGACGGCCCCCTTCGCCGAGAACACCGGGTTCTCCGGCGTATAGAGGCCGTCGACGCCGAACTTGTCCATGAACCAGGCCTCCTTGGCGGCGGCGTCGTCGTGGCCGCCGGCCATCGCCCCGGCATGGCCCACCGCCCGCGTCAGGCGGCCCTTCCAGCGGCCGACGACGCAGGCGACCACGGGCTTGGTGAAATGCGCCTCGCGCTCGTAGAAGCCGCCCGGCTCGCAGTACAGCACCGCCGCCCGGCTGCGCGCGTCGTTGGCCAGCGCGAAGGCGAACTCGGGCGCGGCGTAGTGGATGTAGACGTCCTTGCCGCTGGAGACCAGCGTCGTCGTGCCCCAGCCGGCCATGCGCAGGTACTGGGCGATGGTGGTGGTGAAGCCGCCGGAGTTCGACAGGATGGCGATCGACCCCGGCTTCAGCGTGTCGCCTGGGCTGTCGCCGCCGAGCGCGCCGCCGATGCGCACGCGGTTCCACGAGTCGGCGACGCCGAGGCAGTTGGCGCCGAAGATGTCGATGCCGTTGGCCTGGCCCATGGCACGGATCTCGCGCGCGTCGTGCACGGCGATCTTCTCGGTGATGATGAACACCTTGCGCAGGCCGGGGTTGACCCGGATCAGCTCGGCGACGCCGTCGCGGGCGGCCGCCGGCGGCAGGTAGACGACGCCGCAGTTGAAGGCGTGGCCGTCGTCGAGCCCCTCGCGCACGCTGTTGTAGACCGGGATGTCGCCGGCCGGCGTTTCCAGCACCTGGCCGCGGCGCCCGGGCGAGGTGCCGAAGACGACGTTGCCGCCCGACCAGGCGTGGCCGACCGGCGTCACCTCGCTCGATTCGCCGCCGAGGATGTTGAGGACGCAGACGCGGTCCTCGCGCGTCGCCACCTGCGCCAGCGAGCTGATGCCGACGAAATACTTGAATTCACCGATGCCTTGCTTGTACATGCCGTTCTCCTCGGATTGATCAGGCGGCCGCGGCGACGCCGAGGCGTTCGGCGACCAGCTGCCGGCCCGCGCCCTGCATCCACTGGTTGGCCTCGCGCGCGTAGTCGACCACTTCGCTCATCGCCGAGTCGAAGCCGAACAAGCGGTAAGGGAGGCCGAGCGCCTCGCAGGTGTCGCGCAGCATGCCCATGCCGCGCACCAGGTTCGGCCCGCCGCGGCCGGCGACGACGTAGAGCGGCGTCGGTCCGTGCTGGCTGAAGTGCTCGCGCAGCGCATCGGCCATCGCGCGGAAGGTCTCGAAGATGTCGGTGTTGTTCGACTTGCCGCCGATGATGAAGAGCACGTTCGCCTGCCGGAGCCAGTGCTTGAAGCAGATCGCGGCGACCGCCTTCATCTTCTCGTAGGGCGGGTTGCCGCCGAAGTCGGAGGAGATGATCGCGTCGTCGCCGAGCATCTCGGTGACCAGCGAATTGGCGCCGCCGCCGAAGGTCGGGGCGAGGATGCTGCCGCGCTCGTTGATCACATAGACGTCGCTCTGCCCCTGGTGGGTGCGCAGTTGGTTGATCTCCTGCTCGAAGTCCGAGTAGTCGGCGGCGAACAGGTGGGCGGGCAGCTTCAGGCGGTGCCAGCGCGGGTCGTCGCGGTCGAAGCCGCACTTGAAGTCGCAGGCCACCGGCTTCAGCCGCCCGCGGCGGTCGGCGCGCATGCGGATCGGGTTGAGTTCGAGCGTGGTCATGCCGAAGTCGTGGAACAGTTCCCACAGCCGCGGCAGGTGCTGCACCAGCGGCGAGATGATCTGCTTCGGGGCGCCGATGTCGGCGAGCGCGTTGGCGACGACGAAGGCCTTGAGGCCGGTCAGCGAGTCGAAGGGGACCTGCGCCACCTGCGCCTTGTCCAGCTCCTCGATGTCCATGCCGCCGCGATGGGTCAGCGTCATCGTCGGCGCGCGGAAATGCGTGGAGTCGGTGATCGAGAAGTAGATCTCGTGCTCGGCCGGAACGGCGCCCTCGAAGGTGACGCCGTTGGCCTTGGCCACCTGCTGGCCGTGGCGGTGCTCGACGAAGTAGAGGCGCTCCTTCTCGGCCAGCGCGCTCTTCAGGTCCGCGGCGCGGCCGATCAGGCCGGCCTTGCCCTTCTTGCCGACGCCGCCCTTGAACAGCGGCTTGACGAAGACCGAGCCGTGGCGCTCGATCAGGCCCTTGATCTCCTCCTCGGAGGCATCGGGGCCGAGCACCTCGGCGCAGGGGAAATCGGTGAACTGCAGCAGGCGCGCGCCGTACAACATGCCGGTGATCTGCATGGCATTGCTCTCCTTGTCGGGACGTGGGGAAGGCGGATGGTAGGGCGGGCCGGCTTTCGAACGCCTTTCGAGCGCCCAAAGACCGCTACACCCGGAACTGGCCGACGGTGTCGCGCAGCGAGCGGGCGAGCGCATCGAGCTCGCGCGAGGTGGCGGCGGCCTGGCCGGCGGCGGTGGCGCTGTCGGCGGCCATCCGGGTGACGCGATGGGCCTCGGCGGCGATATCGCCGGCGCGCGCCTCCTGCGCCTGCAAGCCCTGGCTGACGTCGCGCACCGCCTGCGCGGCAGCCTCGGCGCCGTGGCGGATGGCGTCCATGCAGGCGCCGGTCTGCTCGGCCAGGCCGCGGCCGCGGTCCACCTCGTTCACCACCTCGGCCATGCTGCCGGTGGCCGCGCCCGAGCCGACCTGGATCTCGGCAATGGTGTCCTGGATTTCGGCGGTCGAGCGCGTGGTGCGCTCGGCCAGCTTCCTGACCTCGTCGGCGACGACCGCGAAGCCGCGCCCCTGCTCGCCGGCGCGCGCCGCCTCGATGGCGGCGTTCAACGCCAGCAGGTTGGTCTGGTCGGCGATCTCGCGGATCGCCGCGACCACCGACGACACCCGTGCCGACTGGCCGTCGAGGCCGACCACGGCGCCGCTGGCGCGGCCGACCGCGGCGGCGACACGGCGCACGCCGGCGGTGCTTTCACCGATCATCCGGCAGCCTTCGCCGGCACGTTCGCCGGAGCCCTCGGCCTGGGCCAGCGCCTGCCGCGAGTGGCCGGCGAGCTCCTCGATGCTGGCGCTCATGCCGGCGATGGCCTCGACCATGCGGCCGCTGGCCGTGCTCTGCTCGCGGCTGGCGTCGGCGACGCAGGCGGCGGCACCGGACACCGCGGCCGAAGCCTGGCCGAGGCGCTCGGCGTCGTCGAGCACGGTGCGCAGCGAGGCCTGGATGGCGGCGATCAAGCCGTTCAGCGCCGCCAGCGTGTCGCCGATCTCGTCCTTGCGGGCGGGCGTCGCCCGCACCGTGAAGTCCCGTTCGCGGGCGATGCGCCCGATCAGGTCGCGCATGCCGCGCAGCGGCAGCAGGATGGAGCGGCCGAGCGCCACGGTCATCGCCGCCAGCACGGCGCTCAGCGCGAGCAGGACGCCGACGGCAAGGCCGCGGGCGCTGTCGAAGGAGGCCATAGTCTCGCTTTCAGCCTGCGCGATGCGGCGCTGCCGCTCCTCGACCGCGGCGTCGAGGGCGCCCATCAGCGCCTGTTGCGGCTCGGCCTGGGCCGCCAGCGGCGCCTTGAATTCGAGACTCAGCATGGCGCGGCTGCCCTCGTCGGCCTTCGCCGCGGCGGCGACCAGATCGAGCAGCTGCTGCTCGCTGCGCTCCCAGGCTCCCCATTGCTCGGAGAGGCGCGCCCACAGCGCCGCTTCGCGCTCCGACTTGGCCAGCGCGGCATAGATGGCGAGCGCGCGCCGGGCCTCGGCGAGGAGCGCCGCCTTGTCGGCGGCCGCGCGCGCGAAGCGCGCCGCGGCGTCGTTGGCGAAGGCCCAACTTTCCATTTCGAGGCTCAGCGCGCGCGTGCGCAGACTGGCGTGGCGCCAGGATTCGAGCGCACGCAGCGCCGGCACATGCTGGCCGCTGAGCTCGCTGACCACCTGGCGGATATGGGCGATGCCGAACAGGCCGACGCCGCCTTCGGCAAGCAGGCCGCCGATGCAGAGCAGGGTCATCAGGATGAGCTTGGTGTGGATGCTGGCTTTCATGCCGCAGAGTCTCCAAACGGTAAAAAAAGCCCGGCCATGACGGCCGGGCGGAAAAGGCTGGCGGCGCGGGAGGAAAGACCGCCAGCCCGGCAAGTCGCCCGCAGCGGCGGCGGTGACGGCGACGGAGATCGCGTCCGCGCTCCGGGCGACGGGAAGGAGTCGGCACGCTACGGGGAAAAGCTTTCGAAATTCCTTCAGCCGCCGCCGGCAGCGTCCGTCCGGGCGGCGACGGTGAAAGCAATTCGAAAGCCCCCCTGCGTATCGTCCGGGCTCAGCGCCATAGAACGGGCAAGTGCCCGGCGCCCACCAGCCATCACGACACGCGAGGAGACTTCATGAAAAGCAAACAGATTCTGGCAACCCTGATCGCCACCCTGGTCATCGGCAGCGCACAGGCCGCGCCCGAGAAGCCGGAATGCATCGCCCCGGCCAAGCCCGGCGGCGGCTTCGACCTCACCTGCAAGCTGGTGCAAAGCGCGCTGGCCAACGGCGGCCAGCTGCCGGCGCCGATGCGCATCACCTACATGCCGGGCGGCATCGGCGCCGTCGCCTACAACACCGTCGTCGCCCAGCGCCCGGACGAGCCCGGCACCATCGTCGCCTTCTCCGGCGGCTCGGTGCTCAACCTGGCGATCGGCAAGTTCGGCAAGTACAGCGAGGCCGACGTCAAGTGGCTGGCCGCGGTGGGCGCCGACTACGGCGCGATCATCGTGCGCGCGGACTCCCCCTACAAGACCCTGAAGGACCTCATCGACGCCACCCGCGCCGACCCCGCCAAGGTGGTGTACGGCGCCGGCGGCACGGTCGGCAGCCAGGACTGGATGAAGTCGGCGCTGATCGCCAAGCAGGCCGGCGTCAACTACAAGAACATGCGCTACGTCGCCTTCGAGGGCGGCGGCGAAGCGCTGACCGCGCTGATGGGCGGCCATGTCCAGGCCTATTCGGGCGACGCCTCCGAAATCGCGGCGCACCTGAAGGGCGGCAAGGTGCGCGTGCTCGCCGTCCTCTCCGAGCAGCGCCTGCCCGGCGAGCTGGCCAACATCCCGACCGCCAAGGAGCAGGGCTATCCGGTCGACTGGACCATCGTGCGCGGCTACTACATGGGGCCCAAGGTGTCGGACACCGACTACAAGTGGTGGGTCGGCGCCTTCGACAAGCTGCTGGCCTCGGGCGAGTTCGCCAAGCTGCGCACGGAGCGCGGCCTCTTCCCGTTCAACCTGACCGGCGACAAGCTGACCGACTTCATCAAGAAGGACGTCAAGCGCTACGCCGAGCTGGCCAGGGAATTCGGCCTCGGCGCCCAGTAAGGAGTGTCGCCGCGCCTTCCGGCGCGGCGTTTTCGCGGCCGGGCCCGCGCGGCCCGGCCGCCAACTCGCGGATGGAGACTATCGTGAGCGAGAGAATTTTTGGCTTTGCCTTGCTGCTGCTGTCGGTGGCGGGCATCTGGATCGGCTGGGACCTGCGCGCCCCGGTCGAATATGAACCGGTGGGACCGCGGGCCTTCCCGCTGCTGATCCTGACGCTGCTGGGAGTGACGGCCGTCGTCATGATCGCCAGCCGTCCGGCGCCGACCAAGTGGGCGCCGCCGCCGGTGCTGCGGCACGTCGCCGCTCTCTTCGTCGTCATGCTGGTCTACGCCTGGCTGTTCGACAAGCTCGGCTTCATCCTGGCCACCGCACTGATGACCGTGCCGGTCGCCCGCTACTTCGGCGGCACCTGGCGCCAGTGCGCGCTCGGCGGCATCGGCCTCGGCGTCGGGCAGTTCATCCTGTTCGACAAGATCCTCGACGTCGCCCTGCCCACCGGGCTGTGGCTCAAACCGATCCTGGGGTAAAGCATGGAAACCTTGAATCATCTTTTCCAGGGCTTCGTCGTCGCCGGCGCGCCCACCAACCTGATGATCGCGCTCGCCGGCTGCTTCCTCGGCACCGTCATCGGCCTGCTGCCCGGCCTCGGGCCGATCAACGGCGTCGCCATCCTGCTGCCGATCGCCTTCGCCATGAACCTGCCGCCGGAATCGGCGCTGATCCTGCTCTGTTCCGTCTATGCCGGCTGCGAGTACGGCGGCCGCATCTCGGCCATCCTCATCAACGTGCCCGGAGACGCCGGCGCGGTGATGACCACCATGGACGGCTTCCCGATGGCCAGGAAGGGACTGGCCGGCCCGGCGCTGTCGATTTCCGCCTGGTCGTCCTTCGTCGGTTCCCTGCTGGCCACCATTGGCATCGTCTTCTTCGCCCCCATTCTGTCCGAGTGGGCGATCGCCTTCGGGCCGGCGGAATATTTCGCGCTGATGGTGCTGGCGCTGTCCTGCCTCGGCGGCCTGGTCGGCGATTCGCTGCCCAAAGCGGCGGTCGCCTGCCTGCTCGGCCTGCTGATGTCCTGCGTCGGCATCGATTCGAACAGCGGCGTCTATCGCTTCACCTTCGACAACCTCCACCTGTCGGACGGCATTCCCTTCGTCGTCATCGTCATCGGCCTGTTCGCGGTCAGCGAGGTGATGCTGATGCTGGAGAGCCACCAGGCCGGCGCCAAGCCGATCGCGCTGACCGGCCGCATGATGTTCAGCTTCCGCGAGTGGCGGCTGCAGAACTGGGCGACCTTCCGTTCCTCGGTCGTCGGCTTCTTCATCGGCGTGCTGCCGGGGGCGGGCGCCACCGTCGCCTCGGCGATGACCTACGCGATGGAAAAGCGCATGGCCGGCAAGGACCACTGTTTCGGCGACGGCGACGTGCGCGGCGTGGCGGCCCCGGAAGCGGCGAACAACGCCTCCGCCTACGGCTCGCTGATCCCGATGCTGACCCTCGGCGTTCCCGGTTCCGGCACCACTGCCGTGATGATCGGCGCGCTGACGCTGTACAACATCAACCCCGGACCGACCCTGTTCCAGGACCAGCCGCTCATCGTCTGGGGGCTGATCGCCTCGCTGTTCATCGCCAACATCATGCTGCTGGTGATGAACATCCCGATGATCCGGCTCTTCGTGAAGTTCCTCGACATGCCCAACTGGCTGCTGGTGCCGCTGGTCGCCGCGGTCTCGCTGGTCGGCGTGTACTCGGTCCATAGCACCTCCTTCGACCTCGTCTTCGGCGTCCTGCTGGGCGGCATCGGCTACCTGCTGCGGGTGATGAACTTCCCCATCTCGCCGCTGATCCTCGGCTTCGTGCTCGGCGACATGATGGAACAGAACCTGCGCCGCGCCCTGTCGATCAGCAACGGCGAACTGTCGGTACTGTTCGCCAGCCCGATCTCGATCGTGCTGTGGGTGATGGCGGTCGCCATGCTGATCGGCCCCCGCGTCTTCCGCGCCCTCGAGGAGCGCAAGCTGCGCAACCTGGGCCTGCTCGCCGCCGAGGACGCCCACGTCGAAGCCGGCTGACGACGTACCCGGGGCCGCTGCCCGCAAGGTCGGCGGCCCCGCATCAATGCAAACGAACAAGGGAGCAGCAGCGTGCTGGAAACTCTGATGCAGGCCGGCTTCTGGCTGGCGGTACTGCAAATCATCGCCATCGACATCCTGCTCGGCGGCGACAACGCCGTGGTCATCGCCCTGGCCTGCCGGCGCCTGCCGGAGAAACAGCGGCGCCAGGGCATTTTCTGGGGCGTCGCGGGCGCCATCGTCGTGCGCGTGGTACTGATCTTCTTCGCCCTGCAACTGCTGGCGCTGCCTTTCCTGAAGGTGCTCGGGGCGCTGCTGCTGGTGTGGATCGGCATCGGCCTGCTGCGCGCCGAAGACGACGACGCGCACGGCGACATCGAGGCCCGCCCCAGCCTGCTCGGCGCCATCCGCACGGTGATCGTCGCCGATGTCGTGATGAGCCTGGACAACGTCGTCGCCGTCGCCGGCGCCGCCAAGGGCGACATCGTGCTGGTGGCGTTCGGCATCCTGGTCAGCATCCCGATCATCGTCTGGGGCAGCCGCTTCGTGCTCGCGCTGATGGATCGCATCCCTGTCGTCATCACGCTGGGCGCCGCGCTGCTGGGCTGGATCGCCGGCGAGATGGCGCTCTCGGACGCGATGGTGGCGCCACTGTTCGCCGGCGCCCCGGGCTGGATTCACCATCTCGCCGGAGCTTCCGGCGCCTTGCTGGTGCTCGCGCTGAGCCACATCCTCGGGCGCCGCGGCGGCGACGCGGCGACCGCACTCCCGGCCGACGAGGCGGCGGTCGGCGAGGAGCCCTGACAATTTCTCCTCTGTAGTCCTTGGGGGCCCTGCGGGGCCCTGTTTTTTTTTTGCGCCGGGCAACGGCCCGGCCGCGTCAAGCGACCGGCGGCGCGTCCTCGCGCGGGAATTCGATCTCGACGCAGAGCCCGCGCCCGTCATCGCCGTCGAGCAGCTTGACCGTGCCGCCGTGGGCCCAGACGATCTCGCGCACGATGGCGAGCCCGAGGCCGCTGCCTTCGCTGTCGCCCTGGCCGAGGATGCGGTAGAAGCGGTGGAAGACCTTCTCGCGCTCCGCCGCCGGGATGCCCGGCCCGTCGTCGCAGACGCGCAGCGCCGCCCACTCGCGCCAGGCGCCTACCGCCGCGGTGACGTGGCCGCCGGCCGGGGTGTAGCGGATCGCGTTGTCGATCAGGTTGGCCAGCATCTCGCGCAGCATGGCCGCGTTGCCGTCGATTTCCAGCGGCGCGTCGGGGCCTTCGAAGGCCAGCTCGATGCG
Organism: Rhodocyclales bacterium; assembly: GCA_016183655.1. GTDB lineage: Bacteria > Pseudomonadota > Gammaproteobacteria > Burkholderiales > Rhodocyclaceae > Proximibacter. The sequence goes on from JACPEH010000008.1 coordinate 414,210, forward strand.
CTTGGCGAGCGCCAGCGGGGCGAGCTCCAGCGCCACTTCGCGGGCCAGCCCGCAGAGGTCGACGCGGCGCTTTTCCTGGATCAGGCCGTTGGCCGCCTCGGCGTGCGACAGCGCCAGCATCTGGTTGGTCATGCGGCGGGCGCCGCGGATGCTGCCGAGCAGGCTGGTGAAGGTGCGCCGCATCTCCTCGGGGTCGTCCTGGCGCAGGCCGTATTCGGCCTGCGTGGTGAGCACGGCGAGCGGCGTGCGCAGCTGGTGCGCGGCGTCGGCGAGGAAGCGGCGGCGCGCCTGCAGCATCGCCGACAGCCGCTCCATGTGGTGGTTGATGGCGTCGATCAGCGGCGAGATTTCACTGGGCACGTCGTCGTCCGGCACCGGCGTGAGATCCTCCTCGTCGCGCCGGCGCACCCGTTCGCGCAGCGCCAGCAGCGGGCGGAAGGCGGTGCCCAGCGCGAGGATGACCAGCAGCGCGCCGACGCCGACCAGCAGCAGCTGGCGGCGCATGCTGTCGAGGAAGAGCTCGCGCGCCAGCCCCAGGCGGCCCTCGGTGGTCTCGGCAAAGAGGATGGTGACGCGGTCGCCGCCGACCAGCGCCGGGTCGTAGAGGCGCTTGGTCATGATCCCCAGGCGCACCGGCTCGCCCCGGTAGCCGGTATCGACGATGACCACCTCGCCGTCGTCGCCCGGCGGCGGCGGCGACGGCAGGTCCGGATAGCCGGTGAGCAGCCCGCCGTCCGGCCCGATGACGGCGTAGAAAATGCGCTCCTGCACGCCGCTCTCGACCACGTCGAAGGCTGAATAGGGGATATCCACCAGCACGATGCCTTCCAGCGAATGGGTGCTTTCGGCGATAGACTTGAGCGAGGCGGTCAGCGAGCGGTCGTAGGCGCGGTTCACCGCCACCAGCGCGCCGTGGTAGGCGAGGCCGGCGTTGACGACGAGCAGGATGAGCAGCGGCGGCAGCAGCCACCACATCACCCGCCGGCGCAGGCTGGGGTGCCGGCGGCGGGAGTCGGCGCGCGCCGCCCTATTGCCCAACGGGAGCTTCGCCGAGCAGGTAGCCCAGCCCGCGCAGGGTGCTCACCGTTGCCCCGGAGCCCTCGATCTTCTTGCGCAGGCGATGGACGTAGATCTCGATGGCCTCGACCCGCGCCTCTTCGTCGAAGCGGAAGACCTTCTCGAACAGGAGTTCGCGCGCCACCGGCCGGCCCAGGCGGGAGATCAGCACCTCCAGCACGGCGAGCTCGCGCGGCGTCAGCGCCAGCGGCTTGCCGTCGAGGCTGGCGAGGCGGGTGGTGGTGTCGAATTCGAGGCGGCCGATGCGCACCGTCGGCGCCAGGTTGCCGCTGCGCCGCAGCAGCGCCTTGATGCGCGCTTCCAGCTCGGACAGCTCGAAGGGCTTGGGCAGGTAGTCGTCGGCGCCGAGGTTCAGGCCCTTGACCCGGTCCTCGGTGGCGCCGCGGGCGGTCAGCACCAGCACCGGCGTCGGGCTGCCGCGTTCGCGGCTGCGCAGGCGGTGCAGCACCTCCAGGCCGTCCAGGCCGGGCAGCGAGAGGTCGAGGATGACCAGGTCGTAGGGCTGGGTCAGCAGCGCGTGGTCGGCGTGGTCGCCGCGGGCCAGCACGTCGACGGCGTAGCCGGCCTGGGAAAGGGCTCGCGAGACCCATTCGGCGAGTTCGGAATGGTCTTCGACCAGAAGCAGACGCATGCGATTGAAAGTGGAATGAAAGCTGGCAGGGAGATTATGCTGCCGCAAAAGGGGGCTCGGGTAAAGCCGGCCCCGCAGACGAAAACAGGAGACATGCAGTGAGCAAGATCATCGCGTTGGCGCTGGCCTGGGTGTGCGGACTGGCGGCGGCGCAGGAACTGCCGGGCGACGCGGGAACCCCGGACGCCGTCGCCGCGCACGAGGGCCGGCTGGTGATCTACGCCGCCACCGACGAGCGCCTGGTGGCGCCGCTGATCCGCGACTTCCGGACGCTCTACCCGGACCTGCAGGTGGACTACCTCGACATGAACTCGGCCGAGCTCTACCGGCGCTTCCTGGCCGAGACGACGACCGGCGGCAACGCCGACGTGACCTGGAGCTCGGCCATGGATCTGCAGGTCAAGCTGGTCAACGACGGCCACGCGCAGCCCCACCGCTCGGCCGAGACCGCCGCGCTGCCGGCCTGGGCGTCGTGGAAGGACGAGGCCTTCGGCACCACCTACGAACCGATCGCGATCGCCTACAACAAGCGCCTGCTGCGCCGCGACGAGGTTCCCGCCACCCACGCCGACCTGATCCGCCTGCTGAAGGAGCAGCCCGAGCGCTTCCGCGGCCGCCTGACCACCTACGACCCGGTCCGCTCCGGCCTCGGCTTCATGCTGCACACGCAGGACCAGCAGGCCAACCCGGTGGTCTTCTGGAACCTGGTCGGGGCGATGGGAACGGCAGGCCTGCACAGCCGCGCCAGCACCTCGGCGATGCTCGACCGCATCGCCGCCGGCGACGCCCTGCTCGGCTACAACGTCCTCGGCTCCTACGCCCTCGAACGGGCGCGCAACGACCCGGCGCTGGGCGTCGTGCTGCCGCAGGACTACACGCTGGTGATGAGCCGGGTCATGTTCATCGCCCGCCAGGCCAGGCACCCCCACGCCGCCCGCCTGTGGGTGGACTACGTCCTGTCGCGGCGCGGCCAGGCGGTGCTGGCCAACCGCGCCGGACTGTTCTCGATCCGCGACGACATCGCCGGGGAAACCACCGCCGCCCACCTCAAGGGGCGGCTGGGCGGCGCGCTGCGGCCGATCCCGATCGGTACCGGCCTGCTCACCTACCTGGACCAGATGAAGCGCCGGGATTTCCTGCGCAAGTGGGATGCCGCGGTGCAGCCCCGCTGACCGTCCACCACCCCCTCGGCCGGAACGCCCCGGCCGCACCCCGACCATGATCACCAAAGCCCTGGCCGCGCTGTCGGCCGCCCTGCGCGTCGCCGCCACCCTGCTCCTGGCCGGGCTGGCCGGCGGGCTGGCGGAGGTCGCCGGCTGCCCGCTGCCGTGGATGCTCGGCCCCCTCTTCGCCGTCGCCGGCGCCAGCCTCGCCGGCGCCCGGCTGCGGGTGCTGCCGGGCGGACGCGCGCTCGGCCAGTGGGCGATCGGCTGCGCCCTCGGCCTGCATTTCTCGCCGGCGGTCGCCGCGCTGCTGGCGCAACAGGCGCTGCCGATCGCGCTGCTGGCGCTGCTGTCGGTGGCCATCGGCCTGGTCGGCGCGCTGCTGCTGCTGCGCTGGACCGACGCGACGCCGGCCACCGCCTTCTTCGCCGCGCTGCCCGGCGGCGCCTCGGAGATGGTGGTCCTCGCCGAGCACCGCGGCGGCGCCGTCGAGCGCGTCGCCGCCGCGCAGGCGCTGCGCGTGGTGGTGGTCGTGCTGGTCGTTCCCTTCGCGCTGCTGCACTGGGCGGGCAACGGCGTCGAGCTGCCGCCGCCGGCGCGTCCGCCGGGAACGCCGGCGCTGTTCGCGGCGCTCGCCGCCGCCTCGCTCGGCGCGCTCGCGCTGCTGCGCCGGCTGCGCATCGCCAACGCCTGGCTGCTTGGCCCGCTCGCCGGCGTCGGCCTGCTCGCCGCGCTCGGCGCGCCGCTGCCGGCGCTGCCCGCGTGGCTGGTCGACGGCGGCCAGCTGCTGCTCGGCAGCGCGCTCGGCAGCCGCTTCGGCCCCGCGTTCTTCCGCGCCGCACCGCGCTTCCTCGCCGTCGTCGCGCTCGGCATCGGCCTGGCCCTGCTGCTCGGCGCGCTCGGCGCCTGGCTGCTGGCCCGGCCGGTGGCGCTGCCGCTGCCGGCGCTGCTGCTCGCCGCCGCCCCCGGCGGCATCGCCGAGATGAGCGTGACGGCGGCGGTGATGCACTGGAGCGTGCCGCTGGTGATCGCCACACATCTGGCGCGGCTGGTGCTGCTGACTGCCTGCGGCGCCGCGATCTACCGGCTGTTTCTGACGCTGCCGGCGGTGCGCCGGCGGTCCTGATTTCCCCTTCCCCCGACAGGAGACAAGCATGAACGCAAGCGAGACGAACGCCCCGACACCGGCCGCCACCGGCGTCGCCGTGCTCGGCTACAACTGAGCACGCGTCGGGGACCGCGGCAAGCGGCCGGCGTTACACTGGCGCGATGAAGATCATCGACGAATCGACGCTGACCTGCCCGGCCTGCGGCCACCGGCAGACCGAAACGATGCCAGTCGACGCCTGCCTGTGGTTCTACGAATGCCCCGGCTGCCGCAGGCTGCTCAAGCCGAAGCCGGGCGACTGCTGCGTCTTCTGCTCCTACGGCGACGTCCCCTGCCCGCCGGTGCAGCACGAGCGCGCAGCGGCGCCGGTAGGGGTCGGTCACCCCGAATCCGGCTGACGTAACCTCTGGATTCCGGGTGCCGCTGCGCGACCCCGGTATGACGACGGGGGTCGGGTCGCGCCAAGCGCCGATCGCGTCTCCGTCATTTCGGGCTTGCCCCGGAATCCAGACGGCCGGCGAGTACGAAGCGGGAAGGGCCATGCATTTGCATGGTTCTCCCTGGATTCCGGCACCCCAAGGGTACTTGAGCCATGGGCCCCTCCGCCTGCGGGGCGCATTCGCCGGAATGACGAACCTGTCCAGCCGTTCCACCATGACGGACCTCTCGGCGAGCGGTGCCGATTCTTGGCACGCCGGGGCGGGCCGGCACGCTACAGCACCAGGATCGCGCGGAAGTCGTTCACGTTGGTCCGCGTCGGCCCGGTGATTACTGCGTCGCCGAGCGCGCCGAAGAAGCCGTGGCCGTCGTTGTCGGCGAGCGCGTCAGCCGCCCGGATGCCCTGCGCGTAGGCGCGCGCCAGCGAATCCGGCGCGAGACAGGCGCCGGCGATCTCCTCCAGCCCGTCGACGCCGTCGGTGTCGCCGGCCAGCGCGTGGATGCGCGGATGCCCCTGCAGCGCGACGGCGAGCGCCAGCAGGAATTCGACGTTGCGGCCGCCGCGGCCCTGGCCGCGCACCGTCACCGTCGTCTCGCCGCCGGACAGCAGCACGCAGGGCGGCGCGAACGGCTGCCCGTGCGCCGCCACCTGGCGGGCGATGCCGGCCATGACGCGGCCGACCTCGCGCGCCTCGCCCTCGATCGCGTCGCCGAGGATGTGCGCCGGGACGCCGTGCGCGGCGGCAACGCGTGCCGCCGCCTCCAGCGCCTGCTGCGGCGCGGCGATGATGTGCGTGCTGACGCCGGCCAGCCGCGGATCGTCCGGTTTCACCGATTCGCCGCGGCCGGATTGCAGCAGGTCGAGCACCGCCGGCGGCAGCGCCAGCCCGTAGCGGCGGATGATGTCGAGCGCATCGGCGCAGGTGGTCGGGTCGCCGATGGTGGGGCCGGAGGCGATGTCGATCGGGTTGTCACCGGGCACGTCCGAGATCAGCAGGTTGACGACGCGCGCCGGGTGGCAGGCGGCGGCCAGCCGGCCGCCCTTGATCGCCGACAGGTGGCGGCGCACGCAGTTCATCTCGGTAATGCTGGCGCCGGAACGGAGCAGCGCGCGACTGAGCTGCTGCTTGTCCTCCAGCGTCAGCCCGGCGAGCGGCAGCGGCAGCAGTGCCGAGCCGCCGCCGGAGATCAGGCACAGCACCAGGTCGTCCTCGGTCAGCCCCTGCACCAGCGCCAGCAGGCGCTGCGCCGCGGCCAGCCCGGCGGCATCCGGCACCGGATGCGCGGCCTCGACGATCTCGATGCGCGTGCACGGCGCACCGTAGCCGTAGCGCGTCACCACCAGCCCGGACAGCTCGCCCGGCCAGTGCGCCTCGACCGCCTTCGCCATCTCGGCCGAGGCCTTGCCGGCGCCGATCACGACCAGCCGGCCGGCCGGCGGTTCGGGCAGGAAATCGTGCAGGAAAGCGGGGATGCGCAGCGCCGGCTGCGCGCTGGCAATCGCGGCGTCGAACATGGCGCGCAGCAGCGCGGCGGGGGCGATGTCGGTCACGGGCTCGTCTCCGGTGTCAGTGGGTGGGCATCGCGAAGTGTGCCATGCCGTCGGCGTCCTTCGGCCAGCGGCCGGTGACGGTCTTCAGCCGGGTGTAGAAATGCACGCCGTCCGGCCCGTGCATGGCGTGGTCGCCGAACAGCGAACGCTTCCAGCCACCGAAGCTGTGGAAGGCCATCGGCACCGGGATCGGCACGTTCACGCCGACCATGCCGACCTCGATGCGCCGCGCGAATTCGCGCGCGGTGTGGCCGCTGCGCGTGAACACCGCGGTGCCGTTGGCGAACTCGTGCGCATTGACCAGCGCCAGCGCCGCCTCGAAATCGGGCACGCGGACGACGCCGAGCACCGGGCCGAAGATTTCCTCGCGGTAGATGCGCATCGCCGGCGTCACCCGGTCGAACAGGCAGCCGCCGAGGAAGAAGCCGTCGGCATGGCCGTCCACGGCGAGCCCGCGACCATCGACCACCAGTTGTGCGCCCTCGGCAACGCCGAGCGCGACGTAGCTGCGCACCTTGTCCAAGTGCGGGCGCGTCACCAGCGGCCCCATCTCCATGCCGGGCGCCGTGCCCGGCCCGACCTGCAGCGTGCGCACCCGCTGCGCCAGCCGCTCGACCAGCTCGTCGGCGACCTCGCCGACGGCGACCGCCACCGAGATCGCCATGCAGCGCTCGCCGGCCGAGCCGTAGGCGGCGCCGACCAGCGCATCGACCGCCTGGTCGAGGTCGGCGTCGGGCATCACCACCAGGTGGTTTTTCGCCCCGCCCAGCGCCTGCACGCGCTTCCCTTGCGCGCAGCCGGTGGCATAGATGTATTCGGCGATCGGCGTCGAGCCGACGAAGCTCACCGCAGCGACGCGCGGATCATGCAGCAGCGCATCGACCGCTTCCTTGTCGCCGTGCACGACGTTGAACACGCCGGCCGGCAACCCGGCCTCGGCGAGCAGCTCGGCGACCAGCAGGCTGGCCGACGGGTCGCGCTCGGAGGGTTTCAGCACGAAGGTGTTGCCGCAGGCGATCGCCACCGGCCACATCCACATCGGCACCATCACCGGGAAGTTGAACGGCGTGATGCCGGCGCAGACGCCGACCGGCTGGCGCATCGACCAGCTGTCGACGCCGCTGCCGATCTGCCCGGAGAACTCGCCCTTCAGGAGCTGCGGAATGCCGCAGGCGAACTCCACCACTTCCATGCCGCGGATGATCTCGCCGCGGGCATCGTCGAGCACCTTGCCGTGCTCGGCGGTGACGATCGCCGCCAGCTCGTCGAGGTGCCGTTCGAGCAGCTCGCGGAAGGCGAACAGGATGCGCGCGCGGCGCAGCGGCGTCTGCTCCGCCCAGGCCGGCAGCGCTGCAGCCGCGGCGGCAACGGCAGCGGCGGTTTCCGCGGCGCTCGCCAGCGGCACATGGGCGGCCAGCCGCCCGCTGGCCGGGTCGAACACCTCGCCCCGACGGCCGCCGCTGCCGGCGACGCGCTGGCCGTTGATGAAATGGTCGATCTGGGCGACGGCGCTGCCGCCCGACAGGATGGATGACATGGTCTGGCCTCACGTAAAGCGCGCGATGCCCACCGACGGGAAGGCGGGCATCGCTGGTTTCGTTCAGGTATATGAATGTTGTGCTTTATTTTGAACTTGATCTAATATAGGTTCAGACTTTCGCCGATGTCAAACCAACCCTTCGCGGCAAATGCGAGAAAGGACCAGACGCAGTGCGTTCCGAACCCAAGGATCTGCCAAAGGCCGTCGTCCCCTCCGTCCTCAAGGCGACGCGCCTGCTCGACGAGGTCGCCGCGTCGCGCGACCCGGTGACGCTGGTCGATCTCAGCAAGCGCCTAGCCCTGCCGAAAAGCTCCACGCTCAGCCTGTGCACCAGCCTGACGCTGTCCGGCCTGCTGCGCCGCTTCGACGACGGTACCTACCACCTCGGCGCCCATCTAGTGGACCTCGCCCACGCCTACCTGGCACGCACCGACCTGACCAAGGAATTCAACCGGGCGCTGAATGCGCTCAAGGTGCTCGACGAGGAAGGTGCCGTGCTGGCCGTCCGCGACGGCACCGACGTCGTCTATATCGCCTGCCGCAACGGCACGCTGCCGATCGGCGTCACCTACCGCATCGGCATGCGCCTGCCGGTCAGCTGCACCGCCACCGGCAAGGCGCTGATCAGCACGCTCGGCGACCAGGAGGTGAAACAGCTGTACCGCGGCCAGCGCTTGCCGCGCCTGACAAAGAACAGTTGCGGCAGCGTCGCCGCCTTGCTAGAACAATTGCATCAGGTGCGGAACGACGGATTCGCCCGCGACGACGAGGAAACGCACGAAAACATGTACTGCATCGGCGTGCCGATCCACGACCCGGACGGCGGTCCGGTGATGGCGGCGGTGGCAGTCAGCATGTTCAAGGGTCGGAACAGCAAACAAAAACAGGAACAGACGGTCCAAACCCTCAAGCAGCTGGCAGCGATGCTGCAGAACCCGCTGAAGCTGCTGCGTTGATGAAAAACAAGAAGAAAGCAGGATCAAAAGGCTCCGCCCGAGGCAGAGGCGGAGTCGATTGAAGGCAAAGGTAGCGATACCTGGACTGACACCCACTGGAGGAGACAAACCATGAGCAAGGAAATCAAGGCAACGGAAGCGCTGACAGCCACACCCAGCAAGGTTTCACGACGGAAGTTCCTGACCTCCGCCGCCGTCGGCGGCACGGCCATCGCCGGCTTTCCGATGATCGCCGTCGCACAGTCGCCGATCACCATGCGCTGGCAATCGACCTGGCCGGCCAAGGACATCTTCCACGAGTACGCTTTGGACTTCGCCAAGAAGGTCAACGAAATGTCCGGCGGCCGGCTGAAGATCGAGGTGCTGCCCGCCGGCGCCGTGGTCAAGGCCTTCGAGCTGCTCGACGCGGTGAGCAAGGGCACGCTGGACGGCGGCCACGGGGTGGTCGCCTACTGGTACGGCAAGAATTCGGCCGTGGCGCTGTGGGGCTCCGGCCCGGCCTTCGGCATGGATCCGAACATGGTGCTCGCCTGGCACAACTACGGCGGCGGCAAGGACCTGCTCGACGAGATCTACAAGAACCTCAACCTCGACGTGAAGTCCTTCCTCTACGGCCCGATGCCGACGCAGCCCTTCGGCTGGTTCAAGAAGCCGGTGACCAAGGCGGCCGACATGAAGGGCGTCAAGTTCCGTACCGTCGGCCTGGCCGTCGACATCTACAAGGAACTGGGCGCCGCGGTGAATCCGCTGCCGGGCGCCGAGATCGTGCCGGCGCTGGACCGCGGCCTGCTCGATGCCGCCGAGTTCAACAACGCCTCCTCCGACAAGCTGCTCGGCTTCCCCGACGTCGCCAAGAACTGCATGCTGCAGAGCTTCCACCAGTGCTCCGAGCAGTTCGAGGTCCTCTTCAACAAGAAGCGCTACGACGCGCTGCCGACCGATCTCAAGGCGATCATCGACTACGCCGTGCAAGCCGCCTCGGCCGACATGAGCTGGAAGGCGATCGACCGCTACTCGGCCGACTACGCCGAGATGCAGAAGGGCGGCGTCAAGTTCTGGAAGACCCCGGACGCGATCCTCAAGGCGCAGCTCGACGCCTGGGACAAGATCATCGCCGCCAAGGAAGCCGAGAACCCGTCGTTCAAGAAGGTCAACGACTCGATGCGCGCCTTCGCCCAACGGGCCGGCCGCTGGCAGAACGACACGCTGGTCGACTTCAAGATGGCCTACAACCACTTCTTCACCAAGAAGAAAGGCTGATCGGGCCGGACACGGGCCGGCCGGACGAGCGATCTCCGGCCGGTTTTCCAGTCGTTGTCGTACTCGCGGGCGGGGATGTAAATGCAAAAGGGATTGCTGTTCATCGACAGGTTATCGACGCTCGCCGGGCAAATCTGCGCCTGGACCATCGTCGCGCTGACCGTATTGATTTCCTGGGAGGTCTTCTCCCGCTACGCGCTGAACACGCCGCACGCCTGGGTGCTCGACGCCCAGATCATGCTCTACGGCGTGCTCTTCATGATGGCCGGCGCGTACACGCTGTCGAAGCAGGGGCATGTCCGCGGCGACGTGCTCTACGGTTTCTTCGCCCCGCGCACGCAGGCGCTGATCGACCTGATCCTCTACCTCGTCTTCTTCGTCCCCGGCATCTTCGCGCTCTCCTGGGCCGGGCTGACCTTCGCCGAGGAATCCTTCGTCATCAGCGAACGGACCTTCTCGCCCGACCCGCTGCCGCTGTGGCCGTTCAAGTTCTTCATCCCGGCCGCCGGCTTCGGCCTGCTGCTGCAGGGCATCGCCGAGATCATCCGTTGCCTGATCTGCCTCCGCGACGGCGAGTGGCCCTCGCGCATCCAGGACGTCGAGGAGGTCGACGTCGACAAGCTGAAGGCGATGGTCCAGGTCACCGACCATGACATCGCCGCGCTCGATACCTACGTCGTCGGGCAACAACCGGCCGGACACGACACCGCCCGCGGAGGCCACGACAAATGAAGATCAAGCGCGAACTGTGGTTCGGCCTATCGCTGATGGCGGCGATCCTCACCGTCACGGCCCTCTTCATGCCCTGGAGCAACCTCTCCAATGGCCACCTCGGCCTGCTCATGCTGTCGCTGGTGGTGGTGGCGATCATGCTCGGCTTCCCCACCGCCTTCACGCTGATGGGCATGGGCGTCTTCTTCGCCTGGCTCGCCTACCGCAGCGGCAACCCGGAGATCGCCGTGCAGCAGACGCTGGACCTGATGGTGCAGCGCGCCTACTCGGTGATGACCAACGACGTGCTGATCTCGATCCCGCTGTTCGTCTTCATGGGCTACCTGGTCGAGCGCGCCAACCTGATCGCCAAGCTGTTCCGCGCCCTCGAACTGTCGCTGGTCCGCCTGCCCGGCGCACTGGCGGTGGCGACGCTGGTCACCTGCGCGATCTTCGCCACCGCCACCGGCATCGTCGGTGCCGTGGTCACGCTGATGGGCCTGCTCGCCTTCCCGGCGATGCTCAGGTCCGGTTACGACGTCCGCCTCTCCGCGGGCGTCATCACCGCCGGCGGCTGCCTCGGCATCCTCATCCCGCCGTCAGTGATGCTGATCGTCTATGGCGCCACCGCCGGCGTTTCGGTGGTCCAGCTCTACGCCGGCGCCTTCTTCCCCGGCATCATGCTGGCCGGCCTCTACGTCGTCTATGTGATCGTGCTGGCCAAGCTGAAGCCGCATCTGGCGCCGCCGCTGCCGATGGCAGAGCGCCACATCGACCTGCCGCCGGCGATGGACATCCTGCGCGACAAGGTCAGCCACCGCGTGCTGCCCGGGCTGATCGGCGGCCTCAAGGGCCGCCGCAACCTCGGCGTCCCGTCGGCCGAGATCCTCAAGCAAGGCTTCATCGCGCTGCTGCCGGCGATCGCACTGGCGCTCTTCCTCGGGCTGGCCTGGCACCTGGCGACGAAGCCGGTCGTCATTGACGAGACCACCGGGCTGGTCGAGATGGGGCGCGGCGGGGAAGTCGCCGAGCCCAGCGACGAGAGCGGCCTTGCCGAACCGCCGGCGGATGAGGAATCCGCCGGCGGCGTGCAAGAGCCCAAGGACGACGCCGGCGTGCAAGAGCCTCCGGCTGGCGAGGTGAAGGAACCGCCGGCCGCGGAAAAATCCGCGCCGGCAGCGGCAGCCGACTCCTCCGTGGCGCCGCCGGCCCCAGCCGTCGACGCCGAGCGCCTGCCGACGCCGACCTGGTACTGGATCCTGTTCGGCGTCAGCGCGGCAACGGCGGTCGGCTTCTACACGATCTTCACCTTCGTCCGCCTCGAAGTGTTCAAGATGCTCCTCGGCTCGTTCTTCCCGCTGGCGATCATGATCATTGCCGTGCTCGGCAGCATCGTCTTCGGCCTGGCGACGCCGACCGAGGCGGCGGCAGTCGGCGCGCTCGGCGGCTTCCTGCTCGCCGCCGCTTACCGGCAACTCAACTACACCGTGCTAAAGGAGTCGGTGTTCCTCACCGCCAAGACCTCGGCGATGGTCTGCTGGCTGTTCGTCGGCTCGTCGATCTTCTCCGCCGCCTTCGCACTGCTCGGCGGCCAGGAGCTGGTCGAGAAATGGGTGCTGTCGCTGGACATGACGCCGCTGCAGTTCATGCTGCTGTCGCAGTTCATCATCTTCATCCTCGGCTGGCCGCTGGAGTGGACCGAGATCATCGTCATCTTCATGCCGATCTTCATCCCGCTGCTCGCGCACTTCCACATCGACCCGCTGTTCTTCGGCCTCTTGGTCGCGCTCAACCTGCAGACCGCCTTCCTGTCGCCACCGGTGGCGATGGCGGCGTTCTACCTGAAGGGCGTGTCGCCGCCGCACGTGACGCTCAACCAGATCTTCGCCGGCATGCTGCCGTTCATGGGCATCCAGGTGGTCGCGCTGGCGCTGCTCTACCTCTTCCCCGAGATCGGCCTGTGGCTGCCTCAGGTACTCTACAAATAAGGGAGCATCGCCCATGATTGAATTCGGCACGCCGGCCTTCTGGGTGGCACTACTCCAGATCATCGGCGCCGACATCGTGCTCTCGGGCGACAACGCGGTGGTGATCGCGCTCGCCACCCGCTCGCTGCCGCCGCAGCAGCAGCGGCTGGCGATCTTCTGGGGCACCTTCGCCGCGGTGGCGATGCGGGTGACGCTGACCGTCGTCGCCGTCACGCTGCTCAAGCTGCCGGTGCTGAAGCTGGTCGGCGCGCTGCTGCTCCTGTGGATCGCCGTGCAGCTGCTGCTGCCGGAGGAGGACGGCGAGGGCGAAGGCGGCAGCGCCATCGGCGGCCTCGGCGCCGCCATCCGCACCATCCTGATGGCCGACCTGGTGATGAGCGTCGACAACGTGATCGCCATCGCCGCCGCCGCCAAGGGCAACTTCGCGCTGTTGATAATCGGCCTGGCGGTGAGCATCCCGCTGGTCATCTTCACCAGCACCTTCCTGCTCAAGCTGATGGAGCGCTATCCGGTGATCATCACCCTCGGCGCCGCGCTGCTCGGCTGGGTCGCCGGCGAGATGGCGATCACCGACCCGCTGGTCGCCGACTGGATCAACGCCAACGCGCACTGGCTGCACACCGCGGCGCCGGGCGCCGGCGCCGTGCTGGTGGTGGCGGTCGGCAAGTTCCTGGCGTCGCGCGCCGAGGCCGCGGAAGCGCGGCGGCCGCTCGCCGAGGTCAGCAGCGCCGCCGCAGAACCCATCGAGAAGGAGTCAGCCATGCACAAGATCCTGCTGCCGATCGACGGCTCGGAAGCCTCGCTGCGCGCCGTCGAGCAGGTGATCGCGATGCGCGACTGGTTCCGCGCGCCGCTCGAAGTCCACCTGCTCAACGTCCAGCACGTGCTGCACCAGGACGTCGGCCAGTTCGTCCCACCGGAAAACGTGCACGACTACCAGCAGGAGGAAGGCGCCCGTGAACTGGCCGAAGCGCAGGCGCGCCTCGACGAGGCCGGCATCACCTACCGCCACCATGTCGTCACCGGCGACATCACCGCCGACACCATCACCCACTTCGCCCGCGACAACGGCATCGCGCAGATCCTGATGAGCACGCACGGCCGTTCGGCAATCGCCGACGCGCTGCTCGGCTCGGTGGCGCGCGGCGTACTGCAGCGCAGCCACATCCCGCTGACGCTGATCCGCTGAAAGGAAACGCCATGAAGCCAAAGATCCTGGTCAGCCGGGAGGTCTTCCCGGAAGTGATCGAACACCTCGCCGCGTACTTCGAGATCGACTACCACGCCGAGGATGCGGCGCTGCAGCCGGCCGAGCTGGCGGCGCGGCTGGCCGGCAAGGCCGGCGCCATCACCATGCTCTCCGACCGCATCGACGACGACGCGCTGGCCGGTGCGCACAGCCTGAAGGCGGTGTGCAACGTCGCCGTCGGCTACAACAACTTCGACCTGGCGGCGATCAGCCGCGCCGGCGTGATGGCCACCAACACCCCGGGCGTGCTCGACGACACCACCGCCGACACCGTCTGGGCGCTGCTGATGGCCTCCGGCCGCCGCATCGTCGCCGCCGACCGCTGGCTGCGCGCCGGCTACTGGCAGCGCTGGAAGTTCAACGACGACTGGCTCGGCCAGGACGTGCACCACGCCACGCTGGGCATCCTCGGCATGGGCCGCATCGGCCAGGCGGTCGCCCGCCGCGCCGCCGGCTTCGCGATGAAGGTCATCTACCACAACCGCCAGCCGCTCCCCGCCGAACAGGAACGCGCGTGCAACGCCACCTGGGTGGACAAGGACGCGCTGCTGCGCGACGCCGACTTCCTGGTGCTGATGCTGCCCTACTCGCCGGCCGTGCACCACATCGTCGGCGCCGCCGAACTGGCGCAGATGAAACCCTCCGCGCACCTGATCAACGTCGCCCGCGGCGGCATCGTCGACGACGGCGCGCTGATCGACGCGCTGCGCGAGAAGCGCATCGCCGGCGCCGGGCTCGACGTGTTCGAGAACGAACCGGCGCTCGATGCGCGCTTCTGCGAGCTCGACAACGTCGTGCTGACGCCGCACATCGGCTCCTCGTCGCGCGCGACCCGGCTGGCGATGGCGATGTGCGCCGCCGACAACCTGATCGCGGCGCTGCACGGGCGGCGCCCGCCCAACCTGCTCAACCCGGAAGTCTTCGGCGGCTGATGCCGTCCCCCGCCATTCCTCAAGGAGAACACTCATGAACGTCGGATTCATCGGACTCGGCCTGATGGGCCGCCCGCTCGCACTGCACCTCGCCGCCGCCGGCCACACGCTGCACCTGTGGGCGCGCCGGCCGGCCTCGCTCGAACCGTTCAAGAACGTCGATGCGCACGCCCACACCTCGGCCACCGAGGTCGCCCGGCACAGCGACGTGGTCATCACCATGGTCGCCGACGCGCCGGACGTGCGCGACGTCACCCTCGGCGACGACGGCATCGCCGCCGGTGCGAAGAAAGGGCTGATCGTCGTCGACATGAGCACGATCAACCCCAACTCCGCGCGCGAGATCGGCGCCGCGCTCGCCGCGAAAGGTATCGATTTCCTCGACGCGCCGGTCTCCGGCGGCCAGGTCGGCGCGATCAACGCGACGCTGACGATCATGGTCGGCGGCAAGGCCGAGGTGTTCGAGAAGGTGAAGCCGCTGTTCGAGAAGATGGGCAAGTCGATCACGCTGATCGGCGACAGCGGCGCCGGCCAGGTGGCCAAGGCCTGCAACCAGATCCTCACCGGCGTCGGCATCCTGGCGGTGGCGGAAGCCTTCAACTTCGCCGCGAAGAGCGGCGTCGACGCCGGCCGCGTGCGCGAGGCGCTGCTCGGCGGCTTCGCCTATTCGAGGATTCTGGAGAACCACGGCCAGCGCATGCTCGACCGCAACTTCAAGCCCGGCTTCAAGGCCTGGATGCACCAGAAGGACCTGCGCATCGTCATGGAGGAAGCGCACCGCCTCGGCCTGATGCTGCCCTCGTCGGCGGCCACCGCGCAGCTGTTCAACGCGCTGGTCGGCAGCGGCATGGGCGAGGACGACTCGATCGCCGCGCTGAAGCTGCTGGAGCAGATCAGCAGCGCCGGGGAATAGGGACTGCACATTCTGGATTCCGGGTTCCGCTGCGCGGCCTCGGAATGACGAGGGAAAGGTTTGCGTTGACGCTTCGTCGTCCCCCGTCATTCCGGGCTTGACCCGGAATCCAGGACGGCGGCTGAAGCTCCCGCCTGCGCCTGCACTGCCATAGGAGACCCACCATGTACACCAAACCCTGCCTCACCCGCGACGACGCCGTGCGCATCATCGCCGCCGCACGCGCCGAAGCCGAGACCAACGGCTGGGCGGTGACGATCGCCGTCGCCGACGACGGCGGCCACCTGATCGCCCTCGAACGCCTCGACGGCTGCCCCGCCGCCAGCGCCTACATCGCCCCGGAAAAGGCCCGCGCCGCCGCGCTCGGCCGCCGCGAGACGAAGATCTACGAAGAGATGATCAACGCCGGCCGCGTTTCCTTCCTCTCGGTGCCGGTGCTGCAGGGCATGCTCGAAGGCGGCGTGCCGGTGTGGGTCGACGGGCAACTGGCCGGCGCCGTCGGCGTCTCCGGCGTCAAGGCGCCGCAGGACGGGCAGATCGCGCAGGCGGGGATCGACGCGCTGCAGCCGTCAGGCAAGCGGGCGTAGCAAGGCGGGTTCGTCATTCCGGCCCCCTTCGACAAGCTCAGGATAAACCGGGCTTCGCCCGAGCCGGAATCCAGGAATGCCCCGCTGGATTCCGGGTCAAGCCCGGAATGACGGGGGACAGGACCAAGCGCCTGCGGATCGATCTAACGGCCCCCGGCGCTGCGCCGGCAGCGAGCGCGATTTTTTCGCAGCCGCTCAGTCGACGATGAACAGTTTGGCGCCGCCCGCGGTCTGCGAGCGGTGCTGCTCCGCGTGGTCGGCGACCTGATAGCTCATGCCGGCCCGCAGCGTGAAGCTGCGCCCGTCTTCCAGCGTCGTTTCCAGCTCGCCTTCCAGGCACAGCAGGATATGGCCCTTCGCGCACCAGTGGTCGGCCAGGTAGCCCGGCGAATAGTCGACCATGCGCACGCGGATGTCGCCGAACTGGCGGGTTCGCCAGGTCGCCGCGCCCTGCTCGCCGCGGTGCTCCGTTGCTTCCACCTGGCTCCAGTCGGTGATGCCGAAAGGGATGTCTTTTATCTGCATGTTGTCTCCATGTCGGGGATTAATTTGTCTCCGGGACGGTGCCCGGTTCGTTGCCGCCGGGGCCGCGGATCAGGCCGCCGCCCGGGTCGCCAGGAACTCGCCGTTGCCGACCGGCAGCGTGCACGTCGTGAACTCCGGATCGGCGGCGACCAGCGCGACGAAGGGGGCCATTTCCGACGCATGCGAGAGCGCGTTGTCGACCACCAGCAGCCCGCCCGGGCGCAGCACCCGCCGCAGCTTCGGCCACCAGCCCGGGTATTCCGCGCGCTCCGAATCGAGAAAGAGCAGGTCGACGCTGGCCGCGCCCAGGCTGTCCAGCCAGTGCCCGGCCTCGCCGGCGATCTGCGTGATCGCATCGGCCAGGCCGGAGCGCGCGAAGTTCTGTGCGGCCAGCGCCAGCTTGGACTCCGACAGCTCGACGGTGCTGACCTGTCCGCCGACCGCACGCGCCGCTTCCGCCAGCCATAGCGTCGAATAGCCGTTCGAGGTGCCGATCTCCAGGATGCGCCGGGCACCGGTCGCGCGCACCAGCACCGCCAGCAGCTCGCCGGTGTCGCTGGTGATGTTCAGCATGCGGCGCGGCCGCTCGGCGTGGGCCGCGTCGTTGGCGGCACCGAATTGTTCGAGTTCCCGCAACAGTTCCTGAAGCGATTCCTGCACGCAGCTCTCCTTATGCAACGGATGTGGAGGTTACAAGCCTTCCCGCTTCCCGGCCGCCGGCTGGCACGGCAGCGTCAGCGTGAAGCAGGTACCCTCGCCGACGGTGCTGCTGACGCTGATCTGGCCGCCGAGGATGGCCGTCACCTGGTTGTAGGCGATGTTCAGGCCGAGGCCGCTGTCGCCGACGCCGAGCTTGGTGGTGAAGAAGGGATCGAAGATGCGCGGCAGGATCTCCGCCGGAATCCCCTTGCCGTCGTCGCTCACCGTCAGCACCACGGCCGGGCGCGTGGCGTCGGCGTGCGCGCGGATCGCCACCGTCCCCTGCTCGCGGCCTTCGAAGCCGTGCGTGATGGCATTGCCGAGCAGGCTGAGCAGCACCTGTTCGAGCTCGCCCGGGAAGCTGTCGAGTTCGAGATCCTCGGGGATCTCCTGCGTGATCGTGAAGTGGCCGTTGCGGCGGCCGGAAACGACGACGGTGACGATGCCCGCCACCAGTTCGGCGAGGCGGAAGCGGCGGCACTGCGACTCCGACTGATGCACCGCCACCCGCTTGAAACTGGCGACCAGCTGCGCCGTCCGCGTCAGGCTGTCGATCAGCATGCGGCCGCCGTCGAGGCAGTGGGCGACGAAATGATCGAGCGCGGAACGGCGCACCCCGCCGCGCATTTCCTCCTGGAACTCCAGGCTGCTTTCGTACAGCGTGCTGGCCAGCATCAGGCTGTTGCCGATCGGCGTGTTCAGCTCGTGCGCGACGCCGGCGACCATCTGCCCGAGCGCGGCGAGCTTCTCGTTGCGGACCAGCTCCTCCTGCGTGTCGGTCAACTGCCGCATCGCCGCCGCGAGGTCGCCGTAGGCCGCCTGCAGCGCCTCGCCGCGGTCGGCCAGCAGTCGCTCCGCCGTCTTGCGCGCGGTGACGTCGTTCACCGTCTCGATGGCGCCGATGATTTTCCCGGCCGCGTCGCGCAACGGCGCCGCCATGAAATACAGCCAACGCCCGTCCGGCGCCATCTGCGGAAACAAGCCCTCAGCGGCGACGGCGCCGGGGATCAGCTGCGAACGGACGAAGGCGTCGCCGTAGTGGCGCGCAATCTCCTCCTCGGAGGCACCATCGACGATCAGGTCGGCCATGGTCGGGCGCGCCACCTCGTAGAAGCCGCGCCACGCGTCGCAGCTGCCGATGATTTCGCCGGCGGCCACGCCGGTGAGGTGCTCGCAGGCGCCGTTCCAGTGCGTGACCAGATGCCCGTCGTCGATCACGAAGATCGCGATCGGGCTGCCGCCGAGAATTTGCGCCAGCCGGCGCTCGCTCTCCTGGAGCAGGTGTTCGATGCGGCGCTGCTCGGTGACATCCTCGACGATCCAGATCGTCCCTTCCGCCGCCGCGGCGGGATCGACCGCCTTGGCCCGGACGTGCGCCAGGAAGGTGCTGCCGTCCTTACGCCGCATCGGGCGTTCGTCCTCGTAGATGCCGCCGGCCGACAGCGCCGGCCGCGCGCGGCGGCCGATCTCCGCATAGTCGCCGTCGGACAGCCAGAACGCCCGCCCCGGCAAGCCCAGCATCTCGGCCGGCGACGGCCAGCCAAACAGTTCGGCCGACTTCGGGTTGCAGTGCAGGACCCGGCGATCGCTGGTAAACAGGATGCCGATCGAGGCGTTCTCGAGGATGGCGCGCTGCCGTTGCTCGCTGCTGCGCAGCGCCACCGTCATCCGTTCGGCCAATTGCGTCGCGCGCCGCTGCACGACCAGCAGCAGGTAGCTCAGGAGCGCCGCCAGCGTGCTCACGAGCAGCCCGGCGGCCAGCGTCGCCGACGGCGGGATCTGCCCCAGCCGCGCCCAGAAGGCCGCCTGCGGCGTCACCACGAAATGCCAGGAACGGCCGCCGAAGCGCTGGTCGAATTCGCGCCGCAGCCCCGCCGGCCGCAACTCCGGCTGCCCTTCGGCAGCGGCCGGGCGCGGCGCGCTGTCGAACAGCAGCGACTCGCTGTCGTCGCTCTCGCGGTCGATCAGTTTCAGCTGCAAGGTCTCGTCGGCGATCCCGCTCATCAGGCGCACACCGGAAAGATGGATGAACAGCCAGCCGACCGTCTCCTCGTGGCGCGCCATGGTGGTGCCGGGCGCGATGCCGTCGCGGTAGATCGGCAGCAGGAAGAAGAAGCTCGGCGTCGCGCTCGCCGGCGCATACACCGGCGGCGAGAGGACCGCCTCGTCGCGCCAGGTGGCGCGCATGCCGGCTTCCCGCACCAGCGCCAGCGAGGCGAGGTCGGTGCCGGGTTCCATTTCGCCGGCCGCCTCGGCGACGATGAAGCGGTCGCCGTTGTTCACGTTGACCGTGCGCAAGGGCATCGCGCGCCCCTGCCGCCGGCCGAGGCGCTCCAGGAAAGCCGGGGTCTGCGCCTGGCTGACGCGCTCCGCGTAACCGACCGCGAGCGCCCCCGGATGCTGGCGGATCAGGTCGACCACGCGGTTGTAGTCGCGAAAACGCTCGGCGCGGTCGCGGCCGCCCGCCAGCGCGCCGCGCAATCCCTGCAACGCCAGGCTGAAGTTGTTGATCCGCAGGTGCAGATCCTCGGCCAGCGCGCCGCCCGCCAGCGCCAGTTGCTGACCGGCGATGGCGTCGTTCTGCCGCGCGTGCCAGTTGGCCAGCGCCAGCGTCAGCGCCAGCCCGGCTGCGAAGACGCCGGCGGCGATCAGCGGCGGCGCCCAGCGCTGCTGGATCACGGTGCCGCCCGCCGCGGCCGGCGCGGAACGCGCATCTCGGTGATCATCTCAGCGGCCTTCGCTGCCGTCGGCAGCGCGCTGCGCCGCCTCCGCTTCCAGTTCGAGGCGCCGCGCCCAGTACTTGAGCGCCGCGACCCGCTCGCTGAGCATCGCGTTCAGTTCGCCGAGCACGCGGCCCGGCGCCACCTGCACCGCGCGCAGGCAATCGACCTCCGCCTGCAGCGCCGCCAGGTCGGCGCGGGCGCCCGCATCGGCGCCCAGCGCCCCGCTCGCGGCGCCGAGCAGTTGTGCGCGCCGGCGCAGGAACTCGGGGTAGTCGTCGTCGCTCATTGCCAGGACCTGCTTCAAACGCCCGCACCGGCCACGGCAACTCGCCAGGGCCGACCGGTCGAAATCCTCACGAAACAAACTTCACTGCCATATCCGGCAACGCGATGCCCTGCAGCTTCGCATGCCATGATTCGCCGGGTCGAACGCGCCTGGCCGTGGTGATCGTGCCCGTCGTTACGATCTCGTTGGCTTGCAGCGGCAGCCATTCCGGCTGCTTCGACAGAACCGCGACGAGGTGCGCCAGCGCGCGCAGCGGGCTGCCCAGCACATTGGCGCCACGGCCGACTTCCAGCACGTCTCCGTTGCATGAAAGCGCCACGGAGAACGATTCGAGCGCAGCAACCGGATCGGGAGCCAGTTGCTCGATCGCCACGGGCTCGCCCAACAGGAGGGTTCCGTGCAGCGAAGAATCGGCGACGGCATCGGCAGCCTTGAATTTCCAGCCCGGGAAATTCGAATGAACGATCTCGAAGGCGTGCGCGACCCAATCGACGCAGGCCAGCAGTTCGCCGGGTTCCGCTCCGACAGGAGGTGCCGAGCGCAAGTGGAAGACAATCTCGGGCTCGATCATTGGTTCGGCGAACTGCCCGAGGCTGCAGACACCTCCGAGGCTCGCCAGTGGCGTGACCGTTCGGTCGTAAACATAAGCCCAGATCGGTTCCCGGACGCCGCAGAGATCCCACATGTCGGCGTTCGTAAACCCGATTTTCCGGCCCACGGGCACGGCCCCGCTCGCCACTCGATCATCGTGGATGAGCTGAGCCACCGCATAGGCCGAGTGCAAATCGAACTTCGGCAGACGCGAGGTAATTGGCTCGATCTGCCGCACATCCCTTTGTGCAGCTCGTATCTGCGAGGCGATATCCCTCAGTTCCGGTGCCGTAAGCAACTGCATTCCTCCATCGTTACGCAAAACACAATCCAGTTATGTATCGGTGAAATTTAACCGAGACGGCGCCACCCGGCCATGTCGGATATCCACAATGCCGCCGTTCAGCGCACGATCGAGAAGCCGATGCGCAGTTGCGGCGAGCGGTGCAGGTTGTAGTCGAGCAGCGTCTCGCCGTAGCCGGAGAACAGCTGGATGTGCAGGAAGCCGCCGACGCGCGAGAACAGCGGCTCGCGCAGCGGGTGCGAGAAGTCGAGCTGGCCGCTGCCGTGGCCGCTGCTGCCGCGGCGCAACCGCGCCGACACCACCCAGCCATTCTCGTTGCCGTAGCGCAGCATCCAGTCGGCGTAGCCGCGGTAGTGCGCGATGTCCCGGTTGTCGTCGCGGTCGAGGTAGGCGATGAATTTCGGCGCGAAAAGCAGCGTCCGCCCGTCGGCGAAATCCTTGCGCCACGCCGGCTGCAGGAAGAGCGTGTCGATGCTGCGCGATTTATCGCCGTCCTTGCCGTTCGATTCGTGCTCGTAGCCGCCGCGCAGGAACACCGGCGCCGCGCCGCCGCCGCTGCCGTCGCCGACGCGCCCCTGCCAGAACAGGCTGGGGCGGTAGCTGGTATCGCGGAACGGCTTCGAGTCGCCGTGCAGGTCCCACAGCGAGGTCTGCGTATAGCCGAAATGCAGATGCCCGAGCGACGGCACCAGGCGGGCCGGCAGGCTGCGCTCGTCGAACAGGCGGTACTTGAAACTCAGCTGGAAGCGGGAATTCAAGCCGTCGCGCGAACCGGCGACGATGTACATCGGCTCATTGGCCGACAGCGCCGGCTCGACCTCGGGCAGCGGATCGAGGCGCAGCGCCGCCGCCAGTTCGGGGTCGGTCGACGAGCGCCCGGTGTCGGCCGGTGCGGACATGCGCTCGATGGTGTCCCACTGCGGTTCCGACCTGACCAGCAGCGCCAGGCGGTTGGACGGCAGCTCGGCCAGCCCGGCGCGCAGCAGGCCCTCGGCCAGCTTCGGCAGGCGCGCGCGGTAGGTGCGGCGGGACGCATCCCCGGGCGCGACCACCGCCTGCAGCTCAAGGTATTCCTCGCCGCCGCCGCTCTGCAGGCGCACGCGCAAGGTCTCGGGCCAGCGCGTCATGCTGTCCGGCCGCACGACTTCGAGCTCGAACGCCTCGCCGATGCGCACGGTTTCGCTCGGCGTGGCGATCAGCCACCCCGGCGCGGCCAGGGCGGCGCCGGCGGCGAACAGGGAAAGAACGGCCAAGGCCGCCGACTGCACAGAGCGACACGCGCGTTTCATGCCGGGAATCCTCCAGTTGATTGTGCAAGCGCACCCCGCCCGTGACGGGCCGGAATCCGGGAATGCCGCCGCCTGGATTCCGGGTCAAGCCCGGAATGACGGGGGCGTGACGGGCAGCCGGCGCGAATCCCACTCCCACTGTCATTCCGGGGCCGCGCAGCGGAACCCGGAATCCAGGAGATGTCCCGAGCCCGTCCATGGCCTTGCACTCCCGTTGGTCGGATTCCGGGGCAAGCCCGGTATGACGGGGGGCGCAGCTACGCCAGGCGCGAATTCAGTTCGTCGATGACCGCGGCCCAGTCGGCGTCCTCGATGATCTCCTCCTTGAGGAAAGCGCGCTGCGAGGGCGTCCAGAACGGCGCGCGGTAGAGCGCGACGCCGTTGCCGAGGGGGCGGTGGGCGGCGATGAAGCGGTCGATCGCCGCCTCGTCCGCGGGCAGTCCGAGCTGGGCGAACAGGTTGCTCATGGTGTGCAGGTTGGCATCCATTGGAACTCCTTTCCCCGAAGCGGGGCCTGACGATCAATCCGTGCTGTTTCGATGGACGGTCGGCGGAACAGTTCCGCCGACCGCCGTCGTCGCCAGCGCACAAAGTGTGATCCAATTCTGGCCCTAATTCCGCCCCGGTCAAGATGCCTGCCGCTCTCGTTCGCCGCCCATGAACTTCCTCGCCCACGCGCTGCTCGCCGGCGATGACCCCGCGCTGATCGTCGGCGGGGTGATCGGCGACTGGATCAAGGGGCCGCTGCCCGGCCCGCTCCCCGCCGACCTGGCGCGCGGGGTCGCGCTGCACCGCGCGATCGACACCTTCGCCGAAACGCACGCGGGCTTCTGCAGCAGCCGCGCGCGCGTGTCGCCGGCGCGCCGGCGCTACGCCGGCGTCCTCGTCGACATCTTCTACGACCACCTGCTCGCCCGCGACTGGGCAGCGCACCACCCGCAGCCGCTCGCCGGCTACTGCGCGAACGTCTACCGGCAGATCGACGAGCGCCTCGACGACATTCCCGAATCCGCCCGCCAGGTGCTGCGCCTGATGGCGCGGGAGGACTGGCTGCAAAGCTACGCGGCGCTCGACGGCATCGCCGACGTCCTCGTCCGCATGTCGTGCCGGGCCCGCCGCCCCAATCCGCTGGCCGGCGGCGAACAGGAGTTCCTGGCCGATGCCGCCGGATTCGCCGACGACTTCCGCTGCTGGCTGCCGGATGCCAGCCGCTTCGCGACCCGCTGGCCGTTGCCGTCCGGGTCAATCCCCGCCTGAAACGGGGCGCGCTGGGTCGAGGCGGTCGATATCGTGCAGCACGCCGGGGTCATCCACCGGGCAGCGGCACAGCGCCGCCGGATCGCGGTCGATGATCACCTTGCCGCCCTGGTCGCCGGCGAGCGCCAGCAGGTCGTCGCGGAACGCCGCGGCGAAGCCGACCGGGTGCCCGCTGCGACCGTCGAAAACGGGGCGGGCGATGCGCGCGCCGTCGGCGAGCGCGCCGAGCACCGCCGCGTAGCTCGCCGGCGCGATGAACGGCATGTCGGCCAGCGCCACCAGCCAGCCCGACGCCGCCGCCGTCGCCGCGACGCCGCGGGCGAGGCTGTGGCCCATGCCGTTGTCGGCGTGTTCGGCAACCACGCAGCGCAGCCCTGCGGCGGTGAGCAGTCCGGCCAGCTCAACGTCGTTCGCGCGCACCACGGCAACGCTGCGCGGGCAAGCCGCAAGCAGCCGCCGCGCCGCCTGCAGCGCCATCGGCGTGCCGTCGGCGAAACGGTGCCAGCGCTTGTCGCTACCGAAACGGCGGCTGCTGCCGGCAGCGAGGAGGAGGCCGGTGATGGGGTTCATTGTTTGCCCGGGGATTGGCTGACCCTTCGATACGCCCACTACGTGGGCTACTCAGGGCGAACGGGAAGGGGGAACGTCAACCGCCCCCACCCCCGTTCGTGGTGAGTAGCCTTGCGCAGCAAGGCGTATCGAACCATGAACGGCGCGCCCGCCCGAAATCACAACACACAACCCGGCGCATAAACCGCAGACACCGCATCCCGCGCCCCCACCCCGTTCTTCACCGCCGTCATCTCCGCCAGAATCGCCACCGCGATCTCCGGCGGTGTCCGGCTGCCGATGCGCAGCCCGACCGGCCCGTGCAGCCGCCCGATCTCTTCCTGCGTCAGGTCGAAATACTGGTGCAGCCGTTGGCGGCGCTTCTGGTTGTTCGCGCGCGAGCCGAGCGCGCCGACGTAGAAGGCCGGCGACTTCAGCGCTTCGAGCAGCGCCATATCGTCGAGCTTGGGGTCGTGCGTCAGCGCGACGACGGCGCTGCGCGGGTCGAGCGCCAGTTCGGTCACCGCGTCGTCGGGCATCGCCAGCACGCGCTCGGTACCCGGCACGTCCCAGCCGTCGGCGTATTCGCTGCGCGGGTCGCAGAGGAAGACGCGGTAGCCGAGCGCCTGCGCCATTGGCGCCAGATAGCGCGAGATCTGCCCGGCGCCGATGATCAGCAGCCGCCAGGCTGGGCCGTGCACCGTCAGCAGCGTCTCGCCGTCCCACTGCTGCGCATCGCCCGCCGTGCCGTCCTCGATGACGACTTCGCCGGTCGCCAGCGACACCCGCCGCCGCGCCAGCTGGCCGCGGGCGATGCGCGCGCCCAGCGCTTCCAGCAGGCGGGCGTCGGGCGCCGGTTCGAGCACCAGTTCCAGCGTGCCGCCGCAGGGCAGGCCGAAGCGATGCGCCTCGTCGGCGGTGACGCCGTAGCGGAGCACGCGCGGCTCGCCGGTCGAAAACTCGCCGTCGAGTGCGCGGCGGATCAGGTCATCCTCGATGCAGCCGCCGGAGACCGATCCCACCACCTGCCCGTCGTCGCGCAGCACCATCCAGGCGCCGGGCGGGCGCGGCGCCGAGCCCCAGGTGCGGGCGACGGTGACCAGCGCGAAGCGGTGCCCGTCGGCCGCCCAGCGGCGGGCGGCGGCGAGCACCTGCGTGTCGAGCGAGTCCATCTCACACCGCCAGTTCGCGCGTGTCGAACGGCAGCCGGTACAGGCGCTTGCCGGTGGCCGCGGCGATGGCGTTGGCCACCGCCGGCGCCGCTGGCGGCACGCCCGGCTCGCCGATGCCGGTCGGCGCCGCGGCGGAGGGGACAATGTGCACTTCGACCTTCGGCATCTCGTGGATGCGCAGCAGCGGGAAGCCGTCGAAGTTGCCCTGCTCGACGCGACCGGCCTTGAGCGTGATTTCCTCGGTCAGCGAACTCAGCGCGAAGCCGATGCCGCCCTCGACCTGCGAGCGGATGTTGTCCGGGTTGATCGCCGTGCCGCAGTCGACGGCGCTGACGATGCGGTCGACCTGGTACGAGCCGTCGGCCTTGACGGTGACTTCGGCGACGTGCGCCACGTAGGAATGGAAGGACTCGTGCACCGCAATGCCGCGGCCGCGCCGCTCGCCGGGCGCGGCCTTGAGCGGCGTGCCCCAGCCGGCCTTTTCCGCCGCCAGCTTGAGCACCGCCGCATGGCGCGGATGCGCGGCGAGCAGTTCGAGGCGCAGCGCCAGCGGGTCCTTGCCCATCGCCGCCGCCACTTCGTCAAGGAAGGCCTCGGTCGAGAAGGCCGTGTGCGAGGAGCCGACCGAGCGCCACCACAGCACCGGCACGCCGATGTCGCGCGGCGTGTGCAGGTCCACGGTCAGGTTCGGGATCGCATACGGCAGGTTCGACGCGCCTTCGACCGAGACGGCGTCGATGCCGTCCTTGACCATCGCCGACTCGAACGGCGAGCCGATCAGGATCGACTGCCCGACCAGCCGGTGGCGCCAGCCGGCGAGCTTGCCGTCCTTGTCGATGGCCGCCTCCAGCGCGTGGTGGAAGAGCGGCCGGTAGTAGCCGCCGCGCATGTCGTCCTCGCGCAGCCAGACCAGTTTCACCGGCGCGCGACCATTGATCGCTTTGACGATCTGCGCCGCTTCCAGCACGTAGTCCGAGTCCTTGCAGGCGCGGCGGCCGAAGCTGCCGCCGGCGTAGAGCATGTTGATCTTCACCTGCTCCGGCTTCAGCCCGAACAGCGCGGCCAGCGCGTGCTGGTCGCCGGTGTGCAGCTGCTCGCCGTTCCACACCTCGCAGCCGTCGGCGCCGAGCTTGATCACGCAGTTCATCGGCTCCATCGCCGCGTGTGCCAGATAGGGGAAGTCGTAGGCGGCGCGCACCACCTTCGCCGCGCCGGTGAACGCCTCAGCCGTGTTGCCGATCTGCTTGGCTACCTGCCCCGGCGTCTTCGCCAGTGCCTGGTAGCGGGCCAGAATCTCGTCGCTGCCGAGCTTGAAGGCGGCGCTCTCGTCCCACGTCACCGTCAGCGCATCGCGCCCCCGCTTCGCGCTCCACGTGTCTTTCGCCAGCACGGCGACGCCCTGCGGAATCTGCACGACGTCGACGACGCCCTTCACCGCCTTCGCCTTGCTCGCGTCGAAGGACTTCACCTTGGCCCCGAACAGCGGCGGGTGCGCGACGACGGCGACCAGCATGCCGGGCAGGAACACGTCCTGCGTGAACTTCGCCGTGCCGTTGGTCTTCGCCGCCGAATCCTTGCGTTTAGCGGTCTTGCCGATCAGCTTGAAATCCTTCGGCTCCTTCAGCTTCACCTCGGCCGGCACCGGCGACTTGGCCGCCTCTTCCGCCAGTTGCCCGAAGCTCGCCTTGCGCCCGCTGGCGGGATGGCTGACGACGCCGTCGCGGACGACGATGCCATCCTCGCCGACCTGCCATTTCCGTGCCGCCGCCGCCACCAGCATCGCCCGCCCGGCGGCGCCGGCCTTGCGCAGCTGCTCCCACGAGTTGGCCATCGCCGTGCTGCCGCCGGTGCCCTGCGCCGGGCCCCAGAACAGGTTGTTGTAGCGCTTGGCGTCGGCCGGCGCGCCCTCGACGCGGACCTGCTGCCAGTCCGCGTCGAGCTCCTCGGCGAGGATCGTGGCCAGCCCGGTGTAGGTGCCCTGCCCCATTTCGAGGTGCTTGGAGATCACCGTCACGCGGTTGTCGGTGCCGATGCGCAGGAAGGCGTTCGGCTCGAAATTGGCCGCGGCCGCGAGGCCGCCCCCCGCCTGGCCAGGGCCGGCGGAGAGCCGCTTGTCAGCCGCAATGGCGGGCAGGCAGAAACCCAGCGTCAGGCCAGCGCCGCCCTGCAGGAAGCGGCGGCGGCTGAGGTTGGCGATCGGCTGTTCAAGCAGATTGGTGTCCATCGTCGCCCTCCTCAGGCCAGTGCCCTGGCGGCTTCGTGGATCGCCGCGCGGATGCGGACGTAGGTCGCGCAGCGGCACAGGTTGCCGGCCATCGCGTTGTCGATGTCGTCGTCGGTCGGCTTGCGGTTCTCGGTGAGCAGCGCCACCGCGCTCATGATCTGGCCGGACTGGCAGTAGCCGCATTGCACGACGTCGAGCTTGCGCCACGCCTCCTGCACCGCCTTGCCTACTTTTCCGGAATCGACCGCCTCGACGGTCGTGATCTTCTTCCCGGCCACCGCCGATACCGGCGTCACGCAGGAACGGATCGGCGTGCCGTCCACATGCACCGTGCACGCGCCGCACAGTGCCTGGCCGCAGCCGTATTTCGTTCCGGTAAGCTGCAGCGTATCGCGCAAGGCCCACAGCAGCGGGGTGTCGGGCTCGACGTCGAGCGCCACCGCCTTGCCATTCACGTTCAATCGGATCATCGCTGCCTCCTCTTCTGGGTTGGAGTGACGACGCCGAGCGGCGCCGCGAAATGCCTGCAGTGTGCACGTGGCGTGGCCGCCGCCGATAACCCAAAACTACGAACTTGTTGCCTGATCCTCCAGAAATCGGCTGTCGCCTCTCGTCGCCGGCGAGCAAAACGACTACGCTTGCCGGCATGGACAATGTCGCTCTGACCCGCCCCCGCGAAAATGATTCCGTGGTCGCGCATCTGGCTGAAACGATGGCCCGCCAGCGCGCCGAGCTGGCGGCAATCATCGGCCGCCACTGCCGTACCGACGGCTCCTGCGAAACACCGATCCCGGGCGTTGCGCTGTTCCGCGGTTCGAACACCGCGACCCCGACCTGCAACGTCGTGCCCTCGGTGTTCGCGATCATGGCGCAGGGCGCCAAGCGCCTGCAGGTCGGTGACGACGCCTACGAGTACGACGCGCGGCACTACATGATCTCGTCGGTCGACCTGCCGATCTCCTCGCGCATCACCTGCGCCTCGGCCGCCGAGCCCTACCTCGGCTTCGCACTGGCCCTCGACTCGCGCCTGCTCGCCGCGCTGGTGTCCGAATCATCCGCCGCGCTGCCGCCCACCCGTGCCGGGCTGCCGGTCGACCGCGGCATCGCCGTCGGCGAACTCAGCGCCGACATCCAGGGCGCCGCGCTGCGCCTGGCACGCCTGCTCGACGCGCCGCAGGACATCCCGGTGCTGGCCCCGATCATCGAAAAGGAACTGCTCTACCGCCTGCTCACCGGCCCGCTCGGCACCCGCCTGCGCCAGGTGGTCGCCACCGGCAGCCACAGCCACCAGATCGCCCGCGCCATCGACTGGCTGCGCAGCAACCTCGACCGGGCGGCGAGCATCGACCACTTGGCGGACCTGACCAACATGAGCCGCTCGTCGCTGCACCACCATTTCAAGACGCTGACGACGATGACGCCGGTGCAGTACCAGAAGCAGCTGCGCCTGCAGGAAGCGCGGCGGCTGATGCTCGCCGAGGACCACGACGCCGCCACCGCCGCGCACCGGGTCGGCTACGAAAGCCCCTCGCAGTTCAGCCGCGAATACCGCCGCCTGTTCGGGCGGCCGCCGGCCAGCGACATCGCGCAGCTGCGGCAGAACGGCGCCCAATAGTCAGTCAGCAACCTCGTCATTCCGGGCTTGACCCGGAATCCAGGGGTAGGCTCGTGCGTTGGCGGGGCATGTGTTTGCGGGTCTTTCCTGGATTCCGGCGTTCGCCGGAATGACGAACCTATCCATCCGTGCCAGCATGACTGACCACTGGCGGAAACAGCGCCGGGAGCAGCGGGCTCGGTGCCGGCCGGTTCAGCCGATGCCCAGCCACGCCGGCAGCGCCGACAAGTCGCCGATCTCGCCATCGGGCAGTGCGGGAATGCGCTCCGGCGCCTGCCCGAAGCGGTTGCACCACAGCACGTGGAAGCCGAAGGCCTTGGCCGAGAAGGCATCCCAGCCGTTCGACGAGAGGAAGCAGATGTTCTCGGGCGCTACCGCGAAGTGGCTGCCGGCCAGGCGATAAACCGAGGGATGGGGCTTGAAGACGCCGACCGTCTCGACCGACAGCACGGCATCGAGCGATGCGCGCAGGCCGGCGCTGTCGACCGCCGCATCGAGCATGGCCGGCGAGCCGTTGGAGAGGATGGCCGTCTTCAGGCCGGCGGCTTGCAGTCGCTGCAGCACCGCCGGCACTTCCGGGTAGGCGTCGATGCGGAGATAGAGGTTCATCAGCCGTTCGCGCAGGCCGGGCTGTTCGATGCCGAGCGTACCCAGCGAGAAATCGAGCGCGTCGCCTGTGACCTGCCAGAAATCGGCGTGGTGCCCGGCCAGGCCGCGCAGCCAGGTGTATTGCAACTGCTTGCTGCGCCACAGGTCGGACAGCGTCTGCCAGCGCTCGCCCAGCGCATCCCGGGCGCCCCGGGCGACGCTGCTGACGTCGAACAGGGTGCCGTAGGCGTCGAAGACGCAGACTTCGATTCCGGAAAGCATCGGCTTGCTCATCAAGTTCTCCTCTTGGCAGCGGAATGCGTCGATCGCCGACGCCTCGTTGCAGCCGCCGCGCCGGGCGGCCACGGCCGTGCCTGGACGATCCCGGCATCCGGCACTCGCCCCGTCACTCCCGGGTCCACTATGTAGCGGCCGGCCCCCAAGTCAAGATCAAAACCACCCCGCCGGCAAATTTCATAGAATGTCGGTTCGCTTCCCCATTGCCCGCCCCATGCCCCCGCCCACTCCCCCGCTGTCCGTCATCTGCCTGTGCGCCGAATGGTGCGGCACCTGCCGCGAGTATCGCGCCGGGTTCCAGCAGATCGTCGCCCGCTTCCCCGATGCGCAGTTCTTCTGGCTGGACATAGAGGATCACGCCGACGACCTCGGCGACCTCGACATCGAAAATTTCCCGACGCTGCTCATCGGTCGCGGGGAGTCGATCCTGTACTACGGCGTGATGCTGCCCTACCCCGAGCACCTGGCCCGGATACTGGAGAACTTTCAGGCGCAGACGGTCGAACAGAGCGAGCACTATGCGCGGGCGACGCCGGAGCGCCAGCACTGGCAGGAGGACCGGGATCTGCAGCGCGTGCTGGAGCGCTGGCGGAATCGTTGAAGGCGGTACTGGTTCGTCATTCCGGCGAAAGCCGGAATCCAGGGAGAACCAGCCCGCCTCGTACGAGCCTACCACCTGGATTCCGGGTCAAGCCCGGAATGACGGGGTTATAGCCACCGCATCCGGGTTGACTGAGTATCAGGGCTCAGCGGCGGCAGTGGCCGGCCAGCCAGTGATCCAGCGAGAACCGGCCCGGCCCGCGGGCGATCAATAGCAGCAGCACCGTCGCCCAGACGCCGTGGGTCGGGTAGGCGTCGGGATAGACGAAGATCTGGATGGTCAGCGTCATCACCAGCAGCGCCAGCGCGGAGAAGCGCGTCGCCAGGCCGAGCAGGATCAGGACGGGGAAGAAGTGCTCGCCGAAGGCGGCCAGCGGCGCCGCCAGCTCCGGCGGCAGCAGCGGCAGGCGGTATTCGCTGCGGAACAGTTCGACGGCCGAATCCGACAGCCGCGGCCAGCCGAGCTGGAACTCGCCGGCGACGAGGTCGATGGCCAGCCCTTCGATCTTGGTCTGGCCCGACTTCCAGAAGATCGCGGCGATCGAGAAGCGCCCGATCAGCGCGATCAGCGAATCGGGGATGCGGGAAAACGCGGCGACGATGCCGCCGAGCAGCGCGGCGGCCGATGACGCCGGCGACCGATGCGCGTTTGCCGGGAGCGGGGTCATGAGGATCTCCTTGGGGAATGCAGCGCGGTAACGGCTTCCTTTTGCAAAAGCAGGCCGAGCGTGCCGGCCAGGTCGAAGCCGGCATCTTCGGCCGCGGCCATTTCGGCGGCCGCGCCGAGGCTTTCGCCGACGCGCAGCGCGGCGATGAAGACGCCCGCCGCGGCCGAAACCTGGATGACCTCGACCGCCAGTCCGTGGCGCAGGATGAGCGCGGTTTCCGCCGTCGCCGGGGCCACCGTCGACAGCTCCCGGAGGCCCTGGTGGGCGGCCCACAGCGAGACGACGGCGAAGGCCGAGCCGAGCACCGACAGCGACGGGTGCAGGCGGAAAACGAGCCCCGGCAGCGCACCTTCGTCAGCCAGCGCGGCGCCGATCTCGTCGCTGCCGATCGGCGCGACGTCGGCGGCGTGATAGGCGACCACCCGGAGCTGTTCGAGCCGGGCCACGTCGGCCAGGTAGGGCACGCCGGCGGCGGGCGGGAAGCCCTCGATGAAGTCGGGGAAGCTCGCGCCGTAGAAGGCGAGCAGGCGCGATTGCGGCGGCTGGGCGCAGGCGTACAGCCGCGCCATGGCGCGGAAGAATTCTTCGCCGACCAGTTCCTGCGTCACCGCGAAGGTGTCGGCCAGCGCGTCGATCAGCGAGACGATCACGTTGTTGCGGTAAACCCGGAAGCGCGGCGCCGGGTCCGAGCCATTCCACGCCGTCAGCCCGGCCGGGCACGGCCGCTCGGGATCGAGCAGCGCGGCGGCAAAGCTCCCCTGCGGGCTCATCAGGCGTACTCCGTGCGAGGCTCGGCGGCAGCCAGCAGCAGCGCTTCCGCCTGCTGCGCCTCGGCGAGCAGCACCGGGAACGGCGGGATGTCGCTGTCGCGTTCGATCAGCGTCGGCAGCGGCCCGGTCCGCTGCAGCGTGTAGCGGTACAGGTCCCAGACCGCCTGCGCAATCGGCGCGCCGTGGCTGTCGATGAGCAGCGGGTCGCCGGCGGCATCGACGTCCTGCGCGAAGCCGGCCAGATGGATCTGCGCCGTCGCCGCCAGCGGCAGCGCCGCGATGAAGGCGCGCGCATCGCGTCCGTGGTTGGTGCAGGAGACATGGGCGTTGTTGACGTCGAGCAGCAGCCCGCAGCCGGTGCGCTGCACGACGGCGCCGATGAAGTCGGCTTCGGCCATCGTCGAGGCGGCGAACTCAACGTAGGTCGCCGGGTTCTCGAGCAGCATGCGCCGCCGCAGGCGCTCCTGGACGCGGTCGACATGGTCGCAGACGCGCTGCAGCGTCGCCGCGTCGTAGGGCGCCGGCAGCAGGTCGTTGAGGAACACGTCGCCGTGGCTCGACCAGGCCAGGTGCTCGGAAAACGATTGCGGCTCGTAGCGCGCGATCAGCGCGGCGAGACGGTCGAGATGGGCTTCGTCGAGCGGCCCTTCGCCGCCGATCGACAGCCCCACCCCGTGGATCGACAGCGGGTAGTGGCCGCGGATCAGCGTCAGGTAATGATGGAAGGGGCCGCCGTCGACCATGTAGTTCTCGGCATGGATCTCGAAGAAGCCGAGGTCGGGCAGCGTGTCGAGAATAGTGCGGAAGTGCTCGGGCTTGAGGCCGAGGCCGCTGCGCAGCGGCAGCGTGCCGGCGCGCGGCACGGCAGCGCCCGCGTCCTTCGGCAGCAGATGGCTGACTGTCGTCATCGCAGGCGCTCCGTGTCGGTTCAGCGAAATCAGGCCTTCTTTTCCTTGAATTCGGCGAGCTGGCCGAACCCGGTCGGCGAGGTCGGCGAAGCCGTCTTCTCGCAGGTCCCCTTCGGCACCAGCGACCAGGCGTTGCCCTGGTAGTCGATCTTCGACGTGCCGGCGCAAGTGGTGCCGGCCCCCGCCTTGCAATCGTTCTTGCCCTTGAGGGCGACGCCGAAGCATTTTTCCTTGTCCGCCATCTTCTCCTGCGCGGCGACCGGCGTAGCGGCAACGCTCAACGCGGCGCCCAGGGCAAAGGCCAAGGAAGCGGCGGTCAGCGATTTATTCAGTGTGCTCATGGTGTTTTCTCCTGATGAGGTTGGGACGGATGGGCATCCGTGCAGCGAACTGGAATTTCGACTGCTGACCATTGGTCGGAGAAGGCGGCGATTTCTTACACGCCGGCTGAAAAATTTTTTGCTGCCGGCGGAAAAGGGAGGCGCAGCGCCGGCCACCGGCGCTGCGCCGATAGGCTCTACGTGCGGGGGATTGCAGGATTAGAGCCCGAAGTGTTTCCGGAGAACGGGCGTAAGTTCGTTTGCAACATGTTCGGCACTCAGGCTATCGGTCAAGCGAAGGTATCTCTTCATCTGAAGAAACAGTGGCATTTGATCGTGGCTAACGTCTTTCGCAACCACACAAAGAAGCAAGATGTCGTGACCGCTGCCGTAGCGATTCAAGAAGCCTTCCATCTCTGTCTTGCACCAAGATGAGGCCAGAAACTCCCGTGTGATAAAGAAGATCACGGCGCCCGAAGTAACAATTCCTTCCTGAATCGCGGTGACGATTGTCGCGCCATACTGGATGTTGATTTTGTCATACCACACCGGCAGTCCCTTGCCATTGAGATATGGGATCAGATCCTCCACGAATGGCTTGTTGTGGGATGAGTGACTCAGAAAAACGGGAAGGGCTTTCCCCAATGGCTTCATTGAAATTGTCGAAGCCACCTCGGTACGGTCCTTGAACCAAAATAGATACGTTACGACGACGTCAATGCTGTCTGGTCCAGCCGCCGTGGCATATTGAAACCGCTTGTGCTCCAACTCGGCGAACAAATCATCGTTAGTAAGGTCGGGGCGGTATCTCGCTCCGCACGCAAGCATTGCTGCTTTCATGTCATCAATCTGTCCATCGATTGGCATCTCGTAGCCAAGGACGACGTAGAACTCGAGGTTGTATGGATTGTTGTTGGCGTAAAGAAAACAGTAGGCCAGTTGATATGGGTTCTGGGTACCCAAGATCGCCTTGAGGCGATTTAGTACGAACGAATGCTCTCCATAGTCGCATTCCCAAACGAAGTCACGATGTGTAATTGTCATGGTTTCTGGCTCTAACAAGGCTGTAGAAAAACTCGGCAAGGAACCGGAGACAGAGAAATGGCGGGGTCGTCAAACCATTCCGGAAGCAGCGATCGTTCGCTATCGGGCGATTGGTCGTTTCGCTGTCACGGCTTTGTCGGATTTTTCGAAAAGAGTTTTTCTACAACTTCAACGTTCAAGGTCAGGGGCGCTGCACAGCTTCATCGCGCAGCGCCCCCTGCACCGCAGGATTGGGCATCGCAGGATCGCTACGCCTTCATTGAAATTACTAACTGCTGGGAGGATAGACATTTGGGGAGAACTGCCTCCGGTATCTGTCGGCCTTGCCTCTCCTTCATGCTGTTTTCTGTCGTGGGCGCCACTGATTCTTGATGAGCAAGACCCACAAGTTTGAACTGCTGGTCGTAAGGAATATTGCGAGCAGCCTTGAGTAGATTTGTCAAATATACCCCGCCGTCTGCCGTGTCATAAGAGACCTGACCGATGGAACACGAATACAACAAGGCTTGCTGTGGTATGGCTTGCATAACGCGGTCATCGTAACGCTGACGAGTGCGGTTTGCGGACTCAGCGAAAGATGCGCTGAGTGATTCCATGGCACTTTTCTTCATGGTGGTCGGGAAGGCGCGGCAGCAGTCGTAGATATTCAATTGCCTATTGGCGATCTGACGTAGAGCGGTTTCCTCGATGGTTTCTCCTTGGCCGTTGATTTCGAGAATGGTCTGGCGAAGTTGCCCTCCGTGCCCACTGAACATGACCACCAGATAGTCAAATGACTGCTTTTTTAGCGCGTCTATCTTCTGAAGAAGCGATGTCTTTCTTTCGTTTTCCAGAATATCAATCTCCGACTCGTACCAGGCGCCACCGGAATCGCTCTTCAGGAATGTGGCGAAACGAGTGATGTCAACCTGTACGCCTTGTAGCCCGCTTGTGTTCCCAATCAATACGGCCTTCCTCTTCATGCTATTTCCCCTTCAAGTAACCTTCGATTAGTTCAACAAACGGACGGTCGTAAGTGTCGACATTTTCGTAAGCCTCCGTAGGGTCTCTCCAATACTTGGCGTGAATTCTTGCCCACGGCTTGAGTGCAACATGCTCTTCTATTTTTTCCTCGTTGTATTTGTAATGCTTGGCAAGTCGTGACATGTAGTTGAAAACTAGCGTGCAGTAGACCTCGTACCTCAACGACTTTTCATCATTCCGGTCGTAGCTGCTTGTCCACGCATTTGTGAAATCCTTACTTTCGAGATGCGGATGCTGAATTGCAATTTTCAATATTCCATCCAACTGATCGTCAAGGCTCTTCTTGGAGTTCAGTCTTGCCAATAGCAATGTGATCGTCGCGGATGTAACCGCAGAAATTAGTGTTGCGATCGCAGCAGAGGTTATGTCCATATCGTCCTTCCAGATGCGTGGGAAATTGGTGGTGATGCCCAACGTAGAGGTGACCGGCGCTGCGCGGCTTTATCGCGCAGCGTCCAGCGACTGAAAGGAGCTGGGTCGACCGCAGGGCTAGGCCCTAGATAGCTCAACATACTTTCCGGCGACATACTTTTCGAAATACTCGCTACTGCGATGAGCCAAGAGTGGAATGCACTTTGATTTCACCTCAATCCATGTTCGGCACCCCTGGTCCAGTTTGTCGGAGCTGATGCGATCTAAGACCCACGCGGTGAACGGTATGTTCTTTTCGATCAGGAACCGGATAAGTGATTCGGCGTGATGCAATCCACCGCCGCTACCCTCAAAAGCGATATTGCCTTTTGAAAAGACGTACCACTCGAAGGTAATCGCGTCTTCAATAACGATTGAGGGGAGATGCCACGCTGACGTTGGTTTGTCCTCCACCACGAAGTGAACGACGGGCTTCTTCATGAGAGACAAAACGGCGTTCATATCTCGATCAAGACTGAATACCTTATAGCGGCTGACGTATTGAATGTTATTGCCGTACCTTTCCTTGATGTCCGGGTCTTCCTCAGGCACGGGCGGTTCCGCCGGCGGGACGGACGCTGACCGAGCAAAAAAAGCCTTTAGCTGATCGTAGGCGGCATTTCCAACGACTCCAGATACGGCCATTTCAACAAGCTTGTCAAACATTCCAGTTCTCCAATGAGGACATATGCTAAGGGCCTAACCAGAAGTAGGTGACATTTTCACGTATCCATATCCGGCCATTTGTTGCCACATGTGGATATTGCTTTCCACCAGTGGCGATCCACCGCTATCCATTGCTGGATAGTTCATTCGAATCGCCAGTCCGGAAAACTGACGAGCAGGGTACTGCCCTCGGCCGCGCCATGCAATATGCATTTCACCGTTTGCACGATGGATATTCCCGGCGGCGCTGCATCGGGAAGCCGGGAAAGCCACCTCGCAGGTGGTGACGCCCGTCGCCCGCAACCCCGACCCACGCATTCCTGCCGTTCATGCCAGCCATGCAGAAGATTCGTTTGAACGGGGATGGCGCGCTCACTACCATGCAGCCAACGACACCTCATCACAGGCAGCGGGCATGAACCAGGGCGCTTCGTCGGCACAGCCGATCTCCTTTCCCGCGGCGGACGGCTATCCGCTGCGGGGGTTCCAGTGGCGGCACGCGCGCGCCGATGGCGGCCGGCCGATCGTGTTGATCAACCCGGCCACCTCGGTGCGCTGCCGCTACTACGCGCGCTTCGCCGCGTTCCTGCATGCGCACGGCTTCGACGTCGTCACCTACGACTACCGGGGCATCGGCGAATCGCGGCCGGAAAGCCTGCGGGGGTTCGAGGCGGGGTGGATCGACTGGGGGCGGCTCGATGTCGAGGGGGCGCTCCGCTACGCGCACGAGAATTTTCCCGGCCAGCCGATCCACGTCGCGGCGCACAGCGTCGGCGGCTTCCTGCTCGGCCTGGCGCCTTCCAGCCACCGCGTTTCCCGGGTGTTCACGATGGGTGCCCAGTACGCCTACTGGCGGGACTATGCGCGCCACAAGCGGGCCGGCATGTTCCTCAAGTGGCACGTTTTCATGCCGGCGCTGACGGCGGTGTTCGGCTACTTTCCGGGCGGCCGGCTGGGCTGGCTGGAAGACACGCCGCGTGGCGTGGTGCGCGACTGGACGGCGCGGCATCCGCGCTTCGAGGAGGCCTGGCGCCGCGGCGCCGTGCGCCTGCCTGACCCCGAGCGCCGCGAGCTGGTCGAGCGCTTCGCCGCGCTGCGCGGGGAAACGCTCGCGGTGAGCATGAGCGACGACGAGTTCGGCACCGTCGACGCCATCCGGCGCCTGCTCGGCTACTACCGCAACAGCCCGCGCACGCACCTGCACCTGACGCCCGCGGCGATCGGCCAGCAGCAGGTCGGCCACTTCGCCTTCTTCAACAGCCGCTTCGAGCACAGCCTGTGGAGGATTCCGCTGGAGTGGCTGCGCCACGGGCGGCTGCCGGCGGAGCCGAAGGGCGATGTGCTGACGCTGCAGGCAGACGCGGCGCAGCGCGCGACGCAGGCCTTCACCGGCACCTGACAGCGGCGCCACCGCGGCGCGTTAAATCGCCGTTGCGGGCCGCCACCAGCGGCACGCGCATCGGCATCGCACAACGAGAGAAAAGATCATGAGCACACATCGGCAACAGGCGCCCGCGCAGCGCACGAACTTCTGGCTGGTCGTCATCGCCGGCGGCGCGATCATGGGGATGGCGCTCGGCACCCGCCACGCACAAGGCATCTTCCTGCTGCCGATCACGCTCGACCGCGGCTGGTCGCGCGAGGCCTTCGGCTTCGCCATCGCGGTGCAGAACCTGATCTGGGGCCTCGCCCAGCCGCTCACCGGGATGATCGCCGACCGCTTTGGCGCGCGCCGGGTACTGGTCGGCGGGCTGTTGAGCTACGCCGCCGGCCTGTTGCTGATGGCGCAGTCGACGACGCCCACGGCCTTCGTGCTGTCGGCCGGCGTCTGCATCGGCGTGGCGCTGGCCGGTTCGGCGTTCGCCGTGGTCTATGGCGCGATCAGCCGGCTGGTGCCGGCGGCGCAGCGCAGCCGCGCGCTCGGCGCGACCGGCGCCATCGGCGGCCTCGGGCTGTTCTTCATGGTGCCGGTGTCGCAGGGGCTGATCGGCATGCTCGGCTGGGCCGGCGCGCTGACCGCGCTGGGCATCGCCTGCGCGCTGCTGCTGCCGGCCGCGCTGCCGCTGAACGACCGCCCGGACACTTCGGGTGCGCACCGGCAGAGCCTGTCGGCGGCGCTGCGCGAGGCGTTTTCGCATCGCGGCTTCTGGCTGCTCAACCTCGGTTTCCTCGCCTGCGGCTTCCAGCTCGCGTTCATCGCCTCGCACCTGCCGGCCTACCTCGCCGACAAGGGGCTGTCCGGCAACCACGCGGTGGCCGGGCTGGCGATCATCGCGCTCGCCAACGTCGCCGGCACCTACGTCTGCGGCTGGCTCGGCGGCCTGCATCGGCGCAAGCACCTGCTTGCGTACATCTACCTGCTGCGCGCGGCGGCGATGGCGGCCTTCGTGCTGACGCCGATCAGCCCGTGGAGCCTGTACCTCTTCTGCGCGGTGATGGGTTTCATCTGGCTAGGCACGGTGCCGCTGACCAGCGGCCTCTTGTCGCAGGTGTTCGGCGTGCAGTACATCACCACGCTCTTCGGCCTGGTGTTCTTCGGCCACCAGCTCGGCTCGTTCTTCGGCGTCTGGCTCGGCGGCTACCTGTTCGACGCGACCGCCTCCTACGATCTGGTGTGGCTGATCGGCATCGGGCTCGGCGTGATCGCCGCGCTGCTGCACTGGCCGATCGACGACCGCGAGATCGTGCGCGGCGCGGTGGCGGCGGCATGAAGCCCTGGCGCGTGGCGGCAGCGGTCGCGCTCGCTACGATGGTCGCCCTCGCCTTTGCCGGCTGGCTCGCGCCGGACAACATCGTTGCCTTCACCTCGGCGCTGGCGTTCTGCCAGTAGCCGGGAGAGGCCTCGTCCCGATCCGGCACGCGTACTCGGCGAGGCGGTGCCCGGATGACGGCGACGCCGGACCGCCAGTCCGACTAAAAGTCAGTCAACTCGAATCCGGTTGATGTAACCCCCGTCATTCCGGGCTTGACCCGGAATCCAGGGGGTAGGCTCGTGCGTTGGCGGAGCAAGTGTTTGCGGGGTTTTCCTGGATTCCGGGTCAAGCCCGGAATGACGAACCTATCCATCCGTTCCAACATGACTGACGACTACGTTCGGCTGCTGCTGAACGCGGATCGCCGCGCGCCAACCCTCGGCGCGCAAGCTCCCTCCCCGCTCAGTGATGCCGCTGCCCGCTGCGATGCCCCGGGTTGGCCGACGGCGCGGCGCCGTCCTGCGGCTTGCCGCCGCCACGGCGTCGACGGCCGGCGTTCTGCGGCTGGCCACCGCCCGGCTTTTGCCCGCCCGCGGGCTTCTGGCCGTTGCCGGCGGCATTGCCGCGCGGCGTCTGTTGCTGGCCCTGACGCTGGCCCTGGCGCTGGCCGTTGCCGCGCGGCGGCGGTGCCGAGACCGAGGGCACGGCGCTCGGCTCGAAGCCGGGCAGCGTCAGTTTTTCCAGGTCGCGCTTGATCAGCTTCTCGATGTCACGCAGGTAGGCGCGCTCGTCGGCGCAGACCAGCGACAGCGCCTCGCCTTCCATGCCGGCGCGGCCGGTGCGGCCGATGCGGTGCACGTAGTCTTCGGAGATGTTCGGCAGTTCGAAGTTGATGACGTGCGGCAGCGCGTCGATGTCGATGCCGCGCGCGGCGATGTCGGTGGCGACCAGCGCCACCAGCTTGCCGTCCTTGAATTCGTTCAGCGCGCGCACGCGGGCGCCCTGCGACTTGTTGCCGTGCAGCGCCGCCGAGCGGATGCCGGCCTTGTCCAGCTTGCGCGACAGCGCATCGGCGCCGTGCTTGGTGCGCGTGAAGACGAGCACCTGGTGCCAGCCGTGGGTTTCGAACAGGTGGATCAGCAGCGACGCCTTGTTCTCGCGGTCGACGTGGATGACGCGCTGCGCGACCGATTCGGCAGCGGTGTTGCGGCGCGCGACTTCGACGCTTTCCGGGTTGTGCAGGAAGGTCTGCGCCAGTTCGCGGATCTCGTCGGAAAAGGTGGCCGAGAAGAGCAGGCTCTGCTTCTGCTTGGGCATCACCGCGAGGATCTTGCGGATGTCGCGGATGAAGCCCATGTCGAGCATGCGGTCGGCTTCGTCGAGGACGAGGATCTCGACCGCCGAGAGGTCGACGGTCCGCTGCTGCATGTGGTCCATCAGCCGGCCCGGCGTGGCGACGAGGATGTCGACGCCGCGCGCCAGCGCCTGGACCTGCGGGTTCATGCCGACGCCGCCGAAGACGGCGAGCGACTTCAGCGGCAGGTGCGCGCCGTAGGTGCGCACGCTTTCCTCGACCTGCATCGCCAGCTCGCGCGTCGGCGTCAGCACCAGCGTGCGCGGCTGCTTCGGCCGCGAGCGGCCCTTCGACAGCAGTTCGAGGATCGGCAGCGTGAAGCCGGCGGTCTTGCCGGTGCCGGTCTGCGCGCAGGCCATCAGGTCGCGTCCGGCGAGGACGACGGGAATGGCTTGCGCCTGGATCGGGGTCGGGGTGTCGTAGCCCTGCGCGGCAACGGCACGCAGGATCCCGGCCGAGAGGCCGAGGTCGGTGAATTTCATGGGTTTCTTGCTCCGAGAATCAGGCCCCGCGCTCATCGGCGCGTCAGTCGGGACCATCGGAATCTTGTGTAGTGACCGGAGTGGTCGGTGATGCCGCAGCGCGACTGACCGGCGCGGCGACGAGGTGCGCAGTCTAACACGGACAGGGGGCGCTCCGGGCGGGAACGTTTCGCAGCGA
Source organism: Rhodocyclales bacterium (assembly GCA_016183655.1). Lineage (GTDB taxonomy): Bacteria > Pseudomonadota > Gammaproteobacteria > Burkholderiales > Rhodocyclaceae > Proximibacter. Next base: position 455,551 of record JACPEH010000008.1, read on the forward strand.
TCCCCCTCCAAGCGGAAGGGCTTTCGACGAAGTCGGCGCCCTCACCCCCAACCGGAGAGGAGACAGGAAACAATGAAAATGGTCATCTGGGTTCTTTGGCCGGCTTTCGCCGCCGCCGGCGTCGCCGAAGTCGTCTTCTTCACGCTGATCGATCCGCAGCAGCTCTACCTGCTCGGGCAGCCGATCAACGTGTCGCCGATGACCACCTACTCGATCGGTTTCCTGCTCTTCTGGCTGGTCTGCGCCGGCGCCTGCCTGATGACCTGGTTCATGCTGCCGGCCGACGTGAAGAAGCTGCTCGCCCAGCACGCCGCGGAACACCCGGATCTGGCGCGGCGGGCGGAACGGGCGCGGTCGGAGTTGCAGCACTGACGCTGCTGAATCGCGGGCATTCCCCGTCGCTCCGGCGACAGCGGGGTGTCGGGGGGCGGTAACGGCGCTTCAGCTTTATCTACGGCCGAGGTGGATTCCGGCTTTCGCCGGAATGACGGGGGGCGTTAGCCGTTGCTCGCGCCCCCGTTGCCGCCTTTGTCGAAACCCGACGACGGTAGAAGTCTGTCACCCCGGTGAAAGCGCCCCGCAGGAAGTACCCTTGGGGTGCCGGGGTCCAGCCGCGGCGCTCCAGCATTCCCGAAGGCCGAATGGATTCCGGCTCGGCCCCGAGTTCACCAAGGGGCCGGCCGGCCTTACACGTGGAAGCGGGCGATCAGCCCGCGCAGCTCCTGCGACAGATGCTCCAGCCGCCCGGCTTCTTGTTCGGCGCGGACGACGACGGCGTCGTTCTGGCTGGCCATGTCGGCGATGCGCACGACGAAGTCGCGGATCGCCTGCACCGACTCGGCCTGCGAGCGCATCGCGCCGGTGATCACGTCGACGCCTTCCGAGGTCTTGGCGACCGACTGGCTGGCCGACGAGAGGCGGCCGGAAACGTCCTGCAGGAAGCCTTCGCTGGCGGAGAGCGAGTCCTTGCCGCGGGTGATGGCGCCGGTGACGCCGTCGGAGCGGGCGTTGATCTCCTGCGTCAGGCGGTCGATCTCGTTGGCCGACTTGGCCGACTTCTCGGCGAGCTTCCTGACTTCGTCGGCGACGACGGCGAAGCCGCGGCCATGCTCGCCGGCGCGGGCGGCCTCGATCGCGGCGTTCAATGCGAGCAGGTTGGTCTGCTCGGCGATGTCGCGCACCTGGCCGGTCATGCCGTGGATGTCCAGCGTCGCGCGCACGAACTCGGCGACGGTGACGGCGATCTGCTCGACCGCCTCGCGCACGACGCGGATCTCGTCGAGCATGCGCATCAGGTTCTTGTAGCCGTCGTCGGTCTGCTGGCGGCTGTCGCGCGCGATGTGGTCGACTTCGCCGGCATTGGTGGCGACGCTGCGGATGCTGTCGGCCATGGCGTCGGCCGACGACGCCGTCTCCTGCGTCAGCCGGCTCTGCTCGGAGGAGCTGGCGGCCAGCTGGTGGGTGGCGTCGTTCATCGTGTGCGCGGCGTCGAGCAGCGCCCCGGCACTGGTCTGCAGCGTATTGATGACGTCGCGGAACGAATCGGCCATGCGGTTGAAGCTGTCGGCGATGTCGGCGAATTCGTCGCGCGTGCCAACCTCGATGCGGTGGCCGAGCTCGCCGTCGGCCAGCCGCTTGCCGCCTTCCATCAGGCAGCGCGTGCCGCCCTTCATGCTCAGGTAGGAACCGACCGAGAGGTAGCCGGCGACGAGCATGCCGACCAGCACCGCGAACAGGTTGAGGTTGCGCTTGCGTTCGAGGTCGACCAGCCGGGATTCGAGGCGTGCCTGCAGCGACTGGGCAACCAGCCCTTCCAGCTGCTGCGCGGCGGCGCGCGGCGGATCGGTCTTTTCCAGCGCCTCGGCGACCGGGATGTTGATGTCGCCGGAGCTGACCAGGCGGCCGTCGATCAGCCGCCGCGTCAGGTCGATGCCCTTCTGCACGTCGACCAGCCCCTTGTCGAAGCCGCTCTTCAGTTCGGGCGCGGCGCGGCCGACCTTGTCGAGGTTTTCCTTGACCCGGCCGAGCTGGCTGACGGCGTCGCTGGTCAGCCGGTCGAGGCGGCCGACGTCGGTGGCGTCGATCATCTGCACGCTGGCGATGTTGGCGACGCGCAGGCGGATCTGGCCGACCGTTTCCAGCAGTTGCGGCAGGCGGTTGACCAGCGTGTCGTAGAGGTAGTTGGCATCCACTTCCGGGTCCAGCGTCAGGCCGGCCTCGTCGGCGGTCAGCCGCGCCTGCGCGGCGAGGCGGTCGCCGAAGCGCTGGTGCAGCTCGCGGATCTCGGGCGCCGACGAGTTGCCGATCACCTGGTTGAACAGCTGCCATTCCTTGTCGAGCGCCTGCCACGATTCGCCGAGCGCGCCGCTGCTCTGTGAGCGCTTGCTTGCGTCGGCCAGCGCCGTACCGATCTGCTTGCGCAGTTCGGCGGTGTCCTTTTCCGTCGCGGAGCTGTCGCCGAAGGCGATCAGCGAGGACGACAGCAGGTGGCGATCGAGCAGCTGGTTGATGCTGCGCAGCGCAACGACGCGGGCGACGCCGTCGACCTCGTCACGCGTTTTCGACAGGCGTTCGTTGACGGCGACCAGGAACTGCACGAGCAGGACGGCGATCAGCAGGCCGCCGGCAGCACCGATGATGATGAAGCGCGCGGCAAAGCGCATGCGGTTCATCAAGCCTACGGCTGGGGCAAAGAAAAACGACATCGGTCTCCTCCATGATTCTTATGTGATTTGTCGTGCCTGACCGGCGACGGCCGACACAATCCCGCTACAGTATTTCCAAAGCGACGGGTCAGACCAATTGTGGATTTCCACAGAACGACAAGGTTTTTTATAGGGGATTCTGCGCCGCTTCGGGCAGCAAGAAAGTCAACGCGACGACAAAGTACGAAACTTGTCGTCGCCGGGCGGGAACGCAGCGGAGGGAAAAGCCGCCGGCGACGGGCGTCGCCGGCGCGGGTCAGATCAGGCTGAGGCCGCGATCGAGGTCGGCCTGCAGGTCGGCCACCGCTTCCAGGCCGACAGCGACGCGCAGCAGGCCTTCGCTGATGCCGGCGGCGGCCCGCGCTTCCGGCGTGATGCGGCCGTGCGTGGTCGACGCCGGATGGGTCAGCGTCGTCTTGGTGTCGCCGAGGTTGGCGGTGATCGACAGCAGCCGGCACGAGTCGACGACGCGCCAGGCTTCGGCGCGCGCGCCCTTCACTTCGAAGGAGACGATGGCACCGCCGCCCTGCTGCTGGCGCATCGCCAGCGCGTGCTGCGGGTGCGACGGCAGGCCGGGGTAGAACACGCGCGCCACCTTGGGGTGCGCTTCCAGCCACTGCGCCAGCTGCAGCGCGCGGGCCGACTGCGCCTCCATGCGGATCTGCAGCGTCTCGATGCCCTTCAGCAGGACCCAGGCGTTGAATGCGGAGAGCGTCGGGCCGGCGGTGCGCAGGAAGGTGAACACCGGGTCGATGTATTTCTTCGGGCCGACGACGGCGCCGCCGAGTACGCGGCCCTGGCCGTCGAGGTACTTGGTCGCCGAGTGCACGACGAGGTCGGCGCCGAGGTCGAGCGGGCGCTGCAGGATCGGCGTGCAGAAGCAGTTGTCGACGGCGACGAGGATGCCGCGCGCGTGCGCGACTTCGCACAGCGCCCGGATGTCGGCGATCTCGGTGAGCGGGTTCGACGGCGTCTCCAGGAAGAACAGCCGGGTGTTCGGGCGGATCGCCGCTTCCCAGGCACCGACGTCGGTCTGCGACACGGTGGTGGTCTCGATGCCGAAGCGCGACAGGATGTTGTTGAACATCTGCAGCGTCGCGCCGAACAGGCTGTTGGAGGCGACGATGTGGTCGCCGGCGCTGAGGTGCGCCATGATCAGCGCCATGATCGCCGACATGCCGCTGGCCGTGGCCACCCCGGCCTCGGCGCCTTCGAGCGCGGCGAGGCGCTCCTGGAAGGCGTTGACGGTGGGGTTGGTGAAGCGCGAGTAGACGCAGCCCTCCTCCGCGCCGGAGAAGCGCGCGGCGGCCTGTGCGGCGCTGTCGAAGACGAAGCTGGAGGTCAGGTACATCGCCTCCGAATGCTCGTTGAACTGGCTGCGCGCGGTGCCGGCACGGACGGCCAGCGTTTCCAGCTGGTAGTCGGGCACGGCGTCGTGTTTGTTCTCGGCCATCCGCCTTACTCCGACATCAGGTTGAGGTGCATCTGCTGCGACGCGCCGCCGTCCTCGCTGGTCGTCTTCGAGCCGCCGTTGCGGGCGGCCTCGATCTCGTCGAGGTACTCCGGGCTGATGTCGCCAGTGATGTAGCAGCCGTCGAAGCACGAGGCGTCGAACGAGGACATGCGGTCGGATAGTTCGCGCACCGACGCCTTCAGCGCGTCGAGATCCTGGTAGACCAGCGCGTCGGCGCCGATCTCGGCGGCGATTTCCTCGTCGCTGCGGCCGGTGGCGATCAGCTCGCCGCGCGTCGGCATGTCGATGCCGTAGACGTTGGGGAAGCGCACCGGCGGCGCCGCCGAGGCGAAATAGACCTTGAGCGCGCCGGCGGCGCGCGCCATCTCGACGATCTCGCGGCTGGTGGTGCCGCGCACGATCGAGTCGTCGACCAGCAGCACGCGCTTGCCGCGGAATTCCTCGCCGACGGTGTTGAGCTTCTGGCGCACCGACTTCTTGCGCGTCGACTGGCCGGGCATGATGAAGGTGCGGCCGATGTAGCGGTTCTTGACGAAGCCTTCGCGGTACGGGATGCCCAGCTTCTGCGCCAGCTGCATTGCCGACGGGCGCGACGAATCGGGGATCGGCACGACGACGTCGATCTCGCTGATCGGGATGTTCTTCGCCACCTTGTCGGCGAGGTGCTCGCCCATGCGCAGCCGGGTCTCGTAGACGGAAACGCCGTCGATCACCGAATCCGGACGCGCCAGATAGACGTATTCGAAGATGCACGGCGAATAGACCGGCTGCTGCGCGCACTGGCGCGTGTGCAGCTGGTGGTCGAGGCCGATGAAGATGGCTTCGCCCGGCTCGACGTCGCGCTCGACGGTGAAGCCGAGGGTGTCGAGGGCGACCGACTCGGAGGAAACCAGGTATTCGGTGCCTTCCGGCGTCTCGTTCGAGCCATAGACCATCGGGCGGATGCCGTGCGGGTCGCGGAAGGCCAGCAGGCCGTAGCCGGCGATGATGGCGACGACGGCGTAGGCGCCGCGGCAGCGGCGATGGACGCCAGCGACCGCCTGGAAGATGCTGTCGACGTCGAGCTCGAAGCCGTGCGCGCAGGACTGCAGCTCATGCGCGAGGACGTTGAGCAGGACTTCCGAATCGGAGTTGGTGTTGATGTGGCGGCGGTCGAGCCGGAACATCTCTTCCTGCAGCTGCTGCGTATTGGTCAGGTTGCCGTTGTGGCCGAGGACGATGCCGAACGGCGAGTTCACGTAGAACGGCTGCGCCTCGGCGAAGTTGTAGGCCGAACCGGCGGTCGGGTAGCGCACGTGGCCGATGCCGACGTTGCCCGGCAGCGCGCGCATGTTGCGCGTGCGGAAGACGTCGCGCACCAGCCCCGGCCCCTTGTGCATGTGGAAGGTGTTGCCTTCCGCGGTGGCGATGCCTGCGGCATCCTGGCCGCGGTGCTGCAGCACCATCAGGCCGTCGTACAGCAGCTGGTTGACCGGCGACGTTGCTACAACTCCGAGAATTCCGCACATCTTCGTTTATTCCTACCTGATTGCTACCTGAATCGAATCCGTTTTGCCGCTTCCGGCGGCAGCCACGGCTTGCACGCCAGCACGGCGGTTTCCAGCGGCGGCGCCAGCCGCGCCTGCGCCCACCACGGCTGCTTCGGCGCCGAGGTCATGCCGCCGATCGCCACCAGGATGAGCACGATCAACAGCCCGCGCGCCACGCCGAAGAAGACGCCGAGCACCCGGTCCACCGCCGACAGGCCGAGCACCTTCAACAGGCCGCGCACCGCCAGCCGCACCACCCCGAGCACGATCAGCACGACGACGAAGACCACTGCGTAACCGGCCAGTATCCGCATGCCGGAATCGGCGATCGCGGTGATCAGCCCGCCGACCTCCGCTCCGAACTGCCATGCCGCCAGCGCCGCCAGCACCCAAGCCAGCAGCGCCAGCACTTCGCCGATCAGCCCGCGCCACAGACCGAGCGCCAGCGAGGCGAACAGGATGACGATCACCCCGTAGTCAAAAGCCGTCATCGGCGACCGACTCCGCTCACTGCCTGGTCGCGACGACGCCGTTGACCCCGATCCGCTTCATCCGGTCGAGCGCCTTCTCGGCCGCCTCGCGGCTCGGGAAGGGTCCGGCGCGCACCCGCGTCTTCTTGCCCTGCGGCGAATCGAGCGCTTCCGTATAAACCCTGATGCCAAGCTCGCCGAGCTTGGCCTGCAACTGTTTGACGTTGGCCGGATTGGCGAAGGCGCCGATCAGGATCACGTGCTGGTCCGAGGCCGCGGCGGAGGCCGGCTCGGACTTGCCGGAGAGGATCGCCGCCGCGCGGCGGGAGTCGTCGCCGCCGGCCTTCGCCGCCTTTTCCGGTGCCGGCTTGTCGGCGGGCTTTTCGACCGGTTTTTCAGGCGATTTCTCGACGGGCTTCGCCACCTTCTCCGCAGCCGCCGGAACCGGCGCCGCGACTTTCTCGACCGCCTTTTCCGGGGCTTTTTCCGGGGCCTTGTCGGCCGGCTTCTCGACTTGCCGTTCGACCGGTTTTTCCGGGGCGACGTTCCGTGCCGCCGGCGCTTCCGCCGGCTTCGCGGCGAGTGCTTTCGGATTGAAGGCCGGCGCCTGGTCCTGGCCCGGGATGCGGATCTCGACGTCGTTGACCGGCGCCTGCGGCGCCTGGTCCATCACCATCGGCAGCACGACGGCGGCGAGCACCGCCATCGCGATCGCGCCGACCAGGCGGCGACGGGCGCGCTTCTTCAGCGGCAACTGGGCGTCGGCTTCCGGCATCGACATCAGGGACGTTCCTTGAGGGCGCGCATGACGGCCGCCACGGTGTAGAAGGATCCAAAGGCGAGAATTCTATCATTTTCGCCGGCCGCTTTTCGGGCGGCGGCGAAGGCTTCGGCCGGGTCGGCGTAGGTGCCGACGGCGCCCCCCAGCGCCTGCCCGGCAACCGCCGCGGCCAGCGCTTCGGCCGTGGCGCCGCGCGGCACCGCCAGCGTCGCCAGGTGCCAGTGGTCGACCTTGCCGGAGAGCGCCGCCAGCGCGCCGCCGATATCCTTGTCGGCAAGCATGCCGACGACCGCGTGCGTCTTGGCGTAGAAGCCCATGTCGCCGAGGTTGGATGCCAGCACGGCGACCGCCTGCGGGTTGTGGGCGACGTCCAGCACTACCGCCGGCTTGCCCGGCACCAGCTGGAAGCGCCCGGCGAGCTCGATCTCGATCAGGCCGCGGCGCACCGACTGCATGTCCACCGGCAGTTTCGCCTTGATCGCGTCGAGCGCAGCCAGCGCCGCCGAGGCGTTGGCCAGTTGCTGCGAGCCGCGGATGCCGGGGTTCGCCAGCCCGCCCCGGCGCAGCTGCTTGCGCCCCCACCAGGTCCATTGCGTCTTGTCGCCGAAATAGCCGAAGTCGCGGCCGATCAGCTGCAGGTCGGCACCGATCGCCGCCGCGTGGTCGAGCAGCGATTGCGGCGGCTGCGGGTCGGCGCAGATCGCCGGCTTGCCGGCGCGGAAGATGCCGGCCTTCTCGCGGCCGATGCTCTCGCGGTCGGGCCCCAGCCAGTCGGTGTGGTCGAGCGCGACGCCGGTGACGACGGCGACGTCCGGCTCATAGACGTTCACCGCGTCGAGCCGGCCGCCGAGGCCGACTTCGAGGATGATCGCCTCGACGCCGGCGGCGGCGAACACTTCCCATGCGGCCAGCGTGCCGAACTCGAAGTAGGTCAGCGGCACGTCGCCGGCGGCGACGCGCGCCGCCTCGACGCGGGCGAAGGCCGCGCACAGCGGCGCGTCGGCGACCGGCTCGCGGTCGAGGCGGACGCGCTCGTTGTAGGCGAGCAGGTGCGGCGACGCGTAGCAGCCGGTGCGGTAGCCGGAATAGGAGAGGATGTGTTCGAGGTAGGCGCAGGTCGAGCCCTTGCCGTTGGTGCCGCCGACGATGATCACCGGGCAGCGCTCGGTCTGGCCGAGCTCGGCCTTGACGCGGGCGACGCGGTCGAGCCCGAGCTCGATCCCCGCCTGCCCTTTCGGGTGCAGGGATTCGAGGTGGCGCAGCCAGTCGGTCAGGGACTTCACGAAAACTCTTTCGACGCAGAGCGCGCAGAGATGTAGAGAACGCAGAGATTTCTACGGATATTCTCCGCGCCCTCTGCGTCTCTGCGATCTCTGCGTTTGAAGCGGTTCAAGCCGCCGCCGGCAGTTTCTGCAGCTGTGCCAGCAGCTGCGCCAGCGTCGCCTTCATCTCGCGGCGGTCGACGATCATGTCGATGGCGCCCTTTTCGAGCAGGAACTCGGAGCGCTGGAAGCCTTCCGGCAACTTCTCGCGCACCGTCTGCTCGATCACGCGCGGACCGGCGAAGCCGATCAGCGCGTTCGGTTCGGCGATGACGATGTCGCCGACGAAGGCGAACGACGCGGAAACACCACCCATGGTCGGGTCGGTGAGGATCGAGATGAACGGCAGCTGGTGTTCGGAGAGCTTGGTCAGCGCGGCGGTGGTCTTGGCCATCTGCATCAGCGAGAACAGGCCTTCCTGCATGCGCGCGCCGCCCGAGGCGGTGACGCAGATGAAGGGCAGCCTGTTCTCGACCGCGACGCGCACGCCGCGCACGAAGCGCTCGCCGAGCACCGAGCCCATCGAGCCGCCCATGAAGTCGAACTCGAAGGCCGCGGCGACCACCGGCAGGGTGTTGATCGCGCCCTGCATGACCACCAGCGAATCGGTCTCGCCGCTGCTCTCGCAGGCGTCCAGCAGACGCTCGGGATAGCGCCGGCTGTCCTTGAACTTGAGCGAGTCGACCGGCAGCACTTCCTCGCCGATCTCGAAGCGGCCTTCGGCGTCGAGCAGCAGGTCGAGGCGCGCGCGCGCCTTGACGCGGTTGTGGTGGCTGCACTTCGGGCAGACGTTGAGGTTGTTTTCCAGATCGGTCGCGTAGAGCACCGCCTCGCAGGACGGGCACTTGCTCCACAAGCCTTCGGGCAGCGTCGACTTGCGCGCGGCACCGGGTTCGTTGCGCTTGATCTTCGGCGGCAGCAGTTTGTTCAGCCAGCTCATTTTTTCTTCCTTGTCCGGGACGCGCGCCTTACGCGGCGTCCATTCCCTGACGGATGCCGGAGACCAGCGCCTTGACCCTGGCGCAGGCCGTTTCCGGCGTCGACTGTTCGATTTCCTCGATGATCCGGCTGCCGACGACGACGGCGTCGGCGATGCGGGCGATGCGCGCGGCAGTCTCGGCGTCGCGGATGCCGAAGCCGACGCCGACCGGCAGGCCGGTCTTCTCGCGGATGGCCGGCAGGCGGGCGGCGACTGCGTCGACGTCGAGCGCGGCGGAGCCGGTGACGCCCTTCAGCGAGACGTAGTAGACGTAGCCGCTGGCAACCTTCGCGGCGCCGGCGATGCGGTCGTCGGTCGAGGTCGGCGCGAGCAGGAAGATCGGATCGAGGGCATGCTGCTTCATCGCCGCGGAAAACTCGGCGCTTTCCTCGGGCGGGTAGTCGACCACCAGCACGCCGTCGACGCCGGCGGCCTGCGCCGCGGCGGCGAAGGCGTCGACGCCCATCGCCTCGATCGGGTTGGCATAGCCCATCAGCACCACCGGCGTCTCGCCGTTCTGCTTGCGGAATTCGGCAACGAGGGCGAGCACCTTCTTCAGGCTCATGCCCCGCGCCAGCGCGCGCTCGGAGGCGCGCTGGATGGTCGGGCCGTCGGCCATCGGGTCGGAGAACGGCACGCCGAGTTCGATGATGTCGGCACCGGCCTCGACCAGCGTGTGCATCAGCGGCACGGTCAGCGCGGCATCGGGATCGCCGGCGGTGATGAAGGGGATCAGCGCCTTGCGGCCCTGCGCCTGGAGGCGTTCGAAACTGGCTTGGATGCGGGACATTCTGGGCGTCCTGTCAGAACTTGATGCCGGATTTTTCGGCGACGGTGTGCATGTCCTTGTCGCCGCGGCCGGAGAGGTTGACCAGCAGGATCTTGTCCTTCGGCAGCGTCGGCGCCAGCTTGGTGGCATAGGCCAGCGCGTGCGACGACTCCAGCGCCGGGATGATGCCCTCGAAGCGGCACAGGTCGTGGAAGGCCTGCAGCGCCTCGGCATCGGTGATGCCGACGTATTCGGCACGGCCGGAGTCCTTGAGCCAGGCGTGTTCCGGACCGACGCCCGGGTAGTCGAGGCCGGCCGAGATCGAGTGCGTCTCGATGATCTGCCCGTCCTCGTCCTGCAGCAGGTAGGTACGGTTGCCGTGCAGCACGCCGGGACGGCCGCGCTCCAGCGACGCCGCATGGTGGCCGGAGTCGAGCCCCTCGCCGGCCGCCTCGACGCCGATCAGCCTGACGCCCTCGACCGGGATGTACGGGTAGAAGAGGCCCATCGCGTTCGAGCCGCCGCCGACGCAGGCGATCGCGTAGTCCGGCTGGCGGCCGCACTGCTCCATCATCTGCGTGATGCACTCACGGCCGATCACCGCCTGGAAGTCGCGCACCAGCATCGGGTAGGGATGCGGGCCGGCAACGGTGCCGATGATGTAGAAGGTGTTGTGGACGTTGGTGACCCAGTCGCGCATCGCTTCGTTCAGCGCGTCCTTCAGCGTCTTCGAGCCGGACTCGACCGGCACGACGGTGGCGCCGAGCAGCTTCATGCGATAGACGTTGGCGGCCTGGCGCTTGACATCCTCGCTGCCCATGTAGACCACGCATTCCATGCCGTAGCGGGCGGCGACGGTGGCCGTGGCGACCCCGTGCTGGCCGGCGCCGGTCTCGGCAATCACGCGCGGCTTGCCCATGCGGCGGGCGAGCATGGCCTGGCCGATGCAGTTGTTCACCTTGTGCGCGCCGGTGTGGTTCAGGTCCTCGCGCTTGAGGTAGATCTGCGCGCCGCCGAGCAGCTCGGACCAGCGCTTGGCATGGTAGATCGGGCTCGGCCGGCCGACGTAGTGCTTCAGGTCGTACTCGAACTCGGCGATGAACTGCGGGTCCTTGAGCGCCGCGGCGTAGGCTTCCTTCAGCTCGTCGAGCGCCGGGATCAGCGTCTCGGCAACGAACAGGCCGCCATAGGGACCGAAGTGGCCCCGGCTGTCCGGCAGGTGAGTCAGCTCTGCCCAGCGGGCAGAGCTTTCCTCGCCACAGCTTGGGGCACCTTCGGTGCCGGAATCACGCTTTGCCTCGCTCATCCCGCCCTGAAGGGCCGGATTTTCGTTCGGCGTGTGGTCATACATCTGCATTGCGAACTCCAGCGATAAATGCGGCAATCTTGGCGTGGTCCTTGACGCCCTTGGCAACCTCGACCCCGCTCGATACATCGACCGCGGCGGGGCGCACCGTGCGCACCGCGGTCGTGACGTTGTCCGGGTCCAGCCCTCCGGAGAGGACGATCGGGCGCGGCAGGCCTTGCGGAATCATCTTCCAGTCGAAGGCGTGGCCGCCGCCGCCGTAGCCGTCGACGAAGGCGTCGAGCAGCAGCGCCTGGGCCGAGCCGAACGAAGCCGCGTATTGTACCAAATCGAACCCCGGCCTCATCCGCGCCGCCTTCAGGTAGGGCCGGTCGAACTGGGCACAGTAGGCTTCGTCCTCGTCGCCGTGGAACTGCAGCAGGCTCAAGGGCACTGCCGCCAGCGTCTGGCGCACCGTCGCCGCCTCGGCATTGACGAAGAGGCCGACCACCTGCAGGAAGGGCGGCATCGCCCGCGCGATCGCCGCGGCGCGCTCCAGGTCGACGAAGCGCGGGCTCTTCGGGTAGAAGACGAGGCCGATCGCATCGGCGCCGGCATTCGCCGCGGCGAGGCCGTCGGCGATGGTGGTGATGCCGCAGATCTTGATCCGTGTGCGCATTTCAAATCCCCGTGAGCACCGGCGCCGGCAGTTCCGGCAGTCCCCAGTGCGCTTCGTAGCTGACGCCGGACAGGTAGAGCCCGTCCGGCGAGAAGGTCGGTGCCGCTTGTCTGCGGTCGCGGCATTCGAGCAGTTCGTCGATCCATGCCGGCGAATGCTTGCCCTTGCCGATATAGACCAGCGTACCGACCAGGTTGCGCACCATGTGGTGCAGGAAGGCAGTCGCCTCGAAGTCGAAGACGACATGGTCGCCGGCCTGCCACACCGAGGCCTCGCGCAGCTCCTTGACCGGCGACTTGGCCTGGCATTCGGCGGCGCGAAAGGCCGAGAAGTCGTGCTCGCCGAGCAGGCGGGCAGCGCCGGCCTGCATCGCCGCCAGGTCGAGCGGCAGGTGAAACCAGCCGACGCGGCCGTTCGTCAGCCCCGGCCGCTGCGGCCGGTTGAGCAGCAGGTAGCGGTAGCGGCGGCCGCGCGCCGAGAAGCGGGCGTGGAAGTCGTCGGCCACCGGCTGCGCCCAGCGTACGGCGACGGCGTCCGGCAGGAAGGTGTTGGTGCCGCGCACCCAGGCCGACAGCGGGCGCTCGGCGAGGCATTCGAAATGCACGACCTGGCAGCTGGCATGCACGCCGGCGTCGGTGCGCCCGGCGCAGACGACGGCGATCGGCTCGCCGGCGATCTTGGTGAGCGCCTTCTCCAGCGCGTCCTGCACCGTGCCGCCGCCGGGCTGCGTCTGCCAGCCGTGGAAGGCACGGCCGTCGTATTCAAGGCAGAGGGCGATCTTCATGCGGCGAGCACCAGCACGACCGCTGCCAGCATGCCGGCCAGCGCCAGCCAGTCGGCGGCCGTTGCTGCCGGCAGGGCGAACGTCACCGCCGTCGGCGCGTCGGCTGTCGGATCGGGTTCGAGCAGGTGCTTCCAGCCGCCCGCCGGCATCCGCCCGGCGTAGTGCAGCGCGAGCGACAGGCGGACGACGGCACGATCGACGTCGAGGCGCAGCACGCGGAACGGGCGGAGCAGGACATGGCAGCCCGCCATCAAGCGCTCCACCGGCGTCGTTTCGAGCAGCAGCGCCACCGCCGCCAGCACCAGCAGCAGCCGGCCGAGCTGCGTCAGGCCTTCGGCCAGTCCTTCCCAGGTCGGCACCAGCGCGCCGCCGTCGGCGCGCACCGGCTCGCCGGCGACGCCCCAGGCCAGCACCGCGAGCAGCGACAGCAGCAACCAGCGCGCCCGCGACGCCAGCCGCCACCAGCGCGCGAGCACCCGGCGGCCGCACAGCGGCACGGCGGCGAAGGCCGCCAGCAACGACAGGCCGGACAGCGACTGGATCGCGATCACGGCAAGCAGCCAGCAGCACAGGCGATGCGCGGGATGGAGCTGACCGGGTTGGGCCATTGGGACAGTGGACAATCGGAAGGATCCGCCGAGAAAAAGAAAACCGGAAAAGACCACCGGAAAAGAAAAAGGCCGCGATCCCGAAGGACCGCGGCCCGTATTTTACCTTGTGGCCGGGCTATGCGTCAGGCGCCTCAGGCACCGATTCGCACCAGGATCGCGCGTGCGGCTTCCTGCTGTTCGGCGCTGCCTTCCTGCACCACCTCCTGCAGCAGTTCGCGCGCGCCTTCCATGTCGCCCATTTCCTCGTAGGCCTTGGCCAGATCAAGCTTGGTCGCCACCTCTTCGCTGGCGCCGATCGGGGGCATCTCCATCTGGCCGATCGTCGAGTTGGCCAACTCGGGATTGACGACGGTCTCCATCTGACCCGATTCGAAGCTCGGCAGCGGCTCGGCAGCAGCCTTCGGTTCGGCCAGGTCGAGATTGATCGAGGTCATGTCGAAGGAGGGTGTCGCGATCGGCTCGCCGAGCACCGTCGACTCGGTCAGCTTGACATCGAATTCGAGGCCGCCGGCATCGCCGGCGTCAAGCACGAGATCGGGCTCCGGCGCAGCGGCGACGGCGGCCGGAGCAGCCGCGGGGGCGGTTACAGGCGCCGGCTCGGCAGCGGTTTCGAAGCCGAGATCGAAGTCGAGCGCGGAGGCCTCGACGGCGGGCAGGGGCTCGGCCTCTATCTTGATTTCGGGCATCTCGAAATCGAGCGCACCGGCGCTTTCCACCGGAGCGGATGCGGCAGCCGGCGCGGCGCCGCCGCCAAGGTCGAAGTCCAGTCCGGCGCCGCCTTCCTCAAGCGTCGACAAGGCCTCCGGCAGCGTCACGGTCGATTCGAGGTCACTCTTGGGCGCCGGCGGCTTCGCCGGTGCAGCGGTGGTGGCGGGCCCGAGGTCGAAGTCGAGGCTGATCGGCTCGGCGTTCAGCGCCGGCTCCTCGGCCGCTGCCACTGCTGCAGGAGCAGCCGCGGCTGCCATCTGCGACAACTCGCCGGGCAGTGCGACCGTGCTCTTCATCGTCTGCGCCGAGACGATCACCGTTGCGTCGCTGTCGAACGCGGGGGCGGGCGCCGCGCCGCGGTTGGCGCCGTACAGCGGATTCTGCGCGTCGAGCTTGAGGCCCATCGCCGCGGCCTTTTCCCAGTCGGCACCGACGCCGCCGGTGTCGCTGTAAAGCTCGGTCGCCAGCGATTCGAACTGCTTGAGGCTCTGCCGGTTGGCGTATATCTCCAGCAGCTTGAGGTGGATCGCGTAACGCTTCGGATCCTTGTTCTTGGCTTCGAGCAGGATTTCCTCGGCCTGGGCGTCGCGGCCGTACGCCATGTAGACGTCGGCCTCGGCCACCGGATCGACCTCGTCGGTATCGATCGTGCCCGGCCCCGCCTGGCTGAAATCGGTCTGCGGCGGCGTGTGGGAGGTGTCCACGCTCTGCCCGCCCGTGGTGTTGCGGAATACCGAATTCTCGCTGAGGCTCACCTGCGACAGCCCCGCCGTGGACGTGGCGAGCGGCGTTTCCGCAGCGTCGGCACTGGCGCGGCGGCGCTTGTAGGCGACATAGCCGAGCAGCAGCGCGATCACGCCACCGCCGCCGGCCAGCAGCATCGGATTGTCCAGCAATTCGTCGAAGAAGCTCGGTTCCTCCTCCGGCGGCGGCGGCACCACGACCTTGGGCTTCGGCGCCGGCTCGGGCTTCTTCTCCTCGACCTTGGGCGCCTCGACCGGCTTGGCTTCCTCGGGTTTCTTTTCTTCGGCTTTCGGCGGCTCGGCCGGCGCCGGGATTGCCGCGGCTTCCGGTTTCTTCTCTTCGACCTTCGGCGCTTCGACCGGCTTCGGCGGCTCTGCCGGCTTCGCTGCCTCGACCGGCTTTGCCGGCTCCGCTTGCTTCATCGGCGCCGGGGCCGGCTGCGCGGACTGCTTCTGCAGTTCGGCGAGGCTCTGGTTCTTCAGCTCGACCAGCTTCTGCAGCTCGTTGACGTTCTTTTCCAGCGAGGCGAGACGATCGTTGGCTTCCTTCAGCGCCTTTTCCTTGGCCAGCAGCTCGTCCTCGCCGGGTTTGGCGCCGGGCTTGCCCTTACCGACCTCGGCCCGCGACACGCGCACCTGGTCCTTGGACTCGGCGGCCGGGGCAACCTTCTCCTCGACGCGGGCGGTGATCTTGCCGGCGGCTTCCTGCTTGCCGGCGTCATCGCCGGCGGGGGCCTGCGCAGCGGCGGCGGCAAGCTTGCGCCGATAGGCGTTCCAGTCGGACGCCTGCACCGCAACGACCTTGCGCGCTTCCGTTTCGGACACCGATTCGACCGCGGACTTGTCCGGCACCGTCAGGATACGGCCGGCCTTGAGGCGGTTCATGTTGCCGCCGTCGAAGGCTTCCTTGTTGGCGCGGAACAGGCCGACCAGCATCTGGTCCAGCGAAACGCCGTCGTGCTGGTTCGCCGAGGCGATCTTGCGCAAGGTGTCGCCCGACTTCACCTGGTAGGACTCGCCGCCGTCGGCCGGGCGTTCCGCCGGTGCCTCGGCCGCCTTCGGCGGCGCCGCGGGCTTGGCCATCGGGGCTTCCGCCGGCGCCTTGCGGGTCGCGGGGGGCGCGACCGGTGCCGGCAGCGGCCTCGCCTCGGGGGCGGCGACCGTTGCCGCGGCCTTGGCCGCTACCTCGGGGGGGTCAAGAAGAAAGGTGTATTCGCGGACGAGGCGGCCGGAAGCCCAGTTGAGCTCCAGCAGCATGTCGACGAAGGGCTCGTTGATCGGCTTGTCGGAGGTCAGCTTGATGATCGGCTGGCCGTTGGCGCGCTTGTCGATGGCGAAGCGGATGGTCTGCAGCGGGGACGCATAGTCGAGACCGGCCGCCTTGAAGGCGTCGGCCGACGCAAGGTTGGCCTTCATGCTCGACAGCTCTTCGCGCGTCGCCGACAACTCGACCTCGGCGCGCAGCGGCTGACCCAGCGCAGAGAAGACGGTGACCTTGCCGAGACCCGCGGCTTCGGCCGCAAGAGGCAAGCCGGAAAGCGCGAAACCGGCCGCAATGGCCAGCGTCGAGGCACGAAGCTTGAGCGTGGAATGTGATTTCATTGTCACCGCGCCACCCTTAGAGAGCGTCTATTTGGAATATTTAAAATAACATCATGAAGTTAGCCATGCAAGCTCAACTTCCTTCTGATGTCGGGAGTTTCCGTGGCTTTTTTGCCACAAACGACAAAAAAGCCGGGGCCTGTTACGGCACCCGGCTTTTTTGCGGGTTTTGCCCGATCAAGCGTCGAGCAGGATGCGCAGCATGCGGCGCAGCGGCTCGGCAGCGCCCCACAGCAGCTGGTCGCCACAGGTGAAGGCAGCCAGGTACTCCGGACCCATCGCCATCTTGTGCAGACGGCCGACCGGGACGGTCAGCGTGCCAGTGACGGCAGCCGGCGTCAGTTCGCGCTCACTGATCTCGCGCTCGTTCGGCACGACCTTGGCCCACGGGTTGGCCTTGGCCAGCATGTCGCTGATTTCATCCAGCGGCACGTCCTTCTTCAGCTTGATGGTCAGCGCCTGCGAGTGGCAGCGCATGGCGCCGATGCGCACGCAGAGGCCGTCGATCGGGATCGAGCCCGGCGAACGGAAGGCCGGCCGACCGAGGATCTTGTTGCACTCGGCGCCGCCCTTCCACTCTTCCTTCGACTGGCCGCCCTCGACCGGGACGTCGATCCACGGGATCAGCGAGCCGGCGAGCGGGGTGTTGCGGAAGTTCTTCTTCGGGAAGCTGTCCGAACGGATGGTCTCGGCGACCTTGCGGTCGATGTCGAGGATCGCCGAGGCCGGGTCGGCGAGCAGGTCGGCGACCGAGGCGTGGATCGTCCCCATCTGCGCGATCAGCTCGCGCATGTTCTGGGCGCCGGCACCGGACGCGGCCTGATAGGTCATCGAGGTCGCCCATTCGATCAGGTCGTTCTGGAACAGGCCGCCCAAGCCCATCAGCATCAGCGAGACGGTGCAGTTGCCGCCGATCCAGTTCCTGCCGCCCTTGGCCAGCGAGTCCTTGATCACGTTCATGTTGACCGGGTCGAGGATGATGACAGCATCATCGGCCATGCGCAGCGCGCTGGCGGCGTCGATCCAGTGGCCGTTCCAGCCGGTGGCGCGCAGCTTGGGGAAGACGTCCTTGGTGTAGTCGCCGCCCTGGCAGGTGATGACGATGTCGCAGGCCTTCAGCGCGTCGATGTTCGTCGCGTCCTGCAGCGGCGCCGCCGCTTCCTTGCCGCCGAAGACCGGGGCCTTGCCGCCGGCGTTCGAGGTCGAAAAATACACCGGTTCGATATGGGCGAAATCGCCCTCTTCCACCATGCGCTGCATGAGGACCGAACCGACCATACCGCGCCAACCCACCAGACCTACTCGCTTCATCACTGCTTCCTCGGCAAAAAACTCAACAAAAACGTAACGCTACCACAGGTGCTGCGGCGCACTACGATACAGATCAAAGCGATCAAAGTGCCGCCAGCACCGCGTCGCCCATTTCCTTCGTGCCGACCTTCTTCGTCCCCGGCTCGTAGATGTCGCCGGTGCGGAAGCCCTGCGCCAGCACCTTCTTCACCGCGCCCTCGACGCGCTGCGCCGCCTCTTCCTGGTTGAAGGTATAGCGCAGCATCATCGCCGCCGAGAGGATGGTCGCCAGCGGATTGGCGATGCCCTTGCCGGCGATGTCCGGCGCCGAGCCATGCGACGGCTCGTAGAGTCCCTTGTTGTTGGCGTCGAGCGAGGCCGACGGCAGCATGCCGATCGAGCCGGTGAGCATCGAGGCCTCGTCCGACAGGATGTCGCCGAACATGTTGCCGGTGACCATCACGTCGAACTGCTTCGGCGCCTTCACGAGCTGCATCGCGGCGTTGTCGACCAGCATGTGCGTCAGCTCGACGTCCGGGTACTCCGGCGCCAGTTCGTTCATTACGTCGCGCCACAGCTGCGTCGTTTCGAGCACGTTCATCTTGTCGACCGAGCACAGCTTCCGGTTGCGCTTCCTGGCAGCCTCGAAGGCGACGCGGCCGATGCGGCGGATCTCGCTCTCGGTGTAGTGCATAGTGTTGAAGCCGAAGCGCTGGCTCTGGCCATCGACGTCGCGCACCTCGATGCCGCGCGGCTGGCCGAAGTAGATGTCGCCGGTCAGTTCGCGGACGATCAGGATGTCGAGACCGGCCACCACTTCCGGCTTCAGCGTCGAGGCGTTGGCCAGCTCCGGATAGAGGATCGCCGGACGCAGGTTGGCAAAGAGGTTGAGCTGCTTGCGGATGCCCAGCAGGCCGCGCTCGGGGCGCTGCTCGCGCGGCAGCGTGTCCCACTTCGGGCCGCCGACGGCACCGAGCAGCACGGCGTCGGCGGCCAGCGCCAGCTTCTGCGTCGCTTCCGGGTACGGGCTGCCGGTGGCGTCCACCGCGCAGCCGCCGAGATGTGCTTCTTCCATTTCGAAACCGAGGCCCAGCGCGTTCAATACGCGCACGGCTTCCGCCATGATTTCGGGACCGATGCCGTCGCCCGGCAATACGCAAATCTTCATTCTGCTTTCCTGTTTCGTAGGGTTATTGCGCGAACAGCCAAGGCTGCTCGCTGCGGCGCTTTTCTTCGAAGGCGCGGATCTTGTCGGCATGGCGCAGGGTCAGACCGATATCGTCCCAGCCGTTCAACAGGCACTCCTTGCGGAAGGCGTCGATCTGGAACGGCAGCCCCTTGCCGTCGGGGCGGATCACCGCCTGCGCCGGCAGGTCGATGGTCAGCCGGTAGCCGGGCGTCGCTTCGACCTGCGCGAACAGCGCGTCGATCTCGGCGGCCGGCAGCACGATCGGCAGGATGCCGTTCTTGAAGCAGTTGTTGAAGAAGATGTCGGCGAAGGACTCGGCGATGATCGCGCGGAAGCCGAAGTCCAAGAGCGCCCACGGCGCATGTTCACGCGACGAGCCGCAGCCGAAGTTCTGCCGCGTCAGCAGCACCTGCGCGCCCTGGTAGCGCGGCTGGTTGAGCACGAAGTTCGGGTTCTTCGGCCGCTGCGCAATGGTCGCCGCGTCCTGCCCGGGCTGGCCGACGTCGAGGTAGCGCCATTCGTCGAAGGCGTTGGGGCCGAAGCCGGAGCGCTTGATCGACTTCAAGAACTGCTTGGGGATGATCGCATCGGTATCGACGTTGTTGCGGTCGAGCGGCGCCACCAGCCCATCGAGTTTCACGAACTTTTCCATTATTCCGTCACCTTCTGGACAGCCTCGCCGCCCTTCTTCATACCTTCACCGACCACTTCGCCGGCCTTGTGCATCGCCTTTTCCACGGCCTCGCCACCCTTCTGGATCGCTTCGCCGGCAACCTCGCCGCCGCGCTGCACGTCCTTCTTCACGCCCTGCGCGGTATTGCAACCCGCCAGCACGAGACCGGCAACGAGCCCGGCAAGCGCGAAACGCATCGATTTCATCGCCGCCACCCGCTCACAGGATTTCGCGCACGTCCGCAAAATGCCCGGCGATCGCCGCGGCCGCCGCCATCTGCGGGCTGAGCAGGTGCGTGCGTCCGCCCGGACCCTGACGGCCCTCGAAGTTGCGGTTCGAGGTCGAGGCGCAGCGCTCGCCCGGCTCCAGCCGGTCGGCGTTCATCGCCAGGCACATCGAGCAGCCCGGCTCGCGCCACTCGAAACCGGCGGCGACGAAAATCTTGTCGAGACCTTCCTGCTCCGCCTGCTGCTTGACCAGGCCGGAGCCCGGGACGGCCAGCGCCAGCTTGACGTTCGCAGCGACGTGCCGGCCCTTGAGCACGGCGGCAGCGGCACGCAGGTCCTCGATCCGCGAGTTGGTGCAGGAGCCGATGAAGACCTTGTCGATGGCGATCGCCGTGATCAGCGTGTTCGGGTTGAGCCCCATGTACTGCAGCGCGCGCTCCATGCCCTCGCGCTTGACCGGATCGGTTTCCCTGGCCGGGTCCGGCACCGTGTCGGTGACCGGCACCACCATTTCCGGCGAGGTGCCCCAGGTCACCTGCGGCGCGATGGCAGCCGCCGACAGCTCGACGACGCGGTCGAATTGCGCGCCGTCGTCCGAGGTCAGTGTGCGCCAGTAGGCGACCGCCTGGTCCCACGCCTCGCCCTGCGGCGAAAACGGGCGACCGCGCAGGTAATCGATCGTGGTGTCGTCGACGGCGACGAAGCCCATCCGCGCACCGGCCTCGATCGCCATGTTGCACAGGGTCATCCGGCCTTCCATCGACAGCCCGCGGATGGCGCTGCCGGCGAACTCGATGGCGTAGCCGGTACCGCCGGCGGTGCCGATCCTGCCGATGATCGCCAGCGCCACATCCTTGGCGGTGACGCCCTTGCCGAGCGCGCCGTCGACACGGATCAGCATCGACTTCGACTTCTTCTGCACCAGGCACTGCGTCGCCATCACGTGCTCGACTTCCGAGGTGCCGATGCCGTGCGCCATGCAGGCGAAGGCGCCGTGCGTCGAGGTATGCGAGTCGCCGCAGACGACCGTCATCCCCGGCAGCGTCGCACCGTTCTCCGGCCCGACCACGTGCACGATGCCCTGGCGCTTGTCCTTGAACGGGAAGTAGGCGAGCGCCCCCACCGTGCGGATGTTGCTGTCGAGCGTATCGACCTGCAGGCGGGCGATCGGGTCGTCGATGGCGGCGGTGCCCTCAGCCTTGTCCCAGTGGTCGGTCGGCGTATTGTGGTCGGCGGTGGCGACGATCGAGGACACGCGCCACGGCTTGCGGCCGGCCAGCTTGAGGCCCTCGAAGGCCTGCGGGCTGGTGACTTCGTGCACCAGGTGCCGGTCGATGTAGATCAGGGCCGTGCCATCGTCTTCCTGATGGACCACGTGGCTCTGCCAAAGCTTGTCGTAAAGGGTCTGCGCCATGTTCTGCCAATAGTCGAAAAACCGGTCAAAAAATCGGGGCGGAAAAGAGTGGAATTATGTCACAGCGTCAGGCACTTGCGCCACCGCAAAAGGCCGTTCCGACGGCCGATTCCAGAGGCATGGGCGGGAGGAAGCCGTTCCGCCGTCCGCCGGCATCGCGACCCGGGTTCTCAGCGGGCGCTGCCAGGCCGGTACAGCGGCTCGACGCGGTCCGCGTTGACCTTCAGATCGCCGATCCGCATCTCGTGTGACGGGTGGGTCGACAGCCATTGCGGCGGCTCGCTCTCGGAAACCCGCCGCATCTTTTCCCACAGGCTGATCGCCGCATGCGGATCGTAGCCGGCGCGCGCCGCCAGCTCGACGCCGATGCGATCCGCTTCCTGCTCCATCTCGCGCGAGTTGGGACGCATGAAGGCCAAGTCGCCGACGGTGCCCAGCACGTTCTGGCCGAGGCTCGGGTCCAGCCCGAGGCGGGAGCCGAGGATCGCGCCGCCGATCGCCGCCGCCAGGTTGATGCCCATCGCCTGCCCGGCCTTCTCCCGCCCGTGCTCGCGCAGCGCATGGGCGATTTCATGGCCGATCACTGCCGCCAGCTCGTCGTCGGTCGGCTGCACCTTATCCAGCAGCCCGGTATAGACCGCGATCTTGCCGCCCGGCATGCACCAGGCGTTGACGTCCTTTCCGCTCAGCACATTCACCTCCCAGCGCCAACCCGGCGCATCCAGGCGGAAGGCGCCGGTGGCGGCGATCAGCCGGTTGGCGACCCCCCGCACGCGCTCCAGTTGTTCGGGATGCGGGTTCAGCCGCTCCTTCGCCTGCGCCTGCTTCAGCGTCTGTCGGTAGGCGCTGTCGGCCTCCCGGTTCACCGAAGCGGACGAGGCGAACATCGTCTGCTCGCGCTCGACCCCGACGACACCGGGCCGCGTCGTGTGCACCGTCGTGCACGCCGCCAGCAACAAAACGCCGAACGCAATGAAAAAACCGCGGAACGCCACAATCACCCCCTCACTCGCTCAAGCCCCCTCGTCAACGCGCGACCCCGCATCGGCGCCGACATCGTCCTCGCGCACCCATCCCCAGACCAGTCCGAGGCCGACCAATGCGAACGCGGCGCTGGCGCCGTAGGTGATCGCCGAGCCGAGCGCATCCCAGCTCCAGCCGCTGAACAGGCCGCCGAGCAGGCCGCCGGCACCGAACGACAGGCTGGAATAGAGCGCTTGCCCGCGGCCCTGGCAACGACCGGGGAACCAGCGGTTCACCGCGGCGATCGCCGCTGCGTGGTAGGCGCCGAAGGTCAGGCCGTGGAGTAGTTGGGCGACGAAGATGATCGCCAGCGACTCGACGCCCCAACCGATCATCAGGAAGCGGACGACCGCCGCCGCGAAGCTGGCGAGCAGGATCGCGCGCAGGCTGAAGCGCCGCATCAGCCGCGACATGCCGAGGAAGACGGCGATCTCGGCAAGCACGCCGAGCGACCACAGCGAGCCGATCAGCGTCTTGCCGTAGCCGTGCTCGGCGAGGTGGATCGAATAGAAGATGTAGAGTGCGCCGTGCGCCGCCGACATCGCGAAACAGGCGGCCAGCAGCGCGGCGACGCGCGGCTGGCGGACGATCTCGCCGACCGGCGTCGCCACCCCCGGCGCACAATGCACCGGCGCTTCCGGCACGAGCATGGCGCAGGCGAGGATGCCGGCGAGGGTTGCCAGGCAGACCCAGAGCAACACCGGTAGCGGCAGGAAGTCGAGCAGCGCGCCGGTACCCATCACGGCGACGACGAAGCCGACCGACCCCCACAGCCGGATGCGGCTGTAGCGTGCCGCCTCGTCGCGCAGGTGATCGAAGGTGATCGTCTCGACCAGCGGCAGCGCGGCGCTCCAGAAGAAGGCCATCAGCGCCATCGCCACCAGCAGCGCGGCGAAATCGCTGGCAAGGAAGAAGGCGGCGAAGCCGAGCAGGCTGGCCGCCGCCGCCAGGCGCACGATCGGCACCCGTCGCGCGGCACGGTCGGCGAGCGCCCCCCAGACGTACGGCCCGAACAGGCGCATCAGCTGCATCTGCGACATCAGCAGGCCGATGTCCCAGGCGGAAAACGACAGCGACTGCAGGTAAAGCCCGAAATAGGGCGAGAAGGCGCCGATGAAGGCGAAGTAGAAGAAGTAGTAACCGGAAAGGCGCCAGTACGGCAGGTTGCGAAGCAAAGCGGGCATCCGGCAATTCTACCGGATGCCCGCGCGGGAAAGGCTCGGAAGGCGGGTCAGGCCGAAGTGGGCTGACCGGCCTGGAAGGCGACGATCATCTGATACAGATCGTCCTTCAGCTTGACGCGTTTCTTCTTCATTTCCTCGATCGCGAAATCGCCGACCGGAATGTCTTCCTCTTCCAGCCGCTCGATTTCCCGGGTGACCTGCTCGTATTCGTCGCTCAGCGTGGAGAAATGGTTGTGCTTCGCCTTCAGCGCCTGAATCTCTTCGGCGAGGTTGGGAAATTCGTGGCTGAGGTCGTGATGTTCGACTTGCATGGCGCGCTCCCTGGTTCCGTGGTGCCCGAACGCCAATTCGCGGTCCGGGCGATGAGTCATTCTATGCCGATGTCGCGCGACATCAAGCCGCGCTGCCGCGGCCGGCGGCAGCCGGGATGCGCGGCGTGGCGCAGACCACGTCGCCGCACTGGGCGCGGTGGCGCAGCGCATGGTCGATCAGCACCAGCGCCAGCATCGCCTCGGCGATCGGCGTCGCGCGGATGCCGACGCAGGGGTCGTGCCGGCCGTGCGTCTCCACCGTCGCCGGGTTGCCGGCGCGGTCGACCGTCTGCCGCGGCAGGCGGATGCTGGAGGTCGGCTTGATCGCCAGGTTCACGAGAATGTTCTGACCGGTCGAGATGCCACCGAGGATGCCGCCGGCGTTGTTGGAGAGGAAGCCTTGCGGCGTCATCTCGTCACCGTGCTCGGTCCCCTTCTGCGCCACCGACGCGAAGCCGGCGCCGATCTCGACGCCCTTCACCGCGTTGATGCTCATCATCGCGTAGGCGATCTCGGCGTCGAGCCGGTCGTACACCGGCTCGCCCCAGCCCGGCGGCACGCCGGCGGCGGCGACGCTGATCTGCGCGCCGACCGAGTCGCCGGACTTGCGCAGCTCGTCCATGTAGGCCTCCAGCTGCGGCACGATGCCGGCGTTCGGTGCGAAGAACGGGTTGTTGCCGATCTCGTCGGCGCTCTCGAACGGAATCCCGATCGGCCCGAGCTGGCTCATCCAGCCCTGAATGGTCACGCCGTAGCGTTCCTGCAGCCACTTGCGGGCAATCGCGCCGGCGGCGACGCGCACCGCGGTCTCGCGCGCCGACGAGCGGCCGCCGCCGCGGTAGTCGCGGAAGCCATATTTCTGCGTGTAGGCGTAATCGGCATGCCCCGGGCGGAAGGTCTCGGCGATGTTGCCGTAGTCCTTGCTCCGCTGGTCCTGGTTGCGGATCAGCAGACCGATCGGCGTGCCGGTGGTCCTGCCTTCGAAGACGCCGGAGAGGATCTCCACCGTATCCGGCTCGCGGCGCTGGGTCACGTGGCGCGACGTGCCCGGCTTGCGGCGATCGAGCTCGGCCTGGATGTCGGCCTCGCTGATTTCCAGCCCGGGCGGGCAGCCGTCGACCACGCAGCCGATCGCCGGGCCATGGGATTCGCCGAAGGAAGTGACGGTAAACAGGGTGCCGAGGGTATTTCCGGACATGGGAAGGCGCTGGGAACAGGGTCAATGGGGACGGGCAAGTTTAGCACAGCGCTTTCCCCCGCCCGGCTCCGCGGGCTTGGCCAATCGAGCACGGATTCGGCGACGACTGCGCCATTTCCGGGCGCGCACGATGGCGCGCACGCCCGGGCGAAGGAGTGGCATAATTCAAACGTTCGTTTAATTCGAACCTAAAACATAAGATTCAGGAGACAGTTATGGCCTTAAACCGCTTCACCAGCTGGTGGCTGCCCGCGGCCGCCCACCAGTCGCCCGCCCTCCTCGTCCGCGCCCGCACCGTGGTCAGCGTCGCCCTGCTCGCCGGGCTGGTCGCGCCGTTGTTCGCCGTGTCCTACTTCCGCATCGGCCACCCGGCGATGGGCCTGGGCATCCTCATCGGCAGCGCCGGCATCCTGCTCGGCCCGGTGCTGCTGAAGACCACCGGCAGCCTGCGGCTGGCCGCCGAATTCGTCGCCGCCGCGATGTTCGGCATGGTGACGTGGATGGTCTATGTGAACGGCGGCATCCTGTCGACCAGCATCGTCTGGTTCGCCAGCGTGCCGCTGGCCGCGACCTTCATCAGCGGCAGCGTCTCCGGCAGTTTCTGGTCGGCGGCGACGCTGCTTGCCTGCCTGGGTTTCCTGCTCGCCGAGAAATGGGGGATCGCGCTGCCGCCGAGCCCGATTCCGCCGACCGAGCACGCCGGGCTGCAGGCCAAGTCGCTGGCCGGTCTGACCATCGTCGTCACGGCGCTGGCGCTGGCCTTCGAGCGCGGCAAGACGCATGGTTTCGTCCGCCTCGAAGAAGCGCGCCAGGAAGCCGAAACCGCCTCGCGCGCCGTCGCCGACATGCTCCGCCAGGTGTCCTCGTCGATCACCGCCACCGCCAGCGAAAGCAACGGCATCACGCAGAGCGCGTCGCTCATCGCCAGCACCATGCAGCGCCAGCGCGACCGTGCCACGGCGATGGTCGACTCGGCGCGGAACATGATCGGCGAGGCCGAGCGCTACGCCGCCGAATCGCTGCACGCCGCCGATGTCGCCAAGGCCGCCGGCGAGCAGGCGGAGAGCGGCGGCACCGTGATGGATGCGGCGGTGCTCCGCCTCGACGAGGCGCACGGCGTCATCAGCAACGCCGCCAGCCGCCTCGAAGAACTGGGCAAGCGCAGCGCCGAGGTCACCTCGATCGTCCAGTTGATCCGCGAAATCGCCGACCAGACCAACCTGCTCGCGCTCAACGCCGCGATCGAGGCAGCGCGCGCCGGCGAACAGGGGCGCGGCTTCGCCGTCGTTGCCGACGAAGTGCGCAAGCTGGCCGAACGCACGCAGAACTCGACCCAGGACATCGAAGCCAAGATCCGCCTGATCGTCGAAGGCACCGGCGCCGCCATCGACGCCATGAGCCAGGGCAGCGAGCACATGCGGGCCGGCCGCAGCGGCGCCGGCGAGGCGCAGCAGCGGATGAGCGGCATCATCGGCGAGGCCCGCCGCCTGGCCGAGCTGCTGCAGGCCGTGTCCAGCGCCGGGCAGGCGCAGCGCGCCGGTTTTGCCGCGCTGGCCAGTGACATGAGCGAGCTCGGCGACAACACCCGCAGCCTCTCCGCCGAGACCGACACCATCGCCGGCGCCATCCGCCGCCTCGACGCGCTGATGGCCGAGCTCGGGCTGGCGGCGCAACGCTGCCAGGGCACCGCCTGAAGCGGAACGGGGAAGCGCTGGCGCGATCGAGCCAGCGCAAGGCTTCCCTGATTCACCGCCGAGGCCGTGCTACAGTGAATCAGGACACCCCACCCCGCCTACCGCGATGCGCCACAAACCGAAATCTCCGCCACCGCCGGCACCGAAACCGTCGAAGCAAGCCGTGCCGCCGGCCGCCAACCCGCGCCAGGCGGAAGACCAGCGCTGGCAGCGGACGGTCCGCTTCAACTGGGACAAGGGTGGCAGCCAGGGCGGACGGCGGTGAGCACGCCGCTCGTCATCGACGTCGTTTCCGATGTCGTCTGCCCGTGGTGCTTCATCGGCAAGCGGCACCTGGATGCGGCACTGGCGCAATTCGACGCACCGGTGTCGGTACGCTGGCACCCCTTCTTTCTCAACCCGGACACGCCGCCCACGGGCGAACCCTACCGGCCGTTTCTGGAACGGAAATTCGGCGGCGCGCAGGCGCTCGAAAACATCTGGGCACGCGTGCGCGCGGCCGGGCAGCGGGCCGGCATCGACTTCGCGTTCGAGAAGATCGAATTGCGCGCCAACACGCTGGCGGCGCACCGGCTGATCCATCGCTTCCAGACCAGGGGGCTGGCTACCGACGCGCTGGTCGAGCGGATTTTCACGGCAGGCTTCTGCGACGGCCGCTTCATCGGCGACCCGGCGGAGCTGGCGGCAATTGCCGCCGCGTGCGGCGATGACCGCGCGCAGACGCTCGCCTGGCTGCAGAGCGACGCCGAGGCCGAAACCGTACGGGCCGAGGCGGCCCGCATCCGTCAGCAGGGCATCGACGGCGTGCCCTTCTTCATCTTCAACGGCCGGCTGGCCGTGGAGGGCGCCCAGCCGCCCGACGTGCTGCTGGACGCCCTGCGCCGGGCTCAGGCCTGAAAGAACTCCTCTAGCCGCTCGAACACCGCATGGTCGGCGCCGTGGCGGCGCACGGCGAGCACGTCTTCGAGCTTTTCCACCTGCTTGATCATCTGCGGCAGACGCACGTCCTCGTTGACCAGCAGCCAGATGCGACTGGTATCGCCCTGGCCCACCGGCATGACGAGGATGCCCTCGACGTTGTAGGCGCGGCGGGAGAACAGGCCGACGACGTGGCTCATCACGCCGGCGTGGTTGTTGACGTCGATTTCGAGCACGGCGCGCGCCAGTGCCTTGCGTTCGTTCGGGGAGATCGCGTTCATCGTTCAGCCTCCAATCATGTCTTTGTTCGAGGCGCCCGGGGGCACCATCGGATACACCTTCTCGTTCATATCGATGCTGGCGTGGATCAGGCACGGTCCCGGCGCGTTCAGCGCCTCGGCCAGCGCCACGCGCGGGTGCGCCACCTTGTCGAGGTCGACGGCACGAATGCCGAAACCCTCGGCGACCTTGATGAAGTCCGGCACCGACTGGAATTTTGATGCGTAGATGCGCTCGCCGTAGAACAGCGTCTGCTGCTGGTAGACGAGGCCGAGCGAGGCATTGTTCATCAGCACCACCTTGACGTTGGCGCCCTCCTCCGCGGCGGTGACCAGTTCCTGGATGTTCATCAGGATCGAGCCGTCGCCGGAGAAGCAGACCACCGTGCGCTGCGGCTCGGCGAGCGCGGCGCCGATCGCCGCCGGCAGGCCGAAGCCCATCGTCCCGAGGCCGCCCGAGGTCAGCCACTGGCGCGGCCGGCGCAACGGATAGGCTTGCGCCACCCACATCTGGTGCTGGCCGACGTCGGTGGCGACCGTGGCCTGGTCGTCAAGCGCGGCGGCAACGGCCGAGATCAGCCCGTAGTGCGTACGCGGGTCGTCGATCCCCGGCGTCTGCAGCGGATGCTGCGACTTCAGGCCGGCGACGTGCGACAGCCAGCGCTTGCGCAACTGCGGCGGCACCTTCGGCAACAGGCGCTGCAGCACGTCCGACACATCGCCGGTGATGCCGACATGGGCGGCCTTGATCTTGTCCAGCTCCGACGGGTCGATGTCGATGTGGATGATCTTCGCGCCGGGACAAAAGGCGGCGACCTTGCCGGTGGCGCGGTCGTCGAAGCGGGCGCCGACGGCGATCAGCAGGTCGCATTCGTCGAGCGCGAGGTTGGTGCAGCGGGCGCCGTGCATGCCGAGCATGCCCAGCGACAGCGGGTGGTCGACCGGCATCGCGCCGAGCGCCATCAGCGTCATCACGGTCGGCAGCGACGCCTTTTCGGCAAGCGCCACGGCGAGTTCGGCAGCACCGGAGTGCACGACGCCGCCGCCGAGGTAGAGGATCGGTTTCTCGGCAGCGGCGATCATTTCCACCGCCGCCAGAATCGCCGCTTCGTCGGCAACCGGCGCCGGCAGCGCGCGACCGGGCGCGGGCCATTCCCGCACCTCGATACGCTGGTTCTGCACGTCCTTCGGGATATCGACCAGCACCGGGCCGGGACGGCCGGAGGCGGCGATCTCGAAGGCGCGCGGGATCACTTCGAGCAGTTCCTCGGCCGAGGAAACGAGGAAGTTGTGCTTGGTGATCGGCAGCGTCAGGCCGTAGGTATCGACCTCCTGGAAGGCATCGGTGCCGATCATCGCCTTCGGCACCTGGCCGGTGATGGCGACCAGCGGGATCGAGTCGAGCTTGGCGTCGGCGATCGCCGTCAGCAGGTTGGTCGCACCGGGGCCGGAGGAGGCCAGGCACACCGCCGGCTTGCCGGTGGCGCGCGCCATGCCCTGCGCCATGAAACCGGCGCCCTGCTCGTGGCGGGCCAGCACGTGGTGGATCCTGTCGGTTCCGGAGAGCGCGTCGTAGAACGGCAGGATGGCGCCGCCGGGGATGCCGGCGACGGTGGTGATGCCCTGCCGCTCAAGCAGGCGGACGACAATCTGGGCGCCGCTGAGGGTTTCGGCGGCGGTCTGGGTAGCGGCTTCTGCGGCCGCACTCCGGGCTTCGGTCGGGGTTGATGACATCTGGCGCTCCTTTCGGTGGTTGCCTTCCGGTTTCACCGAGGGAGGCCAGAAACGAAAACCCCCGCTCGGTTTGCACCG
Source organism: Rhodocyclales bacterium (assembly GCA_016183655.1). Classification (GTDB taxonomy): domain Bacteria; phylum Pseudomonadota; class Gammaproteobacteria; order Burkholderiales; family Rhodocyclaceae; genus Proximibacter. The sequence goes on from JACPEH010000008.1 coordinate 485,203, forward strand.
GCGGGGGTTTCTGGAAACTGGTGTGTTGCTGCTAAACCCGCGACGGTGCGTGCGTTACGACGCCTACGACGATGCGTACTACCGGTACCGAAATGGCGAGCGCTGCCACGGAGGCGGCAGTGCGGGCGGAGTCGGAACGGCGGTTCATGGCGTCGGGTCGTCGGTGACAGCGGGTTTTCGGAAAACGAGCGCTGATTATGCGGGCAGCCGCCGGCGCGATGCAAGTTCTTTTTTCGTGCGCTTTTTCCTTCCCCGCGGGCCGCCGCTTGCGCCTATCATCTCGCCAAAATCCGCCGGAGACCACGATGAGCGCCAACCCTTTCGCCGACCTGCCGCCGATGAGCGAGGACGAACTCGACGCCTGCGCCGCCCGCGTCGCCGAACTGCCCGACGAACACAGCGGCTGGGTGGCACAATTGCTGATCGAGTGTCGCCGCGCGCGCAGCACGCCGGGCGGCCTGCCGCAACCCACGGGCGAGGCCGCGGGGGAAGTGGCCGAGGCCGAAGCCGCGCTCGACGCCAACCTGACCCAGGTCGTACTCGACGCCGCCGAATGGCTGCGCACGCTGTGGGAGGTCGGCTACATGGGCGCGGCGACGCTGCCGGTGCCGCCGCGCACGCACTTCCCGCAGATCGAGGTCGAGGACGTGGTGAAATCGGTGCTCTTCGCACGCATTCGCCACGGCAAGCATCCGCTGCCCTTTCCGCCGCCGACGCGCTGGGGCAGCCCATGGCACGAAGTGGTCGAGTCGGACGAAGCGCAGGCAGTCGAAGCCGAGATCATCGAGGACGGCGGCCGTCCGGCCTTCGCCATGATCGACGGCTGCAACCGCTGGCGCATCGTGCGCGACGAGGACGGCGGCACCGCCTACGTCGTCCAGCACGCCGGCAAGGGCCCCTTCTACCGGCTGAGCCCCGACCCGTTCATGGCGACGCTGCTGCGCCTGCCGCCGGAAGCGGTGCGCCGCATCGTCGCCCGCGAGCGCGCCGGCCTGCTCAGCTATGCGCTGGAATGGGTACACGACGATGGCCGCAGCGAAGAGGTGCCGCTGCGCGCCGCGACCTGGGAAGGGGCGGAAGCCGCGGCCAACGCCTGGATTGCCCGCCACCACCCGGCCCACTACGGGCGCATCGGCTTCGCGCACGCCTGAGCGATGCGCACTGCGCATCGCGAAGCGACGGGGCCTCGGGCTCAAGTCCTCTTGGGGGACGCCTGAAACCAGGCTTCGCGCCGACTGCGGAAAAAGAAAGGCCGGGAGACTTCCCGGCCTTTGCGTCGCAGCCAAGGGGGGGCGACGCTCAGGCGCACCCCAACATACAAGGGCACTTGAGCCATAGGCCCCTTCGCCTCGTTAATGCGCGAAGCGCATCACTCAGGCGGCCTTCGCTTCGTCCTTGAGCGCGCGGCGCAGGATCTTGCCGACGTTGGTCTTCGGCAGTTCGTCGCGGAACTCGACGTGGTGCGGCACCTTGTAGCCGGTCAGGTTGTCGCGACAGTGGGCAATGATCGCCTCGGCGGTCAGGTTCGGGTCCTTCTTCACGACGAAGATCTTCACCGCCTCGCCGGAACGTTCGTCGGGCACGCCGACAGCCGCCACTTCGACGACGCCCGGGTGCATGGCGACGACGTCCTCGACTTCGTTCGGATACACGTTGAAGCCGGAAACGAGGATCATGTCCTTCTTGCGGTCGACGATGCGCAGGAAGCCGTTGTCATCCATCACCGCGACGTCGCCGGTGCGCAGGAAGCCGTCATCCATGATCACCTTGGCCGTCTCCTCGGGACGGTTGTAGTAGCCCAGCATCACCTGCGGCCCGCGCACGCAGAGTTCGCCCGGCTGCCCGTGCGGCACGTCGACGCCGCTGTCGTCGCGGATGGCGACCTCGGTCGACGGAACCGGCAGGCCGATCGAGCCGTTGTACTCCTTCAGCGTCGTCGGATTGATGGTCACCGCCGGCGAGGTCTCGGTCAGGCCGTAGGCTTCGATCAGCGGCTTGCCGGTAACCTGCTTCCAGCGCTCGGCAACCGCCTTCTGCACCGCCATGCCGCCGCCCAGCGTGACCTTCAGAGAGGAGAAGTCGAGCTTGCAGAACTCCTCGTTGCGCAACAGCGCGTTGAACAGCGTATTGACGCCGGTGATGACGCTGAACTTGTGCTTGGCGAGCTCCTTGGCGAAGCCGGGGATGTCGCGCGGGTTGGCGATCAGCACGTTGCGGGCGCCGATCTGGAAGAAGGTGAAGCAGTTCGCGGTGAGCGCGAAGATGTGGTACAGCGGCAGCGCGGTGATGATGCACTCCTCGCCTTCCTTGATCGCCGGCTTGATCCACGCGTAGGCCTGCAGCACGTTGCCGACGATGTTGCGGTGGATCAGCATGGCGCCCTTGGAAACGCCGGTGGTGCCGCCGGTGTATTGCAGGAAGGCGATGTCGTCGTGCGTGATCTCGACCTTCTTCAGCTCCGCGCCGGCGCCCTTGGCCAGCACCGACTTCAGCGTCACCGCGCGCGGCAGGTGGTAGGCCGGCACCAGCTTCTTCACGTGCTTGACGACGAAGTTGACGATGGCGCCCTTGAGGCCGCCGAGCATATCGCCCATCTTCGTCAGCACGACGTGCTTCACCTGCGTCTTGTCGAGGACTTCGGCCAGCGTCGCCGCGAAGTTGTCCATGATGACGATGACGTCGGCGCCGGAGTCCTTGAGCTGGTGTTCCAGTTCGCGCGGGGTGTAGAGCGGGTTGCAGTTGACCACGACGTAGCCGGCGCGCAGCGCACCGAACATGCAGACCGGGTACTGCAGCGTGTTCGGCATCATCAGTGCGATGCGCGCGCCCTTGGGCAGCTTCAGCACCGACTGCAGCCAGGCGGCGAAGTCGCGCGACAGCCGGTCGACGTCGCCGTAGGTCAGCTCGACGCCCATGCTGATGTAGGCGACCTTGTCGCGATACTTGGCGACGCCCTGCTCGAAGAGGTCGGCGACCGACTTGTAGGTGTTGATGTCGATCTCGGCGGGAATGCCGTCCGGATAGCTCTTCAGCCAAATCTTTTCCATCTGTCCTCCAGGTGTTTTTTCAGGTTTGTTTGAATTTATTGGGGCTTGCCTTCGTGGAGGCAAGCCCGGGGGCCCTGCTGCCCGCAATCAGCCTTGAGCTTGTTCGCCCTCCGGCCAGTTACGGATGTAGTTCTTGAGCATGCGATTCTCGAAGCCCTGCTCTTCGAGGACGGCCTTGGCCACGTCGAGGAAGGAAATCACGCCCTGCAGCACGTCTCCCTCCATCACCGGCAGGTAGCGGGAATGCTTGTCGATCATCAGCCGGCGCAGTTCGTCGACCGGCATCGACGGCGGCACGGTGACCGGATCGCGGACCATGACGTCGCCGACGGTCACGCCATCGAGCTTGCCCTTGTGGCGATTGACCGCCTGCAGCACTTCGCGGAAGGTGAGCATGCCGACCATCGCACCGCTGTTCATGACCACCAGCGAGCCGACGTCGTGGTCGGCCATCGCGCTGATCGCCTCGGCCAGCAATTCGTTCGGCGTCGCCGTAAACAGCGTCGTGCCCTTAACACGAAGGATTTCCCGCACTTGCATTTGCTTCCCCTGTTACCTGTATTGTTGGACCGGCCGCTCAAACGACCGTTTGCCCTGCGATGCTATCCCAACTGGGGGTTTTGCGGAAGAACTAAGCGCTGACTTCGAGCACCGACGCGTCGGCGAAGATCAATGCGCCGCGCACCGGCTTGCCGGAGAAGATCGACGCCACCGCACGGCAATAGCCGGCCACCTGCTCGCGATATTCTTCCAGGCGCGGCGTGTCCGGGCCGGAACTCTTGTAGTCGAGCACCCAGAACGCCTCGGCATCCTCGACCAGCCGGTCCATGCGGCCGACGGAACCGTCCGCGGCGGTGATCTCCATCTCGTTCCAGGCGCGCAGGTGACAGGCCGGATCGAAGAAGCGGCGCAGCGACGGCGTCGCCAGCAGGCGCTCGGCGACGACGCCGGCGCGGCCGGCCTCGCCGTCGCTGTAGCCTAGCTCGCGCCACCAGCCGGCCGCGGCCCGATCCTCGGTGCGCCGTTCGAGCATCGCGTGCAGCAGGATGCCGAAGCGTGCCGCCGCATCCGGCACCTCGCGTCGCTCGCCGACGGCGGGAATCGCCGGCATCACGCCGGCAGCGGGCGCTTCCGGCAGCGCGGGCGAAGCCGTCGCGTCCGCCTCCGGCAGCGCGTCGCCGTACGCATGCTCGGCCTCCAGCCGCGCCAGCGCCGCCTGCAGCCGGTCGTAGGCCGTCAGCGCTCCGCCCTTGCGTTCGTTGGCGACGCCGCTGGCAACGAAGAGCTGCTGCGCGCGGGTGATCGCCACGTAGAGCAGGTTCAGCTCCTCGCGCGCGGCCGCTGCAGCCTCGGCATCGAACAGCGCCTGACGCGAGACGCCCCGCTCCTCCTTGCGGCCGACAAAGGAGAAATGCCCGGGCCGGGCCGCCTCCGGCGCCCATTCGACGAGCACGTCCCAGGCCTTGTCGGCGGGGGCCGTCGCGTTGGCGTCGAGCAGCCAGACCAGCGGCGCCTCCAGCCCCTTGGCACCATGGATGGTCATGATGCGCACGCGACCGTCGGCGGCGACGCGCTCGTCGGCGGCAAGCTCGCCCTCGTCCGGCGCATCGTCGCCGGCGACGCGCGCCAGCGCCCGCAGTTCGTCGATGAAGCGCGGCAGGCTCGGATAACGGCCGCCGTCGAGGTCGAGCGCCAGCAGCAGCAGCGCTTCCAGGTTGGCCAGCGCCGCCCCCCGCCGCGCTTCCGGAACGGCGATGCGGTAGCGCGCGAGCACCTCGCCTTCGTCGTAGATGCGGTCGAGCAGGTCGTGCGCCGGCAGGCGTGCGGCGGCGGCCAGCCAGCCGTCGACCAGGCGGGCTGCGCGCCGCAGCCGTTCGTCGGCGGCATCGTCGCCCCCCTCGGCGGCGGCGAGCACGGCCAGCCGTGCCCGCCAGCCGGCCTCCGGGCGCGCCGCCAGGCGCAGCAGGTCGTCGTCGGTGCAGGCGAAGATCGGCGACTTCAGCGCATGCGCGAGCTTCAGGTCGGCGGCCGGCGTCACCAGGAATTCGAGCAGCGCGACGACATCCTTTACTTCCAGCGCATCGAGCAGGCCGCCGCGCGATGCCGCGACGAAGGGGATGCCGGCCGCCGCCAGCGCCTTCTCGACCGGCCGGATGCGGGCGCGCGTGCGCACCAGCAACAGCACGTCGCCATAGCGCAGCGGGCGCTCGATCGTGCGTACGCCCTGCCGTTCGCGCACCAGGGTACGCCCGAGCATGCCGCCTAGGCGCTCGGCGAGCTGCGCCGCCTCGCGCTGGCGGCGGCTGTCGACGACCTCGGCCGCCGCCTCGCGCAACGGATCGCGCAGCACGGTGCCGTCGGGATCGGCGGCCACCGCTGCCGCTTCCTCGTCGTCGCCGGCGCACAAGGGCAGCAGCTCGACCCGCCCGGGCAGGCCGATGGCCAGCGACTGCTGCGGGCGGAACGGCTGGAAACCCGGCTCGGCGCCGAACAGCGCATTGACCACGTCGATGATCGCCGGCGCGTTGCGTCGCGTCGCATCCTGCATCAGGCGTACCGCAGCGAAGCGCTCGCCGAGGAAATCGGCGGCGGCGGCGAAGAGGCGGGGCTCGGCGCGGCGGAAACGGTAGATCGACTGCTTCGGGTCGCCGACCAGGAACACCGACGGCCGCGCCGCGTCGCTGTAGGCAGCCAGCCAGGCCTGCAGGATCTGCCACTGCAGCGGGTTGGTGTCCTGGAACTCGTCGAGCAGCACGTGCCGGTAGCGGGCGTCGAGCCGCGCCTGGACGAAGGCGGCACTGGCCTCGTCGTTGAGCAGCTGCAGCACACGCCACTCGGCGTCGACGAAATCGATCTGCCGACGCTCGGCCTTGAAGGCGTCGAGATGGGCGACGAAGGCCTGGTGCACGGTGAGCGCGTCGCGGTTGAAGACAAGGTTGCGTTCTTCCTGCTGCTGCGCGAGGCAGGCCAGCAGGCGCGCGCCGAGCGCTGCATGCAGGTCGAGAAAGCGCTGCGCGCCGTCAGCGCCGAAACGCTTGTCGAGCGCCTTCGACGGTTTGCGCGCACGCAGCGTACCGGTGCCGGTGAGGAAGACGCCGGCGACCGCGGAAAAACGCGCCCCCGGCGCGTCGCCTTCGGCAGCCAGCGCTGCCGCCAGCTGCGCGCCGAAGCGGCGGTCGCTGTCGAGCTCGCTGGCTTCGAGGAAGCCGAGATAGGCCTGGAATTCGCCCTCCCAGCCCGCCGCGAAGAAGGCGGCGAGCGCCGCACCCTCGCCGCCCGCAGCGCCGACTCCGAACAGTTCGCCCAGTTCGGCGACGACGGCGGCCACCGGTTCGACCGCGTCGCCGACATGGGCCAGCCACTCGGCGCGGCGCGCCATGCCGCGGGCGAGCAGCGTGCGCGTGCTGGCCAGCCCAATCGACGCCAGCAGACGGACGAAGGCCGCTGCCGCCGCGCTCGCCGGATCGCGCTGCAGGCGGCGGGCGAAGCTTTGCCAGAGCTCCTCGAAGCGCCGCTCGCCGTCGTCGGCCAGCGTCGTGCCGGCAAGGTTGGCCGACAGCGGCGCGACGGCAACCAGCTGCAGGAACCAGCCGTGGAAGGTATTCACCGCCAGCCCGGGCTGCGCGCCGGTGACGCGCTCATAGAGCCCGCGCGCACGGCGCAGCGTATCCGGGTCGTTGCCGGCACCGCGCTCGCGCAGGAACTGGCGGGCCTCGTCGTCGGGCGCGGTGGCGAGCAGGCGCAGCCAGTCGACGACGCGCTCCTCGATCTCGCTGGCGGCCTTGCGCGTAAAGGTGATGGCGAGGATTTCCGCCGGCTGCGTTCCGGCCAGCAGCAGGCGCACGATGCGCGATGCGAGCAGCCAGGTCTTGCCGCTGCCGGCGCAGGCCTCGACGACAGCGCTGCGCGCCGGATCGAGGGCCGCCGCGAAATTCATCCCGATGCCTTCAGTCGTCCGCGACATGGTCCCTCCGGCACAATCCACGCGCCTCGCACCAGGCGCAGGCGCGCTCGCTGCCGTGCGCCGGCAACGGCGTTCCGGCGCGCATCGCGCCGACCGCGGCAACCAGGCGCCGGCCCTGCGCCGCGGCGGCCTGCGCGAGATCGCCGGCGCAACGAACGAGGTCGAGGCGCTCGTCGTCGAGCGCGACATAGGCGGCCTCGGCCGCGCCATCGTGCAGCAGCGCGTAGGCCGGCAGCTGGATGTCGTCGGCGAGCAGCTTCTTCAGCTCGCCGAGTTTCTTCGTCTTGTAGTCGAGCAGGCTGGCGCCGTCGGCGCCGGCATCGATGCGGTCGATGCGGCCGTACAGCTCGACCGCGGCGCCGTCGGCCAGCGGCAGCGAGCGTGCGACACGGACTTCGGCCGCCTGCCAGCGCCAGCCGGCGGCCTCGCGCTCGCGCTGCCAGGCCAGATAGGCCGGCAGCCGCTGCTGCCAGCGCAGCCGCCAACCGAGCGCCAGCCAGTTGTCGGCCTCGGCCGCGGCGAAGGTTTCCTCGACGGCGACACCGAGCGCCGCCAGCGCGGCGGCGTCGTCGAGCCCGGCGAGGCTGGGATGCGCCTGGTGGAAACGTTCGAGCGAGCGGTGCACGAGCTGGCCGTAGTCGCTTTTCTCCAGTTCCTCGCTGACTTCGTCGAGCTCGTTCAGGCGCAGCACATGGCGGGCAAAGAACTGGTACGGGCAGGCCACCAGCGAGGCGAGGCCGCTGACCGACACCCGCGCCGGCACCTGCGCCGCCGGCACCACCGGCGCCGCCCGCCGCGGCAGTACCGGCGACGTCCCGGCCTCGGGCGCCGGCGTCGCCGGCAGCGACAGCGGCGGCCGCTTGAGGTCGTCGCCCCAGGCCAGCCGGTGCAGCGTGGACAGCAGGTCGAACTCCGGTGCGAGCAGGCGCGCCTCGCCGGCCTGCTCGCGCTGCCAGGTGACGACGACGCGCGGCACCGTCGCCAGCAGCAGCTCCAGGTCGCGGCGCAGCGCGCGCTCGGCATCCTCGCGCGTCGGCAGGCCGAGGTCGCGGCGCACCGCCTGGTTGAAGAAGGTGCCGCCGGTGGCGGCGGCCAGCTGCTCGGCATCGGCGCCGATCACCAGCGCGGCCTCGAAACGGCGCAGGCGGACGTCATGGCGCGGCAGCATGACGATGGAGCTGGCGATGCTGCGATCGCGGAAGGCGCCGCCTTCCAGCTCGCGGTTAAGCCAGTCGCGCCACGCGGCGAAGGCGAAACTCGCCTCGCTGCCGGCAAGTTCCGCCTGCCGCTGCGCCAACAGGTCGAGCAGTTCGCCGCCGGCGGCATCGGCCGCCAGCGAGGCGTCGGCGCCGACCGCCTGCAGCGCCCGCGACAGGCGGTCGAGCCAGCGCGGCAGCGCTACCGGCTTGCCGCCGAGGATGCGCAGCGCCACTTCCAGGCGGTCGAGCAGGCTGGCCGCCAGCGCCCGCACCGGCCCGCCGTCGGCGTCGAGGTTCCGGTAGGCAGCGAGCGCTTCGCGGAATGCGGCGAGGCCACTGCGCGCGCCGGCGGCGCGGATCGCCTGCTCCAGCAGCAGGACGGCGGCCGCGCGCGCCGCTGCCGGCTCCTCGGCGAACAGGTGCGGCGACTTGCAGAGGTCGAGCAGATCGAGGTGGTAGGCGCCGCCGGCAGCGGTTTCGAGCAGCGCGTCGACGGTGGCCGCGGCGCGTGTCGTCGACAGTTTCCAGCCGGTCTCGTCGGCGGCGAGCACGCCTTGCCGCTCCAGCAGCGCGCGCAGGCGGCGTGCGCTGAGCCGGTCCTCGGCGACCAGCGCGATGCGGCGCAGCCCGTCGCCGAGCCAGGCGAAGACCTGCGCAGCGGCGGCTTCCGCCTCCTGCTCGCGACCGCTGACGGCGACCAGCTGCAGGCGTTCGGCAAACGGCGTCGCATGCTGCGTGTCGGCCAGCCGGTGCGCCCGTTCGAGCAGCGGCGGCAGCTCGCCAGCGGCGGCAGGCAGCTCCGGCCAGGCGGCGGCAAGCACGGCGGCGATCGGCGTGATGGCCATGCTGCGCGGGGCCGGTGCGCAGAGCTGCACCGGCTGCTGCGCCGCGTAGCGCTCAAGAAACGCCTGCTCGGCCGGCGTCAGCCGCTCCTCCGGCGGGCCGTCAAGAAGCAGGAACAGCGGCCGGGCGGCCGTCGCCGCCAGCCGGGCGAGGCGCAGGCGGTAGACCGACGGCGCATCCGGGCGGCCGCTGGCGGCGAGCGCCCGCCACATCTCGTGCACCACGCGCGCCTCGAAGTTGAGCGGCGCCGAGGCGCGCAGCGCATAGGCCTGCTCCAGCTGCCGGCACAGCGCAGCCTCGTCGTCGGGCAGGCGCACGGCGGCGGCCGAAAGTTCGTCGGACAGGGTCGCCAGTTCGGCGGCGATGCCCCACAGCGCGGTCTCGTCGAACCAGCCGCGGGCAGCCAGCGCCGTATGCAGCAACACCAGCCGCTCACTTTCCGGCAAGGGGGAGGGAATGTCCGGCAGCGGCGCGGCGTTCGCCCAGCGGCGCAGCGTGTCGAACTGCGGCAGCAGCAGCGGCCGGCCGGCGGCACTCGCCAGCGCCGTGCGCAGCTCGGCGGCAAGCGGCAGCGAGGAGACGAGGACGAGGTGGCGGGAGAGGTCCGGCAGATCGGCGGCGGCCGCCCGTAGCAGCAGCCCGGCCGCACTGTCGAGAAAGCCCTCGCCCGGCGGCAGGGAGTGTACCGGGGACGCCGAGAGGCTCATCGGCGCATCAGCGCTGCAGATCCTTCAGCTTGTCGGCCACGCCGTTCTCGTCGTCGGCCCCGGGCAGCGCGTCCTTGCGCTCGGTCAGCGCCGGCCACTGTTTCGCCAGCTCGGCGTTGAGTTCGATGAAGGCCTTCTGCGCGTCGGGCACGTCATCCTCGGCGAAGATCGCTTCCGCCGGGCATTCCGGGACGCACAGGGTGCAGTCGATGCATTCGCTCGGGTCGATCACCAGCATGTTCGGCCCTTCGCGGAAGCAATCGACCGGGCAGACATCGACGCAGTCGGTGTATTTGCACTTGATGCAGTTTTCGGTAACGACGTAGGTCATGGATACGCTCTCCGGCAGGGGAGGAAACTATAGCGCATCCGCCGCCGGGACGACGCATCGTCGCCCCGGAAAACGCCGTCCCGCGATCGTTTCCGGTGAAGCTCCCCGACCTGAATGTCCGGGGCTTGCGCTCGACGCGTGGTCAGGCGCTGCGGGCGCGCTGGCGGGCTGCGATCGATTCGAGGCGGGCCTTTTCGGCAAGCACTTTGCCGGCGTAGCGCTGGTCGGGATCGTCGGCAGCACCGGCGAACTGCTGCAGGCCGGGAACCAGGCCGCCGTTGCGACGGATCGACTCCTGCAGGACGCGGGCGCCGACCTGGACGTTCACCACCGGGTCGAAGAACGACATTTCATCGGCCCCCTTCGGCAGCTTGTCCTGGTGGAAGCGCGGAATGACCTGCATCAGCCCCTGCGCCCCGACGACGCTTTCGGAGAAGGGGTTGAAGCGGGACTCGACGGCAATCACCGCAACGATCAGCAGCGGATCGAGGCGGAGATCCCGCCCGGAGGCTTCGGCCGCGGTGAAGATCGGCTCCAGCGCATCCATCGATACCCGATAGCGGCGGGCCACCGCCTCCAGCGCCGCACGCATGCGCGGCGTCAGCGGCTCGCCGGCGGAAGGCAGCGCTTCCTCAAGCTGCGGCTCGGCCGCCGGTACCACCTGGACGGATGCCGTTTCCTGCGGCAACAAGGCGAGCAGGTGTTCGAGGGTGCGGCTGTCGCCGCGATAAAGTCCGAGCAACCCGACGATGAGCAGGACGCCGGCAGCCATCAGGAGCACTTGGAAAATGCTGGCAACCAACGAGGTGGCGCGCAGCATGGAGGGTTTGAAAGCGAGCGTTGCAGACATGCTTTTCTCCTTCACTGTGTCGTCGCACGAGCACTTCCGTGCGGCTTAACGGTTATGGGGGCGGCGCAACAACGAGGGGGTTGAGAGAGGGCAGAGTGCCGAGGCCCGCCAGACGGGCAATCTGGCGCGACTGGAAGCGCCGGATGGTTGTGCTGCGCCGCAGCAACAAACGCATTCTATTGATTTTGCTTGCTATTGTCAAGCAACAGGCAAACCAGTCGGGCCCGGATACCGCAGCGCAACAAGCGCCAATCCCCGCGATACAGCGGGCTGCAGCCGCTTTGCAGGGAGGAACTTTTCCGCAGTCGCAAAGCTCCCACGGACGCATCCCGCTTGCTTCCCTTGCCGAGGGTTTTTCGCTACGATGCCGCAGTCGGACAAATTCCACTCCGGAACCTCCAACCAGTTCACCCTCCTTCCCAAGTTTCCACGAGGCTTTTTCGATGAGCGAGCATATCCATTACGTCACCGACGACAACTTCGCGACCGAGGTGCTGCAGTCGCAGCAACCGGTGCTGGTCGACTACTGGGCCGAATGGTGCGGTCCGTGCAAGATGATTGCGCCGATCCTCGACGAAGTGGCCAAGGAATATGCCGGCAAGCTGAAGGTGGCCAAGCTCAACATCGACGACAACCAGAAGACGCCGGCGCAGTACGGCATCCGCGGCATCCCGACGCTGATGCTGTTCAAGGGCGGCAACATCGAGGCGACCAAGGTCGGCGCGCTGTCCAAGGGCCAGCTCACCGCCTTCATTGACAGCAATCTGTAATCCCGTTAGTCTCACTCCCTGAAAGCCCCGCGCGGCGCGGGCAGAGCAAGAAAAACCCCGTCCCACCCCGGGCTTTCAGGTGCAGTTTCCGTAGTCGCAACTCCCGTAGTTGCAAGCCCACACCCCTACCGTTCCCGATCCTCCCTGCAGCCCTTCGTGCTGCGCCGCCGCCACAGCCACATCATCCAATCGCCCGGTTAATCGCCTTATGCGTCTCTCAGAACTCAAGAACTTCCACGTCAGCCAGCTGCTCGAAATGGCCACCGCCAACGGCATCGACAACGCCAACCGCCTGCGCAAGCAGGAACTGATCTTTGCGCTGTTGAAGAACCAGGCGAAGAAAGGCGAGAGCATCTTCGGCGACGGCACGCTGGAAGTCCTGCCGGACGGCTTCGGCTTTCTGCGCTCTCCGGACATTTCGTACCTGGCCGGCACCGACGACATCTACGTCAGCCCCTCGCAGATCCGCCGCTTCAACCTGCACACCGGCGACACCATCGAGGGCGAGATCCGCACGCCGAAGGACGGCGAGCGCTATTTCGCGCTGGTCAAGGTCGATCGCATCAACTATGCGCCGCCGGAAGCGACCAAGAACAAGATCCTGTTCGAGAACCTGACGCCGCTGCACCCGACGCGGCACCTGAAGCTCGAACGCGACATGCGCGGCGAGGAGAACACCACCAGCCGCATCATCGACATGATCGCGCCGATCGGCGCCGGCCAGCGCGGCCTGCTCGTTGCGCCGCCGAAGTCCGGCAAGACGGTGATGCTGCAGCACATCGCCCACGCGATCGCCGAGAACCACCCGGAAGCCGCACTGATCGTGCTGCTGATCGACGAGCGCCCCGAGGAAGTGACGGAAATGTCGCGCACGGTCAAGGGCGAGGTCGTCGCCTCGACCTTCGACGAGCCGGCGACGCGCCACGTCCAGGTCGCCGAGATGGTGATCGAGAAGGCCAAGCGCCTGGTCGAGATGAAGAAGGATGTGATCATCCTGCTCGATTCGATCACCCGACTCGCCCGCGCCTACAACACCGTGCAGCCGGCTTCCGGCAAGGTACTGACCGGCGGCGTGGACGCCAACGCGCTGCAGAAGCCGAAGCGCTTCTTCGGCGCCGCGCGCAACATCGAGGAAGGCGGCTCGCTGACGATCATCGCCACCGCGCTGATCGACACCGGCAGCCGCATGGACGACGTGATCTACGAGGAATTCAAGGGTACCGGCAACATGGAAATCCACCTCGACCGCCGCATGGCCGAGAAGCGGATCTACCCGGCGATCAACGTCAACCGCTCCGGCACGCGCCGCGAGGAATTGCTGCTGAAGCCGGACGTGCTGCAGAAGATGTGGATTCTCCGGAAGCTCTTGTACAACATGGACGACCTTGAGGCGATGGACTTCCTGCTCGACAAGGTCAAGGCGACGAAGACCAACAACGAGTTCTTCGACGCCATGCGCGGCGGCCGCTAACGCCCCCCCCGGCGACGCCTTCGGCGGCAGACCGGAACCCGGACGACCGCCGCAAAACCACTGGACTTCGCGCTGATTTCCAAGGATAATCGCGCGTTTTACTGGGGCCGGTCACATCCGCCGGCCGCGAGAACCGAAAGGAAAACCCATGAAAGCCGGTATCCATCCCGATTACGCAGAGATCCAGGTGACCTGCTCCTGCGGCAGCGTGTTCACCACCAAGTCGACCATGAAGAAGCCGCTGCACATCGAAGTGTGCTCGGCCTGCCACCCGTTCTACACCGGCAAGCAGAAGATCGTCGACACCGCCGGCCGCGTCGAGAAGTTCAACCAGAAGTTCGGCAACCTGCGCAAGTCCGGCTGATCGCGAACTGCACCAGCAGAAAGGCAGCCACCGGCTGCCTTTTTCATTTGCCCTGAACGATGATCGACCGGATCAAGAACGGTTTCCCCCTCCCTCCCCGGGGCTGGCCCCTGGTGGCGCTGCTCGCGGTCTTCGTGCTCGCCGGCCTGATCGGCCATGACCCGTGGAAAAGCGACGACGCGATCACCATCGGCATCGTCGCCGACATGCTGCAGCGGGGCCACTGGCTGGCCCCCTACCTCGCCGACCGCCCCTACCCGGACGCGCCGCTGTATTACTGGACGGCGGCACTGACCGGCGCCCTCTTCTCCTGGCTGCTGCCGCTGCACGACGCGATCCGGCTGGCCAGCGGACTGTGGGTGGCGCTGACGCTGTTCCTGCTCTACCGCGCGGGCCGCGAGTGGCACAACGACGAGCCGGCCCCGCACGAATTCGCCATTGCCAGCGTGCTGGCGATGGCCGGCTGCCTCGGCTTTCTCGTCCACGCCCATGAAGCGCAGCCGATGCTGGTGGCGCTGGCCGGGCATGCCGCCGCCTACTGGGCGCTGGCGCTGATTCCGCGCAAGCCGCAGCGCGCCGCGGTCATCTTCGGCCTGGCGCTCGGCCTCGGCTTTCTCGGCAACGGCTTCGCCCCGATGCTGGCGCTGCTGCCGGTGGCGCTGGCCGCTTTCTGGATGGCGCCGGAGCGCGCCGCCGCCGGCAAGGTGCTCGCCGGCGGCACCATCATCGGACTGGCGATCGCCACCCCGTGGCCGATCATCCTCGCCGCGCTGCAGCCCGGCTATTTTGCCCAGTGGCTGCACGGCGAACTGGCGCAGATCGGCAAGCCGGCAAGCATGCTGGCGACTGCCTGGAACTACCTGGCCATGTTGCCGTGGTTCGCCTGGCCGGCGCTGCCGCTGGCCTTGTGGACGCTGCGTTCGAAGCGACGCTTCCTGAACGCCCCCTGCTACCGCCTGCCGCTGCTGGCAACCGTGGCAGTCTGGCTGACGCTGTCGATCACCTTCGAAGCGCGCAGCAGCTCGGCGCTGCTCCTGCTGCCGCCGCTGACCCTGCTCGCCGCCCCCGGTGTCGCCACCCTGCGCCGCGGCGCGGCGAATGCCTTCGACTGGTTCGGCGTGATGACCTTCAGCTTCTTCTGCGTGCTGGCCTGGGTTGGCTGGAGTGCGATGGTCGCCGGCTGGCCAGAACGGCTGGCCGGACGGGTGGTCAAGCTGGCGCCAGGTTTCGCCGGCGAGTTCCGCTGGCTGCCTTTCCTCACTGCCGTGGTCGTCACGCTCGCCTGGGGCTGGATGCTGACCACCGGCCAACGCCAGCGCTCCCCCTGGCGCGGCCTGGTGCACTGGCTGGGCGGCCTGACTGCGCTCTGGCTGCTGCTGATGAGCCTGTGGCTGCCGTGGATCGAATACGGCAAGAGCTACCGTTCGGTCGGCGTCGCCCTGAAGGCGGCACTGCCGGCCCGCTACGGCTGCGTCATCGGCCGCAACCTGTCGGATGCAAACCGTGCGTTGATCGACTATTTCGCCGGGGTGCCGCTGCACGCCGAGAAGACGCCCGCCAGCGCGCGCTGCAACTGGATGCTGGTGCTGCGTGACGCCAGCCACAGCCGCAACCTGGACCTCTCCGGCTGGGAGCTGGTCGCCGAAATGCGCCGACCGAGCGAGCGCAGCGAACGCTTCGTACTCTACCGGCGCACCCGCTGAGCCCGCCCCCCCCAAAGGCCGGCCGATTCGGTGATCAGCTGGCGGCTTCGCCCTCGCCCATCTGCGACTGCAGATAGTTCTTCAGACCGATCATGCCGATCAGCCCGAGCTGCTTTTCCAGCCAGTGGGCGTGGTCTTCCTCGGTATCGTCGAGCAACTGCTCCAGCCCTTCGCGCGTGACGTAGTCGCCGAGCGCCTCGCAGCGGGCGATCACCGCCTTCAGGTCGGCGACGACCTGAAGCTCGACGGCGAGGTCGTTCTTCAGCATTTCCGGTACATCCCGGCCGATCTTCAGCGGCGCAGCCGGCGTCATCGCCGGTGTGCCTTCGAGGAACAGGATGCGGCGGATCAGCCAGTCGGCGTGCCCGGTCTCGTCGTGCATCTCGTGCCAGATCCGCTCGAACAGGCGCTGGTAGCCCCAGTTCTCGTACATCCGGGCGTGGATGAAATACTGGTCGCGGGCGGCAAGCTCGCCGGCAAGCAGGCGGTTCAGTTCGGCGATGATTTCCTTGTGGCCCTTCATTTCCGCTCCTTTACAGCTTGAGGAAGTTGTCGCGGTAATAGCGCAACTCGGCGATCGATTCGCGGATGTCGGCCATCGCGGTATGGTCCGCCTTCTTCACGAACCCCTTGGCGACGTCCGGCTTCCAGCGTCGGCACAATTCCTTCAGCGTCGACACGTCGAGGTTGCGGTAGTGGAAATACGCTTCCAGCGTCGGCATGTGGCGCGCCATGAAGCGGCGGTCCTGGCAAATGGAGTTGCCACACATCGGCGAGACGCGGGAACCTACCCACTCGGCCATGAAGGCCTGCGCCTCAGCCGCCACCGCCGCCTCATCCGTTGTAGACGCCCGAACGCGTTCGATCAACCCGGATCGGCCGTGCGTCGACTTGTTCCAGTCGTCCATCGCATCGAGCACGGCATCGCTCTGATGCACCACCCACACCGGCGACTCGGCGAGGGTTTCCAGGTTGACGTCGGTGACGACCATCGCCAGTTCGATGATGCGGTCGCGATCGGGCTCCAGTCCGGTCATTTCCATGTCAAGCCAGACCAGGTTGTTTGCGTCTTGTGCCATATAATCCGTATGAACTCGTAAAGACGATATTTTGTCACAACGGCATGGCCGACACCTTCACCTCTCTATTTCTCGCCGCGATCGCGCTCTCCGCCCTCATCAGAATCTGGCTGGCCCGCCGCCACATCCGGCACGTGCTCGCGCACCGTGCCGCGGTACCAGCCGGTTTCGCGGAACGAATACCGCTGGCCGCGCACCAGAAGGCGGCCGACTACACCGTCGCGCGGGTGCGCTTCGGCTTCGCCGGGCTCGCCACCGAATTCGCGCTGCTGCTCGCCTTGACGCTTGGCGGCGGCCTCGCCGCACTGGCCACCTTCTGGGGCGGCCGCCTTGACGGCATCTGGCACGGGCTGGCGCTGATCCTGTCGGTGATGGCGATCTCCGGCGCCGCGGACGTTCCGCTCGCGGCGTGGCGGCAGTTCGTGATCGAGGAGCGCTTCGGCTTCAACCGCATGACGCCGGCGCTGTTCGCCTCCGACCTCGCCAAGGGCGCAATGCTCGGCGCAGTCATCAGCACGCCGCTGGTGCTGGTCGTACTGTGGCTGATGGCGGCCATGGGCGACGCCTGGTGGCTGTATGTCTGGGGCGTCTGGTGCGCTTTCAACCTGCTCATCCTGTTCGTCTATCCGGCCTGGATCGCCCCGCTGTTCAACAAGTTCACGCCGCTCGCCGAGGGCGACACGAAGACCCGCATCGAGGCGCTGCTGGCGCGCTGCGGCTTCCGCTCGGGCGGCCTCTTCGTGATGGACGGGTCGAAGCGCTCGGCGCACGGCAACGCCTACTTCACCGGCTTCGGCAAGACCAAGCGCATCGTCTTCTTCGACACGCTGCTCGAACGCCTCCGACCGGAGGAGATCGAAGCGGTGCTCGCGCACGAACTGGGGCACTTCAAGCACCGCCATGTGCAGCAGCGCATCGTGCTGATGTTCGCCGTCTCGCTCGCCTTCCTCGCGCTGCTCGGCCTGTTGATCGACGCCCCCTGGTTCTTCGCCGGCCTCGGCGTGACGGCACCGGCCGCGCACAGCCAGGCGATGGCGCTGGTGCTGTTCGCCCTCGCCGTGCCGGTCTTCGTCTTTCCGCTGACGCCGCTGGGCAGCCTGCTGTCGCGGCGCAACGAGTTCGAGGCCGACCGTTATGCCGCCGCGCACGCGCGCAGCGACGACCTGGTGCACGCATTGGTCAAGCTGTATGAAGACAACGCCGCGACGCTGACCCCGGACCCGCTGCATTCGCTGTTCTACGATTCGCACCCGCCGGCAGCGATCCGCATCGCCCGCCTGCAGCAGGCGGGTACATGACGATCGACGGCGTCGTCATCGCCGCCCACGGGCGCCAGTATCTGGTGGAGATGTCCGACGGTTCGACGCGCCTGTGCTTTCCGCGCGGCAAGAAGAGCGAACTGGCCTGCGGCGACCGCGTTGAAATCCAGGCCACCGGCACGGGCCAGGGCGTCGTCGAGAAAATCGCCGAGCGCCGCAGCCTGCTCTACCGCTCGAACGAATTCCGGCAGAAGCTGATCGCCGCCAACGTGACGCAGATCGTCATCGTCGTCGCCACCGAGCCGTCGTTTTCCGACGAACTGGTGACACGCTGCCTGGTCGCCGCCGACAGCCAGGAAATCCGGCCATTGATCGTACTCAACAAGTGCGATCTCGCCGAGCGCCTGCCGGCGGCACGCGCCGCGCTGGGAATCTACCGCCAGCTCGGCTACCCGATCGTCGAGCTGTCGGCGAAGGAATGCGGCAAGGCGCTGTTGCCGCACCTCCACGGCCACACCAGCGTCCTCGTCGGCCAATCGGGCATGGGCAAGTCGACGCTGCTCAACGCGCTGGTTCCCGGCGCCAACGCAGCGACGCGCGAAATCTCGGAGGCGCTCGACTCGGGCAAGCACACCACCACGCATGCCCGCCTCTACCATCTGGACGAAACCTCGGACCTGATCGATTCGCCCGGCCTGCAGGAATTCGGCTTGCACCACCTCGACCTCGGCGTGCTTGAAGCGGCCTTCCCGGAGTTCCAGCCGCAGCTGGGACGCTGCCGCTTCCGCGACTGCCGCCACGACCGCGAACCGGACTGCGCATTGCGCGCCGCGCTGGAGCGCGGCGACATCGAACCGCGCCGTTTCGCCTGCTACCGGGCATTACGCGCGGAAATCGCCCGAACCTGAGCCCGAATCGACCGGCGAACGACCGGCAAGCGCTGACCGCCCATACCAACGAAAATCCCCGCCCGGCAACGCGCCCGGGCGGGGATTTTTCTTGCGCAGAGCGACGTGACGCGTAGCTTATTCGCCCTGCGGCTTTTCGTTCATCTTCTTCTGGAAGAAACGCGCGTAGTAGATCGACATGCCCACCGTGAACACGATCACGAACAGGCTGAACAGACCGATATCGCTACCGAACAGCAATTCCCAAGCCATGGTGTAACCTCCCGTACTAGTTGGAAACCGTAACCGCGGCCGTCAGACGCGCCGCCGCCTGCTCGCCGGAATTCCACTCGCCGGCGATCCGCCACTTGTGCTCCTCGTCCTCGAGCAGGACGTGCCAGCGCCCCTTCAGCGGCACCGCCAGGCGACCGACATAGAAACCTGCCGCATCCCTTTTCATCACCACGTTCTGGTCCGCGCCCGCGCGGGTCGGGTGAACGACCTTGAGCAGTACCGACTCCGGCGCCACGAAACGCTCGTGCGCCGCCAGGAACAGGCGCAAGTCGAGACCGCTGGCGCCGGCGACGAGTTCGGCGGACAGTCCGAGGCCGGCAGCCTCGATATCCCGCGCCTGGCGCTGGTTAACCGCCAGCCCCTGCTTGTAGTAGTCGTCCTCGACCAGCCCGTCGCTGCTGCGCACCGCCAGCCAGGCGGTGACGAATCCGGCGACGACGACGATCGCCGGCCCGGCCATCAGGATCCACGGCCAGGGCTCGCGGTACCACGGTTTGCTGTTGGCGTTGGGGGAGTTCATGGCAGAAGGAAGGTGGCTTTCTCGCTGACGGCGATCTTCTCGTGATTCTGGGCGGCAACCTCGAAACGGATCGGATTCGAGCCCTTCTTGCCGGCATCGGCCTCGACGCGAACGATCACGCTGACCGACTTGAGGCTGGCGGCAGGCACCTCGACGATGCGCTCGCCGGCGATGTCGATGCCTTCCATGCCGCTGACGCCGAGCACGAAGCGGTGCGCCGTCTCGCCGGTGTTCATGATGTGCAGCGTGTAGAGGTTCTCGATGCGCCCGTCGTCGGCCTCCCGGCTGAGCACGGCACGGTCGCGGATGACGTCGACCTTGAGCGGAACGCGCGTCGCCATCGACCAGGCGGTGGCCACGATGATCGCGATCAGGATGCCGCCGTAGAGCAGCGTGCGCGGGCGCATCAGGTGGGCGACGATGTCCTTCGAGGTGTAATGCTTCTCAAGGGCCGCCTCGGTCGAATAACGGATCAGTCCGCGCGGGTAGCCGACCCTGTCCATCACCTGGTCGCAGACGTCGATGCAGGCGGCGCAGGCGATGCACTCCATCTGCAGGCCGTCGCGGATGTCGATGCCGGTCGGGCAGACCTGCACGCACTGGCCGCAGTCAACGCAGTCGCCGAGGCCCATCGCCTTGTAGTCCGCCCCCTTCTTGCGCGGCGCGCGCGGCTCGCCGCGCTCCGGATCGTAGGAGATGATCAGCGTATCCGGGTCGAACATCACCCCCTGGAAGCGGGCGTAGGGGCACATGTACTTGCACACCTGCTCGCGCAGGAAACCCGCCTGCATGTAGAGGAAGGCCGCGTAGAAGAGGATCCAGAACCACTCCCACGGACCGAACGAGAGTGTCGTCGCCGACGCCGTCAGTTCGCGGATCGGCGTGAAGTAGCCGACGAAGGTGAACCCGGTCCACAACGCGACCAGCAGCCACAGCGCATGCTTGACGGACTTCAGCCGCCACCAGCGCGCATCGCGCGGCCCCTTGTCGAGCTTCATCCGCGCCGGACGCTCACCCTCGATCTTGGATTCGATCCACAACAGGATTTCGGTATAGACCGTCTGCGGGCAGACGTAGCCGCAGAACAGCCGCCCGCCGACGGCAGTCACCAGGAACAGCGCATAGGCGGAAATGATCAGCAGGATGGCGAGATAGAGCACGTCCTGCGGCCAGAGGACGAGGCCGAACAGGTAGAACTTGCGCTCGACGACGTGGAACAGCACGGCCTGACGGCCATTCCATTCCAGCCAGCAGGTACCGTAGAAAATGAGTTGGGTGAACCAGACCATGCCCCAGCGCCAGTTGGCGAAGAGCCCGGTCACGCTGCGCGGATAGACCTTCTTATGTTTCTCGTAAAGGCTTTGCGTATTGATGACGGCGACCTGCGCGCCGGAATCTTTCGGCTGGTTCATTTCGGAGTTCCTGATCTTCTTCAGAATTACACGAGTTACTAATATTCCACGGCGTGGAGCATGTAATTTTGACGGATATCAGCGGTGGAGTTGAAAGAAGTGCGGACCCTCGCGGGTCCGCACCGTTGCAGCAATTATTTCTTGTCGCCGCCGGCCGACAGGCTGAGGACGTAGGCAGCCAGTACGTGGACCTTGCCTTCGCCGAGGAATTCCTTCCACGCCGGCATCTTGTTCTGGCGCCCCTTGGTGATGGTCTCGACGATGGTCGCTTCGCTGCCGCCATACAGCCAGACCTTGTCGGTCAGGTTGGGCGCGCCCATCGCCTGCATTCCCTTGGCGTCCGGACCATGGCAGGCAGCACAGGCGTTGGCGAACTTCTCCTTGCCCTTCGCCGCCAGCAGCGAGTCGTTGGCCAGACCTGAGAGCGAACGCACGTAGTGCGCCACTTCCTTGGCGCCGGCCGCACCGCCGACCGCATCCGGGTTGCCGCCGTAGGCCGGCATCATGCCCATGCGGCCGTTGGAAATGGTCTCGATCAGCTGCTCCGGCTCGCCACCGTACAGCCAGTCGCCGTCAGCCAGGTTCGGGAAACCCTTCGAACCGCGAGCATCGGAACCGTGACACTGCATGCAGTAGGTCAGGTACAGGCGCTTGCCCATTTCCATCGCTTCCTTGTCGGCGGCGACGGCCTTCAGGTCCATCTTCAGATACTTGTCGAAGAGCGGCTTGATGGCAGCATCAACCTTCTCGACTTCGGCCTTGTGCTGACCGGCCGAGGTCCAGCCGAAAGCCCCCGGGTAGTTGCCGAGGCCGGGGTAAAGCGCGAGATAACCCAGCGAAAAAACGACGGTGATGACGAATAGCCAGCTCCACCACTTCGGCATCGGGTTGTTGTATTCCTCCAAGGTTTCATCCCAGACATGGCCGGTGGTCTGGCCCAGGGTGTTGGGCGCCTTGCTCTGCACGAAGAGCAGTACCCAGCAGCCGATGATGCCGACCAGCACCGTCAGAATGACGAACCAGTTCCAGAACTCATTCACAAAATCGCTCATGATGTCTTCCTTTGTTCGTGGCGAGCCGGTCCAGCGTGGACGCGGTCGCCATCATCCTCTGCGAACGGCAGGTTGGCGGCTTCGTCGAAGCGCGCCTTCCTGTTGCCGCCGTAAGCCCACCAGACGATGCCGATAAATACCGCAAACGACAGCACCGTGACGATGGAACGCAGATCGTTGATGTCCATGATCTTTACTTGGTGTCCTTGAGCGCCGTACCGAGACCTTGCAGGTAGGCAATCAGGACTTCCATTTCGGTCTTGTCACCGATGGCCGCCTTGGCCCCCTTCTTGTCGTCGTCGGTATAGGGCACGCCAACCTTGGACAGCGCGCTCATCTTGGCTTCGATGTCGGCGCCGACGGTGTCCTTGGCGGCGCGCTTGGCGAGCCACGGATAGGCCGGCATGTTCGACTCGGGAACCACGTCACGCGGCTGCGTCAGATGGGCGACATGCCACTCGTCGGAGTAGCGCCCGCCGACGCGATGCAGGTCCGGGCCGGTACGCTTGGAGCCCCACTGGAACGGATGGTCATAAACGAACTCCCCCGCCACCGAGTAACGGCCATAACGTTCCGTTTCGGCTCGGAAGGGGCGGATCATCTGCGAATGGCAGTTGTAGCAGCCCTCGCGGAGATAGACGTCACGCCCGGCCAATTGCACGGCATCGTAGGGCTTGAGGCCGGGGACCGGCTGGGTCGTGGACTTCTGGAAGAACAGCGGAACGATCTCGACCAGGCCGCCGACGCTGACCACGAGCAGGGTCAGGATGATCATCAGGCCAAGGTTACGTTCGATCTTGTCATGCGTAATCATTTTGTTTTATCCCCCTGAATCAGGCGTGATAGCCCGCCGGTGCGAGCACCGGAGCATCCGCGGTATTGCCGCCAGCCATGGTCTTGAACATGTTGTAGGCCATGATCACCATGCCGGAGAGGAAGAGCAGGCCGCCGACGAAGCGGATCGTCCAGAACGGATAGCTGCCCTTGACCGCCTCGACGAAGCTGTAGGTCAGCGTGCCATCCGGGTTGACCGCACGCCACATCAGGCCCTGCATCACGCCGGCAATCCACATCGAGGAGATGTAGAGCACGACGCCGATGGTCGCCACCCAGAAGTGGACGGTGATCAGCTTGACGCTGTGCATCTCGGGCTTGCCGAACAGGCGCGGCAGCAGGTAGTAGATCGAGCCGATCGAAACCATCGCCACCCAGCCAAGGGCGCCGGAGTGCACGTGGCCGACCGTCCAGTCGGTGTAGTGCGACAGCGCATTCACCGTCTTGATCGCCATCATCGGCCCTTCGAAGGTCGACATGCCGTAGAACGACAGCGAGGTGATCAGGAACTTCAGGATCGGGTCGTCACGCAGTTTGTGCCAGGCGCCCTGCAGCGTCATGATGCCGTTGATCATGCCCCCCCAGGACGGCGCCAGCAGGATCAGCGAGAACAGCATGCCGACCGACTGCGTCCAGTCCGGCAGCGCGGTGTAGTGCAGGTGGTGCGGGCCAGCCCACATGTAGGTGAAGATCAGCGCCCAGAAGTGCACCACCGACAGACGGTAGGAATACACCGGGCGACCGGCCTGCTTCGGCACGAAGTAGTACATCATGCCGAGGAAGCCGGCGGTCAGGAAGAAGCCGACCGCGTTGTGGCCGTACCACCATTGCACCATCGCGTCCTGGGCCCCCGCGTAGCAGGAGTAGGACTTGAACAGGGTGACCGGGATTTCGCAGCTATTGACCACGTGCAGCAGCGCCACGGCGAGGATGAAGCCGCCGAAGAACCAGTTGGCCACGTAGATGTGGCTGACCGTGCGCTTGGCGATGGTACCGAAGAAGACGACGGCGTAGGAGACCCAGACCGCGGTGATCAGCAGGTCGATCGGCCATTCCAGCTCGGCGTACTCCTTACCGGAGGTCATGCCCAGCGGCAGCGTGATCGCGGCCGCCAGAATCACCACCTGCCAACCCCAGAAGGTGAAGGCTGCGAGCGGCCCGCAGAAGAGCCGCGCGTGGCAGGTGCGCTGGACGCACCAGTAGGATGTTGCAAACAGCGCACAGCCACCGAACGCAAAGATGACCGCGTTGGTGTGGAGCGGACGCAGGCGTCCGTAGGACAGGAACTCGATACCGTAGGTCAGGTCGGGCCAGACCAACTGCGCGGCGATGAATACCCCCATCGCCATCCCGACTATGCCCCAAATGACGGCCATGACGGCGAATTGCCGCACTACCTTATAGTTGTAGTTAGATTGCGTTTCCAACATGGAACCACCTCTTTATTGATAAAAAGGAAAGCTACACATGCTACCCCCCTGATATTTCTAGGTAGCGCGACGAGGATGGTATTTTAACCCATCTCAAGGCGATTTGATTCAGATCAAGTTGCGGCGCACAAAATCAAAAATGCCCGATTCAGGCAAAAAAAAGGGTGCGTCGCAACGCACCCCAACCCCAACAGAGAAACGAACCGGTCTGCCCCGCCCGACAGAAACCGAGCAACCGCAGACCAACTGGGGCAGATTTTGCGCTCCGCCCCGGGCGCCGTCTTTGATTCAGATCAATCATTTCCCTCACGACCGGAAGGGGTATCCTGCTGCGACGCAGCACCCTCTTTCCGCGGGCGATCATCGTCCATCAGGATGCGATAGGCTGGCCCTTCCATGTCGTCGAACTGGCCGCTTTTCACCGACCACCAGAAGGCGACGCCGATCAGAAAGACGAGCACGACCGACAAGGGGATCAGCAGGTACAGGCTTTCCATCAGGCCTCCCGGCGCTGCAGGCGCAGCGAATTGAGCACGACCAGCAGCGAGCTGCCGGACATGCCGATGCCGGCCATCCACGGCGTGATGAAGCCGAACATGGCGAGCGGCAAGGCGACGAAATTATAGACAAACGACCAGATCAGATTCTGCCGCACGACGCGCAGCGTGCGCCGGGCGACGAGCAGCCCCTCGCGCAGGTGATCAAGGTTTTCCGAAAGCAGCACGAAATCGGCCTGGGTCCGCGCCAGCGCCGCACCGCCGCCCATGGCCACCGAAACATGCGCCTGCGCCAGCACCGGCGCGTCGTTCACCCCGTCGCCGACCATCGCCACCGTCTTCCCCCGCTCCTGCAGGTGGCGCACGAACTCATGCTTGCCCTGCGGCGAAACGCCGGCACGGACGTCGTCGATGCCCAGTTGCGCCGCCACCCGGCGCGCCACCGGCGGCGCGTCGCCGGTCAGCAGCGAAACGGCGCAGCCCGCCGCTTTCAGGTCGGCGACGAGATCGGCGGCTTCCGGCCGCACTTCGTCGCCGATGCGGAAGACTGCCAGCCAGCCGGCGCCGTCGCCGAGGGCGATCGCCGTATCGCTTTGCTCCAGGATCGCCACACCGGCAGGCGGCATTGGCTCGCCGTGCGCCGCAGCGACCCACTCGGGGCGCCCGATGCGCACCTCCCGCCCCTGCCACTGCCCGACAATGCCGCTGCCCGGCATGTTCCGGTCGACCGCGACCTCGGGCAGCGGACCATTCGCCGCCTCGCGCAGCGCTCGCGCCAGCGGGTGCTCGGAGGAGTGCTCCAGCGCCGCGGCCAGGGCGATGCAGCGCTCCGCCGACAACGCCCCGAGCGGGAGCGTTTCAAGCAGGTGCATGCGGCCGCAGGTCAGCGTGCCGGTCTTGTCGAAGACGAAATGGTCGGCGCGGGCCAGGCCCTCGATGCCGTGACCGCGAGTGACGAGCAACCCGGCACGAGCCAATGCGCCGCTCGCCACCGTCAACGCCACCGGGGTCGCCAGTGACAGTGCACAGGGGCAGGTGACGACCAGCACCGATACGGTGATCCACAGCGCCTTGCCCGGATCGATCGACCACCAGACCAGCGCCACGGCGCCGGCCACCACCAGCAGCGCGGCGACGAAGCGGGCGGCGATCCGGTCCGCCAGCTCGACGATGCGCGGCTTTTCGGTTGCGGCCCGCTCCATCAGGCGGACGATCGCCGACAGCCGGGTTTCCTCGCCGACCTGCTCGACGCGCATCAGCAGCGGGCTTTCGCTGTTGATCGCGCCACCGGTGACGCGATCGCCGCTGGATTTCGGGACCGGCAGACTCTCACCGGTGAGCAGCGCCTCGTCGGCGCTGCTCACCCCTTCCAGTACCACGCCGTCGGCCGGGATCGACTCGCCGGGTTTGACCAGAACGACGTCGCCGGGCCGCAGATCGGCCGCCACCACCTGCACCACCTCGCGATCGGCGGGATAGCCGGGGAGGCGCGCCGCCAGCGCCGGCAGCAGTTTGGCCAAGGCTTCGGTGACGCTGACCGCTTTCTGTCGCGCCATCATCTCCATGTAGCGTCCGCCGAGCAGGAAGAAGACGAACATCGTCACCGAATCGAAATAGACCTCGCCGGCCGCGGTCACCGTCGCCCAGACGCTGGCGGCAAAGGCGGCGCCGACGCCGAGCGCAACCGGCACATCCATGCCGACGCGGAACAGGCGCAAGTCGCGCCACGCGTTGCGGAAGAACGGTGCCGCCGAATAGAACACCACCGGCACCGTCAGCACGAAGCTCGCCCAGCGCATCAGCTGCTCGACGTCAGCGGTCATGTCGCCGTCGGCGGCCAGATAGACCGGGATCGCGTACATCATCACCTGCATCATGCCGAAACCGGCGACGAAGACGCGCCACAGCGCACCGCGCCGCTCCTTCCTGGCCAGCGCCTCGTTGCGCGCGGCGTCGTAGGGATAGGCGCGATAGCCGATGGCGGCCACCGCCGCGAGGATGTCGGAGAGCTTCAGGCGGGATTCGTCCCAGCGCACGCGGGCGCGGCGGGTGGCGTAGTTGATGTCGACGCCGGAGATTCCCGGCAACCGGGAAAGATGCTGCTCATTCAGCCAGATGCAGGCGGCACAGGTGATGCCTTCGAGGATCAGAGAGGCCTCGCGCTCGTGCGCGCCGAGCGCGCGCACGAAGCTCTTCTGGAACTCGGCGTGGTCGTAGAGCAGCAGGTTGCCGAGGTCTTCCGGCATCGCCTCGCGCGGCGAGCCGGGCAAGGCATCGCGGTTGCGGTAGTAGTCGGCAAGCCCGCTATCGACGATGGAATGAGCCACCGCCTGGCAACCGAGGCAGCACATCTCGCGCGAAGTCCCGTCGATGGCGACGCTTAGGTCGGTGCCCTCCGGGATGTGCTGCCCGCAGTGATAACAATTGCCGCTCATTGCCGAAACATCTGCCTGCTAAATGAAAAAGGGCGCGAGGCAGGCTGCCTTGCGCCCTTCGAACCGGCACCAGTATAAATTATTTGGGCGCCATCCGGATTGCACCGTCCAGACGGATCACCTCGCCGTTGAGCATAGTGTTCTCAATGATATGACGCACCAGCGCCGCGTATTCGGCCGGCTTGCCGAGGCGCGACGGGAACGGAACCATCTTGCCGAGCGCGTCCTGCACCTCGGGCGGCATGCCGAGCAGCATCGGCGTCTCGAAGATGCCGGGGGCGATGGTCATCACGCGAATGCCGGAACGCGCCAGTTCGCGCGCGATCGGCAGCGTCATCGCCACCACGCCGCCCTTCGACGCAGCGTACGCGGCCTGGCCGATCTGCCCGTCAAAGGCGGCGACAGAGGCGGTATTGACGATCACGCCGCGCTCGCCGGCCGCGTTCGGCTCGGCCTTGCTCATCGCCTCGGCGGCCAGGCGGATCATGTTGAAGCTGCCGACGAGGTTGACGTTGATCACCCGCTGGAAGCTGGCCAGCCGGTGCGCCCCCTCTTTGCCGACCACCTTCTCGGCCGGTGCGATCCCGGCGCAATTGACCAGCCCGTTCAGGCCGCCGAAACCGGACACGGCAGCGTCGATCGCCGCCTTGGCGCTCTCCTCGCTGGACACGTCGGTCTCCACGAAACGGACCGCCCCCCCCAATTCGCGCACCAGCGCTTCGCCAGCCTCGCGCTGCAGGTCGGCCAGCACCACCTTGCCGCCGTTCTCCACGAGCATGCGGGCAGTCCCGGCACCGAGGCCGGAAGCGCCGCCGGTCACGACAAATACGTTGTTTTCAATCTGCATTTCCTGCGTCTCCTTGGTCGTACGAACAGGGAAATATTAGCACGACCAGACGGTACCGTATGGAAATTGAATTCGGAATGAAAAACCGCCGTGCCGCAGCAAAAAATGGCTCGGAAACGCAACACCTTCAAGACAAGCGGGAAAACACCAACCGTCGATGCTACAGAAGTAGCCGTTCGTCGCCGACCGGATGAAAATTGCCGGCGCTGGAAATACGATGCATAGGGGAAAAGAGGAGTCGACGTGAAGAAAAACGGATTCTCAGTCGTGGAATTGCTGGTCGTGGTGGGAATCATCGGCATTCTGCTGGCGATCGCACTGCCGTCGTATCAGCAATACGTGATTTACGCCAACCGGGCCGCAGCGAAAGCTTTCCTGCTTGAGATATTTAGCCGCCAGGAAGTACGCATCGGACAGACGGGCGGCTACGCAGCGACTACTGCAGAACTCGGCCTGACGACCCCGCCCGACGTCCAGGCCGCGGGCTATGCGATCACGATCACCCCGCAGACACTGACGCTGCAGGCAGCAGCGGGGCTTGAACCGGCCGTAACGATGGCTGGATTTCAAGCCACGGCCACGCCGGCCGCCGGCTCGGCCCAGGCCGCAGACGGGGAGTTATCGATCAATCAGTTTGGGCTAAAACTTCCGGTGGCCAAATGGTGAACCGCTTCAGTCTCGCAGCCCCCCCCTCCTGCCGCGAGCGCGGCTTTACGCTTTCGGAGTTGATGGTCGTGCTAGCGCTGATGGCTATCGTCATGGGTTTCGCCATTCCCGGACTACGGGATCTCATGGGCGGGCAGAAAGTCAAATCGGCAGCCTTCGATCTCGTCAGCAGCGTCATGTACGCCCGCAGCGAAGCCGGCAAGCGAGGAGCATCGATCTCCCTCAAGGCAGTTTCCAGCAACGACCTCGCCTCGGGCTGGTGCGTGATCTTCGGAACGGCGGCAAGCTGCAGCGTCACCGCCCCTGTATCGGAAACGATGCGCGTCCACCAGCCCTACCCCACAGTCAGCTTCACCTGGAAAACGACGGCGGGGCCGATCGTGTTCGGACAGACCGGGCGAATCAGTTCGCTGGTATCGATCGAGGTTGCCGACCTCTCCAACGCAGCCTTCAAACGCTGCATCACCATTGACGTTACCGGCGTTCCCACCAGCAGGAGCGGCGCATGTTCATGACCCCCCCGAAACCGATTTCCGCCGAGCGAGGCTTCTCGCTGATCGAGATAATGATCACCATCCTCATCGTTGCAATCGGTCTGCTCGGCCTCGCCGGTCTCCATGCGCGCGCACTCAACGCCGAGACGGAATCCTTCGCCAAGGGACAGGCACTCGGACTGCTCCAAGATATTGCGCAGCGCGTCGAGGCGAACCAGCCCGGTGCGAAAGATGCGATCACGGCAGGAGCCAACGTCACCAACCTCGGCACCAGCGGCTATGTCTGCGCGGCCGGCGCCCGCTTCGAAACCGACCTGTGCGAATGGGATGCCGCGCTTAAGGCAACGACCGCCCTGCCCGGTGCAGTCGGCTGCGTACAAGCCATCGCCGCAAGTTCGGAAATCCTCTTCTCGATCGCCTGGCAGGGGCGCGATACGGGATTCGCCCCGTCGGCAGCGCAAGGTTGCGGCGCAGGCACGATCACTTCGGCGCGGCGCGTCGTATCCACAAGAATCCGTATTCCGGACCTGGGGAGCTGATTCATGACCCGACCATTCCGCCCGCAGGGCGGCGTCACGCTGATCGAACTGCTGGTCGTCCTCGCCATCGGCGCGATCATCGCCGCAGCGATGGCCAGCCTGTTCGCACAATCTTCCGCCACCCGCGAACAGGTCAACCGTACCAGCCAGCGCATCGAGAACGGCAGATATGCGCTTGATGCGATCGCCGAAGACGCCCGTCTCGCAGGTTATTACGGCGACCTCTGGCCGGTAGGCAACATGGGCTACAACACCGACATCACCAGCAACGCCAACCCATGTGCATCAACCCTTGCAGACATTCAGACCCAGTGGGCATGGAACGTCGGCACACCGCCGTCGGCGACGGTCCCGGTCCCCGTGATCGGCCTGGAAGGCCACGGTGCAGCCTACTCGCTTCCGACGGGCTGTAGCGCCATCCTGACCAACCATAAGACAGGCACCGACATCATC
The DNA here is from genome assembly GCA_016183655.1 of Rhodocyclales bacterium. GTDB lineage: Bacteria > Pseudomonadota > Gammaproteobacteria > Burkholderiales > Rhodocyclaceae > Proximibacter. The sequence continues at coordinate 515,150 of JACPEH010000008.1, forward strand.
GCGCTACGCCGTGCCTCGACGCTTGCCATCGTGCCGTCCGCACTGAGTGGCACAGGCGCGGTCGCACTACAGGTATCCACACAAACCAGCCTCTGCCCCACCGAATCCGGTCTGATGGTAGACAGCAACCCGTCCAACCTCACACTGCACCGCGCCGATCCGTCGTGCGGACAAACTGCGGTTGCCCGTCCCTTGGTGACCCACATCTATTACGTCGCCACTTGCAACAACTGCTCCGGCGGCGGTGACGGCATTCCAACACTGAAGCTTGCCGAGATGATCAACGGTACCTTTACGGTCCGTTCGATCGCCCCGGGCATCGACCACCTGCATCTCGAATACGGAATCGACTGGGACGGCGACGGCGCTGTAGACGAATACCGGGTTCCGACCAACCACAACACAAAGCTGGACGACGTCGCCGGCCGCGAATGGTTCGACGTCGTCTCGGTCAAGGCCTACGTTCTGGCCCGCGACCTGGAAAGCACCACGCAATACACCGATAGCCAGAGCCATACGCTCGGCACGAAGACCGTGGCCGCCTACGGCGACAGCGTCAAGCGTAGCGTGTCGACGACGACGATCCGCCTGGTCAATATGGCCGGACGCCGGGAGAGCTGACGACATGAACACGCCCGCCACTTCCTATTCGCGCCAGCAAGGCTCGGTGCTCATCATCAGCCTGATCATGCTGGTCGTCCTGACGCTGATCGGCATCTCGATGATCCGGATGACCACGACCAACCTGCAATTGGTCAACAACATGCAGGGGCGACATCAGGCGTTGGCAGCCGCCAACGATGTCGTCAACCAGGTGCTGAGCAGCAGTTTCATCAACCCGGCCGACATCAACGGCACCCTTAACGCCATCGCCGCCGCGTCCTACAGCTATTCGCCGGAAGGCGAAGACGCATCGAAGAAAACCTACACGGTGGCCGTGTCGAAGCCCTGCCTAAAGTCGATGACTTACGCGACCGACAAGATCACCAGGATCATCGCCCCGCAAATTCAAGCCCGGATTGCCGCAATCGTTGCACTGCTCGCGGCCAATCCCCCAGATGACATCAAGGCCGAACTTGAAGCCGAACGCACGCTGCTGGCACAGCGTCACAAGCAATACCTAACCTGCGTGGACGTCACAGCCCCCTGCTACCTGACACTGTGGCAACTCACTGCCACCGTCAGCACCGGTTTCCTCGGTGCCAAAACCAGCGTTTCCGCCGGCACGGACGTCGTCCTCAACAGCGAGACCGGGATTCAGGTCCGCAACGATTCCACCCTTTACTGCACAAGCTGACGCCGCCCGTACCATCGACGAGGAGCTTCGCCATGATGAGCCTGAAAACCATTTCCCGAGCCGTGGTCGGCGCGCTGTTTGCAGCCGCGAGCATCTCGTTCGCCGACGATATCGACCTCTACGTTGGCGGCGAGCAAGTCACCGGCGCCGAAACCAACGTCGTCATCTTCCTCGACAACAGCGCCAACTGGTCCAACGCCTCCGGCTGGCCGGCAACGCAGGGCGAGGCCGAGCTCGATGCGCTGAAGGCGGTCATCGACACGCTCAACGACAGTATCAACGTCGGCGTCATGATGCACACGCGCACCGGCAGCACTTCCGGCGCCTACATGCGCTTCGCCGTGCGACCGATGAACGCGACCAATCGGGCAAAACTGAAGGAAGTCTTCGACGACATCAAGAGCACAGCACCGAACGCGCCGCAGGACAAGGTCGCCCAATCAGCCGATGGCGACCATGCGATCGAGGAGGTGTTCCGCTACTTCAACAGCAAGGCGCTGGGATTCACCGACGCCCGCGACACGAAGGAAGATTATACAAACAACACGGCGTACTACGATGCCGGTGGTGGTGTTTCCGCAGCCCTCGACTCGAAGGCCAATCCGGCTAGCACACTCGGCACCCATGCCTACGCCACCTCGACATCGACAACCTACAGCGGCCCAGCATCCGCCAACGCCGGCTGCGCAAAGAATTACCTCGTCTGGATCGGCAACACCTCGCTCGACGGATCGACCGATGCATCCCGCCTCACCGCCGCCGCCACGCTGATCGGCGAGACAGCGAGCACGACACAGATATCGGTCACCGGCAACAGCCAGCCAGGCAGCGTGATGATCGACGAGTGGGCGCGCTTCATGTACCAGTACGGCGTGCCGACGACAATCGACGACCCCGCACGTCCCGACCACAAGAAGATGAACAAGATCATCACCTATGCTGTCGACACCTTCCCGGCGGACCCTGCCCCCTCCGCGTGCATCGGCGACACTACCGGTGGTGCACAGCAGATCGGCCAGCATTATGTGATGCAATCGGTCGCCACCGCTGGCGGTGGCAAGTGCTATCCGGCGGCCAACACCTCGCAACTTTCGGTCGCACTGGCCAAGATTTTTTCCGAAATCCAGGCGGTCAACAGCGTGTTCGCCTCGGCATCGCTGCCGGTCAGCGTGAACACCCAGGGCACCTTCGAAAATCAGATCTACATCGGCATGTTCCGCCCAGACAGCGGCGCCCGGCCGCGCTGGCAAGGCAACCTCAAGGAATACAAGTTTGCCCGCTATTGCGACGAGAACAGCAACGGCAAGGTCGACAGCGGCGAGGCGATCGCCGACAACGTGACCAACCCGACGTGCTCGTCGACCGACAAGCTCAAGCTGTTCCTCGCCGACCGCAACAACAACCCGGCAGTGGATCAGCGCACCACCGCCGAAGGGGGCACCGGCTTCATCGACCTGAACGCTATCAGCCACTGGACGACCGAACAGTCGCCCGGCTTCTGGAGCTTCTTCCCCGATCCGATCGCCGGCACCGACGACAGTCCGGACGGCCCGCTGGTCGAGCGCGGCGGCGCCGCGTTCAAGCTGCGCAATCAGTTCGCATCCGGCCGCAGTCTCTACACCTGCCTTGGCACCTGCCTCTCAGGCGCTGCAGGAACCTCGCTGAACACGCAAACCTTCACCACCGCGAACACGACGATCACCGGCATGCTGAATCCGGGCGGCAAGAGCGTGACGCTGGCCCGCAGCGGCAACACGGTCACCGCGACCTCCAGTACCGCCCATGGCTTCGCGGTGGGCGACACGCTTACCATCACCGGGGCGTCGACACCGGCCGAATATCTGGGTGCAAAAACGATCGTTTCCGTCCCGACGTCCACCACCTTCACCTTCGGCGTCACCGAGACTCCGCTCGACGATACCGGCAACGCCAAGGTCAGCGTTGCCCAGGGAAGTTTTGCGCTCACGGATATCGACGTCACCGTAAGCAACTGGACTACCGGCGACGCCACCGCGACCAGCCAGACAAACCCCGGCGGTTACGCGGTCGGCGACACGCTGCTGATTTCCGGCGGCTCGCAGTCGTACGTCAACAGCGCATCCGGCGGCGCCACCATAACCGCAACGGGCGGGGGTACCTTCAGCTATGCACTGACGGTCCCGGTCCCGGTGTCTCCGGCAACCACTGCCGGCGTCAACTCGATCGGCGGCACCGACCGCAACAGCGCCAGCGTCCAGCGCCAGGAGAATCTGGTCGTCGTCGATGCCGGCTCCCGCGTGGATAACGTGATCACCCCCGGATCGACGACGGTTACGCTAAAGAATGTCGTTCCGACCGACTACAACGTGGTCGGACGCACGATCGAGCAGGAAGGAACGGATTGCAACAATCTCGTAGCGGGTTGGGCGCCGGTCCCGACGACCGGCAACGACAAGCAGCGCTATTTCTGCTTCCGCCTGTTTACGCTGACCAACAGCACCGCCACGGCGCAGAAGATTCTCGACCCGCAAGCGGTGAACATCACGCGCCCGCTGGGCAGCCAGGTCGCGACGGCGACGCTGAAGGATGCCGCATCGCCCAACCTGAGCGGCTCGACGCTGACGATCAGCGGCTCGGTCGGTTACGACGGCGCCTGGGCACTCGGCGGAGCCTACCCGGGCGGAGACCCGGCCGGAGCCGGCACCTTCGCGATCGCCGCAGACGGCCGCTCCTTTACCTTCGGGCCGATCACGTTGAGTCCCGGCGCCCCGTCCGGCACCTACACCGCGACGCCGGGGCTGGCGACGACGACAGTAGCGGCCGCCAACCTGATCAACTGGGTGCGCGGTATGGACGTCGTCAACGACGAGAACCAGAACAGTTCCTTCACCGACGTCCGCGCCAGCATCCACGCCGACGTGCTGCACTCGCGCCCGCTGATGTTCAACTACGGGAGCAGTACCGGCGTCGTCGGCTACTACGGGTCGAACGACGGGCTGCTGCACGCCATCAAGGGGGGCACCACCGATTCCGACGGCAACGAACTGTGGGCGTTCATCCCGGAAGAGTTCGTCAGCTACAGCAAGCTGTCCCGCCTGTACCTGAACGAGCCGCAGGTCCGCTTCCCCAACCTGCTGTGCGGCATCACCCCCGCACCCACCCAGCGCGATTACTTCTGGGACGGCGTGATGAGCGGCTACCAGACGCCGGACGGCACTGCCGACACTGCGCCGACAAAATCGCTGCTCTTCGCGACAATGCGCCGCGGCGGACGGGCGGTGTATGCGCTCAACGTCACCGACCCGGCCAATCCCCGATTCCAGTGGCGGATTACCAATACCTCGACTGGCTACTCGGACCTCGGCCAGACCTGGTCGGAAGTGAAGCCGATCCGTTTGAAGGGCGTCGAAAGCGGCAGCGGCGTGACCAAGCAGGCGGTCGTCTTTGGTGCCGGTAACGACGCGACCGAGGAAGATAAGCCGTCGGGCAGCGTCCGCAGCCCGACCATGGGGCGCGGCGTCTACGTCGCCGACATGGAGACCGGCGCGCTGCTCGCCTTCCTGCAGCCGCCGGCCGGCGTCAAGAAATACAGTTTCGCTGCCGACGTGACGCCGGTGGATGTCGATGGCGATGGCAACGTCGACCGCATCTATGCGGTCGATACCGGCGGCAACCTGTTCCGCTTCGATGCCGACCAGACCGCGGCGCCGGGAACGACGTGGACGACCTACCATCTCGCCAAGCTGGGTGACGTCGACGACAACGGCGGCACCGACGCCCGCAAGTTCCTCTTCGCTCCGGCGGTCGCCCCCACGCTGGACATCGCCACCGGGCAGGCCGCGTACTTTGTGGCGATGGGCAGCGGTGACCGGGAGAAACCCCTGAAGCATCCGGTCACGGCCACCTGCCCGGCCTACTACGGCGGCAGCGGCACCTTTGGTGCGGCGGTTCAGGACCGCTTCTACAGTATTCTGGACAAAATCCAGATTGGTGCCGATCCGACGACGGTCAACGCCAGCCCGATTGTCGAGAGCAATCTCCTCGAGGTTAACGCAAACCCCAACTCGCTCGTCGCATTCGATATGGGATCAACGGCGAAAGGCTGGTACATCACGCTCAAAAACGAAACCGACGCGACGACGACGCTCGACGAGGAAAAGACGGTCAATTCGCCCCAGGTCGTAGGCGGCGTGATGTTCTTCGCCACGAATACGCCGCAGAAGCCCGACATCTCGCAGGGCATCTGCAGCAACCTCGGCCAGGCGCTGGGCTACGCGGTCGACCCCTATACCGGCCTGCCGGCCTTCAACCGGGACAACACCTCGGGGACGACCAAGGCCATCAACTACGCAGCCACGCTGACCGGCGGCGGCCTGTCGCCAACCGTCACCTCGGGCGTTGTCATGATTGGCGGTAAACCCTACTACGGGGTCATAGGCACCTGCAGTGGCTCCGAGTGTGGCCCGACTTCGGCAGGAAGGGTCACGCAAAACCCGCCGGGGACGCGCAAGAAGGTTTACTGGTTCTACCGCGCCGACTGACGTCCCTTCTCGCCCACCGCAAACAACGGCTGCCTCGACCCCGGGGCAGCCGTTGTTTTTGGCGTGTCGCCGCCACGAAAGAGGGACAACCTAGGGCGCGAGCACCAGTTTCGCAAGTGTGGAAAAGCAAAAGGGCCCTCGGATAACCGAGAGCCCTTGTAGATACTGGTGCTGCTGACCGGAATCGAACTGGTGACCTACTGATTACGAATCAGTTGCTCTACCGACTGAGCTACAGCAGCAGCGGAGGCGGATTATAGCAGTTTTCTGCCGAATGAAAGAACGGCGATCAGCGTACTTCAAATTCCACGAGAACCTTCATTCGCGATTTCACCGGCCGATCGTCCTTGATCCCCGGACGCATCTTCGCATTGCGGAATACTTCCGCCAGCGCTTCGGCAATTTCCGACGGCACGTCGGCCGAATCGATGTCAACGTGATCCACCGCCCCTGAGGCACCGACATACATCACCAGCACCACCTGCCCCTTGTCCTTGTTCATCCCTTGCGGATCGTCGAGACCGATGATGATCGGATGCTCCGGGGTGGGACGAACATCCAGTACATCTCCGGAGAAATAAGCATCGCGGTCAAAACCGCGCGGCAACGAAGCCGGCAGGACCGGCAACGGCGATACGGCCGCAGAATCATCGCGAGCAGCGGCGTCGACCGGCACACCAGGATCGGGAGCCCGGATCTCCTGATGCCTTTCCTGAGCGACGACAAGCGACTCCATTGTCGGAGGCTGCTCGGCTACCGGATTATGGACGGTTGCCGGCGATGATTCGAGAAGGCGCAGCCGCACCTCGATCCGCCCGCTACCCGCCCCCAAACGGGACGCCCCTCCGGGCGCAAACCCCGGCAACCACAACAGCAGCAGGTGCAGTGCGGCGGACAGTAGCAGATAACAGCCCAGACGTTTCGTCATCGTCAAAAGAAAACGGCCTCTCGTCACCAACGAGAGGCCGTCGCGGCTCCATTGGCCCTCATTCCGACTCAGTCGGGAATTTCCCGCCACGAGGTACGCCAAGCCTTGAGTGAAGAACTCGGCTGACCTCCGCTATCTACATAGACCTGCCCCGACGAATCAGTGACGATGGTCACCAGCTTCCCGTTCAGGAGACGGACCATCTTGATGCCGACCACCAACGCATTGCCGCTGAGGCGGATGGCCACGGCACCATCGACCGCGGTACTCATCGAAAGCCCCGTATTGAGGTCGATAGAATACAGGAACGAGTAGCCGCCGGCATTGCAGACGTTCGCATCGGGCACGTTGGCGGCCACTTTCCACAGGTTGAAGGCCACCTGTGAATTGACGCTGACCCGCTCGCCCGGCGAGGAATTGCCCGGATTAAGATCCATGTACCAGCCATCCTTGGTCGCCCAGTCCATGGCCGAGCCACTCACAGTCCGGATCGTCTGGCCACCGCCGCCCGTGGTCTGGGCCAGCGTACGCCCGACCATCGTCGCCCCGCGCACGTCGGCGATGCCCGTCGCACCCAGGCTATCCTTCAGCGCATAGATCGTGTTTTGCGACGTATCCGACGAGTCGGTCGTCCCCAGGTAGCGCCCGGTCGCGATCAACACGGCGTTGTAGCTGGCATTCGACACTTTGACCGTATTCATCTCCGGCCGGATGGTCACCGGCTGCGGCACACCGGTACTGGTCTTCAGCTGCGCAAGCAAGGTCGCTTCCTTGCCGGCAGATGCGTAGTTGTCGTCGAAATCAATGCGCCAGACGTTGCCCAGCAGGTCTGCGCCATAAGCACGACTGGCGATGGCGATGCTGCCGTTGTCGAGGTGGAAATTCAGTTGCCCGAGACCGCTGGGAGTCGTCGTCGTTCCCGCCGGGGTCGTGGCAGCCGTATAGGTCGGGATCAGATCCTGTAGCGCACCGGTGATCGGGTCGAGCACGAAAACATGACCGTTGCCATCGCTGTTGGCGGTCGCAGAGGGACAACCGCCGGAGGGAATGTTGTTGTAGCCCGAGGCAAACATTACGACCCAGCTACCATCCTTGCGGCGTGCAATCTGCGGCACGCTGAAGCTGTAGCCGAGCTTCTCGTGGCTGAACTCCCACAGGCCCTTGGGGTTGGTCGGGTCGGTAACGTCGAGGGCGTAGTAGCCGCAGCCCCCCTTGTTCAGGCCGCCGACGAGAATCGTCCGCCAGTTGGCCTCGTCGTCGCAACCGGTTGCACTCGACGAGGTGCAGACATCGGCCACGACCGGCGGGCCGTCAACGAAGTACTCGTGGTTGTTGGCGTAGCTGCGATCGGCAAGCTTCCAGAGATTCGGCATGACGAAGGACGGCACGAAGGCCCAGCGCTCGGTACCGTCGTCGGCATTGAATGCGTGCAGCATGCCATCGTTGGCAGCCACGTAAAGAGTGGCCGCACGGTTGGCCTGCGCGATCTTGAATTCGCCGTAGGTTGCATCGTAATCGTCATAGGTATGGCTGGGCACCTTCTGGTAGACGGGTACGGCATTGACGATATCGCCGAGAACGTGTTCCCGTGCGCGGTAATAGGGATTGGCGTTCGAATTCTCGCTCTCGTAGGTTCCCTGCCCGCGCAGGTACTTGACCAGATTGTCGCCGGCGCTGGCATTCGTTTTCTGCGTCGCGGTCAGGTCGCCGGCATCAACGCCGCACTGGTCGGGCTCCGGGCTCTTCGCGCAGAAGCTGTCGAAGTACGTGTTCTTGCCGTCGGCGGTCAGGTTGTCATAAGTGAACTCGCGCAGCTTGTTGGCCCCGGTGGCACTGAAATACTTGATCACCCGGCCATCCAGGCCCGCTCCGGCAGCGCTGACCTTCGTATCCAGCACATCCCGCGCCAGCCACGACCCACTTGCGGACAGGGCTCCGGTATTCGGGTCGATGGTCAGCTTCTTGACTTCGCCGTCCCAGACCACGGTACGGTAAAGGGCAACGAAGACGCCGTTGTTTCCCAAGGTCGGTTGCAGGGTCGACGTTGCTGCCGCCGACGACGAGCCCGTGCGAGCCGAAATCCCGGCCAGCGCCGAGCGGATGCCTTCGGAGAGGTTGTCGGCATTGGAAGCGCTGTAGTACGTGCCTCGGCCGTTCACCGCCGCATGCCAGAGATCGTCGATGCGCTGCCCACCGCTGTTATCGATCGGGTCAGGCCAGGTTGCGCCCCCCCCCTTGATGTCGTAGTACTGGGTGGTCGTCGCGTCGGCATCCTTGGCCGCCGTCTCGTAGTCACGCTCATAGAGGATGGTGCCATTCGCGCCCAGGCCGATCGTGAATGTCGTCATGTGCTGCTGCTGGTTAACGTCCTTGCCGGCACCGAGCACATTGTTCTCGCACAGACCGCTGTAGGTCGTGCCGCCGATCGTGTTGCTGCAATTGCCGAGCCCCCCCGTACGCAGGTCGGTCGTGTAGTAGTAGTAGGCGATATCGCCCAGCGTATCGGCGACGTTGTTGCCGTCACGATAGGGCAGTGACGCGGACGTCGCCGAGCCGGCGCTATAGCCGGCAAACGCGGTCGCCGAGAACGTCCGGTGCTTCCCGCCGCTGTCCTTCACCACGGTGTAGGCAGGCGTCGTCGTCAACGCCCCGGCCACAGCCGGAGCGACGATGGTCAGCTCGTTCGGGCCACCGTTGAAGCTTGCCGAAAAACCGGTCGTCCCGGTGCGGTTGTTGATACTGGTCGCGACGGCATTGCCGATCGTATCGCCATTGGTACTGCAGGAAGCAGGTACCGATGCCGCATCGAGGAGTTCGATCGGCCCGCTGCCGGTATTGACGGTGATGCTGGTGAAACGGTAGCAACTGTTCGTACCGCTGCCGCTCTGCCCACTCCAGGTGATCGTCGCCGATGCCGGCACCGCCGCTACGGGCCCGCCGTCGACGTTGCCGACATTGGTCGCCCCATCGATCTGGTAGGGACCGTACGAACTCGTTTCGTAGTCGGTGTTCCAGTAGCCGTCCGTCGACAGGATCGCGAAGTTCTGCTGGCAGGAATACTGCACCGGGTCCCAGCCGGCGATTTTCCCGGCATACATGCGGCCAGCCCGAGCCAGCGCAGCGCGTAATGGCGTCCAGCCGGCGGAGCGATTCTCCAGGAGACGCGTGAAGAAGTCGGTGCGATGCGTACCGGTAAAATCATCGATCTTCAGATCACTGTTCGGCATCGAGGCGCCGCCCGCCGAACCGCTCTCCTTGCTGGCAATAAAGAAAAGACCGATACGGTACTTGTCGGAAAGGTCGGCAAAGGCCTCCGCCGTCGCCGCCTTCATCATATAGGCGCGCTTACGGTAATAGCTGTACCAATTGGCATAGTTCGTCTGCGCGGCAGCGCTGCCGTTCGCGCCGGTCGGCGCAGCGATGTCGGCGGAACTGACTACCGCACTGTACTTGGCGTCGGCGAGGCAGGACGTCTTGGTCAGATCGCCGGCGGCGATTGGGGTAGTGTAGTAATACTTCGGGTTGGCGGTGGTCCGCAGGTTCGCCGTGTCGGAAAGATCCCTCGTGCCATTGGACGTATTGTTACCGCCGTACGTATAGCCCGGAATCGGAAAATAGCCGTCGAACTTGGCGGCCGTAAAACTGGCATCGGGATAGCGCGTCACGCCATCCGAGTAGACCGTGCCGCCAGGCTTGTAGGGCGGTTTGTAGGTGAAGGTCGGATTGTAGGCCAGCGTGTTGTACCTGTACCAGCCCCAGCATTTGTCGCTACGGTGACTATTGTTGCCACCGGGCATGTTCTCATCGTCCATCGACCCCGAGTCGTCGACGATGAAGGCGAGATTCGGCTTGACCGTCGCCGCCGTGCTCACGCCATTGGCCAGCGGCCCGTTGGCCAGATCCGTCGGCGCCGGAAGCGCTACGGGAACCAGAACGACCGCCCCGGCGATCACCAATGCCAGCCGCTTGAGCTGAAGAGACAAGACCGTGCGCGATTTCATGGAGCACTCCATTTCTACGACGACTCGGCGACGCTGAGGTAGGTTTCGGTGTAACTGACGGTATTGCGCGGACCGCGCGAGCGCACAACGATGCGGAACACCAGCGCGGAAAAGCCGCTGCCTCCGCCGGCGCTGGTCAATACCGTGTGGCGGCCGTAATCCAGCCCTCCCTTGTTGATTTGCCGGGTCGACAGGATCATGTTGGTCGGCCGCGCGCAATTGTTGCCGACGGCCGCGGGATCGCCAGTCGCGTTGCACATTCGCGTCACGACATAGCTGGTCGTGTAGCCGTTTGCCGACACCGCGGGCGAGGCCTTGATGCAGGCGGCGAAGGAGCCGCTCGTGGCATAGGCGCAGTTGTTGTTGTCCCAGTCGACGAGGATTCGCGTTGCCGCGGTCGAATGACCGGAAATATCCAGGCCATCCAGGCTGGTCGCATAGTAAGCCCCGGTCGGGTCCTGCGCCGTACAGCCGCTCGCGCAGCGGCTGTCGTAAAGGTCGGTCGGCGCCACGCTGAGCCGCCCGGTCAGCCACACCGACGCATTCTCGACGGCATTGTCAGCCGACGCCGTCGTCCCCTGCTTGAAGCCCAGGTTGCCGAGTACCAGCGTACTGGTATCGACGGAGCGGATCAGCACGACGGTCGCCAGCGAAATCGACACCAGCGCGATGAGCACGATCATCAACGTCAAGCCGCGCTGCCTGCGTGCCAGGCGATCGGCAATTACAGTGCGCATGCTGAGTTCCCCGTTTTCTGGAGCCAGACAAGATTGCGAACCGGGATGGTGCTTTCGAACACCCGGTAGCGGTAGCGCTGCCAGTCGGTGCCGGTCATGTCCAGCTTGATCGCCACCCCGCCCGTAACGGAACCGGGGTTTGGGCGCCAGCAGACCACGGCCGGATTCGGACTCGCGGTGTTGCACTTGCCGGCGCCAGCCAGGTCAGCCTCGTTCAGGGTGACGATATCCTTTTCGGCGATCTGGCTGCGGGCGACGAGGGCGACGCGCACGGCCCGCAACTGCTGCCACTGGGCAGGCGTCGTCGGCTGCGTGACCTCCCACGTATCGACCGTGCAATCGTTGTTGGTGTCCTTTCCATAGACCGCCTGCATCTGCACGATCTGGGAAAATATGTCCTGCGCGGGGGCGGCGCCCTGCTTCAGGCGCAGGTTATTGCCGTTGATATCGTAGGTGTGGTCGAGCAAGCGACCGAGGTTAACGAGGTAGGAATTCTCGGGATACCCGGTATCAGGGAAAATGGCCTGCCCGCCCGGATGATTCCATTCGCTCTGGCCTGGGCTGTGCAGAACCTGGTTCTGCCCCTGGCCACCACCACCGCCACCACCGCTCTCATCCTTGGTCACCTGAAACAGCGAACACCAATTGGTGGCCGACGGCAGCTCGGGCACCGCCACCATCAAGTCGTCCTTCTGGATGCCGACATCGGATTCGACGAAAAAATTGGCCGCAGATTTCGCATGGTCAGCAGTTACCCGCGTCGGCAGGGAAATGCCGTCCTTGTCGCTGGCGAGCACGCGGATCTTATCGGGCGCACCATCAACGCCATCGGTGATCATGAGCGGCGACAGGGTCAGGGTCTGCGTCGGACTGCCGCCGTATTTCATGCGAATTTCGCAGCCGAGCACGCCAATCACCGTGGTCAGCCCGTAGCCTGAGCTTTTCACATCCCGTTCGACGGTATACAAGGCCAGGGCACCATTCACGGTCGTGTCCGATCCGCTGGTCACCGAGCGCTTACGCTCTTCGGAAACCGCCATGACCTGACCGACCACGACCACCGTGATCAGGCCAACGAACATTGCCACCAGCAATTCGACCAGCGAAAACCCGGATGACCTCCGGCGCAATTCGAGATGTTTGCGCATGTCGCCCCCGCTAGCTCACCACGTTCGCCGAAAGAACATAGTTGTGCGGCACGCCGACACCCGGAGTCCGCCAGGTTACGGTGATCGTCACCGCGGTGCCGTTCAGCGTGACGCTGGCGCCTCCCCCCGGCAGTTGCTTACCGACCTTTGTCAGCCAGTCCGAACACGGGTTAAAGGTCGTCTGCGTGCAACTGCTCCCGCTGATCGCATACTTCGCCAGATTGGTCTGGTCGATCCACATCTGACCGAGCAACTGGTTGGCGAGAAAGGACGCCTCGGCGCGATACTTGGCGTCAGTGAGGTTGGCGCTCATCGAGCCCTGCAGGCCAATCAGGCCGAGAATGCCCAACGACAGCAGAAGCACGGAGATCAGCGCTTCGATCAGGGCGATGCCTGATTCTCCGTGAGGAGCGCCAAGGCGCGTACGTGAGGTAGCTTTCATTGCGGTTCTTCCTCAGCAGAAACGCGGATCGGAAGTTACGGTCACCGCCGGATCGCACATGCGGATCAGTCCGCCGGCAGAGACCCGGATTTCGAGGCTGCGGACATTCGCATCCGCCTGCGACGAGGCGAATACGACGCGCGCCAGCGGCACGCTGGCCGCGGCATCGGCGCAGGCCGTCTCGATGCGCCCGAAACCGTTGAAGGTGATACAGGATGAGGCCGTTCCGCCAAGATCGACGGCACCGACGGATACGTTAAGCGCCCCTTCGCCCGCGGCTTTTTTCTGAATGATTCGCGGCGTCACGGTTTCCGAAAAATCGACGCCGCAGGCGGATGCCGGATTGTCGCGACTGACCACCCACGACGCACCGTTGGCGCTGCGCAGGCAGGTATCGTCGACCAGCTTCGCGCTGGCTGACGACACCATCCAGAAGCTAACCCGCTCGTTCCGGCGCAAGGCCTCCATGCGGGCGAACTGCAGGCCGTTCACCAGCGATTCGGCGGCATTGCGCACCTGGACGCTGCGCAGCCACGTCTGGAAAGTCGGGAGGCCAACGGCCAGGAGCACGCCAATGATGGCGACGACAACCATCAGCTCGACCAGGGAAAAGCCGCGACTGATCCGCATGCCGCCCCTGCTCAGCACTCGCTGCCAGCAACCAGCCAGCAGGATTTCGTGACAGAGCCCCCCTTAAACTGGGTGGTCGCCTTGCCGTTGGCGTTGTTCACCGTGAAGGTATGCCCGCTGGCCGCGCCGGAACTGCCGGTTGCCGTGACCAGAAATGCCTGGTTCTCGCTGCCGGCAGCACCGGTCAGCGCGCAGGCATAGGCGAATTTGGTATTCGCCAGCGTGAAATTGATCCGGTTTGCCGTCCCGTCGTGGCCGCAGGGGGTTGTCTCGCCAGCCGTGCCATAGGCCCGGTTGTCCTGGTAGAACTGCTCCAGCTTGACCCGAAAATCGGCGAGATTGGTGAAAGCTTCCTGCAGCGCCGCCCGCCGAATGTAATCGTTGTACTGGGGAATGGCGATCGCGGCGAGGATGCCGATAATCGCAATAACGATTAGCAGTTCGATCAGCGTGAAGCCTTTCGCCTTCGTCATGGTCTCCACCATGCCCCTCCTCAGGAAGTCCGGATTGTTTTTTTATTTCAGATTAAGTATTTACAGCAAACCGGAAAGCGCCAAAGCTTTTCGACGAACGGCAGAATACCATCCACCGAACGGATTGAATATACCCAAGGGATAGGAAAAACGCGGGGAAAAGCCAGACCTCACTGATGTTCCCGCTAAAAAAACCGCTAATTAGGCAGGGAAATCAAAAGGCATTACAACGAACAACAATTGGTTGTTCAAACCCCATCGGGGATGAAGGGAGGACGCTCCGGAAAAGCTTAAAGCCCTGGCGGCAACGGAAAAGTCGTCGTTTCCTCGACACCGCGCAAGTGGCTGACCTCGGCCGCACCGAGCTCGCGCAGACGCTGGGCAACCGACGCGACCAGCGCTTCCGGCGCTGAAGCGCCTGCGGTCAGACCGACACGCTCGGCACCGGCGACCCAATCGGCGCGGACCTCGCCGGCATGGTCGACCATGTAGGCGCGGACGCCGTTTTTCTCCGCGACCTCGCGCAGACGGTTGGAGTTGGAGCTGTTCGGGCTGCCGACGACGATCACCACATCGCATTCGCCGGACAGCGCCTTCACGGCATCCTGGCGGTTCTGCGTGGCGTAGCAAATGTCGTCCTTCTTCGGCCCAACGATGGCGGGGAAGCGTGCACGCAAGGCGTCGACGATCACCCGCGCGTCATCCACCGAGAGCGTCGTCTGCGTCACATAGGACAGCTGCGCCGGATTCTGCACCGTCAGCGTAGCGACATCGGCCGCCGTCTCGACCAGATACATGCCGCCGGACGCCTGCCCCATCGTTCCCTCGACTTCGGGATGCCCCTTGTGGCCGATCATGATCACTTCGCGCTCGTCGCGGCGCATCTTGCCGACCTCGACATGCACCTTGGTCACCAGCGGACAGGTCGCGTCGAACACCTTCAGCCCGCGCTGCTCGGCCTCGTCCCGCACCGCCTTCGACACGCCGTGCGCGCTGAAGATCACCGTCGCCCCGGCCGGCACATCGGCCAGATCCTCGATGAACACCGCTCCCTTGGCGCGCAGGTCGTCGCAGACGAACTTGTTGTGCACCACTTCGTGCCGCACGTAGATCGGCGCACCGAATTTTTCGAGCGCGCGCTCGACGATGGTGATGGCACGTTCGACACCGGCGCAGAAGCCGCGGGGATTGGCGAGGATGACTTGCATGAATGTCCTTACAGGATGCCGATGATCTTCACTTCGAAGCGGACCGGCTGGCCGGCGAGCGGGTGGTTGAAGTCGAACACGGCCGAGGTGTCGGTGAGTTCGCGCAGCAGGCCGGCGATGCCGCCCTGCGTCCCCGGGATGCCGCTGTCCGGGGCGCTGAATTCGATCAGCGAATTGACCTTGAGTTCCATCTCCGGCGGCAGCGCGCTGCGCGCGATGCGTTCGACCAGGCGCGGGTTGTGCTGGCCGAAGGCCTCGTCGGCTTCGAGCTGAAAAACGTGGTGCTCGCCGGCCGCCAGCCCGAGCAGGCAGGCTTCCAGCGTCGCGGCGAGCTGGCCGCCCCCCATCTGCAGCGTCGCCGGCGACATGTCGAAGGTGCTCACGTGCTCGGTGCCGTCAAGGCTGCTCAAGCGATAGTGCAGGGTCAGGAAACTGTCCGGCTGGACGGTTGCGTTGTCAGTCATTGGCGTATCTCTTTCCTCGTGCCGTCGATCGGCGTCGGCGCCGCCGCGGCGCTCATGCCGAATCGCCCCCCTGGCGCGATTTGAGCGCACCGGAGGCAAATTGATCCCAAACCATCAGCACTGCACCGACGGTAATCGCCGAATCGGCGACGTTGAACGCCGGCCAGTAGAAGCCGGCGGCATGCCATTGCACGAAATCGACGACGGCACCGAAGCGGATGCGGTCGATGACATTGCCCAGCGCGCCGCCCATGATCAGCGCCAGCGCCAGCGAGAGCAGCTTCTGTCCGGCGTGCTGGCGCAGCATGTAGACGATCCAGCCGGACACGCCGAGCGCCAAGGCGGTGAAGAACCAGCGCTGCCAGCCATCCTCGCTGGCGAGAAAGCTGAAGGCCGCGCCGCGGTTGAAGGTCAGCACCCAGTTCCAGAACGGGGCAACGTAGATCGTTTCGCCGAAGCGGATCGTCGCCAGCACCACCTGCTTGCTGACCTGGTCGAGGACGATGACCAGCACCGCCAGTGCATACCAGCGCACCGGCGACACCTTCACCTCAGGCTGCCCCACGCACGTCGCCCTCGCCGACCAGGTTGCTGACGCAACGGCCGCACAGCTCCGGATGCCCGGCATCGGCGCCGACGTCGTCGCGCACGTGCCAGCAGCGCTCGCACTTGGCGTGCGACAGCGGCGTCGCCATTACCTTCTCTTCCGCCGCCTTGACGACCTTGGCCGCCGAGACGATGAACACGTACTTCAGGTCGTCGCCGAGCGAGGCCAGCGCCTCGTACTTGTCGCCATCAGCCTGTAGAGAAACCTCGGCCTGCAGCGGCGCGCCGATCTTGCCCTCGATGCGCAGATCCTCCAGCGCCTTCGTCACTTCGCCGCGGACGCCGCGGATCAGCACCCACTTGGCCAGCAGTTCGGCTTCGCCCGGCTGCTCCGGCAGCGCCTGCCAGGTTTCCAGCATCACCGACTGCTCGGCATCGCCGGTCAGCACCAGCCAGACTTCCTCGGCGGTAAAGGAGAGGATCGGCGCCATCAGTTTCACGAAGGTCTGCGTGATGTGCCACAGCGCGCTCTGCGCCGAACGGCGGGCGCGCGAGTCGACCTGGGCGGTGTACAGGCGGTCCTTGAGGATGTCGAGGTAGAAGCCGCCGAGATCCTCCGAGCAGAAGGTCTGCAGCGCCTGCACCACGCGATGGAACTCGTAGCGTTCGTAGTCGGCTTCGGCGTCCTGCTGCATCTGGCGGGTCATCGCCAGCGCGTAGCGGTCGATCTCCAGCCACTCGGCCACCGGCAGCAGGTCCTTCGCCGCGTCGAAGTCGGCGGTGTTGGCCAGGAGGAAGCGCAGCGTGTTGCGGATGCGGCGGTAGGCTTCGACGACGCGTTTGAGGATTTCGTCGGAAATCGACAGCTCGCCGGAATAATCGGTGGCGGCGACCCACAGGCGCAGGATGTCGGCGCCGAGCGTGTCGGAGACTTTCTGCGGGGCGATCACGTTGCCCTTCGACTTCGACATCTTCAGGCCCTTGCCGTCGACGACGAAGCCGTGCGTCAGCAGCGCCTTGTACGGCGCGCGGCCGTCGATCGCGCAGCCGGTCAGCAGCGACGACTGGAACCAGCCGCGGTGCTGGTCCGAGCCTTCGAGGTAGAGGTCGGCCGGGAACGCGCTCTGTTCGGCGTGCGAACCGCGCATCACCGAGAGGTGCGTGGTACCCGAGTCGAACCAGACGTCGAGCGTGTCGCTCATCTTGCGGTACTGGTCGGCTTCGTCGCCGAGCAGTTCCCTGGCGTCGAGCGAGAACCAGGCCTCGATGCCCGACTGCTCGACGCGTTTGGCCACCGCCTCGATCAGCTCCGGCGTGCGCGGATGCAGCGCGCCGCTTTCCTTGTGCAGGAAGAACGGGATCGGCACCCCCCAGTTGCGCTGGCGCGAGACGCACCAGTCGGGGCGGGTCTTCATCATCGCCTCCAGCCGCGCGCGGCCCCAGGCCGGGAAGAACTGCGTCTCGTCGACGGCACGCTCGGCGACCCAGCGCAGCGTCGGCGCGTTCTCGTCGGCCTTGTGCTCCATGCCGATAAACCACTGCGTCGTCGCGCGGAAGATGATCGGCGTCTTGTGCCGCCAGCAATGCGGGTAGCTGTGGCGGATCTTCTCGCCCTTGAGCAGCAGCCCCTTCGCTTCCAGCTCCTGCAGCACCAGCGGGTTGGCGTCCCACACCGTCTTGCCGGCCAGTTCGCCCACGGAGAGTGCCGGCGTGTTGCCGAGGAATTTGCCGTCGTCGCCGACCGGGTTGTTCACCGGCAGGCCGTAGCGCTTGCCGACCACGTAGTCGTCGACACCGTGCGCCGGCGCGGTGTGCACCTGGCCGGTACCGGCTTCGGCGGTGACGTGCGTGCCGCAGATGATCGCCACGTCGCGCGCCTGGAACGGGTGGCGCAGCAGGATCTGGTCGAGCGCCGCGCCCTTCGCCGAACCGACCACCGTGCCTTCGAGTTCGTAGCGCTTGAGACAGGCCTCGGCCAGTTCGTGCGCGAGGATCAGCGCCCCCTTCGGCGTCTCGACCAGGTCGTAGTCAAACTCCGGATGGACGCTGACCGCCTCGTTCGCCGGCAGCGTCCACGGCGTCGTCGTCCAGATCACGGCGAAGGCCGGGCCGCGCAGGTGCGTCAGGCCGAAGGCCCTGGCCAGCTTCTCGGCGTGGTTGTCGTGCACCGGGAAGGCGACGTCGATCGCCGGCGAGGTCTTGTCCTCGTACTCGACCTCGGCCTCGGCCAGCGCCGAGCCGCAATCGAGACACCAGTTCACCGGCTTCAGCCCCTGGTACAGGTAGCCCTTTTCGAGGATCTTGCCGACCGCGCGGATCTCGTCGGCCTCGGTCTTGAAAGCCATCGTCAGGTAGGGGTTGTCCCACTCGCCCAGGACGCCGAGGCGGATGAAATCCTTCTTCTGCCGCTCGACCTGCTCGCCGGCAAACGTGCGACACAGCGCGCGCACCTTGTCACCCGGAATGTGCTTGCCGTGCAGCTTCTCGATCTGGTGCTCGATCGGCAGGCCGTGGCAGTCCCAGCCCGGCACGTAGGGCGCGTCGAAGCCGGCGAGCGTGCGCGAACGGACGATGACGTCCTTGAGGATCTTGTTCACCGCATGGCCGATGTGGATGTCGCCGTTGGCGTAGGGCGGGCCGTCATGCAGCACGAAACGGGGCCGGCCCTTAGCCGCCTGGCGGATCTTCTCGTAGAGCTTCTTCTCCTGCCATTCCTTGACCCATTGCGGCTCGCGCTTGGCGAGATCGCCGCGCATCGGGAAGGGGGTATCGGGAAGGTTCAGGGTGTGCTTGTAGTCAGCCATTGCAATCGATCACTCAAAGCTTGAAATACTGGCGGGCAGTGTCGACGTCGCGCGCGATCTGCGCCTTCAGTTCGTCGAAACCGGAAAACTTCATTTCGTCACGCAGCTTGTGCAGGAAACGGACGGTCAGGTGCGCGCCGTAGATGTCGGCGGCGAAGTCGAACAGGTGCACTTCGAGGATCGGCCGCACCACGGCGTTCGCCGTCGGCCGGTAGCCGAGGTTGGCGACGCCGGGCAGCGGCCGGTCGCCAAGACCGGTGACTTCGACGGCGAAGACGCCGAGCAGCGGCGGCCGGTCGTGCTTCATGCGGATGTTGGCGGTGGCGTAGCCGAGCTGGCGTCCGACCTTGTCGCCGTGGACGACACGGCCGTCGATCACGTACGGGCGGCCGAGCAGTTCGGCGGCGCGTTCCAGGTCGCCGCTCCACAGCGCATCGCGCACGGCCGAACTGGAGACGCGCACCGCGCTGGACAGCACCGTGCTCATCGCCTCGACGCGGAAGCCGAAGGACGCGCCGGCCTGCTGCAGCAGCGCGAAATCGCCGGCACGCCTGGCACCGAAGCGAAAATCGTCGCCGATGATCAGGTGCCGCACGCGCAACGCCTTGACCAGCACGTCCTCGATGAACTGGTCGGCGGTCAGGCTGGCGAAAGCCTTGTTGAAGCGGCAGACGAAGGCCAGCTCGACGCCGTCGGCGGCGATCAGCTCCAGCTTCTCGCGCAGGTTGGACAGCCGCGTCGGCGCCGACTCCGGCGCGAAGAACTCGCGCGGGTGCGGCTCGAAGGTCAGCACCGCTGGCGGCAGCCCGGTCTCCGCCGCAACGGCGCACAGGCGTGCGAGCAGCGCGCGATGACCCAGGTGCACGCCATCGAAGTTGCCGATGGTGAGCACGGTCGCGCTGGGCGCGGGTTGCGAGGTGCCGCGGAAGACGAGCATCAGGAAAGCAGGAGGCTGCCGAAAAAGGCTGAATTATAAAGGTTTACGGCCGGTCTTGCCGCGCCGTCGGGGCAGGTTCGCCCGGCTTCGTTCCGGGCAACGGGCATGGACGAAGGCCACCCCGAATGATGAAAGCCTTGCCCATGCCCGTTTCCCTCACCCCCGCCCCCTCTCCCGCTTCGCGGGCGAGGGGAGGTTCGAGAGCCGCTTCGCGGCTTTCCCGTCAAGGGACAACTGCCGGAACAATGCCCGCGCCGGCTCAGTCGAGCCGCGCCATCTTCGATTTCGCGAGCGGCGGATTGAGCTTGAAGTACTTGCGGATGCCCGACAGCACCGCCTCGGCGAGCCGGTCCTGGTAGGCCTCGTCGTTCAGCCGGCGCTCCTCCTCGGGGTTCGAGATGAAGGCCGTCTCGACCAGGATCGAGGGGATGTCCGGCGCCTTGAGCACGGCGAAACCGGCCTGCTCGACGTGCGGCTTGTGCAGGTCGCCGACGCGGTCGAGTTCGCCGAGCACGGCCTTGCCCAGCTTCAGGCTGTCGTTGATCGTCGCCGTCTGCGACAGGTCGAGCAGCGTGCGCGCCAGCATCGGGTCCTTCGTCCCGAAATTGACGCCGCCGATCAGGTCGGCCGAGTTTTCCTTGTTCGCCAGCCAGCGCGCCGCCGAACTGGTCGCCCCGTTCTCGGACAGGACGAACACCGACGCGCCGCGGGCGTCCGGCTTGATGAAGGCGTCGGCATGGATCGAGACGAAGAGGTCCGACTGCACGCGCCGCGCCTTGTGCACGCGCATCTGCAAGGGGACGAAGAAGTCGGAATCGCGCGTGAGCACCGCGCGCATGTTCGGTTCGGCGTCGATCTTGGCCTTCAGCCGCTTCGCCACGGCCAGCGTCACGTTCTTTTCGTGGCTGCCGCCGCGGCCGACCGCACCGGGGTCTTCGCCGCCGTGGCCGGGGTCGAGGGTGATCGTCACCAGCCGGTCGACCACCGGCCTGCCCGGCCGCTTCTGCTCGGCCGCGGCCTGCTGCGGAGCTTCCGCCGGACCGGGTTTCTCGTCCAGCGGCAGCGGCTGCAGCTCCTTCTTCTCGATCAGCGCCAGCAACGGGTCCGGCGCAGTCGCGGGATACACGTCGAGCACGAGGCGGTGGCCGTATTCGCCGACCGGCGCCAGCACGAAGACCTGCGGCGCGACCTCGGTCTTCAGCTCCATCACCAGACGCACGACCCCCGGCTTGAAGCGGCCGGCACGCAACAGCTTGATGTAGGGGTCGTCGGCGGCGATCTTGCCGGACAGGCCTTCGAGCACACCGTTGAGCTCGACGCCTTCGAGGTCGACGACCAGCCGCTCCGGATTCTTGACCGTGAACTGCGAGAACTTGACCGAGGCGTCGCTTTCCAGCGTGACCCGCGTGTAGTCGGCGGCCGGCCAGACGCGCACGGCGAGCACGCTCGGGCCGCGGGCAGCGCGCGCCAGCGGCGTTACGAGGAGGACGAGGGAGGCGCCGGCGGCGAAGCGGAGGAGGTCGCGGCGAGTGCGGTCGGGAAGCATCGGCTCAGGCATTGCCGACCCTCCGGCGACCGGGCCGAGAGTGCGGCACGGCGGCCATTCCCGTCGAAAGCGAGGGCGACGACGAGGTCCGGCGGCGGCACGAAGCCGGCCGCCTTGTCAGGCCACTCGACCAGACAGACCGAATCGCTGCGGAAGTACTCGCCCAAGCCAGCATCGACAAACTCTTCCGGATGGTTGAAACGATAAAAATCAAAGTGATACCAGTATAAGCTCGAAAATACGTAAACTTCAACCAGCGTATAGGTCGGACTCTTCACCGGACCGGCGTGGCCGAGGGCGCGCAGCATGGCGCGCACCAGCGTGGTCTTGCCGGCGCCGAGGTCGCCGTCGAGGTACACCACCATGCCCGGCGTCAGCGACGGCGCCAGCATTTCAGCGAGAGCAATGCTGGCCGCTTCGTCCGGTAAATCAAGGGAAATGGTAGGCTCTGCGGTATGCAACAAACGAACTCCAAGGACGCCATAGACTGGGTGGCGCTCGCCGCCCGCATCAAGGTTTGGGGCCGCGAATTCGGCTTCGCCGAGATCGGCATCGCCCGCGCCGACCCGTCGGAGGCCGTTCCCGGCCTGATGCGCTGGCTGGAACTGGGCCGTCACGGGGTGATGGATTATATGGCCAAACACGCCCCGCTGCGTGCCGACCCGGCCGCGCTGCAGCCGGGCACGGTCACCGTTGTCAGCGCCCGTCTGCCCTACTGGCCGGACGCGGCCGAAGCTGACGAGGTGCTTGCCGATGGCGCGCTGGCCTATGTCTCCCGCTACGCGCTGGGCCGCGACTACCACAAGACCATCCGCAGCCGCCTGCAGAAGCTGGCCGACCGCATCCGCGACGACGTCGGCGACTTCGGCTATCGCGCGTTCTCGGATTCGGCGCCGGTGATGGAGGTCGAGTTTGCCCGCCAGGCGGGCACGGCCTGGCGCGGCAAGCACACGCTGTCGCTGACGCGCGGCGGCTCGTACCATTTCCTCGGCGAGCTCTACACCGACCTGCCGCTGCCACCGGACGCGCCGATCGACGAGCACTGCGGCACCTGCCGCGCCTGCCTCGACGCCTGCCCGACGCAGGCGATCGTCGCGCCGTACGAGGTCGACGCGCGGCGCTGCATCTCCTACCTGACGATCGAACTCGCCGGGCCGATTCCGGAGGACCTGCGGCCGTTGCTGGGCAACCGCATCTACGGCTGCGACGACTGCCAGCTGTGCTGCCCGTGGAACCGCTTCGCCACGCTGGGCGACCCGGATTTCGCGCCGCGCCACGGACTCGACTCGGCGACGCTGGCCGAACTCTTCGCCTGGAGCGACGCCGACTTCGAGCAGCGCCTGCAGGGCAGCCCGATCCGCCGCATCGGCCACGAACGCTGGCTGCGCAACCTCGCCGTTGCCCTCGGCAACGCGCCTACAAGCCCGGCCGTGCTCGCCGCGCTCGCCAGCCGGAGCGAGCATCCCTCGGTGCTCGTCCGCGAGCATGTCGCCTGGGCGCTCGCCCGGCATCGGGGAAATAAATCTTGCAATCCCTGAGCACAGAGCTATAAAGTTCATTGCCTACGTCCCGTTAACGGACTTAGGAATTACCACGGTCGGTTTGCGCATCGCCTGCAACAGGTGGCGCGCCGATCTCTGAAACAGGGCAAACCCATCGAAAGATGGCGACGCAAAGTCACCGGCCTAACGCGGACCTTTCGGTTCGTCACGGTAGCGGGACCACCAGATAAACGAGGTTTGATGTGGACCACGACTCCTCCGCTCGACCAGCTCGCCTCGGTGCTTCGGCATCGGGCCGGAGCACGTCCTTGTCGGCAGCGAGACCCCGGCCCCCGGGCAATTCTCCTCTGGTGTGCAGCGCCATCGCCGTTTCCGCTGACTCCCTGAACGCCGTCACGTCACGCCCCGCGATTGCGGGCTGGCGCGAGGAGAATCCGCCATGGGCACGCAAGACAAAGGCAAGGTAATCCCCTTCACCCCGCCGCCGAACTCCGGCCGCCCGCGCGCCCCGGAGGACGAGCAGGCGCAGGCGCTGGACGCCGTGCGCGGCCTGACGCTGTCCCGGCGGCAGGG
>JACPEH010000004.1 GCA_016183655.1 Rhodocyclales bacterium
ATTAGCCTTCTTCGAAACCATGGGACTACCCAGCCTTGCGCCACGGTAGGAATTCAATTCATCGAACCGCCGGATACGTGACCCGTACGTCCGGTGGTGTGGGAGGGGGAGCCCGTGAGGGCTTCTCCTATCCCGATTAGATTTACTCATTCGTCTCTACTATGGCAATCAACTACGAATATGCTTTAACTAACTCAAAGGGCATGAAGAAAGTTGTGTCTTTTGAAGGGTTGGCGTTTCCAATCCTTATTGCCCCGACGCTTCATGGAGAGCCCCTATTAACTGCGCAGGCGATCTACTATTTAAGTCGCCTTGAATCGGCGGTGCGAATTAGATTTGAAGATCCGAAGGCGCTTCCAAAACACCGGTCGAATAAAGAGCGTGAACGATGGTTCGAATACATAATCGATAACTATCTCTTCGAATACAGCAAGAGGTACCCCTATGAGCAATTAACCAGCAAGATCACCGATTTGAAATACTGGAAAAATGATGGTCATACCTACATCGGGTATGACGAAAACAACACGCAGGCCCTTGCTCTAGACACACTGAACGATCGGTCGGTCCTAGAGGTTAGCAATGAAGACTTGCCAAGTATTGGGCACTGGAACGACTGGTGTCTAGTGTCCAACTATACAGATGAATATATTGCGACATTCGTAAAATCCATGACTTCTGTTCTATCAAAGACCGTAAAAGTAAAAACAAATGGTCATGATGAACTGGGAACAGGGGAGTTTGAACTTCCCCTTGTTCGCCCGGAGAATGGAGTACTCAACTACTATCAGGCGTGCATGCTAGAAGTATTGCAGCCGAAACGAATCCAAGTTGTCGATGGGTACGTCCTTGTGTCAAGAGGAATGCAATCAACTGACAACTTCACACTTCCCTTCGAGTCGATAAAGGCAAGCAAGTATTACGATGCCGACTTGCTGTCCTATTACTTTGCCGCCGTCAGAGAAGATTTGCCAATTTCAAAATTTCGTTGTTTTTACAACGTTGTTGAATATTTTTTCGAAGATGCACCGAAGCATCTTGGCGAAACTGCAAAAACGGAACGAGAACAAATTTCCTGTGTTCTCCGCTGGGTGACTGATTCATCGTCACTGGACCAATTTATCAGGACCCTGGGTCAATCTTTCGTCGCCGCAATTGAGAAGGAGCTGCTGACTTCGTCCGGCGTGAAGATCAAAGCCATCAAGGTTGCGGCACCAGATTTAGATCGAGCGATCTCAGAGTGGCTTTACGCTATCAGGTGCGCGATTGTTCACTCAAAGAAGACCAGAAAAGGGAATGTGGAGGCACGACTGGTGCCCTATTCGGAGGATGAAGAGTTAGCTGCGTTAGCTGTCCCGATAGTCCAGCACCTTGCTGTCTTATGCATCGACAAAGATGGAGAAGCAAAAATCTAACTTTCCGGTCAACCTGACAACCGAAAGCGGGGCGCTCTTCGAACGATCCGCCTCGCGCGGTTGCAGGCTACCTCCACGCTGGACGTCTTTATCCGCATGAATACGCACCTCGCCGCACTTGGAATTTCGAGCGAATTGATAACGGCTCGTGGCCTGCGCGAATGTGAGGAAGCTACAAAGCTTGAAGTTGCAGAAGTCGGCGCGGACGGCCGAGATCATTTGCTTGCTCCTTCGGCCGCCGAAGCATGGCGCTCTCTCAAAGCTGCGGCGCTCGCTGACGGCATCGACCTATTCATCGTTTCCGCCTTTCGCAGCATTGACCGGCAAGCCGAGATAGTTCGCCGAAAGCTTGAAGCCGGGGCAGCCGTTGAAAGCGTTCTCACCGTCTGCGCGCCTCCGGGCTTTAGTGAGCACCACACCGGGCGAGCCGTCGATCTTTCGACGGGCGGTAGCCGCGCACTCGAAGTCGAGTTCGATCAAACCCCTGCATATGCTTGGCTCATCGCCCGTGCCTTTGAATTCGGCTACTATCTTTCTTATCCCATTGGCAATCGCTGGGGTTATCAATATGAGCCGTGGCATTGGTGTTTCCAAGACTTCCAACCCAGCGTTGCAGGGGACTTGGCGCATAAGGCCGTGCCAGGTCCCTGAACTCGAACATTGACCAACGAAACCCTCCTCCTGCTCATCGGTGCCGCGCTCGGCGGCCTCGTCCAGGGCATTGCCGGCTTTGCCTTCGGCATGGTCGCGATGTCGCTGTGGGCGTGGGGGATCGAGCCCAGGGTGGCGACGATCATGGCCGTCTTCGGCGGCCTGTTCGGGCAAGCGCTGTCGGCGGTCACGGTGCGTCGCCGCGCACCGCTGGCCATCCTGCTGCCCTTCCTCGCCGGCGGCCTGCTCGGCGTTCCGCTGGGGCTGCTGGCGCTGCCGCTGCTCGACCCGGTGCTGTTCCGCTTCGTGCTCGGCGCGATCCTGGTCGTGTTTTGCCCGGCGATGCTGCTCTCCGACCGGATGCCGAAGATCAGCGGCGGCGGCGGTGCGGCCGATGCGGCGGCGGGCGTCGTCGGCGGGCTAGTCTGTGCGGTCGGCGGCGTGCCGGGCGTGGCCTCGTCGCTGTGGTGCACGCTGCGCGGCTACGACAAGGAGCTGGCCCGCGCGACCATCCAGAACTTCAACCTGGCGGTGCTGGCGGGAACGTTTTCGGTGCTGCTCGCCACCGGCTCGGTGAGCGGCGACATGCTGCCGCTGTTTCCGCTGGTGGCGCTGGCGCTGGTCGTGCCGTCGCTGATCGGCGCCCGCATCTACACCGGACTCAGCGCGCCGGCCTTCCGGCGGGTAGTGCTGTCACTGCTGCTGTGTTCCGGGCTGGCCATGCTCGCCCACTCGGCGCAAGCGCTGCTCGGCCAGTGACCACGCGTCGAGCGCAAGCCCCGGCATTCATGCCGGGGTGAGCGCGACGAAGACACCACCAGGGCGCGCACCGCGCGCCCGCTCGGTATCGTGGGAAGCCCCGGACCTTCAGGTCGGGGAACTTCACGGCGTCGCCGGAGCCGCTCACAACGGCTGCCGCTCGGCGTCGCTGAAGTAGCTCAGCCGGTACGGCCGCCAGCCCCCGTCGCTCCCCGCCCGGCACACCCCGTAGCGGAAGGTCGGCAAGCGGCCGGGGAAGCGGTAGCGCAGATCCTGGAACCACACGCAGGTCTCGCCCTCGCGCTGCGCGACGCGATACAGCGCCGGCAGCTGCGCGAAGCGGCGGAATGGCGCCAGCGCCGGCTGCGCCCAGGCGTCGCGCACCAGCGCCGACGCTTCATGTTCGGGATGCGGCAACTCCGCCCAGGCCAGCGGCGCGCCGCCGGGGAACACCCAGTACGCGGTGCGGTAGCGGCCGGCCTCGACGGCTAGCAGTTGCCAGGCGAACGGCGAGAATGGCTGCGGCAGCGCCCGCACGCTGCCAGCCTCCGCCGCCGCCAGCGCCTGCCGGCGCAGTACCGCCTGCCCGGCGAAGGCGACGGCCACGGCGAGCAGCGCGACGCCCGCCGCCCGCCGCGGCCGGCGACCGGCCAGCGCAAGGCAGCCGGCACCGACCAGTGCGGCGACCCACGGATTGAAGTCGAAGCTGATGCCGAGCGCGAAGGGATGCGCCGAGAGCGGGTAGAAGAGCTGCGTGCCATACACGGTGACCAGGTCGCCGGCGAGGTGCATGGCCAGCCCGAGCATGCAGGGGCCGACGCAATCGCGCCAGCGCACGCGGCAGAGGCGGGCCGCCGGCAGCGCCAGCAGCGCCGCCCACAGCGGCAGGAGCAGCAGCGAATGGGTGGGGCCGCGGTGCAGGTTGAGGAAGTCGGCTGGCGCGAGGACGAACAGCGCGTAGTCGATGTCGGGGAAGGCCGCCGCGACGCCGCTCAGCACGGCGCGCCGGGCCGGCGTCAGCGCATCGCCGGCGCGCTCCGTGACGCGCGCCGCGAGCACGCCGCTGAGCGCGTGGGTCAGCGTATCCATCGTTTATCCTATTTTCCGCAGTTGGACACAGCCAAGCCCTTCGATACGCCCACTGCGTGGGCTACTCAGGGCGAACGGAGCTTCACCCGCCAGGTGCCCCTCCGTTCGTGGTGAGTAGCCTTGCGGAGCAAGGCGTATCGAACCATGAACGGGCGCCAACTGCGGTTTTTAGGTTTATCCATCGTTTATCCATCGCGCGGCCGGCGGTCGGCGCGCCATCGTCACGCAAAGCCCGGCAGCAGCAGCGCCGCGCGCTCGGCCAGCGCCAGTTGCCGGTCGAGGAAATGCCGCGTCTGCGCGGCGTCCGGCGTGTTGTCGCCGAGCCAGTAGGCGAAGGTCGCCATCCAGATCGCGGTCAGCGCCGTTTCGGCGAGCGCCCGCCGCACGCCGTGGTCGTCGAGCAGCGCCGCCTCGCGCAGCCACTGCACGGTGCGGCTGATGCGCATCAGCGCCGGGAACTGGATGTGGAGGTGTCCCGGTTCGAGCTTGTTCACGACCATCTCGCGCGTCACGCGCTGGTGCGGCGCGAGCGCCTCCAGCCAGGCCATCGTCAGCCGCTGCAGGCGCTCGCGCGGCGGCAGCGACGGCATCCACGGCGCCGCCGCCAGCGCCAGCAGCGCGGCGTCGGCGCGGTCGAACCAGGCGTCGATCAGCTCGTCCTTCTCGCGGAAATGGCGGCTGATTTCGGCCAGCCCGATGCCGCTGCGCGCCGCCACCCGATGCAGGCGCACCGCCTCCCAGGAAGTCTCCTCGGCGAGTGCGATCGCGGCATCGACGATGCGCGCCGCGGTGTCGACGCTGTCGGTACGCTCGGCGCTGTCGCCGCAACGCACGGCCATGGCACGGCTCAGGCTTCGCTCTGCTGGCACTGCCAGAGCGCCAGCGTCGCCCCGGCCGGATCGACGAACACGCTCATCCAGCCGAAGCCGCCGACCTGGACGCAATCGACGACGATTTTCGCGCCCAGCTCGCGCGCCTTCGCCGTCGCCGCGACGATGTCGTCGACGCCGACGTAGGCCAGCCAGCACGGCGGCGCCTGCGGATCGGGGTTGCTGTAGATGCCGCCGCCGGTGCCGTCGCCGACGTCGATCATCGTGTAGGTGCCGTGGCCGCTCGGCATCGGCTCGTCCTTGAGCTGCCAGCCGAACAGGCGGCCGTAGAAATCCTTGGCGGCGGCGGTATCGTGGGTCTGCAGTTCGACATGCACAAAGGGATTGGCCATGGCGGACTCCTCATGGACAGGGCGCACAGGCAGCGGAGCGGCGGCGGCGCGGCACCGCCCGGCTGCGTGCGCGGGAGGCTGGAACGCACCGCAGCCCGCGCCGCGTGCGTATCGGAAAAGCTTCAACATCAGCATAGTTCACCGCCCCGGCAAGCGCTCGACAAGCCCGCCAAATGACATGCGCGTACAATCCGGATGATCGACAGTCGCCGGATACCGCCATGCGCAAATGCACGCTTCCGCTGCTCGCCCTCCTCGTCGCCGCTGCCCAAGCCGACGCGGGAATCCTGCCCGAGGCGCAGCGAGAGAATCTGATTTCACGCGTGTTCCAGAATTTCTGGGGTCGCGCCAAGCTCGCCAACGGCGAGTTCGCACAGCCGGCCACCGAGCAGGAACGGAACACCGTTCCGGTGGCGAAAGCCGTCGCACACCGTGCGCTCGATACCGGCGAAATTTCCGGGCTGGCGGAATGGTGCGGGCTGGACTGGCAGCCGAACTACCTCTCCCTGAGCAAGGCGGCACGGCGCAAGGGCCTGAACGAAAAGCAGGTCGCGTTCGTCTCCTTCCTGCACGGCGCGGCCCAGGGCAACGTCTCTGCCGCCATGGCGAAATCAGCGCCATGCAAAAACGAGGAACGGCTGCGCGTGGAACGACTGATCAATCAATCGCAGCTACGCGGACTGGACAGCATCTGACCAGGAGAAAGGAACGATGGCCTACCGTCGCTACCGCAAGAAGCGCTCGATGGCCGGGGAAATGCTGGCCGACACCTCGCACATTGCCAATCGCCTTTCCTGGAAGGGCGCCGCCGTTTTCGGCATCGTGCTGTTTGCCGTCTTCTACTGGCTGCTGCCCATGTGGCTCAGACACCAATTCGACAGCCTGCTTCAGGGCAACATGTTTCGCCCGATGATCGCGGTCGTGCTGGGAAAACGCATCCACTGGATTCAGTGGGCAGGGATCGCCCTCGGCCTCGTCTGCGGCTTCTATGCGCTCCGCAATTTCTTCGTCGCCCGGCGACTCGGAACCGACGCGGAGCGCAACGTCGGTTTCCTTGGCCGCGTGCTGGCGCGGTGGCTGGACTGATCCCCGCAACCAGTACCGGCCACCGCGGCTGACCTCTACTTGCCCGAGGTGTAATCCGGCAACGGGCACGGCGAGTTGTTGTGCGCATCGCACCACGCCTTGGCCTGCGCCGTCGTCCACTGCGCGAACTGCGGGCTCTTGTCGATGACCGCGGTGACGCAGATCTGCGAGGCATACGCCGGCGCCGGCGTGGCGGCGAAGTAATTGCCCTTGCAGGTCGCCGCGACGCTCACCGGGTCGGCGGCCGGCGTCGCCGCCATCGACTGCGCGAAGCAGGCGGTGGTCAGGTCCTGCTTGGCCATGGTTTCGATCCCCGGCGTCGACGTGCAGGTCTGGTAAACGGCGGCGATCGGGTGGTTGGCGCCCATGTACGGCGTCGTCTGCGTCGCCGCGGCGGAGAGCTTGGTGCTGCCGGCCTTGTTCACGGCGACCGGCGCGGCCGGGTAGGTGGCGTTCCAGTAGCCGATCGCTTCGGCGCCGTAGATGATCACCGGCACGGTGTTGCCGGCACCGGCCGGCGGCGTCACCGTCAGCGCGCCGAGCATGGTCGGGATGTAGCCGGAGCCGGCGCTGCCGAAGTAGTTGGTGGCCGAGGCGGTCGGGAAGCAGCCCGACTGGCCGCTGCCCGGCGCGGCGATCGGGAAGATGTCCACCGTCGTCGTGTACAGCGTCCAGTCGCTGGCGGGGACGCCGACGGTGACAAGCAGGCGCTGCCAGCGGTTGAGCGTGGCGTTGTTGAGGTAGTCCGACTGCTGCATCGCGGTGTAGGGCGGGTAGTGCAGCAGCATCACCATCTTCTGCGAGATCATCGGCAGGCCGAGCGGCAGATAGAACTGCCACGGGCCGACGCAGGCCAGCCCGCTCCCCTTCGGCTCCCAGCACGTGCTGTCCTTCTGGCAGTTCTGCACGCCCTGCAGGCCGAGCCTGCCGTTCTTCAGCCAAGCGATCTGGGTCGGGCCGTAGCTGGCGGCGCGCGGATCGGACGAGCGGACCTGGACGTTGTAGCCGCCGGCGCCGCCGACCGGCGTCACCTTCAGGTAGCAGGCATTGAGCTGATCGCGGGTGATCGAGTTCTGCAGGTAGAACTGGATGCTCGCCGCCACCGCCATCGAGGCGTCGTAGTCGGACATCGACGCCGTCCGGATCACCGGGAACAGGTCGTCGACGCCGGGGTCGAGCAGCCAGTTGACGTAGGGGGCGTCGCCGCACCACGTAGAGCCCGCCGCGGCAGCCGGGGCCGCGCCGGCGTCCGCCTCCCGCGCGAACGCGGGCGAGGACAGGCCGAGCAGGACCAACAGCGCCGCCGCCCAGGAACGGGCAAGGAAAAACCTCCGTACTACCGCCGATACGTAGTGCATTTCTTCTTCTCCTTCTGTTGTGGAAAACGCAAACCGGATGCGGATCGCCCCGGCTTCGGAAGCGCGCTTCCTGCCGGTTGGAATAATGTTCGCAGCATTCTACTTCGCGATTGGCGAAGCGCGACGAAAGCGCTGGATGGATGCACCCCGCGGGCGGGCGACGGGGCTGGCAGGAAACGCGGCGAAAACCGCTCAGTCAGCCTGCAGGCGGAGGGCGTAGCGCCGCTTGTCGGCGGCGCTCAGTTGCTTGACCCGGTACTCGGCCTTCGATGCCGACGAGCGGTCGGCATGTGCCTCGTAGCCGAGCAGGCGCAACGGCGGGTGCGAGCGGGTATAGCGGGCGCCGGTGCCGTTGCAGTGGGCGGCGTAGCGCGCCGCGACGTCGACGGCGATGCCGGTGTAGATGCTGCCGTCGACGCACTCGATCAGGTAGAGGAACCAGGACTTGGCAGCGCTCATGGCCGGGTAGTTTTTTGCATTGCGAACAGTTCAGGAATTGCGGGTGGCAGCGGCAGCCACGGCCATACCCAGCGTCGTCACCGCCGCCAGCGCCGGCCCGTTCTTCGCCCGGACCATGCCCGTCGGCACGCGGCCGATCTCTGCGGGAACCGCCTCGACCACCAGCTCGGCGGCGTGCGGCGACTGCTCGACGACGCGCCGCGGCATCAGCGTCCAGCCCAGCCCGACGGCGACGCAGCCGAGGATGCCTTCGAGCGTGCCGAACTCCATCGCGTCGGCCATCGCATGGCCGATCGCGCGTTGCCAGGCGAGCGCGCGGCTGCGGTAGGCGCAGCCCTCGCGGAAGAGGATCAGCGGCTGCAGCACCGGGTTCGCGCCGCGGGCGTGGACCTGCACCAGCTCCTCGACGACGAGTTCGTCGAAATCCAGCCCGGGATGCACCACCGGCCCGGCGACGAAGGCGCAGTCGAGCTTGTGCACCAGCACGCGTTCGATCAGCCGGGCGCTGGTGTCGGTGAACACGCGCAGTTCGACGCGCGGATGTTCGGCGCGCACCGCCTTCAGCGCGTTCGGCAGGTGCAGCGCGGCGAAGGTCTCCATGGCGCCGATGCGTAATTCGCCGGCGGCTTCGCCCGCCTGTTTCACCGCGGCGCTGGTCTCGCGTTCGAGCAGCAGCATGCGCCGCGCGTAGTCGAGCAGCACGCGCCCCGACGGCGCGAGTTCGAGCCCGCGCCCCTTGCGGAAGAACAGTTCGGCACCGAGTTCCTCTTCCAGCCGGCGGATGCGGCTGGTGACGTTGGACTGCACGGTGTTCAGCTTGCGCGAGGCGGCCAGGATGCCGCCCTCCTCGACGACGGCCTGGAAGGTGCGCAGCGCAATCAGTTCCATCTCGGGCCTCCTTTGTATCTCAAATAACGAACAATCTGTTCTTGATAATTCATTTGTTGAGATAGCTTAGCCGGATTATCTTGGGCAGACAATTCCGACATCGCCCACACGAGCCGCGACATGAACGAACAGACAGCACGCCTCAAGGTCCTCGGCGCCGGCATCTTCAGCCTGCTGCTGGTGCTCGGCGTCGCCCGCTTTTCCTACACGCCGCTGCTGCCGCTGATGCAGCAGCAGGCCGGGCTGGGCGTCGCCGAGGCCGGCTGGCTGGCGGCGATCAACTACACCGGCTACCTGGCCGGCGCGCTGATCGCCTCGCTGATCTCCGACCTCGTGCTGAAGGACCGCCTCTATCGCATCGGCATGGTGCTCGCCGTCGCCAGCACGGTGATGATGGGGCTGTCCACCGACCTTATCGTCTGGGCGCTGTCGCGCTTCGTCGCCGGACTGGCCAGCGCCGCCGGCATGCTGCTCGGCACCGGGCTGATCCTCAACTGGCTGATCCGCCACAACCACCGCAGCGAGCTCGGCATCCACTTCGCCGGCATCGGGTTGGGCATCGCCGGCTGCGCCGTCGCCGTCGCGGCGATGAGCCAGTGGCTGGACTGGCGCGCGCAGTGGTTCGCCTTCAGCGCGATCGGCTGCCTGCTGCTGATCCCCGCGCTGCGCTGGCTGCCGGCGCCGGACACCAGCGCCGTGACCAAGACCGGGCAGCAGCTGGTGGATAACCCGCCCGGCCCGCTCTTCATGCGCCTCTTTCTCGCCGCCTATTTCTGCTGCGGCATCGGCTACGTGGTCAGCGCCACCTTCCTCGTCGCCATCGTCGACCGCCTGCCCGGGCTCGCCGGCCACGGCACACTGGCCTTCGTCGCGGTCGGCATCGGCGCCGCACCGGCCTGCATCGTCTGGGACTTCATCGCCCGCCGCACGGGCTACCTGAACGCGCTGCTGCTGGCCGGCGTGCTGCAGATCGTCGGCATCGTGCTGCCGCTCGCCGTCGGCGGGCTGGCCGGGGCGCTGGCCGGCGCCCTGCTCTTCGGCGGCACCTTCATCGGCATGGTCAGCCTGGTGCTGACGATGGCCGGCCGCTACTACCCGACGCGCCCGGCGAAGATGATGGGCAGGATGACACTCGCCTACGGAACGGCACAGATCCTCGCCCCGGCAATCACCGGCTGGCTGGCGACGATCACCGGAACCTACGCCTCCGGCCTCTGGCTGGCGGCCGGAGCGATGGTCGCCGGCACGCTGCTGTTGCTGGTGCTGAAACGGGTCGAAACGCAACAGCGTTCGGCAACGACGACAGCACGCCCTTTGGCCGTCTGACTCCGATCCGACGCTGCACTGCCGAACGGCTTGCGAATAATAGACTAACCAGTCTATTATTCGCCGCATGCCTACCCATCCTCCGCAACGCCGACCGCGCGGACGCCCGCGCAGCACCGGCGACGATTACCCCGATACGCGCCAGCGCCTGCTCCGCTGCGGCCTCGAGCGCCTGACCGAAGGCGGGTTCGCGGCGCTGACCGTGGACGACGTGCTGAAGCGAACGGGGCTGCCCAAGGGCTCGTTCTACCACCAGTTCGAAAGCAAGGAAGCCTTTGCCGCGGCGGCGCTCGAAGCCTACGCCGACTACTTCGCGGCCAAGCTCGGTCGCCATTTTGGCAACGCCGGCCGGCCGCCGCTCGACCGTATCCGGGACTTCATCGACGATGCGGCGACCTCGCTGGCGCGCCATGCGTTTCGCCGCGGCTGTCTCGTCGGCAATCTCGGCCAGGAAGCGAGCACGCTCGACGATTCGCTGCGCCTTCGGCTGGAGGCCATCCTCTGCGACTGGGAGGGACAACTGGCGAACTGCCTTGCCGACGCCGTTGCCGCCGGCCAGCTGCCCTCCGGCGTCGATTGCCGCGCCTTCGCCCATCTCTTCTGGATCGGCTGGGAAGGCGCCATCCTGCGCATGCGGCTGACCCGCAGTCCGGCACCGCTGCAAGCCTTCGGCAACTTTTTCATCGCTTCACTCACCGCTCCGGCGATCGTCTGATCCCGGGCTCAACCACAACGTTCAGAACGAGGAGAAACCACATGTTCAACGGCATCCTGATCACCAAGGACGACGCCGGCTACCGCGCCGCGCTGCAGCAGATAGACGAAGCCGGGCTGCCCGAGGGCGACGTCACCGTGCGCATCGACTGGTCGACGCTGAACTACAAGGACGGCCTGGCGATCACCGGCAAATCGCCGGTGGTGCGCAAATTCCCGATGGTGCCGGGGATCGATTTCGCCGGCACGATCACCGCCAGCAGCCATCCTGAATGGAAGGCGGGCGACGCGGTGATCCTCAACGGCTGGGGCGTCGGCGAGACGCACTGGGGCGGGCTGGCGCAGGTCGCACGGGTCAAGGGCGACTGGCTGGTGCCGCTGCCGGCGGCGTTCACGCCGCGGCAGGCGATGTCGATCGGCACCGCCGGCTACACCGCGATGCTCTGCGTGCTGGCGCTGGAGAAGCACGGCATCAAGCCGGCGGACGGCGACATCCTGGTCACCGGCGCCAACGGCGGCGTCGGCAGCGTCGCCATCGCGCTGCTGGCTAAGCTCGGCTACCGCGTCGTCGCCTCCACCGGCCGCCCGGCGGAAGCGGAGCACCTCATGGAACTCGGCGCCACCGAGGTGATCGACCGCGCCGAGCTGGCCGCCCCCGGCAAGCCGCTCGGCAAGGAGCGCTGGGCCGGCGTCGTCGACGCCGTCGGCAGCCACACGCTGGCCAACGCCTGCGCGACGACAAAATACCGCGGCGCCGTCGCCGCCTGCGGGCTGGCGCAGGGCATGGACTTCCCGGCCAGCGTCGCCCCCTTCATCCTGCGCGGCGTCACCCTCTACGGCATCGACAGCGTGATGGCGCCGCAGCTGGTCCGCCTCGAAGCCTGGGCACGCCTCGCGCGCGACCTCGACCCGGCCAGGCTCGACGCGATCACCAGCGAGATCGGTCTCGGCGACGCCGTCGCCACGGCCGGTGCGCTGCTCGACGGCAAGGTGCGCGGGCGGGTCGTCGTCGACGTAAACCGCTGAGCGTAGATGGATTGGGCTGCTGCGCGCGGCAGTCAGCGGGCGTAGCCCCAGAAGCGCGGCAGGTTGAGGCGGTGCAGGACCTTGTCGCGGGGAACGACGCCGCGGACCGAGAACTCCGGCCGCGCCGTATCCCGCTTCACCGCCTCCAGGTAGGGTGCCCCGTCGCCGCGCGACAGCGCGACGACGCGGGGCGTGTCGACGCTGACGCCGCGCCTGACGGACAGCGCGAGGTCGCCGTTGTTGAGCTTGAGGAAGGTGCCCGGCATGTACAGGCCGACCTCCTTGATCAGCGGACCGAGGAAGGGGCTGTTCTGGTCGCGCTCGCGAACGAACAGCTCGCGCGCGGCAATCGGCGGCAGCAGCGCCTGGCGATAGGTGCGCGCACTGATCTTGGCGCAGAAGATGTCCAGCGTACGGACCAGTTCGGCCATCGCCGCGGCGTCCGGGCGGGCGACCGATTCGGCCGCGAGGTGCTGCCGGCTGTGATGCAATTCGACGGCCCGGAGCCAGCGCTCATTCCGGATTCCCGCCCGCCGCAGCATGTCGCTCCCCTGCTTCGGGTGCGCCTCGACGGCACGGCGCTGCTCCTCGCTGAGCGGCGTATCCTGCTTGGTCAGGGCGGTCTGCAGCGAAATCATCGCGACGTTCATGCTCAAGGCGACGCATACCAGATCGCGCCGCTCGCCATCGTTCCAGTCGAGTTTCTTCGAGATGATGGCCGCCATGACGGCAACATGCAGCACATGGGTGTAGGCATAGCGCTCGGTGTCCTTGAGCAGGATGGCACCGAGCGCCGCATCCGGATCCTTGTCGGCGAGCGCGCAGACCAGCAGCGCCAGGCCGGCGATCCGGTCCTCGGCGAATTCCTGCGATTCGATGTCGCGCAGGATGCGGGCCAGCTTCGACTGGATGTCGTCCCATAGCCAGAAGGGATCGAAACAGATTTCGGGCGGACTCGCCGGCTCGCTGCTCACGCCGTCGAGGTTGTCGTCGGTGACATAAAGACCGCGCTCGATCAGGCCGCGCATCTGTTTTTCGGTTTCGACGATATAGCCCCTGCGCAGCAGCAGCGTCCCGGCGGCGTCGAAGACATCCCAGCCGAGCGGACAAGCGACGCGTATGTCGCGGTACGTCAGTTTCCTCACAATCTCCTCCTTGCTTCGTCATCCGGGCTCCTGTCCTGGCTGCCGCGGCAACGCTTTCCGGTGCGAAGCGCTGCATGTGCAGACAAGCGGGAACCTCCGTCTTGCGCCTGGCGAGCCCGGCGTTCCTGAAGTTGAAGCACGATCAGAAATACAGGCGGCATTGCTCAACCAAGCGTTTGCATTGCAAATTACAAAAACAAACGGCTTTCGTCAACGACCAAACAATAAACAATAGTTATTAATTGTTTTTCTAATATTGCTTGTTTATTTGTATCGCATAGCACCACCACAGACAAGGGAGCAACGAAGCGGGGCGTCATGGCCGCCGGAACAGGCGAGATGGCGAATCACGCCATCGCCGCCCGACCGCCGCCGGCGACCGAGCGCATGCCGCAAACACCTGTAGCAGCAGCCGTTACGAGTTGTAAGAGTTTGTTTCCTCGGTCCCTCATGCGCCGGACTCCATGCGTTAATCGCCGCATGTCCCCCCGCAACGGAGAAGTCACCATGGAAACCGTACCTGTCGCCCGCAAGACCCACCCGATGATCCTCGTCGCTGCCGCTTCGGTCACCGCGCTCAGCCTGACCGGCGTGGCCGCCCTTGCCGGCTGGCTGCCGGTCCGCGGCGAGGCTCCGGCGGCCAACGCCCCGGTCGCGGCGACCGCGCCAAGCACGCAGGCCGCGCCGACGATCAGTACGGCGAAGAGCGAAGCCCCGGCGACGCTGCAGATCCCCGCCGGCTCGACGATCACCGTCGAACCGAAGCGTCAGGCCGCGGCAGCGCGCGCGCCGGCCCGCGCGACGACGACGGCAAGCCACGAACCGGCAGCGGAAGCCGCGCCACGCGCGACCCGCGTCGCCAACCCGCAACCGGTCAACGACAACGGCATCTATGTCGAGAACGCCCGTC
Organism: Rhodocyclales bacterium; assembly: GCA_016183655.1. GTDB lineage: Bacteria > Pseudomonadota > Gammaproteobacteria > Burkholderiales > Rhodocyclaceae > Proximibacter. The sequence continues at coordinate 14,049 of JACPEH010000004.1, forward strand.
CGGCGCCAACGCAGCAACAGACGCAGCCCCCCGCAAGCTGCCATGATTGCGGCACCGTCGAAGCCGTGCGCGAGATCGCCGGCAAGGGCGACGGCACCGGCCTCGGCGCGATCGCCGGCGGCGTGCTCGGCGGCCTCTTGGGTAGCCAGGTCGGCGGCGGCAACGGCAAGAAGGCGATGGCCGTGGTCGGCGCCGCCGGCGGCGCCTACGCCGGCCACGAAGTAGAGAAGCGCATGCGCGGCGAGACGCAGTACGAGATCACCGTCCGCTTCGACGACGGCCGTACGCGCACCTACATGGAAACGCAGGCGCCGCAGCTGCAGAACGGCGACCGCGTGCGCCTCGCCAACGGTCGGCTGGTCATGATCTGATCCATTCGGACGAAGACGCCACGGGGGTTTCCGCAGCACGGCGGGAACCCCCGCGGCATTTCGGGGTGATAAGATTCGGCCTTTCCCCGATGACCGCACGAGGCGCCCGATGAAGCTCGAAACGCTTGCCGTCCACGCCGGCTACAGCCCGGACCCGACCACCAAGGCAGTGGCCGTTCCCATCTACCAGACCACTTCCTACGCGTTCGACGACACGCAGCACGGCGCCGACCTGTTCGACCTGAAGGTGCAGGGCAACATCTACACGCGCATCATGAACCCGACGCAGGACGTGCTGGAGAAGCGCATCGCCGCGATGGAAGGCGGCATCGCCGGCCTCGCGCTGGCCTCGGGACAGGCAGCGATCACCTACGCCATCCAGACGATTGCCGAGGCCGGCGACAACATCGTCTCGGCGTCGACGCTCTACGGCGGCACCTACAACCTCTTTGCGCACACGCTGCCGCAGTACGGCATCCAGGTCCGCTTCGCCGACTACCGCCAGCCGGAGAGCTTCGCGGCGCTGATCGACGCCAAGACCAAGGGCATCTACTGCGAGTCGGTCGGCAACCCGCTCGGCAACATCACCGACTTCGAGCAGCTGGCCGAGATCGCCCACCGCCACGGCATCCCGCTGATCGTCGACAACACCGTGCCCTCACCCTACCTGTGCCGGCCGATCGAGCACGGCGCCGACATCGTCGTGCACTCGTTGACCAAGTACATCGCCGGCCACGGCAACTCGATCGGCGGCATCATCGTCGATTCCGGCAAGTTCCCGTGGGCCGAGCACAAGGAGAAATTCAGGCGGCTCAACGAGCCCGACGTGTCCTACCACGGCGTGGTCTACACCGAGGCGCTCGGTCCGGCCGCCTACATCGGCCGCGCGCGCGTGGTGCCGCTGCGCAACATGGGCGCGGCGATCTCGCCGTTCAACGCCTTCCTGATCCTGCAGGGCTGCGAGACGCTGGCGCTGCGCATGGACCGCATCTGCGCCAACACCAGCAAGATCGCCTGGTACCTCAAGGACCACCCGAAGGTGTCGTGGGTCAGCTACGCCGGCCTGCCCGAGCACCCGGACAACCACCTCGTCGAGAAGTACATGGAAGGCCGCGCCTCGGGCATCCTGACCTTCGGCGTGAAAGGGACGAACTGCAGCGGCATCGCCGCCGGCGGCCGCTTCCAGGACGCGCTGAAGCTGGTCACGCGCCTGGTGAACATCGGCGACTGCAAGTCGCTGGCCTGCCACCCGGCGTCGACCACGCACCGCCAGCTGAACGCCGAGGAAATGGCCAAGGCCGGCGTCTCGGAAGACATGATCCGCCTGTCGATCGGCATCGAGCACATCGAGGACCTGATCGCCGACCTCGACCAGGCGCTGAAAGCCGCCTGAGTGATGTGCATCGCACATCACGATGAAGTGCCCTTGGGGTGCGCCTGAGCGATGTGCCCGGCACATCGCGAAGCGAAGGGGCCTATGGCTCAAGCGCCCTTGGGGTACGCCTGAGCCGGGTGACGGAACAAAAGGGCCGCGGGGCAGTCTGACCCGCGGCCTTTTTTCCGCCCGAACGGAATTCATGAAACGTCACCCCGAATCGCGCGGCGAAACCTTCGTCTTGCGTGGCCTCCGCTACCACGTCCGCCACTGGGGCGCAGACGATGCGCCCCCCCTCTTCCTGCTGCACGGGTGGATGGATTCGTCGCCGACCTTCCAGTTCCTGGTCGAGGCGCTGCAACAGGAATGGCATCTGATCGCGCCCGACTGGCGCGGCTACGGACAGTCCGAATGGTTGGGGCGGCCATACTGGTTCCCGGATTATTACGGCGACCTCGACGCGCTGCTTGCGCGCTATTCGCCGGAACACCCGGCCCGCCTCGTCGGCCACAGCATGGGCGCCAACATCGCCGCCATCTACGCCAGCGCCCGGCCACAACGGGTTTCGCAGGTGGCGATGCTCGACTTCCTCGGGCTGATGGCGACCGATGCGAAGGATGCACCGGGGCAGCTGGCGCAATGGCTCGACCATCTCGGCGACATGCCGCGGCTCAGCACTTACGCCGACCATGCCGCGCTGCAAAGGCGCATGCAGCAGGCGAATCCGCGCCTCGATCATGAGAAGGCTGCCTTCCTCGCCCGCGCGCTCAGCTGCGTCCTCGCCGACGGTCGCGTGCAGATGGCCTGCGACCCATGGCACCGCGTGCCGGCACCGATCCTCTACCGGATCGACGACCAGCTGGCCTGCTGGCAGGCGATCGAGGCGCCGGTGCTGATGCTGCTGGCCGACGACGGCTTCGTGCATGAGCGCTTCGGCAATGACCCGACCGAACTCAAGCGCCGGCTCGCTGCCTTCCGCCGGATGCAGCAGGAAACCATCGCCGACTGCGGGCACAACCTGCACCACGACCAACCGGCGCAGGTTGCAGCAGCGCTCGAAGGGTTCCTGACGCGGGGATAACCGGGCCGATCGCTGCACCGACTCACTCGGACGGCGCGACCCCCAGCGCCTTCAGGCCGTCGCCGATCGGCACGAACAGGTTGATGCGCGCGCGGCCGGCTTCGACGCCGCTCTGCGTCAGGCCGACGACGCGCCCCTTCTCGTCGAGCAGCGGGCCGCCACTGGAGCCGGAAAGGATGGCGACGTCGCTCTGGATGAAGCGCTGTCCGTTGCGCACGCGGTAGGCGCTGACGATGCCGCGTGTCAGCGAACCGCTGAATTTCTCGCCGAGCGGCGAGCCGATCGCGTAGACCGTCTCGCCCGGCGCCAGGTCGCCGCTGCGCAGTGCGAGCGGATCGAGGCCGCTCTCGGTCTTGATCAGCGCCACGTCGCGCACCGCGTTCTGCTGCACGACCTCGCCGACCGCCTCGCGACCGCTGGCTAGCCGCAGCTTGACGAAACGGTTGCTGCCGACGACGTGCTGGTTGGTCAGCACATAGCCCTGGCGCGAAATGACGAAACCGCTGCCGGAGCGGCCGCCGCCTTCGATGGTCACCACCGAGGCGCGCAAGAGCGTCGCATCGCCGGCGGTGCCGCCGGACGGCGGGTTGACCGGGTCGAGACGCAGCGTGCTTTCCTTCACCGTTACCGGCACCGGCGGCGGCAGCGGCTTCTCGCCGCCGAGCCAGGCGACGACGCCGGGTTCGGCCAGGAAATTCCTCACCAGCGCATCGGCACCGGCGCGAAAGAACTCGACCGTCGTCGGCGAGCGCTGGCCGCTGACGCTGCCTTCGACCACCGGCGCATGCACCACCTTCTGTGCGGTCGGTACCAGCAGTTCGATGCGCGCCTTGAAGTAAAGGCTGCCCTCGACGGCCCCCCCGGGCTTGCTGCAGTAAGCCATCTGCACTTCCTGGACGAGCGCACCGAGCTCGATCTCAATCGGCTTCTTCGGCGTTTCGGCAAAGACCGAGGCATCCCCGGGACTGTTCCGGTAGCCGAATTCACGCAGGTTGCGGCTGAATGCGTAGGTGATCGCCTCGGCCAGCGTCGCCGCCAGCTTGCGGTCGAGATAGACCGGCTTGCCGTCGCTGCAAGCGGCGTTGCCAGCACTTTCGCCGACCGCACTGTTGGCCAGTTGCGCGAACTTCATGCGCTTCAGCGCGACGCCGCGCGTCTTGTCGCCGACGGCCTGCTGCGGCTCGGCGGTGGGCACCGAGCGCACCGCCAACTCGTCCGCCAGCGCGGGGGGCAGTGCAAACAGCGCTGCGCTGCAGAGGACCAGCCAACCGCGCCCCCGGAGCGGGGAAGGTCGAAGCATCGTTGTCGTACCGCGCACGGAAACCCCTTTCTCAATGCGGGATCAAGTCAACGCCGGCAGTTTCGCCGGCCGCGGCCGGCAGCGGCCCGCGCCGCCCCTCGACCATTTCCACGCCGGTAAACACCGCGGCGAGCGGGCATTTCAGGCCCGCCGGACAACCGTGCTCCGCGGCACAGGCGCGCTGCGTCTCGTCGGTCAGCACCATGACATGCATGACTTCGCATCGCGCTATCGGAGAATCAAAGGTGCACATCACAACCTCCCTTCCGCTCATGCATGACCCGGGCATGACGATACACGAACCCGGCAGTCTCACTATAGGCAGGTCGCCAAGCGGCTGCCAGCCCCGCTTCCGGGGATGCGGCGATCACCGCACCTCTTCCACCTTCAGCCAGATGCTGCGGTTGTCACGGAGGTCGGACGTGCCGACGGAAAGGCTGCCGCGCTCGCGGTTGGCGGCCTGCTGGCCGCTGCCGCCGAGTTCGATCCACTCGCCGAGACGGCCGGAAACGGTGGTCGTCAGGCGCTGCGTATTGACGCTGCCGTAGCCTGCGCTGCCGGGGGTATCGAACTGCGGACTGATCTCCAGCGTGACGCGGTCGCCGGAGACGCGCGGCTCGGCGTAGAAGCCCTGGCCGACGTCGCGATAGACGACGCTGTCGGTGACGATCGCGCCGCCCGGGCCGACCACCACCTGGCGCAACGGCAGCGGCAGCGACTGGCCGACGTTGATGAAGGCGCGCCCGCCTTCGACCACCTGCACCGACTGCGCGGCGTTCGCCGTGCGCGTGCTGCGCGTCTCGACCACCTGCCCGCCGACGACGTTGCCGTTGCGGCGGATCTCGACGCGCCCGCCGCCGGCGGCAACGCCGGACGGCGGCTGGATGATGCGGACGTTGCCGCTGCCGACGCTGCCGTAGGCCTCGGCACCGCTCTGCTGCATCTCGGCGTCGCGGTTCTGCGAAACGAGGATGCGCAGCGAGCGCGCCGGCGTGTCGAGCGCGGCCAGCGCCTGCTTGATCTCCTCGCGGTTCTTGCGCGAGGCGCGCAGGATCAGCTGGTTGTTCATGCCGGAGAGCACCGCGCCGGGTTCGAGCAGCGGCCGCAGCACCGGCAGCACCTGATCGACCGGACGGTGGCGCAGCGGGATGATCTCCATCTCCTGCTGGGCGACGGCCAGCAATGGCAGCAGGAGCAGCAGGAACGACAGCAGACGCTTCATCGCGATACCCCTCGCGCAAGGGAAGGAAGCTGAACCTTAGCCCGCCAGGTGCTGCAGGGCAAGATACTCGCGCGAGCGCATCTCGGTCAGCCGGCTGACGGTGCGGAAGAACTCGCTCGCCTGCACGCCCTCGGTATAGAGCCGGTCGGCTTCGCAGTCGGCGGTGGCGATCAGCTTCACCTTGTGGTCGTAGAAGACGTCGACCAGCCAGGTGAAGCGGCGCGCCTCGTTGGCGTTGCGCGCGCTCATCTGCGGGATTCCGGAGACGAGCACGGTGTGGTAGGCCTGTGCCAGTTCGAGGTAGTCGTTCTGCGAACGCGGGCCGCCGCAGAGCGCGGCGAAGTCGAACCAGATGACGCCGTGGCCGCGCCGCCGGGTCGGAATCCGGCGCCCGAGCACCTCGATCTCGCCGCCCTTCCTGCCCTCGTCGCCGGCGATCGCGGCGAAGTATTCGGCCATCTTGCGCTCCGCCGCATCGTCCGCCGGATGGTGGTAGATCTCGACCTGCTCCAGCGTACGCAGCCGATAGTCGACGCCGGCGTCGACTTCCAGCACGTCGAGCTGCTCCTTCATCAAGGCGATCGTCGGCAGGAAGCGGTCGCGCTGCAGGCCGTTCGGGTACAGCCGGTCGGGCGGATAGTTGGAGGTCATGACGAAGATCACGCCGCGCGCGAACAGCGCGTCGAGCAGGCGGCCGAGGATCATCGCGTCGGCGATGTCGGAAACGTGGAATTCGTCGAAGCAGAGCAGGCGCACGTCGCGCGCGATGCGCGCCGCCAGCGCCGCCATCGGGTCGCTCTCGCCCTTCAGCTCGTCGAGCTGCCGGTGCACCTGGTGCATGAAGGCGTGGAAATGGATACGGCGCTTGCGACGGTACGGCACGGCATCGTAGAAGCAGTCCATCAGGAAGCTCTTGCCGCGGCCGACGCCGCCCCAGAAATAGACGCCGCGCGGCGGCTGCGGGCGCGACAGCAGGCGGCGCAGCGCGCCGCTGCGCGCCACCTTGAACGCCAGCAGCTCGCTGTACAGGCGCTGCAGACGATCCGCCGCCGCCTGCTGTGCGGCATCGGCGGCATAGCCACGCGCGGCGAGCGTCGCCGCGTAAGCGTCGAGCATTCCGTGCTCGGGTACGTTGAGGTCTCGGTAAGGCATGTCGGTCTTCGCTGGGAAGCGCGGATTATCGCACGCCGCCGCCGGCATCGCCCCCTTCAAGCCGGCAGCGCCCTGAGCGATGTGCTCTGCACATCGCGAAGAAGTACTCTTGGGGTGCGGTTTGTGGCACAGTGTCGTCCGGAAAACCGGACGACATCACGACAGGCGCTGGCGATGGCAAGAAAAGCGAAATGGATCCCGCAACCCGGTGAACTCGCGCACTACTGGTGCAACAGCGGCAAGCTCGCGCGCGGCGGCCTCAACGTGCGCGTCGTCGCCGAAGCCAGCGGCGGCTACATGGTCGTCGAGGCGGCGCGCGGCGACGGCTCGCTGGTCCGCATCACGGTCAAGGCAGCCAGCCTGACCGCACCGCAACCGTCGCTTTTCTGAAGCCTCGCCGGGCGGCGACCGCCCCCGGTTTTCCGTCGCAAGCCCCTTCCCGTTAATGCATTGCGCGACCACCCCGACGGTGCGCCATGCCGCACCGCAGCAGGGTTTTGTGACAATCGTGACACACTCCGAAATTCAGCTCAACTTGATCCCAAACAACTATTGAGCGGTCTCCGGAAGCGCGTGACAATGGGCTTATGACGGATAAGAAGTAGAAGCCCGACAATGAGCATCGCGAGCCTGAGAAAATTCAACCAACTGGCCGTCAAGCATATCGAGCGATTCGGAACCAGGGATGATCTGAAGATCCTGCTTGAGATCGGAACACGCCAGCAAGTCGGTGAACGCCTGACCCTGAAGACGCTGATGCTATGCTGCGCGGTACCGGAATCGACCTTGAAGCGACGCCTGGCAAAGCTGGTCCGGCAGGGCTTCGTGATCAAGGAGATGACAGCCGATGACCATCGTGTGCATTGCTACACCATCGCTGACAAGACCATGAAATTCCTGAACGCCTTTATCGACGACATCCGCGCCTTCGACTGGCCCAGATGAACAGGTCGCACGAGGCCGCGCAATCGATGCTGAGCGCTTGCCGGAACGTCGGCGAGTTGAGGAGCGCGCTGGAAAGTCTGTGCGCAGAATTCGGCAGCGTACTCAACGTCACGCTGATGTGCGGCCACGGCTCGTCGCAGAAAAAACTGTGTGTCGTCGACCTGATCCCTGGCGACAGCGACGTCCAGAACTGCGCCCAGCGACTCGGCGGGCGCGTCTTCGGCTACAGCGCGGTGATTCTCGACATCCTTCCACATCCCGACTTCGGCTGCCCGCGCGGCGTCTCCGGCTCGCAGCAACGCGAGTGTTCCTGCGTCGCCAAGGCCTGAGCACCGACATCCCCGTCGCTTCCGGCCACCGCCAACCGATGGCCCGGCCAGCGGCTCACGAAAGGGTTTTGTTAACCCAAGGCACACGCTAAACTTCCTCGCAGAGCCGGCATCCCCGGCAAGGGTCCGATGCGCCGAGCGCGCATCATCGATCGTGTCCTGATGCGAGGAGACATGTATGCGCCAGCCCCCCCTCCTGTTGCTGCTGACCATTGCCCTGGGTCTGTCGCAACAGGCTTATGCCGCGGCCCCGGAGGCGACGCAGGCGATTTCCGACGAGACGCGGCAGAACGCCCTGAAATCGGCGAACTGGAAGGAAATGCAGTCGGTCGATCTCGAACTGCGGGATTACGGGCTGTCGCCGCGCGAACTGCGCTTCAAGACCGGGCAACCCTACCGCCTGATCATCACCAACAACGGCTCGCACAGCCACTACTTCAACGCACCGGAATTCCTGCAGAACGTCGCCGCACGCAAGGCCGAAGTGAAGAATCAGGTGGAAGTGAAAGCGCCCTTCTTCTCCGCGTTCGAGCTCGCCCGTCGCGGCGGCAGCGTCGAGCTCTACTTCATCCCGCTCAACAAGGGCAGCTACCGCATGAACTGCCACCTTGAAGGCAAGGTGCACGAGGGGGTTCAGGGGGCGGTGATCATCGAGTAGACCTGCGGCGAGCAGGCCGCGCGCGACAAGGGGTAAGAAAGGAAACGGGCAGCGCCGGCAATCCGGTCGCTGCCCGTTTTTCCTGGCGCCTACTTTGCCGGCCGCAGGTGGGCGACGCCGCCGAAGCTGCCGATCCACAGATCGCCGGCGGCCGTGCTCGACATTGCAAAGACGTTGTTCGCGAACAGGCCGTCGGCGGTCGTCATCGCCTTGCCGAACTTGCCGTCCTGGTATTGCGTCAGGCCGTTGTTGGTGCCGACCCAGAGGCGCCCCTTGTCGTCCATGTGCAGCATGAAGACGTGGTTGCCCGGCAGGCCGTCGGCGGTGGTGTAGCTCGTCCACTTCTTGCCGTCGAAGCGCGACAGGCCGCCGCCCCAGGTCCCCGCCCAGATATGCCCCTGGCGATCGACTTCGAGGGAAACGACGTAGTTCGGGTTGTAGGCGACATCGACGCCCTGCAGCCCCATTTCCTGCTTCTGCTTGGCATGGTGCACCGACTGCTTGCCCGGGTCACTCTTGAAGGCGATGTCCTGCTTGACCTTCTCGTACGGCGCGCCGAGTCCGCGCTGGTGGTTCCAGTTTTCCCACTTGTTGTTGGCAAAGCGGGCCATGCCGCCCTCGGTGGCCAGCCAGATGTCGCCGTTCCTGCCCTCGGCCAAGCCATAGACCCAGTCGTTGGGAACGCCGCCCTTGGTGTTCTCGACGGTGTACAGATCCCACTTGCTGCGGTCATCGAGGTTGCCGCCGCGCACGCGGTTGGCGCCCGACCAGGTGGCGATCCAGATGTCGCCGTTGGTCGCGGTGATGATGTCGTAGACAAAGGCGTCGCCGAGGCCTTCGGGGATGTTGTAGGTCTTCCACTTGCCGGTCTTCTCGTCGAGCAGCGAGAAGCCGCCGCCGTAGGTGCCGACGGCGATCATGCCCTTCACCTTGCCGACGAAGAACATGCCGTTCGAGAGCAGGCCGTTCCTCGCGTCGTAGAGCTTGTAGCTGTCGTCGCGGGTGTCGTAGCGGACGACGCCGCCGGAGGTGCCGACCCACACCACCGGGCCTTCGACGTGGATCGACTTGACGTTCTTGTTGCCGACGCGGAAATGGGTGAACTTCGCCGACGGGTCGGTCGCCACCTTGCCCTCGCGCTCCTGGTTCGGCAGCGGCGCACCGCTCTGGCCGACCGGCGGATGCTGCGGCGACGCGAGGCCGCCGGGAATCGGCCGCTGCGGCTGTGCTGCCTGCGCCAGCAGCATCGGCGCATCGTCTTCCGCCGCGAACGCCGGCAGGCCGATGACTGCCGCGCAGAGTGCAGCGGCAAGCTTGTTCTTGAGAATCGCTGATCTGTCCATGTGAATCATTCCTTCTGCGCTAGCGCGCTCATTTCTCGCCAATGCGCACGACACCGCGCTTGGTGCCCGCCCAGATGTCGCCGCTCGGCGCGATCGCCACGGCATAGACGTGGCTGTCGAGCAGCCCCTGTTCCTTGCCGAAGTTCTTCCAGGTCTTGCCGTCGTAGCGCGACACGCCGTTGTCGGTACCGAACCAGAACACGCCCTTGTCGTCGCGGGCCATCGCGTAGACGATATTGCCGGCCAGGCCGTCCTGGGTCGTCAGGTTCGTCCACTTCTTGCCGTCGAAGCGGCTGACGCCGCCGCCCCAGGTGCCGGCCCAGATCGTCCCGTCGGGTACCGCCAGGATCGAGAAGACGTAATTCGGGTTGTAGGTGCCGAGGCCTTCGACCATCATCGTCAGGTCATGGCGCGAACGCGTACCGAGACCGGTATTCGGGCTCGCCTGCAGCTTTTCGGTATTCTCGGCGCCGAGGCCGTCCTTGTGCGTCCACGATTTCCACTTCTTGCCGTCGTACATCGAGACGCCGCCTTCGGTGCCGAACCAGACCTTGCCCGCGGCGTCGACCGTGAGGCCGTAGACCCACTCGTTGATCAGCTCCTTGACGTAGGTCTTGAACTTGCCGGTCTTCACGTCGAAATGGTTGGCGCCGGCCCAGGTGCCGATCCACAGGTTGCCCTGCTTGTCGTTCTCGAAAGCGTAGATCCAGTAGTCGGCCAGACCGTGCAGCGGGAAGTAGGTCTTCCACTTGCCGTCCTTGTAGCGCGAGGCGCCGCCGGCATTGGTGCCGAACCACTTGTAGCCGTCGCTGTCGATGCCGACGGCGAACACGTATTCGTTGGCCAGGCCATGCTGGCGCGTGAACGTATTCTTCGGCTTCTGCGTCTTCAGGTCGATTTCCATGACGCCGACCGAGGTGCCCACCCACAGGGTGTTGGCCGGCTTTTCGACGGTCAGCGCGCGCACATAGACGTTGTTGCCGACGTCGAACGAATCGACGACGCGCAGATTGTCGGGCTTGTCCGCGGCGAAGGCTGCCGTGGCGAGAAAGGTGGAAGCGAGACAGGCAAGCAGTTTTATTTTCATGATTGGTCAGCGGAGGGTGCGGGCGTAAGCAAGAGCGTCGAGGATATCTGGATCGGAGAGGATGCCCATGAACGGCGGCTGCCCGCGGCGTCCGGCCTTGATCGTCTGCAGCAGCATCATGTCGGGCTGCCGCAGCCCCTCCTGGCGCGCCAGGTTGGGCGTGCCGGCCATCACCGACATGCCGCCGGGACCGTGGCAGTTGGCGCAATGCTGCATATAGACGCGATGCCCCTTCGCCAGGTCGGCGGCAAAGGCGGCCGCCGGCAGCAGCAGGGCTGTGGCCACCAGGAATTTCATGCGCATGTGCATCACTTCGGCCTCCTCTTCTTCCTGCCTGCGTCCTCCTGAATGTTGCGCAGTGCATTGGCCTTGGCCTGCAGGCGCTCGGCCTCCTTGGCGTCCGGGCTCAGCCCGAAGCCGCCGTTGCGATAGGCCAGCAGCAGCGCGTCGATCGCCGGCAGGTAGTCGTTGCCCTCCGCCGCCTGCACCCAGTGCAAGGACTCTTCGCCGTTGCGCGCGCTCGCGGGAATACCAAGCTGGGCGCTGAGGTAGGCCTGCGCCATGACGTTGGTCGCCTGCCGGTGCCCCTGCTTCGCCGCCGCCAGGATCAGGCGATGGGCTTCGGCGAGGTCCTTCTTCACTCCCTCGCCGAGCGAGTAGAGCTTGCCCAGCCGGAACTGCCCTTCGGGGTCGCCCTTGTCGGCCGCCTTGCGGAAGACGACAGCGGCCTCCTCGTCGAACTCGGAGCTGTCGAGAATATCCCCGAGCAGCACCATCGACGGCGTGTGCCCGGCATCGACGCCCTTGCGCAGCAACGGCATCGCGCCGACCACGTCGCCGGCGTCGTAGGCCTTCTTGGCGACGACGTAGTCCTCCGCCGGGCCGGCGACAGCGAGCACGGGAAGCAGGAGCAAGCCCGCCAGGGTAGTCCGGAAAAAACCTTGCTGGAGCATGGTCGGCATCGTCCTCCGAGAGATGGATCAGGCTTCGAGGCGCATCATGCCGAGCGCCTCGAATTCCTCAAGCTTGCGGTACAGACTGGAAAGGCCGATCTCCAGCCGCTGCGCCGCGACCTTGCGGTCGCCGCTGCAATCCTTCAGCGCGCGGAAAATGATGTCGGCTTCGAGACGGCGCAACTGTTCGCGCAACCCCCCGCTGACAGCAACATCCATGCCACTGACCGGCTTGCTCACCGTATTCCGGGCGATGTCCGGCGGCAGGTCGGAGAGCGTGATGCGCCCGCCGTCGGCGAGGATGTAGGCGCGGTTGATAACGTTTTCGAGCTCGCGGACATTGCCCGGCCACGCGTAGTCGACCAGCAGATCCTCGGCCATCGGATCGAGTTCCAGCACCTTCTTGCTGGCGTTGCCGGCGAGGTTCTGCAACACGTAGCGGATCAGCCGGGAAATATCCTCGCGCCGGTCGCGCAGCGGCGGAATGTGGATATGGAACATCGACAGGCGGAAGAAGAGGTCCTCGCGGAAAGTCCCCTCCTTCACCATCTCGGCCAGGTTGCGGTTGGTCGCGGCGACGATACGCGTATCGACGCGGCGCGCCTGCTCGCCGCCGAGCGGCCGCACTTCCTTGTCCTCGATCACGTGCAGCAGCTTGGTCTGCATGTGCAGCGGCAGCTCGCCGATCTCGTCGAGGAACAGCGTGCCGCGGTCGGCCTGCGAGAACAGTCCCTTGCGCGCCCGGTCGGCACCGGTGAAGGCACCCTTGGTATGGCCGAAGAACTCGCTTTCGAGCAGGTTCTCGGGAATCGCCCCGCAGTTCACCGGGATGAATGGAAATTCGCTGCGCGCGCTCATCTCGTGGATCGAACGCGCGGAGACCCCCTTGCCGGTGCCGCTCTCGCCGGTGATCAGCACCGTGCTGTCGGTCACCGCCACCTTCGACACCAGCCGCTCCATCGCCACCATCGACGGCGCGGTGAAGTGGAACACCCCGCGTTCGCCGGCGACCATCTGCCGCAGCGCCTGATTCTCGGCTTTCAGGCCGCGCATCGAATCGATCTGCGTCAGGCGGTGCAGCAACTCCTCGTTGCGCACCGGCTTGACGATGTAATCGGTGGCACCGGCGCGCAAGGCTTCCACCGCCGTCTCCATCGAGGCGAAGGCGGTGACCATGATGAAATGCGTGTCGATTCCCGAGCCCTTGAAGCTGCGCACGAGGTCGACGCCGTTGCCGTCGGGCATCTTGATGTCGCACAGCGCGACATCAACGTCGCCGCGGACCAGCTTCGCGGAGGCTTCCTTGACGTTCTCGGCGGTATCCACCGAATGGCCGGCACGGCTCACCGTCGCCGCCAGGATCTGGCGGATTGCCGCTTCGTCATCAATTACCAGGACATGCATATGCGTTCATTCCCCAGAGAACTGCACCACCTTCATTCGCCCCCGAGCAGCGACGGTACCGGCAGGCGAACCGTCACCAGCGTACCGACGCCGACCTCGGAGCTCAGCGTAATCTCGCCGCCCCCCCCCCGGATCAGTTCGCGGCACAGGAACAAGCCCAGGCCGGAACCCTGCCCCTGTCCCTTCGTCGTAAAGCGCTCATTGAACACCTGGTCAATCAGCGCCGGGTCGATCCCCGTCCCGTTGTCGCGGACCAAGAACAACACCTGACCATCGCTGGCGGCGGTGCTGACCTCGATCTTCGGCAGCGGATCGGTTCGCCCCTGCAGGGCATCGGCAGCATTTATAAGCAAATTCATTGCCACCTGCACCAACTGATCGGCAACGGCGTACACCGCGGGCAACGCCGGATCGAGTTCCATCTTCAGTTCGAGCAGGCGGAAGCGCCGGTCGAAGGCGACGAAATTGCAGGTGCTGCGGATCAGGCCGTTGAGGTCGATCAGCTCCGGGCCCGGCGACTGCGGCACGGAAAACTCGCTGATCTGGCGGGTGATGTGCATCACCCGCCTGGCCTGGTCGAGGATCATCTCCGGATGGCAGATGTTGCGGTAACGGCTGCAGGCTTCCTTCTGGCACTCCTCGTCGATCGTCTGGGCAATGCCGACGATCGCCGACAGCGGGTTGTTGATCTCGTGCGCCACCGCCGCCGCCAGCGAACCGACCGCCGCCATCTTCTCCTTGTGGAACTGCTGCTGGCGCGCCACTTCGATCTCCGATTCGTGATGGCGCAAATCCCGCTGCATGTCGTTGATGGCGCTCATCAACGAGCCCAGCTCGTCCTCCCGCCGGACCTGCAAAGGCTCGCCGCGATAGCCGCGGACGATGGCCGCCGCCCGCTCGCGCGCCACCCCGATGTCGTCGGCCAGGCGGCGGAAGAAGAACATGATCAGGCCGCCGAGCACGGTCAGGCCGATGACGACGAAGGCCGTCCATTCCAGCGTCAGGCGGTCGAAGGTGCTGCGGTAACGGTAGAGAAGTCGCTGGCTGCGGTTGTTGATGTCGTTGGTCACCGTGTCGAGGTCGATCACCAGGCGATGCATCGTCCCACGCAGATCGGCGATCGCCGCCCGCGACGGCGCCGCCGACAGCTCCTCGATGCCGCGGTTGAGCGCCGCCACACCATCGGCGAGAAACGGATAGTGCGGCAGCAGCCGGGTCAGCCCCGACAGCACCGCCTCCACTTCCAGCACCAGGACCTTTGCCGACTCCTCGATATTTGGCGCAAAATAATTTTCGTTGACCGCCAGAACGGCGCGCGAGACGGTCATGTTGAGCGCCACCTGGCGCTGCTCCAGACCGTGGATTTCCTCCAGTTCGCTAACCGACTCGACCAGGATGCTGCGCTCGAACGAAATGACTGCCATGACGCCGGCAAAGTAGATGAGGAGCACGACCACGGTCCACATCGCCTTGCGCCGCAGCGAGGCCCCCTGCAGGGGATATTGGCCGGCGTTTTGGCCAGCGCTTTGGCCTGCACTCCGCGGCTTGTCCGGTTCCGCTACCATGACTCGCTCCACGTCTGCCGCACCAGTTCAAGGCCCATTTTTTGCTTCCCGCTGTAACCAGTCATTTGCCGATGCATTCGGCCATTATCCACCAACCGATGCAAGCAATCGCCGCCTCGCAAAACCAGGTATCTAAATGCCGCTAAAACCATTGCTGACCGCTCTCATCCTCGTTGCCAGCCCGTTCCTGCATGCCGCCGACCCGCTGACCGATGCCGTTCGCGCCATCGAAGCCGGCCGCCACAGCCAGGCCGCGCAGATGCTGACGCCGCTGGCCAACAACGGCAACCCGCTGGCCCAGTTTCGCCTCGGCACCCTCTACTATCAGGGGCACGGCGTCCCCGAAGATGAGAAACAGGCGATCTACTGGTGGAAAAAAGCAGCGGCGCAGGGTTACACGGAAGCCATGTTCCAGCTCGGCTCGGCCTACCTCTTCGGCTCTCAGATCGCAAAAATCGTACCCGACCCCGATCGCGAAGCCGCCATGTGGTATTTCCAGGCAGCCAGCGCCGGCCACGCCGAGGCCCAGTACCATCTCGGGCTGCTCTTCCTTGCCGGCAAGGGCGTCATCGACAGTCGCGCGGAAGCCGCGCGCTGGATGCGCAAGGCGGCCGCGCAAGGCCATCCGGAAGCCAAGAAAGCACTCGTCAGCATCGAAGGCGGCAAGTAAACGCCGCCGGCAGGCGGCAGCCGCTCAGGCCGCCGCCGACAACACCCGCTGCAGCTCGGCGGGCGATTCCCAGGCCCGGGCACCGACGACGACCTCGCCGATCCGCCCATCCGCTCGCAGCACAAAGCTCGTCGGATACGACTGCAGCCCTACCCCCCGCGAAGCCAGCGCACGGCCGTCATCGAGCAGCACCGGAAAAGTCACCCCGACCTGCAGCACGAATTCACGCACGAGGTTGAGGTCCTCATCCACCGAGATGGCGACGACACTCCCCGCGGCCGCTTGCAAACCCCGGTGCAACACCTGCAGGCCGACCATCTCCTCGCGGCACGGGGGGCACCAGGTCGCCCAGAAGTTGATCAGCAACGGACGCCCGAGAAACTCCGCACGCCGCCGGCGCTGACGCTGCAGATCGGGAAGGTCGAAATCGGGGAAAGGATCGCCGGCGCGCGACGCGGCCCGGGGTGACGGCTCGCGCCCGCAGGCGGCGGCGAGCAGCGGCAAGGTCAGCAGACCGAGCAGCCGCCGGCGCCCGGAAACCGGGAGTTCAGTCGATGGACTTCTTGACGGAGACCGCGCCACGCACCTGCCCCAGTTGGAAATTGACCGCCCGGTCATGCGGGTAGTCGCTGGCGAGTTGCGCCTTGACCCCCTCGGGGATGCCCGCTACCGGACCATGGCAGGCCAGACATGGCTGCCCCATGGGAATGGCCTTCAGGTAGCGATAGTAGCGGCCGGTCGGCTCGTTGACCACTTGCGAGACCTCGAAGGTCTCGATCTTCTCGCCTTTGGCAAGACGCCTCTCGAAATCGAGAAGATTTTTCTGCTCCCAGCTATCCGGCTCGCCCAGCACCCGGTTGCGCGGACGGAGGCTGACCCGCGTCACACGCATGCCGGTTTGGCGTGAAATTGCCGAACTGAACTCAGGTGCGCTGTATTTGCAAACGGTAATGGCGCGAATCGGCCCGGTCTGGTCGAGCTCGCGCCCGATTTCACCACGTATTTGTTCAAGCAGGCGCATCGCTGCCCGACGCGCGTCCGATTGCAGCTGCTCCAGATTATCGTCGGCCGCAACGGCCGGCAAGGCCGCCGAAAGCGCCACCATTGCCGCTAACCAGTACTTCGCTGTCTTCCTGAAAAGCATGGAAACGTCCCCCAACCCGGCGCCGCTTCCCGGCTCACCTCCCGCAGGCGGGAAGATGCCGAAATTTCTCTATATCAGGAAACCTCAGGCAGCACCTAGTTAACTATCGAATTTATGACAATCGCAACACCGGAAGCTCCCGGAACCACGCCTGCCGAGAAGCCTTCAAGGTCGCCGGATCTCGGCAGCGCGTCGCCACTCCGGGAAATCCGCGCGCCGATCACCACTTTCTGCTGCTGCGACAGCTTGAAGTTCGGTGTCATCGACATGCTATCGTCAAGCAAGAAACTCGCCGGGAGCTGACCGGCCGGCATCCGCGCCATCGCCACCGGCATCTTCGGCCCCTCGACGGCGCGCGCAAAAACGAACAGCGTATCGCCCGGAGCGATCTTCCCGGCCAGCGCCGGATCGATCGTCACGCGACCGGCGACCGAGACCCCGGCGCCTGCCGCTGCCGGTTTCGGCGCCACGCCGCCCACCGCGGCCAGGCGGGTTTCGGCATCGCGGATACTGCCCTGGATGCCGACCGCCGCCTGCGACCCCTCCGGCACCAGCGGCAGTATCTTCCGCCATTGCTCGATCGCCTGGCGATAGTCCTGACGCTCGAAAGCGATCGTCCCCGACAGCGCCAGCGCCTTGATGTTGCGCGGGTCAATCTGCAGCGCATCGCGCACGATCTTCTCCGGCTCGCCCTGCAGCGAGCGCCCCTGCGCCATCGCCACGGTATCGGCAAAGTCGGCCAGCACCTGCGCGTCCGGCGGCAGCAGCGCGATCGCGCGGCCGTAGGCGGCCGCCGACTCGGGGAAGCGCCCCATGACGCCGTAGGACTTGGCCAGCATCAGCCAGCCGTTGCCGTCGTTCGGGTTGTCCTGCAGCCGCTCCGCCAGCCGTTGCACCATCGCCTGGATCTGCTGCTGGCCGAGCGCATGTCCGGCATCGCCGCCGGGCGCCTGCGCCTGCTTCGCGCCGGTAATCGCTTCCGGCGAGCCGAGCAGGACGTACAGGCCGACGACCAGCGCCGGCACGGCGACCGCGAAAGCGCCGGCGAGCAACGGACGCCGCCCGCCTTCTTCCGCATGCAGGCTCTCGCCGGAAGCATCTTCCAGCACGCGCCGCTCGATTTCCTGGCGCGATTTTTCGTAAGCCTCGGATGCCAACTGGCCGGCGGCATGCTCGCGCTCCAGTTCGGCGAGCTGCTCGCGCAACACCGCGACGTTCAGCGCACGCACCTCGGCCGCTTCGTCGGCGTCGTTCCGCGTGCCGCGCAACAGGGGATAGAGCAGCCCCCCGACCATGCCGACCGTCAGCAGGCCGGCAATAATCACGAACAGGGTCATGCCCCCTCCTTCTTCTCTTCGAGCAGGCGCAGCGCCGCATCATGCTCGGCCGCGGACAAGGGCACCGCGGCCACGTTGCGGCGGCGGCGAAGATTGATGAAGAGCACGCCCAGACCGCCGGCGAACAGCACGAACGGGCCGCCCCACAGCAACAGCGTGGTCATCTTCACCGGCGGACGGTAGAGCACGAAATCGCCGTAGCGCTGCACCATGTAGTCGACGACTTCCTTCTCCGACTTGCCGGCCTGCAGCATCTCGCGCACCTGGTTCTTCAGGTCGATCGCCAGCTCGGCATGCGAGTCGGCCAGGTTCTGGTTCTGGCAGACCAGGCAGCGCAACTCCTCGGCCAGCTTCTGCACGCGCGCCTCCAGCACCGGGTCGGCGGATGCCGGCAGGGCCTCCGCGGCACCGACGGCCGTCGCCAACATCAGGAAAATCGCAGCAATCGCGTTACGCACCGTTCAGCTCCTTTACCAGCGGCACAATCTTTTCGTCGACCACTTTCTGTGTCAGCGGTCCGACGTGCTTGTGGCGGATGACGCCCGCCTTGTCGATGACGAAGGTCTCGGGTACGCCATAGACACCGTAATCGATGCCGATGCGCCCGTCGCGGTCGTAGGCCGACAGCAGGTACGGGTCGCCATGCTCGCGCAGCCAGGCGATGCCGGCGTCGCGCTCGTCCTTGTAGTCGAGGCCGAGGATCGGCACGACGTTGCGCCCGGCCAGTTCCATCAGCACCGGGTGCTCCTGGCGGCAAGACACGCACCACGAGGCCCAGACGTTCAGCAGCCAGACCTTGCCGACCATGTCGGCCGGCGCGATCCGGTGATCGGCGGCATGCAGCTGCGGCACCGAGAAGGCCGGCGCCGGCTTGCCGATGAACGGCGACGGCACCTCGCGCGGGTTCAGGCGCAGACCGACGGCGAGGAAGCCGACGAGGACGATGAAGATGCCGAGCGGCAGCAGGAAGCGTCGCATGCTGCTCCCTTACGCCGAAGCCAGCGCCGCAGCGCTCTCGCGCTGCTGGCGGCGGGCGACGCGGTAGCGCCGGTCGGTCGCCGCCAGCAGGCCGCCGAAGCCCATCATCAGACAGCCCCACCAGATCCAGTCGACCAGCGGCTTGTGCTGCACGCGGACGATCCAGGTGCGTTCGTCGATCATCTCGCCGAGCGACACGTAGAGATCGCGGAAGAGGCCGGTATCGATCGCCGCCTCGGTCATCGGCATCTTCTGCACGTGGTAGATGCGCTTCTCCGGGAACATCGTCTTCACCACCGCGCCGTCGCGGCTGACTTCGACGCGGCCGCGCGCGGCGATGTAGTTCGCCCCCTTGTACTCCTCGATGCCGAGCAGCTTGAACGCGTAGCCGCCGACCGAGGTCGTGTCGCCGGGCGCCATCTTCACGTCGGAATTGGCCTCGAAGGTCTTGACCATGCTCACGCCGAGTATGAAGACGCCGACACCGGCATGCGCCAGCACCATGCCCCAGTGCGCGCGCGGCACCGTCGCCAGACGGGCAACCAGGCCGCTGCTGCCGCCGCGCACGCGCTCGGCGATATGCACGAAGCTGGAGGCGATGATCCAGACGCCGAGCAGGCTGCCGAAGGCCACCAGCAGCGACCACTGGCCGAAGGCGAGCGGCAGCAGCACGGCCGCGAGCACGGCAAGCGCGGCGGCAAGCCACAGCAGGCGCGGCAGGTCGGCCGCGCGGCCGACCTTCCAGCGGATGAACGGACCGATGCCGATCAGCGCCACCAGCGGCACCATCAGCGGCGCGAACACCGATTCGAAGTACGGCGGGCCGACCGAGATCTTGCCGAGATTGAGCGCATCGAGGAACAGCGGGTAGAGCGTGCCGAGCATCACGGCGCCGGCGGCGACGGTGAGCAGCACGTTGTTCACCAGCAGCATCGATTCGCGCGAAAGCATCTCGAAGCTGCCGCCCAACCCGACCTTCGGCGCCCGCCAGGCGAACAGCGTCAGCGAGGCGCCGACGACGATGGCGAGGAAGGCGAGCACGAAGATGCCGCGCTTCGGATCGGTGGCAAACGCATGCACCGAGGTCAGCACGCCCGAGCGGACGAGGAAGGTGCCCAAGAGCGACAGCGAAAAGGCGAGGATGGCGAGGATCACCGTCCAGTTCTTGAAGCTGCCGCGCTTCTCGGTCACCGCCAGGCTATGCATCAGCGCGGTGCCGACCAGCCAGGGCATGAACGAGGCGTTCTCGACCGGATCCCAGAACCACCAGCCGCCCCAACCCAGCTCGTAATAGGCCCACCACGAGCCGAGCGCGATGCCCAGCGTCATGAACACCCAGGCGATCGTCGTCCACGGCCGCGACCAGCGCGCCCAGGCGGCATCCAGCCGGCCCGAGACCAGCGCCGAGATGGCAAAGGCGAAGGCCACCGAGAAGCCGACGTAGCCCATGTACAGCATCGGCGGATGGAAGGCCATGCCCGGATCCTGCAGCAGCGGATTCAGGTCGCGGCCGTCGACCGCCGCCGGCAGCAGGCGCTCGAAGGGGTTGGAGACGAACAGCAGGAAAGCGAGGAAGCCGATGCTGACCAGCCCCATCACCGACAGCACCGTGGTCACCGTCTCGCGCGGCAGGCGGCGGCTGAACAGCGTCACGGCAAAGGTCCAGATCGCCAGGATGAGCACCCACAGCAGCATCGATCCCTCGTGCCCGCCCCACACCGCCGCCACCTTGTAGAACATCGGCAGCAGGGAGTTCGAGTGCTGGGCGACGTAGGTCACCGAGAAATCGTTGGTGACGAAGGCCTGCGTCAGGCAGCCGTAGGCCACCGCCACCCCGAAAAATTGCGCCTGTGCGGCGGGAATCGCCAGGTTCATCAGGCGTTGGTCCTGGCGGACGACGCCGACCAGCGGCACCACCCCCTGCAGCAGCGCGACGGCCAGGGCGGCAATCAGGGCGACGTGCCCGAATTCAGGAATCATGACGATCTCCACGATGGATGTGGCAATGGTAGCAAGATCGATTCCAGCGACCGCCGGATACGCGGCCAGGGACAAGCCCGTTACGCCATCGCCCCCGGCGCACCGATGCCGGAAAAGAAAACCGGGGGAAATTCCCGAAAACGGGAAGTCCCCGATGTTAGAGCCTCGCCGGCTGCTTAGTTCAGAATTATCTGCGCGATCATCAGCCCCCGCCCCCAACCCTCCGGAGGTGACCATGCCTCGTCCCTGCGGGCGGCCGTGCGGGGGCTTACCGGACTACCTCCCACGTTGTCGAGGCTGACTGTCCCGGAGCCGGGTCAAGGGCAGGCAGCAATCGGACTCGCGAGTCGTCACAATAGTGCCAACAATTCGTCGCAGATCGTTGCCTTGCAAACCAGCTGCAAGGCTGACGCCCGGAGCGCGGCAGGATTCATTGCGACGGCATCGAATCAGGAAAACGAAGGGAACCGTCCCGGCAATGGGAGAGAAATTCCAGAGATTGCGAATGGATCCCGAAAATTCCCGATGACGGGAAAGACCGGGAGGCTAAGAACGCTCCGCCCGCAGCTGTCGCCTGAGCCGGGCGGTCAGATTCTGACGGCGACGGACCGCGAGGATCGGTTCAATCGCCAGGATCAGCGCGGTGGCGCCGAACGAGCCCCAGACGTAGAGGCCGTAGCCGCCCATCGCCAGGAAATCGGAGAAGCTCTGCCAGTGGATGCTCATTGCTTGCCCTCCGCCTGCAGCACGCCCTTC
>JACPEH010000010.1 GCA_016183655.1 Rhodocyclales bacterium
CGCTTGACGTTGCAGATTCAAGTTTCCTTAAACCTTGCTACTTCTGTGCGAGCACTTCAATTTAATCGCAATGTCAGCCGAAGCCAACTTCACAACCAAACCAAGCACCCACACCTATCGGTTGTCTGGTTTTTAAAGAGCTTGCAAATCAAGAACTTGTCTTTAATTTGCCGTTTCGCGTCAGCGGCGAAGCTGCGCATTGTACAGACTTAATTTACTGCGTCAAGTCTTTTTTAAAATTTCTCAAAAGACCGACTTCCTTGCCCAACCAAAGCGCAACCATTTGATTTGATTACGTTTTGCCCGCTGCCGAAGCAACGAAAGATGCGCATTGTACAGACTTAATTTACTGCGTCAACTCTTTTTCAAAACTTCTCAAAAGACCGACCAATCTGCACAACCAAAACGTAACCATTTGATTAGATTGCGTTTTGCCAGCTGCCGAAGCAACGAAAGATGCGCATTGTACAGCCCCCAAAGAGACCGTCAAGACCCTGAATGTCGTTTTTTTGCGAAATTTTGCAAAATTAACGACAAGTCATTGAATTTAAATATTACTTAAATTCGACACGCACAAACTTGCGCTTGCCGACCTGCAGCACCAGCGGCTTGGCGACGGCAAGAACAAGCCCCTTGTCCTCGATCTTCACCCCATCGACCTTGACCCCGCCCTGCTCAATCATGCGCATTGCCTCCGACGTACTGGCGGTCAGCCCAGAAAGTTTCAACACCTGAACGATGGTAGGCGCCACCCCTTGCAACTGGACGACGAAATCCGGGATATCGTCCGGAATCACCCCCTGCCGGAATCGCGCCTCAAAATCTGCCAGCGCATCCTCTGCTGCCCGCTGATCGTGGAAGCGGGCGACCAGCTCCTGGGCCAGAAGCACCTTGACATCCCGCGGGTTGCGACCATCGGCGACTTCCTGGCGTAGTTTCGCAATCTCTGCACTGCCGCGGAACGAAAGCAGGTCGTAGTATCGCCACATCAAAACGTCGGAAACCGACATCAGCTTACCGAAGATCTCGCGCGCCGGCTCGTTGATGCCGACATAGTTGCCCAAGGACTTGGACATCTTGTTAACACCATCGAGCCCCTCCAGCAGCGGCATCATGAGGACACACTGGGGTGATTGTCCGTAATGCTTCTGCAGCTCCCGGCCAACCAGCAGGTTGAATTTCTGGTCGGTGCCGCCAAGCTCGACGTCGGCGCGCATGGCTACCGAGTCATATCCCTGACACAATGGATAGAGGAATTCGTGAATTGCGATTGGCTGACCATTGGCGTAGCGTTTCGAAAAATCGTCGCGCTCGAGCATCCGCGCCACGGTATGCAGGGCGGCCAGCTTGATCATCCCGGCAGCCCCGATGGGCTCAAACCAGGTCGAGTTGAAGCAGATCTCGGTACGCTCCGGATCGAGAATCTTGAACACTTGCTCCTGATAGGTCCGCGCGTTTTCCAGTATCTGTTCACGGGAAAGCGGGGGACGCGTCGTGTTCTTGCCGGTCGGATCCCCGATCATTCCCGTGAAATCGCCGATCAGGAACATCACATGGTGACCAAGATCCTGAAAATGGCGCAGCTTGTTGATCAGTACGGTATGCCCGAGATGCAGATCAGGCGCCGTGGGATCGAATCCGGCTTTCACCCGCAACGGGCGCCCCGTCTTCAGCTTCTCAACCAGCTCGGCCTCGATCAGCAGCTCATCGGCCCCTCGCTTGATCAGATCCAGAGATTCTTCCAGTGCGCGCATGACTTACCCCAAGGATTGATGCAACCGGTACTGGCCCGGTTAAATATTTGTTACACTGCCGCGATCTTTTTTCGGTACCGGCGCCAGTGACTAGTCAAAAGAGCCGCATTCTAGCGCAATCACAACTTGTGATCGATCGACTCTCCCGACACAAGCGGGCTGCAGCTGCTTTTGCCACCGCTTCCGCGTTCGGCGTCGTGACTGCATTCGCCGTCGCGCCGGACAACGACCCGGGGCAAGTTTCTCTGCAAACGGTTGTCGAGCAACTCAGCATGCCATCGGTGGCGGTGCTCCCCGGGACGGAGCAGGGCTATCTTCGGGAAGAGCGCATCCAGCGCGGAGATACCGTAGCGAATCTCCTGTCGCGACTCGGCGTCAACGACAAAGAGGCTTTCGAGTTTCTGCGGACGAACACCACCGCTCAGGTCATTTCACGGCAGTTGCGTCCGGGTAAGCAGGTAACCGCTCGGACGACCGATACGGGGGAACTGCTGGCGTTGCATTTTCCGGAGAACGGAAAGGATGCATTGATCGTCGTCGAGCGAGCCCAAGGCGGCTTTACCGCTACTGAACAGCCGCTTGCACTGGAATCCAGAACGATCTTCCGCGCAGGTGAAATCCGCTATTCACTGTTCGGCGCCACGGACGCAGCCGGTATTCCCGACAACATCGCAACCCAACTCGCTGAAATATTCGGCGGCGACATCGATTTTCATCGCGACCTGCGCAAAGGGGACCGCTTCAACGTTGCCTACGAGATGCTGTACCAGCGGGGACAACCTGTCCGCGGCGGGCGAATCCTGGCGGCGGAGTTCACCAACGACCAGAAGACGTACCAGGCCTACTGGTATTCGAGTGACAACGGAAAAACCGGTGGTTATTACAGTGCCGAGGGAAAAAGCCTGCGCAAGGCCTTCCTGCGCTCGCCGCTTGAATTTTCTCGAGTCACCTCCGGCTTTACCAATAACCGCTTCCATCCGGTACTTAATACTTGGCGCGCACACAAAGGCGTCGACTACGGAGCCCCTATTGGTACACGAGTCCGCTCGGTTGCCGACGGCACGGTGGAATTTGCCGGACGACAAGGCGGTTACGGCAACCTTCTGCTGATCCGTCACCACGGCACCTACACGACGGCCTACGGCCACTTGAACGGTTTTGCTGCCGGCATACGCAAGGGCGCCCGCGTCGCCCAGGGTGACACGATCGGCTATGTCGGACAGACCGGGCTCGCATCCGGCCCTCACCTGCACTACGAATTTCGGGTACGGGAGCAGCAGGTCAACCCGCTTACCGTCACCTTGCCGACTGCACCTCCGCTGGGCGCCGCTGATGCAGCACGGTTTCAGGCAACCGCCGAACCGCTGCGCGCGCAGATTCAGTTGACGCGAGAATCGGCCGGCGTTGCGCTCGCCATGGAGTAGCCTGCGGGGCACATCCGTTCAGAGAATGAAAAAGGCGGCCAAACGGCCGCCTTTTTCATTCTGCACAATACGTCAATCAAGCCGAGAAAGACGAACCACACCCGCAGGTAGAAGATGCATTCGGGTTCTTGATAACGAACTGGGAGCCTTCCAAGCCTTCCGTATAGTCAATTTCAGCACCGACGAGATATTGATAGCTCATCGGATCAACCAAAAGGGTTACGCCGTTTTTCTCAAGCGTCGTATCGTCATCGTTGGCCACTTCATCGAACGTAAACCCGTACTGAAAGCCCGAGCAACCGCCTCCGGTCACGAATACCCGAAGCTTGAGTTCGGCATTGCCTTCCTCCTCGATCAATTCCTTGACCTTGCTGGCAGCCGCGTCAGTGAAAATAAACGGGGACGGCATTTCGGTAACTGCATTCATGCTTTGCTCCTGATACTCGACAAATCTTAATCAATTGGCGCTTGCCGCAAGCTTCAGCTCAACGGTTCTGGCGCTAGTCTGGTGGACAAGGCGCCCCTGCACAACTGCACCTTGTTGCATCTCCAGATGGTGATATTCCACATCGCCTGTGACACGTGCGCTCGGCTGAAGTTCAAGCGAGTCGCTGGCACTGACCGGTCCGACCACGGTGCCGTTGATCACAACATGTGCGACATCGATCTGCCCCTCGATGCGGGCCTGCTCACTGATAACGAGCGTACTGGCGACGCCTTTATCAGCACTGACGTTGCCCTTGATTTCGCCGTCAACCCGCAAGCCGCCACTAAACGTTACATTACCTTCGATCCGCGTACCCGCGCCAATCAGGCTGTCGATCTTGTTTTGCGGTTTGCTGCTCGGATTCCTGCCAAACATTCTGGATCCCTCCGTTCAGAGGTTGATGGTCTGCCGAGCCCGCACCACACCTTCCTGGAGTATGCGCACCTCGACACTCTTCAAGACGGCCCCGGAGGGAACCGGCAAAACCCCTTCAGCGCGCTGGAAATGCTTAACCTCCAGCCGGTATCGCTGAACGTTCGGATCGCTCCCGGAAGGGTAGGTGATCATAGCATCTTTGCCCCCCTGCTGCACTTTCAGGACGAACTGCAAGTCCCCGCGAAACTCTTTCTGCTGGCGCGTTGCGTTATGTACCAGCAGCATTCGATAACGATACTGACCGCCTGGCACCTCGGGCTCAACCCGGAAACGGTTGATCCGCAGCCCCGGCTCTCCGCCACTGGCATTGTCGGGAACAAGCCCCTCGAAAAACGCCAGATCCTGCTTAAGGGACGCATTTTCCGCCTCCAGTGAGCGGACCTGCAGCGCCAGTTGCTGCTGCGCAGCGCGCTCGATCTTCAAATTGCTGTCTGCTGCGCTCGCCACTCCACGGACAGATGACAATTCGGTCTCAAGCTGCGTCAAGCGACCGCGCAACTCGGCAAGTGCGTCGGCGCTGGACTTGCTATCGAAACCGGCGATACTGCGCCCGGCATCGTAGACCCATGCGGCACCGGCCAACGATACGGAGAGCAGCGCGACCACCGCCAAGGCGCGCCAGTACCAGGCAACATGAGTACGGACCGCGACCTTCGGGGCGCTGATCCCGAAGCGCTGACGCAATCGCTTCAACCTTAGGGCAGCACCGGAACCTGCCATAGGCCAGTGGTCTCCTCTATTTCGAACACGATGCTCATATCTAGTACGGCCTGCCCGACCGCCCACTTGGGCACGGCGACACCACCCATTTCACCGGCGAAAGCAATCCCGATCACTGCCGACCTCCTCTAGAGACCAGGAATCATAATCGCCGGGCTCATGAAAAACAAAAAGCCGCCCACGGGCGGCTTTTTGCAGCACAGCGCGACTAGCGCTTCGAGAACTGCTTGCGGCGGCGGGCCTTGTGCAGACCAACCTTCTTACGTTCGACTTCACGTGCGTCGCGCGTAACGAAGCCGGCCTTCGACAATGCAGGCTTGAGAGCTGCATCGTACTCGATCAGCGCACGGGTGATGCCATGACGGACTGCTCCGGCCTGACCGGATTCGCCACCACCATCAACGTTCACCATGATGTCGAAGGTATTGAGATGCTCGACCAGCTCCAGCGGCTGGCGAACAACCATGCGACCAGTTTCGCGGGAGAAGAAAACGTCGATCGGCTTGCCGTTGACGACGATAGCGCCGCCACCACGCTTCATGAAGACACGGGCAACCGCACTTTTGCGACGACCAGTACCGTAGAAATAGTTTTCAGCCATCTGACGCCCCTTAGATTTCCAGAACTTTCGGCTGCTGCGCGCTGTGCGGATGAGCGCCACCGGCGTAGCACTTCATCTTCTTCAGCATGGCATAGCCCAGCGGGCCTTTCGGCAACATGCCCTTCACGGCCTTTTCCAGGACGCGCGACGGGAAACGCTGCTGCAGCTTGGTGAAATTGGTTTCGTAGATACCACCCGGGTAGCCCGAGTGACGGAAATACTTCTTGTCATCAGCCTTGTTGCCGGTGACCTTGATCTTGTCGACGTTCACGACGACGATGAAATCGCCGGTATCAACGTGCGGCGTGTAGATCGCCTTGTGCTTGCCGCGCAGACGGCGGGCGATCTCGGTAGCGAGGCGGCCGAGCACCTTGTCTGTGGCATCGACCACAAACCACTCGCGCGTCACCTCATGTGGCTTGGCGGAAAATGTCTTCATTGGCGCCCTCTTAGTCGAGCCTTGATTACGGAAAGCCGCGCATTCTATGCCATGTCCCCGGAGACTGTCAAACGATTGCGCGAAGAACCCAAAAAAAACGCGACTCACAGGGAGTCGCGCTAAATCCACACCAAAGGAGGAGGGTGGAGGAGACAAGCTGAAGACATTCGAAACCGCACAACGCATTGGATCGAACATCAAGTTGAATGAATTATGAACGCAGGAACAAGCAAAAGCAAGGACTATTTGTGCATCGCACTAAGTCTTGATGTATTTCGCAATAAATAAAGCTTATTATTAATAATAATGACCTAAATCAATAGCTTATAAAAACACTACCGAACTGATTTACTAATAAAAAACACAAACCTGGCACACATCTTCTCTATCAAACAACCGTATTGATGCAACGCACCATTTGCCAGCGCTTGGAGGGAAGAACTGACCCCGATAAAATCCGTCCGTTTCTCATTCGGCAATGGACAGACGATGGAGTGCAAGATCAAATGGGCTGGCGAAGGCATGTCTTTCAACGCCAAAACAGGCAGCGGACATACGCTGGTCATGGACGGGGCGCCAGAAGCGGGGGGGCAGAACCTCGGGCCGCGCCCGATGGAACTGGTGCTGGCCGGCACAGGCGGCTGTACGGCTTTTGACGTCGTATTGATTCTAAAGAAGGGCCGGCACGATATTCACGATTGCGAGGTATCCCTCTCGGCAGAGCGTGCAGAAACCGACCCGAAGGTCTTTACCCGGATCCACTTCCACTTTACGGTTACCGGCAAAGGGTTGAAGAAGGAAATAGTCGCCCGGGCCATCGAGCTATCCAAGGATAAGTATTGCTCGGCGTCGATCATGCTTGGCAAGACAGCTGAAATCACTCACGACTTCGAGATCATCGAAGCCTGACCCAAGCATCTGCACGGCCCTCTACAAGCGATAGGAAACCTGCGTCATCACCCGCGAGGCCGCCCGCATGAGCATCCTCGCGGACCCGGGAAGCTCGACCGCCCCCAAGCGAACAGCCGTGGCCGCATGCGACAATTCGTCGGTCCGCATTTGCGCAACGATTTCCCGCGACTTACGGTCATTAATCGGCAGGCGCCCGAGATGGTCGTCAAGATGCGCGCCAACCTGGCGCTCGGTCTCCGCAAGAAACCCAAGATTCCAGCGGTCGCCAAAAACCCCGGCGAAGGCTCCGATGGCTAGCGCGCCGCCGTACCACAACGGATTCAGCAAGCTCTTGCGCCCACCCAACTCGGCGATTCGTCGCTCAGTCCACGCCAGATGCTCGGTTTCTTCCTGCGCGGCCTTTGCCAACTCGGCACGAATCCCGGGGTTGCACGATACGAACGCCTGCCCCTGATAGAGCGCCTGCGCACACACTTCCCCGACGTGATTCACCCGCATCAATGCCGCCGCATGCCGCCGCTCGCCTTGGTCGAGCTCAGCCTCGGGAAGCCCTTCCCCGGGGACCGGGCGAAAGCTCGACGCCGGCCCGACGACTGCACGCAAAGCCTTGTCGAACTCAATGATCAAGCGGTCGACGCTCATTCAGGACTCCTACACCTTGCCAACCGAGATTAATTGCCCCAGGCACATCCGGCCAAGAGGAAAATGCCGTGCAACACAACGAGCCCCTGATCTTGCACAAACGATACTTGATCTCGCATCCGGGCTTCGGCCACCGCCGCCCGGTCATTGCACGCGTGACGGCTTGCCAGAAATAATGATTCGCACTACCCCAGGCGGGAAGTGCAGCCCCTCCCCGCCGCCACAATCACATCGCCCCGGCCACCCGCAGCGGGGTGCGGCAAGAAGAAATCAACGCACGACAGCGGCAGGATTGCCCTTCGGAAGAACGCGACGAGCCCCCTCCGTATCGGAGACCGTCCCACCGGCGGAACAAAAATAGTCCCTGAACAGCGCCGCATGGTGCCGATTCAGACTGTTTTCGGAAATTTTCACCCACTGGCTGTTGCGGGCCTTCGCCCAGCTGCCATCGGGCCGGCCGAAGGCGTAGAGCCGGCGCTCCGCAGTAGCACAGCGCATTCCTTCGTAGCTAACGTTTCTGGCGCCTCCCGGGCTGGTCACCACCAGGGTATAGCGCACCACTTCGTCAGCACCGAAGGTAACGGACTGTTCATCAATCATGAACGTGTTGTCGCTCAACGCACCGACATCGATCGAGATCAGGTGTTTTAGATCGGGAGCAGGCGGTAGCTGATGCTGGATTTCGACCCACGGCTTCTCATCGAAGTTATCCGCCCGATCGCCCACAATCGATTTCCGAAGCAACTCGTAGTCCTCCGGTCCCGCCGCGCGCGCCCCCGAGGAAAGCACAAACAGCAGCATTGGAACTGCCAGACCGGCGAACGCGTTCCGCCAACCGGTTTCACTCACCGTCAACACCCTCACTTGTCGCTCGCTGATCCGCGTGCTCGTCCCTCCCTCGCTCTCGATGTCGCGGGCGGCGCCGGTCGGCGTCGATGTAGCGTGCCAGTTCGTTCAAGGCCTGCTCATAGACGCCGCGCTTGAACTCGATGACCACATCAAGAGGCACCCAGTAACTGTTCCAGCGCCAAGCGTCAAATTCCGGATGATCCGAAGCACGCAGCGAAACGTCGCTATCCCGGCCGACAAGCCGAAGCAGAAACCAGATCTGCTTCTGCCCCTTGTAGCTGCCGCGCCATTCGCGCTTGATCCATTGCATCGGCACGTCGTAACGCAGCCAATCCCGGGTCCTACCGAGAATGCGAACATGCTCCGGGCGCAAACCGACTTCCTCGTGCAACTCCCGGTACATGGCCTCTTCCGGGGTTTCCCCCCGCTTGATGCCACCCTGCGGAAACTGCCAGGAATGCTCCTTGATGCGCTTGCCCCAGAAAACTTCGTTCTTTGCGTTACAAAGAATAATGCCGACGTTCGGGCGATAGCCTTCACGATCGAGCATGGTGAATCCTGCAAAAATTGTAAGTTGGGTGAATTTTTCCACAATTCCCGCCCCTTGGAAAGGAAAGCCGGAGCCACCATTACCATTCCCGCTCTAGTAAAATCGCGCCTTTAAAATCATCGCGAGCACGCCATGCGCACCACGCAGTTTTTTCTTTCCACGCTCAAGGAGGCGCCCTCGGACGCCGAGATCGTCAGCCACCAGCTCATGCTCCGCGCTGGATTGATCAAGCGCCTGGCTGGCGGCATCTACACCTGGATGCCGGCTGGCCTGCGCATCCTGCGAAAGGTCGAAAACATCGTGCGCGAAGAAATGAACCGTGCCGGTGCCATCGAGTTGCTGATGCCAGCCGTGGTCCCGGGGGAGCTTTGGGAGGAAACCGGGCGCTGGGAGAAATACGGCCCCGAGTTGCTGCGCTTCAAGGATCGCCATCAACGCGACTTCGTCATCGGACCGACGCACGAAGAAGTCATCACCGACGTCGTGCGCAAGGACGTGAAGAGCTACCGCCAGTTGCCGCTGCATCTCTATCAGGTGCAGAGCAAATTTCGCGACGAAATCCGTCCGCGCTTCGGCGTCATGCGCGGCCGCGAATTCCTGATGAAGGATGGCTACTCGTTCCACACGTCGTTCGAGGACCTGCAGCGCGAATACCGCAACATGCACGAGACCTATAGCCGCATCTTCACGCGGCTGGGCCTGAAGTTCCGCGCCGTCGCCGCCGATACCGGCTCGATCGGGGGCACCGGCTCGCACGAATTTCATGTTCTGGCTGACTCCGGCGAGGATGCAATTGCCTTCTGCCCGAACTCGGATTACGCCGCCAACGTAGAACTGGCCGAGGCACTGGCCCCAAACACGCCGCGCGATGCCGCCGGGGCAGCGATGGAGAAGGTAGCGACCCCGGGCCGCATCCGCTGCGACGATGTCGCCGACTTCCTCAAGCTGCCACTGCAGAAGACGGTCAAGGCCATCGCCGTGATGCACGACGACGAGTTCGTGCTGCTGCTGGTACGCGGCGACCACAACCTCAACGAGATCAAGGTCGGCAAGCTGCCCGGTCTCGACCCCTTCCGTTTTGCAACCGACTCTGAAGTCGAACGCTTCCTCGGCTGCAAGCCGGGCTACATCGGTCCGATTGGCGTCGATACCGGCAAGGTACGCATCATCGCCGACCGCACTGTCGCAGCGATGGACAATTTCGTCTGCGGCGCCAATGCCGAGGACTTCCACCTGATCAACGCCAACTGGGGGCGAGACCTGCCCGAGCCGTCGCTCGTCGCCGACATCCGCAACGTCGTCGCCGGCGACCCGTCACCGGATGGCAAAGGTACGCTCGACCTCTGCCGGGGCATCGAGGTCGGGCATATCTTCCAGCTACGCACCAAGTACTCCGAAGCAATGAAGTGCACCTTCCTTGATGAGCATGGCAAGGAACAGGTGATGGAGATGGGCTGCTACGGCATCGGCGTCAGCCGCATCGTCGGCGCCGCCATCGAGCAGGGCCACGACGAGCGCGGCATCGTCTTCCCGCCGGCGATTGCCCCGTTCGAAGTGTGCATCGTTCCCATGGGCTACGCCAAGAGCGAAGCAGTGAAGGCCGCCGCCGACAAGCTCTACGGCGAATTGCGCGCGGCCGGCATCGATGTCGTTCTCGACGATCGCAACGAACGCCCGGGGGTGATGTTTGCCGACATGGAGTTGATCGGCGTGCCGCATCGTGTCGTCGTCGGCGAACGCGGCCTCAACGAGGGCAAACTGGAATACAAGGGCCGCACTGACGCTGAAGCACAGATGGTCGCCATCGACAAGATGACCGCCTTCGTCAGGGAGAAGTTGTGCGCCTGAGCGGTGCACTGTTTCTCCTGCTGCTGACGCTCACCTCCTCGCCGGCGAGTGCCGGTGCCCAGAAATACGAGCCGCTTTCTGCCAGCGTCCAGGCGTCGTTGCAGAAAGCGGTTTCCGACAAGCGGCCACCAACCTCGTCCTTCAAGAGCCCGATCGAAGCGGCGGACTGGCTGGAAGCGATGTCGGGACGGCTGGCCAAACGCCTGCCGAATCAGGAATACCGGCTTGAACTGCTGCGCGCGGTGCACTACGAAGCGACTCGCGCCGGTCTGGACCCCCAGTTGGTGCTTGGCCTGATGCAGGTGGAAAGCGGCTTCCGGAAATATGCGGTATCGAGCGCCGGGGCGCGCGGCTACATGCAGGTGATGCCCTTCTGGGTAAAGCTGATCGGACGCCCGGACGACAACCTGTTCCATCTGCGGACGAATCTCCGCTACGGCTGCACCATCCTCCGCCACTACCTGGACATCGAGAAAGGCGACCTCTACCGGGCACTGGGCCGCTACAACGGCAGCCTCGGTCGGCCGGAATACCCGAACATGGTGCGCGCCGCCTGGCACAATCAGTGGAGCCCCCCGCCCGCCCGCCGCCAGCAGTAGCGGAGGCGCGGCGCAGGACTGCGCACGATCGATCAGCGCATCATGCCGCCGGGCATCAAGCCCTTCATGCCACGCATCAGCTTGGCCATGCCGCCCTTGGAGAACTGTTTCATCATCTTCTGCGTCTGCTCGAACTGATTGAGCAGACGATTCACGTCCTGCACCTGGACCCCGGCGCCGGTGGCGATGCGACGCTTGCGGCTGGCCTTGATCAGTTCCGGCTTGGCACGCTCGGTCGGCGTCATCGAATTGATGATGCCCTCAATCCGCCGCACCATCTTGTCCTCGGAGCCGGACGGCAGCTGGCCGGCGGCCTGGGCAAACTGCGCCGGCAGCTTGTCCATCAGCGACGACATGCCGCCCATCTTGCGCAGCTGGCCGATCTGCTCCTTGAAATCGTTAAGATCGAAGCCCTTGCCGGACTTGAGCTTTTTCGCGAATTCGAGCGCCTTTTCCTCGTCGACACCTTTGCGCGCCTCTTCGATCAGCGACAGTACGTCGCCCATACCGAGGATGCGCGAGGCCATCCGCTCGGGATGGAAGGGTTCCAGGCCGGACAGCTTCTCGCCGACACCGGCGAACTTGAGCGGCTTGCCGGTGACATGGCGAACCGACAGGGCCGCCCCACCACGAGCATCGCCGTCAAGTTTGGTGAGGATCACGCCGGTCAGCGGCAGCGCGTCATTGAACGCCTTCGCCGTATTCACCGCGTCCTGACCGAGCATCGCGTCAACAACGAACAGCGTCTCGATCGGGTTGATCGCCGCATGCAGCTCGGTGATCTCCTTCATCATCGCTTCATCGATCGCCAGCCGGCCGGCCGTATCGATGAGAAGGATGTCGTGGTAGTGGCGCTTCGCCCAGTCAATCGCGGCACGTGCGATATCGACCGGCTTGTCGCTGGTCGTCGACGGGAAAAAATCCGCTCCGGCCTGCCCGGCCACGGCCTTCAGCTGTTCGATGGCCGCCGGGCGGTACACGTCGCAACTGACGACAAGGACTTTTTTCTTCTGGGTATCCTTGAGGAATTTTGCCAGCTTGCCGACCGTCGTCGTCTTGCCTGCCCCCTGCAAGCCAGCCATCAGGATAATCGCCGGCGGCTGTGTCGCCAGATTGAGGCCGACATTGGCTTCGCCCATGATGCGGGCCATCTCGCGATGGACCACGCCG
This sequence comes from Rhodocyclales bacterium, assembly GCA_016183655.1. Taxonomy (GTDB): domain Bacteria; phylum Pseudomonadota; class Gammaproteobacteria; order Burkholderiales; family Rhodocyclaceae; genus Proximibacter. The sequence continues at coordinate 12,431 of JACPEH010000010.1, forward strand.
ACCAATGCCTGCCCCGGCGTCAGCGAAGCAAGCACTTCCTCGCCAACCGCCTTTTCCTTGACCGCCGCGATGAAGTCCTTGACCACCGGCAACGCGACGTCGGCCTCCAGCAAGGCCAGGCGCACCTCGCGCAAGGCGTCGGAAATATTCGATTCCGTCAGGCGCGCTTCGCCCTTGAGGGTTTTCATGACGCGCGCAAGGCGCTGTGTCAGGTTGTCGAGCATCTGCAATCCCGCTTGGTGTAAACTTCGATGATGTCCGGCATTCTACTGCACCTTCTGCCCAACATCCTGGCTGCCGTCCTCTATGCGCTGCTCGGCTTTCACTTCTGGCGCACCCGCTGGAAGGAAAGCGACAAGCCCTTGGCCGCGCAGCCGATGCAGGATTGGGAGCGCGCAGCCATTGGCGGCGCCCTGCTACTCCACGGTTTCGGCCTCTACGGCGGACTATTCGGCACCGAGGTGATGCATTTCTCGTTCAGCTTGGCGCTGTCGCTGATGCTCTGGCTGGCGGTGTTCATCTACTGGCTGGAAAGTTTCCGCTCGCGCATGGACGGCCTGCAACCGATGGTCCTGCCGCTGGCCGCCGCCTGCACCGCCCTGCCGGTCGTCTTCCAGAACGCACATGCGCTGACGCACGCGGGAACCTGGGGCTTCCGGCTACATTTCATCGCAGCCATGCTTGCCTACAGCCTGTTTACGCTATCGGCCCTGCACGCCGTTTTCATGGGCTATACCGAGCGCAAACTGCATCAGCGGGCGCTGACCAAAAGCCTGTCCAGCCTGCCGCCGCTGCTGACCATGGAAGCACTGCTTTTCCGGATGATCGCGGTCGGCTTTTTCCTGCTGACAATAGCACTGATCAGCGGCTCGCTGTTCTCCGAGGAGCTGTTCGGCAAAGCGCTGACGCTGGACCATAAAACCCTGTTCGCCTTCGTCTCCTGGGGTATTTTTGCCGCCTTGCTGACCGGCCGACACATCCGCGGCTGGCGAGGAAAAACAGCGCTGCGCTGGACGATGGCCGGCTTCATGGTCTTGCTGCTGGCGTACATCGGCAGCCGCTTCGTCCTAGAAGTGGTACTTGGCCGCGCCTGATCCAAGATATTCGACATTGCGCGGAGGATTTTTCCCCGCGCGCCGCACGAAATATTCCGATTTTTGGCAGACAGCCGCCGCCAACGGCTGCCGCGACCACTCCAGGCCAAGCCGCTTTCCGGCCGCAAGCCCGCTTCTTTACAAAGAAAGCGCCGCGTAGCATCATCGCCGTGATTGCTTCGGCATACACAATTATCTGAATTTCCGAGCTCATGGCAGCCAACCCGCAACAAGCGCCACTCAGCGGCCTCGCCCGCGCCCTCGTGCAAGCTGGACGCCTCAAGGAAAGCGAGGCGGAGGCGATGCTCACCCAAGCGGCGGCAAGCGGGAATTCGTTCATCGAACAGATCGTAAACTCGAAAAAGATGTCGGCACTGGAAGTTGCCAGCTTCGCCGCCGAAACCTTCGGATACCCCCTTTTCGACTTGGCCGCGTTCGACGACGCGCATATTCCGGCCAATGCGATCGACCGCAAGCTGATCGGCTCGCACCGAGTCATCCCGATGCACAAGCGGGGCAACCGGCTGACCATCGCCACCGCCGACCCGACCAACCTGCGGGCACTCGACGAAATCCGCTTCCAGACGAGCCTGATCGTCGACCCCGTCGTGGTCGAGGAGCCGAAACTCCTGCCCTTGGTCAAGAAGCTTTCCGAATCGGCGGAAGACACGCTGAAGAGCATCGCCAGCGAAGACATCAACCTCGAATTCACCGACGAGGATGCCCAGGCCAGTGCCGAAGAAGCGGCCTCGGTCGAGGTCGACGACGCCCCGGTCGTCAAGTTCATCCAGAAGATGCTGCTTGACGCGATCAACGACGGCGCCTCGGACATCCATTTCGAGCCTTACGAAAAATTCTACCGAATCCGTTTCCGGATCGACGGCACGCTACGAGAAATCGCGACGCCGCCGTTGGTGATCAAGGACAAGATCGCGTCGCGGATCAAGGTTATTTCGCGGCTGAACATCGCCGAAAAACGGGTGCCGCAGGATGGCCGGATGAAGCTGGTCCTGTCGAAAAACCGCGCCATCGACTTCCGCGTCAGCACCCTGCCGACCCTGCACGGCGAAAAGATCGTGCTGCGCATCCTCGACCCAGCCAGCGCCACGCTGGGCATCGACGCCCTCGGCTACGACCCGGACCAGAAGGAGCACTTGCTCAACGCCATCAACCGCCCCTACGGCATGGTACTGGTCACCGGGCCGACCGGTTCCGGCAAGACGGTGTCGCTCTATACCTGCCTCAACATCCTGAACCAGCCCGGGATCAACATTTCGACCGCGGAAGACCCGGCCGAAATCCCGCTTGCAGGCGTGAACCAGGTCAACGTCGACGACCGGGCCGGGCTGACCTTCGCTGCTGCACTCAAGTCCTTCCTGCGCCAGGATCCGGACATCATCATGGTCGGCGAAATCCGCGACCTCGAAACGGCGGAAATCGCCGTCAAGGCGGCGCAGACCGGTCACATGGTGCTGTCTACGCTGCACACCAATGACGCGCCGCAGACCCTGACGCGCCTGATGAACATGGGCGTGCCGCTGTTCAACATCGCTTCCAGCGTGCTGCTGATCACCGCACAGCGCCTTGCCCGGCGCCTGTGCACCTGCAAGGTACCGCACGACGCCCCGACGGAAGCATTGCTCAATGCCGGCTTTACCGAAGCTGACCTCGACGGCAGCTGGACGCTCTACGGCCCGGGCAGCTGCGAGCGCTGCAAAGGGGCCGGCTACAAGGGGCGGGTCGGCATCTATCAGGTCATGCCGGTCACCGAAGAAATCCAGCGCATCATCCTGGCCGGCGGCACCGCACTCGACATCGCGGCACAAGCAGCCCGTGAAGGAGTCAAGGACCTCCGCCGCTCGGGCCTGATCAAGGCGATGCAGGGGGTGACTTCGCTGGAAGAAGTGCTGAGCACGACCAACGCATAACAAGACAATCCAACCGAAGGGGACGCAATGGCCACCGCCAAGCCCGTAAAAAAGCCCGCAGGAGCGAAGGAATTCACCTTCCTCTGGGAAGGCAAGAGCAAGGACGGCAAGGACGTCAGGGGAGAGCTGCGCGCCACCAGCGAATCGGTGGCACAGGCCACACTCCGCCGACAGGGCGTTCGCATCACGAAGATCAACAAGCAGCGCTTCAAAACCGGCGGCAAGATCACCGACAAGGACATCACGCTGTTCACGCGCCAGCTGGCAACAATGATGAAGGCTGGCGTCCCGCTTCTCCAGGCGTTCGATATCGTCGGGCGCGGCCACTCCAACCCCTCCGTCGGCAAGCTGCTGCTCGACATCAAGGCCGACGTCGAAACCGGCTCGTCGCTGTCGCAGGCCTTCCGCAAGTATCCGCTCTATTTCGATGCCCTTTTCTGCAACCTGGTCGCCGCCGGCGAGCAGGCGGGCATTCTGGAGACACTGCTTGATCGCCTGGCCACCTACAAGGAGAAGATGCAGGCGCTGAAGGCCAAGATCAAGTCGGCGCTCTTCTACCCGATGGCAATCCTGATCATGGCCTTCGTCATCACCGCGGTGATCATGATCTTCGTGATTCCCGCATTCAAGGAAGTGTTCAAGAGCTTCGGCGCCGACCTGCCGGCGCCGACGGTCATGGTCATCGCCATGTCCGACTATTTCGTCGAGTACTGGTGGGCCATCTTCGGCTCGATCGGCGGCGGCATTTACGGATTTTTGCAGGCGTACAAACGATCGGAGGCCATGCACATTGCTTTTGATCGTTACTCTCTCCGGGTTCCGGTATTTGGGGATGTAATACGAAAAGCAACGGTCGCCCGCTGGACAAGGACACTGGCGACGATGTTTGCAGCCGGCGTACCCTTGGTTGAAGCGCTCGACTCGGTGGGCGGCGCGGCCGGGAACTACATCTACAAAATGGCCACCCGGCAGATTCAGAGCGAAGTCAGCACCGGCACGAACCTGACCACGGCGATGCAGAACAGCAAGCTTTTCGACAATATGGTTCTGCAAATGGTCGCGATCGGCGAAGAGTCCGGGGCACTTGATGGCATGCTGGAGAAAGTTGCAGGATTTCTCGAAGCCGAGGTCGATGACGCAGTCGAGGCACTCTCCAGCCTGATGGAACCGATGATCATGGCGATTCTCGGCGTCCTGATCGGCGGCCTCGTGATCGCCATGTACCTGCCGATCTTCAAGCTGGGTTCCGTCGTCGGATGATCGCACTGTTCGCCGACCCCGCCGCTTTTGCGGCGGCGGCGGGGTTACTCGGGCTGGTCGTCGGCAGCTTTCTCAACGTCGTCATCCATCGCCTGCCGCAGATGATGGAACGGGACTGGCAGAGCCAGTGCGCCGAACTGCGCGGCGAGGAGCTGCCGCCCGCGGCGCCGCTGACGCTGTCGAAGCCGCGCTCCCGCTGCCCGCATTGCGGCCACCAGATCACCGCGCTCGAGAACATCCCGCTGCTGAGCTGGTTGTTTCTACGCGGCAAGTGCTCGGCCTGCGGCGCCGCCATTTCCATTCGCTACCCGCTGGTGGAGGCCGTCACCGGCCTGCTCACGGCGTTCGCCGCCTGGCATTTCGGCTTCGGCTGGGCGGCGGCCGGCGCCATCGCCTTCATCTGGGCGATGATCGCGCTGACCGGCATCGACTTCGACACCCAGCTGCTGCCCGACAGCATCACGCTGCCGCTGCTCTGGCTGGGGCTGGCGTTCAACCTGTTCGGCACCTACACCTCGCTGTCCTCGGCGGTGATCGGTGCGATGGCCGGCTACCTGTCGCTGTGGTCGGTCTACTGGGGCTTCAAGCTGGCGACGGGCAAGGAAGGCATGGGCTTCGGCGACTTCAAGCTGCTCGCGGCGATCGGCGCCTGGCTCGGCTGGCAGGTGCTGCCGATGACCATCCTGCTCTCCTCGCTGGTCGGGGCCATCGTCGGTATCGTGCTGATCGTCGCCGCCCGCCACGGGCGCAACGTCCCCATCCCGTTCGGCCCCTACCTAGCGGCGGCGGGACTGCTGGCGCTGTTCTGGGGCAAGCCGCTGACGCAGACCTATCTCGGGCTGTTCTGACCCGCAGCCGCTAGGCGGTTGAAAAATACCGCCTTTTCCCCCATATCGAGGCTGTCCCGAGCCGATTGCACGGCCCCGGCTCAGGTATAATTCGTCGTTTTGGAGGATTCCCATGCCCATTTACGAATATCGCTGCGGATCCTGCGGTTTCCAGAAGGATCATCTGCAGAAGCTGTCCGACCCGGTCCTCACCACCTGCCCGGAGTGCGGCACCGAAAGCTATAGCAAGCAACTGTCCGCCGCCGGCTTCCAGCTCAAGGGCAGCGGCTGGTACGCCACCGACTTCAAGGGAAGCAGCAGCAAACCGGAAAGCAAGCCGGCCGACAATCCGCCCCCGTGCCAGGGTGGCAGCGGAGGCTGCGCGTGCGCGGGCAGCTGATTCGTCGCTACTTCGTTACCGGATTGCTGATCTGGGTCCCCCTGGCGATCACCGCCTGGGTGCTGTCGCTCATCGTCGGCACGATGGACCAGTCGCTGCGCCTGCTGCCGGCGGCATTCCACCCCAAGAACTCGCTGGGGCTCGACCTGCCGGGAACCGGCGCCATCCTGACGCTGCTGATCATCTTCCTGACCGGCGTCCTCGCCGCGAACTTCATCGGCCAGCGCCTGGTCGTCTGGTGGGAGCGCCTGCTGGCGCGGATTCCGGTCGTCAATTCGATCTACCACAGCGTCAAGCAGGTCTCCGACACGCTCTTTTCGTCGTCGGGCAACGCCTTCCGCCAGGCCTTGCTGGTGCAATACCCGCGCGAAGGCTCGTGGACCATCGCTTTCCTCACCGGCCAGCCCGGCGGCGACGTGGTCAACCATCTCGGCGACGATCACGTCAGCGTCTATGTCCCGACCACGCCGAACCCCACCTCAGGCTTTTTCCTGATGCTGCCGAAGAAGGACGTGATCGAGCTCGACATGAGCGTCGACGAGGCGCTCAAGTACATCATCTCGATGGGCGTCGTCGCGCCGCCGGCCAGGCCGCGCACCGCCACCAACGCCTGATCCAGAACACCCTGAACATACTGCCAACCGGAATCACCATGCGTACTCACTACTGCGGACAGCTCAACTCCAAACTCATCGGCCAGGAAGTCACCCTCTGCGGCTGGGCACACCGTCGCCGCGACCACGGCGGCGTCATCTTCATCGACCTGCGCGACCGCGAAGGCCTCGCCCAGGTGGTGTGCGACCCGGATCGCGCGGAGATGTTCGGCATTGCCGAATCCGTCCGCAACGAGTTCTGCCTGAAGATCACCGGCAAGGTGCGCGCCCGCCCGGAAGGCACGACCAACGCCAACCTCGCGTCGGGCGAGATCGAGGTGCTGTGCCACGCGATCGAGGTGCTCAACCCGTCGGTGACGCCCCCGTTCCAGCTCGACGAGGAGAACCTCTCCGAGAACGTGCGCCTGACGCACCGCGTGATCGACCTGCGCCGGCCGCAGATGCAGAACAACCTGATGCTGCGCTACAAGACGGCGCGCGCCTTCCGCCGCTTCCTCGACGACAACGGCTTCATCGACGTCGAGACGCCGATGCTGACCAAGAGCACCCCCGAAGGCGCCCGCGACTACCTGGTGCCGTCGCGCGTGCATCCGGGCCAGTTCTTCGCGCTGCCGCAGTCGCCGCAGCTGTTCAAGCAACTGTTGATGGTCGCCGGCTTCGACCGCTACTACCAGATCACCAAGTGCTTCCGCGACGAGGACCTGCGTGCCGACCGTCAGCCGGAATTCACCCAGGTCGATATCGAGACCTCGTTCATGAGCGAGGCCGAGATCACCGCGCTGATGGAAAAGCTGATCCGCACCGTGTTCAAGGAAGCGATCGACGTCGACCTGCCGGAATTCCCGCGCATGACCTACGCAGAGGCCATGCGCCGCTTCGGCTCGGACAAGCCGGACCTGCGCGTCACGCTGGAACTGACCGAAGTCACCGACGCCTTCAAGGACGTCGCCTTCAAGGTCTTCGCCGGCGTTGCCAACAGCGAGGGCGGCCGCATCGCCGCGATGCGCATCCCGGGCGGTGCGACGCTCACGCGCGGCGAGATCGACGCCTACACCCAGTTCGTCGGCATCTACGGTGCCAAGGGGCTGGCCTACATCAAGGTCAATGACGTCACCCAGCTGAATGAAACCGGCCTGCAGTCGCCGATCGTCAAGAACCTGTCGGAAGCCTCGCTGCGCACGGTGATCGAGCGCACCGGCGCAACGACGCTCTCGGCGCGCTGCGCGTCAAGATCGGCCACGAGAAGGGCTACCTCACCGGCGCCAAGTGGGCGCCGCTGTGGGTCATCGACTTCCCGATGTTCGAATACGACGACGAAGGCAAGCGCTGGGTCGCCTGCCACCACCCCTTCACCAGCCCGAAGGACGAGCACATGGATCTGCTCGTCAGCGATCCGGGCAAGTGCCTGGCCAAGGCCTACGACCTGGCGCTGAACGGCTGGGAACTTGGCGGCGGCTCGGTGCGTATCCACCGCGCCGACGTCCAGGAGAAGGTCTTCGCCGCGCTGGCGATCGGCCCCGAGGAACAGCAGGCCAAGTTCGGCTTCCTGCTCGACGCACTGAAGTACGGCGCGCCGCCGCACGGCGGCCTGGCTTTCGGCCTTGACCGCATCGTCACCATGATGACCGGTGCCGAGTCGATCCGCGACGTGATCGCCTTCCCGAAGACACAGCGCGCCCAGTGCCTGCTCACCGACGCGCCGTCCGGCGTCGACGAGAAGCAGCTGCGCGAACTGCACATTCGCCTGCGCCAGAAGGTCGAGACGCAGGTCGAGGTGAGCCAGGCCTAAGCAATGGGTGCGCGGTTGCTCCCGCTGCTGCGCCTCTTCGCTGCCCTCGTGCTGGCGGCCTGCCTCGGCAGCGCCGCCGCTCGCGAGGTTTATGGGGCGCTCGATACAGTCCCGCTCGCCGCACTGCCGCCGGAAGCACGGCAGACGCTGCAGCTGATCAAGCAGGGCGGCCCCTTCCCCTATCCGCGCAAGGATGGCAGCACCTTCGGCAACTTCGAGAAGCGCCTGCCTTTGCAGCCGCGGGGCTACTACCGCGAATACACCGTGCCGACGCCGGGCTCGCGCGACCGCGGCGCCCGCCGCATCGTTGCCGGCGGAAAACCTGAGACCTCGGGCGAGTATTACTACACCGCCGATCACTACCGCAGTTTCCACCGCATCCGCGAATAGGAGACAGACGATGAGCGCCATGAGCCAGAAGCTGCAGAAGCTGCTCGCACAGAGCGAATTCGCCGGCATCTACCACCTGCCGCACAGCGACCGCAAGGCGCTGAAGCAGGCAGTGCACGCCCTCGGTTTCGGCTGGCTGCAGGCGGATCTCGGTGACCGGCGCGAGATCGCCCCCGCGCTCGAAAAACTGGGCAGCGACCTGCGTCTGCCGGACTGGTACGGCGCCAACTACGACGCGCTCGCCGATTGCCTCACCGATCTGAGCTGGAACACCGCCCCCGGCTATGCGCTTCTCGTCAGCGGCGCCGACGCGCTGCACGCGCATGACGAAAGCGCCTTCGCCACGCTAAACGAAGTCTTCGCTGCGATCATCGGCAACTGGCAGGACGCGAAGGTACCATTCTGGGTGTTCTACGACATGCGCCCGAACAGCCTGGCGGCACTGCCGACGCTGGCAGCAACGTAAGCCCGGGATGCGCTACAAGAAACCGGTGTCGGTGCTGGTGGTGATCCACAGCCCGGCACTCAACATCCTGCTGCTCGAACGCGCCGCCCACCCGGGCTACTGGCAGTCGGTCACCGGCAGCCAGGAAGACGACGAAACGCTGATCTCGACCGCCGTGCGCGAAGTTGCCGAGGAGACCGGCATCGTCGCGACGCCGGCCGACCTCGTCGACTGGCAGCAAAGCAACGTCTTCGAGATTTTCCCCGAGTGGCGCCACCGCTACGCGCCGGGCGTCACGCACAACACCGAACACGTCTTCTCGCTGGAAGTGCCGCGCGGCACGCCGGTGCGCACTGCTCCGGACGAACACCTCGGCCATTGCTGGCTGCCGCTTGCGGAAGCGGCCGCCAAGGTATTCTCATGGAGCAACCGCGACGCCATCCTCGCGTTGCCGCAACGCCGCCATCCCTGAAAGACACCACCATGCAGCACGCCGACGCCGAACTGAGCCGGCGGTACAGAACGCGATCCGTGCGGAAGCGATGCGTGGCCTGCACAAGCAACTGGCCGGAAACACCTGACCCGAGCTTCCCGGCCTGTTCCAGCGCCCTGAGCGCCCCCTACGCACTGCGTCGGCCAGCCGCTTCCCCGGCAACTAGTCGCCGGGGAAGCGGCGCAAGGCCTGGCGCAGCAATTCCATTTGCGCTTCGAACCGACGACAAGCGTCGCAGAGCAGCAAGTGCATGCGCACCGCGATGCGCTGCGACAGCGGGAGCCTCCGGTCCTGCCCTTCGATCACCAGCCGGTGAACTTCCTTGCAGGTCTTCATTCCGCTTCCGCTCCCTCGCCAAACCAGCGCAACTGTAGGCACTCCCGGAGGCGCATCCGCGCCCGGTAGAGCACCACCCAGCAATTAGACGAACTGATCGCCAGTTCCTTACAGATTTCGTCGGTTTCCATTTCCAGGATCTCGCGCATCAGGAAAACCCGGGCCAGATTCTCCGGCAAGGCTTTCATGCACAGCTCCAAAACCTCGTAGAAACGCCCCTGCTCCAGCGCCTTCGCCGGATCACCCCAATCGGCCGGCGGCTCCTGCCAGTGGCCGTCGGCAGCGAAGAGGGCGTCGAACTCCTCGCTCTCGCAGGCGTACTCGCCGACTTCCGGCAGCGGCGCCTCGCGGCTGCGCTGGCGGATGCGGTCGACGATCTTGTTCTTCAGGATCGCGACCACCCAGGTCTTCAGCTGCGCCCGCCCGGCAAAGCGCGCCCGCCCCTCGAATGCCGCCAGCAGCGTGTCCTGGACGGCATCCTCGGCCGCCTGCTCGTCACGCAACTGCAGCACGGCGAAGCGCAGCAGCGTCGGGCGCAGGCGGTTCAGCTCGCTGTCGAAATTGTCGTCGGCCATGACATCCGGTGAACTTGAAATGAGGGAAGGCTACCCTATCTTGAAGAAAAGAGGAGTTGTATCCGTTCAACCGTTCTGAGGAGCCAACCATGAACCATCCGACTCGACTTGATCCGTTCGATGACCTGTTCCGCGGCTTTTTCGTCCGCCCGGTGGAAATGGGCAACCAGCCGCAGATTCCTTCCATCAAGATGGATGTAAAGGAGGAAGCCGACGCCTATCAGGTGCATGCCGAATTGCCCGGGGTGAAGAAGGAAGATATCCACGTCACGATCGATGGCGGGCAGGTATCGATTTCCGCGGAAGTGAAGCAGGAAAAGGAAGTGAAGGAGGGCGGGCGCGTCCTCCGTTCCGAGCGTTACTTCGGCAAGGTAGCCCGCTCCTTCCAACTGGCGCAGGACATTGACGACGGCAAGGCCGTCGCCAGATTCAACGACGGCGTACTCGAACTGACGCTGCCGAAGCGCTCGACCACCGCCAGCAAGCGCCTGACCATCGACTGATCCGGCCGGCAAGGACCTCCCTCGCGCCGACGCCAGCCGCGTCGGCTTTTTTTGGCAGTTTTCGCGGCATTCCCCTCTCGGCAGCGACGGAAACTTGGCGTTATCATAGCCGGACACAAAAACGGGGAGTCGTCCGCATGAAGATCACCAGACATCTCGCAATCGTCGCCGCTCTCGGCCTCTGCCTCGCCGCCGTCCCCGGCAGCAGCGAAGCCAAGCGCGTCGGCGGCGGCAAGTCCTCCAGTTCATCGGCATCCTCGTCGTCAACCTCGACCAGCAAGTCGTCGACGACCAAGAAGGCCGACGATGAAGAGGCAAAGACTGCGTCCGGCAAATCGTTCGCGCCGAGCGTCCGCGTCGGCGGCTCCTCGTCGTCGGCACAGCCGTCGGGGGCGGCGGTCGCCGCCGGTGCTGCCGCCGGCGTCGCCGCCGGAACCGTCCTCGCCGCCCCCCGCCAGCAGCAGCCGGCAACCTCTCCCGAAGAGCAGAAGCGCCAGATGGCGGAGGCGGAAGCCAAGAAGAAGGTGGCGATCGAAGCCGAGAACAAGCTGCGCGAAGAGGAAAAGCGGCTCGCCGACAAGGCGGCGGCCGAGGAAGAAGCCCGCCGCAAGCGCGAGGAGGCCGAGGAGAAGCGGCTCGCGGCGAAGAAGGAGGCCGAGGAGAAGAAGCGCGAGCGCGAGCGCCAGTGCGTGATCCGGCCGGTGATGAGCGACGCCGAAATCGCCAAGTGCAAGGAAGTCTGGCGGTAGGCAACGGCCGCTGCCCGATCAGGCCGGAGGTACTCCCTCCGGCTTTTCATTTGGAGCCGCCCCCTGCCGGCGGTAAAATCCGCCGGTCTTTTCCAGCGAATCTATCAGGAACCGCCGCCATGACCGCCACCGCCGCCGACAAGCTCACGCCCGCCCAGGAAGCCGCCATCCTTGCTGAGGCGCTGCCCTACATCAAGCGCTTCCACGGCAAGACCATCGTCGTCAAATACGGCGGCAATGCAATGACCGACGAGCACCTGAAGCAATGCTTCGCCCGCGACGTGGTGCTGTTGAAGCTGGTCGGCATGAACGTCGTCGTGGTGCACGGCGGTGGCCCGCAGATCGAGAACCTGCTGGCCCGCGTCGGCAAGAAGGGCGAATTCATCCAGGGCATGCGCGTCACCGACGCCGAGACCATGGAGGTGGTCGAGATGGTGCTCGGCGGCCAGGTGAACAAGGACGTGGTCAACCTGATCAACCACGCCGGCGGCAAGGCCGTCGGCCTGACCGGCAAGGACGGCAACTTCATCCGCGCCCAGAAGCTGCTGCTGCAGAACAAGGACAACCCGGACGACCTGATCGACGTCGGCGCCGTCGGCGACATCACGCAGATCGACCCGTCGCTGATCGGCCACCTCGAATCCGGCGGCTTCATTCCGGTGATCGCCCCGATCGGGGTCGGCAAGGACGGCGAGACCTACAACATCAACGCCGACGTCGTCGCCGGCAAGATCGCCGAGGTGCTGAAGGCCGAGAAGCTGGTGCTGTTGACCAACACCCCGGGCGTGCTCGACCAGAAGGGCTCGCTGATCACCGGCATCACGCCGAAGCAGATCGACGAGATGGTCGAGGACGGCACGCTGTCCGGCGGCATGCTGCCGAAGATCGGCTCGGCGCTGGATGCCGCGAAGAACGGCGTGAAGAGCGTGCATATCATCGACGGCCGCGTCGAGCATGCGCTGCTGCTGGAGATCCTCACCGACCACGGCGTCGGCACGATGATCAAGAGCCACTGAGCGGCACAATAGGCACCGGCGCAATTTGCACGGTTTTGACGCAGACGCCCTGACCATGGGCGCTGCGGCGACGAAAACATACTGGCGTAATTTGCACGATGCCCACTGAGCGCACCTGGCTGTTCGACCTCGACAACACGCTGCACAACGCCAGTCCGCACATCTTCCCGCACATCAACCGCTCGATGCGCCAGTACATCGAACGCCACCTCGGCGTCGACGCCGGCGAGGCGACGCGCATCCGGCAGGAGTACTGGGACCGCTACGGCGCCACGCTGACCGGCCTGATGCGCCACCACGGTACCGATCCGCGCCACTTCCTCCACGAAACGCACCAGTTCGACGACCTCACCCGCATGGTCGTCCTCGAGCGCGGGCTGCTGGCCATGCTGCAGAGCCTGCCCGGGCGCAAGATCATCTTCTCCAACGCACCGCGCCACTACACCGAGGCCATCCTGCGGCTGGCCGGCATCCGCCGCCAGTTCGACGCGGTCTATTCGATCGAACAATTGCGCTACCGCCCGAAACCGGCCGTTTCGGGCTTCCTGCGCATCCTGCAGCGCGAGCGGCTCGATCCGGCGCAATGCATCATGGTCGAGGACAGCCTCGTCAATCTCGTCACCGCCAAGCGCCTCGGCATGAAGACGGTGTGGGTAAGCGCCGGCTTACGTCGCTCGACGCACGTAGACATACGCCTGCGCCGCGTCACCCGCTTGCCGGCGTTCCTCGGACGGCTATAATCGCCGCGGTTCACTGATTCACCGACACACCAATAACAGGGGAGTGGGACATGCCGAAACCCGGCGAACGCAAGCTGCAGATCCTGCAGACGCTGGCAGAAATGCTGGAAAACCCGAAGGGGGAAAAGATCACCACCGCGGCGCTGGCCGCCAAACTCGACTGCTCGGAAGCGGCGCTCTACCGCCACTTCGCCAGCAAGGCGCAGATGTTCGAGGGGCTGATCGAATTCATCGAATCGAGCCTGTTCTCGGTGATCAACCAGGTGCAGGCCGAGGAAAGCGACGGCCTGATCCAGGTCGAGCACGTGGTCGCGCTGCTGCTGCGCTTCGCCCAGAAGAACCGCGGCATGACCCGCGTGCTCATCGGCGAGGCGCTGGTCAATGAAAACGAGCGCCTGCAGACCCGCATCAACGCGCTGCTCGACAAGATCGAAGCGGCGCTCAAGCAATCGCTGCGCGTCGCCTCGACGCAGGAGCGCGTCGACGCCAACCTCGATTTCGGCGCCATGGCCAACGTGCTGGTCAGCTTCGCCATTGGCCGCTGGCAAGCCTACGCCAAGTCCGGCTTCGCCCGCGAGCCGCTGGCGCAGTGGGCGCAGCAGTGGCCGATGCTGGCCGTGGCGATTCTCGCCAGCCGGTCGAAATAGCCGACGCGCATTCACCTTCTTGAGGCAGATCAAACAATTGCCAGTAAAAAACCCTGCCAGCTAGTGCATCGACAGTCTGTGTCCTAGATTGAAATCCGAAGGAATTCCTTCGCAACCGACGGGAGACAGAAATGGAGAAGAAAATTCTGAAGGTATCGGCCGCGCTGGCGCTGGCATGTATCTGCGGAAACGCACTGGCGGCAGACAAGGTCGATCCCGGCAAGCGGGAATACGAATCGAACTGCGTGCTCTGCCACGGCAAGGACTTGAGGGGCGGCGCCTACGTCGACTTCCTGAAGGCAACGCCGCCCGATTTGGCGCAACTCACGAAGAAGAACGGCGGCGTATTCCCGTTTGAGCGGGTATATGCCGTCATTGACGGACGGCAGGACGTAAAGCTGCACGGGCCGCGCGAGATGCCGATCTGGGGCAAGGATTACCAGATTCGGGCGGCCGAGTACTATGTGGACGTCAACTATGATGCGGAAGCATATGTCCGCGGCAAAATCTTTGCGCTGATCGACTACCTCAACCGCATGCAAAGCAAGTGACCATGGTCCTCCCTGAAACGACGAAGCCCGCCTGGATTACCGGCGGGCTTTGTCGTTCGGGACCGGCGCGCTTGAAGCCGAGTAGCGCTTCCAGCACAAGGCTGCCATCTACGACGGTGCCCGAACCGATTCCCCCCCCTGCCATGCCCGCTCTGCACACAAGCCCTCGGCGAGACTGATCGCCAGCCGCGCCACCGCCACCGACGCCGCCGACAGCGGAATATGCTTCGACGCGCACAACACCAACCTCCGCGTCAGCACCGGCCGTTCAACCGGCACGGCGCAAAGCGTTCCGGCGGCGATGTCGTTCTGCAGCGGCATCACCGGCAACAGCGTGTAGCCGAGGCCGGCCAGCAGCATCGTCCGCAGGATGCTGACCGAGCTGATGTCGGCAACGACGTTCGGTGGCGGCAAGCCGTGGCGGCGCGCCGCCTCCTCGATGATCGGCCGCACGCCGTGTGGATGGGCGGGCAGGATCAGCGGCAGCGCGAGGGCCTGCTTCAGCGTGACGGCCTTCTTCGGGTGAGCGGCCAGGTCGGCGGCGCCGATCAGCGAGAGGCGCTCGTCGAGCAGCGGAGTGCTCTGGAATTCGTCGAGCGTGCCGTCGTCGAACAGCACGGCGAGACTGATCTGCCCGCTGCGCAACTGCGGCACGAGGTTGCCGGTGAGCTCCTCGGTGATTTCCAGCTCGACCTTGGGCAGCTCGCGCCGCACCGCCTGCAGCAACGGCAGCGCCAGCGCGTTGGAGGCGCTGTGCGGGATGCCGAAGACGACCTTGCCGCTCGGCTCGCCTTCGGCGTTGCGCACGCTGGCTTTCGCATCCTCGACCTGGCGCAGGATGGCCGTGGCGTGCGCGAGGAAGGCGCGCCCCGCGTCGGTCAGTTCGACACCACGCCGCGTGCGGTGGAAGAGCGGAGCCCCCAGGTCCGCTTCGAGCTGCGCCAACTGGTGGCTCAGCGCGGACTGGGCGACGAACACCTCCGCAGCGGCCTTCGAGAAGCTGCCGCAGCGGGCGATGGCGATGAAGTAACGAAGCTGGCGCAATTCCATGGTTCGGCGATGATACGCCAGCCATCTTGTTTAGAGATATTACCATCTGAATTCAATGTTTTTCAGATGGGCAATCTTCCGCTGTAATGCAGCCATCTGACCAACGCGAACGACTGCAGCGACCCGCCGCAGCCCCAGGCCCACCCGGCCGCTGTTCGCGAAGGAACCGACTCCCACCGGAGAAGGCAAGACGGGAAGCCCACCCCGCAGCCCGTAGCAGACAAAGGAAGAAGGCCCGCATCACGCGGGCCTTTTTCCGTTACGGTATCGCCGGAACGATCAGCGTTTCAGCCATTCGGCGGCATCCAGTGCGAAGTAGGTCAGGATGCCGTCCGCGCCCGCCCGCTTGAAACCGAGCAGCGCTTCCAGCAC
Source organism: Rhodocyclales bacterium (assembly GCA_016183655.1). Lineage (GTDB taxonomy): Bacteria > Pseudomonadota > Gammaproteobacteria > Burkholderiales > Rhodocyclaceae > Proximibacter. Next base: position 28,210 of record JACPEH010000010.1, read on the forward strand.
GCAGGCCTCCTCGTTCAGCCAGCCATTCTGCGCGGCGGCTTTCAGCATCGCGTATTCGCCGCTGACCTGGTAGACGTAGGTCGGCACCTTCAGCTCGTCCTTCACGCGGCGGACGATGTCGAGGTAGGGCATGCCCGGCTTGACCATCACCATGTCGGCGCCTTCGGCGAGGTCGAGGGCGACTTCGCGGATCGCCTCGTCGCTGTTCGCCGGGTCCATCTGGTAGGTGTACTTGTTGCCCTTGCCGAGGTTGGCCGCCGAGCCGACCGCATCGCGGAACGGGCCGTAGAAGGCCGAGGCGTACTTCGCCGAGTAGGCGAGGATGCGCGTGTAGATCAGCTTCCTCGCTTCCAGCGCCGAGCGGATCGCGCCGACGCGACCGTCCATCATGTCCGACGGCGCGACCACATCGGCGCCGGCCTCGGCATGGCAGAGCGCCTGCTTGACCAGCACCGCCAGCGTCTCGTCGTTGAGCACGTAGCCGCGCGGGTCAGCGGGGTCGATCAGGCCGTCCTGGCCGTGGATGGTGTAGGGATCCAGCGCGACGTCGGTGATCACGCCCAGTTCCGGAAACTCCTTCTTCAGCGCACGCACCACGCGCGGCACCAGGCCTTCCGGGTTGTAGGCCTCTTCCGCGCCCTCGCTCTTGAACGACGGGTCGACCACCGGGAACAGCGCCAGCGCCGGCACGCCAAGGGTAAGCGCCCGCTCCGCCGTCTTCAGCAGCAGGTCGAGGCTCTGCCGTTCGACGCCGGGCATCGAGCCGACCTTCTCGACGCGCTTCTCGCCGTCGAGCACGAATACCGGGTAGATGAAATCGTCGGGCGTCAGCACCGATTCGCGCATCAAACGGCGCGAGAAGTCGTCGCGACGCATGCGGCGCATGCGCGTACCGGGAAAGCTGCCGGCAGGATCGAAAGCACTCATAAACACCCTTTAATGCCAAATAAACAACACAAATCCAAACGGTCGGGAACTTTTCCCATTACGAACGGCTCTCATCCCGCAGATGGTTCGCCGTCTCCCGCTTTACCTCCCTGAGCGGGTGCCTTAATCACATTAAGGCATTTTAGCCCCCGGTTCCCCCTTTACCGGGGGCTTTCTTTTTTGCGTCGGCCTTTGCTGCCTTTCGCGCCGCCAGCCGCGCCGCCAGCTCGGGATTGCGCTTCTCGCCCGGGGCCAGCACGCGCTTCGCCGGCGCAGCCGGGAGCTTCGCCTGCTCGATGCCGAGCCATTTGCCGAGCACCGCCTCGGCCACTTCGATGCCCGTCTTCTTCAGGCTGGAAAACAGCTGCACCGAACACTGCTCGCTCAGCTCGGCCAGCGCCGCGCGCACCTCGCGCAGCGTCTTCGCCTGCTGCTGACGGGTCAGCTTGTCGGCCTTGGTGAGCAGGATGTGGATCGGTTTCTCGGTCGGCAGGAACCATTCGATCAGCTGCACGTCGAGGTCGGTCAGCGGGTGCCGGCTGTCCATGATCAGCACCACGCCCTTCAACGGCGTGCGGCCTTCGAGGTAGGGGCCGATCAAGCCCTCCCAGGCGTCGCGCACCTCTTCCGGCGCCTTGGCGTAACCATAGCCCGGCAGGTCGACGAGGTACTTGCCTTCGTCCAGCAGGAAGTAGTTGAGGTGCTGCGTCCGCCCCGGCGTCTTGGAAACGAAGGCCAGCCGCGTGTGGTCGGCCAGCGTGTTGATCGCCGAGGATTTGCCGGCGTTGGAGCGGCCGGCGAAGGCCACCTCGGCGTCGGCGTCCTGGGGCAGGTCGCGCAGATGGGCGACGGTGGTGAAGAACGTGGCTTGGCGGAAAAGGGGCATGGGAATCCAGCGACTGGCGGCGCGACGTGGCGCCGAAGTGCGAAATTGCTATAGAATAGCAGGTTTGCTAATTCCCATCTCTGGCCCGGTGCCGACTAGAAGGAGTCTGGACATGATCCGTACCACGGCGATGGCAGTGCTGTTCGCTGCCGCAATCAACGTGAATGCTGCTGAACAAGCCGCCCCCAAGGCTGATGCCGCCAAGGGCAAGGTGATTGCTGAAACCGTCTGCGTGGCCTGCCACGGTGCCGACGGCAACAGCCCGGTTGCGACCAACCCGAACATCGCCGGCCTGGGCGCCGACTACATCTACAAGCAGCTGTCCAACTTCAAGGCGGCGGAAGGCAAGGAAGCGCTGCGCGCCAGCCCGATCATGGGCGGCATGGTCGCCGGCCTGTCCGACGAAGACATGAAGAACCTCGCTGCGCACTTCAGCCAGCAGAAGCAGAATCCGGCGACGGCCAAGGACGAAGCGCTGATCGCCGAAGGCCAGAAGCTGTGGCGCAAGGGCGACTTCTCCCGCGGCATCCCGTCCTGCGCCGGTTGCCACGGCCCGGCCGGTGCCGGCCTGCCCGCCCAGTACCCGCGCCTCGCCGGCCAGTTCCCGGAATACACCGAGGACCAGCTGAAGAAATTCCGCGTCGGCGAACGCGCCAACGATCCGGAAAAGATGATGCGCACGATTGCTGCCAAGCTGTCGGACCAGCAGATCAAGGCCGTCTCGGAGTATGCCGCCGGCCTGCGCTGATCTGCGCACGCCCCCGGAAAAAGCGGCCAATGGCCGCTTTTTTGTTTTGTTGCCCCAAAAATTCGGCGGCGCTAGACTGCATGCATGCGCCGGACGATCCGCTTCGGCGCGCCCGCTAGAGAACAAAGGAGGCAAACAATGAAAACGCTCAGACAACTCCTCGCCGGCAAAGCCCAGTCGCTGGCCGCCGTCGCTCCGCAAGACACCGTCTTCCATGCCCTGAAGGTGATGGCCGACAACCACGTCGGTGCCGTGCTGGTCCTCGACAGCGAACGACTGGTCGGAATCTTTTCCGAGCGCGACTACGCGCGCAAGATCATTCTCGTCGGCAAGGCATCGAAGGACACGCGGGTCGAGGAAATCATGACCGACAAGGTGATGTACGTGACGCCGGAGAACACCATCGACGAATGCATGGCGCTGATGACCGAAGGCCGCTTCCGCCACCTGCCGGTACTCGACGACAACCAGCAGGTCGTCGGTGTCGTCTCGATCGGCGACCTGGTCAAGGAAACGATCAGCGAGCAGCAGTTCATCATCGAGCAGCTGAAGCACTACATCACCGGCTAAGCCCGCGCAGACCATTCCGTGCCGCCTTCGCCGGCGGCATGGAATAAATCGCCCCTCCCCGCTGTTTACGAGTTACCCCTCCCCAACCAAGGACGAAAGGAACTCGATCATGAAAACAGCCCGCAGCCCGCTTCTTCCCGCCAGCCTCATCGCCGCCGCGCTGACCCTTGCCGCCTGCGCCGGCAGCTATGGCGGCGGCAGCATGCCCGCCCGCATGGAGGGCGGCATGCTCGTCGGCAGCAACGGCATGACCCTCTACACCTTCGACAAGGACGAGGCCGGCAGCGGCAAGAGCGCCTGCAACGGCCCCTGCGCCGGCAACTGGCCGCCGCTGCTGGCAATGGACGGCGACCGCGCGAGCGGCGACTGGAGCATCGTCACGCGCGACGACGGAAAGCGCCAGTGGGCCTACCAGGGCCGGCCGCTCTACTACTGGGTGAAGGACCAGAAGCCGGGCGACACCACCGGCGACGGGTTCAACAAGGTCTGGCGCGTCGCGCGCTAACGACGGACAGCAACCCCGCCCCGCCGCGTGGAAGACCTTGTCGCCCACCTCCCCCGCCTGCGCCGTTACGCACGCGCGCTGACGGGGGATCGCCACCTCGCCGACGACCTGGTGCAGGACACGCTGGAACGCGCCCTCGCCCGCTCGTCGCTGTGGCAGCGCGGCAGCCGGCTGGATTCCTGGCTGCTCACGATCATGCACAACCTCTTCGTCAATCAGGTCCGCGCCCACGCGCGGCACGCCACCGAGGCGCTCGACGAGCTGCCGGCCGAACCGGCGCAACGCGCGATGCAGACGGATGCGCTGGAAGTGCGCGACCTCAACGGCGCACTGCTGGCGCTCCCCGTCGAACAGCGGGCGGTGCTGCTGCTGGTGACGCTCGACGAGCGCAGCTACGAGGAAACCGCGCGCATCCTCGACATTCCCGTCGGCACCGTCATGTCGCGTCTGTCGCGTGCGCGCGAGCGGCTGCGCCAGCTGCTCGACGGCGGCGTGCAGGCCGCGCCCGCGCTGAAGGTCGTCAAATGAACCGCCCGCTCGATGCCGATCTGCACGCCTGGGCCGACGGCCGTCTCGATGCGGCGCGCGCCGCCGAGATCGATGCCTGGCTGGCCGGGCATCCGGAGGAAGAGGCGCGCCTGCTCGACTGGAAACGACAGAAGGAACTGTTGCACGCCGCCTTCGACCCGGTCCTCGAAGAGCCGGTGCCGGCGCGCCTCGTCGACGCCGCCCGCCGCCCGCCGCGCGTCTGGCGCCTCGCCGCCGCGTTCGGCTGGCTGGCGATCGGCGTCGTCGTCGGCTACCTGCTGCGCGGCGTGAAGCCGGGAGATGCCACGGCGCCGGCGCTGGCCCGCAACGCCGCCATCGCGCACGTCGTCTACACGCCGGAAGTGCGCCACCCGGTCGAAGTCGGCGCCGACCAGGAAGCGCATCTCGTGCAGTGGCTGTCGAAGCGCCTCGGCACGCCGCTGAAGACGCCGCATTTCGCCGCGCAAGGCTTCGACCTGGTCGGTGGCCGCCTGCTCCCCGGCGAGCGCGGACCGGTCGCGCAGTTCATGTACCAGGATCGCGGCGGCCGACGGCTGACGCTGTACGTGAAGACCGACAGCGACAACCGCGACACCGCCTTCCGCTATGCGCAGGAAGGCAAGATCGGCGTCTTCTACTGGCTCGACGGCCGGCTCGGCTACGCACTCTCCGGCGAGATGCCGCGCGCCGAGCTGCTGGCCATCGCCGAATCGGCGTACCGGCAGCTGAATCCGTAAGCAGGGGGAATTTGTAAGCATTTCCGCTGCCGAACGACCAATGTGCAGACCCTCCTGCACGCGAGCCCTGTCATGCTGATCCGCAAACCTGCCGACATACCCCCTTCCGAAATCACGTCCCCCGCCGTTTATGCCGAGCGCCGCCGCTTTATCCAGACAGCGGCCGCGGGCACGATCGCCGCGACGCTCGGCCTGCCGGTGATCGCCGCCCCGGCGCCGGCGCGCGGCGAGAAGCTCCCGAACGTGCGCCCCAGCCAATGGACCGTGGATGAAAAGCTGACGCCGTACGAGACCATCATCAGCTACGGCAACTTCTACGAGTTCGGCCCGGACAAGGACAGCCCGGCAAAGAACGCGCATCGCCTGCGCACGCGGCCGTGGAGCGTGCTCGTCGACGGCGAGGTGAAGAAAGCGCAGCGCTTCGACATCGAAGACATCCTGAAGTGGGCACCGCTCGAGGAGCGCATCTACCGCATGCGCTGCGTCGAGGGCTGGAGCATGGTCGTGCCGTGGGTCGGCTTTCCGTTCAGCGCGCTGATGAAGCGCGTCGAGGTCACCGGCAACGCCAAGTACGTCGAGTTCTGGACGCTGGCCGATCCCGAGCAGATGCCCTACGTGCGGCTGCCGCTGCTCGACTGGCCCTACATGGAAGGCTTGCGTCTCGACGAGGCGATGCATCCGCTGACGATCCTCGCCGTCGGGCTTTACGGCGAAGTCCTGCCGAAGCAGAATGGCGCGCCGCTGCGGCTGGTGGTGCCGTGGAAATACGGATTCAAGGGCGCCAAGTCGATCGTCCGCATCCGCTTCGTCAGCGACATGCCGAGGACCGCCTGGATGAAGGCGGGGCCCGACGAATACGGCTTCTATTCGAACGTGAACCCGGACGTGCCGCACCGGCGCTGGAGCCAGTCGCACGAGCGCCGGCTGGGCGAATTCCTGAAACGCAAGACACTGCCCTTCAACGGCTATGCCGAGCAGGTGGCGCACCTCTATGCCGGCATGGATCTGAGGAAATGGTTCTGATGCAGACGCTCACCGATCGCCAGCTGGCGCTGTTAAAGCGCCTCCTCTTTGTCGCCGCGCTGGTGCCGGCGGCGCAGCTCGTCTGGGCGATCGCCTTCGACGGACTCGGGCCGAACCCGGTGGAGACGCTGCAGCGCAAGACCGGGACGTGGACCTTCAACTTCCTGCTGCTGACGCTGGCCGTCACGCCGCTGCGCGGCATCAGCGGCTGGCACTGGCTGATCCGGCTGCGCCGCATGCTCGGCCTCTACGCCTTCTTCTACGGCACGCTGCACTTCCTCACCTTCATCGGCTTCGACCACGCCTTCGACATCGGCGAGATCGCCAAGGATGTCGTCAAGCGCCCGTTCGCCACGGTCGGTTTCGCCGCGTGGACGATCATGCTGCCGCTGGCGCTGACCTCCACCAACCGCGCCATCCGCGCGCTCGGCGGCAAGCGCTGGCAGGCGCTGCACCGCAGCGTCTACGCCGTCGGCATCCTCGCTGCGTTCCATTACTTCTGGCTGGTGAAAGCGACGGCGCTGATCTGGCCGATCGTCTATACGACGCTGCTGGTCGCGCTGCTCGGCTGGCGCGCGCAGGATCGCCTCCGCCGCTACGGCCCGTGGCCGGCCTTGCCGAAGGTGCAGACGATCCGTTTCTTCAGGCGTTAGCGCTCGTCACACGAATTCAGCTCGTCGCGCAGACGCCGGCGCAACCGGGCGTTCTGTCGGGCACGCGACGCCTTCTCGTCCTGGCGCTGATGGGCGCCGCCCTTCTGCAGCAGCGGCTGGACAGCAACGGGATTGCGCGGGCGGCTTTTCTTTTTCGCGCTCTTCACGGCGACTTCCGGCGCGGCTCGAAGCGGACGATGGCACGACCGTCGGCGGCCTGCTTCGGCTCGCCCTTCCAGGCATGCCCATAGATCACCTCGAAGGTCGCCGGGATGCGGCCGTCGTGCGACAGCCGCGCGTAGGCGGCACGGGCGCGCTGCCACAACTCCCGCCCGGCCAGCCCCTTGCGCCGCCCGAACATGGCGCAGGCTTCGCCGGCGGCACGCAGTTCGTGCACCAGGTCGTCGACGCTGGCATAGGTCAGCGTCAGCACCTCCATGTCCATCACCGGATCGGCGAAACCGCACTCGATCAGCATGTCGCCGAGGTCGTGCATGTCGGTGAAGCGCTGCGTGTGCGGGTAACCATCGCCAAAGGCCACGGACAGCTCGCGCAGCGTATCGGGACCGAAGGTCGAGAACATGAACAGGCCGCCGACTTCCAGCGTGCGATGCACCTCGCGGAAGGCCGGGCGCGGCTCGTCGAGCCAGTGCAGCAGCAGGTTGGACCAGATCAGGCCGAGACTCCTTGCGCGCAGCGGCAGGCGCTCGGCGTCGGCGGCGAGCAGCGTCGCCGCCTGCGGCTTGAGGAAGGGCATCAGCCGCGCCAGCAGCGTCTTCTGCTGGCGGCCGGCCTGCAGCATCGGCGGGCAGAAATCGGCGCCGAGCAGTTCGGCGTCGCGGTAGCGCTCGCGCAGCGCGGTCAGGCTGGCGCCGACACCGCAGCCGAGATCGAGGATGCGCTTCGGCGCAATGCGCACGTAGTCGAGGCGGTCGAGCATGCGCCGATCGACCTCGCGCGAAAGGAAGGCGGCATGTTCGTAGCGCGCTGCGACGCGCGCGAAGTTGCGCCGCACCTGGCGCGTGTCGACGAAGCGGGCGACGTCGCGCGCAACTTCAGCTGCGGTCATCGGCGATCGGATCGGCTGGAGGCCGAGCTTCGCGAACCGTGCCTCGTGACGCGAGGCGTGCCCGGAGTGCAGCGCAACGGCATGCCCGTTAGATCGGTTGAAGCCCGAGCTTCTCGAACAGCACCTCGTCACGCTCGACGTCCGGGTTGCCGGTGGTCAGCAGCTTGTCGCCGTAGAACATCGAGTTGGCGCCGGCGAGGAAGCACAGCGCCTGCATCTCTTCGCTCATTTCCTCGCGGCCGGCGGAGAGGCGGACGAACGAGGTCGGCATGGTGATGCGCGCGGCGGCGACGGTGCGCACGAACTCGAAGTTGTCGATGCCCTTGGCATTGGCCATCGGCGTCCCGGGAATGGCGACCAGGTTGTTGATCGGCACCGACTCCGGCGCCGGGTTCAGGTTGGCGAGCTGGGCGATCAGCGCGGCGCGGTTCTTGCGCGACTCGCCCATGCCGACGATGCCGCCGGAACAGACGTTGATGCCGGCCTTGCGCACTTCGCCGATGGTGTCGATGCGGTCCTGCTGCGTGTGCGTGGTGATCACCTGGCCGTAGAACTCGGCGGCGGTGTCGAGGTTGTGGTTGTAGTAGTCGAGGCCGGCCTCGGCCAGCTGCTCGGCCTGGCCTTCCTTCAGCATGCCGAGCGTGACGCAGGTCTGCAGGCCGAGCGCCTTGACCGCCTTGACCATGTCCAGCACCGGGCCGAGATCCTTGTCCTTCGGGCCGCGCCAGGCGGCGCCCATGCAGAAGCGCGAGGCGCCCTTTTCCTTGGCCTTCTTCGCCGCGGCGACGACTTCCTCGACCGGCATCAGCTTCTCGCGCTCCAGCTCGGCCTTGTTGCGCGCCGACTGCGAGCAGTAGCCGCAATCCTCGGAACAGCCACCGGTCTTGACCGAAAGCAGCGTCGAGCGTTGAATCTCGTTGGCGTTGAAATGCTGGCGATGCACCTGCTGCGCGCGCCAGACGAGGTCCATCAACGGCAGGTTGTAGAGCGCCTCGACCTCGGCGACGGTCCACTTCGTGGCGGAGCCTGCGGAATCGGAGGGAACAGCGGACAGCGCCGGCTGCGTCTGGGGAATAGCATTCATGGGATCACCTGAAGGAAAACTGGCCGCGACGGTAAGAAAGGGATGTTTCCGTACCGATGCGTATGGCCCGTAATTATGAATAATTGCCGAAGCCGGTCCAAATGTCAATTCTAGCCGAAAAGGCCGCCGCCTTCCGGCGGCGTCTCGTCGACACCCTCCTGCCGCAGGACTGCCTGCTCTGCAGCGCCCCCTCGGGCAGCAAGCTGCTGTGCGCCGAGTGCGCGGCGGAATTGCCGCAGATGCCGGAGCAGCAGTGCCCGCGCTGCGCCCAACCGGCGCCCGGCAATCAGGTCTGCGGTCGCTGCCAGCGCCACCCGCCGCAGTTCGACGCAATGCGGGCGCTGTTCCCCTATCGCTTTCCGGTCGACCGGATGATCCAGCGCCTGAAGTACGGCCACCAGCTGGCGATCGCCGACCATTTCGGCGAAGCGCTGGCAGCCGGCTGCCGCGACCTGCAGGCGGACCTGGTCGTGCCGATGCCGCTGCATCCGGACCGGCTGGCCGAGCGCGGCTTCAACCAGGCGCTGGAAATCGCGCGCCCGCTGGCAGCGCAGCGCGGCATCCGGCTGGACGTCCACAGCTGTGCCCGCCTGCGCCCCACGACGCCGCAGGAAGGCCTGAGCCTGCGCGAGCGCCGCCGCAACCTGCGCCACGCCTTTGCCTGCAACACCGACTACGGCGGCCGCCACCTGCTGCTGGTCGACGACGTGGCCACCACCGGCGCCAGCGCCGACGAATGCGCCCGCACGCTGAAGCTGCACGGCGCCGGCCGCGTCACCGTGGTCGTGCTCGCACGCACGCTGCTCGACTGAAACCCTGCCCGCCGCGGCGCTTGCCGGCGCGATTCAGGCAGAATGGCTGCTTTTCCGGCGGCCACCCCGCGATGACCCTGCTCTCCAACCGACTGGCGCTGACTGCGCTGGCGCTGCTGCTGACGCTGCCCTTCCTCGGCGCCCAGCACCACCTGCCGATCGCCACCTTCCGCCAGGAATGGCTGGCCGCCATCCTCGGCCTGTGCGCCCTGCTGCCGCTGCTGCCGCTGCTGCCGGGGGACGACGGCGACGCCTGGGAGATTCCGCGCACGGTGCTGCTGCCCGCCGCCTTCATCGTGCTCGTCTGGCTCCAGTTCGCCGTCGCCGGCAGCGTGCTCTACGAAAATGCCGTGCTGTTCTCGCTGTACCTGGCCTGGGCGATGCTGCTCATGCTGCTCGCCTGCCGCCTGGAGCAGCGGCTCGGCCGCACGGCCATCGCCGACGGCATCGCCTGGAGCCTACTTGCCGGATCGCTGCTGGCGGCGGGAACGGGGGCGATGCAGCTGTGGGCGCCGCAACTCGGCCTGCCCTACGTCTTTCCGAGCGGCGGCCGGGTCGTCGGCAACCTCGCCCAGCCCAACAACTTCGCCGACTACCTGTGGCTCGGCATCGCCGCCGCAAGCTATCTGCAGGTGCGCGGCCGGCTGCCGTGGCCGGCGCTGGCCGCGGCGCTGCTACCGCTGCTCGCCTTCTCACTGCTATCCGGTTCGCGCAGCGTCTATCTCTATGCGCTGGCACTCACCGTCTGGCTGTTGCTGCGGGCTCGCCGCACTGAGGGCGAGACGCGTCGCCGCCTGCTGCGCGGGGCGCTGCTGCTCCTGCCCGGCCTGCTCTGCCTGCAGTGGCTGATCGGCGTCGCCAACCTCGGCGGCACGTCGGTATCGAGCGCGCAGCGGATCGTCGCCAGCGGCTCCTACGACGCGGTGCGGCTGACGCTGTGGCGCGCCGCCGCCGACATTTTCAGCGACCATCCGCTGCTCGGTGCCGGCTTCGACAGCTATTCGCGCGAGTTCTTCCAGCGCATCGAACGCTTCCCGCTCGACGGCAGGGGCATTCCCGAGCATTCGCACAACATCCTCTTCGAGATCGCCGCCGAGTTCGGAAGCGCCGGGCTGGGCGGCCTGCTCCTCGCCGCCGGCGCCTGGCTGGCCGGACTGCGGCGGCGTTACGACGAAGCCGGCTTTCTCGCGCTAGGCGTGCTGCTGGTGCTCGGCATCCACTCCGGGCTCGAATACCCGCTGTGGTACGCCCACTTCCTCGCCATCGCCTGCCTGATGCTGGCGATCGGCGAGCGCGAACGCTGGCGCCTGGTCGCCGCCCGCCGCCACCGCTGGCTGCTGCTCGCCGGCATCGCGCTCGGGCTGGTCACGCTGATCGGTCTGCGCGGCGACTACCTGCGCCTCGAAGAAGCGGCGCGGGGGCGGCAAGCCGACGGCACCCCGCTACCGATCGCCACCCGTCAGGCATGGCTGCTGGAGAGTTATTCGCGCTCGTTGTGGCGACACTACGCCGCGCTGCAGTTCTCGGTGCTGATGCCGATCGAAGCCGACGATGTCGACGGGCGGCTGGCGCTGATGCGCGAGGCGGTGCATTTCTCGCCGATCCGCGACGCCGTGTTCCGCTACGCGGCATTGCTGCAGCTCGCCGGCGAGGAATCGGAGGCCCGTGTGCAACTGCGCCGCGCGATGCTCAGTTATCCGGACCGGATTCCGCAGGCAAGGGCGGAGATCGAAGCGGCGATGGCCGAGGCGCCGACGCTGGCGCCGCTCGTGGAGTTGCTGCGTCAGCGCAGCTTCTGATCAACGATCGCGACGAGGTCGGCGTTGAGCGTCCCGCTGGCCCGCGCCCGCAGGAAGGCTTCGCGCGCATCCGCCACCCGCTGGTCGGCCTCCATCGCCAGGCCGAGGCCGAGCCACCAGCGCCCTTCGCCCGGCGCAATGCGCACCGCGGCCTGGTAATACTCGGCCGCCTCCTTTTGCCGCCCAAGGCGATGCGCGATGAAACCGGCAAAACCCTGATAGTCGGCATTGCCCGTGGCGAACGATTGCGACCCCTGCAAGGTGCGCGCCGCGGCGCCGAGATCGCCGCGATCGACCAGCAGCCGCGCCAGCATCGTCGCCCACTGGATCTGCCCCGGTTGTGCGGCCAGCCCTTCGGCCAGAATCGCCATTGCCTCGTCGTGACGGCGCTGCTCGATGAGCAGACGGGCGAGCAGCTGACGGGCCGCAACATGGCCGCCGTTCTGGCGCAGCGCATCAAGCAGCAGATCGACCGCCTCGGCCGTCCGCGCGCTGCCGACCAGGCCGAGTGCGCGCCGGTAATCGGCCTCGGCGCGATCATTGGCGCTTTTGACGGCGGGGGTCTTTTCTATCACCGGGTCGGCTGACGGCGCCGGTTTGGCAGCCGGTTCACGGCTGCGCGCCGGCTCGGCGGGCTTGTCGACCGGCGGCACGATGCGCGACGCCGCTCGCCGCGGCGGCGGCTCGGCGGGGGGATTGTCGAGCGCGGCCGACAGCTTGAGGCCGCTGTTTGCATCGGCAACCACGGGAGCCGGCACGGCCTCCGCCAGTGCAGACGCCGGCGTCGACGAAGGAAGCGCAGCAGCGGCGCTTTCCGGCGGCGGCACTGCCACCGGCGCAACAGCGGCGACGGGCGGCAGCGCCGCCGGCGAGGCCGGCACGGGCGCGTCGCCGGCAGCGAAGCGATCGTAGGCAAACCAGCCCCCCAGTGCGGCAACGAGCAACAGCCCTCCGCCCAGGATCGGGCCGCGGCGGCTGTTTCCGGCAGCGGCCGGCAACGGACGCACCTCCCGATGCAGCTTGTTGCGGATCTCGGACTCGTGCCGGGCATCGAGATCCTTGAGCATCTGGTTGATCAGGCTCATTCCCTCTCCTACCACCAGCCGGGCGAACGCGCGCCCTCGGTATCCTTCGCCGCGCCGCGGACGTGACGGTGCTTGACCACCTGGCGCCCCTCGCCGAACGCGGAGAGCAGCGACTTGTGCGCCAGGATGTTCACCAGCCGCGGCGTCCCGTGCGACGCACGGCGCAGCGCGCGCACGGCGCCGTTGGTGAACATCGGCTCGCCGCGATAGCCGGCGACGCGTAGCCGGTGCTGCAGATAGAGGGCGATCTCGTCGCGGCCGAGCCCAAGCAGGCGATGATGGAAACTGATCCGCTGCAGGAGCTGGCGAACCGAGGAATCGCCCAGCTTCTCGTCGAGCTCGGGCTGGCCGAAGAGCACGATCTGCAGCAGCTTGCGCTTCTCGGTTTCCAGGTTGGACACCAGGCGCAGGGCCTCCAGCGTCGGCAGCGGCATCGCCTGCGCCTCGTCGATACAGAGCACGACGCGCCGGTTGTCGCGGGCATAGTCGAGCAGCCCGAGGTTGATCTTCTTCAGCAGGTGGAACTGGTCGAGCCCTACGACCTCGTCGAGACGCAATTCCTCGGCCAGCGCCAACAGCAATGTCTGCGGCTCAAGATTCGGATTGGGCAGGTAGGCCGTCACCGTCTTCTCGCCCAGGCTCTGCAACAGCCGGCGGCAGAGCAGCGTCTTGCCGGTGCCGACCTCGCCGGTGACCTTGACGAAGCCCTCGCCGCACTGCAGCGCCACCAGCAGCGTATTCAGCGCCTCCTGATGGGAGTGCGCGGAGAAGGCGAAGCTGGTGTCCGGCGTGATGCCGAACGGGAATTCGGTCAGCCCGAAATGCTGCAGGTACACCGGCGGCGCCCTTCCTTATTCGGCACGCGGCTGACGCTTGCGTGGATCGAGCTGTTCGATGCGGCCGGCCGTGTCGAGCAGGTCCTGCTTCCAGCTCTGCTCGTTCTGGATGATCGTCGGCTTGATCAGCACCACCAGTTCGCGCTTGCGCAGCGAGCTGCCGCGCTGGCCGAACAGCGTGCCGATACCTGATGCGGAAGACAGGCCGGGCAGGCCGTTGTTGTCGCGTGTCTGTTCCTGGCTCATCAGGCCGCCGATGGCGACGATGTAGCCGTCCTGGACACGGACGATGGCGTCGGTCTCGTTGATCGACGACGAAGCGAGCGGCAGGGAGAAGTTACCCAGTTCGCCAAGATTGATCGTTTTTGTCTTCTCCTGCACCACGGTCACCGAGGGATGCACGTGCAACTGTACGTTACCCTCGTCGTCAATCTGCGGGGTCACATCGAGCGCGACGCCGGAAAAGAACGGCTGCAGCGTGATCGTCGGCGTCGTCACGTTCCCGCTACCGCTGCTCGTCGTTGTCGTGCTGATGTTGGTCACGTAGTAGTCATCGGTACCGACCTTGAGTACCGCCTTCTGGTTATTGATCGTCGCCACTCGCGGACTGGAGAGCACCTGCGTGTCGCCCTGGGTTTCGAGGAAGGACAGCAGCGAGGCGAAATTCGCAGTCTGCAGCGCGAGACCGAAAAAGCCTTTGCCGATCGCATTCGCGGCAAGGGAGCCGGCCGTGCCCGGCGTCACCGTCGTGGTCGTGCCGCCACTGACGCCGCCGGCGTTGCCGACGATCGCGCCAGTGGTATTCAAGGTAGTGCCCGGCGCGATCGTGCCATAGGAAAAGCGATGGTTCGAACCGCCGAAATGCGACCAGTTGATGCCGGTCTGATAGGACTCGGACAACTGCACCTCGACGATCTTCGCTTCCAGCATCACTTGGCGCTCGACGACCAGTTGCGTCGCTTTCAGGTAGTCGTCGACGGCCCGCATGTCAGCCGGCATCGCCTTCACCAGCACCACGCCCGAATGCGGGTTAAGGATCACGCTGCGCCCTTCGCTAGTGCCGACGATGGTGTTCAGCGCCGCCCCCAGTTCGCGCCAGAAGTCGGCATCGCTGCGCGTCTGCACGCGTGAGCTATCGGACGACGAGGTCGCCAGTTGGCCGGCGCCGGTCGCCTGGGTCGTCGGCTGCGCGGGCTGCGCCGCGCCGCCGCCGGTAGAGCTTCCGCCGGGATTGATAACGCTCGGCGAACTGGACGTTATCCGCGTGTCGGTCACCCCCTGCCGCCGGCTGGACAGGTAGTTGATCTGAAAGAGCCGCGTCTGGATCGTATTCGGCTGAATGAAGATGCGCGTCCCTTTGACCGTGAAGTCGTAACCGTAAAGATCGCGGATCGTCTCCAGCGCCTCACGCACCGTGACATTCTTCAGGTTCAGCGAAATGGCACCCGTGACTTCCGGCGGTACCAGCATCGAAAAGCGCGTTCCGGAGACGATAGCCATGAACACCTGGGCAGCCGGCGCACCGCTCACGGCGAGGTCGAAGCGGTGCTCGATCCCGGCCGGCGGTGCGCCGCCAAGGTCGAGCGGCGGCAGCATCGCCTGGCTGACGGCGTCGCTCGCCGCCGGCCGACCGGAAGCGGCGGCGTCCTTCATCTCCTGGCTGACGCGATCGAAGGTCGCGCCAGGCTGGCGCGGCGGCGTCGTGCACCCCGCCAGCGCGAGGATCAGCAGCAATAGAAACGGCGTCTTCATCTTCATTCCTTCTGGCGCCGGGGCGCGGTTTTTCTCATGATGGCTTTTTTCTCGATGTCCGGCGTCAGGTAAAGCTGCTCGCGACCCTGTTCTCCTTCGAGCACAACAAAGTTCTCGGTGATCTTGACCAGACGGGCGCCGCGCACGGTGCCGCCGAGCGGCACCAACTGGCCGTCGATCACCGCCGCAGGCTTGCCCTTGCGCGGCAGCATCACCGCCATCAGGCCGTTGCTCGCCGCCGCCGAAGCGCCGTCGGCATCGGCAATACCGGCCGGCGGGCGCGTCGGGTCGTCCGGCAGCGGCGAAGGATCGGCCGCCCAGCCAAACGGGGTCAGCAGTATCAGCAAGAGCGCGCGGAGCTTCATATTGCCAGCCAGCTTCTGTCGGTACTAAGCGTATAAATCGTCAGCGTCAGTTGCGAGCGCGGGTACTCGACGACAGTGAAGCGAATGTCGCCCCAAAGCAGCTTGCGCTGCGCCGATTCCAACTGCGCCAGCCAAGCGTAGAGATCGGCATAGTTCCCCTCGACGCGCATTTCGACGCCATGCTTGTAGAGTCCGAGTGCTTCGGGCAGTGCTGCGGCGGCATCGTCCTTCTTTCCGGCATTCGCCAGATTCACCGGTGGCAGCGAGCGCAGGCTGACCAGGCGCAGGCGGGCATGACTGGCGAGCAGGTTTTCGAGCACATCGGTCATCTGCTCCGGCGGGACGAAGCGCGCTTCCAGCGCTTTCAGCCTTCCTTCAACCGCACGCAAATCGTCCTGCAGACCGGCCAGCGCCCCCTTCAGCGGCGCGTCGGGGTCATTGGCGAGCTGCGCCCGGAGCGCCCCCGCCTGCGCGACGAGGCCATCGGCTTCGGCCGCCTGCTGCGCCCCCTGGCGCAGCGCCTGGCGGGCCTGCTGCAGCAACGGATCGACCAGCAGCGAATTGCCGACGAGCAGCACGCCGCCGATGATCGCCGCGGCGATCATCGCCCGCTCTCGTCCGGGGCGAGCATTGAAGGGCTCGGCGAGGCGGCGCCAACCCTCCTGCAGTTTGCTCATTCGCGCGCCTCCTTGCCCGGCGCCGCCAGCGAAGCTTTTAGCGCAAATTCGGTATAGCGGGCGGGAGCGGCGGCGCCGGGTGGCGGCGTTGCCGGAACGCGTGACGGCGCCGCGCCGCCGGCGGCTGGCGCCTGCGGCACGACGCCCTGCATGTCGAGCGCCGCGAACTGGCGGCCACGGAACGCCGGCTCGCCGTTCAAGCGGCGGATGTAGACCGGCAGCAGCGCTGGGTCGAGCAGGCGACCACGGATGTCGATGCCGGCACTGCCG
The DNA here is from genome assembly GCA_016183655.1 of Rhodocyclales bacterium. Lineage (GTDB taxonomy): Bacteria > Pseudomonadota > Gammaproteobacteria > Burkholderiales > Rhodocyclaceae > Proximibacter. The sequence continues at coordinate 44,536 of JACPEH010000010.1, forward strand.
ATGCTGAAACCGGTCAGCCAGACGCCTTCGAGACGCTGCCGCGCGAAGCCGCGCATGATCTCGGCGGCGTCGCCGCCGTCACCGGCGAGTCCGGACGCCAGTTTGAGGACTTCCTGCCGCTGCTCGACCACTGCGCGCATACGCTCGATCTCCTTCGCCAGCGCCGGATCCTGGCGACGTGCGGCAAGCGCTTCCTGTAGCGCTTTCAGCTCCTGCTGCAAACCGCTGAGACGCGCCTCGGCAGCACTCTGCGCCTTCCTGCCGCCGGCGAGTTCGATGCGGGCATAGAGGTGGAGGCCGAGTATCAGCGCCAGCGCAACGCCGGCAGTGGCAGCCACGTAGCGCAATCGCAGCACATCCCGCTTCGGCCGCAGCGCTTCGTTGACGAGGTTGATTTCCTGGCTCACGTCGCCGCCTCGGAGCGCAGTGCGGCACCGATCGCCGACAGGTAGCGCGCCTGCAGTTCGGGGTTGCTCCGCAACTCAGGCACCGCGGAGAGGTCGAGCACCTCGCCGAGGTCGGCCGGATGAACCGGCACATAGAGGTTGCCAGACAGGCAGGGGGCGAGCTCCGGCACGGCCGGCGAAGCCGCAACCATCAGCGCGGCGACCGAAATGAAGCTGTACTGGCGGTCGAAATTGTCAAGCGTACGCTGTACTTCGAGCATGACTCGATCAAGCAGCGCTTCCTGCCGCTCGGCGGCAGCCTCGGCGAGCTGGCTCGCAGAAACCTCGATGCGGCGCGCGGCGTAGAGTTCTTGCTTGTAGGTAATGGTCAGCAGGCCCCCCCCCTCGTCGAACGCGAGAAAGGCAAGGCCGCGATTTTCCTGTTCGAACAACGCGGCGACGTTGCGCTGCGCCAGTTCGGGAATGTCGATCGCTTCCAACACCAGCCCGCCGGCGTCGAAGGCGGCCATCACCGGCTGTACCGCGGCCAAGCTGGCCGCCACCGCATAGACCATCGCCTGCCGCGCGGCGCCGCCTTCGAGCGGAATGTCGATGACGCCGACGCTCGCGCTGTCGACAGGAAAATCGACGGCATCCTTGAAGCGCCAGCGCAGCGCTTCGGTCCGCTCCTCGCGCGGCACCGACGGCGCCTCGAACTGCGCAAGGTGGTAACGGCCGCTTTCAAGCAGCGTGGTAATGCGGCAATTCTTGAGCTTGCGCGCGGCGGCAAGCGACTTGAGCGAATTGCCGAGGTCGGTTCCGGCCCGGAAGGACTCCATCAGGCGTAACGCAGGTTTCGCTTCGCCGTGCCGCGTTACCTGCGCGAGGTCGATGCGTGCGCTACGGGGCACGATCGCCACCCAGCCGCTTTCCCGTCTCCCGGAGACTCTCCCGAACACCCCGACCCCTTTGCTAATAATTCTGTTTAAGGATAGCGCTTAAGGCACTAAATAACAATGGTTTTTCGCAAACCACAAGACCATTACACAACCCAACCAACAAGACTCAATAGTTCTCGCGGCGGTAAATCAGTGGTGTGCGTGTCGGACCGAAGGTCGCACGTGCGGTCGGATCGCGATCGTAGTTGCTGCCGCACCACTTGCCGCTCAGGTAACGCTTCGCCGCCGGCGTCGAGCCGGCCGTCGTATGGTTCGGGCAGTTCGCGGGCGCCCCGCTACTGCCGAGGTTGGCGACGAGGTCCACGCTGCCGGCGCCAACCGGGTTGGGTTTGGCGAGCGTGATCGTGCCAGCGCCACCGGTGATCGCACCGACCGCGACGTGTGCAACCCCCATATTTCCGGAGTTGAGGCCGCCCTGATGGTTGGTCAGCGCAATGTTACTCGCGGCAAGCGTCGTGCAGTGGTCGGCGCCATTCTGGACAAAGCTGCTGCCGTTCCAATAGTGCGTCTGCACCGGGATCGCGAGATCGAGCAGCTCGGAACCGTAGGCCCCCTGCAGGCGCAGGAGGCCATAGCGGAACTCGGCGCCGGAATCGAAGGGCAGCGCGGTTGCGGCGACAGCGCCGGCGATCGTCGCCGGGTTGCCACTGCGACCGGCCTCGCTGAGGTCGTCAAACTGCAGCGCCAGCGTTACCGCCGCCGTGTAGGGCGCCAGTGGTGTTGCCGGGTCGCGGTAAAGCGCAAGCTTGTCGGCGCCGAAGCTCAGCGTTCCGGTCCCGTTGTTGTTGCTGACCAGAACGACGTTGGCCACCGTTGCCAAGCTGCCGTCCCAGCCCGGCGTCGCCAACGACAGCACCCACGTTGCAAGCAGCCGGGTCTTCGCGCTGCCATCCTGGCGGGTCAGCGCGCAACTCGCGGTCGGTGCCGTACACGCCGTCGCGCTGCTCGCAAGCGGCGTCCGCAACCGCCACAGGCCGCCGCTGCCAGCGGTGCCCTGGTAATTCACGGTCGTCGCACCATTGGCGTTCTGCGCGGCAACGCCAACGACCGGCGCGGTGGCATAGCCGAAGGGCTGGCCGAGGTAGGTAAAACTGCGCTTGGGCGCTGCCGCCGCAGCGCTGCAGGCAGCATCGGCGACGCCGAAAGTCTGCAGCTTCGGCGAATTGAACGTCAGCGCGTAACGGTCCGGAACGAATCGGCCGCTACTGATCAGTTGGTTGGAGCGGAAGTAGCGCTCGATCTTGCTAGAGTCGGCGGCGTCGACCGCGGCAAAGCTGCGGTCTTCGGCTTCCCAGGTGAAGCTGCCAACCTCGCTGTAGGTCGCGGTGCTCGTCGATAGTGCTCCGCTGGCGCTGGTCCACGAACCAACCGCGAACACGCCGGGGGCGCAACTCGCGCACCCCCCTGCATCAGGAAGGATCAGGCTGCCGGCGATCAGCGTCGGCTGGCCGCTGTAGGTGGTCGTCGTCGCCGGCGGTGCGGCGCCGTTTTTTGCGACCAGCCCGCTGATCGAGAATGGACGGCCGGCGGCATGCACATTGTCGCTGCCGGCAGAGAGCGAGGCATTGGCGGCAGCGGCGGTAGTCGCGCTGGTCAGCGTGCGCATGCTGCCAGCGGACTGCCAATCGTTGTCGCGGGCGGCAGCGCCGGTCGCGTCGAACAACGAGGGGCGGATCGCGAAGAGGTCGCTGGCGCAGCCGACGTTACCGGCTTGCCCGCCAGAGCCGACATCGACGATGCGGATGCGCACGCGTGAATAGGCTTGCGCGACGGTCGGGTTGATCACGAAGCGGCCGCTCGCGAGGGTGACGTCCTGCGTATAGAAGGCCGAATTCGAATTGTTGTAGCAGCCGTTCGCGTCGGCGCCGCCGCTCTCGCCGGCGGCATCCCGGAACTCGACGCGCACCGGCCGGTTGGAGCCGGTGTCGACCGCAGTTCTGGGATTGTTGAGCGCAACGATCGCAACCGAGCCAGTGCTTGCAGAGAAGGGCTTGCCGGAAATTTTGGTCTTGATCGGCCCGCTTACCGTCGTTGCCGGCAGGCTTGATTCGTAGGCGTTGAACCGGCCGAGCGAGGCATTGCAGACCGCGCAGGCGCGGATCGTGCCGTCGCGCTGCAGACCGGCGCTCTCGTTCGCGTACATCGCATAGACCTCGCTGTCGGGCAGCGCACGGTCGAAGATTTTCACCTCGTCGATGGTGCCCGACCAATGGCGGTCGGTCCACTGCGAGTTGTTGCCAATCGCGAGCGGATAGGTGTTGGTGTCTATCTTCGTCGACAGCATCGCCGAATTGGCGAGCGAACCGTTTACGAAGATCTTGATCGTCGTGCCGTCGTAGGTGCCGACGACGTGGTACCACTGTCCGGCCACAGGCACGATTCCGGAATTGAGATCGGCGTTGTCGCAGCCGCCGTTGAATCCGAAGGTGAAGGCATACCGGGTCGTATAGCCGCTGGCGCTCGGCGAAATGTTGCAGCCGCCGTTGAGGTGCAGGCGGTAAGTGGTGTCGCCCTTGGCGAGGATCGCCTCCCAGTTCTTGAACGCCGCCGCGGTGTGCTTGACCCATGCGGCGACGGACACATGCGGCAGATCCAGCGCCGTGGCATGGTCCACGCGAATATGGCCGTTGCTGCCGTTGAAGTCGAAAGCCGAACAAATCTTGCCGGGAATCCCCGGTGTGACACCGCTACCTATCGCTTTGCCATGCAGGCCGTTGCCGCTCGAATCGAGGACCGAATTGTTGCCCGTGATCGACGAGCATTCGTCGAAGCGGTATTCGGCGATCGGCGCCGTCGGCTTGAAGAAGCGGATCGCGGTATAGGCGAGCGAACTGATCGTCGTCGCATCGACCAGGTCGTAGCTCGTCGTGCCGATCTGCCAACCGATCTGCCCCGCGCCCTGGCTGTAGTTGGCGACGTTCTTGTACTGATAGACGAAATCACCACTCGTCTCGTGCAGCACCACCTGCATGTTGAACAGGCTGGGGCCGCTGTTCCATTCGGAGACGTTCGACCAAGTGACGACGAAGGTCCGGTATGGCGCTGTGCCGAGCGTCTGGTAAGTGACGCGACCGGTGCAGCCGCTGCCGCCGCCGCTCGGGCAAAGGTCGGCGCCATAGAGGCGCATCGTGTTGTTCAGGTTGGTGCTGGGATACGGGTAGGGGTAGGTCGGCGGCGGACCGACCGTCTGCGTGCCGTAGCCGCAGTAGCTCTTGTCTGTTGCCGAGGCGATGAATTGCAGGCGGCCGTTGGACATCACCTGCACGTAATTGAATGCCGTGGAGCCAAAAGCAAAGGTAAACGGCAGCGCAATCTGGGTGCTGATATCGTCATCCACGCCGGCGTAGTTCCAGCCACCGCTGCAGCCGGCGGCGTGCGCCCATACGACGTCGGTATGCGCGGCGTTGTCAACCCAGCTATAGGTGGTCGGTGCGTAGCCATAAACCGCAGCGCTGGCGAGGTTCGCGCACAGCGCCAGCGCCAGCGCGGCAAGCAATCGGCAGCCCGCCCGGCGGGACTGCAGTGCGATTTCTGCGAGCGTATTCATCTTTCGCGCCACCTCTCAACAGTTGAAGATGCGTGTGCCAATGCCTTCCTGGCACTTGGCGATGCGCGCTTCGGCCTGCCGCTCCACTGCCGCCGGCGGTGCCGCCACGCCGGGAACCCTCGCCGTGGCGGTGATCTGGTAGACGCGCAATGTCCGCGTCCCCTCGGTAAAGGGGCCGAAGGCGCCGCAAGTGACGGCCACCGAAAATCCCGGAATCTGGTTCAGCACCGCCGCACCGAAGCAGGCCGGCAGCGCCGTCGCATTGTCGTTCGGATCGAGCTGGAACAGCCCCCATTCGACCCCGGCCTGCGCCGCCTGATAGGCGCGGATTCCCTGCACATCCTGCGCCGAGGTGATGTTCGCGGTCGAGGTCAGGCTGACCATGAACGCGGCAAGCGCGGCAAACAGCAGCACGAGGAAGATCGCCGCGATGATCGAGACGCCGCGCTGCCCGCGGAGGCGGTGGGAAAAAGTTTGTCGGCGGCTCATGGCGAATTGAAGATATTGACTTGCTGGAAGAGCGTCACGCTCTCGCCGTTGCGGGCCAGCGTCAAGCGCACCGAGACGATCGCGTTGCGCTGCAGCGCCGCCGCGCCAAAGGAGAAAACGCTGGTTACGACATTGACGTCGGTCGCCAGCGCCGCCCGGGTGACGCCAGGCAGCGCGTCCAGCCCGGCGATGGTGGTCACCTGCGCCGCCTGGATCGCGTAGCCGGTATAGCGCCACAGCGTGCGCGTCGCGGCATCGAAAGCGTAAGTCACCGGCGGCATCGCCACCTGGAAGCGGTTCTGCGGCGAGGCGAACGGGAACTGGCCGGCGCCGATAGCGAAGGTCAGCGCATTCAACCCGGCGCCGGTACTCGTCAGCGGGCGGCGCGTGTCGCCGGCGTAGTAGTCGGCGCCGGGAATGCCGAGGTTGGAGATGACGAGTTGGTCGCCGGCCAGCACGGTGACGCCGGGGCCGAAGACCTCGAACGAGTTGTCAGCGGCATTCGTGAAATCCAGTTCGTCGTCGGCCGGCACGCCATCCTGCGCGCGGTAGCGGCCGGCGTCGCGGATCGGCACGAATTCGAGGAAATTGCCGGAAACGCGCACCGTGTTCGGCACCGCCGACTGCAGGTCGCGCATGATCCGGCGAACCGCGGTATCGGCCTGGTCGGCGAGGTCAGCGCGCTGCGCGACGTCGCTGTAGGCGGTCACCTGGTTGCGCACGAACATGCTGATGACGCCGGCCAGCACACCCATCACGACGATGGCGACGATCATCTCGACCAGCGTGAAGCCACGCTGGCGCTGCCTCGGATCAGTTTCGCGGCGCATAGCGGAAGCGGTAGCCGTCAAGACTGAAATTATCGACGCCGGGGCGCTGCACCGTCACCGTCACTCGCAGCACGGCGCTCGCGGACAATCCAAAATCCGCCCCCGCCCGCGCCACGGCAACGCTGGCCGTATAGCCGGGCATCGGGTTGCCGCCGGCGACGTCGTCGATCGGCGTCCGTGAGAAGCCGCCGTAGTCGGCGACGTTGTCGAACTGCGTGCCGGCAGCGCCGTAGCGCGTTTCCGGCGTCGGCGCGTCCGGCGTCGGCGTCGTCAGCGCCGCCGCGCCATCCTTGTCCTGCGAGACGCCGGCGCAGCCGGCGGTGCTCGTTGCTGAAAAGTAGTTGGCGTCGTCGGGATCGCAGTAGGTGAACGGCTGTTGCATGACTTCGTTGAGCAGCGATTCGGCGACCGCAACCATCTGCTTGCGCAGCATCGGATCGGCGCTGTCGCGGACGATCGGGCTGGTGACCGTGAGCAGGCCGGCGACGCCGACGCCGATGACGACGATGAAGACGATCAGCTCGACGAGCGTGACCCCGCGCTGGCCGCCGGCAGAGGAAGCGCGCCTAGCGAACATGGCCCGTCTCGGCTTCGACGGTGATCGCCAGCGCTGCCGGCAGCCCCTGGACGGAGATCGCCGCCGCCGCGCTCGGCTGGCCGCGCGCATTGAAGTTGAGCCCACCAGCCGGGAACGCCGCAAACTGCGTGCCGCCGCCGGCGACCACCGACAAGGCCGCGCCGCTCGGCCCGACGAGGGGAGCGCCGACCGCACAGTTCGCCGCTCCCGCCGCCGCCGCGATGCGCGCCTGCACTGTGGCGGCGGTGAAGGAAACGCAGACCAGGCGCCGGGAGGCAATCGCCGACTTCTGCGCGTAGCGCAACGCGGCGACGGTCTCGTCGCGGAAGCCGCGCGCCTCGAAGCCGGTGTCCCCGCTCCAGCGCGGCAGCACCACCGCCGCAAGGATGCCGGCGATGACGATGACGACGACAAGTTCGGTGAGCGTGAAACCGCAGGACAAAGCCGGCGCGCTGCCAGCAAAAAGCCCAGGCTGACGCCCGGGCTTTTGCTTTCCTAGGCGCCATCGTTGGGAGGGGAAACCCCGCATCAGCGCCACGACCTAGGTTTGAGCAGCAGCCTCGTCCTTAACAGCCGCTATAAGTTTGAGCATAAATCGGCGGTGTATTCGCACCAGTTGCGGCCGTATAAGTCACGATGCAGTTGGCGGCATTGGAACCGCCAGAGACCTGCATCGTCGTCGCCGATGCGGCGGTAATTGAGGGGCTGAGATCCATCACCTTCGCGAGTTCAGTCGTGTTTTGTGCGTAGCCATAAACCACGTTCACCGTCGTACCGACCACCGAAATACCCGTTGGACCTGCACCAAGCTGGCCAGCCGCAGCGGCCTTGCCGTAGAGCATGCTGTTTGCCGAGCGCATCGATCCTTCGACGCCATTCAGAACGCCTTTGCGCGCATCCGTTCCCAAATCAACGAACTTCGGCAACGCCGTCGCCGCCAGGATCCCCAGAATCACGATCACGACGATCAGTTCGATCAACGTGAAACCTTGTTGTTTAGCTTGCACGACACCCTCCTTTAATGAATCAAAATAAAAAAATCAGCATCCGGAAATCGTCAGGCCGCTGATCGTCGCCGCGGCATTGGCAACCGTCGGCTGCGTATAGGTAAAGTAGCAGTTCGCCGCGTCCGGCGCGCCGACGACGCCGAAGGTGGCGATGCCGCCGTTGATCGAGTACGTATAGCCCTCGGCCTCCAGCTGTGCCTGCGTCGGGTTGAAGATCCCGGTCAGGCCGGCCGCCGAGAGAATGCCCGGGTTGCCGGAGAACGGCGACACCTGCGGGTAGCCGAAGACAAGATAGACCACCCCGCTCTCGGTGCACACCGTGCCGGTGGCGCCCGTGCTGTTGTTCGCCGTGATGCTGCCGCCGACGCACGCCGTCGGATCGGCGACCCCGCCACGCGACAGTGTTGCCGCATGCACCAGGGCCGACGCCGCCGACACGCTGCCGCGCGCCGCCTGCAGCTTGGCGATGCGCGCATCGCGCTGCAGGTTGATGAAGCGCGGCAGCGCCACCGCGGCCAGGATGCCGAGAATAATGACCACGACGATCAGTTCGATCAACGTGAAACCCGCTGCTCCGTTCCGCAAACGTGACGTCCCCATTGCCGGCTTGCCGCCCCCCTCGACTAATACTTTAATCATATCCCACCCCGACAATTGTGCTGCGCACTATTTCTCAACCCGGTCCGGATCAACCCGGACCAGTCCGACCCCACCGAGAACCGCCGCTCCTTCCCCGCGCCCGGAACGTGCGAGGCGATAGCGCCACTCGTCTCCGGCATGAAAGCGGTATACCAGCATCCCATCCGCCCGGCTGAAATACCAGAGGCCGCTGCCGCTCGGTGCCCGATCGACTTCGCCGACATAGCCGGTCGGCTCGCGCCCGGCCCAGACCACCGGGTTGTCGCCCGCCGGCAGCGGCCCGCCGAAGCCCTCGCGGTGCGACAACCGGTCGAGCAGCTCGACGCGCAGGGCGCTGATTTCGGCAAGCGCCGTCGCTTCCTCCATCTCGCGCTGGACGCCGGTCAACGCATCGAGGAGCAGATACAGCAGGATGCCGAGGATGGCCGCGACGACGAAAAACTCGAACTTCCTGTCGCGCACGGCCGCCATCGTCAGCGCTTCAACGCCACCTTGCCGAGATCCCACATCGGCAGGAAGACACCGAGCGCCAGGACCAGCACCAGCGCCCCGAGACAGACGATCAGGATCGGCTCGATCTGGGCACCGAGCGTCTTCAGCTCGTACTCGACCTCGCGCTGATACATCTGGCCGATCTCTTCCATCATGTCGTCGAGCGCGCCGGACTCCTCGCCAACCGCCACCATCTGCAGCACCACGGGGGTAAAAATTTTCGTATGAATCGCCGAGCGCAGCACGCTTTCGCCGCGCTCGACGTTCTCGCGCATGGCGTCGATGCGCTTGGCGATGTAGCTGTTGTCGACCGTCTGCGCCGAGTTGGCCAGCGCCTGCATGACCGGCACGCCGCTGCGCGTGCCGAGCGCGAAGCTGCGCGCAAAGCGGGCCAGTGCGGCCTTGTGCAGGATCTTGCCGGCGATCGGGATGCGGATGGCGATCGCCTCCCAGCGGTAGCGCCCTTCCTGCGTACCCACCCAGGTGCGGAACGCAAAAACGCCGCCGACCGTAGCAACGAGCATGTACGGCCACCAGTCGACGAAGAACTTCGAGGTCGCCAGCAGGATCTTGGTCATCAGCGGCAGGTCAGCGCCGAAGCCGGCGAAGACCTTGGCGAACGCGGGAATCACGAACAGGTTGATGACGACGATCGCCGCCACCATCGCCAGCACCACGAACATCGGGTAGCGCAGCGCCGACTTCACCTGCTCGCGCATGAACCGCTCGAATTCGAGATGCTCGAACAGGCGCAGGAAGATCTCTTCGAGCAGGCCGGTCGCTTCGCCGACGCGCACCATCGAGAGATAGAACGGCGAAAACACCTTCGGGTGGCGCGCCAGCGACGCCGACAGCTCTCGACCACCTTCCAGACTCTCGCGCACGTCCTGCAGCACGGCCTTCATCGCCGGATTGATCGACGATTCCTGCAGCCCGGCCAGCGCCCGCAGGATCGGCACCCCGGCCTTGAGCAGGGTATGCAGCTGGCGGCTGAACAACAGCAGGTCGACGTGGCCGACTTTCGGCTTGAACAGGCTGATGTTCAGCGAGGCGCGGCGCTCCGCCCTGGCGGCGGATTTCGTTTCCTTGATCTCGACCGGCACCACCCCTTGTCCGATCAGGATGTCGGCCACCGCGCCCGAAGTCGCCGCTTCGAGCACCCCCTCGATCAACTGACCGCCGGTGTTGCGCGCCTTGTAGGAAAAATTGGCCACGGCGCGTTATCAGTCCTCGAACTGGTTGCTGATGCGCATCGCCTCGTCGACCGTGGTCCGCCCCTGCACGACGAGGCGCACCGCATCGCGGCGCAGCGTTTCGCCGGCCATCTGCCGGCGTGCGGCCTGGACGAAGACGCCGGTGTCGTCATGGTTGATCGCTTCGACCAGCTCGTTGGTCATTTCAAGGATTTCGTAGACGCCGGTCCGCCCCTGGTAGCCGGTACCGTTGCAGTGCGCGCAGCCGCGACCGCGGCGGTAGGTGTAGGTCTCGACCTTGTCCGCCAGTTCGTAGCGCAGCCATTCGTGTTCGCTCGGCGTCGGCACGTGCGGCTCGCCGCAGTTCTCGCAGAGCACGCGCACCAGTCGCTGCGCCACCACCATCTGCAGCGACAGCGCCACCATGTAGCGCGGCACGCCCATGTCGAGCAGGCGGATCGGCGTCGAGATGACATCGTTGGTGTGCAGCGTGGACAGCACCATGTGGCCGGTGATCGAGGCGCGCATGCCGATTTCGGCCGTCGTCTGGTCACGCATTTCGCCGACCAGCACGATGTCCGGATCCTGGCGCAGCGCGGCGCGCAGCACGCGCTCGAAGGACAGATCGATCTTCTCGTGCACCTGCACCTGGTTGATGCCGGGCAGGCGGTATTCGACCGGGTCCTCGACGGTGATGACCTTCTTTTCCGGCGAGTTGAGTTCGGTCAGCGCGGCGTAGAGCGTGGTCGTCTTGCCGGAACCGGTGGGGCCGGTGACCAGCACCATGCCGGAAGGGCGACGGATGGCGTGGCGCATGCGCTCGAGAATCCGCGCCGGCATGCCGATCCGTTCGAGGCCGAGCAGGCCGGAGCCCTGGTTGAGCAGACGCATCACCACCGACTCGCCGTACTGCGTCGGCATCGTCGAAATACGGACGTCGACCGAGTTGGCGCGGATCTTGATGTTGAAGCGGCCGTCCTGCGGCAGGCGCTTCTCCGAGATGTCGAGGCCGGACATCAGTTTCAGGCGCAGCGCCACGGCGGTGGCGATCTTGGCGTCGGCCTCGGTCTGGATGTGCAGCACGCCGTCGATGCGGAAGCGGATGCGCAGCGCGCGCTCCTGCGGTTCGATGTGGATGTCCGACGCACGCGTGCGCAAGGCTTCCTCGAACACCGTCTGCAGCAGCTTGACCACCGGCGCGTCTTCGGCGCCGGGGGCGAGGCCGAGCAGGTCGCCGAACTCGACCGGGACGTCGCCAAGCTCGGCGGTCAGCTCCTTGGCGAGGCCGGAGATTTCCTCGGTGCGCCGGTAGACGCGGTCGATCGTCGCCAGCAGCTGGCTCTCGGTGACCACCGCCTGCTCGATGTCGCGGCGGACGATACGGACGATCTCGTCGTAGGCGGCAAGGTCGGTCGGATCGGTGAAGCCGATGCGCAGGCGGCCGGTGAGATCATCGACCTCGTCCAGCACCAGCGCGCGGAAACGGCGCGCCTGCGCCTCCGGGAGCAGCTTGATCAGTTCCGGGCGCGGGCTGAAGTGCTTGAGATCGATGAATGGAATGCGCAGCTGGCCGGCCAGCGCCTTGGAAATGCCTTCCTCGGTGACGTAGCCGCTATCGACGAAGATGCGACCGAGCTTTCGCCCGCTCCGCTTCTGCTCGTCGAGAGACATTTTCAGCTGCTCGTCGGTGAGCAAGCCCTGCTGAATCAGCAGATCGCCAAGGCGGATTTTCTCCGGACGCGCCATCCCAAGCTCCAGTATTATTCTGGCTTATTGCCACCTACCCCAAGCGGCCGATTCTAACCCGTATTCGGCATCGCCCAACGTGCCATTTGTCACGCCCCCCCATGTTCTCCGTCGTTCTCTACCAGCCTGAAATCCCGCCCAACACGGGCAACGTCATCCGCCTGTGCGCGAACACCGGCGCCGAACTGCACCTGGTCGAACCGCTGGGATTCCGCTGGGAGGACCGCGAGCTGAAACGCGCCGGACTCGACTACCACGAGTTCGCCCGCGTGCAGCGGCACGCCGACTGGGCGGCCTGCAAGGCAGCGCTGGCCGGGCGGCGGCTGTTCGCGATGACGACCAAGGGCAGCCGCCGTCTCGATGCGCCGGCTTTTCTGCCGGGCGATGTCTTCGTCTTCGGCCCGGAAAGCCGCGGCCTGCCGGGCGAACTGCTGGCCGAGTTCGCACCGGAGCAGCGCCTGCGCCTGCCGATGCTGCCGGAGCGGCGCAGCGTCAATCTGTCGAACGCGGTGGCGGTGACGGTCTATGAAGCCTGGCGCCAGCAGGGCTTCGCCGGCGGCATCTGAAGCGGGGAGGAACGGCCGGGTCAGGCCGTCTCGATCTTCGGGTCGCGCGCGAGCAATTGCTCGACGGCTGCGGCCGCGCCCACGCCGTGATGCAGGATGGCATCGACGGCCTGGGTGATCGGCATCTCGATGCCGAGCTGTTCCGCGAGCCGCGCCACTTCGCGGGCGGTGCTGACGCCCTCGGCAACGTGCCCGAGTTCATCGAGAATCTGCGGCAGCGTCTTGCCCGCCGCCAGCGCCAGGCCGACGCGGCGGTTGCGGGAAAGGTCGCCGGTACAGGTGAGGATCAGGTCGCCGACGCCGGCCAGGCCCATGAAGGTCTCGCGCTTGCCGCCGAGCGCCAGCCCGAGGCGGGCGATCTCGGCGAGGCCGCGGGTGATCAGCGCGGCGCGCGCATTGAGGCCGAGGCCCAGCCCGTCGGAAATGCCGGTGGCGATCGCCAGCACGTTCTTCACCGCGCCGCCGACCTCGACGCCGGGCAGGTCGTCGTTGGCATAGATGCGCAGGCGCGGCGTATGCAGTGCCAGCGCCGTGTCGCGGGCAAAGTCGGCGTTGTTCGCCGCCAGCGTCACCGCCGTCGGCAACCCCTGCGCCACTTCCTCGGCAAAGCTCGGGCCGGACAGCGCGCCATACAGGGCGGCAGCGCCGAGTTCCTCGCCGGCGATCGCATGCGGCAGCTTGGCGGTGCCCGCCTCCAGGCCCTTGCAGACCCAGACCAGCGGCTTCACCAGCCCGTCGGCGACCAGCCGCTGCAGCGTCGGCCGCAGCCCGGCCAGCGGCGTGGCCACCACCAGCAAATCGGCACCGGCAACGGCGGCGGAAAAATCGGATTCGACGATCAGCGTGTCCGGCAGGCGATGCCCGGGCAGAAAGCGCCGGTTTTCGCGCTCCTCGCGCATGGCGTCGACCACCTCGGCCTCGCGCGCCCACAGTGTGACGCGGTGGCGGCTGGCAAAGGCAATGGCCAGCGCGGTGCCCCAGGCACCGGCGGAAAGGACGCAGAGGTTCATAGCCCCCAGACCTGATTGCCGCGGACGAAGCCGCTCTGCCCGTCGCGATGGCGCACCTTGGCCCAGCCGCCGACGCCGGCCTCCAGCAGTTCGAGGGCGACGCCCTTGTCGGTCTCGAAGGCCAGCGGCGCCTCGTCGCTGGCCTCGCGGCGCACCTGCGCACGATCGGCCACGACCTGCACGGTGCGCTGCTCGGACAGATGCTTTTTCTCGATCCAGGCCAGCCCGCCGTCGGCGTCGCGCACCTTGGCCCAGCCTTCCAGGCTGACCACGGGCTCAACCGGCGTATGGCGGCGGATGACGAAGAGCGGCTTGCCCTTCACCGACGGTGCATCGTAGAGCACCGTCGCCGTCTCGACCGAGCGGTAATCGATGGCGAAGGCCGGAGCCGATGCAAGCAGCAGCGCAAAACCGGCCGGCAGGATCGTCAAGAGGCGCTTCGCCATGCCCTTCTCCTTACTGGACGGGAATTTCGTGGGCGCCGCTGGCGGCCTGCTGCGCCTCGGCTTCCTGCAGGCGCGCCATGTACATGCCTTCGAAATTGACCGGCTGCAGCACCACCGGCGAGAAGCCGGCGCGGGTCACGGCGTCGGAGACCACTTCACGCGCGTACGGGAAGAGGATGTTCGGGCAGGCGACGGCGATCAGTGGCTCGAGGTTCTCGTCCGGCACGTTGAAGATGCGGAAGATGCCGGCCTGGCCGACCTCGACCAGGAACACCGTCTTGTCCTCGATGCGCGCCGTCACGGTGACCGTCAGCACGACCTCGTAGGCACCGCTGCCGAGATTCTGGCCATTGGTCTGCAGCTGGATCTCGACCTGCGGCGACTCGCTTTCGAGGAAGATGGCCGGCGCGTTCGGCACTTCGACCGAGAGGTCCTTCAGGTAGAGTTTTTCGATCGAGAAGGACGGGGCTTCCTGCTGTTCGCTCATGGAAATGCTTTCTTCGTAAAGTGGATGAATCGGAAAATCAGTTCGCCTCGCCGGCCAGCAGCGGCAGCAGCCCGCCGGCGTGGTCGAGGGCGACGAGGTCGTCGCAGCCGCCGACATGCGTGTCGCCAATGTAGATCTGCGGCACGGTGCGGCGACCGGTCTTCTGCATCATTTCCTCGCGGCGCACCGGGTCGAGATCGATGCGCACCTTCTCGATGTCGGCGACGCCGCGGGCTTTCAGCAATTGCTCGGCACGGATGCAGTAGGGGCAGACGGCGGTGCTGTACATCAGCACCCGCGGCTGGCTCACTTGCGCTCACCCTTGCTGGTCAGCGGCAGGCCGGCCTTGTTCCACGCGGCGACACCGCCGTCGAGGTTGAAGACGCGGTCAAAGCCCAGCTTCTGCAGCTCCTTGGCGGCCTTTGCGCTGCGGATGCCGGTCTCGCAGCAGACGATGAGCGGCTTGCCCTTCAGCTTTTCCAGATCGGCGGCACGCTCGGCGAACTTCGCCATCGGAATGTTCCTGGCGCCGATCAGATGGCCGGTGGCAAATTCGCCCGCCTCGCGGATGTCGAGCACCTGCGCATCCTCGCGGTTGATCAGTTTGGTCGCCTCGCTGGTCGTCACGCGCGGGCCGCCGCCGAGGAAACCGGTGGCGAGCAGCATCGCGCCGCTGGCCACGGTGAGGATGACAAGCATCAGGTTTTGCTGAATGAACTCCAAGGGAACTCCGTCAATGATGAAATGCCGCGCGTTCGAGTCAGGAAGCGAAAACTCTCCGACTCCGCCGGCTTATACGTTCAGGGGAATGCCGCAGAAAACTTCGCGCATCATGCCGATCAACTGCAGCGTCCGCTGGTCGCCGACCCGGTAATACACCCGGTTGGCGTCCTTGCGCGTCAGCAACACCCCCTTCTCGCGAAGGATGGCAAGATGCTGCGAAATGTTGCTCTGGGACGTGCCGACCGCATCGACGATTTCCTGCACGCAGGCCTCTTCCGGGCCGATCACGCAGAGAATCTTGAGCCGCAGCGGATGCGAGATCGCCTTCAGGGCGCGTGCCGCCTGCTCGATGTGCTCCTGCTTTTCGATGAGGTTGATGGTGTGTTCCAAGATGACCGAAGCTCGTGCGGTGAGCTGATTCATTATAAAATGTTTCATAAGTTTAACCCAATGAATGTACCCGGCCGGCGATTTCTTGAACGCCTCCAGACCTCCACCCAGCCCGTATATTTCCTTCCTCCTCATTCGACACCTGCCATGCATATGATCGTCGCGCACCGTCCTGATCGGCGGCGGGGTCCAGACCTGACCGGAGCCGCCTTGATGGCGGCCGCCTCGGCCGTTGCCCGCCGCCCGTAACCGCGCCTGGCGCCTGCTCGCCGCCGCGCTCGGCATCCTCGCACTGAACGCAGCGGGGCCATCCCTTGCCGCAAAACGATCCGCCGCACCCGCCGCCGACACCCCGCCGGCGAGCAAAGGCGAGATCGTCGAAAAACAGGCGGACCTGAAGGAGCTGCGCAACCGGATCGAGGAACTGCGCAAGGAGATTTCAGCCGCCGAAGGCTCGCGCGCCGAGGTCGCCGACCAGCTCAAGGATTCGGAACGCTCGATCTCGCACCTGCAGCGCGAACTGCGCGAGCTCGGCGACGAAAAGAGCGAACTGCAAGGCGCGCTGCGCGAGCTCGGCCAGCAGTCCCGCTCGCTCGAAGCGCAGCTGGCGACGCAGCAGGCCCAGCTGGAGCGGCTGCTCTACAACCAGTATCTGCGCGGTTCGCCGGATTCGCTGCAACTGCTGCTCAACGGCAACGATCCGAACCAGATGGCCCGCGACCTCTATTACCTGGGCGCCGTCGCCAAGGCGCGCAGCGACCTGCTGGCGCAGATCGACGCCAACCTGAAGCGCAAACAGGCGCTGACGGCGAGCACCCGCGAGCGGGCGGCAGCGCTGGCGATGGTCGAGGAGAAGCAGAAGGAGCGGCACGACCGGCTGCTGGCGCAACGCGAGCAGAAGAAAGCCACGCTGTCGAAGATTTCCGCGCAGATCGCCGCGCAGAAGAAGACCGTCGGCAACCTGCAGCGCGACGAGAAGCGGATGACGCAGCTGATCAGCCGCCTGAGCAAGCTGATTGCCGCGCAGACCAGGCCGAAGCGCACGCCGACGCCGGGAACGACGCCGGCAACCCCGGGCAGCGCACCGCCGGGGGTCGAGAACGAGCACCTGCCGCAGGCTGCCCCCGCCGGCAGTTTCGCCCGCCTGCGCGGCAGCCTGCGGCTGCCGGTCAAGGGCACGGTCGGCAACCGCTTCGGTACGGCACGCCAGGAGGGCAGCACGTGGAAGGGGCTGTTCATCCGCAGCCCGAACGGCAGCGAGGTGAAGGCGATTGCCGGCGGCCGCGTCGTCTTCGCCGAGTGGATGCGCGGCTTCGGCAACCTCTTGATCATCGACCACGGCGACGCCTATCTGTCGATCTACGGCAACAACGACGCGCTGCTGAAAAACGTCGGCGACGCGGTGCGCGGCGGCGATACCGTCGCCACCGTGGGCAACAGCGGTGGCAACCCGGAATCCGGGCTATACTTCGAAATCAGGCATCAGGGGCAGCCCGTAGACCCCCTGAAATGGGCCTCTCTCAAGTGATTCGGGCAGGAGTTCCGGTATGGCAGGCAAGTTGAAAAAGGCAGGTTTGATCGGCACCGGTTTTGTCGCTGGCGTGCTGATCAGCCTTCAGTTCTCGGCGATCGCGGACAAGGAAGTCCGCAGCGGCCTGCCGGTCGAGGAACTGCGAACCTTCGCCGAAGTGTTCAACGCCATCAAGCAGGGCTACGTCGAGCCGGTCGAGGACAAGAAGCTGATCACGCACGCGATCAGCGGCATGCTCTCCAACCTCGACCCGCACTCGGCCTATCTCGATGCCGACGCCTTCAAGGACCTGCAGGTCGGCACGCAAGGCGAATTCGGCGGCCTCGGCATCGAAGTCGGCATGGAAGACGGCCTGGTCAAGGTCATCTCGCCGATCGAGGACACCCCCGCCTACCGCGCCGGCGTCAAGACCGGCGACCTGATCTACAAGCTCGACGACACGCCGGTGAAGGGCATGACCCTGTCCGATGCGGTGAAGAAGATGCGCGGCAAGCCGAAGACCCAGATCCGCCTCGGCATCCTCAGGAAGGGCGAGCCGAAGCCGCTGGAAATCACGCTGACGCGCGAAGTGATCAAGGTGCAAAGCGTCAAGTCGAAGCTGCTCGAACCCGGCTACGGCTACATCCGCGTCACCTCGTTCCAGGAAAACACCGGCTCGGCGGTGGTCAAGCATCTGAACGACCTGTACAAGGCGGGCACGCTGAACGGCCTCGTGCTCGACCTGCGCAACGACCCGGGCGGCCTGCTCAACGCCGCGGTCGGCGTCTCCGCCGCCTTCCTGCCGCCGAAGACGCTGGTCACCTCGACCGACGGCCGCACCGAGGACGCCAAGCACAAGTACTTCGCCACCGCCGACGATTACCTGCGCGGCGGCAAGCGCGACGACTACATCAAGGACCTGCCGCCGGCCGTATTCAAGGTGCCGATGGTGGTGCTGGTCAACGGCGGCTCAGCCTCGGCCTCGGAAATCGTCGCCGGCGCGCTGCAGGACCACAAGCGGGCGGTGATCATGGGCACCCAGACCTTCGGCAAGGGCTCGGTGCAAAGCGTGCTGCCGCTGCCCGGCAACACCGCGATCAAGCTGACCACGGCGCGCTACTACACGCCGTCGGGCCGTTCGATCCAGGCCAAGGGCATCGAGCCGGACATCGTCGTCGAAGACACGCCGAACGGCGACAACTTCAAGCGCCTGCGCGAAGCCGACCTGGAGCGCCATCTCGACAACGACAAGGAAGCCGCCCCGGCGAAGGAACCCGCCAAGCCGCAGGGCAAGGCGCCGTCCCCGGCCAAGCCGAAGGCGAACAGCAAGGACAAGGAAGACGACGAGAAGGACTCGCCGCACGCCGAGCCGGCACCGAAGAACGACTACCAGCTGGGGCAGGCGATCAACCTTCTCAAGGGTTTGCAGATCATGCAGAATAAGCCTTGACGGCTTTGTTCCCGGGAGGGGGAAATGGCACCGCACAGCGCCTTGAAGAAGAACCCCAAGCTCTACAAGCACAGGGAGATCCTGTTCGCCAAATTCCCCCCGGGTCAGGTTCCCGAGGCCAGCGACCATCTGGCGGCGAAGGACGAACTGGAAGTCGAGCCGCATGTCGAGAAGCGCACCGTCGCGGTCGGCTACGAGCTGACCCAATACACGCTGGGCGACCTCGAGGAGGAACTGGTCGAAAAGGGCTTCCACCTCGACAACACCCTTTTTTCCAAGCTGACGCGGGCACTCATCCACTACGTCGAGGAAACCCAGCTGCACAACCTCGAAGCCCCCGAGCATCGCCTCAAGTGCTCCGACGAAGCCTACGTGCGCGCCTGGGAACAACACCCGCACGGCGACCACGACGACACCCCGCCCGAATGGCGGGAATACAAATAGGGACTAGTGGCCAGTCATATTGGAACGGATGGATAGGTTCGTCATTCCGGCGAACGCCGGAATCCAGGAAAAACCCGCAAACACTTGCCCCGCCAACGTACGAGCCTACCACCTGGATTCCGGGTCAAGCCCGGAATGACGGGGGTTACATCAACCGGATTCGAGTTAACTGACTACTAGGGGCTAGCGAGAAGCGCGGCTTCCGCTTTGTCTAGCCTCTAGCCCCTAACCCCGGCACGCATGACCGACGACCAACTTCTCCGCTACTCCCGCCACCTGCTGCTCGACCAGATCGGCATCGAAGGCCAGGAAAGGATCGTCGGTGCGCACGCGCTGGTGATCGGTGCCGGCGGCCTCGGCTCGCCGGCCGCGCTGTACCTCGCCTCGGCCGGCGTCGGCCGGATCACGCTGGCCGACGGCGACACCGTCGACCTGACCAACCTGCAGCGGCAGATCCTGCACACGCAGGAGCGCGTCGGCGAGATGAAGGCCGTCTCCGGCCGCACCGCGCTCGGGCTGATCAACCCGGAAGTGCGCGTCGACGCCGTCACCGTGCGCCTTGGCGGCGATGCGCTGGCGGCCGCCGTGGCGGAAGCCGACATCGTGCTCGACTGCTGCGACAACTTCGCCACCCGCCATGCCGTCAACCGCGCCTGCGTCCAGCACCGCAAGCCGCTGGTCTCCGGCGCGGCGATCCGCTTTGACGGCCAGTTGTCGGTGTTCGACCCGCGCCGCGACAACTCGCCGTGCTATCACTGCCTGTTTCCGGAGGGCGAGGATGTCGAGGAGGTGCGCTGCGCAGTGATGGGCGTCTTCGCGCCGCTCACCGGCATCATCGGCGCGATGCAGGCGGCCGAGGCGTTAAAGCTGCTCGCCGGCTGCGGCGAGCCGGCGGTCGGCCGGCTGCTGCTGCTCGATGGGCTGGCGATGGAATGGCGCAGCGTGAAATTCGGCCGCGACCCGGAATGCCCCGTCTGCGGAACTACAGGCGGGCGATGATGCGCAGGTCGGCGCCGACCGGGCGCACGTCGCGCCACTGCAGCTGACGCTTGTCGGCCAGCGCCGCCAGCGCCGGCAGGTTGAACAGGCCGAGCGCCGCCTCGCCGATCAGGCAGGGGGCCAGATAGAGCAGCAGTTCATCGACCAGGTTTTCCCGCAACAGCGAACCGTTCAGACGAAATCCGGCCTCAGCGTGGACCTCGTTGATGCCGCGCTGCGCCAGTGCCTGCAGCGCTGCCGACAGGTCGACCTTGCCCGCTGCGTTCGGCAGGATCAGCACGTCGGCACCGCGCGCGCGTAGCGCATCGGCCCGCGCCGCATGGTCCTCGGCGCCGATCACCAGCACCTGCCCGCCGTCCAGGAGACGCGCCGTCGGCGGCGTCTCCAGCCGGCTGTCGATGACCACGCGCCAGGGCTGGCGCGGCGTCTCGATGTCGCGCACGTTGAGCTGCGGGTCGTCGTCGCGGACGGTGCCGAAGCCAGTCAGGATGGCGCACGCGCGCGCCCGCCAGCGGTGACCGTCGCACCGCGCCTCGGCGCCGGTGATCCACTGGCTCTCCCCGCTCGCCAGCGCCGTGCGCCCGTCAAGGCTGGCGGCGGCCTTCAGGCGCAGCCACGGCCGGCCGCGCGTCATGCGCGAAACGAAACCGATGTTCAGCTCGCGCGCCTCGTTGGCGAGCAGCCCGCTGGCCGTCTCGACGCCGGCCGCACGCAAGCGCGCCAGCCCCTGCCCGGCGACCAGCGGATTGGGGTCTTCCATCGCCGCGACGACACGCGCGACGCCGGCGGCGAGCAGCGCATCGACGCAGGGCGGCGTGCGCCCGTGGTGGTTGCAGGGTTCGAGCGTGACGTAGGCGGTCGCACCGCGCACCGCCATGCCGTCCGCTGCGGCTGCCTGCAGCGCACGCACCTCGGCATGCGCTTCACCGGCGCGCTGATGCCAGCCTTCGCCGACGACCACGGCATCGCGCACCAGCACGCAGCCGACACGCGGATTGGGAGAGGTGGAATAGAGGCCGCGCTCGGCGAGCTGCAGCGCACGCGCCATGTATCCGTGATCGGCGGCGCTGAACATGGGGCAGGATTAACGCCGGCGGGTCGCCGGCTTGGTCGACACTTCGCGGATGACGTCGGAGAAGTCGTCGACGTCCTCGAAATCGCGATAGACCGAGGCGAAGCGGATGTAGGCGACCTTGTCGATCTTCTTCAGCTCGCGCATCACCATCTCGCCGAGCTTTTCCGACGGAATCTCGCGCTCGCCCAGCGCCAGCAGCTTTTCCTCGATACGCGTGATCGCGCCCTCGACCGCCTCGGTCGTCGCCGGCCGCTTGCGGAGCGCCAGCCAGAAGCTGGCGGCGAGTTTCTCGCGGTCGTAGTCGACGCGCGAACCGTTCTTCTTCACCACCTGCGGCAGGCGGATCTCCGGCCGTTCGTAGGTGGTGAAGCGCTTGTCGCAGGAGAGGCAGCGACGGCGGCGGCGGACGATATCGCCATCGTCGTTGATCCGGGTATCAACGACGGTGGTTTCCTCGGCACCGCAGAACGGGCATTTCATCGGTGCTTACGCCCCGTACACCGGGAATTTCCTGCACAGCGCGGCGACTTCCTCGCGCACGCGAGCGAGCACGGCCTCGTCGTTCGGCGCATCGAGCACGTCGGCGACCAGATGCGCGACGCGCTCGGCCTCGATCTCGGTGAAGCCGCGCGTGGTCATCGCCGGCGAGCCGATGCGGATGCCGGAGGTGACGAAGGGCTTCTGCGGGTCGTTCGGGATGCCGTTCTTGTTGACCGTGATGTGCGCCTTGCCGAGCGCCGCTTCGGCGTCCTTGCCGGTGATGTTCTTGGCGCGCAGGTCGAGCAGGAAGACGTGCGACTCGGTGCGGCCGGAGACGACGCGCAGGCCGCGCTCTTCGGACAGCACGCGGGCCATCACGCGGGCGTTGTCGATCACCTGTTCCTGGTAGTTGCGGAACTCGGGCGTCGCCGCCTCCTTGAAGGCGACGGCCTTGGCGGCGATCACGTGCATCAGCGGGCCGCCCTGCAGACCGGGGAAGATGGCGGAGTTGATCGCCTTCTCGTGCTCGGCCTTCATCAGGATGATGCCGCCGCGCGGGCCGCGCAGCGTCTTGTGCGTGGTCGAGGTGACGACATCGGCGTGCGGCACCGGGTTCGGGTAGTAGCCGGCGGCGATCAGGCCGGCATAGTGCGCCATGTCGACCCAGAAGATGGCGCCGATTTCCTTCGCCACCTTGGCGAAACGCTCGAAGTCGATGCGCAGCGAATAGGCCGAGGCGCCGGCGACGATGATCTTCGGCTTGTGCTCGCGCGCCAGCGCTTCCATCTTGTCGTAGTCGATGGCCTCATTGGCGTCGAGGCCGTAGGCGACGACGTTGAACCACTTGCCGGACATGTTCAGCGGCATGCCGTGCGTCAGGTGGCCGCCTTCGGCCAGGCTCATGCCCATGATCGTGTCACCGGGCTTGGCGAAGGCCATCAGCACCGCCTGGTTGGCCTGCGAGCCGGAGTTCGGCTGGACGTTGGCGCAGTCGGCGCCGAACAGCTTCTTCAGGCGGTCGATGGCCAACTGCTCGGCCTTGTCGACGAATTCGCAGCCGCCGTAGTAGCGCTTGCCGGGATAACCCTCGGCGTACTTGTTGGTCAGCTGCGAGCCTTGCGCCGCCATCACCGCGTGGCTGACGTAGTTTTCCGAGGCGATCAGCTCGATGTGCTCCTCCTGGCGACGATTCTCTTCTTCAATCATCTGCCACAGATCGGGATCAACCTTGCTCAGGGTGTCTTTCGCGGAAAACATCGTGCGCCTCTCAAACCGTTGAAAAAGGGGAAAATTGTACCATGCTGCGGAGCGTCAAAAAATTCAGGCAAGGTCCAGTTCATCCAGCGCGCCGTGGTCCAGATGGCGGGTGTCGCCCCAGGCGTCGATGCGCCAGCCGGTCGCGCCGGCGCTGACCCAGTTCAGGCCGGCGTTCGGAATATGGAAGTCGCGCGGCAGTTCGAGCGGGTTGCCGCGGACAAAGCGGTTAACGATGTCGAGCACGCCGCCATGGGTGACCACCGCCACGATTTCGCCGGGATGCGCGGCGGCCATCGCCTGCAGCCGCGCCGTCACCCGCGCGGAGAAGGTGACCAGGCTCTCCCCCCCGTGCGGAAAGGCATAGTCCGGCAGGCGATGCTCGAATGCCGCGTAGTCCTCGGGATGGCGGGCGCGCGCCTCGTCGTAGGTCAGCCCCTCGAAGAAGCCGTAGCGCCGCTCGCGCAGCTCCGGCGCCAAGCGCACCGTCAGCTCCAGCTTGCGCGCCAGGTGCTCGGCGGTCATCCGCGCCCGCAGCAGGTCGCTGCTGTAGAGCACGGTCGGCCGCTCGGGCAGGGCCGCCAGCCAGCGCGCGGCGAGGATGGCCTGATGCACCCCCTCCCGGTCGAGGCCGATGTCGGTATGCCCCTGGATGCGCCGCTCGGCGTTCCATGGCGTTTCGCCGTGGCGGACGAAACAGATGCGGCAATGCGGAGAAGCGCTCATTCGGCCTCCATCAATATTTCACATGACGAAAAACGAATCGCCGACATGAATCGATGAAAGAATCTGTAATTCGATCAGGATCACGTCAGGTCGTCTGACAACTTTTGTGCTAAGATCGCCGGCACTTATCCGCTCACCCGGTCACAAGCTGGAAGGATAAGGCCACCGGTTCCAGAAGACCGGAATTCTATCGCCATACTCGGAGGGACAGCCCGTGAATGTATTACTCAGCTTGTCGCGCCTCATCGACGCGATGAACGATAAGCTTGGCAGGGGAGCGATGTGGCTCATCCTCGCCGCCGTACTCATCAGCACGCTCAACGCAGTCGTGCGCAAGGCGTTCAACTACAGTTCGAACGCCTTCCTCGAAATCCAGTGGTACCTGTTCGCCGGCGTCTTCCTCTTCGGCGCGGCGTATACGCTGCTGCACAACGAACACGTGCGCATCGACGTCGTCGCCGGCCGCTTCTCGAAGCGCACGCAGACCTGGATCGAAGTCTTCGGCACGCTGTTCTTCCTGTTGCCGATGTGCTTCATGATCCTCTGGTTGTCGCTGCCCTTCGCGCTGCATTCGATGCAGAGCGGCGAGATGTCGGTCAACGCCGGCGGCCTGATCCTGTGGCCGGTGAAGATGCTACTGCCGATCGGTTTCGCACTGCTGACGTTGCAGGGTTTCTCGGAACTGATCAAGCGCATCGCCTTCCTGATGGGGCTCATTCCCGACCCGACCGAGAAGCACGAACTCCCGACCGCGGAAGAGAACCTGATCGAAGAAATCAAGAAAATGCGGGGAGAAGCCTGAGATGACGCAATTCCTGATCCACAACATGGCGCCGATCATGTTCGCCGCCATGGTCCTGTTCCTGCTGGTCGGCTACCCGGTCGCCTTCGCGCTGGCCGCCAACGGCATCTTCTTCGGCCTGATCGGCATCGAACTGGGCCTCTTGCAGCCCTCGCTGTTCGGCGCCATGCCCGAGCGCATCTTCGGCGTGATGAACAACGACACGCTGCTGGCGATTCCCTTCTTCACCTTCATGGGCCTGATCCTTGAACGATCCGGGATGGCCGAAGACCTGCTCGACACCATCGGCCAGCTGTTCGGGCCGATCCGCGGCGGCCTCGCCTTCGCCGTCATTTTCGTCGGCGCGCTGCTCGCGGCGACCACCGGCGTCGTTGCCGCCTCGGTGATCTCGATGGGCCTGATCTCGCTGCCGATCATGCTGCGCTACGGCTACGACCGGCGGCTGGCCTCCGGCGTCATCGCCGCCTCCGGCACGCTGGCGCAAATCATCCCGCCGTCGCTGGTGCTGATCATCATGGCCGACCAGCTCGGCCGCTCGGTCGGCGACATGTACAAGGGCGCCTTCATCCCCGGTTTCGTGCTGACCGGCCTCTACGTCGGCTACATCATCCTGGTCGCCCTGTTCAAGCCGAAGATGTGCCCGGCGCTGCCGGCCGAAGCGCGCGTCTTCCGCGAGCCGAGCGGCAAGTCCGGCGCCGCCTCGCTGCTGGTCCTGACCGCGGTCTCGGTCGTCGCCGCCGTCGCCTTTGCGAAGACGCTGCCGGCCGACACCGCGCTCGACGAAACGATCGTGCTGGCAATGATGGTCGGCATCGGCGTCGCCTTCGTCGCCGCGATGATCAACAAGCTGCTCAAGATCGGCCTGCTCTCGGCGATGGCGGAGAAGGCCACCTTCGTGCTGATCCCGCCGCTGGCGCTGATCTTCCTCGTGCTCGGCACCATCTTCCTCGGCGTCGCGACGCCGACCGAGGGCGGCGCCATGGGCGCCACCGGTGCGCTGATCATGGCCATGTCGCGCAGGCGGCTGAATGTCGGCCTGATGCAGCAGGCGATGAACTCGACCTTGAAGCTGACCACCTTCGTCGTCTTCATCCTGCTCGGCGCCCGCGTCTTCTCGCTGACCTTCTACGGCGTCGACGGCCACAAGTGGGTGGAAGAGCTGTTGCTCGACCTGCCCGGCGGCGAGCTCGGCTTCCTGATCGTGGTCAACGTGATGATCTTCCTGCTCGCCTTCTTCCTCGACTTCTTCGAGCTGGCCTTCATCGTCGTGCCGCTGCTGGCACCGGCCGCGGACAAGCTGGGCATCGACCTGATCTGGTTCGGCGTGCTGCTGGCGGTGAACATGCAGACCTCGTTCATGCACCCGCCGTTCGGCTTCGCACTGTTCTACCTGCGCTCGGTGGCCCCGGCCAAGGAGTACGTCGACAAGGTCACCGGCAAGAAGACCGACCCGGTGACGACGATGCAGATCTACTGGGGCGCGGTACCGTTCGTCGTCATCCAGGTGATCATGGTCGGTCTGGTCATCGCCTTCCCGCAGATGGTCACCGGCGGCCTGGACAAGGCCTCGACGGTCGATCTCGACACGATCACGATCGACGCCCCGGTCAACGACTACGCGCCGCCGCCCCCGGTCGGCGGCGACAGCAGCCAGGCGCCGGCCGAGGAGGACCCGAACAAGGCCTTCCTCGACGCGATGAAGAAGGAAGCGGAAGCGGCGAAGAAGTAGCACGCCCTTCGCGACTGCACTAGGAAACGGGAGCTTCGGCTCCCGTTTTTCATTCCGCCGCCCCCCCCTTGGCAGCCCCGGGGAAATTCCAGCGCGCACCACGATGGCGACGACCGGCAGAGGCCGAAGCAACGGCGGCAGCTCCCGTCATCGGCCGGCGACGTTCCAACAGAGACCGCGCTGCGTCGCCGGGCCGTTCGGGCCGTAGAAATAAAAACGGGCGCCGAGGCGCCCGTTTCGCTATCGCCGGGAAAAGCCCTAGCGCGGCGTCTCCGGCACGGGCGCCGATGTCGTCGGCAGCGTTGCCTCTTTTTTGTGCGGGACATCCGGGTTCCAGCCGAGGGTCGCCCACAACACCGCGAAGCCGACGACATAGGCCAGCGCGACGTGCCAGCCGTGGCGCAGCCATTGCCCGACCGACTTGGCCTCCGGGTACATGTTGGACAGGGCCACGCCGGCCGACGAGCCGAACCAGATCATCGAGCCGCCGAAGCCGACCGCATAGGCCAGAAAACCCCAGTCGTAGCCCCCCTGCTTCAGCGCCAGCGCCGTCAGCGGGATGTTGTCGAACACCGCCGAGACGAAGCCGAGACCGAGAGCCGTCGCCGCCGACGCCGCCGGCAGCTTGTCGACCGGCATCATCGATGCGCAGGAGACCAGCGAGAGCAGGAAGATCGACCCCTTGAAGGCTTCCGGCAGCAACTCCCAGTCGGGGCGCCGCAGCGGCACCGTAACGAGGATGGCAACCCAGACGGCGACGCCGATGAAGGGGAAGTGATCGGCCAGATGGTTGAAGCGGAGATTGACGACGACGTTGGTGGCGATCGCCAACGCCAGGATCAGGATGACGATGCCGACGCGCCCCCAGTCGACCTTGGTATGGTTGTGAGCGTGCTTGATGATCGGCGAATAGGCGTGCTGTTGCTTGGCGCCGAAGTAGCCGACGATGAGCAGGGCGATGACGGCCGCGACATAGGCGTGGAATACGCTGACCGGCGAAATGCCGTCGATCCACATCATCGTCGTCGTCGTGTCGCCGACCACCGAACCCGAGCCGCCGGCGTTCGACGCGGCGACGATCGCCGCCAGATAGCCGACATGCACCTTGGCGCGGAACAGCTGATGCGCCATCGCACCGCCGATCAGCGCGGCGGCGATATTGTCGAGGAAGGAGGAGAGGACGAAGACCATCACCAGCAAGACAAAGCCGCCCTTCCAGTCGTTCGGCAAGTACTTGGGCAGCACGACCGGCACATGGCTCTTTTCGAAATGCCGGGAAAGCAGGGCGAAGCCCATCAACAGACAGAGCAGGTTGGCGAGCACCACCCATTCGTGCGCGAAATGCGCGCCCAGTCCAGCCAGCCCGTCGCCGCCCTTGAAGCCGGTAAACGCCAGCTTGTAGACGGTGATGGTGAACAGCCCTCCGAGGCCGACGTAAAGCGTGTGGTGGTGGAACAAAGCCACCCCGAGCAGGGTCAGCGCGAAGAGGATGAAGTCGACGGGAATGCCGGCCACCGCCGGCGTCTCGCCAGCCCAGGCCGACGACGCCAGCAGCAAAGGAAGCAGCCGGCACGCGAGCTTGAATTGATTCATGTAAACCCCTGATTTGTGCTGTTTTTCCGCCGGTGATTCTAGCACCGGGCGAGACCGTTGGCGGCGCAGCGCATCTTGCGGACATCACGTAAAAAAACGGGCGCCGCAGCGCCCGTTTGTGCGAGGGACCGTTGCGGTCAGCGCACGCTTCCCATGAAGTTGTGGTAAGTCCCCTCGGCGATGCGGCCCCACAGGAGCTGATCGGCCTGGAACTTCTTCATGTCGTCGTAGACCTTCTTGAAGGTGGCGTTCTTCGCCGAGGTTTCGGCGAACAGCTCCTGGGCGGCCTTGTAGCAGGCGTCCATGACTTCCTTCGGGAACGGACGCAGTTGCGCGCCGCCGGCGATCAGTTGCTTGAGCGCGGTCGGGTTCTTCGCGTCGTACTCGGCCATCATCTCGACATGGGCGTCGGCCGCGGCGATTTCGAGGATCGCCTGGTACTCCTTCGGCAGCGCTTCCCAGGCCTTCTTGTTGATCAGCACGGACAGCTGCGGACCGCCTTCCCACCAGCCCGGATAGTAGTAGAACTTGGCGACCTTGTTGAAGCCGAGCTTCTGGTCATCGTAAGGGCCGACCCACTCGGCGGCGTCGATGGTGCCCTTTTCCAGCGCCGGATAGATGTCGCCGCCGGCGATCTGCTGCGGCACGGCGCCGAGCTTGGAGATGACCTGGCCGGCGAAGCCGCCGATGCGCATCTTCAGGCCTTCCATGTCCTTGACCGCCTTGATTTCCTTGCGGTACCAGCCGCCCATCTGGACGCCGGTGTTGCCGCAGGGCAGGTTGTGGATGTTGTAGGTGGCGAAGAACTCGCGCATCAGCTTGAGGCCGTTGCCGTGGCGATACCAGGCGTCAAGCTGGCGGTTGGTCAGGCCAAAGGGGATCGCGCAGTCGAAGGCGAATGTGGGATCCTTGCCGACGAAGTAGTAGGAAGCGGTGTGGCAGCACTCGACGGTGCCGTCCTTGGTGGCATCGAGCACCTGCAGGCCCGGGACGATTTCGCCGCCGGCGAAGACCTGGATCTGGAACTTGCCGCCGGTGGCCTCGGCCACGCGCTTGGCGAAGGTCTCGGCACCGCCGTAGATGGTGTCCAGGCTCTTCGGGAAGCTGGACGCCAGGCGCCATTTGACGGTCGGGGCATTCTGCGCGATCGCCGGCATGGCGACGGCGCCAACGGCGAGACCTGCACCTGCTTTTTTCAGAAAGGAACGACGTTCCATAGAGTTGTCTCCTCCAAGTTGAACAAACAAACAGCGAGTCGATTATAGCGACAGCGATGACATCGTAACGCTTTTCACAATGCGGAAAATTCCGCGCAAAAAGCTTGCCACTCAGGCGTTTCAGCACCATCGGTGCAGGCCGGACAAAACCGGGCGCCGAATTGAAGTTAAGCCGAAAACCGGGTCATCATACAACTTTTTTTCTGCAAGTGAACCCCGGGGGGAAGAATCGCTGGGTTTTCGCGGCGGGGGTGGGGAAAACGGTGAAGTTCCCCGACCTGAAGGTCCGGGACTTCCCACGATAGCGAGCGGGCGCGCGGTGCGCGCCCTGGTCATGTCTTCGTCTCGCTCACCCCGGCATGAATGCCGGGGCTTGCGCTCGACACGTGGTCAGTTGCCGGCGACCTTGAGGCCGTCGACGAGGAGCGAACCGACCTGTTTGGAGCCGCGGCAGACGACGTCGTTGCCGACGGCGACGAGGTTGCGGAACATGTCGCGGAGGTTGCCGGCGATGGTGATTTCCTCGACCGGATGGCAAATCTCGCCGTTCTCGACCCAGTAGCCGGCGGCGCCGCGCGAATAGTCGCCGGTGACGTAATTGATGCCGTGGCCGAGCAGCTCGGTGACGAGGACGCCGCGGTCCATGCGGCGGATCAGGCCGGCGAGGTCGTCGGCACCGGGACGGACGAGCAGGTTATGGCAGCCGCCGGCGTTGCCGGTGGTCTGCAGGCCCAGCTTGCGTGCGGTATACACACTGAGGAAGTAGCCCTGCAGGACCCCGTCGCTGACCACTTCACGATCGCGCGTCGCCACGCCGTCGTTGTCGAAGGCGCAGGAAGAGAGGCCGCGCGGCAGGTGCGGACGCTCGCTGATCGAGATGTGCGGCGGGAAAATGGCCTGACCGAGACTATCGAGCAGGAAAGTCGATTTGCGGTAGAGCGCGCCGCCGCTGACCGCATGCACGAAGCTGCCGATCAGGCTGGCGGCGAGCGGCGCCTCGAACAGCACCGGCACCTTGCAGGTGCGGATCTTCTTCGCGCCAAGGCGGGCCAACGCACGCCGCGCCGCATAGTCGCCGATCGCCTCCGGCGCCGCCAGCGCGTCGCCGCTGCGCGCGGTCGAATACCAGTCGTCGCGCTGCATCGCGTCGCCTTCGCCGGCGATCACCGAGCAGGCGATGTAGTTGCGCGAGCTGGGGTAGCCGGCCATGAAGCCGAGGCTGTTGGCGGCAACGAACTGCGCCTCCTGCGTGGACACGCTGGCACCTTCGGAATTGCTGACCAGCGGACTGACGGCAAAGGCCGCGTCCTCGCAGCGGCGGGCCAGATCGATTGCCGCTTCGACCGGCAGGTCCCACGGATGGTAGAGGTCGAGGTCAGGGATCGTCGTCGCCAGCAGCTCGGCCTCGGCCAGCCCGGCGCACGGGTCCTCGGCGGTGAAGCGGGCGATGTTGAGCGCCGCGTCGACCGTTTCCCGCAGCGCGGCGGCCGAGAAGTCGGAGGTGCTGGCGTAGCCCTTGCGCTGTCCGAGATAGACGGTGACGCCGACCCCCTTGTCGCGGTTGTACTCGATCGTCTCGACCTCGCCGCAGCGTACCGATACCGATTGCCCGAAGCCCTCGGAGACGTCGACGTCGCAGGCGGAGGCGCCCTGCTTCCGGGCGTAGGCGAGCGCGTCGGCAGCCAGCTCCTGCAGGGATTCGAAACGGTAGCTGAAACGGGAAGGCTTGGCGGCACGCGGCATGATCGACTGTCCTGGCGTTCGGGAATGGCGGGAAAGCCGCTATCATAGCAGCCCGCCCCAGCCCACCCCGAAGCACGCAATGTCCACTGCCGACGACCTCGAACCCCTGTCGAAAACCCGCAAGAAGCAACAGATGGATGCGCTGCAGGCGCTCGGCGAGGAACTCGCCGAACTGCCCGTCGACGGCCTGAAGCGGATCGACATCCCCGAACACCTGCGCGACGCGCTGCAGGCGGCGCAACGGATCACCGCCCACGGCGCGAAGCGGCGCCAGCTGCAGTACGTCGGCAAGCTGATGCGCGACATCGATCCGGAGCCGATCCGCGCCGCGCTGGCCAACCTGCGCGGCGAATCGGCGGTCGAGGTGGCACGCATGCACCGCCTGGAGCGCCTGCGCACCCGGCTGATGGAAGACGAGAAGACCTTGTCCGAGATCGCCGACGCCTTTCCCGGCGCCGACCTGCAGCATCTGCGCGCGTTGCGCCGCAGCGCGCTCAAGGAGCAGGAAGGGCAGAAGCCGCCGCGCAGCTACCGGGCGATCTTCCAGGAACTGAAAGCGCTGGAGGCCGGGAAGAGCGCCGCCGCCGGCGAATCCGGAGACGACAATGACAGCGACTGACGAGCTGCTGATCGGGCTGGTGTCGATCAGCGACCGCGCCTCGCAGGGGGTCTATGAAGACCAGGGCATCCCGGCGCTGCGCGAATGGTTCGGCCGCGCACTGACCTCGCCCTGGCGCATGGAAACGCGGCTGATTCCGGACGAGCAGGCGCAGATCGAAGCGACGCTGATCGAGCTGGTGGACAAGGTCGGCTGCCATCTGGTGCTGACCACCGGCGGCACCGGCCCGGCACTGCGCGACGTCACGCCGGAAGCGACGCTGGCCGTCGCCGACCGGGTGATGCCGGGCTTCGGCGAGCAGATGCGGCAGATCAGCCTGAATTTCGTGCCGACCGCGATCCTGTCGCGACAGGTCGGCGTGATCCGCAAGCAGGCGCTGATCCTCAACCTGCCGGGGCAGCCGAAATCGATCAAGGAGACCCTGGAAGGGCTGAAGGATGCCGAAGGGCAACTGCGGGTACCGGGGATCTTTGCCGCCGTGCCCTACTGCCTCGACCTGATCGGCGGCCCCTACGTCGACACCGACGCGGCGGTGGTCAAGGCCTTCCGGCCGAAGTCGGCGATCCGCGCCAGATAAGCGGTTAGGATTCGACCAGCTCGCGGTAGCGGGCAACCTCGAAGTCGGCGCCGCTCTCGACCAGCTCGATCGGCGTCAGCAGGTAGCGCCGCTCGCCGCTGAGGTACTCCAGACTCTCGCGGATGTCGAAGGTCGCCACCGGCAGTACCAGCCGCACCTCGCCCGGCGCCCGGTCTTCCGGCAGGCGGATGCCGGGGACGCCGCTGCCCACCGTGTAGGTGCTCGAACGCGGGATCAGCTCGACGCTGACCGCCTGCCGCGCCAGCGTCTGGATGCCGACACTGGCCTGCGTCTCGCTGTCGCGCGAGAAACGGCGGACGATGCCGAGCACCCAGTTGTCGCCCCCCTCCGGCTGCATGCTGATCAGCGAGCCGACCTTCAGCCAATCACCGCGCAAGTTGTCGATCGCCGCACCGAAACCGCCGAGGCTGACGTTCTCGACCACCCAACTCTCCGCCGCGCGCTCCTTGCCGATGCGCGCGACCTCTCCGGCGAAGACGGTAAAGCTGTCGTCGAAGCCGTTGAGCACTGCCAGCCGGGTTTTTACGTTGTGCCGCGGATGCTCCCGCAGCGGCGGCTGCGGCGCCCAGTACAGCGCCAGATGGCGCAGCACCGGCAGCACCGTTTTCGCCTGGTATTGCCCGCCCAGATGCAGGTCGGCGGGCACCTCGCCGCGCTCGACGTGGCGGATCAGGTCGTCGAGCGCCTGCGGCACCGACCCCGGCGCGAAGAAGCGCAGCGTCGGCGTCATCGCCGACGGCAACTTGGCCATGCGCATCGGCGCCTGCGCCTTGGCCGCATCGACCCAGTAGACACCCCGCCCATGCGAGTCGGCGGAAAAAACGAAGTCCGACTGGAAGTGCGCAATCAGCCGGTCGGCGAGCTCGATTTCCAGCGGCATCAGGCTGTCCGTCGACGAAGCGTGGAAGGCCAGCACGTGCAGATATTCGCCGGCGACCGTCGTCGAGCCCGGCGCATTCGGATAAAGCTGCACCGGCTTCTGCGCCGCCTTGCCTGCCTCGGCGGCCAGGTAGGCGCGGCCGAGGCGTTGCCAGAGATTGGTTTCGACCGGGCCGTAGCGGAATTCCATCCACTTCACCTGCTGGCCGAGTGCGGCGATCGTGCGCGCGGCAACCAGGGGCAGCGAGCCCCGCAGCAGATCGGCGCCCTTGTCGCCCCCTTTTTCACCGCCCTTGCCCTTGTCACCCAAGGCGCCAAGGCAACGTTCACAAACCTCGGCGAGCAGGCCCCAATACCCGAAATTGGCCGACCACAGGCGCTTCTCCTCGGCCCGGGGCAGGCGCGGGGAGGCGAAATAATCGCGGGCCAGGCGTTTGAGGTGGGGCTGCACCGCGTCGTCGAGCTGGCGGGCGACATCGAACAGCTGGTCTACGCGAAAGCCCTCGGCGTTGGCCAGCGATTCCAGCCAGCCGGCAATTTCGTCGACGGCCTTGAAAGCGTTGTCGGGCGGCAACCCGGAGAGGGCCCGCTTCAACTCCTTGGCGTCCGCCAAGGGATGATCCGGTCGCGACGTGAAAAGATTGAGAATCATGCTGCGCCCCTCCTGAAGCCGCCCCGCCAGGTCGACCTTATTGTTCTGCAAGCCGCCAAGTCTAGCGAGCGGATACACCCACGGGCAAGCCCGATATTCAATATACATGGCGGCCCCGGGATTGGGCGCCCTGCGGAATTCAATTAGAATCCCCGTTCGACTCCAATCCGGGCATTGACGAACCCCATGCAGCAATATCTCGACCTGATGCAGCACGTGCTGACCCGCGGCGCCGTCAAGACAGACCGCACCGGCACCGGCACGCGCTCGGTCTTCGGCTGGCAGATGCGCTTCGACCTGGAACAGGGCTTCCCGGTGCTGACGACGAAAAAGCTGCACCTTCGTTCGATCATCCACGAATTGCTGTGGTTCCTCGCCGGCGACACCAACATCAAGTACCTGCAGGACAACGGCGTCCGCATCTGGGACGAATGGGCCGACGAGAACGGCGACCTCGGCCCGGTTTACGGCCACCAGTGGCGGCACTGGAAGACCGCCGACGGCCGCGAGATCGACCAGATCAAACAACTGATCGACGGGCTGAAGAACAACCCGGATTCGCGCCGGCACCTGGTCAGCGCCTGGAACCCCGGCGACGTCGAGCGCATGGCGCTGCCGCCGTGTCACGCGCTGTTCCAGTTCTACGTCGCAGACGGCCGCCTGTCGTGCCAGCTCTACCAGCGCAGCGCCGACATCTTCCTCGGCGTGCCCTTCAACATCGCCTCGTATGCGCTGCTGACGCTGATGCTGGCGCAGGTCTGCGGCCTCAAGCCGGGCGACTTCGTGCATACGCTGGGCGACGCGCACCTCTACAGCAACCACCTCGAACAGGCGCAACTGCAGCTGTCGCGCAGCCCGCGCGCGTTGCCGACGATGCGCCTGAACCCGGCGGTGAGCGACCTGTTCGCCTTCCGCTTCGAGGATTTCACGCTCGAAGGCTACGACCCGCATCCCCACATCCCCGCGCCGGTCGCGGTCTAGACCATGCCCATCAGCATCGCCGACACGCCTGCCTGGCAGGCGCTCGCCCAACACGCAGAATCGTTGCGCCCGCGCCATCTGCGCGAGCTGTTCGCCGACGACGCGACGCGCTTCGCCCGCTTTTCGCTGGAAACCGACGGACTGCTGTTCGACTATTCGAAACAGCGCGTCGATGCGCAGACGATCGCGCTCCTCGCCAACCTCGCCCGGGAAGCGGACGTGCGCGGCTGGAGCGAGCGCATGTTCGCCGGCGAGCCGGTCAATACCAGCGAGCGGCGGCCGGCATTGCACACCGCCTTGCGCAGCAGCGCGGCCACGCTCTCTGTCGCCGGTGAAGACGTGATGCCGGCGATCCGTTCGAGCCGCGCACAGATGCGCGGCTTCTGCGACGCCGTGCGCAGTGGCCGTTTGCGCGGTTATTCGGGCGAGCCGATCCGCGCCATCGTCAACATCGGCATCGGCGGCTCCGACCTCGGCCCGCGCATGGCGACGGCGGCACTGGCGGCCTTCGCCCATCCCTCGCTGCGCATCCACTACGTCTCCAACCTGGACGCCGCCGACCTGGCGCCGGTGCTCGAAGACCTCGATCCGCGCAGCACGCTGTTCATCGTCACCAGCAAGACCTTCACCACGCTGGAGACGATGACCAATGCCCACAGCGCCCGCGACTGGCTGCTGACGGCGGCCGGCGACGACGCCGACGCGGCGATGGCACAGCAGTTCGCCGCGGTCACCGCCAACGCCGGCGAGGCACTGCGTTTCGGCATCGCCGCCGGCATGCTCTTCGAATTCAGCGAATGGGTCGGCGGCCGCTTCTCGCTGTGGTCGCCGGTCGGCCTGCCGCTGGCGCTGGCGATCGGCATGGACGCCTTCGAGCAGATGCTGGCCGGCGCCGAGCGCATGGACCGCCACTTCCGCGAGGCGCCGACCGAGCGCAACCTGCCGCTGCTGATGGCCCTGATCGGCATCTGGAACATCGATTTCCTCGGTGCCTGGAACCTGTCGATCTCGCCCTACAGCCAGTCGCTGCGCTGGCTGCCCGACTACCTGCAACAGCTCGACATGGAGTCGAACGGCAAGTCGCTGAAGCCGGACGGCACGCCGGTCGGCGTGCACACCGCGCCGGTACTGTGGGGTGGCGCCGGCAGCAACACGCAGCACGCCTACTTCCAGCTGCTGCATCAAGGCGGCTGGCTGATCCCGAGCGACTTCATCGCCTGCGCGCAGAGCGACTACCCGCTGTCCGGCCACCACGACAAGCTGCTCGCCAACTGCCTGGCCCAGGCGGAAGCGCTGGCCTTCGGCAGCAGCAACCACGACCCGCTGCGCGCCTGCCCCGGCAACCAGCCCTCGTCGACGCTGCTGCTGCCGCGGCTGACCCCGTTCACGCTCGGCCAACTGGTCGCCGCCTATGAACACAAGATTTGCGCCCAGGCAGCGATCTGGGGCATCAACCCCTTCGACCAGTGGGGCGTCGAACTCGGCAAGTCGCTGGCGGCACGCCTGCTGCCCGCCCTCGAAGCGGGCGCGCCGCTCGACGCCGACGCCTCGACCGCCGGACTGGCCGACTGGCTGCGCCGTCGCGGGAGGCCGGCATGAGTGTTCTGTCGTTGATCGCCGCGATGGACCGTGACCGGCTGATCGGCCGCGACAACGCGCTGCCCTGGCACCTGCCGGAAGATCTGCGCCACTTCAAGGCGACCACGCTCGGCAAACCGGTGATCATGGGGCGCAAGACCTGGGAATCGCTGGGTCGCCCGCTGCCCGGACGGCGCAACATCGTGATCAGCCGCAACGCCGCCTACCAGGCGGTCGGCGCGGAACTGGCCGCTTCGCTGGAAGCGGCGCTGGCGCTGTGCGCCGAGGCTGAAGAAGCGTTCGTCATCGGCGGCGCCGAGCTCTACCGGCAGGCGCTGCCGCTGGCGCAGCGCCTGTACCTGACGGAGATCGACGGCAGCCATGACGGCGACGCCTGGTTCCCGGAATTCCCGGCAGACGAATGGCGGGAAGCGGCACGCGAAACGCATACCAGCGCAACCGGCCTCGGCTACGCGTTCGTGCGCTACGAGCGGGTTCGCTAGCGCCCCTCCAGCCGGTTGAATTCTTCCAGGCAGCGGCCGAGGGCCTTGCCGTAGTCCGGCGGGTTGCTGCCGCTGATCGAACAGCCGCCGCCGGGGCCGGGAACGATGACGGAGGACTGCTCGCGCTGTTCGGCCGGCAGCGGCTTCTCGGGACGCTTGTTCGCGTCGGCCTTCATTTCGGCGACCTTCTTCTCGGCCACCTGTTTTTCGACGACCTTCTCCGGCAACGGCGGCTCGGCTGCCGTCGGCTGCACCGGCACCTCGACCACCGCCGGCGCCGATGTGCCGGACTCCAGGATTTCCCGATGCGCCTTGCGCGCCGCCTCCAGCCGGGCCCGATTTTCCGCTTCCTGTACCGCTGCTTGCGCCGCCGCCTGCGCGCGCTCGGCGCGCATCCGCTCCTGTGCCTCGGCACGCACCTGGTCCTGTGCCTTGCTCTTCGAGTAATAGGCCATGCCGCCGGCGACGATCAGCGCCAGCAGCAACGCGATCCCGGCCAGCGCCAGCAGGAAGACCCGTTTCGGCAGCACGAAGCGGCGCTTCGCCTCGCCGCCGTTCTCCGCAGCGTCGCCACCACCTTCGCCGGTACCGGCATCAATTGCCTGCATGAAGGACCTCGCGCACGACCTGTTTCAACATAGAAACAATTACGGCAGGGAACAAGAAATCTGAAGGTCCGGGCGATGGACAAGCAATGCCCGAGCCGGCGACAACTGACTATTTTTTAGGCAGCAGTTGCGGTACAATCCGCGCCTTCCCCCGCCACCGAGACCTCGTTTCCGCCATGGAATTCTGCGGCTTCACGCTTCGCAACAACCTGTTCGTCGCACCCATGGCGGGCGTCACCGACCGGCCGTTCCGCCAGCTGTGCAAGAAGCTCGGCGCCGGTCTCGCGGTGTCGGAGATGGTCACTTCCAATTCGCTGCTCTATGGCAGCGCGAAGACGATCCGCCGCGCCAACCACGCCGGCGAGGTCGAGCCGATCTCGGTGCAGATCGCCGGCGCCGACCCGAGGATGATGGCCGAGGCGGCCCGCCACAACGTCGCCAACGGCGCGCAGATCATCGACATCAACATGGGCTGCCCGGCGAAGAAGGTCTGCAACGTGATGGCCGGCTCGGCGCTGTTGCGCGACGAGCCGCTGGTCAGGCAGATCCTCGACGCCGTCGTGCAGGCCGTGCCGGAAACGCCGGTGACGCTGAAGATCCGCACCGGCTGGGACAGCCACAACAGGAACGCGGTCAGCATCCTGAAGATCGCCGAGGCTGCCGGCATCCGTGCGCTGGCCATCCACGGCCGCACGCGCTGCCAGCAATACACCGGCACCGCCGAGTACGACACGATCCGCGCGGTGAAGGCCGAGGCCCGCATTCCGATCATCGCCAACGGCGACATCGGCTCGCCGGAGAAGGCCAGGTTCGTGCTCGACCAGAGCGGCGCCGACGCGGTAATGATCGGTCGCGCCGCGCAGGGCCGGCCGTGGCTGTTCCGCGAGATCGAGCATTATCTGAAGACCGGCGCGCACCTGCCGCCGGCCCGCGTCACCGAGATCCACGACATCCTGCGCGCGCACCTGGAAGATCTCTACAGCTTCTACGGCATCGAGACCGGCGTCCGCGTCGCCCGCAAGCACATCGCCTGGTACACCAAGGGACTGGTCGGCTCGGCCGCTTTCCGCCACGCGATGAACCAGCTGCCGACGCTGGAACTGCAGCAGCAGGCGGTCAACGACTTCTTTTTCAGCCTCGCCGAACAGGGCGAGCACCTCCGCTATTCCGATAGCGACAGCAGTGAAGCACCCGACGCGCTCGCAGCCTGAGCGAAGTCGGCAATAAACAACAATTAAAGGGGAAGGCCAAGATGGCCCGTCACAACGACATATCGACCTGCGTCACCGGCGCACTGGAAAAATACTTTCGCGACCTCGACGGCGAAGCGCCGTGCGCGATCTACGACATGGTGCTGAAGAACGTCGAGAAGCCCATGCTCGAAGTGGTCCTGCAGCAGGCCGGCGGCAACCAGACGCTGGCCGCGGAGATGCTCGGCATCAACCGCAACACGCTGCGCAAGAAACTCACCGAATACCAACTGCTTTGAAGCCCGCCATGAAAATCCGCCAAGCCCTCCTTTCCGTCTCCGACAAGTCCGGCGTCCTCGAATTTGCCCAGGGCCTCGCCGCCCAGGGCGTCAAGCTGCTGTCGACCGGCGGCACCGCCAAGCTGCTGCGCGACGCCGGCCTCGCCGTCACCGAGATCGGCGACTACACCGGCTTCCCGGAAATGCTCGACGGCCGCGTCAAGACGCTGCACCCGAAGGTGCACGGCGGCATCCTCGCCCGCCGCGATCTCGCCGAGCACATGGCGACGATCGAGCAGCACGGCATCCCGACCATCGACCTCGTCTGCGTGAACCTCTACCCGTTCGCGGCGACGATCGCCAAGGCCGGCGTCACGCTGGAAGACGCGATCGAGAACATCGACATCGGCGGCCCGGCGATGGTCCGCTCGTCGGCGAAGAACTACGCCGGCGTCGCCATCGTCACCGACCCGGAAGACTACGCGCCGCTGCTCGCCGAGATGAAGGGCAACGACGGTGGCCTGCAGCTGGCCACCCGCTTCAACCTGGCGAAGAAGGCGTTCACGCACACCGCGCGCTACGACAGCATGATCGCCAACTGGCTGACCGGCCTGGCCGACGGGGCGGAAGCGAAGCCGGCCGCAGCGGCGCCGCTGCCGTCGATCTTCCCGGCCAAGCTGCAACTGGCCTTCGACCGCACCGAAATCCTGCGCTACGGCGAGAACTCGCACCAGAGTGCCGCCTTCTACCGCGACGCCCAGCCGCTGCCCGGTAGCATCGCCGCCTACACGCAGCTGCAAGGCAAGGAACTCTCCTACAACAACATCGCCGACGCCGACGCCGCCTGGGAATGCGTCAAGGCTTTCGATGCGCCCGCCTGCGTCATCATCAAGCACGCCAACCCGTGCGGCGTCGCCATCGACGGCAAGCTGCTCGGCGCCTACGAGAAGGCCTTCCAGACCGACTCGACCTCGGCCTTCGGCGGCATCATCGCCTTCAACGGCGAGGTCGGCCTCGACGTGGTCAACGCCATGAACGAGCGCAAGCACTTCGTCGAGGTGCTGATCGCGCCGGCCTTCACCGCCGAAGCCAAGGCCGCGCTGGCCGCCAAGCAGAACCTGCGCGTACTGGTCGTGCCGATCGCCCGCGACCTCAACGCGCTCGAATTCAAGCGCGTCGGCGGCGGCCTGCTGGTGCAGACGGCCGACAACTTCACCGCGCAGGCCAGCGGCCTCAAGGTGGTGACGAAGAAGCAGCCGACCGCGCAGCAGATCGAGGACCTGCTGTTCGCCGAGCGCGTCGCCAAGTTCGTCAAGTCGAACGCCATCGTCTTCTGCGGCGGCGGCATGACGCTCGGCGTCGGCGCCGGCCAGATGTCGCGCGTCGATTCGACCAAGATCGCCAGCATCAAGGCGCAGAACGCCGGCCTCGAACTGAAGGGCTCGGTGGTCGCCTCGGACGCCTTCTTCCCGTTCCGCGACGGCGTCGACGTGCTGGCCGCGGCCGGCGCCGTTGCCGTCATCCAGCCGGGCGGCTCGATGCGCGACGAGGAAGTGATCGCCGCGGCGGACGAGCATGGCCTCGCCATGGTGTTCACCGGCGCCCGCCACTTCCGCCACTAACCGGAGACACGACATGAAACTCCTCGTCATCGGCTCCGGCGGCCGCGAACACGCACTGGCCTGGCGCCTGGCCAAGACACCCGGCCTGCAGCGGGTCTTCGTCGCTCCCGGCAACGCCGGCACGGCGCGCGAACACGAGCTGCTGAACGTCAATATCACCGACCCGGCGGCGCTCGCCGACTTCGTCGAGAAGGAAGGCGTGCACCTGACCGTCGTCGGCCCGGAAGCGCCGCTGGCCGCCGGCGTGGTCAATGTCTTCCGCGCGCGCGGCCTGAAGATCTTCGGCCCGACCAAGGAAGCCGCCCAGCTCGAATCGTCGAAGGATTTCGCCAAGCGCTTCATGGCCCGGCACAAGATCCCGACCGCGGCCTTCGAAACCTTCTCCGAGACGGCTCCGGCGCACGCCTACATCGACCGGATGGGCGCGCCGATCGTCATCAAGGCCGACGGCCTCGCCGCCGGCAAGGGCGTCGTCGTGGCGATGACGCTGGCTGAAGCGCACGCCGCCGTCGACGACATGCTCTCCGGCAACAAGCGCGGAGTGCAGCACACTGAGGCCGGCGCCCGCGTCGTCATCGAAGAATATCTGGAGGGCGAGGAAGCCAGCTTCATCGTCATGGTCGACGGCAAGAACGTGCTGGCGCTGGCCTCCAGCCAGGACCACAAGCGCATCGGCGACGGCGACACCGGCCCCAACACCGGCGGCATGGGCGCCTACTCGCCGGCGCCGGTGGTGACGCCGGAAGTGCACGCCAAGGCAATGCGCGAGATCATCCTGCCGACGGTGCGCGGCATGGCGATGGACGGCATCCCCTACACCGGCTTCCTCTACGCCGGCCTGATGGTCGGCAAGGACGGCTCGGTGAAGACGCTCGAATTCAACTGCCGCATGGGCGACCCGGAGACGCAGCCGATCATGATGCGGCTCAAGTCGAACCTGGTCGACCTGCTGGAACACGCGGTCGCCGGCACGCTCGACCAAGTCGAGGCCGAATGGGACCGCCGCGTTGCGCTCGGCGTCGTGCTCGCTGCCGCCAACTATCCGGACACCCCGAGGAAGGGCGACGTCATCCGCGGCCTGCCGGCCGGCAACAGCTTCGGCGAGGATGCCCACGTCTTCCACGCCGGCACCGCCGACCGGGACGGCGAGGTGGTCACCAGCGGCGGCCGCGTGCTGTGCGTCACGGCACTCGGCGAGAACGTCAAGCTGGCGCAGAAGCGCGCCTACGAGGTCGCCGTGCAGGTCCAATTCGACGGCATGCAGTTCAGGAAGGACATCGGTCACCGCGCGGTGGCTCGCTGAACCGACATTCGGCTATGGGAGAAGGAACCTCCGGGCCGAAACGGAAACAAAGCCCACGGGCGGCACACAGGGCAACCTGAGCCGCCCGTTTTTTCTGGCCACGGAATCCCGACATGGATAGCACCCAGCTGAGCACCCGCCTCAAGGACTACTTCACCGGCCTGCAGTCGCGCGTCGTCGCCGAACTGGAAGCCTTCGACGGCCAGCCCTTCCGCACCGATACCTGGGTGCGCCCGGAAGGCGGCGGCGGCATCTCGCGGCTGATCGAGCAGGGCGATTTCTTCGAGCGCGGCGGCGTCAATTTCTCGCACGTCACCGGCTCCTCGCTACCGGCCTCGGCCACTGCCGTGCGCCCGCAACTGGCCGGCCGCGCCTGGGAAGCGATGGGCGTGTCGCTGGTGCTGCATCCGGAGAATCCGTACTGCCCGACGGCGCACATGAACGTGCGCTGCTTCGTCGCCCACAAGGACGGCGAGGACGACGTCTGGTGGTTCGGCGGCGGCATGGACCTGACGCCGTACTACGGCTTCGACGAGGATGTGCGCCACTTCCACGCCACCTGCCAGGCGGCGCTGGCACCCTTCGGCGACGGCGTGCACGCGAAGTACAAACGCTGGTGCGACGAGTACTTCTTCCTGAAGCATCGCAACGAGCCGCGCGGCGTCGGCGGCGTGTTTTTCGACGACCTCAACGAAGGCGGCTTCGGGCGCTGCTTTGCGCTGACGCAAGCCGTCGGCGACGCCTTCAGCCGGGCCTACCTGCCGATCCTGGCGAAGCGCCGCGACACCCCATACGGCGAGCGCGAGCGCGATTTCCAGGCCTACCGCCGCGGACGCTATGTGGAATTCAACCTGGTCTGGGACCGCGGCACGCTGTTCGGACTGCAATCCGGCGGGCGCACCGAATCGATCCTGATGTCGCTGCCGCCGATCGTGAAGTGGCGCTACGACTGGCGACCCGAGGCCGGCACGCCGGAAGCGGCACTCTACGAGCGCTACCTGAAGCCGCAGGACTGGGTTTAAGCGCCGCCGGCAGCTTCGACGCGGTTGCGGCCGCCGGCCTTGGCCTTGTACAGCGCGCGGTCGGCGCCGGCGATCAGCCCTTCACCGCTGGTCGCATCCCCCGGATAGGTGGCCAGGCCGACCGACATCGTGCAGTGAATCTCGATTTCGCCGTGCCGGGTCACCTGCCCGGCGAAAGCCTCCCGCCACTGTTCGGCGCGCCGTCGCGCATTCTCCCGGGTCATCCGCGGCAGCACCAGCAGGAACTCCTCGCCACCGAAACGGCAGGGCACGTCGCCCTCCCGCGCATGCGCCTGCAGCATCTGCGCCAGCGC
Source organism: Rhodocyclales bacterium (assembly GCA_016183655.1). Taxonomy (GTDB): domain Bacteria; phylum Pseudomonadota; class Gammaproteobacteria; order Burkholderiales; family Rhodocyclaceae; genus Proximibacter. The sequence continues at coordinate 87,192 of JACPEH010000010.1, forward strand.
CTGCAACACCCGGTCGCCGGCCTTGTGGCCGTAGGTGTCGTTGACCCGCTTGAAGTGGTCGAGATCGATCATCGCCACACTGACCGGATAGCCTTCGCGCACGGCCCGCGCCAGCTCGCGCTCCAGCACGTCGTCGAGGTAGCGTCGGTTATAGAGTCCGGTCAGCGGATCGTGCACCGCCTGGTCCTGCAACTGCTTGTGCAGGGCGCTGATCTCGGCGAGATTGGCGACGAGCGTCTCGTTGGCGGCGCGCAACTGGTCATCCGCCGACACCAGGCGCCGGTTGACGCGGATGAAATAGACGGCGACCAGCGACACCAGCGCGATCAGCGCCACCGCGGCAAGCAGCACCGGCACCACCCAGCGCGGCACCCGCCGCGGCCGCGGGTCGAACATGAAGCCGTCGAGCCGTGCGTCCGACTTGACCACGCCGGCCTTGATGAAGGCGTCGGCCATGTGCTGCCAGCGCCCGGGATTCATGTGCCCGATCTCGATCAGGTCGGGCAGGATCAATCCGCGCATCGCCGTCGCCTCGAATTCGAGGTGCTCGCGCGATTTCGCCACGCCGTACTTGGCGATCAGGAGATCGATGATCTCCGCCGGGTGCTCCATCGCATAGCGCCACCCCTTCAGCGTCGCCCGACGGAAGGCCTCGACCCGGGCCGGGTTGTCGCGGACCTCGGCTTCGCTGGTAAACAGGATGTCGCTGTAGAAGTCGACGCGGTAGCTGCGCGGATCGATGATGGTGAATTCGATGTTCCGCTGCCGCAGATAGAACGGTTCGTTGGTCAGGTAGGAGTTGAAGGCATCGACCTTGCCGGTGAGCAGATCGTTGAAGTCGTAGCTGCTCGGCAGGATTCTGACCTGTTCCGGCGCGATTCCCTCGTTCAGCAGCATCGTCAGGAAATCGGCATCGGCGCTGCCGTCCATCAGCATCACCCGCTTGCCGATCAGGTCGTGCGCCGAAGTGATGCCGGAATCGCGGCGGGCGATCAGCACCGACGGCGAATGCTGGAAGATCGCCGCCAGCGCAACCAGCGGCTGGCCGAGCAGACGCTGGTATAGAATTTCGCTGTTGCCCTCGGCGTACTGCGCACGCCCGGCGAGCACCTCCTTCACCGGCTGGCGCCCCGGCGCGCCGGCATGCAGCCGGACCTCCAGGCCTTCGTCCCGGTAAAACCCCTTCTCCAACGCAGCGTAGTAGCCGGCGAACTGGAACTGGTGATGCCAGCGCAACTGGAAGTCGATCACCGCGCCGGGCGCGGCGGGGTCGGCATGCGCGGCAAGCGCTCCGGCGAGCAGGAGGAGGCCCAGCATCAATCGCAGCGCTCGTGCCCGCATCGCCATGAACTCCCAGACGTGGACGGGAATCCCCTTCCGCCAAGGCTTGGCGGCAAAAGGGCTGGTGAAAATTATGCGCCGGTCAAGCGCGAGCGGGCAAGGCGCCGGCCACGGAGAACGAGGCCACGATGGGCGAGACCGCCGGCGAGGCATGCCGGCAGCAACAGCGGGAAGCCGGCTACTTCAGCTTGCCGGTCATTACGCGCAGGCGGCTCGGGTCGCGGACATCGACCTTGCCGCCGGCGCCGGACAGGTTGCCGCAAGCGCACTGCGCCGGCGTATGCGGAACGGAATTGACGATCACCTGGCAGTCGAGGCATTCGTAGTAGAACATCGCCCCGCTCGGCAGCGCCTCGGAGGGCTTCAGCGCCACCGGCGTGAAGCGGTAGATTTTCCGCAGGTCCAGATTCAGCATATTCCGCTCCTTTCGTCGACGGGCGCCGTTCAGGCGCACCCCGAGGGCACTTGTTCGCGGTGTGCGGCGCACATCGCTCAGGCGTACCCCGAGGGCACTTGTTCGTGATGTGCGGCGCACATCGCTCAGGCGTCCGCCGGCAAATCTGCCGCTATACGATAATGACGGTTGGCATCGGCTTCGCGGCCGAGCGCGTCCGCCAGGCGCGCCAGTTCGAGGTGCGCCTCGCGGCTGTCGGCGATCGACAGCGACGCTTCCAGATAGCTCTGCGCCTTGCCCCACAGCTGCAGCCGCATGCACTGGCGACCGAGCGCGAGCAGCAGCGCCGACTCGCGCGGGTACTGCTTCAGCCACGTTTCGCCGCGGGCGATGCGCGCCGCCATCTCGCCCGCCTGGCCGTCGCCCCGGCCGTACAGGTCGAGCAGCGCGGCATCCCAGGTCTGTTCGAGCTGGCGCTCGATCAGCCGGCGCGCATCCTCGTGCGCACCGAGCGCGATCAGCGCCGCAGCCGCGACCTGCGTCAGGCGCGGCCCGAATTCGCCGGCCGGCACCCGATCCAGATAGGTACGCAGCTGCGCCACCTCGCTGCTGCGCTGGACGACGTTTTCCTGATGGGCCTTCAGCTTCAGCTCGCGCGCCACTTCGGCCGCGATCGCATCGCGCTTCTCCAGCTGGCGGACGATACGCAGCATCTCGTCCCAGTTGCCGCATCCCTGCTGGGCGCGCAACTCCAGGCGGAGCGCCGCGATATGCCGGCCGGTCAGTTGCTGCAGGCGCACCAGTACCGCCACCGCATCGTCGAAGCGGCGGGCGTCGAGGCACATTTCCGCCTCCAGCATCAGGCGCGCCGCCTCGGTGCGCGCGTCATCCGCCGTCGCCTGCTCCAGCCAGTGCTGCTGCTTGCCCGATTCCCGCATGCGCTGGGCGGCGCGGGCGGCGATCAGCGCCGCCAGCCCCGGCGCCTCGCCGGCGGCATGCGCCTCGGCGGCCTTCTTCAGCGCGTGGCCGAAGCGCCCTTCGAAAAGCAGACGCACCGCCTCCTGGAAGATGGCGGCGGCCTTCGCCTGCTGCCGCCGCGCCCGGAACTCGCGCACCCGGCCGGGCAGCGCCAGCGTCAGCGCGACGCCGCGCAGGATCAGGTAGAGCAGCACGAAGCCGCCGATCAGCACCGCCACGGTGAGGTTGAGCGACACCTCCATGCGCCATGGCGGCAGCACCAGCAGCACGTAGCCGTCGTTGAAGCGGGCGGCCATCGACAGGCCGACGGCCAGCGCGAACAGCGAGAGGACCCAGAACAGCCCTCTCATTTACGCCCGTCCCGCGCCTCGCGTTCGCGCGTCGCCTTGAAGCCGCGGATCGCCGACAGGCTTTCGTTGAGCGTCGGCAGCTCGATGCTCAGCTCGGCCGCCCCCAGTTGCCGGAGCGCGCCAAGCGCCGCCTGCACCGCCTTGTCGCGCCCGTCGAAATGGCGTTCGAGCAGGCCCTGCGCAGCCTTCAGCTCGTTGCGGAAAGTCCACTGGTCGCGCGAGAGCATCGCTAGGCGCGCGTTGAGCAGGCGCAGCTTGAGGTTCTCGCGCAGGAAGAAGACCTGTCCCGGCGCCAGCAGCACCGGCTCGTCGCGATCGAAGCGCTGGATGCGCACCAGCCCCTTCATCTCGTGCCAGGTGTCGAGCAGCAGCCGCTGCCAGACCGGCATTTCCGCCGCGACCTCGGGTTTCGGCCGGGTTTCGTCGCGCGGACGGACGTCGACCGCCAGCGGCAAGGTGTCGATCGCGGTGACGACGCTTTCCAGGCGCACGCTCATCCCGGGCAGGTCGATCTGCGGCAGCGCCTTGAGGCGGTCGAGGTCGCGGGCGAAAGCCTTGCGCAGGCCGATGTACTGCGGCCGCGACAAGCCCGACAGGCGCGTGTCGGCGGCCTGCAGCGCGAGCACCGCACCGTGCACGTTGCCGGCCAGCTGCAGTTGCTGCGCCGCCAGCGCCACGCCCTGCTCGATCTCGGACAGCGCCCATTCGTCGCGGTTGCGCGCCAGCTCCTGGTAGAGGGTTTCCAGCGCCGCCTGCTGGCTCTGCGATTCGGCGAGGCGCGCTTCGACCGCGCCGAGCTTGGCTTGCAGCGCCATCAACTGGTCCTGCGCCTGCTTCGCCAGCAGCCGGCTTTCCTTGGCCACGACGTCGCTCTCGGACAGGCGGCGCGCCAGTTCCTGCTGCGTTTCGGCGAGGCGCAGGCGGGTCTCGAACCACTGCCAGGCGAACAGCGCGACGAGCACGAGGGCCACCAGCAGCCACGGGTTCTGCCACCAGGGCGCGCGGGCAGCCGCACCGCCGGCGGGGGAAACAACGGGGGTCTCGGGCGCCGGCGAAGCTGCCGGCTGGACGGATTCTTCAGTCATGATGCGGCCAATTATACGTGCACAGTCCGTCGATGATGCCGGCATCAGCCGCCCCGGTCAGCACCACGCAGCCCAGTCCGAGCGCCGCCGCGCTCTCGGCGATGCGCGCGTGCGGAACGAACAGCGGCGTCGCCGCGAGGCGCCGGCGACCGTCGGCGTCGAGCATGTCGACCAGATGGCGCAGGCCTTCGCTGCTGGATACGGTAAAGGCATCGATGCCGCCGTGCTGCCAGCGCGCCAGCAGCGGCCCGGCACCGTCCGCCGGCGCGCTGCGCGTATAGCAGGGGATGCAGTCGACGCTGGCGCCGCGTTCGCGCAAGGTATCGGCGAGCAGTTCGCGGCCGCCGTCGCCGCGGAAGATGGCGACGCGCCGGCCGGCGACGCGGTCCGCCTGCAGTTCCGGCAGTTCGAGCAGCTCCTCGGAGTCGAAACGCTCGCTCGGCGCGACGGTGCCGCCGACGCCCAGCGCGGCGAGCGCGCGCACCGTGCCCTGGCCGACCGCCGCCGACGTCAGCCCGGCCGGCCACGGGCCGTGGGCGAGGATCGCCGGCAGGCTGTAGTCGACGGCGTTGGGGCTGATGAAAACAGCCAGCACGTAATCACCGAGCCGGGCAACAGCGTCGGCGAGCGGCGCCGGGTCGGGCGCCGGGCCGATTTCGAGCAGCGGGAAAATGAACGGCTCGCCGCCGGCGGCACGGATCGCCGCCGCCAGCGCATCGGCCTGCGCACGCGGGCGGGTGACGACGATCGTCCGCCCGGCGAGCGGGCCGAGCGACGGGGACATCAGGCGCAGGCGGCGAGCTTGGCGAGAATCGCGTCGGCGCCCTGGTCGCGCAGCATCTGCGCCAGGATGCGGCCGATCGAATCGTCGTCCTCGGGCTTGCCGCGCAGTTCGCCGGCAACCATTTCCTTGCCGTCCGGCGTGGCGACGAAGCCGCGCAGCCAGAGCTGGCCATTCTCGATCACCGCGTAGCCGCCGAGCGGGACCTGGCAGCTGCCGCCGAGTGCGCGCGAGAAGGCGCGTTCGGCGGCGACGCAGTGCGCCGTTTCGGCGTCGTTCAGCGGCGCCACCCAGGCGGCGGCGTCGGCGCGATCCGACGGCACCTCGATGCCGAGCGCGCCCTGGCCCGGCGCCGGCAGCGACTGTTCCGGCGTCAGCACGGCCTTGATGCGGTCCTTCAGGCCGAGGCGGATGAGGCCGGCGGCGGCGAGGATGATCGCGTCGTACTGGCCGTCGTCGAGCTTCCTGAGACGCGTGTCGAGATTGCCGCGCAGCGGTTCGATCTTCAGCTGCGGATACCTGGCGCGCAGGATCGCTTCGCGGCGCAGGCTGGAGGTGCCGACGACGGCACCGGCCGGCAGCTCGTCGAGGCCGGCATACTTGTTCGAGACGAAGGCATCGCGCGGGTTCTCGCGCGCGGTGATGGCGGTCAGCGAGAAGCCTTCCGGCATCTCCATCGGCACGTCCTTCAGCGAATGCACGGCGAGGTCGGCGCGGCCTTCCTGCATCGCCACTTCCAGTTCCTTGATGAACAGGCCCTTGCCGCCGATCTGCGACAGCGGCCGGTCGAGGATCTGGTCGCCCTTGGTGGTCATGCCGAGGATGCTGACCTCGGCGCCGGCCCATAGACCGCTCAGGCGATCGCGAATATGCTCTGCCTGCCACATGGCGAGGCGGGATTCGCGCGAGGCGATGACGATTTTCTGCGGCGCGGCAGCGGGGGAAGCGTTGACACTCAAGGCGGGATCTCCGAAATCAGGCCGGGACCGGTGCCTGTGCAGCCGGCCGTGGCAAGCTGTGATTTTATCACGCCGAACGGCCATCCCTGCGGCCCGCAGGCCTTGGCCAAGCCCCGCAAACGACCCCGAGGCACCCGCCAGGCAGACGACCGATGAGCACACAGGACGAAAAACCCGATCACCAGCGCCCGGAACTGCCCGAATTCTGGGACAAGCGCTTTCGCAAGGGCGTCACTCCGTGGAATGCCGGCGGGGTGCCGGCGGCGCTCGCCGCCTACGCCACCAGCCGCACGGACCGGCCACAGACGCTCGTCCCCGGCTGCGGCCACGCCTGGGAAGCCGGCTGGCTGGCGCGACTCGGCTGGCCGGTGACGGCACTCGACTTCTCGCCGAGCGCCGTCGATGCCGCGCGCGCGGCGCTCGGCGACTGGTCGGGGCAACTGCTCTGTGCCGACTTCTTCCGCTTCACGCCGGAGCAGCCTTACGACCTCGTCTACGAACGTGCCTTCCTGTGCGCGATGCCGCGCCGGCTGTGGACGGACTACGGCCGCCGCGTACACGAACTGCTCGCCCCCGGCGGCCGCCTGGCCGGTTTTTTCTTTTTCAGCGACGAGCCGAAAGGCCCGCCGTTCGGCATCACCCCGCAGGAGCTCGACGCCCTGCTCGGCCCGTGGTTCGAGCGCGAGGACGACCGCGCTGTGGACGACTCGCTCCCGGTCTTCGCCGGCCGCGAGCGCTGGCAGGTGTGGCGCCGCCTTAGTTGAGGCCGTTCGCCGTATTTTGGCGACGCCCGGCAATGACGGTCATCCGCGGCCGCCGTTCCGCATGCATGGCCTCGTCGATCGCGGCATCGAGCTCGTCGCCGTCGAGGCGGCGCAGGCCATCGACCACCTGCGGCCAGCGGCTCGCTTCCTGCTGCTGGCGCAGCCAGCGGTAGCGTTCGGCGTCCTCGCGCAGGCTGCTGATGCTGTCGTCGGCATAATCGGCCACCAGGGCCAGGGCTTGTTCCTTCATGTTTTCTCTCCTCCTCGTCGGGGCGCTCGGCCGGCCCGCTGCGCGGGCCGCGCAGATGCCCTGCGGAGTCGAGACTATGGGCGAGGCGGCGGCCGTGCGCCATTCGCATAACTACCCATACCCGCTGCGTAATACTACGCAGGCCACAACGGACGCCAGCGCGCCGGCAGTCGCTACAATGCAGCGCATACCCCGGGCCGTCACCGGAAAGGGATTTCGATGCGCCTCAAGCACAAGATCATCGTCCTCGCCGTGCTGCCGCTGGTCACGGCCGTTCTCGCCATTGCCGCACTGGTCGGCGTGCAGGCGCGCGCACTGGCGCGCACCGAATCGGCGCTGCTCGAGGAGAGCATGCTCGCCGCCAAGCGCACCGAACTGCGCCACTATGTACAACTGGGCCTGACCTCGATCGAGCACATCTACGGCAGCGGCCGCGACGACGAGGCGGCGAAGGCCGAGGTGAAGCGCATCCTGAGCGAGATGAACTTCGGCGACGACGGCTATTTCTTCGCCTACGACCGCGACGGCAACAACCTGGTGCACCCGCGCCAGCCGGCGCTGGTCGGCCGCAACCTGCTCGACCTGCGCGACCCGAACGGCGTGCCGGTGATCCGGCGCCTGCTGGCCGCGGCGCAGGCCGGCGGCGGCTTCCAGCGCTACGTCTGGGAAAAGCCGTCGACCGGCCAGCTCGCCGAGAAGCTCGGCTACGTCGTCGAACTGGAGCGCTGGGGCTGGATGTTCGGCACCGGCATCTACCTCGACGACGTCGCCGCCGGCGTCGGCAAGATCCGCGAGCAGGCGTCGGCGAACATCGCCGCGACGCTGCTCGGGCTGGCGGCCGTCGCGGTGATCGCCTCGCTCGCCGTGTTCGCCGGCGGCATGGCGCTGAACATCAGCGAGCACCGGCTGGCCGACCAGCAGCTCAAGCAGCTGGCGCAGCGGCTGGTCACCTCGCAGGAGGAGGAGCGCGCCCGCGTCTCGCGCGAGCTGCACGACGGCCTCAGCCAGTTGCTGGTGTCGACCAAGTACCGCTTCGAAACGGCGCAGGAACGGCTCCTCGCCGGCCGCGACAACGCCGCGCAGGCGATCGAGGAAGGCCTCGCCGGGCTGAGCGGGGCGATCGGCGAGATCCGCCGCATCTCGCACGACCTGCGCCCCTCGCTGCTCGACAACCTCGGCCTGCCGGCGGCGCTGGCGCAGCTCGCCGAGGATTTCGGACGGCGCACCGGCATTGCGGTGGACACCGGCATCGGTCCGCTGCCGGCGCTGCCGTCGAACAGCGCGAGCACGACGCTGTTCCGCGTCGCCCAGGAAGCGCTGACCAATGTCGAGCGCCACGCCGGCGCCCGCCACGTCAGCCTGCGCCTCGATCGCGACGCGGACACGCTGCAGCTGTCGATCAGCGACGACGGTCGCGGTTTCTCCGGAGCGCGCACGCGCCAACCGGGAATCGGCTTGCGCAACATGCGCGAGCGGGTGGAGCATCATGGCGGCTCGCTGAGCATCGCTGCCGGCGACGACGGCGGTACCCGGCTGGTCGCCAGCCTGCCGCTCGCGGTGGCACTGGCGACATCGACGGAGGACCTGATCGCATGAAACATCCTTTACGACCGCGCCCCGACGGCGAAGGGGCAGATGGCGCAAGCGCAGCCCCGTGGGGACGAACCGTGATCACGCCCGGCCTGCGCGAGAAGGCCGGACGGAGGATAGCCCGGTGAGCCAGGACGAGAAGCCGCTGCCCATCCGCGTGCTGCTGGTCGACGACCACCAGCTGGTGCGCGACGGCCTGCGCTCGCGCCTCGGCGAAAGCGAGGGCATTGCCGTCGTCGGCGAGGCCGGCACCGGCAGCGAAGCCCTGCTGCTCGCCGCCCGCCTGCAACCGGACCTGGTGCTGCTCGACATCGGCCTGCCCGACATCAGCGGCCTCGACGTCGCCGCGCGCCTCGGTGACGTCGCGCCGAATTCGCGGGCGCTGATGCTCTCGATGTACGACAACCGCGAGTACGTGGTCAGCGCCCTGCGCGCCGGCGCCTGCGGCTACGTGCTGAAGGACGCCACGTCGAAGGAAATCGTCGCCGCCATCCGCGCCGTCGCCGCCGGCGGCTCGTACTGCAGCGCACCGTTGACGGCGGCGCTGGCCAACGGCGGCACGGGGGCGCCGCCGCTCACCGACCGCGAGCGCGAGGTGCTCATCCTCGTCGCCCAGGGCAACAGCAACAAGCGCATCGCGCAGCAGCTCGACGTCAGCGTGCGCACGGTCGAGACGCACCGGCTGAACCTGCGCCGCAAGCTCGGCATCGAGACCCCGGCGGGATTGATCAAGTACGCGCTGCAGCAGGGCTGGATCAAGGTGTAGCGACGCCGAACCCGACGCCGGAGCCCCGACGATTTATTCCTGGTTCTGCAGCGTCGTGATGTAGGCGAGGACGTCCTGGATATCCTGCGCCTGCAGGCCGAAGAGCACGCCTTCCCTGGCCGATTCCTCGTCGTGCGGGCGCTCGGCCTTGAGGAAGGCGTTGATCTGCTTCTGCAGGTAGTTGGTGTATTGCCCGACGATCATCGGGAACATGCCCTTGCCCTGCCCCAGCTTGCCGTGGCAGCTGGCGCACTGCTTCTGGTAGATCGCCCCGCCCTTGTCGATGTCGCCCTCGACGCGCGGCACGATCATCACCTTCTCCACCGCCTGCAGCCGCGTCAGCGCATCCTCGTCGCCCTTGAAGGTCGGCATCTTCGTCGGCAACTCGATCTGCGCGAGGAAGGCGGCGACGGTCTTCATGTCCTCGTGCGACAGCTCGCGTTCCTCGGTGTAGGGGATCATCGGGATGTTCGGGCGGATGCGCTTCTGGAACGACTTCAGCTGCTGCTCGATGTACTTCGGCTGCTGACCGGCGATGCGCGGGTACTCGCCCTTCTTGCCGCCGGCGCCGAATTCGCCGTGGCAGGCGGCGCACGGGCCATAGATGTCCCTGGCCTTTTCCATGTCCAGCGCGAGCGCCGGCAGCGGCAGCAGACAGGCGCCAAAAATCGCGATGAAGCGCTTGATTTGTTTCATGAATCCGATCCTCCCGGGGAGCCCGGATTATAGGTGGCTGGGGCGCCGCGCCTGTTTGATGCCGGTCAAGAACTCCGGCAAAACGTGAAGCGCCCTGACCTGAAGGTCAGTGGCTTCCCACGATACAGAGCGGGCGCGCGGTGCGCCGGCGGCCACTACTTCAGGCCGAAGAAGTCGCGGATGCGCTCGACGATCGCCGCCCGGTGCTCGGCCCGCTCGCTGTCGCTGCGCCCGCGCTGGTATTCGTTCTGCAGCAGTTCGATCTGGTGCAGGCGCTCGGCGAGGATGTGCGACATGCTTTCGGCGAGTTCCGGGCGGGCGCGGATGATGTCCTCGAAGCCCGCCTTGTCGAGGCGGTAGCACTCGACGTCGGTGGCCGCGACCACCGTCGCCGCGCGCGGGGCGCCGGTCATCAGCCCCATTTCGCCGAAGACGCTGCCCTGCGGCAGGTGCGTCAGCAGCCGCCGCTCGCCGGCGGGCGGCTCCCAGAAGACGTCGGCCTCGCCGCTGACGATGATGTACAGCCAGTGCGCCACCGCCCCCTGGCGGGTGATCACGCCGCCCTTGGCGAAGGGCGCATGCACCAGGCGCTCGGCCATCTTGTGCCGCTCGTTCTCGTCGAGCGAGGCGAACAGTTCGATTCCGGACAGCGCATGCAGCCGCCGGTTCAGCTCGCGCTGCCAGACCGCCTCGCGGTGCGCGTCGCCTTCCTGGACCAGGTGCATCAACTGGTCCGGCAGCGCCATCCGCCAGCCGTTGCGCTGCACCGTCGCCAGCACGTGCGCGCGCACCGCCGAGTCGGTCGCATCGTCGTCCTGCGGATCGACCAGCCAGTAGCGCAGCGCATAGCGCACCGAACCGGCGGCAAACTCCATCGCCACGCACGACGGCCGCGGCTCGCGGGCAACGTTGCCGATCTCGGCGTCGGCGATCGCCCGTTCGACGGCGGCGATCACCAGCGACGGATTGACGCTGTAGTCGACGTTGAACCAGATCCAGCGGCGCCAGCCGGCGACGCCGAGGTCGCGGTCGGCGATCACCGAGAACTTGCCCTTCATCAACTGGCTGTTCGGCACCACCACCTTCTCGCCGTTGCGCGTGAGGATCGCGGTGTAGCGCCACTGGATCTCGACGACGCGGCCGGAAAGATCGTCCATCTTCACCCAGTCGCCGATCTCCAGCGAGTTGTCGAGCTGCAGCGCGAGACCGCCGAGGATGTTGCCGAGCGTGTCCTGCATCGCGAAGGCGAGCACCGCGGTGATCACCGCCGAGGTCGCGACCAGGCTGGAGAGTTCGACGCCGGCCGAAGAAAGCCGGATCATCGCCCACAGCACGTAGCCGGCGATGACGACGATGTCTTCGAGGATGCGCGGCGTCTGCACGTTCAGCGCCGGCAGCACGAGGCGGAAAACGGCCAGCCCGGACAGGCGGATCAGCACCAGCCCGAGGCCAAGCACCGCCGCCTGATGGACGCCGGCGGCGATCAGCACCTGCCCCTGCCAGGCGAAGAAGACGGCGACCGCGTCGAGGCCGAGCCAGCAGGCGAAGAACAGCAGCGAATGTTTCAGCGTCGTCCGCCCGCCCGCCAGGAAGCGGTAGAGCACGGCGGAAACGAGCAACGCGGCGACCAGGAGGTAGGGCGTGATGTCGCGCCACAGGTCGAGAACGAGCTGGGTCATTGGACCATCCCCCCGTCCCCTGCCCCACGGACGGCTTTGCCCAGTCGTCCAGCTCGCTCGGCGCTCATGTCGACAACTGCCGCGCGTAGGATTTGACCAGCGGCCACTGGCGACGGCTGACCGGCAGCTTCTCCGGCACGTCGCGCACCAGCGCCAGCCAATGCGTGTCGGCGTCCTCGGCGCCGTTGCGCTCGAAGCCGACGATCGCCTCGCGCGCGACGAGCACGCCGCGATGCAGGCGGATGAAGCGCTGCGTAAATTCCTGTTCGAGATGCGTCAGCGACTCGTCGAGCAGGTATTCGCGCTCGCGGGTCCGCGCCAGTACGTACTTCAGGTCGGCCTTCAGATAAAGCACCTCGCCGACCGGAATCAGCAGCAGGCGGCCGCGCTCATGGCAGGAAAGATGGCTGCGCCCTTCCGGCTGCAGTTCCTGCAGCATTTCCGTCGGCAGCGGGCGCGCAACACGCGCCTTGCCCAGCGCCGTCGCCAGCCGCTGCGCGCGCACCGGTTTCAGCAGGTAATCGACGGCATTCAGGTCAAAAGCCTTGATCGCGTAGGCGTCGTAGGCGGTGGCGAAGATCACCGCCGGCGGCCGCTCCAGCTGCGCCAGGTGCTGCGCCAGTTCGATGCCGTCCATCGTCGGCATGCGGATGTCGACCAGCACCACGTCGGGGGCCTCGCGCTCGATCAGCGCGATGGCCGCGAGGCCGTTCCCTGCCTCGCCGAGGACGCGGTTCGGCACCTCCCCGGCAACGTCGCCGAGCAGCTCGCGCAGGCGCGCCCGCGCCGGCGCCTCGTCGTCGACGATCAGGATCTTCAGTTCCGGCATGGCAGGACCATGTGCACCTTGTAGCTTCCTCCGTCTTCCTTCGCTTCCAGCCGCGCCTCCAGATCGTAGTAGAGGGCCAGACGCTCGCGGATGTTGGCCAGCGCCATGCGGTTTCCCGCATGATGGGCGCCGCCGTTGCCGACCGGATTTTCCAGGTCGATCGCCAGCTCATCGCCGCGCCGCGACAGGCGGATGCGGATCAGCCCGGGCGAGATGGCCGGCTCGATGCCATGATAGACCGCATTTTCGAGCAGCGGCTGCAGCAGCAGCGGCGGCACCAGCAGTTCGCCGGGCAGGTCGTCGATCAGCCATTCCACCTGCAGCCGCTCGCCGAGGCGCAGTTTTTCCAGGCCGAGGTACTGGCGGCACAGCGCGATCTCGTCGGCGATCGGCACCAGCTCGCGGTGATCGCGCATCAGCGCGCGGAACAGTTCGGCCAGTTCTTCCAGCGCCTGTTCGGCGCGCCGCGGCTCGGCGCGGATCAGCGACAGCACCGCGTTCAACGTATTGAACAGGAAGTGCGGCCGGATGCGGGCGGTCAGCGCCTGCAGCCGTGCCTCGGCGACGGCCGGCGACAATGCGCCGGCGCGCAGGTGGAAATAGCCGAGCATCAGGGCGACGGTGCCGGCGGCGAGCAGCGCCCCGCGTGCCAGCGCCGCCCAGCCGCCGTCGGCAAACCCCATGAAACGCCAGAAATCCTGCAGCAGCGCCGCCTGCAGCGCGACCAGCGCGAGCACCAGCACGACAGCGGCGGCATACGGCAGGCGCCACAGCAGGTCGCGCAGCAGCGCCAGCAGCAGCAGGCTGGCGAGCAGCATCGGCTCGACCCAGACCGCCAGCTCGACGTAGCGCGGCAGCCAGCCGAGCAGGTCCGGCGCCAGCGTCAGCGCCGCCGCCAGCGCGATGAGATTGACGCCGAGCAGCAAACGCAGCATGACGCCGAGGTTGCGGAAGTCCGGCAGCCGGTGAGCGGCGGGGTTTTGCTTTATACTTGGCATCTCTTTGAAATCGCTGGAATTCAGGCGCCTCGGGGCATCCTTGGGCCATTCTAGCCGACAATCTTGCATCCATCATGAGCCAGAACAACACCACCCAATACACCTGGGCCGGCCGCTTCTCCGAGCCGATGTCCGACCTCGTCAAACGCTACACGGCCTCGGTCGATTTCGACCAGCGCATGTGGCGCCAGGACATCCGCGGCTCGCTCGCGCACGCGAAGATGCTGGCCAGGCAGGGCATCATCGCCGCCCAGGATCTGGCCGACATCGAGCGCGGCATGCAGCAGGTGTGGGAAGAAATCGAGTCCGGCCGCTTCGAGTGGCAGCTCGACCTGGAGGACGTGCACCTCAACATCGAGAAGCGCCTCACCGCGCTCGTCGGCGACGCGGGCAAGCGGCTGCACACCGGCCGCTCCAGGAACGACCAGGTGGCCACCGACATCCGCCTGTGGCTGCGCGACACCATCGACGACATCCTGGTGCTGATCCGCCAGTTCCAGGAAAACCTGCTGGTGCTGGCCGAGAAGGAAGCGGCGACGCCGATGCCCGGTTCGACGCACCTGCAGGTGGCGCAGCCGGTTACCTTCGGCCACCACCTCTTGGCCTACTTCGAGATGACGCAGCGCGACAAGGAGCGCTTCGCCGATTGCCGCAAGCGCGTCAGCCGCCTGCCGCTCGGCGCCGCCGCGCTGGCCGGCACCACCTACCCGATCGACCGCGAGTTCGTCGCCAAGGAACTGGGCTTCGACGGCGTCTGCGAGAACTCGCTCGACGCGGTCTCCGACCGCGACTTCGGCATCGAATTCTGCGCCGCCGCCGCGCTGCTGATGACGCACTTCTCTCGCCTCTCGGAAGAGCTGGTGCTGTGGATGAACCCGCGCTTCGGCTTCGTCAAGATCGCCGACCGCTTCTGCACCGGCAGCTCGATCATGCCGCAGAAGAAGAACCCGGACGTGCCGGAGCTGGCACGCGGCAAGACCGGCCGCGTGAACGGCAGCCTGATCTCGATGCTCACCTTGATGAAGGGCCAGCCGCTGGCCTACAACAAGGACAACCAGGAAGACAAGGAACCGCTGTTCGACACCGCCGACACGGTGCTCGATACGCTGCGCATCTTCGCCGACATGATGGGCGGCATCGAGGCGCGCCCGGAGAACATGCGCCAGGCGCTGACCCAGGGCTTCGCGACGGCGACCGACCTGGCCGACTACCTGACCAAGAAGGGCCTGCCCTTCCGCGACGCGCACGAGGCGGTCGGCCTCGCGGTGAAGCGCGCCGAGGAGCTCGGCGTCGACCTGCCGCAGCTGTCGCTCTCCGACCTGCAGGCGTTCTCGCCGCTGGTCGCCGACGACGTCTTCGCCGTGCTGACCGTGGAAGGCTCGCTGGCCGCGCGCGACCACATCGGCGGCACCGCGCCGAAGCAGGTGCGCGCCGCGATCGGCCGGGCGCGCAGCCGCCTCTAGGAAGGCCCGGGCCATGACGGCGCGCCCCGACCGGATCGGCAAGTACGAAGTTGTCGGCGAGCTCGGCCAGGGCGCGACCGCCACCGTCTATCTCGGCCATGATCCGTTCGCGCAGCGCGACGTCGCGATCAAGCTGGGCTTCCCGGAAGCCCTCAAGGACAGCGAACGCGGCCGGCTCTACTCGCACCTGTTCCTCAACGAGGCGTCGCTGGTCGGCAAGCTCAACCACCCGCACATCGTGCAGATCTACGACGCGGTGGTCGCCGAGGACCTCTGCTACATCGTCATGGAGTACGTGCCGGGCGGCACGCTGGAGGCCTTCTGCGCCCCGGACCGGCTGCTGCCGGTCGAGCGCGTCGTCGAGATCGCCTTCAAATGCTCGCGCGCGCTCGACTTCGCCCACCGCCTCGGCATCACGCACCGCGACATCAAGCCGGCCAACATCCTGGTCGCCGGCGCCAACGCCACCAGCGGCGACATCAAGATTTCCGACTTCGGCGCCGCGCTCACCGGCGGCGTGGACCGCACGCAGGTCTCCGGCATCGGCTCGCCGGCCTACATGTCGCCGCAGCAGGTTAAGGAACAGCCGCTCGACCACCGCACCGACATCTACTCGCTCGGCGTCGTCATGTACCAGTTGCTCACCGGCCAGCTGCCGTTCCAGGCGAGCAACAACTACAACATGGTCTACCAGATCATCAACACGGCGCCGACGCCGATCGGCCAGCTGCGCCGGGAAGTCCCGCACAGTCTCGAAATCATCGTGGAAAAAGCGATGGCCAAGGACCTCGACCGGCGCTACGCGACCTGGGCCGACTTCGCGCACGACCTCGCCGAATTCTTCCGCAACAAGAAGAACAAGGCGGCGGCGCGGGATTTCGCGGAAACCGAGAAGTTCGACACGCTGCGCTCACTCGCCTTCTTCGCCGACTTCTCCGACGTCGAGATCTGGGAAGTGGTGCGCTTCTCGCAGTGGCAGACGGTCGGCCCCGGCGACATGGTGATGCGCGACGGCGAACCCGGCGACTTCTTCTGCTTCCTCGCCGAGGGCGAGCTGAAGGTCACCAAGAACGGCAAGATCCTCAACCTGCTGACGGCAGGCGACTGCCTGGGCGAGATGGCGGTGATCAGCCGCGGCGCGCAGGTGCGCGGCGCCGACGTCTCGGCGCTGACCGAGGCGAAGGTGATCACGGTGCGCGGCGAGGCGCTGCAGCGCGCCTCGGAGACCTGCCGCATGCACTTCTACCAGGCCTTCCTGGAAGTGCTGGCGAACCGGCTGGCGCTGGCCAACCAGCGGCTGGCGGCGTTTTAGTAGTCAAGTTCCTTTCAGTCCGACAAGCCGCTAGCGGCCGCAGCCGATCCGGTAGTGCGACTTCTGGCTCTCGGTCCACGACTGGGCACTGCGCACGGTCTTCGTCGTGCCGTCGAAGAGCACGTCGAAACGCGCCGCCTCGCCCCAGGCATCGCAATAGCGCCACTCCCAGACCAGTTCGTCGCGCGCCGCGAAATAGGCGGTCCATTCCGGCTGCGGCGGCCCGAGCAGTTGCAGCACCTCGGCCTGCGTCATGCCCGGCCGGACGCGGGCGAACGACGCCTCGTCGAGCACGTTCACCGTCTGTTGCAGGCGGCCGCCAGCATCGATGAAGACCATGAACGTATGGAAAGCCGCCGGCCCGCGCGGGTAGGCCAGTTGCCGGCCGCCGGCCGGCAGCTCCCACTGCATCGCCGGCGCGCCCATCGCCGCACGCACCTCGGCTTCGGTGGCGACGCCGGGCCGCAGGCCGTAGCCGGAATAGGAGGCACAGGCGGCCAGCAGCAGCGAGCAGGCGAGAACGAGAGGACGGAATGGCATGGCACACAGTCGGCAAGGGCGTCGCTTCATTCTGGCGCAGTTGGCCCGACACTGCCAGCGTACCGGCTGGACGGGCGCGGCCGTTAGGGCGTGTTCACAGTAGATTCGTGGAGCGCGTTGCTGCGCAAAGGCGGTGGATGCGAGGCGCGCGGCGCCGCCCGCACTGATGTGCGGGCAAGCCGTGCAACGAAGCAGACGCCGCCTTTGCGCAGCAACCCTTCGGGACGATGTCTGCGTGGGCGCATCGCGGCGTTGCGGCGGCTTGCCTGGCACCAGCCAGGCGGCGCCACCGCGCCTTGCGCTGCATCCCACACAGACATCGTCGCGCCCATGAATCTACTGTGAACACGCCCTAATCCGCGTAGAGCAGGAAGGGGTGGGCGCGCGCGCGGAATTCGGCGAGCGCCGCCGCCCAGCCGGCGGCGATCCCGGCCGGCGCCTGCCCGGCCCGGATCGCATCGAGGGTCGCCTGGCTGCCGAGGTTGCCGAGGATCTTGTCCAGCGAAAAATGCTGTGGATAGAGGCGGTGCAGCGTCGCCGCCAGGGCCACGCCGAGCGCCGGCGCGTCGAGCGCATCGCGGTCGACGAGCTCGATGCGCACGCCGTGGCAATGCTCACCGGCATGGCGCGCAGCCACCGGCACGAACTCGGCGGGAACGAAACGCACGCCCGGCAGCGCGAGCAGCGCCAGTTCGTCGGCGAGCCGGCGGCCGTCGATCCACGGCGCGCCGACCAGCGCGAAGGGCTCATCGGTGCCGCGGCCGACCGACACTTCGGCGCCTTCGACGATGCCGACGCCGGGATACAGCGTCGCCGCGGCGAGGCTGGTCAGGTTGGGCGACGGCGGCAGCCAGGGCAGACCGCTGTCGTCGTACCACAGATGGCGGCGATAGCCCTGCATCGGGATCACCGTCAGGCGGACGTCGAGCCCCGCCTCGGCCCGGAACAGCCGCGCGAACTCACCCAGCGTCAGGCCGTGGCGCAGCGGCAGGGGCCAGTAGCCGGTAAACGACTGGCGCCCGGCGTCGAGCAGCGGCCCCTGCACGATGGCTGCGTTGACCGGATTGGGGCGATCGAGCACGACCACCTGCAGCCCCCGCTCCGCCGCCGCCTCGATGACGTAGGCGAGCGTGCTGGCGTAGGTGTAGAAGCGGACGCCGACGTCCTGCAGATCGACCACCACCGCGTCGAGCCCGTCGAGCATCGCCGCCGTCGGCCGGCGGGTCGCTCCGTACAGGCTGTAGACCGGCAGCCCGGTCAGCGCGTCGCGGTCGTCGGCGACCGCCCCCTCGCGGTCGGCGGCAAGGCCGTGTTCCGGGCTGAAGATCGCCGCGAGACGAAGCTGCGGCGTGCGGAACAGCACGTCGATGCTGCGCCGCCCGGCCGCATCGACGCCGCTGCGGTGGGTCAGCAGGCCGACGCGCAATCCGCGCAAGGGCGCGAAGTCCTGCGCCGCGAGCACGTCGATGCCGGTGCGCACCGGCGCCGCCACCGGCTTCGGCACGTACGGCGCCACGCGGGCGCCCAGCTCCGGCCGCGCCGCGGCCAGCGCCGCCGGCGGCAGCGGCCCCAGCGCGGCGGCGACGGCGGCGACCACCCGCGCACGCAGCGGCGCCGCGTCGCCGCCGCCGTCGGGATGGAGGCGGCTGCTGAGGATGACGACATAGACCCCGGAGAGCGGATCGAGCCACAGCCCGGTGCCGGTATAGCCGAGGTGGCTGGCGACGGCCAGCGGCGGCAGCGCGGCGCGGTTGGCGGCGAGCGGCGCCTCCAGGCGCCAGCCGAGGCCGCGCGGCGGCGCCGCCGGCCAGGTCTGCGGCATCAGCATCTCCGCCAGCGACGACGGCGCCAATAGCGGTGCGCCGCCGGCCAGCAGCGCCCGCGCGAAGCGGGCCAGGTCCGCCGCCGTGCCGAACAGCCCGGCGCTGCCGGCGACGCCGCCGAGACGGGCAGCCAGCGGGTCATGCACCTCGCCGCGCCGCCACGCGGCACCGTTGGCAGAGGTCGGCGCGACGCGGTGGCGCAGCTCGGCCGATGGCAGGAAAGCAGTGTCTCCCATATGCAACGGCTGCAGCACCTGGCGTTCGACGAAGACGTCGAGCGGCTGCCCGGAAACGCGGCGAACCAGTTCGCCGAGCACGGCGAAGTTAACGTCGCTGTAGCGCGCTTCGCCGCCGGCGCGCCCCTCGGGGCGGACCGCCGCCAGCCGGCGCAGCACCTCGGCCGGCCGCAGCACGCCGCGCAGGTCGATCCCGGCCGGCAGTCCGGAGGTATGCGCCAGCAGCTGGCGGACGCTGATCGCCGCCTTGCCGTGCGCGGCGAACTCCGGCCAATAGCGGGCGGCCGGCGCATCGAGCGCGAGCCGGCCGCGCTCGACGAGGCGCAGGATCGCCGGCGTCGTCGCCACGACCTTGGTCAGCGAGGCCAGATCGAACACGGTATCCAGGGTCATCGGCTCGGCCGCCGGCAGCAGCGCGCGCCGGCCGAAGGCCTGCGCATAGACGATGCGCTCGCCCTGGCCGACGAGAACGACCGCGCCGGGAATATGCCCGGCCGCGATCTCGGCCTCGACGATGCCGGCCAGCGGCGCCAACTGCTCGATCTGCAGCAGCGGCTGCGCCCGCCCGACCGCCGGCAGGACGAGCAGCAAGGCGAGCAGGAAGCGCAGCGTCCTCATGGCCGGCGCAGCCCGTCGGGGGTGTAGACGTTGCGCGGATTCCACAACATCCAGCCGTTGCTGCCGACCGCCTCGGCGGCGTCGATCTGCCGGCGGATCTGGTCGCCGGCGAAGGCGCGGCGGTCGAAGGCGTAGTCGCGGAAGGCCTGCAGCCAGGGGCGGAAGCGCAGCGGCGACAGGCCGCTGCGCTCGACGGCGCGTTTCAGCGTCAGCGACACGATTTCGTAGGGATGCTCGACCGGATTCGTATAGCCGGGAATGCCGAGGTGGAAGCCGGAGGGATAGAGCATCGGCGACAGGTAGTCGGCGTGCGCGGCCAGGGGCTCGATCTTCTGCCCGATGAAGGTGTCGTTGGCGTTCCACGCGACGTAACCGAAGATGTCGGCGGCGATGAAGACGTTGTAGCGGGCGAGCCGCTGCTTCGCCGCGGCGAGGAAGCCGGCGATCGCGGCGACCCGCTGCTCCTCGCTGTTGGGGACCGAGAAGGCGAGGCCGACAGCATCGGGGAAGCGCACGTAGTCGAACTGGATTTCGTCGAAGCCCAGCGCCGCCGCCTCCTCGGCGACGTCGAGGTTGTAGGCCCAGACCTCGGGGTGCGCCGGGTCGGCCCAGGCAAGCTGCTCGCGGTCGCGGAAGAGCGCGCCGGCAGCGGTCTGCACCGCCCATTCCGGGTGGGCACTGGCCAGCGGATCGTCCTTGAAGACGACGATGCGCGCGATCAGGTAGAGCCCCCGCTCCTTCAGCGTCGCGAGCAGCGCCGGCATGTCGCGCACCGTCGTGTGGCGGCGGGCGCCGATCGCCTCCGCCAGCGCCACCTTGCTGGCGTAGGGGATCAGGCCGCGATCGCCCTTGACGTCGATCACCAGCGCGTTGATCTCGGTGGCATCGGCGATCGCCAGCGCGGCCTCGCGCAAGCCGCGATCGCCGATGCCCCAGACCGACAGATAGAGGGCCTTCGGCCGGATTGCGGAAAGGCGCAGCGGCGGCGCCTCGGCGGCGGCAACCGCCACCGTCGCCCGGCGATAGCCGATGGCGCGCGCGGCGACCGTGCCGCCGCTGCCGGCGAAGGCGTAACCGCCGTCGCTGTCGGTCGTCGTCACCTCGCCACCGTGGCTGACGACGGCGCCGGCGAGCGGCCGGCCGCTGTCGGCGTCGAGCACGCGGCCGTGAAGCGCAGCGGCGGACGGCAGCAGGGCCGCGCACGCCGCGCCGAGCAGGAAGCGCCGGAGCTTCATCGCGGCGCCTCCGGCGCGCGCCGCGCGCCGTCGCGCAGCAGCCGCAGCAGCCCGGCGACGCCGAGACCATCGACGATCAGGTAACGGGGCAGCGCCAGCGGCGGATCGCGGTCGCTGGCGTGGCGCTCGCCCAGGGCGAAGGCGGCGCGGTAGCCGGCCTCGGCCGCAGCCGTCTCCAGCTCCGCATCGTGGATGCCGAACGGCCAGGCGAGCATCGCCGCCTCGGTGCCGAGCCGCGAGCGCAGCGTGCGGCGCGGCTTCTCCAACTGCTCGCGGACGAACTGGCGGTAGGCGTCGGGGGCCAGCCGCCGCCGTTCGACACGGAAGTCCGGATGCCACCAGGTATGCGACTGCACGTCGACGAGGCCGCTGACCACGATCTCGGCGAGCTGCTCCCAGGTCAGCGCATAGGCGGCGTTGGCGATCGCCGACGGATAGATGAACAGCGTCACCGGCAGACGCTCGCGGCGGATGATCGGCAACAACTCGGTGTAGACCGTGCGGTGGCCGTCGTCGACGGTGATCGCGACGGCCTTTTCGGGCAGCGGCGCCCGTCCGGCGAGGCCGTCGACGACGGTGGCGAGCGGCACGATCGCATAGCCCTCCGCACGCAGGCGGACGAGCTGCGCCGCGAAGGTGGCGGTGCGCGTCGTCATGCTGTCGGCGACGACCTCGCCGAAGCGGTGGTAGACAAGGATCGCCGCACTGCCGGCGTCGGCCGCCGCCGCGGCAAGGAGCGCGAGCGTCGCCAGCAGCGCGCGCAACGCAGCGCCGCCGCGACCGCGCGCCGGGGCTGCGGTCGGGACTGTCGGTGGGCAGGTCGCTGCGGCGCCGTGTCGCATGTCGTCGAAAAGCATGGTCGCTACCGGCACAAGGTATCACCAAAAGGCGGCAGCGCCCCGCCGGATGTCACCGGCGCTGCCGCACGATGCGGATTGCCGGCAGCGGCTTTCCGATGCTATATTAGAAAAGTCTAATAAATAGCAGGAGCACCGCCATGAGCAAATCCTTCGTCAGCATCACCCGCGACGTCGCGCAAGGCATGGAAGCGCTGCGCCGGGACATCCCGGAAACGATGCAGGGCTTCAATGCGATGGCCAGATCGGCGCTCAAGGGCGGCGCCATCGACGAGCTGCACAAGGAGCTGATCGCGCTGGCGATCGGCGTTGCCAGCCGCTGCGACGCCTGCATCGGTTTCCACGTCAAGGCGTTGATCCGCCTCGGCGTCACGCGCGAGCAGCTGACCGAAACGCTCGGCATCTGCACTTACATGGGCGGCGGTCCGACGCTGATGTACGCAGCGGAAGCGGTGCGCGCCTACGACGAGTTCTCGGCGCGCACCGCCGCCGCCGCGACGGCAACCGCCTGAGGCCGCAGCGCCGGTCATGGACGCATCGAGCCTGCTGCTGGCGGCGCTGGCGGCGGCACTTCTCGCTACCCCGGCGCTCTTTCACGCCGCGCTGCGCCGCAGCCTGACCCCGCGCCGCCGTAGCGACGGCGGCGAACCGGAAGGCGTCGCGCTGCCGGCACAGGCAATCGCGCTGCCCGGCGCCAACGGCAAGCGCCTTTTCGCCTGGTACATCCCGGCGGCCGCAGGCGGCGGTGCCGCCCCCTGCGCGGTGCTGCTGCACGGCTGGGGCGGCAACGCCGGCGACCTGCTGCCGCTGGCGGTGCCGCTGCATGCCGCGGGCTACTCGCTGCTGCTGCTCGACGCCCGCAACCACGGACGCAGCGACGCCGACAGCTTCGCCTCGATGCCGCGCTTCGCCGAGGATCTCGATTGCGCGATCGACTGGCTGCGCCGGCAGCCGGCGTGCGATCCGGCGCGGCTGGCCGTCATCGGTCACTCGGTCGGCGCCGCCGCGGCGCTGCTTGCCGCCTCGCGGCGCAGCGACATCGCCGCCGTCGTCAGCATCGCCGCCTTCGCCCATCCGGCAAGCGTCATGCGCCGCTTCCTCGCCGCCCGGCGCATCCCCTTCATTCCGCTCGGCTGGTACGCGCTGCGCTACGTCGAGCGCGTCATCGGCCACCGCTTCGACGCCATCGCGCCGGAGCACACCATCCGCCGCGTCAGCTGTCCGGTGCTGCTGGTCCACGGCAGCGAGGACCGCACCGTACCGCCCGCCGACGCGCACCATCTGGCGCAATGCGCCGGCGGCCGGGCGCAGCTCCTGCTGCTGCGCGGCGACCACGAGGCCTTCGCCGATCCGGCGGCCGGCATCGCCGCCGTACGCACCTTCCTCGCCGCGACGCTGCCGTACACGCCGCTGAAGCACGCGTCGACCACCTGACTGCAACGCTCAATGGCCGCTCGCTAATGAAACAGAACCGTTTTCCGGACCGACGCGACAATTCCGAGCGAGTCATCCAAACGCCGATGTCGCAAAACAATGTTTGATGCATAATGCCAAAGTCGTATCGACTGCAGATCGACATATCATTCCGCCCGGAAAACTGTCATGCCAAGAACACTACTTTTCGCCCTCTCCTTGGTCTGCACGCTGCTTGTCGCCGCCTGCGGTTCGCCGCCCTCGATAAGGGAATCATCGCTACTCACGGCGAATTTCGAGAAAGCTCGTCGCTTGCATTTCGTGTACCGGCAAGTCGAATTGAAGACCACTTCCTCGTACAGTTATGGCCGTGGCGCCTACATCGCCGACACCGGATTCAGCCAATTCGGAGCCTTGCTGGCGAATCAGGCGGCACAGGCCTTTGCAGAAAAGAAGGTGGCGGTAGCGTCCGCACAGGTAATCGACGAGAGCGCCACTTTTCCGCCGCAGGGTGTCATGGGAGCCGACAACACCCCCCTTCCCGTTCTGCTTGTCGCCCCCGTCAGCGGCAGCAGCCAAGGAACCAAGCAGGCCACATCGATCAGCCATGTATTCTCCGTGCGCCTGCTCGACCCTCGAACGAAACGCCTGATATGGAAGGCATCAATCGACACCAGGACATGGAGCGGCCAAGACTTCGTTATGAAGCACGCCGCGAAAACCCTTTATGACGAGGCCTACGCCGCTAAATTTCTCGGCGCCGTGGCGGAAAAAATGGCCGACGACGGCGTCATCTGAGCAAATTACCGTAGGGCTTCAGGCGGACAGGAATGCTTCACCAAAAGGAGGAACTTCGCATGAGACACCGCATTCGGCTCTTGCTGCTCGCCATGCCGGCCGCAGCAGGCGCACAGGACATAACTCTCCCGGGAGCCCTGACCGTCGGCTGGATCAACGCACCCGACGTTGCCGCGCAGATAAGCTATTGCGCGGCGAACGTCACGCCGGAAAAGATCGAAGACATCAAGAAACGCGTAAAGACCGGTACGGTCGTCATCTTCGACAGGAATAGCCCGAAATCCCCTTACTTGCTTGCCACCGGCGACAAAGTGGCGTGCATCGACCGCAATGGGGACGGCAGGCCGATTCTTCCGCCCAACACATTTGCCAAGCTCGTCAAATTCGACGGCGCATCTGAGCAGACAAGCGAAGCCATTTACCGCAGCTTGGCGACGCAACTCGCGCAGCGCGGCAGCAGCGAAGCGTTGGTCAAGTTTTCCAACGGAAATGCGGTCGAGATCAATCTCTCAGTCGTTGAGGATGCCCCCATGGAAATTCAGTACACGACGAATTTCATGAAAGCAGGGCAATTCGACGAGACCAAATACCGCTTCGTAGCCTCAGACCAGATCAAGTCCTTCACCGCAACCTCCTATGGCACTTCTGGGCGGCGGGCGATGAATATCTTGCAGGACGAACTTGCGCCTCGGCCGCTGAAAGGCAATTTCCTGCTGGCTCAAGGCAACAGCCAAACCAGGGAATACGCGTTCGAGGGTACGACCTGGCGCTTCAGCAGCGGATCGTCGATTTCGCTCTCGGCAAACAGGGAGCTCAGTTTCAAACCGAAACAAGGAGAGGCGCAGACCGGATCGTGGCAGGTCGACGATGGCGCCTTGTATTTTTCTTATGGGAAGGTGTTCGGTTCGGCAACGCTTGAGACCGACGAGAAGTTATCGGTGGAGTTCAGAACCGACGGAACGACACCAACGAAAGGGGAGCGACGATGGGCTGCCAAGCTGGAAAGGAGTCTGTTTTGACTATCGCCGCATACCGCCGCCAACTCCAGCGACAAAGTCTACGAGGAGAGAGGGCGCAACGAAACGACAAGGGAGGCCGCAGCCCCCCTCTTGGCTTGGCACCGGCGCCGAATCAGGCCGCGTCGCCGAGCCCGGCGAGCATCTGCTGCAGTTCGCCGGCCTGGTACATCTCGGTCATGATGTCCGAGCCGCCAACGAATTCGCCCTTGATGAAGAGCTGCGGGATGGTCGGCCAGTTGGCGTAGTCCTTGATGCCGGCGCGAATCTCCGGGTTCTCCAGCACGTTGACGCTGTAGAACTTGTTCACGCCGCAGGCGTTGAGGATCTGCACGGCGCGCGCCGAGAAGCCGCACTGCGGGAACTGCGGCGTGCCTTTCATGTACAGCACGACCGGGTTGCCGGTGACTTGTTCGTGGATGAGGGCTTGAACGTCCATGGAGGCTCCTGCGAAAAAGGGTCACTGCTCTGGCGACTGCCAGACAGAATAGTTGAGCTATTTACTCGGCTATTTTAGCCGCGCCCGCCGGGGCGAGGCAAGCACCTGAGACACGATCGACCCCGGAAAGATCCTGCCAGGTCGAAATATCCGAGAACGGCCCGGCGGCGAGCAGCGCGCGCACCGCCGCGGCCTGGTCGTAGCCGTGCTCGATCAGCAGCACGCCGCCCGGCACCAGATGGCGCGGGGCATCGGCGACGATGCGGCGGATGCACGAAAGGCCATCGGCACCGTCGGTCAGTGCCAGATCCGGCTCGAAGGGCAACCCGTCCTGCGAGAGGTGCGGATCGCGTGCGGCAACGTAGGGCGGGTTGGCGACGATGACATCGAAGCGCTCGCCGCCGTCGTTGGCGGCGAGCGAGGAAAACCAATCGCTTTCGAGGAAGCTGACCTTGCCGCCGAGGCGTTCGGCATTCCCGCGGGCGACGGCGAGCGCCGCCGGCGACACGTCGACGGCGACCACCGCCGCCTCCGGGTGCTCGCAGGCGATGGTCACGGCGATCGCGCCGCTGCCGGTGCCGAGGTCGAGCACGCGCGGCCAGGCCAGCGTCTTCAAGCGCTTCAGCGCCAGCGTGACGATCAGCTCGGTATCGGGACGCGGGATCAGCACGTCCGGCGTCACCTTGAACGGGCGGCTGTAGAAGTCCTTCTCGCCGACCAGGTAGGCGACCGGCTCGCCGCGCTCGCGGCGCAGCACCAGCGTCATGAAGGCCTCGATCTCCTCGCCGGAGAGCTTGCGGTCCGGGTCAGCGAGGAACTGCGCGTGGCTGATGCCGAGCAGGTGCTGCATCAGCAGCCGCGCGTCGAGGCGCGGCACGCGGCGACGGACCTGCTCGACGGCGGCGCGGATGGTCTGGGCCGTGGGCGCGTTCATCGGTAACGTGAAAGACGCGAAGCGTCTCGCGAACCTCCCCTCGCCCGCGAAGCGGGAGAGGGGCCGGGGGTGAGGGAAACGGGCATGGGCAAGGCTTTCATGATTCGTTCGGGGCGGTCTCAATCCATGCCCGTTCGCCGCTCACTCGTCGGCCAGCGCCGCCAGCTGCTCGGCCTGATGCTCGGTCGTCAGCGCAGTAATCAGCTCTTCCATGTCGCCGTCCATGATCGCGTCGATCTTGTACAGCGTCAGGTTGATGCGGTGGTCGGTGACGCGCCCCTGCGGGAAGTTGTAGGTGCGGATGCGCTCGGAGCGATCACCGCTGCCGATCAGGCTCTTCCGGTGCGCCGCCTCCTTGGCCTGCGCCGCGCGCAGCTGCGCGTCGTTGATCCGCGCCGCCAGCACGCGCATCGCCTGCGCCTTGTTCTGGTGCTGCGAACGGCCGTCCTGGCATTCGACGACGATGCCGGTCGGGAGGTGGGTGAGGCGCACCGCCGAGTCGGTCTTGTTGATGTGCTGGCCGCCGGCGCCGGAGGCGCGGAAGGTGTCGACGCGCAGGTCGGCGGCGTTGATCTGGATCTCCTGCAGCTCGTCGGCTTCCGGCATCACGGCGACGGTGCACGCCGAGGTGTGGATACGGCCCTGCGCCTCGGTCTCCGGCACGCGCTGCACGCGGTGGCCGCCGGATTCGAACTTGAGCTTCGAGTAGGCGCCGAAACCGACGATGCGGGCGATGATTTCCTTGTAGCCGCCGAGGTCCGATTCGCTCGCCGACATCACCTCGACCTGCCAGCGCTGCCGCTCGGCATAGCGCGTGTACATGCGGGCAAGGCTGCCGGCGAACAGCGCCGACTCCTCGCCGCCGGTGCCGGCGCGGATTTCGAGGATGACGTTGCGCTCGTCGTTGGGGTCCTTCGGCAGCAACAGCTTCTGCAGCTCGGTTTCGAGTTCGGGCAGGCGCGCCTTGGCGGCCTTCATTTCCTCCTCGGCGAAGTCCTTCATGTCCGGGTCGGAGAGCGCATCGGCCAGCATTCCCTCGGCCTCGGATAGGTCGCCCTCGGCCTTGCGGAAGGCGGCGAACAGCGCCACCACCGGCTCGATCTCGGCGCGCTCGCGCGACAGCTTGCGGAACTGCTCCATGTCGCGCGCGGTGTCGCCGCTGGCGAGCAGCAGGTCGACCTCTTCGAGGCGGCCGGTAAGGTGGTCGAGCTTGTCGCGGATGCTTTGCTTCATGGGATAGAGGAAGGGTTTACGGGCAGCGGTGCCGGAGCGGCGCCGCTACTCGCCGTCGTGCAGGTGGAAGAGGCGGGTCGCGGCCTCGCGCAGCGTCTCGCGGTCGCTGGCGTCGGCCGAATTGAGCGCCTGCGTCGGCGCGTGCAGGAACTTGTTGGTCAGCCGGTGCGCCAGCTGGTCGAGCACCTTCTCCGGGTTTTCACCCTTGGCCAGCAGCTTCAGCGCGTGCTCCATCTCGTGCCGGCGCATGCGCTCGGCGGAGTCCCGCAGCGAACGGATCAGCGGCACGGTGTCGCGCGTCTCCAGCCAGCCGATGAAGGTCTCGACCTGCGCGGCGATGATCGCCTCGGCTTCGACCACCGCCGCCTGGCGGGATTCGAGGCCGGACTCGACGACCTGCGCGATGTCGTCGACCGAATAGAGGAAGACGTCGTCGAGGTCGCCGACCTCGATTTCGATGTCGCGCGGCACCGCCAGGTCGACCATGAACATCGGCCGGTGGCGGCGCGTCTTGATCGCCCGCTCGACCATGCCCAGGCCAATGATCGGCAGCGGGCTGGCGGTGCAGGCGACGACGATGTCGAACTGGCCGAGGCGGTCGCCGACCTCGTCGAGGCGGATGACCGAGCCGCCGAAGCGCTCGGCCAGCGCGCGCCCGCGCTCCAGCGTGCGGTTGGCGATGACCAGTTCCTTCGGCTGCCGTGCGGCGAAGTGCGCGGCGCACAGTTCGATCATCTCGCCGGCGCCGACGAAGAGGATGCGCTGGCCGGCGATGTTCTCGAAGATGCGCTCGGCGAGGTGTACGCTGGCGGCGGCCATCGACACGATGTTGGCGCCGATGGCGGTGGTCGAGCGGACCTCCTTGGCGACCGCGAAAGCGCGCTGGAACATCTTGTGCAGATGCGTTCCGAGCGTGCCGGCCTCCTCGGCGGTGCGCACCGCATCCTTCATCTGGCCGAGGATCTGCGGTTCGCCGATGACCATCGAATCGAGGCCGGAGGCGACGCGGAAGGCGTGGCGAATAGCTTCGCGCTGCGGCAACGTATAGACGTAGGGCTGAATCACGCCGCGATCGATGGCGTGGTACTGCGCCAGCCAGGCCACCGCCGATTCGGGGTCGTCGGCGGCGCAGTAGATCTCGGTGCGGTTGCAGGTCGACAGGATCGCCGCCTCGCGCACCACCTTCGCGCGCGTCAGGTCGGACAGCGCATGGGTGAGCTTGTCGGCGTTGAACGCCACCTGTTCGCGCACGGAGAGCGGAGCAGTATGGTGGTTGATGCCGAGCGTAAACAGCGCCATGCGCAAAAAGACCCTAGGGGAGATGGGGGCGGATTATAGCATTCGCCCCCCCTTGCCCCTTTCTGACGCAGGTCAAGAGGAGTGCGCGCCGGGCCGGGTCAGATGCCCGAGCCGCCGTCCTCCAGCAGGTATTCCGGCGCGGCGAAGACCTTGACCTGGCGCGGCTTGAGCCAGACATGCTGGCCCTTGGCCAGGCCGAGCGCGTCGGCGCGCTCGCGCGTCAGCTCGACCTCGATCAGCTCGGAAGCGTGCGCCAACTCGACGCGCACCACCGGGCCGATCGGATGCACGTCCTGCACCTCGGCCTCCAGCCCGCCGGCGACCGGACCGCGCTCGATGTCGATCTCGTGCGGGCGGACGAAGGCCAGCGTCTCGCCGCCTTCACCACTTTCGCCGCCGGCTGCCGCCTCGTCGCGGCCAACCTCGGCCCAGGCGCCATGCACGCGGCTATGGAAGACGTTCACGTTGCCGAGGAACTGGTAGACGAAGGGCGAGGCCGGGTTCGAATAGACCTCGTCGGGCGAGCCGATCTGCTCGATGCGGCCGTGGTTCATCACCACCACGCGGTCGGCGACTTCCAGCGCCTCCTCCTGGTCGTGCGTGACGAAGACCGAGGAGATGTGCATCTCGTCGTGCAGGCGGCGCAGCCAGCGGCGCAATTCCTTCCTGACCTTGGTGTCGAGCGCGCCGAACGGCTCGTCGAGCAGCAGCACCTTCGGTTCGACGGCGAGCGCGCGGGCGAGCGCGATGCGCTGGCGCTGGCCGCCGGAGAGCTGCGACGGGTAGCGCTCGGCCAGCCAGTCGAGCTGCACCAGCCCGAGCAGGTCCATCACCCGCTTCTTGATTTCCGCCTCCGCCGGGCGCTCCTTCCGGGGCTTCACGCGCAGGCCGAAGGCGACGTTCTCGAACACCGTCATGTGGCGGAACAATGCGTAGTGCTGGAAGACGAAGCCGACGTTGCGGTCGCGCGCGTGCAAGTGCGTCGCCTCCCGGCCGGAGAACAGCACCTCGCCGGCATCGGCCGTCTCCATGCCGGCGATGATCCTGAGCAGCGTCGTCTTGCCGCAGCCGGAGGGGCCGAGCAGCGCGACCAGCTCGCCGGTCGGGATGTCGAGGTTGATGCCGTCGAGCGCGACGAAACTGCCGAAGCGCTTCGAGATGTTCTGGATCGAAATACTCATTGGGTTTTCTCCGGCGGCAGGTCGGCCTCCAGCATTTGCGTCTCTTTGTGCATGCGCCACTCGACGATCGTTTTTGCGACCAGCGTCACCAGCGCCAGCAGCGCCAGCACCGAGGCGGCGGCAAAGGCGCCGACGGCGTTGTACTCGTTGTAGAGGATCTCGACGTGCAGCGGCAGCGTGTTGGTCTCGCCGCGGATGTGGCCGGAAACCACTGACACCGCGCCAAACTCGCCGAGCGCGCGGGCGTTGGCGAGGATCACGCCGTAGAGCAGACCCCACTTGATGTTCGGCAGCGTCACCCGCCAGAACATCTGCCAGCCGGAAGCGCCGAGCGAGACGGCGGCCTCCTCTTCGTCCTTGCCCTGCGTCTGCATCAGCGGGATCAGCTCGCGGGCGACGAAGGGGAAGGTGATGAACAGCGTCGCGATCAGCATGCCCGGCACGGCGAAGATGATCCTGAAGTCGTGCTCGGACAGCCACGGGCCGAACCAGCCGCGGGCGCCGAAGAGCAGGATGAAGAGCATGCCGGCGACCACCGGCGACACCGCAAACGGCAGGTCGATCAGCGTGATCAAGAGGCTCTTGCCCTTGAAGTCGAAACGGGCGATCGCCCAGGCGGCGGCCACCCCGAACAGCACGTTGAACGGCAGCACGATGAGCGCGATCAGCAGCGACAGCAGCACCGCGTGCCGCGTCTCCGGCTCGACCAGCGCGGCGAGGTAGGCCGGCACGCCGGCGGCGAGCGCCTCGACGAAGACGGCGAGCAGCGGCAGGCCGAGGAACAGCGCGAGGAAGCCGAGGGCGACCGCGGTCAGCAGCAGGCGGACCCAGCGCGGTTCGGCGTTGGCGCGACGAAAGCTCATGCTGCCCTCCCCTTGTGCCGGTTCGCCGCCCACCACTGCAGCGCGTTGATCGTCAGCAGCATGACGAAGGAGATGACCAGCATCACCACCGCCAGCGCCGTGGCGCCGACGACGTCCTGCTGCTCCAGCTTGGCGATGATCAGGAGCGGCGTGATCTCGGACACCATCGGCAGGTTGCCGGCGATGAAGATGACCGAGCCGAACTCGCCGATGGCGCGCGAGAAGGCCAGCGTGAAGCCGGTCAGCAGCGCCGGGAAGATCGCCGGCAGGATGATCCGCGTGAAGGTCAGCCAGCGCGAGGCGCCGAGCGAGGCGGCGGCTTCCTCGACCTCCGGCTCGATGTCCTCGATCACCGGCTGCAGCGTGCGCACGATGAACGGCAGCGTGACGAAGGCGAGCGCGACGACGATGCCGTAGGGCGTGTAGGCGACCTTGATGCCGAGCGGTTCGAGGTGGCGGCCGATCCAGCCGTTGCCGGCATAGAGCGTGGCCAGCGTGATGCCGGCGACGGCCGTCGGCAGCGCGAACGGCAGATCGACGAAGGCGTCGACCAGGCTCTTGCCGGGGAACGGGTAGCGCACCAGCACCCAGGCGACGATCAGCCCGAAGAAGGCGTTGATCACCGCGGCGGCGAACGAGGCACCGAAGGTCACGCGGTACGAGGCCATCGCCTGCTCGGTGGTGGCGATCTGCCAGAACTCGGCGAGCGTAAGCGTACCCGCCTTCAGCACCAGCCCGCCGAGCGGGATCAACACCAGCAGCGAGAGGTAGACCAGCGTGTAGCCGAGCGAGAGGCCGAAGCCGGGAAGGACGCGAGACATGTTTTTGGGGCTAGGGACTAGGGATTAGGGGCTAGAGGAAAAGCGACGGGAGGCCAGCCCCTGGTCTCTAGCCCCTAGTCCCTCTATTTGACTTGATAGATCTGGTCGAACGAGCCGCCGTCCTTGAAGTGCGCCGGCGACGCCTTGCTCCAGCCGCCGAACATTTCGTCCACGCTGAAGGTCTTGATCGCCGGGAACTGCGCGGCGTACTTCTTCAGCACCTCGGCGTCGCGCGGGCGCAGGTAGTTCTGCGCGGCGTTCTCCTGGCCTTCCTTCGACCACAGGTATTCCAGATAGGCCTGCGCCTGCTTGCGCGTGCCCTTCTTGTCGACGACCTTGTCGACGATGGCGACCGGGAATTCGGTGAGGATCGACAGCGTCGGATAGACCACTTCGAATTCGCCGCGGCCGAACTCCTTGGCGATCAGCTCGGCCTCGGACTCGAAGGTAACCAGCACGTCGCCGATGCGGCGCTGCATGAAGGTCGTCGTCGCGTCGCGGCCGCCGGCGGCGAACAGCGGCGCGTTCTTCAGCAGCTTGCCGACGAACTCCCTGGCCGAGGCCTCGTTGCCGCCCGGCTGCCTGAGCGCGTAGCCCCAGGCGGCAAGGTAGGAGTAGCGGCCGTTGCCGGTGTTCTTCGGGTGCGGCAGGATCACCTGCACGCCCGGCTTGGCGAGGTCGCTCCAGTCCTTGAAGCCCTTCGGGTTGCCCTTGCGGACGATGAACACCATCGTCGAGGTATAGGGCGAGGCGTTGTTCGGGAATTTCT
Organism: Rhodocyclales bacterium; assembly: GCA_016183655.1. Taxonomy (GTDB): domain Bacteria; phylum Pseudomonadota; class Gammaproteobacteria; order Burkholderiales; family Rhodocyclaceae; genus Proximibacter. The sequence continues at coordinate 119,502 of JACPEH010000010.1, forward strand.
TCGCGTAGTCGGCGGCGACCAGCCCGCGCTCGGCGAGGAAGTCGACGTCGGTGGCCTGGTTCATCGTCACCACGTCAGCTTCCAGCCCGTCGGCAACGGCGCGCACCTGCTTGGTCGAGCCGGCGTGCGACTGCTTCAGCTCGACGTTCTCGCCGGTCTTCGCCTTCCAGTATTTCTGGAACAGCGGGTTGTAGTCCTTGTAGAAATCGCGGGCGACATCGTAGGAGACGTTGAGCAGCGACGGATCGGCGAATGCCGGCACGGCAAGACCGAGGGCAAGGGAAGCGACGGCGAGCTTTCTGGCAAGGGCGTTCATGGCAGGACTCCGGGAGTTTCGGACGAGGGGCGACTATAAGCGAACCCGGATAGAACAACAAAGCATCGTTTTTCATTTGGTTATGCCTTATATGAAAAACCGGCTCCGGAGGAAGGCCCGCCACAAAGCCCCCGGCGCGCGCTAACATCCCCCTGCCGCCCATTAACCGCCACTTTTCCATTCACCCGCCCGATGCCGCACGAAGCCCCCGCCCCCGCCGGCGGATTGAACCCCCGCTACGAGATCCGCCACGAGATCGGCGCCGGCGCCAGCGGCACCGTCTATCTCGCCTGGGACAGTTTCGAGCAGCGCGAGGTGGCGGTGAAGGTCGCACTGCCGCAGATCTTCTCCGGCGACAGCCCGGAGCAGGCGCTGGTGCGCAAGGCCTGGCTGAACGAGGTCCACCTCGCCGGCAGCCTGCAACACCCGTACATCGTCGCCGTCTACGACGCCGGCGTCAGCGCCCGCAGCGCCTACCTGGTCATGGAATACCTGGCGCACGGCACACTGCAGCCCTACACCCGGCCGGACCGGCTGAAACCGGTGCCGGAGGTTCTGGAAATCATCTACAAGTGCGCCAGCGCGCTCGACTACGCCTGCCGCGCCGGCATCGTGCATCGCGACATCAAGCCGGCCAACCTGCAGTACGTCGGCCCCGGCGAAGCCAAGGTCGGCGACTTCGGCGCCGCCTACTGGGCCAAGGACGACTCGACGCAGGTGATGGACATCGGATCGCTCGCCTACATGGCGCCCGAACTGTTCCGCCACTGGGTGACGCCGCAGGCCGACATCTACGCGCTGGGCATCGTCCTCTTCCAGCTGCTGACCGGCCAGCCGCCGTTCAAGGCGGATCTGCCGGCCGCGCTGATGTACCAGATCATCCACGGCGAGACGCCGCGGGTCTCGCAGCTGCGCCCCGAGCTGCCGCCGGCGCTGGAGCAGATCGTCTGGCGGATGATGGCGCGCAGCCTGGAGGACCGCTACGCGGACTGGCCGGCGGTGCTCGCCGCCCTGTCGGAACTGCTGCCCAAGCTCGACGACGGGGCGCGGGAGGCGCGCAAGAAGCCGGCGCAGGCCGAACTCTACGACCAGTTGCGGCAACTGCCGCTGCTCGCCGACCTCAACGGCGCCCAGCTCTGGGAGCTGCTGCGCATTTCGCGCTGGCACCGCGTGCCGCCGGGAACCGTGCTGATCAAGGAAGGAGCCGCGGCCAAATCCTGCTACCTGCTGCTGCAGGGCGAGGCGAAGGTGACGCAGCAGGGCAAGCTGATCAACTGGATGCGGCCGGGAACACTGTTTGGCGAGCTGTCCTTCGCCGAAGCGACGCCGACGCCGCGCAGCGCCACGGTCACCGCCGCGGACGACGTGACCGTCGGCAGATGGCCCTACCGCCAGCTGCACCAGGCCTCACCGGGGCTGCAGACGAAAATGCTGGAGATCTTCTTCCGCCTCGCCGCCGAACGCCTGAAGAAGGCCGACGAGCAATACCTGCTGCTCTACCGCCAGCAGCGCAAGGACAGCGCCCCGGCCTGAGCCCCCTGCGGCCCGCTTGCGCATGCCCCACGACCGGCGGCCGTGGCGGAGACGCCCTCTTGTCACAACGCGCCAAAGAAAAAGGCCTGGCTGACGAACCAGGCCTCCGGCATGCCCACGGGCGATCGGCAACGACAGAGGGCGCCGCGTGCCCCGGGCGTCTAGGCAAACGCGACTGACGACATTGCCGCCAGCAGCCCCAACGAGGCCACGAACAGCAGCGTCGCGACGATCCTGAATTCCTTGTCCATGGCCGGCCCGTTGAATTACGTCCGCATATTCTGCCACAAAAGGACATGCGCATAGAAGCCATTCGACGCCAGGAGAAAGCCCGCGCCCCTGCGCCGTGCGCGGCGGGCCGCATCCCGCTCGGGGGAATTGTCGTTTGGGCAGAACAGCGCTGGCGCACGACCAGCGCCCGCCAAGGAGGCGACCACGCCCCGCCGAGCAAAAGCCGGCCCGATCGGGTAGGAGGCGGGGTCACCCCCGCCGTCCTCCCACACCACCGGACGTACGGATCACGTATCCGGCGGTTTCTGCCTTCCCGTTTCCGGGGTGAGCTTACGTCCCGAGGACTATTCGCCCGTTGGCCTATAGACGCTGCGACCGCCCTCGGGGCTTCCGGCCCCTGCTGCTTTATCGCCAGCTCCCTTTCGGGACAACTGTCCAGACCGGACGGAGAGATAGCCACCTTTCCGCTCTCGGCAGATTCAGCCCTTCGCAGCTTGGTCAGAGCCGCTACTATGGCCTCTGCTGACTCCCGCCAGCCCATCCCGACACCTCACGATGTCAGTAGCACAAGGCAGGCTGACGGGCCTCCCAGGGTAATTCGCGTGACCTTCATGCTTATGCCTGTCGGATCTACGTCGTAGCGTTCCGTGCAAGTATCGGGCTTTACAGATATTCGCCTGCTTACCCCGCCACGCCGCCTAATCCGCTTCCTGTTCGTCAGGCCAGCACTTTGCCTGCGGCTTCCTTCAGATTCCGCCTTGCGACGGACACCCTTGCCGTTCGGCTAACACTTCCCCTTGCCGGGTGTGTAGAGGACTTTCACCTCCAAGTCATCTTCCCCGCCACCACAGCGGGTCGGACAGCGCCAGTCACGGCGCTCCGCGCCATGCCTGGCGCACGAAATGAAAACGGCCTCCATTGCTGGAGGCCGTCTTGAATCTGGTGGCCAGTCGCGGAATCGAACCACGGACACGCGGATTTTCAATTTCAAATCAAACGGTTAAATAAATCGCATTGGCCTGCCCTCAATCGCCAACACCCGCCAACATTTTTTAACGAGCGCCACGCCCCAAGCTGATTGCGATCATTGAAGCCGTTCAGTCTTCGGGATAAAGCTCTATCTCTGACCAACAACAAGAGTCATGACTTGTTCGACAGGAATTGAGAAGTTGATCAACTGCGGTTCAACTGTACTAGCTGGGCCTTTAATTCTGGAGTACGTTGTAATCCCTACGACCCTTCCGTACTGATCGATCAATGCTCCACCAGACGAGCCGGGAGATATCGGCGCCGTGTTTTGAATAACCATAAACCCCCCGCCGTACTGGTCTTCCCGAATCGCGGACACAATCCCGTTTGAAATTGTCTGTGTAAGCCCACCCGGGTTTCCTAATGCGTAAACCGGTTGCCCTGGCGCCACTTCGTATAGGGGGGCGATGGTCCATGCCTCTTGGGGAACCCCCGGCACATGAATAGCCGCCAGATCAAGTTTAGGGTTCTTTGCCACCACCGTGCCTTTATAGCGCCGTCCTTGGAATTCAACCTCAACCTCGGTTGCACCATCAACAACGTGTTGGTTGGTTAAAAAATGTTCGCGCCATAATTTAACTGCTGAGCCCAGATTGCTTCCCGAAGCACTTCGGACTTTTACTAACGCAACAAATTTAGTGCCGACTCTATATAAATCAGAGCCCGTTAATTCCTTCCCTCTGTTATCGCTAACGAGGTTTCCTTTTTTCCCCCACTCATACAGGTCATTTGCTCTGCTGTATAGCTCATAAGAAATGCACTCTTTGGACGCTCTGCACTTGCTGTCACGCTCTTTAATCCATTGCCTCTCAGACATCATCAATTGTCGTGCCAAGTCGGCGGAAATGTTTCGTAGTCCGTTGTAAATGCCGAGATACAAACTTTCTAAATAAGCGTTTTGTGTAACAAGCGATGGTTCTGCACACATCGCCTTTTCTGTTTCACTTCGCGCTTTGGAACAGTCCAGCGCATACACATTCGAAAACGATAACAGGAACAACAGACCACATACCCATGACAGTATTTTCTTGCTAAACGTAAACCCCATAGTCACTCCCATATTATTTTTTTCACGTCCCAATTTTAAATTTAGCCACCCAGAAAAATCTTTGTTCCAAACGCGTAACGATGCCCCTGATTCGTTGCCGTTCAGTCGATTTTCGATTCCAAGAATTGAGGTGTGACTAGCCGCCTCATGGTGACATGTGTACGCTATGGCCTATTTTTCAGTCACAACACCGAGACGCGCCCAAACCATCGGATGCACAAAAAGAATGGATGAAGGCTTGATCTGGCCATCCGTCGGAGCACTATCATCAGCGTATTCCCATAGCTGCGCAGTGAAACCATCCGGTTTGATTCCTGCAATGCCGACGTGAAATAGCGTCTTAGTCCATTCGATAATAAAGGCATGCATCGATTGGCCATTTAGATATTTCGTGGCAGCTACAGCGACTGGGTCTATCGTAGCGTCCTCTGCCGAGATCAAGTCCAGTGCAAGCTCATCCACTCGGTCCTTGCTAATGGACGAAAGTTTGAAGTGCGTAGGCATCCGTTCAAGAAGTACCAAGCACTTTCTGAGTAGCGGAAAGTGATTCATCCATTCATACGTGAGAGAGTTAATTCGCTTTGTTGCGTAATCTACTTCTGCATCTCGTATCGCCTGCACGGTGACAGCCCCTTTGCCCTCTGAGCGCCGCAGGCACTCGTTTACGAAAGCAATAGCATCACGTGGCCGAAGTAACGTTCTGGTCAGCAGATAGTCAACTAAGTCGATCTGCCCAACACGAGGCGGGAATACATCTCGCAAGCCTAACGATTGGGACGTGTACTGCTCTCTGACCAATTCCCGCACTCGCTTATCCAGCATTTCGAGAAGGCTATTCGAGTCCCAACGCAAAGAGAGAAATAGGGACTGGTACTTTTCTTCCTGAAAGCCAGCATCTCTCGTCTTGTCGAAAACGCTTTGAATAAGATCCTGCCGTAAGGCGACGACAATCTTGACAGCGGGAATGGCTCGAAACGCTCGTACGGTTTCGATTAGCGCCCGAATTAATCGATAGCGGAGAGTGTCATCTATCCAGCCCTCATCAAGCTTGTCGATAACAATGAAGTAGTTTTCTTGCGGGTCTTCGAAGACGTCGTCCGCAAGCAGCTTGAGCACATCCGATAGTGCCTTCACTTGGATGTCATTAATGACACGCTGCGCCCTGTGAACAATCTCAGCTCGTGTCTGTAGCTCTTCTCGCGTTGCGCCTTCAACGGACGAGCGAAGAAACTCCAAGTCTGCACCAAGCTGAGCCTTGACGCTGTTTTCGAGCCTCTCAGTTACTTCTTTGATTCTGTATTCCGTTTCCTCCCAGAACTTATCTCCCCAGTCTCTCAAATAAGCTAGCGCACGCTCTTTCGTCTGATCCTTCTTGCGAAAGCATGAAAGGACATCGGTTAGCCAGTGACGAGTCTTTTCCTCGGTCAGAAGGCCAAACTTTTCTTTCAGGAGTTCTACCGCAAATACATGCTTCCAAAGAAGTGCATAGAAAATATCAAGCTTCACACCAGCGCGAGTGAGAGTTTGAAGAATGTCAGAATTAGAGAGGAAGTTTAGAGAGAGTTCCTCTGGCGCGATTTCGATTACATTTTCTGCTTGAGATTTTAACCTTTGAATCAGCGCACTTTTCCCAGCACCTGTGCGCCCAATAATGATTCTCTGGGGATTAGCGCAGTCAACCAGCGCCTCGTAGTAGCCAGTATCAGTGAAGCATCTATCCAGGAATCGCTGATCACTTTCGGCGTCCGGTTCGCCTACTGATGCCCCCCGCTTAAATCGAAAGGTGGCGCCACTTGAACGTGCGTCAACCATCTTCGTGCCTCCCTTGAATTGTATTTTTTTTTTGAATACAGCCTAACGCCTCGATCATCACATCAATCTTGGACCGCAGTTTCGCAATAGGGCAACAGACCGGACCATCCGCTTATGACCGGTTGCAGCCAAACCCAAATAGACGCGGGTAAGATACACGACCGGCTGCCATAATGCCAATCGCATTCCAATGCTCTGACATTTCAATTCGTTGCTTCACCGACGCACTGGTCGTTCGTCGGATGTGACTATAGTGGCAACCTATCAAGGCCAACATCAGCAACAAGGGCTGGTTCGCTGCGCTGGAGAAAGCAGGACTACGGGACTTCCGGTTTCACGATCTGCGGCACACCTGGGCTTCCTGGCGTCGCCAGTCCGGCACCAGTTGTGACGAACTCAAGGAGCTCGGCGGATGGAAAACGCGGTCTATGGTCGATCGCTACGCTAAGTTTGCAACCGATCACTTGGCGATAGCGGCTTCCAGGATCGAGACCGGGACGACGGATAACGTGATCACGCTGTCACGTTTCTGTCACGGCGACCAAAAGCAAAGGGCCCTCGGATAACCGAGAGCCCTTGGGAATACTGGTGGCCAGTCGCGGAATCGAACCACGGACACGCGGATTTTCAATCCGCTGCTCTACCAACTGAGCTAACTGGCCAAAACGAGTGGCGCATTATAGCGGCGCCTCCGCCCGCCGTCAAAACCTCTTTGCACTGCCGCCGCGACCGGCCGGAAGCATCCCCGTGTTCTGGCGCACATAGACTTCGTCCCACATCGCCTCGGCGCGCGGATCGCGGTAAAGCAGCGAACCGAGGACCAGGGCAAGGAAGCCGAGCGGCACCGAGACCAGGCCGGGATTGCGCAGCTCGAACAGCGGCGCGTCGAGGCCGACCAGCGAGGTGTCGTCGCGGCGGTAGCGTTCCAGTTCGTCGCGGGCGCGCGCCACCGCGCGACCGAGCGCCGCCCGCTCCTTTTTGGCCTGCTCGACCCGGGCCAGCTCGGATGACGAAAGCTCACGCTCGATCGCCTGCAGGCGTTGCGGCGCGTCGTCGATCACCTTCTGCGCCGCGGCCCGGACGGCCTTGGGGTAGGTCATGTTCGGCGAGACCAGGACGAGGCCGACGGCGACGATCGTGCCGACCAGCATGCCGGCGACGATGCCGCCGGTGTTGCAACGGCGCCAGAAGAGGGTCATGAAGACGCAGGGAAAATTGGCCGAGGCGGCAACGGCGAAGGCCAGCGCCACCAGGTGGGCGACGTTCTGGCCCTTGGCGGCGACGCCGAGGAGGATGGCGATCCCGCCAAAGGCGACGGTGGCGATGCGCGCGGCGCGGACCTGCTCCTCGGTGCTCGCCTGCCCGCCACGGATGACGCCGACGTAGAGGTCGTGGGCGATCGCCGAGGCGGCGGCGAGGACGAGGCCGGCGACGACGGCGACGATGGTGGCGAAGGCGACGGCAGCGACGAAGGCCAGCATGAAATTGCCGAGCAGGCTGTCCGGGCCGCCGCCCAGCGCCTGCGCGAGCAGCGGCGCGGCCATGTTGCCGCCGGCGTCGATCTCGATGATCGCCGGCGCGCCGACCTTGAGCGCCGCACCGAGACCGAGGAACAGCGTCAGCAGGTAGAAGCCGCCGATGATCGCCATCGCCCACACCACCGAAGTGCGCGCAGCGCGTGCGGTGGGCACGGTGAAGAAGCGCATCAGGATGTGCGGCAGGCCGGCGGTGCCGAAGACCAGCGCGATGCCGAGCGAGAGCTGGTCGACCGGCGCCGTGAACAGGAGGCCGGGTTCGAGGAAGCGTTGGCCGAGATCCTGCGGCGAAAGGCCGCTCGCCGCATCGCCGAGGATCGTCGCCACGCGCTTCTGCACGCGCGGGTCGCCGACGACGTGGTCGAGGAAATCGCCGAAGAAACCGTACTGGCTCCACACCAGCACGACCATCAGGACCGAGGCGACAACCAGCAGCACGGCCTTGATGACCTGCACCCAGGTCGTCGCCACCATGCCGCCGAAGATGACGTAGGCGAGCATCAGGCTGCCGACGGCGATCACCGAAATTTCGTAGTCGATGCCGATCAGCGTCTTGACGAGGACGCCGCCGCCGACCATCTGCGCAACCAGGTAGAAGGTGGAGACGATGATCACCGAAAGCGCGCCGAAGACGCGTGCCGTCTTCGGATCGTTGCGGTAGGCGAGAATGTCGGACAGCGTGTACTTGCCGATGTTGCGGCAGGGTTCGGCGATCACCAACAGCACCGAGATGTACGCCACCAGCCAGCCGACCGAGTACATGAAGCCGTCGTAGCCCCACAGCGAGATCAGTCCGGCGATGCCGAGGAAGGAGGCGGCCGACAGGTAGTCGCCGGCGATCGCCCAACCGTTCTGGAGGCCGGAGATGCCGCCGCCGGCGGTATAGAAATCAGCCGGCGTGCGCACGCGCCGGGCGGCAACGTAGGTGACGAACACGGTCAGCGCGATGATCGCCGCGAACACCGCGAAGGTCAGCCAGCGATGCTGCTCGGGCACCGCCGAGCGGGTCTGCGCCAGCGCCGGCAGGCTTGCGGCCGCCGCCAGCACGGCGAGCAGCAGCGGGCGCCCGGCGGCACCGCTCAACGCACCGCTCCGCGCAGGTGGCGGTCGCCGATCTCGCGGTTGATCTCTTCGGCCAGCCGGTCGAACTCGCGGTTGGCACGCCGCGTGTAGAGCGCGGCGACACCCCAGGCGACGAGGAATTGGGAAAGCGCGAAGAGCAGGCCGACGTTGACCACGCCGGCGACCCGGATCCGGAACAGCTCGGGGAACCAGGCGGCGCCGACCGGCAGCATGAAGTAATAGACGACCGAAACGATCATCAGCAAACTGAGGAAACCCGCCTTCCGGCGGTGCAATTCCTGGAATCGGGGATCGGCATTGGTTGCCGCCCAGTCGATGGCGTTGTCGCCCATGTCTTTCCCCCTCCGCGTGTGTTACGGGAGGCGCAGCTCCCGATTTTCTTCTTTGCGAGGGAGTCTAGGAAGCATTCCTTACAGCTGACTGACCCGGCAGCCGGGGGTCGCACAACGCGGGCCGGCGACGGCCGGCCCCCGAGGCGTGCTCAGACGAAACCGGTGGGCGGGTTGCGAGCGCTCGACAGGCCGCGCATGCCGACCTCGCCTTCAATCTGAGCGTCGAACGCCGGCTGCTCGGAAGGTGGGCGGTAGCGCGGGAAAACGACACGGGCGATGGCGCCGCGCTCGTGCGGGTTGGGGCGTAGGCTGGCATCCGCCCGATGCAGCTCGGCGATCTCGCGCACGATCGGCAGGCCGAGGCCGGAACCGTCGGCGCCGGTGCCGTCGACCCGGTAGAAGCGCTCGAAGACCAGCGCCGCCTGCTCCTCGGTGATGCCGATCCCGTTGTCCTCGACTTCCAGCGTAACGAAGTCGCCCTGGACGACGACGCGGCAGGTGACGCGCCCCTCGGCCGGTGTGTAGCGCAGCGCATTGTCGATGAGGTTGCTGACCAGCTCGCGCAGCAGGAAGGCATTGCCCATGATCTCCGACGGCGGCGCCGGCTCGTAGCCGAGGTCGATGTGCCGGTCGAGCGCGCGCATCACCCATTCCTCGACCTGCTCGCGCAGCAACAGGTCGAGGTTGAGCGGCGCCAGCGACTGCTGCGCGGCGCCGCTCGCCTCGGCGCGGGCCAGCGTCAGCAACTGGTTGACCAGGTGCGCCGCGCGGTCGACGCCGGTGGCGATCTGACGCAGCGAATTCTTCAGTTCCTCCGGGTCCGACTGGCGCATCGCCAGCTGCGACTGCGTTTTCAGCCCGGTCAGCGGCGTCCGCATCTGGTGCGCGGCGTCGGCGATGAAGCGCTGCTGCGCGTCGAGGTTGCCGCGCATGCGTTCGAGCATGGCGTTGAAGGCGTCGATCAGCGGCTGCAGCTCTTCCGGCACGCGCCGGGTGCGGATCGGCGACATGTCGCTCTCCGAACGCGCCTCGATCCGCTCGCGCAGCACGGTCAGCGGGCGCAGCCCCTGCGACAGGCCGAACCAGACGAGGACGACCGCCAGCGGGATGATCACGAACTGCGGCAGGATGACGCTGGCGATGATCTTGTTCGCCAACTGCGAGCGCTTCTCCAGCGTTTCGCCGACCTCGACCAGCAGCCAGCGCTCGCGCGGCATGCTCGGCTCGCCGACGTAGGTGTAGGCGACGCGCAGATCCTGCCCGCCGGCCTCGACTTCGCGGAAGTAGATCTCGCCCAGCTCGTCCGCCTGGTAGGCGAGATCGGCGGCGACCGGCAGTTCGGTATCGCCGGCGAGCTTGACCCCCTTGCGGTTGAGCACGTGGAAATAGACGTGGTCAATCTCGTCGGCACGCAGCATCGCCCGCGCCGACTGCGGCAGGGCGATCTGGGGTCGGCCGTTGACGAACTTGATCTGGCGGGCGACGGCGTTGACGTTCTCGCGCAGTGCCTGGTCGTAGGGATAGCTGGCGACCGCCGTCGCGAAATAGTGGGTGACTGCGATCGACACCGGCCAGACGAAGAGCAGCGGGGCGAGCATCCAGTCGAGGATCTCGCCGAACAGGGAACGCTGACCGTCAGGCGCCGCGGGCTTCCTGCTTCTCAAGGCAATATCCGAGTCCGCGCACGGTGGCAATGCGCACGCCGCCCGGCTCCAGCTTCTTGCGCAGGCGGTGCACATAGACTTCGATCGCGTTGTGGCTCACTTCCTCGCCCCAGCCGCAGAGGTGGTCGACCAGCTGATCCTTGCTGACCAGGCGGCCGGCACGCGACAGCAGCACTTCCAGCAACCCCAACTCGCGCGCCGAAAGATCCAGCGCCTGCCCGTTGAGGATCGCCGAACGGCCGACCTGGTCGTAGGACAGCGCGCCGCACTGCACCAGCGGCGTCGTGCCGCTGGAGCGCCGCGTCAGCGCGCGCACCCGCGCCTCCAGCTCGGGCAGTTCGAAGGGCTTGACCATGTAGTCGTCGGCGCCGAGGTCGAGGCCGCGCACACGGTCGCTGGTACCGTCGAGGGCGGTCAGGATCAGCACCGGCAACGCACTGCCGCGGCCGCGCAGGCGCTTCAGCACCTCCAGCCCGGACATCTTCGGCAGGCCGAGGTCGAGAATCAGCATGTCATAGGTGTTCGCCATCAGCGCGGTGTCGGCATCGACGCCGTTGGCCGCGCGATCGACGGCATAGCCGCTGCCGCGCAGGGAGCGGCACAGGCCATCGGCAATGATGGCGTCATCTTCGGCGATGAGTATGCGCATGACGGAAAGCCTGTCGGGTAATCAATCGAACCGTGTTTTAAACACGTAAGCCTATTGTAAGCGAGGGACTATAACATTCGTCCCGCTGTTCTCCTTTTATGGTCTTGGAGCAAGTGGCGCAAGCCGCTGCTCAGGGGGCGGTTCGAACCTGCACCGAATAGCCCCCTACCTCCTTTTTTCTCCCGCGCTTTTCCCCGCTTCTTCCCCGCTTCTTCCCCGCTTTTCCTGGCAGCACCCACAGCTTCCCAAGCGCTCCCTCGCTGACGATCGCCCGGGATTCCCGCGTCGTCTGTTCAAGTCTAGCAAACCGGCGCCGACTGCGGGCAGCCGGCCGGCGCCGCCCGCCGCGCGCAGGCGAAAAAAAACCCGGGCCGAAGCCCGGGTTTTTGCGAAGCGCAGTCGCTGTGCTTAGTGGCCGCTGGCACCGGCAGCACCGACGCCCGTTTCCGAGCGGATCTGCTGATCCGGGTAGAGGGCACGTTCCTTCTTCGCCTGGGCGGAGTTGTCGAGGATCGACACCAGCCAGATGGTGAAGAACGCAGCGGTCATCGAGAAGATGGCAGCCGAGTTGTACGGGAACCAGGCCGAGCCCTTCGGGTTGTGCAGCACGGCTTCCCACACCGAGGCAGAGCCGATCGTCAGCACCACGGCCAGCGTCAGGCCGACGAAGCCGCCGGTGACGGCGCCCTTGGTCGTGCAGTTCTTCCACAGCACCGACATGAACAGCACCGGGAAGTTGCCCGAGCAGGCGATGACGAAGGCCAGCATCACCATGTAGGCGACGTTTTCCTTCTCGAACGCGATGCCGAGAACCACCGCCAGGATGCCGAGGCAAACCGTGGTGATCTTCGAGACGCGCAGTTCGTCGGCCGAGTTGGCCTGGCCCTTCTTGATCACCGAGGCGTACAGGTCGTGCGACACGGCGGAGGCGCCGGACAGCGTCAGGCCGGCAACCACGGCGAGGATGGTGGCGAAGGCCACGGCCGAGATGAAGCCCATGAACAGGTCGCCGCCGACAGCCTTGGAGAGATGCACCGCAGCCATGTTGCCGCCGCCCTTGAGGCCCTTGGCGATTTCGCCATCGACGTAGAACATCGACGGGTCGGCAATCAGGTTGGTGATCGCGCCGAAGCCGATGATGAAGGTCAGGATGTAGAAGTAGCCGATCCAGGTCGTCGCCCAGGCCACCGACTTGCGGGCTTCCTTGGCGTTCGGCACGGTGAAGAAGCGCATCAGGATGTGCGGCAGGCCGGCGGTGCCGAACATCAGCGCCATGCCGACGGAGATCGCCGAGATCGGGTCCTTGATCAGCGCGCCCGGCGCCATGATGGCGTCCTTCTTCGAGTGCACTTCAACCGCCTTGGTGAACAGCGCTTCCGGCGAGAAGCCGAACTGCATCAGCACGCTGATCGCCATGAAGGTGGCGCCGCCGAGCAGCATGCAGGCCTTGATGATCTGCACCCAGGTCGTTGCGGTCATGCCGCCGAAGAGCACGTACATCATCATGATCGAACCGACCAGGATTTCGGCGTAGAGGTATTCCATGCCGAAGAGGATCTTGATCAGCTGACCGGCGCCGACCATCTGGGCGATCATGTAGAACGCGACGACGACCAGCGAACCGGTGGCCGCGAAGACGCGGACCGGGGTCTGGGCGAAGCGGTACGAGGCGACGTCGGCGAAGGTGAACTTGCCGAGGTTGCGCAGGCGCTCTGCCATCAGGAAGGTGATGACCGGCCAGCCGACCAACCAGCCGATCGAGAAGATCAGGCCGTCGAAGCCGTTGCCGAACACCAGGCCGGAAATACCCAGGAAGGACGCGGCCGACATGTAGTCGCCGGCGATCGCCAGGCCGTTCTGGAAGCCGGTGATGCCACCGCCGGCGGTGTAGAAGTCGGCGGCCGACTTGGTCTTGGCGGCGGCCCACTTGGTGATCCACAGCGTGGCGGCGACGAAGATGGCGAACATGACGATCGCCGTCCAGTTGGTGGCCTGCTTCTGCGCCTGGCCGAGGTCGGCACCGGCGGCGATGGCGCCACCGGCGACTGCCAGTGCCGCGACCGCGGCGATAATGTGCTTGATAGTCATATTACTTCGACGCTCCCTTGATGATTTCAGCCGCTTCGTCGTCAAACTCGCCGTTGGCGCGACGCACGTAGATCCAGGTCAGGATGATCGTGAACACGATCACGCCGACGCCGATCGGGACGCCGATACTGGTGGTCATGCCGGCACCCATCTTCGCCGCCATCAGCTTCGGATCGAAGGCCACCAGCAGGATGAACCCGTAGTAGGCCAGAGCCCCAAGGATGGTCATGATGATGGAGTAGGTGTTGCGCTTGGCGACGAACTTCAGGAACCTGGGGTCCGCCGCAATGTTGTTGCTTACCTGTTGTGACATCGAGTGCTCCTCTCTTTGACGTTATCGACTCTTTTCAGAGTTCGGATGTCACTATACGGAGCTTCACTGACGCTGCTCTTACGCTATACAGAACGCTTTTTCCACCTCGTAAATGTGTTCAAAACCGAGACAGATCAAGGAATTCTGCCGCATGTGAAGCCGCCCGTCGGGAAGCACGAAGCGACAAGATTCCTGACGGCTGACTGACGACCGGCGCCTATGGTTGGATCAATCCGGAAGACAGGCGGGAAATCCCACCTCGACCAGCGCCCCTCCGGCCACGGCCTCACCGATGCGAATGCGCGCGCCATGCTGCTCGGCGATCTGGCGGACGATTGCCAGGCCGAGGCCGCAACCGTCGCTGGTATCGCCCCGCCCGCGGAAGAAGCGCTCGAACACCCGCTCCCGCAGCGCCGGCGGAATACCGGGGCCACTGTCCTCGACGACCAGCAGCGCCCCACCCTCGGCCTCCGGCCGGCAGCGCACCGTCACCTGGCCGCCGACCGGGGTGTAGCGGATCGCGTTGTCCACCAGGTTGCCGACCAGTTCGCGCAGCAGGATCGAGGTTCCGCTCACGGTCGCCTCCTGCAGCTCGAAGCCGAGGTCGATGTCACGCTCAACCGCGAGCTGCATCCAGGTATCGGCGTTCTCGTGGATCAGCGCCTGCAGCGCGACCGGACGCATCAGCGGCATTCCCCCCGGTTCCGCGCGCGCCAGCGCCAGCAACTGGTTGACCAGGCGGGCCAGCCGCTGCACCGCGGTCAGGATGCTCGCCAGCCGCGGCTCGTTGCGCTCCTGCAGCGCCGATTCGACCTGCGCCTGCAGCGCGGCGATCGGCGTCCGCAGCTGGTGCGCCGCGTCGGAGACGAAGTGGCGCTGGGCCCCCAGAGCCACGTCGAGGCGCTGCAGCAGGCGATCGATCTCGGTGGCCAACGGCTGCAGTTCGGTCGGCAGGTTGTCGGCGCCGATCGGGCGCAGGTCGATCGGCGAGCGGCGCGCCAGCTGGCGGCGCAGCGCGTCGAGCGGACGCAAGCCGGAATTGACGCCGAACATGATCAGCGCGATCGTCGCCGCCGACAGCAGGAATTCGGGGACGATGATGCTGAGCAGGATTTCGCCGACCTGGCTTTGCCGCTTGGCCAGGGTTTCCGCAACCAGCGCGGTCAGCTCGCAGCCATCCTTGCGCGTCAACAGGATGACCCCGCGCACCGCCTGCCCTTTGATCCGGCTGTCGAAGAACAGCGTGCCGTCGGCATTGGCATCGGGGCTGGCAATGTCCGTCGGGAGGCGCCCCGGGACGGCGCTCTGGAACAGGCTGGGGGCGTCTTCAAGGGCGATCCCCTCCTCGCCGGCGAGCAGCTCGCCCTGCGGCCCGTAGACAGCGAAGTGGATGCGATCGAACTTGTCGGTGACCAGGATCTGCCGCCCCTGCGGCTGCAAATCCAGCGTCGGATGCCCGTTCTCCACCTGCACCTGGTTGGCAAGCGCCAGCGCCAGGTTGAGCAGCGAACGGTCGTAGGCCTGGTTGGCGTTGCCGGAGGCGACGAAGTAGGCGCTGGTCCCGCTGGCGACGAGGAGCAGCGTGACGCCCGGCAGCAGCCAGGCGAGCAGCAGGTGGCGCAGGCTATGAGGCTGGAGACTTGGGCTTTTCAAGGTAGTAGCCCATGCCGCGGACGGTGCGGATGTTCACCCCCGCCGGTTCGAGCTTGCCGCGCAGCCGGGAGATGATCTTCTCGACCGCATTCGGCGTGATATCCTCGTCCCAGTTGTACAGCGACTGCATGACGAGGTCCTTGCTGACGATGCGGTTGGCGCGCAGCGCGAGGAACTCCAGCGCCGACCATTCGCGGGCGGTGAGGTCGAGCGCACGGTCGCCGATCCAGGCGCGACGGGCCGTGGTGTCGAGGTCGAGGTTGCCGAGGCGGAGGATGGGATCGGATTTACCGTGGCCGCGCCGGGTCAGCGCGCGGAGGCGCGCCTCCAGCTCGGTGACGGCAACCGGCTTGACGAGGTAGTCGTCGGCGCCGAGATCGAGCAGGCGGATGCGCTCGTCGAGCATTTCGCGTGCGGAAACGACCAGCACCGGCGTGTCCTGCTTACGGCCGCGCAAGCGTTTCAGCACTTCCGCGCCGTCCAGCCCGGGCAGCCCGAGGTCGAGGATCACCACGTCGTAGGTACGCTCCGCCAGCCAGGCGTCGGCACGGCGACCGTCCGCCGCCCACTCCACGACATAGCCGGCATAGCGCAACGTACGCGCGACGCCGTCGGCCAGCAATTCATCGTCTTCGACCAGCAATACGCGCATCGGCTCCCCCTTCGTCCGGCGGCAAGGTTACCCGTTCGCCCGCCGGGCGGAAAGCCCCCGAACGATGCCCCGCGACGCAAGAAGCAAAGCCGGAAAGGGAAAAGCCCCGCCCGGCCGAAGCCGATGCGGGGCTTTTTGCGCATGACGCGAGCGACGCCGGAAAACCGCTTCCGGCGTCAGCAGGCGGACATTACATGCCCATGTCCATGCCACCCATACCGCCCATGCCGCCCATGCCCGGCATGCCGCCGGCGGCCGGCTTGTCTTCGACCAGCTCGGCGACCATGCAGTCGGTGGTGAGCATCAGGCCGGCGACCGAAGCGGCGTTCTGCAGCGCCGAACGGGTGACCTTGGTCGGGTCGAGCACGCCCATTTCGACCATGTCGCCGTAGGTGCCGTTGGCGGCGTTGAAGCCGTAGTTGCCGGAACCCTTGACCACTTCGTTGACCACCACCGACGGCTCGTCGCCGGCGTTGGCGACGATCTCGCGCAGCGGCTGTTCCATCGCGCGCAGCACGATCTTGATGCCGGCGTCCTGGTCGTGGTTGTCGCCCTTGAGGGTGCCGATCAGCGCAGCGCGGGCACGCAGCAGCGCAACGCCGCCGCCGGGGACGATGCCTTCTTCAACGGCGGCACGCGTGGCGTGCAGCGCGTCTTCGACGCGGGCCTTCTTTTCCTTCATTTCGACTTCGGTGGCGGCACCGACCTTGATCACGGCCACGCCGCCGGCCAGCTTGGCGACACGCTCCTGCAGCTTCTCGCGGTCGTAGTCGCTGGTGGCTTCCTCGATCTGCACGCGGATCTGCTTGACGCGGGCTTCGATCGCCTTCTCGTCGCCGGCACCGTCGATGATCGTGGTGTTTTCCTTAGCGATCTCGACGCGCTTGGCCTGGCCGAGATCCTTCAGGGTCGCCTTTTCCAGCGTCAGGCCGGTCTCTTCCGAGATGACGACGCCGCCGGTCAGGATGGCGATGTCTTCCAGCATCGCCTTGCGACGGTCGCCGAAGCCCGGGGCCTTGACGGCGACGGTCTTCAGGATGCCGCGGATGTTGTTGACCACCAGCGTGGCCAGGGCTTCGCCTTCGACGTCTTCAGCGACGATCAGCAGCGGACGGCCGGCCTTGGCGACTTGCTCCAGCACCGGCAGCAGGTCGCGGATGTTCGAGATTTTCTTGTCGAAGAGCAGCACATACGGGCTGTCGAGCAGGGCGATCTGCTTTTCCGGGTTGTTGATGAAGTAGGGCGACAGGTAGCCGCGGTCGAACTGCATGCCTTCGACGACGTCGAGTTCGTTCTGCAGCGACTTGCCGTCTTCAACGGTGATGACGCCTTCCTTGCCGACCTTCTCCATGGCTTGGGCGATGATGTCGCCGATCGAGCTGTCGGAGTTGGCGGAGATCGAACCGACCTGGGCGATTTCCTTGTTGGTCGTGCACGGACGCGAAACCTTCTTCAGCTCTTCGATGGTGGCGATGACGGCCTTGTCGATGCCGCGCTTCAGGTCCATCGGGTTCATGCCGGCGGCAACGTACTTCATGCCTTCGCGGACGATCGACTGGGCCAGCACGGTGGCGGTGGTAGTGCCGTCGCCGGCGATGTCGGAGGTCTTCGACGCGACTTCCTTGACCATCTGCGCGCCCATGTTGGCGAACTTGTCCTTCAGTTCGATTTCCTTGGCGACGGACACGCCGTCCTTGGTCACCGTCGGGGCGCCGAACGAGCGCTCGAGCACGACGTTGCGGCCCTTCGGACCGAGGGTCACCTTGACCGCGTCGGCCAGGATGTTGATGCCTTCAACCATGCGGGCGCGGGCGGAATCACCGAATTTGACTTCTTTGGCAGCCATGTATTTCTCCTGAATTCTTTAAGTGGACTGTTGTTCAGCGGGAGCGGAGGCTCAGCCTTCCAGCACGCCCATCACGTCTTCTTCACGCATGACCAGGACTTCCTGACCATCGACCTTGACCGTCTGGCCGGCGTACTTGCCGAACAGCACGCGGTCGCCGACCTTCAGGTCGACGGCGATGTGCTTGCCGTTGTCGTCGCGCTTGCCCGGGCCGACGGCGAGGACTTCGCCCTGGTCCGGCTTCTCGCCGGCGGAGTCGGGGATGACGATGCCGGAGGCGGTGGTGCGCTCGGCTTCAATGCGCTTGACGATCACACGGTCGTGCAACGGACGGATTTTCATGAGGTTCTCCTTGGTTTATAGCGAAAGTGATTGCTAACAAATGGCTGTCTTGGCGCATGGCCATGAGAGATCAGCTCAGGGTTCAAAACAGAAGGTGTTAGCACTCGTTGCCAACGAGTGCTAATAATAGGGATGCCTGCCCGGGATTTCAAGTCGACCCGGTGATCGCTTTGCCTTCTACCTGCACAGCGGCAGAAAAAATGAAGGAACAGGCATGCCAGCCCCCGACGAACGCACGCCCCCGGCCAGGGTTGCCCAATCCTTGGGAGGGACGGCCGTCGCCGGGGAAATCATTCATTTGGCGCCGGTACGTACCCGCTCCGCGAGCGTATCCACCGCATAGAACCAGTACCAGATGACCAGGCCGAATGCTCCGCCCAGAACGAGCAGCTTGACGCCCGCCAAAAGCAGCAATGGCAGCACCAGCATGACGCAACCCAACCCGATATAGAGGCGAGCGAGGGCTTTCGCGGAACCAGCCGGATCAGGCAACGGGCGATAGTCCGTATCGGAAACCAGATCCAGCCTGCCACGGAACCCCATCTGCCATCCCCGGAAGATTCCCCCGACGCCAAAGCAAACGGCGACGATAGACAGGACGACCGACCAAAACATTTCCGATTCTTGCATTTTCCGCCTCACTTTTCTTTCGATTGAAGATCATTCCTTACATTGCCGATTGTGCGATCCCACTGGGATGCCGGCGACTGAAGGCCAAGCTCCAGAAGGTGCGGGGAAACAGGTTCGCTCGCCGACGGCAGGAGCCTCGCCCAAGACATGGCGGCTAGTGGAACAGCTGGTACTGGACGAGATACACGCCGGCGCCCGCAAAATAGCCGACAAACGCCAGGCCGCTGATCTTCTTCACGTACCAGAAAAAGTGGATCTTCTCGAGGCCCATCGCAGCGACGCCGGCGGCGGAGCCGATGATCAGGATGGACCCCCCGGTGCCTGCGCAGTAGGCGAGGAATTCCCAGAGGAAATGGTCCGGCGGGTACTGCGTCAGGCTGTACATGCCCATCGATGCCGCGACCAGCGGCACGTTGTCGACAATGGCACTGACGATGCCGATGATCAGCACGATGACATCCTGCCGGCCGACGCTCTGGTCAAGCCACTGCGCCAGCGCGGTGAGGATATGCGTATGCTCAAGCGTGGCGACGGCGAGAAGGATGCCGATAAAGAAGGCGATCGAGCTCATGTCGATCCGGCTCAAGGCATGGACCAGCGTCAGGTGCTGCTTGAATTCGTCTTCCTTGTGCCGATGCACCAGGTCGCCGACCAGCCAGAGCAAGCCGAGGCCGAAGAGGATGCCCATGAACGGCGGCAGGTGCGTGATGGTCTTGAAGGCGGGCACGGCGACGAGGATGCCGAGTCCCATGAAGAACATCAGGTTCTTTTCGAATTCCGTGGTGCGCAGCCCGTGCTCGCCTTCGGCCAGCTCCGGCGCGACAACGTCGCGACCGCGCAGCACATGGGCGGTGATCGCCAACGGCACCAGCAAGCTTGCCAGCGAGGGCAGGAGCACCGACTTGATGATGGCCATTGTCGTGATCTGGCCACCGATCCACAGCATGGTGGTCGTCACATCGCCGATCGGCGACCAGGCCCCGCCGGAGTTTGCCGCAATGACAATGATGCCGGCGAAGAACAGGCGGTCATCGTGCTTCGCCAGCAGCTTGCGCATCAGCGAGATCATCACGATCGTCGTCGTCAGGTTGTCGAGAATGGCGCTGAGGAAGAACGTGACGAAACCCACCAGCCACATCAGCGTCGACAGCTTCGATGTCCGGATCCGCTTGGTAATGACTTCAAAGCCGTTGTGCGCATCGACGACCTCGACGATGGTCATCGCCCCGATCAGGAAGAACACGATCTGCGCCGTGCCCATCAACGACTCGCCAAGCTGCTCGCCGACCCGGTGCGGGTCGCCGGCGGCCAATGCATAAATCGTCCACATCAAACCGGCGCCGACCAGCGCCGAGGCTGATTTATTCACCTTGATCGGATGTTCCAGCGCGATGGCTGCATAAGCGATTACGAAAACAACGACGAGGGAGGTCAGCATTGAAGTGGCCTTTGGCGGTGTTGGTTGAACAGGCGACGCGCGCGCGCGGAGCAGCGAGCGGACGCAAATAGCAAAGTTGTCGAGGGGAAACGGGGGCGGTTACCCGTTTTGGCAGCCGGGCGCCAAAGGGGCAACACGGGAAAGTGCGGGGAAGCCCGTGGCGGGAAGGCCAAGGGCGCGGAACAGAGCAACCGAAGCTGCCGGCGGGCGCGACAAAAGGTCATGGGAAAAGCAGTTCCCGTGCGGCGGCCCGACCAGCACGAATACCTGTTTACGTTCCTATGGATTCTTCTGCGTAAACACCCGCCTCGATTCTACGTTTCTGGCAATCAATGCTCAACCATTCGGTCCTTGTTGCGCGAAAAAAGCGCCGCCAGGTAAACAGAACGTAAAAATCAGATGTCTGCGAAGCGGACGGTTACCCGAGTCCCCTTGCCGCTTTGACTATCCAGCCCGATGCCCCACCCGAGACGCTGCGCAACACGAGCCACGATTGACAAGCCGAGGCCGTGGCCATTGCTTTCCTGCCCTTTCGTGTGGCGTTCGAACAAGGTAGGGAAGCGATCCTCGGCAATTCCGGAGCCGGTATCCGACACCTCAAGGAAAGCACTCTCCAGGCTGATCGCAATAACCCCTTCTGTCGTGTATGAGCATGCATTGCGAACCAGGTTACTGATAGCCACGTACGCCAAAGAGCGTTCTACGGGGAGAATCGGATTATCACGAATATCGACCTGGATGCGGACTTGTCGGCCCGCCAGCAAAGGGGTGCAGTCGGCAACGACGTCATCGATGACTTCTGCAACCGCGCAGGCCGGATCGTCACCGTCCTCGGCTTCCCTCGCAAGCAAGAGCATCGCTTCGAGCAGCTCTCCCATGCGAGAGGCAGAACGCTGAATCGCTGCCAGTCGCTGACGACACGGGAGCGGAAGGTCTGGATAGGCCTCCAGCACTTCAGCCGCGCCACGGATTACGGCAACAGGCGTGCGCAGCTCGTGACTGACATCGGCCGCAAAATGATTTTCCCGGATAACGAAGTTCTGCAAGCGCTTCGCAAACGCATCGATCCGTCGTACAAGTTCGCCGATTTCATTGTTGGGATAGTCCTCAACGGAAAATTCGAGCTGACCGCTACGCGGATCGGCACTGCCGGATTTCACCGTGAGGTCGTCGAGGAGTTGACCGATCGGCTGCACCAGACGGCGTGACAGCCGATCTCCGACAAAATAGGAAAGCAGCGTGAGCGACGCCGTGGCGACGAGCAGAAACAGCGCCAGCCGTCCAAGCCCGGCGTCAACGCTTGTCCGATCATAGATCAGCGCGTACGGACGCCCCTCCACATCGGCAACCAGCAACGAATAGCGACGATCCTCGATGATCACCCGATCAACCACCTCCTTGTTCCGGGCGGTTGGCGAGACACCCGGCAGCTCCGGGGAAGGCAGCTGGATTCCTCGAAGAAGCGATGCACTCGGAGGCAGCGCGGCAGGAACATGCTCACTGCGATAGCGGAAGCTTTCCAGCTCCAGAAACAGGGCGCGTTCAATCGCGCGCTCCTCCAGGCTGGAGACGATCGTGAACGCCGCCAGACTCAGGAGCGCACTGACAACATAGCCGAGCAACACGAATGGCCAGACCAATCGTGCCCGCAGACTGTCATAGCGCAGACTCATCTTGAGCGATCCGGTAGCCGAAACCGCGGACAGTATGAATCAGCTGGCGATCAAACGGCTTATCGACGGCATTGCGTAGTGCATGCATATGCACGATCAGCGCGTGACTTTCGCTGTGATCCTCATTCCCCCAAAGCTCGCGATTGATCGCCAGGCGATGAACAACGTTGGGAGATTGCCGCATGAGCATGAGCAGAATTTTTGCCGGGACTGGCGCAAGGGAAATCGGCACCCCGGCTCGGGCAATTTTCATCGTACCGATATCGAAGCGAAGGTCACCGACCTGCAGCGCCTCCGTTTCCTGCCCCCCCTGTGTTCTGCGGATCAGTGCGCGGATACGCACCTCGACTTCCCGTAGAGAGGCCGGTTTGACCACATAGTCGTCGGCGCCGATGTCAAATGCGGCAATTTTCGTTTCAATGTCATCCTTGGCGGTCAGGACGACGATCGGCATACGGTTCTGCTGGTTTTCCCGCAGCTGCCGGCACACTCTCAATCCGTCCATGCGCGGAAGGGAAAGATCCAGCACGATCAGATCGTAGGCGTTTTCCTGGGCAAGGGTCAGGGCCGACATCCCGTCCGAGGCATAGTCGGCGGTGTAGCCATACACTTCAAGAAAGTCGATGAGGTTCGATGCAAGATCGCGGTCGTCTTCAACAATTAAGAGATTTCTTGCCATTGCCACGCGATTACACTGCCTTGTTGTCTCGTTGCCGGGTCGGGTCAGGGGCAAACCAAAGCCCTTCGGTCATTAGACCACCTTTAGACGCCGGGCGCGCAATCCGTCCCGGGTTTCGGCGATCGGCAGGAGCCATGGCCTGAATTGCCCGCAGCATTACCTGAGGCAGCGTCCGGGAAGCCTCGTACCAACTGATCAGATGGGCAACGGAACCACCAAGGCCTTGCGCGACCGCCTGTGGAAAGCTGCCGACATTCCGCCCTGCTCGGAGCCTCCTGGCTGTTCCGTCCCGCCTTAACGAAACGGGAAACTACTGCAGCTTGGGCTTGCCCTTTCCCCAGAACGGATGGGCGTGGCTTCGAACAATAAAATCAGCGATGAATTTCAGCCAGATCGTCGAACCGGCAATCGCCGTCCAGGTGTCGTACTCCGCACCGCCCAGGGCGACCAGCAGGATGACGCAAACGGCAACCGCGCCGGCGATGAGATTGATCGCCGCAGTATAGGGCGCAAATTTGGCCGCATTCGGCGGCGGCTCACCGCGCTTCAGGGCGACCTCGGAATAGTCGCGTTTGAAAATGATTCGGAAGGCGCGACGAAGCCAAAAAAAGGCCATCGGGAACAGCGCCAGAAAGAGAATCCAGGTCAGCGCCAAGCTGATATCCATCCAAAGCTCCTGCAAAAAAAGTGCAACCGGCGTTTCAAGCGAAAGAAAAACCCCGCCAGCGCGGCCGGCGGGGTTGTAGGCTCATCGCTGCTGCCAGTCGGAAACGGCAGAGCAGATCATAACCGGATCAGTGCGCACCATCGACGGCCTTGGCGCCGCGGGGGATACGGACGTTTTCGACCATGTGCTGGATGTGCTCCGGCGGTTCCTTGGTCACCTTGTCGACCAGGAAGGCGACGATGAAGTTGACGCACGCGCCAACCGCACCGAAGGCTTCCGGCGTGATGCCGAAGAAGCTGTTGGCACCTCCGATCATCGGCAGGAACTCCGTGCCTTTGACGAAGAAGATCCCCTTGTGCGCGAACACGTAGAACAGGGTGATGAAGAGGCCCGCCAGCATGCCGGCGATGGCGCCTTCCTTGTTCATCTTCTTCGAGAAGATGCCCATCATGATCGCGGGGAACAGCGAGCTCGCAGCGATACCGAAGGCCAGGGCCACGGTGCCGGCTGCGAATCCCGGCGGATTCAGGCCGAGATAACCGGAAACGACGATGGCAACGGCCATCGCTATCTTGCCGGCGAGCAGCTCGTTCTTCTCGCTGATGTCCGGCGCGAACACCCCCTTGATCAGGTCGTGCGACACGGCGGACGAGATCGCCATCAGCAGGCCGGCGGCGGTCGACAGCGCGGCGGCGAGTCCGCCGGCGGCAACCAGCGCGATCACCCAGTTCGGCAACAGCGCGATTTCCGGGTTGGCCAGCACGATGATGTCGGCGTTGACCGCCAGCTCGCTGCCCTTCCAGCCGGCGGCTTCCGCCTTGGCCTTGGCATCCGGATTCTTGCTCGCATCGTTGTAGTACTGGATGCGGCCGTCGCCGTTCTTGTCGGTAAACTTGAGGAGGCCGGTCTTTTCCCAGCGCTTCATCCAGTCCGGACGCTCATCGGCCTTGATGCTGTTTTCCGCAGCATAGAGGTCGCCACCCTTGGCAACGGCGGTGTTCACCGTGGCGTGCAGGTTGTACTTGGCCATCGCGGCAACCGCCGGGGCGGTGGTATACAGCAAGGCGATGAAGACCAGCGCCCAGCCGGCGGAAGAGCGTGCATCGGAGACCTTCGGCACGGTGAAGAAGCGCATGATCACGTGCGGCAGGCCAGCGGTGCCGATCATCAGCGACATCGTGTACACGAACATGTTCAGCGTGCTGCCGGCAGTCGTCGTCGTGTACTTGCCGAAGCCAAGTTCGGTCACCACCTGGTCGAGACGGGTGAGCAACGCCACGTCGGAGCCGGACATCGTCGAGCCGAGACCCAGCTGCGGGATCGGGTTACCGGTCAGCTGCAGAGAGATGAAGACTGCCGGGACGATGTAGGCGCAGATCAGCACGATGTACTGGGCGACCTGGGTATAGGTGATCCCCTTCATGCCACCGAACACGGCGTAGAGGAAGACGATTGCCTGGCCGATGTAGATGCCGGTGTCGGACGACACGTTCAGGAAGCGCGAGAAGGCGACACCGACACCGGTCATCTGACCGATGATGTAGGTCAGCGAGGCCGTCAGCAGGCAGAGCACCGCCACCGTCGACGCCGACTTCGAGTAGAAGCGGTCGCCGATGAACTGCGGCACGGTGAATTTGCCGAACTTCCGGAGGTACGGTGCGAGCAGCATGGCGAGAAGCACGTAGCCGCCGGTCCAACCCATCAGGAAAAGACCACCGCCGTAGCCCATGTTGGCGATCAGACCGGCCATCGAGATGAACGAAGCGGCCGACATCCAGTCGGCCGCCGTCGCCATGCCGTTCATGACCGGGTGCACGCCACCGCCGGCGACGTAGAACTCGCTGGTTGAACCAGCGCGAGCCCAGATGGCGATGCCGATGTACAGCGCGAACGACGCGCCGACCACCAGGTAAGTTGTTGTTTGCAGATCCATGTAGTCGGCCTCTTAGTCTTCGTGAACGTCGAACTTGCGGTCGATATCGCCCATCTTCTTGGCGTAGAAGAAAATCAACGCGATGAAGATGTAGATGGAACCCTGATGCGCAAACCAGAAACCGAGCGGATAACCGCCCAACTTGATGGTGTTTAGTGCGTCGACGAACAAAATTCCGGCGCCGAACGAACAGATGAACCATACGGCCAGGATACTGCCCAGCAACTTGAGTGTTGCTGACCAATAGGCCTTGCCTTGGTCATTCATGGTCATGGTGACTCCTCCATTGTTTATTGCTGAATAAAGCCCACAGCCTTGACGGCATGAGCCCTGTGTCGATGTTTGTTTTGTAAACTTACGAAGAACTGACATAAAAACAGTCGTTTACAAAACGTTTACCTTGGACAGACCTTGCGCAGATGGGAGTGCCACTCGTTGCGTTTCCTTACCTTTCGCTAACCTATCGACTGCTAGGCTGCAACGGTCGTCCGCAAGCCCCACGGGCATGGTTGGCGACATCGAGTGTTGGGTTGCGGAACATCCTTCCGCAACCCTTTTTTTTTGACCGGTCCGATCAACGCCATGGACCGTCCTGTTTCGGGCAGGCGCCCCCCCCCCAAAGCCAGGCGTTCAATCCTCGTTGGTCAGAAGGCGGTTGTGGCCGACAAGCAGCGCCCCCATCTTTCACGTCACGCAATTAGCATCTATGCTTGGTCGGTTCCGTTTTACTTCGGCATTCCAGGCCAACAAGACCAGAAGGAGCAGCTTGCGTCAGGCAAGCAGCGACTGTCTGCCAGTCAATTCCCGGGCGGAACGCCCCGGCGCAAACAGAGGAGTCATTTCCATGAACGGTAGTGGCAACGACAGCGACCTCCATCGCCTGCTGATCGAGCAGGTGGCCGATGCGGTGATCTACGCCGACACCAGCGGCGTGATCCGTCTCTGGAACGCCGCCGCCGAACGGCTGTTCGGTTTCCCGGCGGCCGAGGCGATCGGGCAGAGCCTCGACCTGATCATTCCCGAGCGCTTGCGCGGCGCGCACTGGCAGGCCTTCGACGCGGCGCTGGCGTGCGGCGCGACCAAGCACGGCGGCCGGGCCACCATCACCCGCGCGCAGACCCGGGACGGTTCGACGATCTATGTAGACATGAGCTTTTCGCTCCTCACCGCCGGCGACGGCGAAGTGCTCGGATCGATGGCGATCGCTCGCGACGCGAGTGAGCGGCGCGCCGAGATGAAGGCGCTGCGCGAGCGCATCGCGGCGCTGGAGCAGACGGCGCCGCCCGCGCGCTGAGAAAAAAAGACCCCGGCGCGCGGCCGGGGGTTCCGAAGGTGCTGCCGGGAGAGGTAAGGAGGCTCAGGCGCCCCTCAAGCGGACTTGTTCGCAATGTGCGTTGCACATTACTCAGGCGCCCCCCAAGAGGACTTGTTCGTAATGTGCGTTGCACATTACTCAGGCGTAGCTTGGGGCGAAGGGCTGTTCCGGCGTTGCCGGTCCCTGCCCGTTCCAGTACGGCGACAGGTTGCGCAGGCGCTCGACGATCGGCGGCACGGCGGCGATGACGCGGTCGACCTCGGCCTCGCTGGTGTCGCGCGACAGCGAGAAGCGGATCGTGCCGTGCGCCGCGGTGTAGGGGATGCCCATCGCGCGCATCACGTGCGAGGGTTCGAGCGAGCCCGAGGTGCAGGCCGAGCCGGAGCTGGCGGCGATGCCGAGCTTGTTGAGCAGGAGCAGGATGGCCTCGCCCTCGATGTACTCGAAGGCGATGTTGCAGGTGTTCGGCAGCCGGTTGCCGACATCGCCGGTCGGGAAGGCGTGGCCGACCCGGGCGAGGATGCCGGCCTCCAGCTTGTCGCGCAGCCGCCGCACAACGGAGTTCCCGGTTGCCAGCTGCGCCTGCGCCAGCTCGCAGGCCTTGCCGAGGCCGACGATCGCCGCCGAGTTCTCGGTGCCGGCGCGCCGCCCGCGCTCCTGGTGGCCGCCGCGCAGCAGCGGCCGGAAGCGGCAGCCGCGGCGCAGGTAGAGGGCGCCGATCCCTTTCGGCGCGTGCAGCTTGTGGCCGGACAACGAGAGCATGTCGATCTTCGTCCGCTTCAGGTCGACCGGGACCTTGCCGAGCGCCTGCACCGCGTCGGTGTGGAACATGATGCCGCGCGCGGCGGCGATCTCGGCCATCTCCTCGACCGGGAACAGCGTTCCGGTCTCGTTGTTCGCCCACATCGCCGAGACGATCGCGACGCGGTCGTGCAGCAGCGCGCGGTATTCGTCGAGGTCGAGCTGCCCCTTCCTGTCGACGCGCAGCTTGTGCACGACGTAGCCCTCCTTCTCCAGCCACTCGCACAGGCTGAGGATGGCCGGGTGCTCGACCGCGGTGGTGATCACCGTGTTGCGTTCGGGCTGCGCCTTCAACGCCGAGAGGATCGCGGTCGAATCGGCCTCGGTGCCGCAGGAGGTGAAGATGATCTCCGAGTCGTGCTCGGCGCCGAGCAGCGCCTGCACCTGGCCGCGCGCCTGCTTCAGCGCCCGGCCGACGCTGGCGCCGAAGGCGTGAATCGACGAGGCGTTGCCGAAGTGTTCGGTGAAGAAGGGAAGCATCGCCGCCACCACCGCCGGGTCGACGCGCGTCGTCGCGTTGTTGTCGAGGTAGATCGGGGTCAGGTCCATCGCCGCCTCCTAGGCTTCCGCCGGCATCAGCGCGGCCGGCAGCACCTGCACCAGCTCGCCGAGCGCCTCGATCATCTTCTGCTGGATGCCGCCCAGCGTCGCCGCTTCCATCATGCAGCCGGCGCAGGCGCCCTTCAGGTGCACGTAGATCTTCCGGCCCTGCACGTCGGCCAGCTCGACGTCGCCGTGGTCGCGCTGCAGCATCGGCCGCACCGCCTCCAGCACTTCCTCGATGCGGCGGATCTTCTGCACCAGCGGCATCCTCGCCGCCGGCGGCCGCGGCGCCGCCGGCGTTGCCGGGCAGGCCGGCGGCGGCGACACCTCGCCGGGACCGGCGCGCGCCGCCTTGACCTTGGCCAGGATCTCCTCGACCCCCTCGTGGCACGCGGTGCAGCCGCCGCCGGCCTTGGTGTAGAAGGTCACTTCCTCGACCGTGTTGAGGTTGTTGGCCTTGATCACGTCCTCGATCAGCACCGCGTCGACGGCGAAGCACTTGCACACCAGCGCGCCTTCCTCGTGCTCGTCGCTCCAGGTCTCGCCGCGGTAGTTGGCGACCGCCGCCTGCAGCGCCTCGCGCCCCATCACCGAGCAGTGCATCTTTTCCGGCGGCAGCCCGTCGAGGTAGTCGGCGATGTCCTGGTTGGAGACCGTCAGCGCCTGGTCGACGGTCATCCCCTTGATGATCTCGGTCAGCGCCGACGACGAGGCGATCGCCGAACCGCAGCCGAAGGTCTGGAAGTGCGCGTCCTCGATCACCCCGCTCTGCGGGTCGACCTTGAGCATCAGGCGCAGCGCGTCGCCGCACTGGATCGAGCCGACGTCGCCGACGGCGTTGGCGCCGTCGAGCGGCCCCGAGTTGCGCGGGTTGAAGAAGTGCTCGCGGACCTTGTCGGAATATTCCCACATGGCGCGTCCCCCTACACCGCGAACGACTTGCCGCAGGAGCACTGGGCGGCGGCGTTCGGGTTGTCGAACTTGAAACCGGTGTGCGTCAGCGAGTCGATGAAGTCGATGGAGACGCTGTCGACCATCGGCAGCGTCAGCGGGTCGACCAGCAGCTTGACGCCATCGACCTCGATTTCCCAATCGTCGTCGGCCTTCGCCGACTCCAGCTTCATGCCGTACTGCAGGCCGGAGCAGCCGCCGCCGGCGACCACCAGGCGCAGGCCGGCGACCGGCGTTTCGGAACCACGGATGAAGCGTTGCACGGCTTTCACGGCGGCGGGGGTCAGGCTGATCATGGCAGTTCTCCTCACGTTGACGCCCCTTGTCCTGCAAGCCGCGTGCCATCCCGCCGCCGTGCGCCAAACCCTTGAATCACCGTCGCTTTCGTCCGAAGGAGGGATTGTCGGGTTTGCGACAATCGACCCTCAGGCCGGCGCGTAGCTGTAGCAGCCCTTCGGGCAGACCCGACCGCAGGAGCTACAGCCGATGCAATCGGCGGCGTCGGCGAGCGACATCACCATCATGTTGTCGTCGTCATCGTCGCTGTCGTCGTCGAGCTCGCGCTCGACCAGATCGAGCACCTGGCGCGGGCAGACCTTGTAGCAGCGGCCGCAGCCGATGCACTTCCGCTGGTCGAGGGCGGTCACGAACTGCGGCACCCATTCGCGGCCGCCGCGGGTCAATCCGGTGATCATCGCTTCATCCTTTCTGCGTGGCGAGCCGCCGCGCGTTGGCTGCCGCCCACGCCTGGCAGGCGTCGTAGACGGCGATCGAGGCGCCCCTCACATCCCGGCCACGGCGGAATGCTGGCCGATGCGCTCGATCGCCACCGCCAGCAGCTTGTCCGCCTCGTCCTTCATCTTCGACAGGCTGGCGAAGCCGAAGCGGTGCACGTCGCGCAAGGTCTTGTCCACCGCGACCAGCTTGCCGACGGTGATCAGCGCGCGGCCGAAGCCTTCGTGCGTGAGGTGCACCAGCGGCACCGCGAGCAGCTTGCACTCCTGCTCGATCAGCACCGCGATCGCGTTGTAGAAGGCCTTGACGCGGGCGATCGTCTCCTCGTCCGGATCGCCGACGAGCGGGATCTCGGCCTTCCTTTCCCTGGTCAGCACGAACGGGTCGAGCACCTCCGCCGTCGATTTGCCGGCGTAGGTGCCGTAGGTGTCGAGGGCGCGCACCTGGCGCGACATCTCCTTGATGAAGTCGGTGTCGATAATCGGATCAGGGCTCATCGGAATACTCCTGTGGAGACAAGGTTGATGGTCGGGAAAGCGGGATGGCGCGCGGCGGCGGCAGCACGCCGGGGAGCACCGCCAGCAGCAGGCGGGAGATCGCCAGCGCGGCGAGGAAGCCGCTGGCGGCACCGAACGCGGCGCCGGCGTCGCTGCCGGCCAGCGTCGCGCCGAACCAGGCGCCGACGAGCAACGCCAGCGCCGGGAAAAGGTAGCCGAGCAGTGCCGACAGCACGATGCGCCGTTCGGGCTGGCTCAGCAGCACCGCGTCGCCGACGCGCAGCGAGGCCTCCGCGGGCAGCGTCACCAGGCGCGGGGCGGCCGCTGCCGCCAGGCGCCCGGCGCCGCAGCCGCCGGCGTGGGCGCAGCCGCCGCAGGCCGACGATTCGAGCGCGACCAGCGCCCGGCCGTCCGCGATGCGGCGCACCACGCCGCGCTGTTCGAGCAGTCCGTTCATCCTTGCCAGCCCTCCGTCTCCATCGCCGCGAAGCGCGCGTCCGAGCGCGGCTCGCGGGCCAGCGCGCGCTCGATCCAGGCGACGCCGCCGTCCTTCATCGCACGCCCGATGTCGGCGAGCAGCGCGTCGATGGCATCGACCTCGGTGATGCGGATCGGCTGGATGCCACGCGCCACCAGCAGCTTGATCGCCGAGGCGCCGATCGCCAGCACATAGACCGCGGCGCAGCCGGCGAGGAAATCGACCTTGGCGGCGAGCTTGCCCTCGTTGCCGTCCATCGCCTCGGCGGCGAAGCTGCCGACGGCGACCAGCGTCGCCCGGTCCGGCGCCACGTCGTAGACGACGAAGCCTTCCGCCGCGCCGAAGTGCTGGTCGACGCGGCTGCGGTCGACGGAGGCGAAGGCGACGCGGAGCATCGGCGCGGCCGCGGCGTCAGTGGACCACACCAGCTGCAGGCGCCGCGCCGGCGGGCAGTTCGTGCGGGCGGGTGTGGCGCCGGTAGGCGGATCGGTAGGGTTCGAGGTCATGATGTTGCCCGAGCAGCAGGTTGGCGAGGTCGAACAGCGCCTGGCGGGTGCCGCGGTAGCCCACCCAGGTGCGGGCGTAGCCGCCGACCAGGTCGTAGAGCGGAAAGCCGGCGCGCAACAGCGGCACGCCGAGGCGTTCGGCGCTGCCTTGCGCATGCGAGTTGGCGATCAGCAGCTGCGCGGCGCCGGCGCCGGCCAGCTGTTCCAGATCGCCGAGGTCGCCGACCGTCACCTGCCCGAGCGGCAGCGCCTCCAGCGCCGGCCCCTTGGCCGGGCTGACGGCGGCGACGAGCTCGGCGCCCATGCCGGCGAGGAAGGCGGCGAACTGGGCGAGCAGGTCGGGGTCGGCGGCGAGCGCGATGCGCGCGAAGCCGAGCATGAAGTGGCAGTCGACCATCGCGTCCTGCAACTGCGCGCGCTGGCGCTCGATGCGCTGCGGCACCGGACGGCCGGAGATCTCGGCGAGCGCCTGCGTGAACGCGTCGCAAGCGTCCTGTCCCATCAGCCCGGCGAAGCGGTAGTCGGGAACGCCGCTG
The DNA here is from genome assembly GCA_016183655.1 of Rhodocyclales bacterium. Taxonomy (GTDB): domain Bacteria; phylum Pseudomonadota; class Gammaproteobacteria; order Burkholderiales; family Rhodocyclaceae; genus Proximibacter. The sequence goes on from JACPEH010000010.1 coordinate 151,010, forward strand.
CGCTCGCGCAGCAGGTCGGCGGCGGCGGCGAGCGAGGCGCCGACCACCAGCGTCGCCGCCGATTCGCCCATCGCCGCGATCTCGGCGCGCTTCGTGCCGCCGATCGTCAGCGACGAGAACTCGGCATCGACCAGGTGGCCGTCGAGCGCGTCGCCGAGGTCCGGCAGCACCACCGGATAGAGGCCGAAGGACTCGACCCATTCCTTGATCGCCTCGATGTCGCCCGGCGTCAGCATCGACGAGGCGAGCACGTTCACCTGCTTCGGCCGGCGGCCGGCGCGGCGTCCTTCCGGGACCAGCGTGTCGACCAGCGCGGCGACCGCCAGCGCGTAGCCGCTCTCGAAGCAGCCCAGGTAGTCGGGCGTGTTCACCGGCACCACGGCGACGCCGGCGTGCTCCGGATGCGCCGCGCGGAATTCGCGCAGCGCGCGCCGGATGTCGCTCCCCTGCGTTTCGGCGAGGCCGGTGGTGAGCAGCCCGATGAGGTCCGGCCGGTGCTTCGCGCAGAGCGTGGCGAGCGCCTCGACGACGTTGGCGTCGGCGCCCATGATCGTCGCCACCTGATCCATCGCCGTCGTCTGCAGCGGGATCGGCTCGCGGAAATGGCGCACGAAGAACACCTTGCCGAAGGCGGTGCAACCCTGCGAGCCGTGCATCAGCGGCAGGCTGCGGTTGATGCCGAGGAAGGCCAGCGCGGCGCCGACCGACTGGCTGACCTTGAGCGGGTTCACCGCCAGCGCCTTGCGCGAATGAAGGATTTCCGTCATCGCCGTCTCCTAGGCGGTAAGCAGCGCGCCCGGCCCGCGCCCCTTCGCCCACGGCGCCGGTCGCTTCACCGCCGCCCACACCGGGCTCTCGATCGACAGCGCCAGCTGCCGCGCCAGCTCGACCATGCCGCGGTAGCCGGCGTAGCCGAATTCGCGCTCCTGGTTGATGTCGAGGAAGGGGATGCGCGCCTTCAGCGCCGTGTACAAGTTGCGGCCGCCGGCGATCAGGATGTCGGCGCCGTAGTCGCGGTAGGTCGACAACAGCGCCTGCGGGCTGCCGTCGTCGATCATCTTCGCGTCCTCGCCCATCAGCTCGCGGATGCGCGCCTTGTCCTCCTCGGTCGACTTCTTGGTGCCGGTGGCGACCACCGTCATCCCCAGGTCCTGCAGCGCCGAGACGATCGACCACGACTTGACGCCGCCGGTGTAGAGCAGCACGCGCTTGCCGGCCAGGCGCCGCCGCCACGGTTCGAGCGCGGCGTCGGCGATCGCCTCCTCGCGGGCGACGACCAGCTCGGTGCGCGCCGCCAGGTCGGGGTCGCCGAGCAGCGCAGCAAAGCCGCGCAACGCCGCCGACATGTCGGCGACGCCGTAGAAACTGCCCTCGAACCACGGGATGCCGTAGCCTTCCTGCAGCTTGCGCGCGACGTTGAGCAGCGCCTTGGCGCAGACCACCATCGTCGCCTCGGCGCGATGCATCGTCTGCACCTCGGCGAAGCGTGCGTCACCCGAGAGCGTGGCGAGGATGCGGTAGCCGAGTTCGTCGAACAGCGGGGCGACGTGCCAGAACTCGCCGGCGATGTTGTATTCGCCGATCAGGTTGATGTCCCGCGTCGGCCGCCCGTCGACGCGCGGCATCGCCGGCGGCGGTTCGCGCGTGCCGATCACGTGCTTGACCATCGCCTCGCCGGCCAGCCGGTTGCCGAGGTTCTTGGTGCCGTAGAAGCCGGCCGCGTCGACCGGCACCACCGGCACCCCCCAGCGCGCCGCGGCGGCCTGGCAGACGGCTTCGACGTCGTCGCCGATCAGCGCCGTGACGCAGGTGTTGTAGACGAACACCGCGGCCGGCGCGTAGCTGTCGATCGCCTGCTTGATCGCGTGGAACAGCCGCTTCTCGCCGCGCCCCATGACCACGTCGGTTTCCGACAGGTCGGTGGTCAGGCCGAGGCGGTACAGCGCCGGCCCCGACGAGCGCGTGCCGCGGTTGTCCCACGACGAGCCGGCGCAGGCGATCGGCCCGTGCACGATGTGGGCGACGTCGGCGATCGGCAGCAGCGCGATCTGCGCGCCGTCGAAGGAGCAGCCGCCGGCCGCGGCGCCCGGCTTCGGCCGCGCGCAACCGGACTTCTCCTTGTGGTTGTGGCTGCAGGCCGGCTCGTCGAGCAGGGCCTGGATTTCGCTGGTCTTCATGCGTCTCTCCGCTGGACTCACCGTCACTTCAGCAAGATGGATGCCACCGACAGAAGGCTGATTCGCAAGGAAAATTTGCACCGCCGCCGTGTCGCAAAGCCGACAATCGGCCTAGGCGTCGCCGGCCAGGTCGCGGCGCGGCACGGTCGCCGGGTCGGCGACGATCGGCCGGTAGATCTCGACGCGGTCGCCCGCCTTCAGCGCCGCGTCGAGCCGCACCAGACGGCCGAAGACGCCGACCTTCTGCACCGCCAGGTCGAGTTGCGGGAAGCGCCGGCAGACGCCGGAGCGCTCGATCGCCTCGGCGACGGTGGTGCCGTCCGGCACCTCGATGTTCAGCCAGAACTGCTGGCCGGGCTCGGAATAGGCGATGCCGATCTGCATGGGGGCTCCTCAACAACAGCCGCTGCCGGCCGGCGCCGCCTCTGCCGCCGGCCGCGCCGCAGCGCGCCGTTCGAGCAGGCGCTTGCCGGCGAGCAGGAAGCCGAGCACGGCGAAGGCGCCGGGCGGCAGGATCATCAGCAGCATGCCGCCGTAGCCGGGCAGGCGCAGTTCGAGAAAGGCGAAGGACGGGCCGAGCAGGTTCGAGGCCTGCGCGAACAGCGTGCCGGCGCCGAGGAATTCGCGCACCAGGCCGATCAGCGTCAGCGCACCGGTGAAGCCGAGCCCCATCGCCAGCCCGTCGACCGCCGCCGCCAGCGGCCCGGCCTTGACCGCGAAGGCCTCGGCGCGGCCGAGGATGGCGCAGTTGACGACGATCAGCGCGATGAACAGGCCGAGCACCTTGTACAGCTCGTGCAGCCAGGCGTTCATCGCCATGTCGACGATCGTCACCAGGCCGGCGATGAGCACGACGAAGACCGGGATCCGCACCTGCGCGCTGACCGTGTGCCGGATCGCCGACACCAGCACGTTCGAGACGACCAGCACGGCGGTGGTCGCCAGCCCCATGCCGAGGCCGTTGGTGCCGCTGGTGGTGACCGCCATCGTCGGGCACATCGCCAGCAGTTGCGCGAAGACGACGTTCTGGTGCCACAGCCCGTCCTTGACGATGCCGGCGAGGGGGGAGTTCATGATGCCTCTCCAAGGATCTCGGCGCGGTGCGCCGCGAAGAATTCCAGCCCGCCCCTGACCGAGCGGACCACCGCGCGCGGCGTGATGGTGGCGCCGGCGAACTGGTCGAAGTCGCCGCCGTCCTTCCTGACCGCCCATTTCCCGGGCGGCGGATCGCCCAGCGAGCGGCCGTCGAAGGCGCGGATCCAGGCCGACTTGGCGACCTCGATCTTGTCGCCGAGGCCGGGCGTCTCGGCGTGCTTGAGGACGCGCACGCCGAGCGTGCGGCCGTCGCGGTCGACGCCGATCAGCAGCTGGATGTCGGCGGCGTAGCCGCGCTCGGCGACCTTGAACACGGCGCCCTCGACGCGGCCATTGCGCCGCGCCCGGTAGACCGTCACCGTCCGCCCGGCGCGCGGCAGGTCGATCGTGTCGCGCAGGAAGTCGTTGTCGGCGAAGCCGCCGGGCAGCACCTCGGCCAGCGATGCGCGCAGGTCGCGGGCTTCGGCGGCGGCGATCGCCGCGCGCGTGGCGTCCGCCGCCCAGGCCAGCGCGGCGCTGGCGCAGAGGGCCATGGCGCCGAGCAGCAGCGGCTGGTAGCCGAGGCGGCCACGGAGTTGTTCGAGCGTCATTGGCGCGGACTCCCCGGCGGCAGGTCGAGTGGCCGCCCGCGCCGGTCGCGGCCGAGGATGCGCGGCCGGACGCAACGGTCGATCGTCGGCGTCAGCGCGTTCATCAGCAGCACGGCGAAGGCCATCCCTTCCGGGTAGCCGCCCCAGCTGCGGATGATCCAGGTGAGCAGGCCGACGCCGGCGCCGAACAGCAGCCGGCCGGGCACCGTGCTCGGCGAGGTGACGTAGTCGGTGGCGATGAAGAAGGCGCCGAGCATCGCCGCGCCCGAGAGCAGATGGCTGCCGGCGTCGAGGTAGCGGGCCGGATCGACGGCGTGGGCGATCGCCGCCGGCACGGCGAGGCCGGCGAGCACGGCGAACGGCGCATGCCAGCGGATGACGCCGACGGCGAGCAGGTAGCCGCCGCCGGCGAGGAGCAGCAGCGCGCCGGCCTCGCCGAAGCTGCCGGCACGCTCGCCGAGCCAGGATAGCGACGATGGCGGCGCCCCGGCCAGCACCTGCATCAGGTCGACGCCGCGCGACAGTTCGGTCCTGGCGTGGCCGAGCAGCGTCGCGCTGGTCATCGCGTCGGGCACCGGCGCGCCGCCGAGGAAACGCTGCAGCGCGTCGACGAAGCCGGGCGCCGGCTGCGCCAGCGGCGCCACCCACTGCGTCAGCGGCAGCGGAAAGGAGACCAGCAGGGCGACGCGGGCGACCATCGCCGGGTTGAAGACGTTCTGGCCGAGGCCGCCGAAGACCTGCTTGCCGACGACGATGGCGATGAAGCCGCCGACCACCGCCACCCACCACGGCGCCCACGGCGGCAGCGTCATCGCCAGCAGCCAGCCGGTGAGCAGCGCCGAGCCGTCGTGCAGCACCGCGCCGACGCGGCGGCCGCCGGCCAGGCGCAGCGCCAGCGCCTCCCAGCCGACGCAGGCGAGGATGGTCAGCAGCCACAGCAGGAACGACGGCCAGCCGTACAACCAGAAGCCGTGCAGCGTCGCCGGCAACAGCGCGAGCTGCACGTGCCGCATCGTGCGCGCGACGCTGCCGCCGCCGTGCGCATGCGGTGAAGCCACCGGAGCGGCGGCGAAGGCGTTCGGGTTCATGCCGGTTCTCCCTGGACGAGCTTCTCTGCGGCGGACTGTTGCGCGGCGCGCTCGGCCTTGCGCCGCGCCGCCGCCGCGGCCTTCTCGCTCGCCTCGCGGGCCAGCCGTTCCTGGCGCTGCGCGGCGAGCTTGCGCGTGGCGTCGGTGCGCAGCCGCGCCCGCTCGCGCGCGGCGAGTTCGCCCTTGGCGTGCTGGAAGTACTGCACCAGCGGAATCCGCGACGGGCAGACGTAGGCGCAGCAGCCGCAAGCGATGCAGTCGGCGAGGCCGAGCGCCGCCGCCGCGTCGAGCGCGTCGTTGCGGATGCGCGCGCTCATCTCCAGCGGCAGCAAGCCGACCGGGCAGGCACGCACGCAGCTGGCGCAGCGGATGCAGGGGTCGGCGTCGCCGGCGGCGGCCTCGTCGGCGGCAAGCGCGAGGATGCCGCTGGTGCCCTTGACCACCGGCACCCGCCAGTGCGGGATCTGCATTCCCATCATCGGCCCGCCGAGCAGGCGGCGGGCGAGGCCGAGGCCGTCACCGTGCAGGCCGCCGGCGAAGGCGAGGACGTCGGCGGCGAGCGTGCCGAGGCGGACCTCGATGTTGCCGGGCGCGACCACGCAGCCGCCGTTGACCGTCAGCAGGCGCGAGATCAGCGGTTGCCCGTCGCGGATCGCGGCGCGCACCGCCAGCGCCGTGCCGACGTTGTGCACGATCACGCCGACGTCGGCCGGACGGCTGTCGGCGGGCACCTCGATGCCGCTCAGCGCCTGGATCAGCTGCTTCTCGGAGCCCATCGGATAGCGCGCCGGCACGCGACAGACGCGGATCTCGGCGCAGGAGGCGGCGGCCGCGGCCATCGCCGCCAGCGCTTCCGGCTTGTTGTCCTCGATGCCGACCAGCACGCGCGCGGCGCCGCTGGCATGGCGCATGATGCGGATGCCGTCGACGATGGCCGCGGCCGCGTCGCGCATCAGCCGGTCGTCGCAGGACAGGTAGGGTTCGCATTCGCTGCCGTTGACGATCAGCGTCGCCACCCCGGCGCGCGCCGCGCCGGCGAGCTTCACCGACGACGGGAAGGCGGCGCCGCCGAGGCCGACGACGCCGGCGGCGGCGACGCGCCGGCCGATCTCGTCCGGCGCCAGCGCGAACGGATCGGCGCAGCCGACGCGTTCGCCCCATTCGTCGGCGCCGTCGGCGTCGACGACGATCGCCGGCAGCGTCAGTCCCGACGGGTGCGGCGCGGTGATCTCGGCGATCGCGGCGACGGTGCCCGAGGTCGGCGCATGCACCGGCGCCGACACCGCGCCCTGCGCCTCGGCCAGCAACTGCCCCTTCTTCACCCGCTGCCCGACCAGCACCACCGGCCGCGCCGGCGCGCCGAGATGCTGCTGCAGCGGCAGCCAGAGGCGCTCCGGCACCGGCATCACGCGCACCGCGGCGTCGGCGGCGGGCCGCTTGCGGTCGTCCGGATGCACGCCCCAGTCGTTGCCGAACCAGTCCTTGAAGGTCGTCAGGATGCCCATGTCGTCCTCACGCGCCGAGCGGCTTCGGCATCACCCAGTGCGGCAACGTCGGCGGCACCGGCTGCAGCAGCAGCGCCTCGGTCGGGCACAGGTCGACGCAGTTCGCGCAGCCGGTGCAGGCCTCGCGCAGCACGTTGTGGATCTGCTTGGCGGCGCCGACGATGGCGTCGGTCGGACAGACCTTGCTGCAGCGGCAGCAGCCGATGCACAGCTCCTCGGCGACGCCGGCGATCTGCGGGCCGTCGTCGGCGAGCGCCGAGAGGTCGACCGCCAGCCCGAGGCGGCCGGCGACGGCGGCGGCGAGCGCCTTGCCGCCGGGCGGACAGCAGGTCGGCGCGGCGCTGCCGGCGACGATCGCCGCGGCGGCGCCGGCGCAGCCGGGAAAGCCGCACTGGCCGCAGTTCGAGCCGGGCATCAGGGCGCCGATCTCGTCGACCAGCGGGTTGCCCTCGACGCGCAGGAAACGGTCGGCGCAGCCGAGGACGACGCCGAGCAGCGCGCCGAGCAAGGTAAGGCTGAGGACGGCGGCGATCATGGTGACACCTCCTGGACGTTGAGGCCGGAAAAGCCCATGAAGGCGAGCGCCAGCAGGCTGATCGTGACGAAGGCGATCGGCGCCCCGGCGAAGGCGGCCGGCACCCGCGCCAGCGCGACGCGTTCGCGCAGGCCGGCGAAGACGAGCAGCACCAGCGTGAAGCCGAGCGCCGAACCGAAACCGTAGAGCAGGCTCCGGAAGAGGCCGAACTTCTGGTCGACGTTGAGCAGCGCGACGCCGAGCACGGCGCAGTTGGTGGTGATCAGCGGCAGGTAGATGCCGAGCGACTGGTAGAGGCCGGGGCTGCTCTTGCGGATGAACATTTCGGTGAACTGCACGACCGCGGCGATCACCAGGATGAAGGTGAGGATGCGCAGATAGCCCAGCCCGAGCGGCGCCAGCAGCCAGTTCTCCAGCACCCACGAGGCGCCGGCGGCGAGCGTGATGACGAAGGTGGTGGCCAGCCCCATGCCAAGGGCGCCGTCCATGCTCTTCGACACGCCCATCACCGGGCACAGCCCGAGGAACTTGATCAGCACGACGTTGTTGACCAGCGCGGTCGACAGCAGCAGCAACAGCAATTCGCCCATGGCCGGCGCCCTCCTTTCCTTGCCCGATCCGGTGCACGAGCCGTGCCAAAGCCGGCCGACACCCGGCAAGCGCCCTCGTGGCGCGCTTTTCGGTAATGACGCACGAATCTGGTGCGGGACCAATGTCGCAAACCCGACAGGAATTTCGTCGGAAACCTGCAAAACCCCACAGCGACGCACGCCCGGCCGCCTCCGCGGGGCCGGGGCACGGAACCTGCTAGAACGCTATCGACCCCTCGCCAAAGGAACGCGCCATGTCCACCGTGAGTCCCGCCCGCCGCCCGTCCTCGCTGCCTGCCGGCACCTTGCCGACGGAGGCTTTCCGCGCGGCGGTCGACCAGGCGGACATCGCCATCTCGATCACCGACCCGCAGGCCAACATCCTGTTCGCCAACGAGGCCTTCATGCGCATCACCGGCTACGCGCCGGCGGAAATCATCGGCCGCAACGAGTCGGTACTGTCCAACCACACCACCCCCAAGGCGCTCTACCGCACGATGTGGACCGCACTCGCCGGGCAGCGGCCGTGGTCGGGGCGCCTGCTCAACCGGCGCAAGGACGGCGTGCTGTACCTCGCCGACCTGACCATCACGCCGCTGGTCGACGCCCGCGGCGTCACCACCCATTACCTCGGCATGCACCGCGACGTGACCGAGCTGCACCGGCTGGGGCGCGTCACCCGCAACCAGAAGAAGCTGATCGAGTCGGTCGTCGACGCGGCGCCGGCGGCCTTTGCGCTGCTCGACCAGAGCGGCCGCGTGATCCTCGACAACCAGGAGTACAAGAAGCTGGTGTCCGACCTCGGCAGCCGCGAGCCGGCGCACCGCCTGCTCGACGCGCTGCATCCGGACTGGCGCCGGCTGCTCGCCGAGGCGCCGGCGCAGTGCGCCTTCCCGCACCGCGAACAGCGCATCGAACGCCCCGGCGGCCGCGCCCGCTGGCTGTCGGCGACGGCCTCGGTGGTGGACATGCAGAGCGACTGCGTCGACAGCTATTTCTGCGCCGGCGGCCAGCCCGGCCTGCTGCTGATGGTCAGCGACATCAGCGACCTCCGCGTCGAGCAGGAACGGGCGCGGATCGAGGCGCGCAAGGCGGTGCTGGCCGAGGAGGAGCGCACCGCGGCGATCCGCGAGGGCCTGTCGGCGGCGCTGTTCCGCCTCGGCGAGCCGATGAACATGATGGCCTCGGCGGTGACCGTGCTGCAGCGCCGCGACCCGCTCAGCGCGCGCGTGCTGGAGGATGCGCTGCGCGCCGCCGGCGCGCACCTGGAAAGCCTGCGCCTGGTCATCCCGCAGAGCCCGCAAGAGCTGCCGGTCGGCATCAACGTCAACGAGATCCTGCGCGACGTGCTGGAGATCAGCACGCCGCGCCTGCTGGCCGCCGGCATCGTCGTCGACTGGCAGCCGGCGCCGACGCTGCCGGCGCTGCCGGGACGCCCGGTGCAGCTGTCGATGCTGTTCAAGGCGCTGCTCGACAACGCGATCGAGGCGATGAACGTCAAGGGCTGGCGGCGGCGCGAGCTGCTGGTGCAGAGCACGGCGGGCGACGAGCGCATCGCCGTGCGCATCGCCGACAGCGGCCCGGGCATCCCGGAGGAATGGCGCAACAAGGCCTTCGAGCCGTTCTTCACGATGAAGAACGGCGGCCAGCACATCGGCACCGGCCTGTCGCGCGCGCAGCAGGTGGTCTCCGACCACGGCGGCATCATCGACCTCGACCACAGCCCGAGCGGCGGCTGCGCCGTCGTCGTCGAATTCCGCGTCGACGGCGACCCGATCTGAAACGAGGCGAGGGATGCCCACCGTGACCGACCTGCCCATCTACCCGCGCGATCACAACCCGCACACCGGCTACTGCCGCTCGCACGAGCTCAACCAGCTGCTGCTCGGCGCGCTCTACGCGGTGAGCCGGGTGCTCAGCCGCTCGCTCGACTTCAACGAGACGCTGCGCGAGGTGCTGCGTGTGCTGCACGACGAGGCGGCGCTGACGCGCGGCCTGATCAGCGTGGTGCACCCGACGCGCGGCAACCTCGTCGCGCATGCGCTGCACGACCCGGAGAAGGCCGGGCTGCCGGCGATCGAGTACGGCCCCGGCGAAGGTATCCTCGGCCTGATCCTGGAGAAGCCGCGCACGATCAAGCTGGCGCGGGTCAGCGACGAGCCGCGCTTCCTCAACCGGCTCGGCGTCTACCGCCCGCAGCTGCCGTTCATCGCCGTGCCGATCCGCGTCGGCGGCACGCTGCGCGGCATCCTCGCGGTGCAGCCGGAGGAGCCCGAGGACGGCCTGCTCGACGAGCGCGCGGTGTTCGTCGAGATGGTCGCCAACCTGATCGGCCAGAGCCTGCGCCTGGCGCTCGAGGTCGAGCAGGAGAAGAACAGCCTGCGCGAGGAATGCGACTCGCTGCGCCGTTCGATGCGCCACCAGTACGGCTTCGAGAACATGGTCGGCCGCTCGGCGGTGATGCGCCGCGTCTTCGAGCAGGCGCGGCTGGTCGCCAAGTGGAATACCACCGTGCTGATCCGCGGCGAGACCGGCACCGGCAAGGAGCTGATCGCCAACGCCATCCACTACAACTCGCCGCGCGCCAGGAACGCCTTCGTCAAGCTGAACTGCGCGGCGCTGCCCGAGAATCTCCTCGAATCCGAGCTGTTCGGCCACGAGCGCGGCGCCTTCACCGGCGCGGTGGAGGGACGCAAGGGCCGCTTCGAGCAGGCCAGCGGCGGCACCCTGTTCCTCGACGAGATCGGCGAGGTGTCGGCGGCATTCCAGGCCAAGCTGCTGCGCGTGCTGCAGGAGGGCGAGTTCGAGCGCGTCGGCGGCAACCGCACGCTCAAGGTCGACGTGCGCATCATCGCGGCGACCCACCGCGACCTGGAGACGGCGGTGGAGATGGGCGACTTCCGCGAGGACCTCTTCTACCGCCTGAACGTGATGCCGCTCAACCTGCCGCCGCTGCGCGAACGGATCGAGGACATCCCGGAGATCGCCCGCCACCTGCTCGGCAAGATCGGCGACAACCAGCGGCGCAAGCTGACGCTGAGCGAGCTCGCGCTGCACCGGCTGGCCAACCACCCGTGGCAGGGCAACGTGCGCGAGCTGGAGAACTGCCTTGAGCGCGCCGCGGTGCTCTCCGAGGACGGCCGCATCGACGCCGAGCAGATCCGCTTTCCCGCCGGCCGCGAGCGCCGCAGCGCACCGCGCCCGGCGCCGGCGGACGCAGCGCCGCTCGCCGGCGCCTCCCCGACGCCGCCGGCGCTCGACGATCCGGCGCTTTCGGAACGCGAGCGGGTGACCGCCGCGCTCGAACAGGCCGGCTGGGTGCAGGCCAAGGCCGCCCGCCTACTCGGCATGACGGCGCGGCAGATCGCCTACCGCATCCAGACGCTGGCGATCGAGGTCAAGCAGCTATGAACCTGAGAAGCTCACCTGAGCTTCTCAGGTGAGCGGCAGCCAGCACGACGGAGCCCCGGGATTTCTACCGTCGGGAAACGCCACTACCTACGCGGCCTCGACGACCCGGACATCGAAGGTCACCTTGAGCCAATTCCTGATCGCGCCAAAGATGGCGGCCAGATTGTCCATGCTCGGGTTGCCCTTCGGCGACAGCATGCGATGCAGGCTCTTGCTGGGCTTGTGGGTCAGCTCGGCGAGGTGCTCGAAGCCAACCGTCGCATTCACGAGGTCGCGGAGGATGAGACGGGCTGCGTCCGGCTCGCCGCTAAGAAAGAGGGTGGCCGCTTCATCGAGAAGCGCCTTCGCAAAATCCGGGTCGCGTGCTACGCGCTCGACAACGGTGTGCTTGAAATCGCGGGTTAGCGTCATGCCTTCGTTCCTTTCTTCGCTGCGGCGATGACTTTTTTCCTCGCCTTGTATTCCTCGTGCAATGACACTGCCTGGTCAATCGCCTTCTGCTGTCCCTTCTTGGTGCTGCCACCGAACAGGATGATCAGGGATTCGCCATCCTTCGCCAGATAGATGCGATAGCCTGGCCCCCAGTTGATCTTGTACTCGCCAATGCCCCGGAACCATTCGACGTTCGAGACGTTGCCCAGTTCCAGCCGGGTCTTGGCAACCGTTACCTTGGCCGCAGCTTGCGCATCCAGCCCGTTGAACCACGTCTGGTACGGATTGCTTCCGTCTTCCCGGAGGTATTCTTCAAGCTTGATCTTCATCGGCAAATGGTAACGTATAGGTTACCTTTGCGCAAGGTTGGCGACAGGGGCGGCAGCTGCCCGGAAGCGCGGCGGACTGATGACAAAGTCGTATCGCATGGCCGCCGAACAGCACCGGCCCTTTGTCGCAAAGCCGACAAAGGGCCGACAGCCACCGTCACCGCCCCGCGTCAATCCCTTGATGCAACGGCGCTTTGCGCTCTGGCACAGGGCTTGCTGAATTCTCGGCAAACCCTGTCGAGGAGCCCGCATCGTGGAATTGCCCGTGATCAGCAACGCCCCCGCCGAGAAAAGCGGGGGCTGCTCGGCCAGCGGCTGCGGCAGCGCGCCGGAGGCGCTCGCCCATCTGCCCGAGGACATTCGCCGCAAGGTGCAGGACCACCCCTGCTATTCCGAGGAGGCGCACCATCACTTCGCGCGCATGCACGTCGCCGTGGCGCCGGCGTGCAACATCCAGTGCCACTACTGCAACCGCAAGTACGACTGCGCCAACGAGTCGCGCCCCGGCGTCGTCTCCGAGCTGCTCGATCCGGAACAGGCGGTGCGCAAGGTGCTCGCCGTCGCCGCCGCGATTCCGCAGATGAGCGTGCTCGGCATCGCCGGCCCGGGCGACGCGCTGGCCAACCCGCGGCGCACCTTCGCCACCTTCCGCGCGCTTGCCGAGAAGGCGCCGGACCTCAAGCTCTGCCTGTCGACCAACGGCCTGATGCTGCCGCAGTACGTCGACGAGATCGCGCGGCACAACATCGACCACGTGACGATCACCATCAACTGCCTCGACGCCGAGATCGGGGCGCGCATCTATCCGTGGATCTACTGGCAGAACTGCCGCCTGCGCGGCGTCGAGGCGGCGCGCATCCTGATCGGGCAGCAGCAGAAGGGGCTGGAAATGCTCGCCGCGCGCGGCATCCTGGTGAAGGTGAACTCGGTGCTGATCCCCGGCGTGAACGACGCCCACCTGCCCGAGGTGTCGCGCACGGTGAAGGCCAAGGGCGCCTTCCTGCACAACGTGATGCCGCTGATCGCCGAGGCCGGGCACGGCACCTGGTACGGGCTCACCGGCCAGCGCAGCCCGAGCGCCGCCGAACTGCAGGCGCTGCAGGACGCGTGCGCCGGCGACATGGCGATGATGCGCCATTGCCGGCAGTGCCGCGCCGACGCCGTCGGCCTGCTCGGCGAGGACCGCGGCGCCGAGTTCACGCTGGACCGGATCGACGCGATGGACATCGACTACGCCGCGGCCATGGCGCGCCGCGAGGAAGTGCGCGCGGCGCTGCTCGGCCGGCTCGCCGCCGCGCGCACGCCGGCGGTGACGGAGGCGGTGACAGCAGCGGCGCGGCCGGTGCTGATGGCGGTCGCGGCGAAGAACGGCGTGGTCGGCGAGCACTTCGGTCACGCCCGCGAATTCCTGGTCTACGAAGCCTCGCCGGCCGGCGTGCGCTTCATCGGCCACCGCCAGGCGGCGCGCTACTGCGGCGGCGCCGACCGCTGCGGCGACGGCGACGCGGCCCCCGAATCGATCCTCGAACGCACCATCGCCGCACTCGCCGGCTGCGAGGCGGTGCTTTGCGCAAAGGTCGGCATCGAGCCATGGGGGCGGCTGGAAGCCGCCGGCATCGCGCCGAACGGCGAGCACGCGCTGGAACCGATCGAGGACGCGGTGCGTGCGGTCTATGCCGAGATGGCCGCCGCGGGCAAGCTGGCGCAAGCGGCGGCGGAACGCAAGGTCGCCTGACGCCATGCGCCGTCCGCCCGCCCCCATCGTCATGACCGGCCGCGCTGGATTCCGGGTCAAGCCCGGAATGACGGGAGCCGAGAATCCGCACATGCGGATTCAGACCAATTAACCGCGAGGAGCAAGAGGCCATGACCCTCCAGATCACCGAAGTCTGCGTCAACTGCTGGGCCTGCGTCGACGTCTGCCCGAACGAGGCGATCTACGCCGACCGTCCGCATCTGCTGATCGACGACGCGAAATGCACCGAATGCCTGGGCGATCACGCCGAGCCGCAGTGCGCGGCGATCTGCCCGATCGAGTGCGCGATCGTCGGCGAGCTCGGCGACCCGCTCAACCCGCCCGGCTCGCTGACCGGCATCCCGCCGGCGACGCTCGCCGAGCTCGGCCTGCTCGCGGCGGGCGGACGATGACGCACGTCGTCTTCTACGGCAAGCCCGGCTGCAGCGGCAACGCGCGGCAGATGGACGCGCTCGTCGCCGCCGGCCACACGGTCGAGGTCCGCGACCTGCTGCGCGAGCGGTGGACCGCCGGCAAGCTGCTCGCCTTCCTGGCGCCGCTGCCGGTCGCCGAGTGGTTCAACCGCAGCGCGCCGGCGGTGAAGGCCGGCGCGGTCGTTCCGGAGAACCTCGGCGTCGAGGCGGCGTTGCGCCTGCTGATCGAGCAGCCGCTGCTGATCCGCCGCCCGCTGCTGAAGGTCGGCCGCGCACGGCGGGTCGGCTTCGACGCCGCCGCGATCGACGCCTGGATCGGGCTTGCCGACGCGCCGCCGGACGGGCTCGACGGCTGCATCCACAACGACGCGTCGCCCGGACACTGCGCCGCAGCGGCGGCTTGACACCAGCACGGAGCGCGCCAGCCATGCCCAAAGCCAGAATCACCTTCGCCGACGTCGGCCTCACCGTCACCGTGCCGGCCGGTTCGCGGCTGATCGAAGTCTCGGAAAGCGTCGGCGCCGGCATCCCCTACGGCTGCCGCGAAGGCGAATGCTGCACCTGCCTGACGCAGGTCGTCGCCGGCGGCGACCAGCTGGCGCCGCCGTCGGTGCTGGAGGACCAGGTGCTCAAGGACAACCTGGTGCCACGCGGGCAACGCCTCGCCTGCCAAGCGCAGATCCTCGGCGGCGAGATCGTCGTCCGCCCGGCCTAGCTCGGCCAGCCGACGGCCATGTCCGCCAACGACCGCGCCCAGTACCGCTGCCTGCTGCAGGCCGACCTGCTGGCGCGACGCGCCGGCAGCGCGCCGGCCGGCAACGCCAACCGCGAGCTGCTGGCCAGCCTGATCGCCGGCCAGGGCGCCGGCGACGGCACCCTGCCGGCGCACCTCGGCCTGGGCGCCGCCGGCTTCGCGCGCGTCGCCGCCCAGCTCTTTCCCGGACCGCTGCCGCCGGCGCCACGGCGCCGCGCCGAGCGCATCCCGGAATGGCGCGACCTGGTCGCGCTGCTGCTGGCGCATCGCGCCGGCGTGCACGAATCGGAAGATTGGATGGCACGCATCGTCGCCACCGGCTGCGCCGGCCGCGACCACCTCTGGCAGGACCTCGGCCTGGCCGGCCGCGACGAGCTGACGCGGCTGATGTGGCTGAACTTCCCGGCGCTGGCCGGCGCCAACCGTCACGACATGAAGTGGAAGAAGTTCCTCTACCGCCAGTACTGCAGCGGCGAAGGCATCTACGTGTGCCCGGCGCCGTCGTGCAGCGCGTGCGTGGACTACGCGCGGTGTTTTGGTTCGGAGAACTGATCGCCCGCAGTCCGCTGCGTCATCGGCGCCTGCCGTCGTCGCGGCCGTCGTCGATCGAGCGCGCTCAGGCGGCCTACCTCGGCCTGGCGATCGGCGACGCGCTCGGCGCCAGCGTCGAGTTCATGACCCCGAACGAGATCCGCCACCAGTTCGGCGTGCATCGCGAGATCGTCGGCGGCGGCTGGCTGCGCCTGCGCCCCGGCCAGGTCACCGACGATACGACGATGTCGCTGGCGCTGGGCGAGGCCATCCTCGCCGCCGGCGGCGTCGACGCGCAGCGGGTCGCCGAGGCCTTCGACCGCTGGATGCGGGGAAAGCCGGTGGACATCGGCAACACCGTGCGCCGCAACCTGCTCGCCTTCCGCCGCAGCGGCGAGCCCGCGCGGCAGCCGTCGGCACACGACGCCGGCAACGGCGCGGCGATGCGCGTGCTGCCGGTGGCGCTGGCCTGCTTCGGCCGGCCCGAGCGGCACACCGTCGCCGCCTGCCGCGCACAGGCGCACGTGACGCACCACAACGCGCTGTCGGACGCGGCCTGCGAGACGCTGGCGCTGATGGTGCAGGATTTCCTCGCCGGCAAGTCGCGCGCCGAGGTGCGCAGGCAGCGCGCCGTCGCGCTGGCGGCGCGGGAACCGGCCTTCGCCTTCGATCGCCGCCCGCGCGACAACCCGAGCGGCTTCGTCGTGGACACGCTGCAGGCGGTGCTGCAGGCGCTGTTTTCCACCGACGGCTTCGAGGATTGCCTGGTCGACGTGGTCAACCGCGGCGGCGACGCCGACACCACCGGCGCCATCGCCGGCATGCTCGCCGGCGCCTGCTACGGCCCGGCGGCGATCCCGGCGCGCTGGCTGCGCGCACTCGACCCGGCGGTGCGCGCGCAGTGCGCGGCGCAGGCCGAGGCGCTGCTCGGCGCCAGCGCACTGTAGCGGGCCAGGTTGTCGCCCCCCGAAGCCGCCCACCCCCCCCCGTCATTCCGGGCTTGACCCGGAATCCAGACAGCGGGCCCGAACGATGGGGGCTGCATCTCGCGCTTGCGGGGCTTCCCTGGATTCCGGCTCGGGCGAAGCCCGGCCTGTCCTGAGCCTGTCGAAGCCTGTCCCGAGCCTGTTGAAGGAGGGGGAGGGGCCGGAATGACGAACCTAGTAGCCAGTCATGTTGGAACGGATGGATAGATTCGTCATTCCGGCCCTTCGGCAAGCTCAGGGCAGGCCGGGCTTCGCCCGCGCCGGAATCCAGGAAAAACCCGCAAACACTTGCCCCGCCAACGTACGAGCCTACCACCTGGATTCCGGGTCAAGCCCGGAATGACGGGGGTTACATCAACCGGATTCGAGTTGACTAACTACTAGCCGTCCGTCCCAACAGGGCTGACGATCAGGCCGGCACGGCGTCGGTCGCCTTGAGCGCGCCGGCCAGCGCCGAGTCCATCGTCGCCAGATGGCCGGCGAACCACGACGGCAGGCCTTCGACGTAGGCGCGGGCCATCGTCAGGCGGCCGCCGCGGACGCGCTGCGCGAGGAAATCGAGCTGGCCGAGGATGCGCTGGTGTTCGCCCTCGTGCTCGCTGCGCGCCGCGAAGCGGCAGGACTGCATCAGCCGCGCCTCGTCGTCGAAGTGGCGCACGGTGTGCGCGTGCAGTTGCGCGAACAGCGCCGGGAATTCGGCATCCGTCGCGGCCACGGCGGCCTCGACGAGGGCGACGAATTCGCGGTGCGTGTCGTCCATCGCGGCGACGCCGAGCGCGTGGCGGGAATCGTCCCAGGGCATCAGGCGGCTCCGCGCCGGGCGCGGCGGGCGAGGCGCCGCGCCGCGGGCGGCAGAGGCAGGTCGGCGTTACCGGTCGGCGGCAGGTGGCGGTCGAAGGTCATCGTTTTTCTCCCTGGATGAATCCCTTGTTCATGCGGCCAGGCGGGCGCCGATCAGCGCGGCGAGGTCGGCCTCGACGATTTCCAGGCCGAGCTTGCGGCAGAAGCGGCGCTCCTTGTCGCTCGGCGCCGCGAGCAGGATCCAGCCCGCCGGCGCGGCGGCGCCATGGATTATATCGGCGAGCACCATGCGCTCGGTATCCCGGTTGAGGCGCATGCCGAGCAGCAGGTAGCGCTTGCCGCGGCGCAGCGACTTGAGCTCGGGCGGGATGGCGAAGCCGCCCATCAGCTCGGTGAGGTAGTCGACGTAGTCGGCGTCGGATGCGATGTAGTTGGCTTGCGGGCGCGGCGTGCCCATCGGCTTGAACAGGATCGGCTGCGCCGGGTCGAGCGCGGCGGACGCGGCCAGCGGCGCGTAGGCGGCGCCGTCCCAGCCGAAGCGCCGGTAGCGGAAGTCGCTGCCGCCGAGGCGGGCGACGCCGACCACCAGCTGGTGCGGGACGGCGGCGTAGGAATCCTGCAGCTGGGTGTCGCGGTTGATGTCGACGACGTAGCGCGGGCGGATCGCCGCCAGCCAGTCGTGCAGCGCGGCGCGGCTCCACGCGGTGGCGCCGTAGGTGCGGTCGAGGAAGCGGGTGACCGCGGCGCGGCCGCGCTTGAGCTCGATATTCATCGCCGCGCGCGGGAATTCGTACATCAGCTTCGGCGACATCGGCCGGCCGTCGTTCATCGCCAGGATCAGCGACTCGCTGTCGGCCGGCATCGGCGCGCCGCTGGCGAGGTTGCGCACGTCGGCGAGGACCCCGGGACCGAGGTAGGGAACGATGCTGCCGTCGGCGAGGCCGGCGGTCAGCGTGGTGAGCAGCGCAGGGTTCATGGCGTCATCCGGCAGGCGTGGGGAAAGCGGTTCCCTGCCCTTCAGCAAGAAGCAGGCCCGTCGCCGGCCCCTGCAACGGCGCGGCCTGCGGCGCGGCGGCCGGCGCCGCTGTCGGGTTTGCTACAGCGTCGACAGCGTGACTTCGACAACGCCGCCGATCACCAGGAACTCGTCCTCGCCCTGCAGCACGCCCGGCAGCAGCCCGCAGTGGAAGAACACCTTGTGCACCGGGAGGTCGGCGGTGAGCAGGTAGTCGCCGAACTCGCCGGCGCGCTCACGGCTGGCGGTGAAGGAGTTGAGGTTGTTGAGCAGGATCACCTGCTGCCGGCCGCCCGGCCGCGCCAGCACTTCGTGGTCGCCGAGGCGGTTGACGCCGCGGTAGAGGCGGCGGTGGCTGGCCTCCGGATCGCGGCGCTGCAGCTCGAACTGGCAGTAGGTGTAGACGAGGTCGAGCTGCGCCTCCAGCGCGTTGGTGCCGTACAGCCCCTGCGCGCGCATCTCCAGGTAGCGGCGGTAGGCGTCGCCGGCCGGGTCGGTCAGCGGCTGGCCGTGGTGGCGCGGCAAGAGGCCGAAGCGCGATTCGACCCAGCCCTTCAGCACCGCGCCCTCGCGGCTGTCGGCGTCGAAGCTCCAGCCGCGGATCGCGCGCGCGTAGTCGGCCTTGGTGCGGCTGCGGCGGCGGCCGCAGAAGCCGGCCTCCTCCGGATGCTCCAGGCGGAAATGCACGGTCAGGTAGTCGCGGAAGACCTGCGCGCGCGCCGCCGCCGGCGCCGCGTCGAGCCGGCGGAAGAGGTCGCGGTGCAGTTCGGCGACGCCGTCGATGAAGAGCGGCGTCGGGTGGCGCTGGTAGGTCAGGCTGCCGAGGATCACCGCCGGCAGGTTGCAGCGGTTGATCGGCAGGCGGGCGCCGCGCGGCAGCGTCGTTTTGTCGTCACCCCGACAAAGCCCCTCGCCATTGTCGGATGACGAAGGCTTGGCAAGCGCCGTGAGATTGTTTTTTTCCATCGATGAATCAATCGCTTGAAGTCTGCCAGTCGGTCTGGCACGCAAAGTGCACAAGGGGAGACGCGACGCTCAGTGTCCTTATCAAATCGACTGACAGACCCAAGGAGGTTACATCATGGCAAAACTGCGTCAATGCGCGATCTACGGCAAGGGCGGCATCGGCAAGTCGACCACCACCCAGAACCTGGTGGCGGCGCTGGCCGAGGCCGGCAAGAAGGTGATGATCGTCGGCTGCGATCCGAAGGCCGATTCGACCCGCCTCATCCTGCACAGCAAGGCCCAGACCACCGTCATGCACCTCGCCGCCGAATCCGGCTCGGTCGAGGATCTCGAACTCGAAGACGTGCTCTCGGTCGGCTTCGGCGGCGTCAAGTGCGTCGAGTCGGGCGGCCCGGAACCCGGCGTCGGCTGCGCCGGCCGCGGCGTCATCACCGCGATCAATTTCCTTGAGGAGGAAGGCGCCTACGACGACGCCCTCGACTTCGTCTTCTACGACGTGCTCGGCGACGTCGTCTGCGGCGGCTTCGCGATGCCGATCCGCGAGAACAAGGCGCAGGAGATCTACATCGTCTGCTCCGGCGAAATGATGGCCATGTACGCGGCGAACAACATCGCCAAGGGCATCGTCAAGTACGCCAACTCCGGCGGCGTGCGCCTCGGCGGCCTGATCTGCAACAGCCGCAACACCGACCGCGAGGACGACCTGATCGTCGCGCTGGCCGAGCGCCTGGGCACGCAGATGATCCACTTCGTGCCGCGCGACAACGTCGTCCAGCACGCCGAGATCCGCCGCATGACGGTGATCGAGTACGACCCGAAGGCGAAGCAGGCCGACGAGTACCGCGCGCTGGCGCAGAAGATCATCGCCAACACCAAGCTGGTGATCCCGACCCCGGTGGAGATGGAGGAGCTGGAGGACCTGCTGATGGAGTTCGGGATCATGGAGCAGGAAGACGAGTCGATCATCGGCAAGACCGCCGCCGAATTGGCCGCCGAGCTCGCCGCCTAAGCATTGCAACGCCGGCGGGCGCGCCTGCGCCAGCCGATTTCAACCAGCGCGCCGGCCACGGATGAGTGGCGGCGTCAGGAGGAAAACATGACGACTCTGTCTCGCGCGGAAACCGAAGCCCTCATTGCCGAGGTGCTTGAGGTCTATCCCGAAAAAGCGAAGAAGGACCGTGCCAAGCATCTGGCAGTCAACGACCACTCGGTCGAGCAATCAAAGAAGTGCATCACCTCGAACCGCAAATCGCTGCCCGGGGTGATGACCATCCGCGGCTGCGCCTATGCCGGCTCGAAGGGCGTGGTCTGGGGGCCGATCAAGGACATGGTGCACATCTCGCACGGCCCGGTCGGCTGCGGCCAGTACTCGCGCGCCGGCCGCCGCAACTACTACGTCGGCACCACCGGCGTGGACAGCTTCGGCACGATGAACTTCACCTCGGACTTCCAGGAGAAGGACATCGTCTTCGGCGGCGACAAGAAGCTGAGCAAGCTGATCGAGGAAGTCGAGCTGCTGTTCCCGCTCGCCCGCGGCATCTCGGTGCAGTCGGAATGCCCGATCGGCCTGATCGGCGACGACATCGAGGCGGTCTCGAAGAAGGCCGCGGCGGCGACCGGGAAGCCGGTGATCCCGGTGCGCTGCGAAGGCTTCCGCGGCGTCTCGCAGTCGCTCGGCCACCACATCGCCAACGACGCGATCCGCGACTGGGTGCTCGACCAGCGCGACGGCCAGGAATTCGCCGCGACCCCGTACGACGTGGCGATCATCGGCGACTACAACATCGGCGGCGACGCCTGGGCCTCGCGCATCCTGCTTGAGGAGATGGGGCTGCGCGTGGTCGCGCAGTGGTCCGGCGACGGCACGCTGGCCGAGATGATGAACACGCCGAAAGTGAAGCTCAACCTGCTGCACTGCTACCGCTCGATGAACTACATCAGCCGGCACATGGAAGAGAAGTACGGCATCCCGTGGATGGAGTACAACTTCTTCGGCCCGACCAAGATCATCGAGTCGCTGCGCAACATCGCCGCCTTCTTCGACGACCGCATCAAGGAAGGCGCCGAGCGCGTGATCGCCAGGTACCAGCCGATGGTCGACGAGATCACCGCGAAGTACAAGCCGCGGCTGGCCGGCAAGAAGGTCATGCTCTACGTCGGCGGCCTGCGCCCGCGCCACGTCATCGGCGCCTACGAGGACCTCGGCATGGAGGTGATCGGCACCGGCTACGAGTTCGCGCACAACGACGACTACGACCGCACGATGAAGGAGATGGGCGACGCGACGCTGCTCTACGACGACGTCACCGGCTTCGAGCTGGAGGAGTTCGTCAAGCGACTGAAGCCCGACCTGGTCGGCTCCGGCATCAAGGAAAAGTACATCTTCCAGAAGATGGGCATTCCGCTGCGCCAGATGCACTCGTGGGACTACTCCGGCCCGTACCACGGCTACGACGGCTTCGCGATCTTCGCCCGCGACATGGACATCGCGCTCAGCAACCCGGTGTGGAGCAAGCTGGTTCCGCCGTGGCAGCAGGGCGTCGTCGCCGAAGCGCAGAAGGCCGCCTGACCCCTCTCTTCAATCTTGCGCTCCCGCCGCGGATGGGCGGCGGGAGCAAGGAGATCGCAATGCAAACCGCTGACAAGATCAAACCCTGCTACCCGCTGTTCGGCGACGACGACTACCAGGCGTCGCTGCAGGCGAAGCGCGCCGATTTCGAGGAAGGCCACGCCGCCGACAAGGTGCACGAGGCCTTCCTGTGGACCACCTCGCAGGAATACCAGGAACTCAACTTCAAGCGCGAGGCGCTCACCGTCGACCCGGCCAAGGCCTGCCAGCCGCTCGGCGCGGTGCTGTGCGCCACCGGCTTCCACAAGACGCTGCCCTACGTGCATGGCTCGCAGGGCTGCGTCGCCTACTTCCGCAGCTACTTCAACCGCCATTTCAAGGAACCCTGCTCCTGCGTCTCCGACTCGATGACCGAGGACGCGGCGGTGTTCGGCGGGCAGAAGAACATGTTCGACGGGCTGGCCAACGCCAAGGCGCTCTACCAGCCGGAGATGATCGCGGTGTCGACCACCTGCATGGCCGAGGTGATCGGCGACGACCTCAACGCCTTCATCAACAACACCAAGAAGGAAGGCCACATCCCGCAGGAGTTCCCGGTGCCGTTCGCGCACACGCCGTCCTTCGTCGGCTCGCACGTGACCGGCTGGGACAACATGGAGGAAGGCATCCTGCGTTCCTTCACGCTGAACGACATGGCCGGCAAGAAGCCGGGCAGCAACGGCAAGGTCAACCTGGTGCCGGGCTTCGAGACCTACCTCGGCAACTACCGCGTGATCAAGCGCATGCTGTCCAAGATGGGCGTCGACTACACGATGCTGTCCGACCCGAGCGAGGTCTTCGACACGCCGGCCGACGGCGAATTCCGCATGTACGCCGGCGGCACCACGCAGGCCGAGATCAAGGACGCGCCGAACGCCCACACGACGCTGCTGCTGCAGCCCTGGCAGCTCGACAAGACGCGGAAGCTGGTCGAGGGCACATGGAACCACGAGGTGCCCAAGCTGAACATCCCGATGGGCATCGACTGGACCGACGAGTTCCTGATGAAGGTCGCCGAGATCACCGGCAAGCCGATCCCCGAATCGCTGACCAAGGAACGCGGCCGCGCCATGGACGTGCTCGCCGACAGCCACGCCTGGCTGCACGGCAAGAAGTTCGCGCTCTACGGCGACCCCGACTTCGTCCAGGGCCTGGTCAAGGTGCTGCTCGAATGCGGCGCCGAGCCGACCCACATCCTCTGCCACAACTCCAACAAGCGCTGGGGCAAGGCGATGCAGAAGCTGCTCGATTCCAGCCCGTTCGGCGCGAACGGCAAGATCTACGTCGGCAACGACCTGTGGCACCTGCGCAGCCTGTGCTTCACCGACCGGCCCGACTTCCTGATCGGCAACTCGTACGGCAAGTACATCCAGCGCGACACCCGCTACAAGGGGGCGGAATTCGAGGTGCCGCTGATCCGCCTCGGCTTCCCGCTGTTCGACCGCCACCACCTGCACCGGCAGACGACGCTGGGCTACGAGGGAATGATCCAGATCGTCACCACGCTGACCAACGCCGTGCTCGAACAGCTCGACCGCGAGACGGCGGAGATGGGGGTCACCGACTACAACTTCGACCTGGTGCGGTGAAGCGATGCTCCGTCATTCCGGCCCCCTTCGACAAGCTCAGGGCAGGCCGGGCTTCGCCCGAGCCGGAATCCAGAAGTCCCCCGCTGGATTCCGGGTCAAGCTCGGAATGACGAGCCCGATCAGCCCCGATCTCACTGAGGAGCCTCCCATGGCCAACATCATGATCCGTCAGGCCGCCGACGGCGGTCTGGTGTTCTACCTGCCGAAGCGGGACCTGGAAGCCTCGGTCTCGTCGATCGAGTTCGACAGCCCGGAAAAATGGGGCGGCGAGCTGAAGCTGGACAACGGCGGCAGCTACTACATCGAACCGATCGCCCGGCCGCCGCGCCTGCCGATCTCCCTGCGCGCGAAGCGCCTGGGAGCGGCCGAAGACTGACCCGGCAAGCCTTTTCAAGGAGACCCATCATGGCAATGAGCATCGATTCCGACATGTGCACCGCCTGCGGCGACTGCAAGCCGGTGTGCCCGACCAAGTCGATCGCCAGCGGCAAGATCTTCTTCAAGATCGACGCCGGCACCTGCACCGAGTGCGACGGCCACGCCGATTCGCCGCTGTGCGTCGACGTCTGCCCGTCCGGCTGCATCGCGCCGGCCTGACCACCGCGGCGGCAAGCCGCCGCCCCTGAGGAGAGCATCATGTCCGAGACGCCCGTCGCCTCCCGCGAGGCGGCCTTCCGTATCGCGCTCACCGCGCGCGCCCTGAACGGTATCGAGCTGCGCGCGCTGGTCGGCGCGCTGGTCGACAAACTGCAGGCGCCGCTCACCGAAGCCAAACTCGCCACGCTCACCGTCGAGGATCTACGCCAGCTGCTCGCCGGCGATTTCGCCGAACAGGGCTGCCACGTCGGCGTCGGCGAGGCGCAGCTCAAGGCCGCGGTGCGCCTGCTGTGGGGCGAGGGCCTCGCCCACGACGACTTCCCGGCGGTCGAGGCCGGGGCCGACGACGGCGCCCCGGGCACGATCCGCGTTGCCGTCGCCGCCAACCGCGGCGAGAACCTCGACGGCCACTTCGGCTCCTGCGACCGCTTCCTGGTCTATCGCGTCGGCCCGCAGGAGATCCGCCTGGTCGACGTGCGCAGCGCCGCCGAGGCCGACGCCGCCGAGGACCGGAACGCCGCGCGCGCGGCGCTGATCGGCGACTGCCAGATCGTCTGCGTGCAGTCGATCGGCGGCCCGGCCGCCGCCAAGGCGGTCCGTGCCGGCGTGCATCCGGTGAAGCTTCCCGGCGGCGGGCCGGCGCGCGCGGCGCTCGCCGAACTGCAGCAGCGGCTGGCGGCGCCGCCGCCATGGCTGGCGCAGATCATGGGCGTGCCGGCGGCCTCGCTGGCCCGCTTCGCCGCCGACGCCGAGGGGGAAGCATGAGCGCCCCCGCCCGGCCGCCCGAAGGGGGCGCGCCTCCTCCCTCGGGGAGGATGTCGCGTCGCGAAAGGAGGGTAGCCCCCGGTCGCGGCAAGCGGGGTGACGGGAGGGCTACGCCATGAGCGTGACGCCGCGCCAGTTGCTCGCCGTCGCCGAGACGCTGCAGCTCACCCCGTCGCTGAGCGCCTTGCGCGCACGCTTCCCGGCGCTGCACTTCACCGCCTGCAGCGACGACGAGATCGCCCCGCAACATCGGCCGGCGTTCGCCACCGACGAGCACGCGCTGTACCTGGTCGCCGGCGGCGGCGGGCAATGCCCGGCGATCACCGACGACTTCGCCGCGGCGACCGGCGTCGTCGTCGCCGCCCGCGCCGATGCGGCGTGAACCGTTGCCGGCGCCGGCGGCGCGTGCCCGCCCCGCCCCCGTGAACAACGCTTGAGCGCAAAGGAACCACGATGCAATCCCCGCACGCCTGGTCGGAATACTGCAAGCTGATGGCGCCGCAACTGGTCGAAACCTGCACCGCGGCACCGCTCGCCGGCGGCCCGGCCGGACTCGCCCACGCGCTGGCCGCGGCGCTGCCGGAATGGCGCTTCCGCCACGCGCTGTGCCGCGGCGGCTGGTACCGCCTCGGCGGCGTTCTCGACGGCGACGGCCGGCGGCTGGCTGACGACCTCGCCGCCTGGGTCGAACAGGCCCTCGCCGAGCGCGACGGCGACCTCGCCCGCCTCGTCGACGAACTGGCCGAGCCGCCGCGCTTCGCCACCCGGCTGGTCGGCAAGACCCACTACCTGGTGGCGCCGGTCGGCGACGGCAACGACGATTTCCTGCAGCTGGAGATCGAGGAGCTGCAGGAGGTGCGCGGCCACCGCCTGTTCGCCGGCGACCCGTCGAGCATCGAGGAGATCGTCGATCCGCGCGCCGGCAGCGTAACGCCGCAGCCGCTCGGCCTGCCCTGCTACGTCTTCCGCCGCGTCCAGCACGTCGGCGCCTTCCTGCAGCGGATGCGCGCGCAGCAGAGCGAGCGCGGCGGCCTCCTGCGCCTGGTGGACGACTGGGCGCGCAGCAGCGCCGGCAGCGCCAGCGCCTTCTGCAACCACTGGGTGGTCGCCACCCGCGAACATCTCGACCGCTACCAGCAACCGCGGCTATCGGCGCAGGCGATCGCCACCGCGGCCGACACCGCGCCGCCGTTCGACGCGCCGCCGACGGCCAGCGGCCTGCGCCTGCAGGAAGCGCTGACCCGCTTCGACCGCGCCGCCGGCTATCCGATGGCCTGGTTCTTCCACCTGCTGACGACCAAGGCGGTGCCGCACTGGGTCGCCCAGGCGGTGGTCGAAGACGCGCTGGCCGGCTTCGCCTACCTGCCGCAGCGCGACGTGGATACCGTGCGCGACTGGCTGCACGCGCCGTACAGCGCTTGAGCCGTCTTGTCGGGTTCCCGACAAACCCCCCGACAAGCCCCACCCCGCTTCCCGCCAAGCCGCGCAGATTCAACGACTTGGCTTCTGGCACCCGACTTGCTCAAGGAACGGCAAGGAGAGTGCGATGACGATTCCCGGCTGCATCACCATCAACGACACCACCCTGCGCGACGGCGAGCAGTCGGCCGGGGTCGCCTTCTCGTGCGCCGAGAAGCTGGCAATCGCGCGGCAGTTGGCCGCGGCCGGCGTGCCCGAGCTGGAGGTCGGGATTCCGGCGATGGGCGAAGATGAGCGCGAGTCGATCCGCGCCGTCGCCGCGCTCGGCCTGCCGTGCCGGCTGATGGTGTGGAGCCGCCTGCACGCCGGCGACATCGCCGCCTGCGGCGGCCTCGGCGTGCATCTGATCGACATCTCGGTGCCGGCCTCCGACCTGCACCTGGCGCACAAGCTGCGCCGCGACCGCGACTGGCTGCTGCGCGCGCTGCCGCGCCACATCGCCGCGGCGCGCGAGCTCGGGCTCGGGGTCGGCATCGGCTGCGAGGATGCCTCGCGCGCCGACCCCGACTTCCTGTGCCGGATCGCCGACGTCGCCGCCGCCGCCGGCGCGCGCCGGCTGCGCTTCGCCGACACGCTGGGCATCCTCGAACCGTTCGCGACCCACGAGCGCATCGCCGCGCTGCGCCGCGCCACCGACCTTGAAATCGAGATGCACGCGCACGACGACCTCGGGCTGGCGACGGCGAACACGCTGGCCGCCTGCCGCGCCGGCGCGACGCACGCCAACACCACGGTCAACGGCCTCGGCGAACGCGCCGGCAACGCGCCGCTGGAGCAGGTCGTGCTCGGCCTGCAGAAGCTCTACGGGATCGCCACCGGCGTCGGCCTGCGCGACTTCCCGGCCCTGTCGCACACCGTCGCCCACGCCTCCGGGCGCGCCGTGCCGTGGCAGAAGCCGATCGTCGGCGCCGGCGCCTTCACGCACGAGGCCGGCATCCACGTCGACGGCCTGCTCAAGCACCCGGACACCTACCAGGGTTTCGACCCGCGCGAGGTCGGCCAGGCGCACCGCATCGTGCTCGGCAAGCACTCCGGCGCCGGTGCCGTCGCCGCGGTCTGCGCCGAGGCCGGGATCGCGCTCGCCGACGACGACGCCGCACGCCTGCTGCCGCTGATCCGCGCCTTCGTCGGCCGCCACAAGCGGCCGCCGGCGACCGCCGACCTGCGCCATTTCCTCGCCACGCTGCCGAGGCCGCTCCATGCCTGACTCGCTGAACCTCGCACTGGCCGCAGTGCGGCCACCGCCCCCGCCCGGGCTGCGGGCGACGCTGCAGGAAGACCTCGCCTGCGTCTTCGGCCGCGACCCGGCGGCGCGCTCGACGCTGGAGGTGCTGGCCACCTATCCCGGCGTGCATGCGCTGATCTGCCACCGCCTGGCGCACCGCCTGTGGTGCGCCGGCTGGCGCTTCGCGGCGCGGCTGCTGGCCTTCGCCGGGCGCACGCTGAGCAACGTCGACATCCACCCCGGCGCCCGCATCGGCCGCCGGCTGTTCATCGACCACGGCGCCGGCGTCGTCATCGGCGAGACCGCCGAGATCGGCGACGACGTCACTCTCTACCACGGCGTCACCCTCGGCGGCACCTCGTGGCATCCGGGCAAGCGCCACCCGACGCTGGGCGCCGGCGTCGTCGTCGGCGCCGGCGCCAAGATCCTCGGCCCGATCCGCATCGGCGAGCGCGTCCGCGTCGGCGCCAACTCGGTGGTGGTCAAGGACGTGCCGGCCGACAACACGGTGGTCGGCGTGCCCGGCCGCATCGTCGCCACCCGCGCCGGCGGCCGCCGCCCGGCGCACGGCATCAGCCTCGACCACCACCTGCTGCCCGATCCGGTGGCGAAGTCGATCGCCTGCCTGGTCGAGCGCATCGACGCACTCGAACGCGAACTGGCCGCGCTGCGCGGCGCGCCGCCGGCGGACGCGGAAGCGGCCTGCGCGCAGTGCGCCGCCGGCGAGCTGTGCTGCGAAACCCCTCCTGCAAGGTGACCCGCGATGGACCTGCTCGACTTCGACGACTGCCAGCTCTACTTCGAGGAAGCGCTGCCCGAGGCCGCCGAGGCGCTGCTCGCGGCAGCCGCCGACGACCGCGAGCGTGCCGAGACGGCGCTGCTGCGCGCCCACCTGCTGGCGCCCGAGCACCTGACGGTGCTGGTCGGCCTCTACCGCCACTACTTCTCCCGCCGCCGCCACGACGACGCGCTGGCGGTCGCCGAGCGCGCGCTGGCGCTCTCCGGCCGCCAGCTCGGGCTGCCGCCGGACTGGCGCCTGCTCGACGAGAGCTGCGTCGGCCACGCCGCGGCGAGCGCCTTCGGCCGGCTGCGCTTCCACCTGCTGGCGCTGAAGGCCGTCGGCGTCGTGCTGCTGCGCCTGGGCGAGGTCGACGCCGCACGCGAGCGCCTGCGCAAGCTGGCCGAACTGGACAGCCACGACCGCCTCGGCGCCGCCCGGCTGCTGGCGGTGGTCGACGAATTCCACCTGCCGCTGGCGCCGCCGGTACGGCCGGAGATTCCCCACCCCGCTGCAAGGAGACCGGCATGAACGACGCGCTGACGATCGACGAGGCCCTCGCTGAACTCTGTTCCGCCGAGGATTTCCTGGACTACTTCGGCATCGCCTACGACCCCGCGGTGCTTCAGGTGAACCGCCTGCACATCCTGCAGCGCTTCCACGACTACCTGGCGAAGCAGCTCGCCGCGCCGCCGGCCGAGAAAGCGGCGCGGCACGCCGCCTACCGGCAGTGGCTGGCGCGCGCCTACGCCGACTTCGTCGGCTCGAACGCGCAGGCCGAGAAGGTCTTCGCGGTGTTCAGGAACGGCGCGCTGCCGGGCGGCGGCACGACCGCCTTCGTGCCGCTCGACAAGGCCTTCCGGCCATGATCGACGCGCGCTGGGATTACGGCGAGGCGGTGCGCGTCGTGCGCAACGTGCGCAACGACGGCACCTACCCCGGGCTGCCGGCGGGTGCGCCGCTGGTGCGCCGCGGCAGCATCGGCTACGTGGTCGACGTCGGCACCTTCCTGCAGGACCAGATCATCTACTCGGTGAACTTCCTCGACGAGGGCCGCATCGTCGGCTGCCGCGAGGAGGAGCTGATCGGCGCCGACGAACCCTGGCTGCCGTCGCGCTTCGAGTTCCGCGACCGGGTGGCGGCGGCGCAGGGGCTGGCGATCGGCGGCGAACTGCTGGTGACGGCCGGCAGCGGCGGCGAGGTGATCCGGGTAGTCCGCGACGCGCCGGGCGGGGTCGCCTACCACGTCCATTTCGACCGCCTGCCGGGGCGGCTGCTGCAGCTGCCGGAAGCGCTGCTGACGCTCCCGCCGGAGAACGAAAGATGCACGGCGCCTACCGCGAGCTGAAGCTGGCCTGGGAACTGTTCGGCAAGGCGCCCGCGGCGCTGTCGCCGCCCGAGCGCGAGCACCTGCGGACGGTGGCGCTACGCCAGCGGGCGCTGGAGCGGCGCATCCTCGCCAGCCGCGAGGCGGCCGCGGTGATCGTCAGCGAGCACGCGATCGACGGCCGCCAGGCGGAGATCCGCCGGCGCTACGCGAGCGACGCGGAGTTCGCCGGCGACCTGGCGCGCAGCGGGCTCGACGCCGG
Source organism: Rhodocyclales bacterium (assembly GCA_016183655.1). GTDB lineage: Bacteria > Pseudomonadota > Gammaproteobacteria > Burkholderiales > Rhodocyclaceae > Proximibacter. The sequence goes on from JACPEH010000010.1 coordinate 180,614, forward strand.
GCGGATGCGCCTGGCGCTGGCGCACGACCTGCGCATCGAGGCGGTGCTGGAGAAAGTCGCGGCCGAGGTGCCGCCGGTGTCGGCGGTCGACGCCGAACTGTTCTACCACTCCCATCCGGAGGCCTTCGTCCGCGCCGAGGCGCGCCGCCTGCGCCATATCCTGCTGACCTACGACGGCGCCGGCGAGCGGGCGCGGATCAGCGCCGAACTGGCGGCGCTGCGCATGCGGCTGCACGACGCCGAAGCCTTCGCCGCGGCGGCGTTGCGCCGCTCGCAATGCCCGACCGCGCTGCACGGCGGCGAACTGGGCGTGGTCCGCCGTGGCCAGCTCTATGCCGAACTGGAGCCGGCGGCGTTTGCGCTCGCCGCCGGCGAAATCAGCGCCGTGCTCGAATCGCCGGTCGGGCTGCACCTGCTGCGCTGCGACGAAATCTTCCCGACGCTGCGCGTGCCCTTCGCCGAGGCCGCCGCGGACATCGCCGCACGGCTCGGCGAGCGCCGCCGCCGCGAGCGGCAGCGGCAGTGGCTGCAGGCGCTGCCGCCGGCCGAACGCTGAGCGGCGCCGCCTTTCAGCGCAGTTCGAGCAGGCTGTCGTCCCAGCTCGCGTGCTTCTCCAGCCCGAGCAGGTGGGCGGTGGTCGCCGCCAGGTTGGAGAGGCCGGCGGTGTCGCTCTGCCTGAGGCCGAGGCGCTTGCCGGACACGTTGTCGTAGAGGATCAGCGGCACCGGGTTCAGCGTGTGCGCGGTCTTCGCCTTGAACGAGCCGTCCTGGTTCGTCGCCGGCAGTTTCGTTTTCTTGTCGAGCTCGTACATCTCGTCGGCGTTGCCGTGGTCGGCGGTGATCAGCGCCACCCCGCCGGCGGCGTCGATCGCCGGCAGCAGGCGCGACAGCGCGAGGTCGACCGCCTCGACCGCCATCGTCGCCGCGCGGAAATTGCCGGTGTGGCCGACCATGTCGCCGTTGGCGTAGTTGCAGCGGAGCACCCGGTACTTGCCGCTGCGGATCGCGGCGACCATCGCATCGGTGATCTCGGCGGCCTTCATCCACGGCCGCTGCTCGAACGGCACGACGTCGCTCGGCACCTCTTCCCAGGTCTCGCCGTCGAACCGGTTCGAGCGGTTGCCGTTCCAGAAGTAGGTGACGTGGCCGAACTTCTGCGTCTCCGAGCAGGCGTACTGCGCCAGCCCCGACTTCGCGAACCACTCGCCCATGGTGTTCTGGATCGCCGGCGGCGCCACCAGGAAGCGCTTCGGCAGTTTCAGGTCGCCGTCGTACTGCAGCATGCCGGCGTAGGTGACGCGCGGCACGCGGACGCGGTCGAACTTGTCGAAATCCGCTTCCTCGAAGGCGCGCGTGATCTCGATCGCGCGGTCGCCGCGGAAGTTGTAGAAGACCACCGCGTCGCCGTCCTCGATGGTGCCGACCGGCTTGCCGGCGTCGGCGATGACGAAGGGCGGCAGGTCCTGGTCGATGGTGCCGGGATGCTGCGCGCGCAGCGCCTGCACCGCCTCGCTGGCACTGGCGAACTGCGGCCCCTCGCCGAGCACGTGCGTCTTCCACCCGGCCGCGACCATCGGCCAGTTGGCGTCGTAGCGGTCCATCGTGATGTGCTGACGGCCGCCGCCGGAGGCGATGCGGGCGTCGAAGCCGTCGCTGCTCACTTCAGCGAGGAAGGCCTCGAACGGCAGCACGTACTCCAGCGCGCTGGTCTCCGGCACGTCGCGGCCGTCGAGCAGCGCGTGGATGCGCACCTTCGGCAGCCCCTCGGCCTTGGCCTGCACGACCATCGCCTTGAGGTGGTCGATGTGGCTGTGCACGTTGCCGTCCGAGAACAGGCCGATGAAGTGCAGCGTGCCGCCCTCCTTCGCCCGGGCGCCGGCGACGATCTCGCGCCAGGCCTCGCCGCGCCAGATGGCGCCGGAGGCGATGGCGTCGGCGACCAGCGCCGCGCCCTGCGCATAGACCTGGCCGGCGCCGATCGCGTTGTGGCCGACCTCGGAGTTGCCCATGTCGTCGTCGGACGGCATGCCGACGGCGGTGCCGTGCGCGCGCAGGCGGATGTTCGGGTAGTCGGCGAAGAGGCGGTCGAGCGTCGGCTTCTTGGCGGCGGCGATGGCGCTGCCGGCGTCCGACTTGGGCAGGCCGTAGCCGTCCATGACGATGATGACGACCGGACCGGGGACGCCGGCGAAGGTGGAGAGTTTCTGCAGCATGGCGGTTTCCTGCGCGAACGGAAGGACAAGGGCGGCAGCGCGGCGCCGCCCGGCAAAGGCGGGAGTATACCAAGAGCGCCGCGGCTACCCGCCCGGCAGCGGCCGGTAGCCCGGCGCCTCGCCCTGGATCTCCCGCCACAGCTCGCGCGCCGGGATGCGGTTGCGCGCGGTGAAGTCCACCCATTCGGTCGGCGGTGCCGCGCCGGGGTGGAAGCGCACGCCCCAGATCGGCACGAAGGATTCCAGCGACAGCGAGTAGCGCGCGTCGCCGATGACCGAGGGGTCGTCCGGCGCGCGCGCCACCCAGCCGGCCGAGAAGTAGCTGAAGCGGCGGTAGTCGCGGACGACGCGCGGATCGGCCAGCGCCGCCGGCGGCAGCGTCGCTTCCGGCTGCAAGGCCACCGTGTAGCCGGGTTTCCACAGCACGCCGTCGCCGCGCAGCATGCGGATGCGGTCGGTGTGCAGCACGCCGCCGGACGCGTAGACCGAACGCCAGATCAGCGGGTTGCCGACGGTCGGGAACATCTCGCCGCGGGCGACCGGATGGCCGCGGGCGGCGGCGATCTGCGCCTGGACGTCGAGCGCCCGCTGCTGCTGCCAGGCCGCGCCGCCGACGTAGGCGAGCGCGCCGGCCAGCGCCAGCACCGCCGGCAGCCGCGACTTGCCGCGCACCGCGAAGAAGAGGCCGACGAGCAGGAGCAGCGTCAGCAGCGGGCCGACCGTGGTCACCCAATGCCAGGCCGTGCGCAGTTCGGAGAACGGCCACAGCAGGTGCGTGCCGTAGTTGGTGCAGGCGTCGAGCAGGCCGTGCGTGGCGTAGCCGATCGTCGCCGCGGCGAGCACCGGCCGCCAGTGGGCGCGATGCGCGCGCCGCAGCAGCCAGGGCGCGGCGGCGGCCAGCCCGCCGAGCGGCACGAAGGCGAAGGCGTGCGTGAACTGGCGGTGGTACTCGATCGCCAGCAGCGGGTCGCTGGCGCTGCCGATCAGCACGTCGGCGTCGGGCAGCACGCCGCCGACGGCGCCGAGCAGCCAGGCATGGCGCCCGAGGCGCGGGCCGAACGCGGCTTGTGCCGCAGTCGCCCCGAGCAGGGCGTGGGTCAGTGGGTCCATGGATTTCGTCGTCGGTGAAGTTCCCCGACCTGAAGGTCCGGGGCTTCCCACTATACAGAGCGGGCGCGCGGTGCGCGCCCTGGTGGTGCCTTCGTCTCGCTCACCCCGGCATGAGTGCCGGGGTGAGCGCTCGACGCGTGGTCAAGCGGCGGCGGCATCGCCTTGCATCCACCGCTCGGCCGCCTCGCGCACCACGTCGTTCAGGTTGCCATGCGCCGCCTGCCAGGCGCGCAGCCAGACGGCGCCGCCCTCGCCCTCGGTCGCCACGGCGCGCAGCGCGTCGAGCCAGGCGGTGGAATCCAGCTCACGGGCATCCTCGGCGAGCGCATCGAACAGCGCCAGCATGCGTTCGCGCAGCGGCTCCTGGCAGCGCCGGACCGGATCGGAAAGCATCGCCTCCATGCCGTAGCGGCAAGCCTGGAACTTGTTGTAGCGGGCGACGTGCTGCCAGCGCTCGGCGTGCAGCAAGGGGCGGGTGCGCAGCAGGTAGCGGCAGAGCGCCTGCGCCAGCGCCGCCAGCGCGGTCGCCGTATTCACGTCGAGCGGCGTGTCGCAGACGCGGATCTCGACCGTGCCGTATTCCGGCTTCGGCCGCACGTCCCAGTACAGGTCCTTGATGCTGCGCACGATGCCGCAGTCGTACAGGAAGTCGAAGTGGGCGACGAACTCCAGCCAGCTGCCGAGCGGCGGGCACTGGCCGCTGAGCGGGAAGGCCGAGACCGCGTTCAGCCGCGCCGACTGGAAGAAGGTGTCGACGCCGTCGACGAAGGGCGACGCCGCCGACAGCGCGATGAAGGTCGGCACGTGCTCGGCCAGCGCCTGCGTCAGCCAGATCGCGTCGTCGGCCGAGGTGCAGCCGACGTGGACGTGCTGGCCGAACACCGTGAACTGCTTGGCGAGATAGCCGTAGCGCTGGTAGATCTGGTCGAAGCGCTCGCCCGGACAGATGCGGCGGTCGGCCCAGTGGTGGAAGGGGTGCGTGCCGCCGCCGCAGATGGCGATGTTGTTCTTCGCGCAGTGGCGCACCAGCGTGTCGCGCAGCCCGCGCAGGTCGGTGGCGATGCCGGCGATGCGCGCCTGCGGCATCGTGCTGACCTCGATCATGCTCTCGGTGATCTCCAGCTTGATCTCGCCGAAATGGCCGTCGTAGTCGAGCGCGCCGAGCAGGTCGGTGGCGCCGCGCGTGAGGTCGTAGTCGCGGCGCGAGACGAGCTGCAGTTCGAGCTCGACGCCCAGCGTCAGCGCTTCGCTATGGGTGAAATCGCCCAGTCGTCCGCTCATTGCTTGCCCCCCGTCTCGGTGCGCGCGCCGTCGGTCTCGCCGGCGCGAACCAGCGCCAGGCGGCACAATGCCGGCCCGGCGATTTCCATGATCGCCGCGGCGAACAGCGGCAGCAGCAGCGCCGTGCGGCTGACCGCCGGATACAGCCCGGCGACCTCGTAGGCCATGAACACCGCCGTCGCCGACAGCGGCTGGATGCCGACGCCGACCAGCAGGCGCTTCGCCGGCGCCAGTTCGCCGCCCGACCAGTAGAGCGCGGCGACCTTGGCCAGCGCGCGCGCGCCGAGCAGGCCGAGCGCATAGAGCCCGGTCAGCCAGGTGAATTCGCGCCAGGGCAGCGTGGCGCCGATGACGACGAAGAGGATGATCGCCAGCAGCCAGTGCACTTCCGGCAGTTCGGTGTATTTCAGCACTTGCTGCTGGTCGCGGAAGGCCAGCAGCACCCCCATCAGGAACAGCGTCAGGAACACCGGCACCGCCAGCATGCGCGCCAGGCCGACGGCGAACAGCGCGCTGGCGACGAGGATGAAGACCTGCGCCAGCGAGCGTTTCGGCAGCCGGCCGGCGACCGCCAGCGCGAAGCGCGACACCAGCCAGGCGATCAGCCCGCCGCCGGCGACCACCCACAGCGGATGCACGACGGCGTTGAGCCAGTCGTGCGACAGCTCGGTGTGCACGACGCCGAGGACGACCGCGAAGAGGACGAAGGACGCCGCCGAGCCGAGCGAGGCATAGAGGATGATGCGCTCGGTGACCTGCCCCTGCGCCTTCGCCTCCTCGACCGTCAGCAGCACCACCGCCGGCGCCGAGGCCATCGTCACCGCCGCGGTGGCGGCGGCCCAGGCCGGCACCATGCCGACCACCGCGGTGGCGAAGAAGTAGATGAAGAAGAAGGAGAGCACGATGTCGGCGAGCGCGCCGCGCAGCAGCGCCGGGTTGCTCGCCAGCCAGCGCAGGTCGAGCCGGCGGCCGGCTTCGAGCAGCAGGAGGCCGAGCGCGGCATCGGCGATCGGCCGTACCTGGCCGAGCGCCTCGATGCTGATCCAGCCGAGCAGCGACGGACCGAACAGCGTGCCGGCGAGCACGTAGCCGATCAGCCGCGGCCAGCGCAGGCGGACGTGCAGCGATTCGCCGATCAGCAGCCCGCTGACCAGCAGCAGGCTGAACAGCGCCAGCGAATCGATCTGCTCGGGGAAGGGTGGCAGGAAGAACAGCTCCTCCTGTGCCTGTTCCCAGAAGCGGCGCGGCAACTGCAGCAGGCGCTGGAGATTGTCCAGGGCGCCGGCCATCGGCAGCGAAAGGGCCGCGCCTACCATCGCCGGCCCCGCGCCGCGCCCAGGAATTCGTCGAGGATCGGCGTGCAGTCGAGCAGCGCCGGCGCCCCCGGCGGATGGAACTCGGGGTGCCACTGCAGGCCGAGCACGTACGGGCGGCCTTCCAGGCGGACGGCCTCGACCAGCCCGTCGTCGGCACCCCGCGCCTCGATCTGCAGCCCCTTGCCGAGCGTGCGGATCGCCTGATGGTGGATCGAGACCGTGCCGCCGCGACGCAACTCCGGATAGAGCTTGGCGAAGCCGGACGCGTCGTCCCAGACGATCTCGTGCGAATGGCGGTCGTAGTCCTCGTGCAGATGCACGGCGGCGCCTTCGACCTGTGTCGCGATGTCCTGGTAGAGCGTGCCGCCCAGCGCGACGTTGATCAACTGCGCGCCGCGGCAGATGCCGAGCACCGGCTTGCCCGCCTCCATGAACTCGTGCAGCAGCTCCATCTCGTAGGCGTCGCGCAGGCGGTCGCCGGACCAGGCCTCGTGCAGCGGCTCCTCGCCGTAGCATTGCGGCGCGATGTCGGCGCCGCCCTGCAGCACCAGGCCGTCGAGGTATTGCGGGTAGTCGGCGATGCGGATGCTGCTGCGATGGACGATGCCGTCGCCGCTGACCGCGGGGATCATGAAGACCATCACCTCGCGCGACATGACCCAGTGCGCGACCGACTGTTCGAGGTATTGCAGCGACTTCGACTGCAGGCCGGTGGCGCCGGCCGGCGGGTGGTAGATTCGGGCGGAAAGACCGATCCGCAGCGGACGTCTGCTCATGAGGCTTCTCCTGTGGCGGTTCTGGTTCTCGGAGGATCGTCCCGCCCGCACGGAAACCGACGACGGTCGCACATGGACGGAGGGGCGGCGGACGATCGCCGCGGACGACGGAAGCAGGACAACGCAAGGAAACGAAGGCAAGACCCCGCACCCGAGCCGGGGAAAAACCTTGCACTTGCATTGGGCATCAATATAATTGATTGCCCTGCCGCGCGCAAACCACCCCATGCCCCAGACCAATCCACCACCTTCCATATTGACACTGGAAGTCCTCCAGCAATTCCGCATCATCTACGGTTCGATGCGTCAATATTTCCGCGAAGTCGAGGAACGCTGCGGCATTTCCGGCGCCCAGGCATGGGCGCTGCAGGAGGTCGAACGCAGCCCAGGAATCAGGATCGGCACGCTGGCGGAGCGCATGGGAATCCACCAATCGACCTGCAGCCTGCTCGTCGACAAGCTCACCCACGACGACCTGCTGGAAAAACGGCGCGGCCAGTCTGACCGCCGCAGCATCGGCCTTTACATCACCGAGCGCGGCCGGACGGCCCTGCGGACGCTGCCCGGCCCGGCCGAAGGTCTGCTGCCGGACGCCCTGTCCAGGCTGCCGGAGGTCGCACTGAAAACATTGCAAATCAATCTATCCGAACTGACGCGACAGCTCCCGGGCAGAAGCGACGCCTTCGCCGGCATGCCGCTGGCCGACCTGCTGAACAATGACGACGGACGGCACGAAAGGCCTGCCCGGTGAGTCCCATCGTCCGCCGGCACAAGGCAGGCGCCGGCACGCTGATCGCCCTGCTGCTCGGCACCCTGGCCGCCTGCAGCAGCACGCCACCGCGCACTGAGCCCCCGCCCGCCCCGACAGCCCCCGCCCCTGCCCCTCAGCCGGCACCGACAACGACACCGCTGCCGCCGGAGTCCCCCACGCCCGCACCGGCGGCGAAAACTCCGCCGCCGACCGTCGCCGAGGAGAACAGCATCTTCTTCGCGGCCGGCGCCACCCGCATCGACCCGGCCGGCGAGGCAAAGCTGCGCCGCCATGCCGTCCGCCTGAAGGAAAATCCGCGCCTGGTCGTCACCCTGGTCGGGCACACCGACAATCTCGGCAGCACCTCCTACAACCTGGCCATTACGGATCAACGCGCCACTGCGGTCGCCCGCATGCTGCAGAGCATGGGCGTCGGCCGCACGCAGATCCGCTACTACGGGATGGGCGACGAAAAGACCGGCCCCACCTGCCGGACCGCCGGCTGCCGACAGAAGAAGCGACGCGTCGACCTGACCTATCCCGACTGAGCCGGAACTGCGCCGGCCCTTACGACGGTTTTCGGAAACGGCAGTGCGCCGGCCTGACGCCCCGCCTCAGATCACCTTCAGCAGATCCTCGCGCAATTCCTCGGCCCGGCGACGCCCCTCGCGCGTCTCGACCATGGCGTGATACCACGGCCCGAAAACCTCCCGCAGTTCGGCATGCGTCTTCGCGGTAAAAGCCGCTTCGACGATAGTGAGATGGGTCATCTGCCCGCAGAAGGTCTTCAGCGTATTGACGATGAAGTGCCGGGCCATGTCGAGCTCCCTGCCGTCCGGAGACTCGGGCAGTTCGCGGAAGGCGGTGATCGACGGCAGCGCACCGTTGTCGTCGGCAGCGACATCCAAGGCCTGATGCACCTGGATGTAGCCCTCCTCTTCCAGCAGCCCCAGCGTATGGGTGAGGTCATCGGCGAGCGCCATCGCGCGCAGATCCTCGACCGTGCGCTTGCCATCGACCATGATCAGGAGCCGCCGCACGCGGGGCGTCAGGCCGCCGCTGCGCGTCTCCATTTCCGACACCCCCTTCGGGGTCTTTGCAAAAATCACCGACACCAGCGCCTCCTCCGTCTGTCGGGCCGGCACGGGCCAACCCGGATCACGAACCAGCCCCTTTCCGGGGTCTTCCTTGCCCAAGCGATTGAAGCGCCGTAGCTTACCTCGCGCGCCGCAAAATGGCACGAGGGCCCGTCGGCCGGCGCACGGAGGAAGCGCGCCCCCCGGTCAGGCGCGGGGCTTCCGGGTATTTTCCGCCTTGCCGCCGATCGCGGCCGCGGCCATCGTCACGATGAAGAGCGCGAGGCACAGCGCATTGCCGGCGGCGCCCCAGGCGCGCAGCGCCGGCATGGCGGCCAGGTCGCCGCCGACGCGCAGCAGCAGCGAGGCGTGCAGCACCGCAAGCGGCAGATAGAAGCGCGGATGGTAGGGCAGCGCGACGCGGACGATCGCCGGGAAGATGATCGGCGCGTGGCCGAAGACCATCGCCAGCACGAAGCCGACGAAGACGGCGTGCAGCGCCGCATCCATCAGCAGCGGCCCGGCCGGCTGCAGCGCCAGCAGCAGGCCGCCGGCGAGCAGCCAGAAATAACCGGACAGCAGGCAGACGGCGATGAAGCGGGTCAGCCCCTGCTGGCGCACGGTGCGCCGGGCGACGTCCTGGCGCAGCAGCCAGAGCGCGAGCGCGACCAGCGCGGCGCCGAACAGGCGCAGGCTGCCGTCGACCGTCGTACTCGCCAGCACGGCGAGCAGCAACGCGGCGACGATGCCGACGAAAACCCGGCGGGCATTCGCCGACGGCGGCAGGAAGCGCGACAGTTCGAGCCGTTCGCCGGCGATCGTCAGCACCAGGAAACCGGCCCAGCCGGCGATCGCCGCGTCCCAGCGGCCGAGCAGCCAGGCCAGCGGCGCGGCGAAGGCGAGCGCGGCGGCCAGCGCCAGGATGCGGGTGTGCAGCGCCGGTTGCCGCTGCGCCGCCCGCAGCGTCGCCAGCGTCAGCAGCAGGCCGCCGGCGGCGAGCAGCGGCAGCGCGGCGGCGGGCGGCCCGCCGGCGATCAGCAGCAGGCCGCCGGCGCCGGCGGCCAGCGGCGACAGGAAAGCCCAGGCGCGGCCGAGGGCGACAGCGCGTTCCAGCCCGATCACCGTGCCGAAGAAGGCGGCCGCCATCAGCGGCCCGTGCTGTGCGGCAAGCGCCGCGGCCGGCAGCGGCACGCCCCAGCCGGCGCGCAGCAGGCCGGCGGCGACGCCGGCAAGCAGCGAGAGCATGCCGAGGACCAGCAGCGGCACCCGCCAGACGACCGGCAAGCCGCCCCCGCCCACCTGCGGCGCCTCCATGCCTCAGCCCTTCCAGCCGAAGTGGGCGCGCGCCTTGTCGCTCATGCGCTGCGGCCCCCACGGCGGCTCCCAGACCAGGCGGACATCCTGCGTCCAGCCGTCCGGCAGGCAGGCGGTGATCGCCTGCCGCGCCTCGTCGAGGATCAGGTCGCCCATCGGGCAGGTCGGCGAGGTCAGCGTCAACAGCACGCGCACGGCCGGCGGGTCGACATCGACGCCATAGACCAGCCCGAGATCGACGATGTTCATGCCGGCCTCGGGGTCGACCACGGTACGCAGGGCGGCATGGACCTGCTCGACGGAAAACGGCTGGCCGGGGGGCGAAGTCATGATCGGGGGAATCCTGGAAAACGAAGAAGGGAAGACAGTAACAGCTGCGGCGACCGCGCCGACAGGGGCGCCTATTGCCGCCAGACCGCCTCGACGCAGGGCGAGCGCCGCTCGGCGCGAACGCCGTAGCGCGACACGGCCAGCGCGCACATCGACACGCCCTCGCTGTCGATCAGCGTCACCCCGGAAAGATCGATCTCGGCGACGCCGACCCGCTCGACGCCGTGCATGAAGTCGTTGCGGTTGATCGCGGTCAGCGCGCCGCTGACGCGCAGGACCTTGCCGCCGGGCAGGTTGTGGATGGAGAGAATACTCGCCTTGCCCTTGCGGATGGCGCCGTTGATCGCATCCTCGATCAGATGCTGGCTCATCGGCCCGACCTGGAAGCGGGCGCCGTAGAGGCCCTCGCCGACCCGGCTGACGACCACTGCCGGCAGGTCGATCAGCGGCGATTCGAAGACGCGGAATTCGCAACCGATGGTCTCGCCGACCGACAGCGACAGCCGGGTGCGGAACATCAGACCGCCGAGCGACAGGTTTTCCAGCGCGCCGACCGCTCGCTCGCCGCGATGGCCGAGTTTCATCGGCAAGGCTTCGTCGAAGCTGATGCGCTGATGGCGACGTTTTTCTTGCATGCGGCCGGGTTCCGTGAAATTTCGTGGCGGGCGGGAAGTGCGACAATAGTACCAAATCACTGCCGGCCCACCTACCCAATGTCATTTTTTACGCTGCGCGGCACGGCCGCGCTCGCCGCCCCGCTCGTGCTCCTCGTCGCCGCCGCGAGCGCCCTTGCGGCGCCGCCGGCGACGCCGTCGGCCCCGCTGCCCGCCCCGCTGCGCGAGGCGCTGCGCGACGGCGGCGTGCCGCCGGCCCATGCCGCCTTCTTCGTGCAGCGCGTCGACGCCGGCCGGCCGCTCGTCGCGCACAACGCCGCCAAACCGATGAATCCGGCCTCGGTGATGAAGCTGGTCACCACCTACGCCGCGCTGGAGCTGCTCGGCCCGGCCTACACCTGGAAGACCGAGGTGCTCACCGACGCCGGCGAGGGGCGCGACGGCACGCTCGGCGGCAACCTCTACCTGCGCGGCAGCGGCGACCCCGGCCTCGACCTCGAACGCTTCTCGCAGCTCCTGCGCCAGCTGCGCATGCGCGGGACCAGCGAGATCGACGGCGACCTGGTCCTCGACCGCAGCGCCTTCCGCCTGCCGCCGCACGACCCGGCCGCCTTCGACCAGCAGCCGCTGCGCGCCTACAACGCCGGCCCCGATGCGCTGCTGATCGACCACAAGAGCCTGCGCATCGCGCTGCTGCCGGACGCCGCCGCGCGCCGCGTGCGCGTCGCCGCCGAAAACCCGGCCGACGGCGTGCGCATCGACGGCCGCGTCACGCTCGACGACAGCGCCTGCAACGGCTGGCGCGAACGCCTGCAGATCGGCGTCGACGGCGGCACGCTGAGCATTGCCGGCAGCTACTCCCGCCAGTGCGGCGAGAAGACGCTGCATCTCTCGCCGTGGCCGGCCGACCGTCAGGTCGAACAGCTGTTCCGCGCGCTGTGGCGCGAACTGGGCGGCCGCTTCAGCGGCCGCGTGCGCGAAGGCGAGACGCCGGCCGGCGCCCGCCTGCTCCATACGCACGAATCGCCGCCGCTCGCCGAGGTGCTGCGCGGCGTGAACAAATGGAGCAACAACGTCAGCGCCCGGCAGATCTTCCTGACGCTCGCCGCGACCCGCCCCGCGACGCCGGAAGCGGCGCAGGCGAGCATCGGCCAGTGGCTGGCGGCAAAGGGAGTGGCCGGCAGCGTGCTCGACAACGGCTCTGGCCTCTCGCAGCAGGAACGGCTGACCGCGGAAGGGCTCGGCCGGCTGCTGCTGGCTGCCTGGGACAGCCCGGTGATGCCGGAGCTGATCGCCTCGCTGCCGATCGCCGGCAGCGACGGCACGCTGAAGAAGCGGCTGCAGGAGAGCGCCGCCGCCGGCCGCGCACACCTGAAGACCGGCTACCTCGACGGCGTGCGCTCCATCGCCGGCTACGTGCTCGACCGTAGCGGCCGGCGCTGGGTCGTCGTCGGCTTCCTCAACGACCCGCGCATGAAGAACGGCAGCGCGCCGCTCGACGCACTGGTGCAGTGGGTCGCGGAGCGCTGAGGGTCACCGCCGGAAAAACATTCCGCCGCGCACCGCGGGACCTTCAGCGCCGCGGCCGCAACACCTCGATCTTGAATTCCTTCTCGTAAGGCGGCACGTTGCATTCGACGACGTCGCCCGGCGCCACCTGCAGGCGGACGCCGACGATCTCGGCGGTGATCGGCAGCAGCGGGCAGCAGCGGTCGGCGAGCACCGCCGCGCGGATCACCGGCACCCGGCGATGCGACAGGTAGCCGAGCACGCGCGCCAGCGAGTGCCCCTGGTAGAGCACGTCGTCGACGACGAGGATGGTCGCGCGCGAGACGTCGAGCGCGGCGAATTCGGCGCTCTCGGTGAGCTGGGTGTCCGGATGCAGCAGCGCCAGGTCGTCGCCGTAGCGCTTCAGCTTCAGCCCGTGGCGCGGGATGTCGAGCCCGAAGCGGGTCGCCAGCCGCTGCTGCAGCATCTCGGCGAGCGGCACGCCGCGGCGCAGGATGCCGAGCAGCATCGGGTTCTCGGCATCGGCCAGCAAGGCCGCGGCTTCCGCCGCCATGCGCTCGAGCACCTCCTCCAGGTCAGCAGTGCCGTACAGGCAGAAACGTTCGCCCCTCGGTTTCACTTCCATGCTGCACTCCCCCCGGATGCCGGGAACGGTTCAGGCGTCAATCGGCCGGCCGGCGTTCAGCGCCAGCCAGCCGCGGGCGACGCGGTAGATCAGCCAGACCGTCACCGCGCCGACGACGATCAGCGCCGGGATCAGCCCGATGATGGTGAAGGCGAGGACGATGGCGACCAGCACCCACAGCGCGACGAACCAGAAGGTGCGGATCTGCCAGCGAAAATGGCTGTCCAGCCAGGTGCCGGCGACCTCGCCGCGCTTCACGTAGTTGAGGATGACGGCGATGATCGACGGCCAGCCGATCAGGAAGGCGCCGATCACGCTGACGGCGCCGAAGATGCCGGTCAGCACCGACAACGCATGTAGCGCGTAGATCACCTGGCACCAGGCACGGGCGCCGTCGAGTTTGGATTCGTCAGTCATGGACTACCCGGCTCCGCCGCAAAAAGCACACGGCGGGAATAGTCGCCTAGAAAACCTTCTGCAGCAACAGCGCCTGCCCGGCCGCCGGGTCGAGCACGTACGGCGCGTAGCCGGCACGCCGGTAGGCGGCCATCGCCCGCTCATTGTTCGCCAGCACTTCCAGCGTCAGCTTGCAGCAGCCGAGCTCGCGGGCGCGCGTCTCCGCCCAGGCCAGCAAGGCCTGGCCGATGCCCTGACCACGCCGCTCGGCGCGCACGACGAGGTCGTGGACGTTGAGCAGCGGCTGTGCGGCAAAGGTCGAAAAGCCGAGGAAGCAGTTGATCAGGCCGAGCGGGGTCTCGCCGTCGAAGGCGAGTGCGCCATGGAAGCCGGGACAGGCCTGCAGCCGGTCGACGAGCTGTGTCCGGGCATGCGCGCCGAGACCGTCGCCGCCGCCCATCGGATCGCGGGCGTAGTGGTCGAGCAGGTCGAGGAAGGCCGCCGCCTGCGCGGGATCGGCGAGCAGCAGCGGTACGATACGGAGCGTCATAGGCCCAGCTCCTGCCACATCGCGTCGACGCGACGCTTCACCGCCTCGTCCATGACGATGGTCCGCCCCCACTCGCGATCGGTCTCGCCCGGCCACTTGTTGGTGGCGTCGATCCCCATCTTGCTGCCGAGACCGGCCACCGGCGAGGCGAAGTCGAGGTAGTCGATCGGCGTGTTCTCGGCGATCAGCGTGTCGCGTGCGGCATCGACGCGCGTCGTCATCGCCCAGATCACTTCCTTCCAGTCGCGCACGTCGACGTCGTCGTCGACGACGATGATGAACTTGGTGTACATGAACTGGCGCAGGAAGGACCAGATGCCGAACATCACGCGCTTGGCGTGGCCGGGGTACTGCTTCCGGATGCTGACCGTCGCCAGCCGGTACGAGCAGCCCTCGGGCGGCAGGTAGAAGTCGACGATCTCCGGGAACTGCTTCTGCAGGATCGGCACGAACACCTCGTTCAGCGCGACGCCGAGCATCGCCGGCTCGTCCGGCGGCTTGCCGGTGTAGGTGCTGTGGTAGATCGGGTCGCGGCGCATGGTGATGCGCTCGACGGTGAACACCGGGAACTCGGCCTGCTCGTTGTAGTAGCCGGTATGGTCGCCGTAGGGGCCTTCCAATGCCGTTTCGCCGGGATGGATCACCCCTTCGAGGACGATCTCGGCCGAGGCCGGCACCTGCAGCTCCGCTTTTTTGTGCAGATCCCCGAGGCACTTCACCAGCTCGGTACGCGAACCGCGCAAGAGGCCGGCGAACTGGTATTCGGACAGCGTGTCCGGCACCGGCGTCACCGCGCCGAGGATGGTCGCCGGGTCGGCGCCGAGCGCCACCGCGACCGGATACGGCTGGCCGGGGAATTTCTGGCAGTGGTCGCGGAAGTCGAGGGCGCCGCCGCGGTGCGCCAGCCAGCGCATGATCAGCTTGTTCGGGCCGAGCAGCTGCTGGCGGTAGATGCCGAGGTTCTGCCGTGGCTTGTTCGGGCCGCGGGTGATCGTCAGCCCCCAGGTCACCAGCGGCGCCACGTCGCCCGGCCAGCAGTGCTGGATCGGCAGGCGCGACAGGTCGACGTCCCGGCCCTCCCACACCACCTCCTGGCACGGCGCCGACGACAGCACCTTCGGCGCCATCGAGAGCACCTGCTTCAGCATCGGCAGCTTGTCCCAGGCGTCCTTCAGCCCCTTCGGCGGCTCCGGTTCCTTCAGGTAGGCGAGCGTGCGGCCGACCTCGCGCAAGGCGCTCACGCTCTCCTGGCCCATGCCCAGCGCCACCCGGCGCGGCGTGCCGAAGAGGTTGCCGAGCACCGGCATGGCGTGGCCCTTGACCTTCTCGAAGAGGATCGCCGGGCCGCCGGCACGCAGCACGCGGTCGCAGATCTCGGTCATCTCCAGCTTCGGATCGACCTCGACGGCCACCCGTTTCAGCTCGCCGAGCTTCTCCAGTTGGCCAATGAAATCGCGCAGGTCGTGGTAACGCATGGCAGCCTTCGGGCAAGGGGAAGCCGGCATTATCGCGGATTGTCTGCGGCGACACGAGACCGCGAACAGGCTCCGGCCGCCGGCTGGGCAAAAGGGCGGCGCCGAAATATAGTGAGCGCTCGTCTTCTGCGGAGCCGCGATGGAGTCCCCCCACGACCTTCAGCAACTGCCGCTGATCGCCTTCCTTGCCCGACAGACGTCCGACGAACCGACGCTGACGGCGCCGCACGGCGGCCTGCTCGCCGGGCTCGGCCTCGCCGCCGGCGACGGCGCGGCGCTGGCGGCGGCGATCCACCCCGAGGATCGGCCGCACTTCCGCGCGCCGCCGGCCGGCGACGAGGTCCTCGTCCGCCTGCGCGGAGCGGACGGCACCTGGCGCTGGTTCAGCCTGCGCGCGACGGCGACCGACGGCGACGGCTACGCCGGCCTGCTGGTCGGCGCCGAGCGTCTGCAATCGCTTGCCGAGAGCGCGCAGCGCTACCGCGACTACGCCGAGATTTCGTCGGACTGGTACTGGGAACAGGACGCCGAACTCCGCTTCACCTACTTCTCGCGCGAATTCGAGGAAATCACCGGCGTACCGACCGCCAGCGCACTCGGCAAGACGCGTTGGCAGGGGCTGGGCCGCGAACAGCTCGGCGATGTCGACTGGGCGGCGCACCGGCGCGAGACCGAGGCGCACCGGCCGTTCCGCAACTTCGAATACGCCAGCCGGCGGCCGGACGGACGCATCATCTGGTTCCGCGTCAGCGGCCTGCCGCGCTTCGACGCGGCGGGAAATTTCCTCGGCTATTTCGGCATCGCTTCCGACATCAGCGCGACCCGGATGCTGGAAAGCGAACTGCAGCAGGCGCAGCGACTGGCCTCGCTCGGCCAGCTGGCCGCCGGCATCGCGCACGAGATCAACAACCCGCTCGGCTTCGTCCGCTCCAACCTCGGCACGCTGGGCAACTACCTGACGACGCTGCTGGAAATTGCCGAACACCTTGCCGACCACCTCGCCGCGCAGCCGGCCGACGGCACCGAGGCGCCCTGGCGCGAGCGGGCCGCCGCGCTGTTGCGCACCGCCGACCTCGATTTCCTGCGCGACGACGCGCTGCTGCTGCTCGACGAGTGCCGCCAGGGACTCGACCGCGTGCGCCAGATCGTCGGCGACCTGCGCGAATTCGCGCGCGAGGGCGCTGCCGAGTGGAGCGAGGAGGACCTCCACCGCTGCCTCGACAGCGCCGCCCACCTGATCGCCGGCCAGCTGCCGGCCGGCGTCGAGCTGCGGCGCTGCTACGCCGAACTGCCGCCGCTGCGCTGCCGGCCGCTGCAGCTCAACCAGGTCTTCCTGGCGCTGCTGACCAACGCCGTGCAGGCGATCGGCGACGGCCCCGGCAGCATCACCTTGCGCAGCGGCGGCGACGGCGGCGCGCTGTGGGTGGAGGTGAGCGACACCGGCTGCGGCATCGCCGCCGAACACCTGCCGCACATCTTCGACCCCTTCTTCACGACGCGGCCGGTCGGTTCCGGCAAGGGGATGGGACTGGCCAGCTGCTTCGGCATCGTTTCCGAACACGGCGGGCGCATCGAGGTCCACAGCACGCCCGGCGCCGGCACGACTTTCCGCGTCACGCTGCCGCTGGCGCGCTGAACGGGGGCGACCCCGGCGCGGCGAGCGCCGGCCTCACGGCGTCAGCCGGCAATCAGGAAGTCGGCGACGAGCCCGGCGAACACCGCCAGCCCGAACCAGTTGTTGTGCAGGAAGGCCTTGAAGCATTTCGCCGGCTCGCGGGTGCGGATCAGCGTGTAGTGGTAGCCGGCGATGCCGGCGGCGACCGCCAGTCCGGCGTAGTAGGCAAGGCCGAGCAGCAGGCCGTAGCCGATCAGCGCCAGCAGCGCCAGCGTGATCGCGTAGCAGGCCATCACCGCCGCCACGTCGTGGCGACCGAAGGTGATCGCCGAGGTCTTGATGCCGATCTTCAGGTCGTCCTCGCGGTCGACCATCGCGTACTCGGTGTCGTAGGCGATCGCCCAGAAGACGTTGGCCAGCAGCAGCAGCCAGGCCACCAGCGGCACCGCGCCGGTATTCGCGGCATAGACCATCGGGATGCCGAAACCGAAGGCAATGCCGAGGTAGGCCTGCGGTATCGCGAAGAAGCGCTTCGTGAACGGGTAGGACGCGGCGAGGAACAGCGCCGGCACCGACAGTCCAACCACCAGCCAGTTCTGCAGCGGCAGGATGAGCAGGAAGGAGCAGACGACCAGCGCCGCGAAAAGGACCATCGCCTCCTTCGTCGACACCTTGCGCGCCGCCAGCGGCCGGTTCTTCGTGCGTTCGACGTGCGGGTCGAAGTCGCGGTCGGCGAAGTCGTTGATGACGCAGCCGGCCGAGCGCATCAGCACCGTGCCGAGGATGAAGATCCACGCCACCAGCCAGTGCGGCCGGCCGCCGGCGGACAGCCACAGCCCCCACAGCGTCGGCCACAGCAGCAGCAGGATGCCGATCGGCTTGTCCAATCGCATCAGCTTCTCGTAGAGGTCGAGGCGTTCCTTGATTTGTTCGAGTCGGAGTTCCATGGGGCTGAATTCTAGCAGCCTGTCGGACTTGAAGAATCGAAGCGAAAAATGAGGGGGCCGAGGACAGATTTTCGCGGGTTTCAAGCGAATAGTCGTTCTATTCGCGCCGAAAGCCGCGGAAATATGGACCGGCATCCCTCGTTTTGCAGCCGATTTCCTTTAAGTCCGACAGGCTGCCAAGGCATCCGTGAGCCGGCGGGCAGCCGCGGCCGACTACTGAGCGCCGCCGTCGCGATAGAAATCGCGCAGCGACGAATAACGCTCGGCACGCACCGCGCGCACCTGGCCGATCGCGCGCTCGACCGGCACGCCGAGGTTGACCAGCGTCTCGGCGGCGACCATCAGGCTGCCTTCGAGCACTTCCGGGATGACCTCGGTGGCGCCGGCCCGCTTCAGCCGGGCAACCGCGGTGTCGTCGGGAGCGCGGATGATCACCGGGATGTCCGGCCGCACCTGGCGCACCAGCCGCAGCACGCGTTCCGCGGCAGGCACGTCGAGGAAGGCGATCACCACCGCGCGCGCCCGCTCCAGCCCGGCGGCCTTGAGCACCTCCGGCCGGTCCGGGTTGCCGAAGACGACCTTGCCCGACGCCGGAACAGCGCGACGCGTCTGCTGCGCATCGACGTCGAGGGCGAGGAAGGGAATCTGCTCGCCGCCGAGGAACTCGCCGATCTGCCGGCCGGTGCGGCCGTAGCCGCAAAGGATCACGTGCTTCTCCAGCCCGAAGCCGCCGACGGCGATGTCGTGGATCACCTTCGCCTTGTGCGCCCAGTCGCCCTGCGCCATCTGCCCGGTCAGCGCAGCGACGCGCTCGATCAGGAAGGGGGCGAGGAACATCGAGATCAGCATCGCCGACAGCGTCACCTGGAAGACGTCGGCGCCGATCAGCTTGAGGCTGAACGCCTGGTCGATCAGCACCAGGCCGAACTCGCCGGCCTGCGCCAGCTGCGCCGCGGTACGCAGCGCCACGTCGAGCCGGCTCTTCGCGGCCAGCGCGACCAGCAGCACGATCAGCCCCTTGCCGGCGACCAGCAGCAGCACGGCGAGCAGCAGCCGGTCGACACTGCCGATGACGAAGCCGAGGTCGAGCTGCATGCCGACGGTGACGAAGAACAGGCCGAGCAGGATGTCGCGGAACGGCCGGATGTCGGCCTCGACCTGGTGCCGGTAGATCGTCTCCGAGATCAGCATGCCGCCGACGAAGGCGCCGAGCGCCAGCGACAGCCCGGCAGCGCCAGTGGCGTAGGCCAGCCCGACGACCACCCACAGCGTGACCAGCATGAACAGCTCATCCGAGCGGTGCCGCGTGGCGACGTCGTACACCCGGCGCATCGCCTGCTGCCCGGCCCAGATCAGCACGCCGAGCACGACCGCCGCCTGCAGCGTGGCCAGCCCGAGCGCGGCGGCGAGGTTGCCGGCCGGATCGGCGAGCGCCGGCAGCAGGATCAGGCAGGGAACCACGGCCAGATCCTGGAAGAGCAGCACGCTCATCGTCTGCCGGCCGGAGCGCGAATGCAGGTCGAGGCGCTCGGACAGCATCTTGGCGACGATCGCGGTGGACGACATGCCGACGGCGAGGCCGACGGCCAACCCGCTGCGCCAGCCCTGCCCGTAGCCGAACCAGGTGACCAGCGCCGTGCAGGCGGCGGTGAGCAGCATCTGCGTGCTGCCGAAACCGAGCACCAGCGAGCGCATCGCCTTCAGCCGCTGCAGGCTGAATTCGAGGCCGATCGAGAACATCAGGAAGACCACGCCGAACTCGGCGAAGGTGCTGACCGAATGGTCCTCGGCGAGCACGCGCGCGCCGTGCGGGCCGAGGGCGATGCCGATCGCCAGATAGGCGAGGATCGACGGCAGGCGGAAGCGCCGCGTCAGGAAGACGGCGACGACCGCCAGCGAGAGCAGCAACAACAGGGAAAGCAGCGCGGAATGCATGGTGGCCGGCAGTTTACCGTCAGCCCGGCGGAATCCCTATCCCCTATTTCCAGTCGCCGCGCAGTTCCTCGACGATCGCCTGCAGCCGCGCCGGCGTTGCTTCCGCGGCCGGCACCGGCGGCGCGCCGGCGACGGCGATCCGCGACAGCAGGCCGCGGCGGAACGGCCGGCTCATCGCCGGTCCGTCCTTCCGGGAGAAGAAGCTGCCCCACAGCCCCTGCAGCGCGAGCGGGATCACCGGCACCGGGTGGCCTTCGAGGATGCGCGTGACGCCGGGGCGGAACGGGTAAAGCTCGCCGTTGTCGGTGATCCGCCCTTCGGGGAAGATGCCGACCAGTTCGCCCGCGTCGAGCGCTTTCGCCACTTCGGCGAAGGCGCGCTCCATCATTTCCGGGTCTTCCTTCGCCGGCGCGATCGGGATCGCGCGGCTGTGGCGGAAGATGAACGAAATGATCGGCGTCTTGAAGATGCGGTGGTCCATGACGAAGCGGATCGGCCGCGGCGACACCGCCATCAGGATCACCGGATCGACGAAGCTGACGTGGTTGCAGACGACCAGCGCCGCCCCCTCGTGCGGCAGGTGCTCGATGCCGCGCTTCTGCACCCGGTAGAAGGTATGGATCAGCAGCCAGGCGAGGAAGCGCAGCAGGAACTCCGGCACCAGGCCATAGATGTAGAGCGCGACCGCCGCGTTGCAGACGGCGGCGACGGCGAACAGCGCCGGGATCGACAGCCCGGCACCGAGCAAGGCGGCGGCGCCGAGCGCGCCGACGACCATGAACAGCGCGTTGAGGATGTTGTTGGCGGCGATGATGCGGGCGCGCTGCTCCGGTGCGCTGCGCAGCTGCACCAGCGCGTACAGCGGCACGATGAAGAAGCCGCCGAAGACGCCGAGCAGCACCAGGTCGGCGAGGATGCGCCAGACCCGCGCCTGCGCCAGCAGTTCACCGAGGCCGGCGGTCGTCGCCCCCGGTGCCATCGACATCGCGGCGAAGGCGAGGTCGAGGCCGAACGCGGTCAGACCGATCGAGCCGAAGGGCACCAGGCCGAGTTCGACGTGACGCGCGGAAAGGCGCTCGCAGAGCAGCGAACCGACGCCGATGCCGACGGTGAAGGTGGCCAGCAGCAGCGTCACCGCCGACTCGCCGCCGCCGAGCACGTTCTTGGCGAAGGCCGGGAACTGCGCGAGGAACAGCGCGCCGTAGAGCCAGAACCAGGAGATGCCGAGGATCGACAGGAACACCGTGCGGTTCTCGCGGGCGAAGCCGATGTTGCGCCAGGTCTCGGTCAGCGGATTGGGATTGACCTTGAGCGACGGCACCGGCGCCGGCGCCGTCGGGATGCCGCGGCTGGTGAGGTAGCCGAGTGCGGCGACCAGGAAGCCGGCGCCGGCCACCCACAGCGGATCGAGCCCGGCACCGGCGAGCAGCCCGCCGGCCAGCGTGCCGATCAGGATGGCGACGAAGGTGCCGGCCTCGACCAGCGCGTTGCCGCCGACCAGCTCCTCCTCCTTCAGGTGCTGCGGCAGGATCGCGTACTTGACCGGGCCGAACAGCGTCGAGTGCAGGCCGAGCAGGAACAGCGCACCGAGCAGCAGTTCCAGGCTGTGCAGCGCGAAACCGGCGCCGGCGACCGCCATGATGCCCATCTCCAGCACCTTCACCAGCCGCGCCAGCCGCGCCTTGTCGTACTTGTCGGCGAGCTGGCCGGCGGTTGCCGAGAACAGGAAGAAGGGCAGGATGAAGATGCCGGCGGCGAGGTTGGCGAGGATCTCCGGCCGGATCGTCGTCCATTGCGCCGACTGGAAGGTGAGCAGGACGACCAGCGCGTTCTTGAACAGGTTGTCGTTGAAGGCGCCGAGGAACTGGGTAAAGAAGAAGGGCCGGAAGCGCTGCGTCTGCAGCAGGCCGAACTGGTTGCTCATCGCTGTGGTCTCCGCGTGTCGTTGTTCTTTGTCGTTGGGTACTCGTCGCAGCGCAGGCTAGCGCCCGCTCGACAGGCGCGCCAGCCGCGGACGGAAGGTATCGGCTGCCTATGCCTTCAGCAGCTCCTCGCGCGACCCCAGCCAGCGTTCGAGGTGGCGCGCGACGCCCGCCGGATTGTCGCACAGCAGGCGCTCGGCCATGCCATGGGCAAGTTCGACGAGGTCGGCGTCGGCTTCGAGGTCGGCGTAGCGCAGCAGCGGCACGCCGCTCTGCCGGCTGCCGACGAACTCGCCGGGGCCGCGCAGGTGCAGGTCCTGGCGGGCGATCTCGAAGCCGTCGGTGTTCTCGAAGATGATCTTCAGCCGCTCCCGTGCCGTCTGCGACAGCGGCCCGGCGTAGAGCAGCACGCATACCGACTCGTGCGCACCGCGGCCGACGCGGCCGCGCAGCTGGTGCAGCTGCGACAGGCCGAAGCGCTCGGCGTGCTCGATCACCATCAGGCTGGCGTTGGGCACGTCGACGCCGACCTCGATGACGGTGGTGGCGACCAGCACATCGATCTCGCCGGCGGCGAAGGCGGCCATCGTCGCCACCTTCTCGTCGGCCTTCAGGCGGCCGTGCACCAGGCCGACGCGCAATCCTTCCAGCTCTTCGGAGAGCACCGCATGCGTCTCCAGCGCGGTCTGCAGCTGCAGCTTCTCCGACTCCTCGATCAGCGGGCACACCCAGTAGGCCTGCCGGCCTTCGGCCACCGCCGCCTGCACGGCGGCGATCACCTGGTCGCGGCGGGCGTCGCCGATCAGCTTGGTCTTCACCGGCGTCCGCCCCGGCGGCAGCTCGTCGAGCACCGAGACGTCGAGGTCGGCGTAGTAGCTCATCGCCAGCGTGCGCGGGATCGGCGTCGCCGACATCATCAGCTGGTGCGGGATGGCGCCGGAAGCCGCGTCGCCGCCTTTCTTGCGCAGCGCCAGGCGCTGCTGCACGCCGAAGCGGTGCTGTTCGTCGACGATCGCCAGCCCGAGCTTCGCGAAGTCGACGGCCTCCTGGATCAGCGCATGGGTGCCGACCACCAGTTGCGCGCCGGCGGCGGCCTCGGCCTGCATCGCCCGTTTCGCCGCCGCCTTCAGGCTGCCGGAGAGCCAGGCGACGCGCACGCCGAGCGGCTCCAGCCAGGCCTTCAGCTTGAGGTAGTGCTGCTCGGCGAGGATCTCGGTCGGCGCCATGAAGGCCGCCTGCCAGCCGGCCTCGATCGCGCGGCAGGCGGCGAGCGCGGCGACGATCGTCTTGCCGCTGCCGACGTCGCCCTGCAGGAGGCGCTGCATCGGATGCGGCTGCGCCAGATCGTGCTCGATCTCGGCGACGACGCGCTGCTGCGCGCCGGTCAGCGCGAACGGCAGCCGCGCGAGCAATTGCCGGCCGAGGGTTTCACCTGCGCCGGACGCGGCGAGCCGCGGCGAGCCGCGCTCGCGGCGGGCGAGGAAAGCGCGGCGCAGGGAGAGCTGCTGCGCCAGTGCCTCGTCGAACTTGATCCGTCGCCACGCCGCATGTTCGCGCGACTGCAGCGCGCCGAGCGGCGCCCCCGGCGGCGGATGGTGCAGGTAATGCACGGCGTCGGCAAAGCCGGCCATGCCGTGGTGGGACAGCCAGGCCGGATCGAGCGGGGCAAACAGCTCGCCGAGGTCGGCCTCGGCCAGCGCGATGCCGATCAGCTTCCTGAGCGCCGTCTGCGAAACGCCGGCGGTGGTCGGGTAAACCGGCGTCAGCGCGTCCGGCAGCGGCGCCTCGGCGTCGACGACGCGGTAGCGCGGATGCACCATCTCCGGGCCGAGGAAACCCGAGCGGACTTCGCCGAACAGGCGCAGCGGCCGCGCGTTGTCGCGCGCGCCTTCGAGCTGCTTGGTCTGGCTGCCGTAGAAATTGAGGAAGCGCAGCGTGAGCTCGTCGCCAGCTTCGTCACGGACACGCGCGACCAGTTGCCGGCGCGGCCGGAACTGCACCGCGACGTCGACGACGCGCGCCTCGACCTGTACCGGCTCGCCCCACGGCGCCTCGGCGACGGTGAAGCAGCGTGTCTCGTCCTCGTAGCGCAGCGGCAGGTGGAGGACGAGATCGTCCGGACGGTGCAGGCCGAGCTTGCGGAGTTTCTCCGCCAGCGCCGGCGCCGCCCTGATCCCGCCGCTCACGCCGCGAGTCAAACGATCAGCCGCCGAGCACCATCACCGCGTCGGCCTCGACCAGCGCGCCGCGCGGCAGCGAGGCGACGCCGACCGCGGCGCGCGCCGGATACGGCTGCTGGAAGTACTGGGCCATAGTTTCGTTGACCTTGGCGAAGTTGCCGAGGTCGGTGAGGAAGACGTTCAGCTTGACGACGTCGGCGAGCGAGCCGCCGGCGGCTTCGGCGACCGCCTTCAGGTTGTCGAAGACGCGCACGATCTGTGCGTCGATGCCGTCGACCAGTTGGCCGCTGGCCGGATCGAGGCCGATCTGGCCCGACAGGTACACGGTGTCGCCGGCCTTGACCGCCTGCGAGTAGGTGCCGATGGCCGCCGGCGCGCCGGCGGTGGAAATGATCGTTTTTGCCATAATGCTGTCCCTTGTCTGGTGACCACTGAAAGACGGAGATGTTAAATGAGTGCCGCAATCATCGCCAATCTGGAAAAGCTGCTCGGCGGCCCGCGCGACAACGCGCTGCTGCGCTATTCGCTCGGCAATGAGCTGCTCAAGGCGGGCGACGCGGCGGCCGCCGTGCAGCGTTTCCGCGAAGCCGTCGACCGCGACCCGCATTTTTCCGCCGCGTGGAAACTGCTCGGCAAGGCGCTGAGCGACGCCGGCGATGCCGCCGGGGCGCTCGCCGCCTACGAAGCCGGGATCGCGGTCGCCGACGCCAGGGGCGACGTGCAGGCGGCGAAGGAGATGACGGTGTTCGCCCGGCGGATCAGGAAAGCGCTGGCGCCCCCCGACAGCGACGGCTGACCGGGACTTGCCGCAGCCGCCCGGCGCCGCAGCGGAATTTAGCGCCTGGCGCCCCTGGGCGGCAGCAGGATGCCGTCGACGCCGAGCGTCTTCAGTTTCTGCCGCGCCGCTTCGGCTTCCTCGCGTGTTTTGAACGGCCCGACCTGGACACGGGCTTCCAGCGTCGAGGGGATGCCGTTGAGCGTCAGCTTGGCGCGCAGTTCTTCGGCGTGCTGGGCGTCGGAAAAGACCCCGGCCTGCACGGCATAGCCGGAGAACAGGCGCGGCGGAGCGGGAGGTACAGGAGGCCCTGCCGTCGCTGCCGGCGCTGCGGCGGGCTGGGGCGGCGGCGTGAATTGCGGTGAGGGCGAGGCGGGCGACGAGGCCGCGGCGCTGCCTTCGGCCGGCGTCGCCGGCTCCGGCGGGCGCACGGCGCGCGCCGCAGCCGGCCCGGTGGAACGCGGCTCTGCCCGGGATTCCGCACGCGGCAGCGCCGGCTGGGCGGCGACCTCGGGACGGACCGGCAGATCGGCGGCAGGCGCCGGCACCGGCGCTGCGGCCGAGGTCTCCGCGACCGGGGGACTGGCTGGCGGCAGCGGCTCCGGCTCGGCCGGCTTCACCGGCTGCGACACTTCCTTTTTCGCCACCGGCACCGGCGCCGTGAAGGTCGGCCCGGAACTCACCGTGTCCTCCGCCGGCTGGCCGAGGTAGTCGATGAAGGCGAGCGCACCGAGCAGCGCGGCGATCAGGACAGCGGCAAAGGCGACCCGGCGCATCAGCTTGCGCTTGATGTCATCCTCGTTGCCGATGGCTTGCGGGTTTTCGCTCATCGCGGCCTAGCGCTCCTTCATCATCGATTCGGCGGCATCGTCGCCTTCCTGGTTGCGGATCAGGGCGACGACCAGTTCGGCTTCGGCGCGCGCCACCCCGCAACGCTCGGCGATCGACGCCGCGTCGTGGCCGGCCAGCGCCATCTGCATGGCGTCGCCGTAGATCGGCGCAACGTGCTGCGCCGCTTGCACGCGCTCATGGACGCGCGCGATCTCCAGCCGGACGTCCTCGCGCAACGCCGCCAGTTCGCCGCGCAATGCGGAGACTTCGTTGCGCAGGCTGCTCAGCTCGCCATCGATGGCCGCCAGGCGGGCATCTTCGCCCGGCGTGTCGGGCGGCTCGTTCCAGGGGAAATCCGGTTCGACGTATTCGGCAGCCGGCGGCTCGGTCGCCGGAGCCGCGTCGGCGGGCACCGGCGGAATCGCCGCCGCAACCGTCCGCCGCAGTCGCCGCAAGCGATGGAAAACGACGGCGACATAAACCACGAGCAGCGCGATAACGCCCAGCAGCGCCTCGCGCCAGCCCAGGGCCAGATCGTCGAAATTCATTGCCAAC
This sequence comes from Rhodocyclales bacterium, assembly GCA_016183655.1. Taxonomy (GTDB): domain Bacteria; phylum Pseudomonadota; class Gammaproteobacteria; order Burkholderiales; family Rhodocyclaceae; genus Proximibacter. The sequence goes on from JACPEH010000010.1 coordinate 206,710, forward strand.
CGGTGGTATTCATGTCGCGGGCTATTATGCCAGAGGCGGCGCGCCGGCATGCACCGTCTTGCGCATCGCCGGCGGGCTCGGCGAATGCACGCCACGGCGGATGCCGGTTGGTTCTAGAATGCTTTCTTTCATGACGCGCGAAAGCCCATGCCCGACCTGCGACACAAACGACAGCGGCTCTGGATGGCCGGCCTGTGCCTGCTCATCGCGCTCCTGGCCGAGGCGCTGTTCCGTGCCGGCTGGGTGCAGGTCCTGGAGACGGCCTACAGCGACCTGTCGTTCCGCCTGTCGGGAAAACGGGCGACGGTCGAGCACGTCGCCCTCGTCGAACTGGACGACGAATCGCTGGCGCTCCACCCGGACGACCCGCTGGTGTTCTGGACGCCCCATTTCGCACGCGCGCTGCAGGTGCTGCGCGCGGTCGACGCCCGCCTGGTGGGAATGGATTTCCTGTTCAGCGTCAGCCCCGAGCAATGGTTTGCCAAGGTCGCCGGCAAGGGCAGCCAGGCCACGCGAAGCTTCGACCGCAGCTTCCGCCAGGAGCTGGCCACCGGCCGCGTCGTGCTCGGCGGCATGCAGACCGGCGCCGAGCCGATCCTGCCGACCGCGGACTATCTGGCGGTCCTCCCCGGCTTCGACATCCCGCGCCATGTCGGCGCCACCGACCTGGTGACGGACGGCGACGGAACGCTCCGCCACATGACGGCACAACCGCCGGGCGCTGCCGCGGCGACCGGCGACAGCCTGCGCCTGCTGCCGTTTTCGCTGCTGCTGGCGCTGCACGGCAGCCAGCAGGCGGTCGATGCCGCAGCCTGGCGCTTCGGCGAGCGGACGCTGACCCGGAGCAGCGGGCGCTGGCCCCTGGCGTGGTCCGGGCCGCCGGACACGGTGCCGCGGATTGCCATGCGCCGGCTGCTCGCCGCCGATGCGGAGAACGATCCCGAGGTGCGTGCGCTGCGCGGAAAGATCGTCATCATCGGCGTCGCCTACGGCGGATCGAACGACGTGCACATGACCCCCTACGGCCACGGCCTGTTCCAGACCCGCTGGATGCGCGGACCGGAGATCCAGGCGCAGTCGGTCGAGGCGCTGCTCGCCGGCCGTTTTCTCGACGAAGCCCCGGCAGCGGGGCGCTGGGGCCTGCTGGCGCTGACGCTGCTGCTCGGCACGCTCGCCTGGATGCGCCTCTCCGTCGGCAGCGGTGCCCTTGTCCTCGGCGGCTTGCTGTTGTCGCTGGCGGTGGCGGGCCATCTGCTGCACCTGCGCCTGCTGCTGATTCCGGTGGCCCATCTGCAACTGGCGTCGATCGCACTGTTCCTGGCGGCCTATGCGCTGCGCTTCACGACCGGCGAGCGCGAACGCGAACGGGTCCGGCGGATGTTCTCCCGCTACGTCTCCGGCGACGTCGTCAAAAAACTGCTCGACAGCGACGACATTCCGGTGCTCGGCGGCGAAGCGCTGGAGATCACGGTGCTGTTCTCCGACATCCGCAACTTCACGACGACCTCCGAACGGCTGCGTCCGGAGGAGGTCGTCGAGATGCTGAACCGCTGGCTGGAGCGGGCCTGCGCCGTGGTGCAAGCGGAAGGCGGCTCCGTTGACAAGTTCATCGGCGATGCGATCATGGCCGAGTTCGGGGCACCGCTGCATTACCCCGACCACGCGCGGCGCGCCCTGCGCGCCGCACTGGGCTTGCAGGCGATGGCCGAGGAAATGCGCAACTGGATGGCGGAGCGCTTCGCCGACCGGGATCTTCCTCCGTTCTCGATCGGCGTCGGCGTACACACCGGCACCGCGGTCGTCGGCAATGTCGGCGCACCGGAACGCATGGAATACACGGCGATCGGGGATACGGTCAATCTGGCGTCGCGCCTGGAGGGCAGCAGCAAGACCATGCACTGCACGGTCGTCGCCAGCCGCAGCTGCGTCGACCGCGCCGGCGGCGGCATCCGTGTCGGCGCGGGACAGACGCTGACGGTCAAAGGGCGGAACGAGCCGGCGGAAGCGCTGGCGATTCTTGGCATCGAGGACTGACGACATGCGCAAAACACTTCTGTTGCTGGGCGGCCTGCTGACCGGAATGGGCAGCTCGGCCATCGCCGACACCGTCCTGGTGACCTCGGTACAGGGCAGCGTCGGCATCGACGCAATCGGGGCCGGGAAGACGGCGCTGGAACCCTTCGTCCGCCTGCAGGAAGGCGATCGCCTGTCGCTGCCGGCCGGCGCGCAGGTCAATCTGGTGTATGTCGGCAAGGCGCGGCTGGAAGCCTGGCAGGGAGCGGGGACGGTCGTCATCGGCGAAAGCGAGAGCAAGGCGGCGACCGGCAAGCCGCAGGTGCAGGTGCGCAGCATTCCGCCGGAAGCCGCCCGGCAGATGAACCGGACGCCCGGCACCGCGCCCGACGGCCGGGTCGGCATGATGCGCATGCGCAGCATCCCGTCGCACGATGCCGTAGCCCGTCTGGAGGAGGAGTACAGGAAGATGCGCGCGCAGTCGGCCGGCGACGACATCCTGCCGGACGTGCTCCTGCTCGCGGGCCTGTTCGACCTGCGCCAGTACGACCGCGTCGAAGCGGAATTGAAGCGCATTGCCCGGGAATACCCGACCAATGCCTCCGCTCAGGCGCTCCAGGACCTGTATGCGAAGGCGCTCGCCGGCGTCCGGACGCCGCCGGAGAGCGCTCCACCCGGCAAGTGAATCCGCTGGCGAAATTTCCGGCGGTTCAGTCGCCGCGGACGACGCGGGTTTTGTAGTGCTGCTTGCCGGCGACGTAGACGGTCTTCTCCACCTCGGTATGCACCACGCCCTGTGCATCGACGAAGCAGGTCGAGTAGGTGCGATCGCATGCGCCGTGGCGGGCGACCTCGGCACGCACGGCGGCGATCTCGGCATCGGTAAGGGTGAATTCCGCCGTCAATGCCTCGCGCCCCGGCTTGCGGTAGCGGATCGCCGCAGCCTTGTCCCAGACAATGTAGTCCGGGCCGAGATGCACGGCAAGCATCAGCGCATAGATCGGATCGGTCGCCGAATAGAGGCTGCCGCCGAACAGCGTGCCGGCGCCGTTGCGGGTATTGCGGCGCAGCGGCAGACGCACGACGACACACCGCAAGTCCGGTGAAATGCTGACGACGCGGGCACCGGTCGCCCGATAGGCGGGAAACCAGTTCAGGCCGTGGCGGAGCACGGCGGCTTGCCAGCGGGAAGGAATACGTCGCCAGAAGGAAGGAATCATCGGGGGTTGCGGGCCACGGCGGCGAGGAGACGGTCACCACCGCGGCCCGCGGAGAAGCCACAAACTTAAAGGATCGCCTCGAAGATGCCGGCGGCGCCCATGCCGGTGCCGATGCACATCGTCACCATGCCGTAGCGCTGCTTCGTCCGCTGAAGGCCGTGCACCACGGTCGCGGTACGGATCGCCCCGGTGGCGCCGAGCGGGTGGCCCAGCGCGATCGCCCCGCCGAGCGGGTTGACCTTCGCCGGATCGAGTTCGAGCGTGCGCATCACCGCCAGCGCCTGGGCGGCGAAGGCTTCGTTCAGCTCGATCCAGTCCAGGTCCTGCTGACGCAGGCCGGCCTGCTTGAGCGCGCGCGGGATGGCCTCGATCGGGCCGATGCCCATCACTTCCGGCGGCACGCCGGCGACCGAGTAGCCGGCGAAGCGCGCCAGCGGCTTCAGGTTGAACTGCTTGAGGATCTTCTCCGAGACGATCAGCACGGCGCCGGCGCCGTCCGACATCTGCGAGCTGTTGCCGGCGGTGACCGACCCCTTCGCGGCGAACACCGGCTTCAGCTTGGCGAGACGCTCCAGCGAGCTGTCCGGGCGCGGGCCTTCGTCAGTGTCGGCGAGGTATTCCTTGACCTTCACTTCGCCGCTCTTCAGGTCCGGCACGTGTGCCTTGACCGCGTACGGCGAGATCTCGGCCTTGAAGTGGCCGGCCTGGATCGCCGCGCAGGCCTTCTGGTGCGAGGCCACGGCAAAGGCGTCCTGGTCGTCGCGCGAGACCTTCCACTGCGCGGCGACCTTCTCGGCGGTCAGCCCCATGCCGAAGGCGATCGCGTAGTTGTCGTCGTTCTCGAAGATCGCCGGGTTGATGGCGATCTTGTTGCCCATCATCTGATTCATCAGCGACATCGTCTCGGTGCCGGCGGCGATCATCACGTCGGCTTCGCCGAGGCGGATGCGCGACGCGGCGTCGGCGACGGCCTGCACGCCGGACGAGCAGAAGCGGTTGATGGTGTAGCCCGGCACCGTGTTCGGCAGGCCGGCCAGCAGCACGCCGATGCGGGCGACGTTCATGCCCTGCTCGGCTTCCGGCATCGCGCAGCCGACGATCACGTCCTCGACCAGCGCCGGATCAAGGCCGGGGGCCTGTGCCATCACCGACTTGATTGCGTGCGCCAGCATGTCGTCCGGCCGGACGTGGCCGAACATGCCCTTGCGCTTGGCCACCGGCAGACGCGTGGCGGCAACGATGTAGGCGTCCTGAATCTGTTTGCTCATTGTCTGTTCTCCTTGCCTATTAATTGCGCAGCGGCTTGCCGGTTTCCAGCATGTGCTGGATTCGCTGTTGCGTTTTCTCGGTCTTCAGCAGCTCGACGAAGAGCTTGCGCTCGACGGTCAGCAGCCACTGCTCGTCGACCAGCGAACCGGTCTCGACGTCGCCGCCGCACAGCGCGGTGGCGGCGGCCTTGGCCACGGTGTAGTCGTGCGCCGAGATCATGCCGCCCTCCTTCATGTTGGCGAGCATCATTTCGCAGTTGGCGATGCCGGTGCGGCCGGCGACCTTGACGCCGCGCGGCGACAGCTTCGGGTAGTAGCCGGCCTCGGCCAGCGCACGCGCCTCGCGGATCGCCACGTAGAGCAGTTCGTTGGCGTTGAGGACGATCTTGTCGGTCGCCTGCGTGAAGCCGAGCTCGACGGCCTGCGCGCCGCTCTTCGAGACGTTGGCCATGGCGATGGTCATGAACACCGGCTGGATGAACTCGAAGACGTCGCCGCCGCCGGTCTTCGCCGCATTCTGCGCGGCGCGGATGGCGAACTCCTTGCAGCCGCCGCCGGCCGGAATCAGGCCGACCCCGGCCTCGACCAGGCCGATGTAGCTTTCCAGCGCGATGACACGCTTCGCGGCATGCATCAGGAACTCGCAGCCGCCGCCCAGCGCCATGCCCTGCACTGCGGCCACCACCGGCACCTTGGCGTACTTCAAGGTCATCGAGGCCTTCTGGAACTCGCCGACGTATTCGTCGAGCAGGTCGAACTTGCCGGCGGCGAGGCCTTCGGCGACTTCCTTGAGGTTGGCGCCGACGGCGAACGGCGCTTCGTGCCAGACGACGACGCCCTTCAGTTCCTTCTCGGCACGGGCGATCGCTTCCTGCACGCCGACGATGACGTCGCGGCCGAGCGCGTGCATCTTGGTGGTGAAGGAGAGGATGCCGATCCCGTCATCGACCTGCGGCAGCTTCCACAGGCGGACGCCGGCGTTTTCCCAGATCATCTCGCCCTGCTCCGCCTTCTCGCCGAGCACGCGCTCGGGGAAGATCTGGCGCTGGTAGACCGGCAGCGTCGAGCGCGCCTGCAGCTTGTTCGCCGACGCCGAGTACGAGCCCTCGGCAGCGTGCACGCCCCCTTGTTCGACTCGCTCGAACACCCAGGCCGGCAGCGGCGCATCGCTCATCGCCTTGCCGGCAGCGATATCGTCGCGCACGGCTTCGGCGATGGCCTTCCAGCCGGCGGCCTGCCAGGTCTCGAACGGTCCCTGCGACCAGCCGAAGCCCCAGCGCATGGCGAAGTCGACGTCGCGCGCATTGTGCGCGATGCCTTCGAGGTGCAGCGCCACGTAATGGAAGATATCGCGGAAGATGGCCCACAGGAATTGCGCCTGCGGGTGGCTGGAAGCACGCAGCTGGGCGAACTTCTCGGCCGGGTTCCTGTTCTTCAGGATGGCCAGCACGTCGGCGGCAACGTCGCCGGCGGCGTCGCGATAGTCCTGCGCGGCAAGATCGAGGACCTTGATCGCCTTGCCTTCCTTCTTGAAGATGCCGCACCTGGTCTTCTGCCCGAGCGCGCCCTTCGCGATCAGCGCCGACAGCCAGGCCGGCGCGGCGTAGTACTTGTGCCACGGATCGTTCGGCAGCGTGTCCTGCATCGTCTTGATGACGTGCGCCATGGTGTCGAGACCAACGACGTCGGCGGTGCGGTAGGTGGCGCTCTTCGGGCGGCCGATCAGCGGCCCGGTCAGGCCATCGACCTCGTCGAAACCGAGGCCGAACTGCTGCGTGTGATGCATCACCGCCAGGATCGAGAAGACGCCGACGCGGTTGGCGACGAAGTTCGGCGTATCGAGCGCGCGCACGACGCCCTTGCCGAGGCGCGAGACGACCCACGATTCGAGGTTGTCGAGCATCCCGGCATTCGTCTCACGCGTGGCGATCAGCTCGACCAGATGCATGTAGCGCGGCGGGTTGAAGAAGTGGATGCCGCAGAAGTTCGGGCGCAAGGCTGCCGGCAGGCCTTCGGCCAGCCGGTTGATCGACAGGCCCGAGGTGTTCGAGGCGATGATCGCGTCCGGCGCGATGAACGGGCTGATCTTGCGATAGAGGTCGTCCTTCCACTCCATCTTCTCGGCGATGGCCTCGATGATCAGGTCGCAACCCTTCAGTTGCTCCAGGTGCTGCTCGTAGTTGGCGGCATCGATGTAGGCGACGCGGTCCTTGGTCGCCAGCGGCGACGGCTCCAGCTTCTTGAGGCCGTCGATGGCCTTTTTGACGATGCCGTTCGGATCGCCTTCCTTGGCCGGAAGGTCGAAGAGCACGACCGGCACTTCGGCGTTGGCGAGGTGTGCGGCGATCTGCGCGCCCATCACCCCGGCCCCGAGCACCGCGACTTTCTTGACGATGAAGTTGCTCAAGCTGTTCTCCTTTGATGGATTGGAGTCCGACAGCGACCGCCGGCAAGCCGGTCACCGAATTAAACGAACGTTTGAATTATATGTTGTTTGAACCGGAGGTCAAGGGGGAAAATGCAAAAAAAAAAACGGCGCCCGTTCGGGCGCCGTTGATTTGGAGTGACCGCTTTCAGAAGGCCATCGAATACTGCGCCCCAAGAATCCAGACGCTGGCCTCATACTCACCGGTGAGCGTACCGCGACCACTGGCGGTTTGATTGTTATTGATCTTGCTGTCTTTCACGTAAAGGTAAGCAAGACCAAGATCAAGCTTCGATGTTTTGGTCGGCATCCATTGAGCCCCTGTCGAGAACCAGAGGCGATTGTTGTCCGGCATCGAAGCGAGGCGAGTCGCTGCGCGCTTCACGGGGGTCTCATCGTAGGCGACGCCAAACTTCAGCTTCCAAGCATCGTTGTACTTGTAATTCGCCCCAAGAGCGACTCGCCAGGTATCCCGGAAATCGGTATCCAAGGTCTGTGCGTTCAGGCCATTCAGCGCACCGGAAGTACGCATAATGTCCACTTTGGGAATCGAACTCCAACCGGTCCACGAGATGTCGCCGAGCATTTCCCACTTGTCGCTCAACTGCTGAGACACGCTGGCAATAAAGGTATCAGGAAGCGTGATCTTCGCCTTCAAGTCCGACTGCCGGCCAGCTGCGATGAGGCCGGCTGCGGTAGCAGTTCCAAGACCGGTACCATCGTCGGCCAACTTGACATCACCCGTCGTGTGATACTTCACCTCCGAACGATAAGACAACCCGACTTTCGTTGAAGGCGAGAGAGTGAACAACGCACCAACGTTCCACCCCCACGCATCGTCGTCCAATTTCATTGTCGACACAACGTGCGACGTCCCGACAGTAGTCGTGGCAGCCATCCGGACATATTCGGCGTCAATGCGCTGCCAGTTCAGCCCCGCGCCCAAGGAGACTTTGTCGTTCAGACGGTAAGCAACGGACGGATTGATGTTCAGCGTTTTGATATCGAACTTAACGCCTTGCGCCGCGCCAAGCCAGCGGTCGTCGTACTCCGTCTTCAAGCCGAACGGTCCGCTAATACCAAGGCCAACGTACAAATCCTTGGTCAACGCCCAGGACAGGTAAGCGTTGGGAATAAATCCCCACCCGCCCGCATCACCGCCATCACCAGAGCCGGCAAGATTGCCGACGCTAGACCCCTTGTCGGTAAAATTGAAGCTCGGCTTAACCGCTGAAACACCGACCGAAAACTCTCGCTCCTGGAGTTGAGTCATTCCGGCTGGGTTATAAAAAATGGTGCTTGCGTTATCCGCGACAGCAGCCGAACCTGCGTAGGCATTTCCAATGCCACTCGCGTTCTGCTCGAGCAGCTGGAACCCAGCCGCGCTTGCCGCGCCGGCGAAACCTGCCATGATCAGCGCCGGGATCAGGCGCATGGTCAACCCCTTATTCATACTTTGGTCTCCTAGGTCTTGAATTATCGTTAGAAAAATGGTTTTTCTTCCGACTTTAACAACGGCTATTTAACAAAAAAACAACAACGAAAGGCTAGTATTACTCGGCCTTCGGCAGCTCCCGCTTGACCCCTTGTTGGGTAATCGCAACATAGGTCAGCGTTGCTTCCGTCACTTTCACCGTGACGGGGTCAGTGGGATTGCGTTCGGCATAAACCTCGACGTTTACCTTGATCGAGGTGCGCCCGGTTTCGACGACTTCGGCATAGAAACTCACCACATCGCCGACCGATACCGGTTGCTTGAACAGGAACGAGTTGACCGACACCGTCGCCACGCGGCCGCGGGCTCGCCGCATGGCGGGGATGGCGCCGGCCACATCGACCTGGGCCATGATCCAGCCCCCGAAGACATCGCCGTTCTGGTTGACGTCCGCCGGCATCGGCATGACGCGCAGCGTGGGCTGGCCTTTCGGCAGCTGGACAGGTTCTTCAGCCATTCTGTTTCTTCACGTAGTTGAGGGGACCACCGGTAAAGGGTGCAAAACCGGTACCGAATATTACCCCGGCGTCGGCCAGGTCGGCATCGGCGACGACCCCCCCATCCACGAGTTTTTGCGTCCGCTCCAGCAGCGGCCGGATCAGGCGCTCGGCGAGGCCGGCCGGAACCGTGCCGGCAACGCCTTTTGCAGGCTTGCCGCTGCTGTGGTCATAGAAGCCCTTGCCGGTCTTCTTGCCGAGATGGCCGGCGTTGAAACGCTCGACGAGGCACTTCGGCGGTTCGGCCCCGGAGCCGGCCAGCGCCTTGCCGGCCGCCATCGCCACGTCCAGGCCAACCATGTCGACCAGCTCGACCGGTCCCATCGGCATGCCGAAGGCGAGCATCGCCTCGTCGACCGTCTCCGGCGCGATCCCTTCATCCACCGCCCGCATCGCTTCCAGCATGTAGGGGCCGAGCACCGCATTGACCAGGAAGCCCGGCGCACTGTGCACCGGCAGCGGCAGGCGCTCGATCTGCTTGACGAAGGCGGCCGCCTTCTTCGCCATGTCCGGATCGCCGCCTTCGGCGGAAACCACTTCGACCAGCGGCATCTTCGCCACCGGGTTAAAGAAATGGATGCCGACCAGTCGCGCCGGGTTCTTCAACACCGTGCGCAGATCTTCGAGCTTGAGGCTGGACGTATTGGTCGCCAGCACGGCATCGGGCCGCATCACTGCATCGAGTTTGCGGAACAGCGCGTGCTTGGCATCGACGTTCTCGAAGATCGCTTCGATCACCACATCGGCGTGCGCCGCCCCCAGCCCCTCCGGGTCCGGGATCAGGCGGTCCATGACCGCGCGCAGCTGCAGCTGGTCGCGGATGCGCCTGGCGAAGCCGTCGCGGGCGCGCTTGATCGCCGGCGCGATGCGCTCCATGGTCTGGTCCTGCAACGTTACCGTCAGGCCGCGCAGCGCACACCAGGCGGCGATGTCGCCGCCCATGACGCCGGCCCCGACGACGTGCACGCGCCGGGCCTTGAATTCCACATCCTTGCCGAAACTCTTCAGGCGCTCCTGCAGGAAGAAGACGCGGACCAGGTTGCGCGCGGTCGGCGAGCGGACGATGCCGTCGACCAGTTCCGGCGCCACCAGTGCGTTGCCGTTGTGCTTCGCCCAGATGTCGATGATCGCGTACGGCGCCGGGTAATGTTCCGGACGCGCGCGCTTGGCCACCTGCTTCTTCGCACCGTTGGCGACGACGAACTTGAGCGGGCCGTTGAGCAGTTTCTGCACGAAGGGCAAGGGCCGGCGCGGCTGCTTCGACAGCACCAGCATGCGCGCCGCGTTCTCCATCACGCGCGGCGGCACGCAGTCGTCGGCCAGGCCCATGTTGCGTGCGCGCTTCGCGTCCAGCGTCTTGCCGGTCAGCATCATGTCGAGCGCCGCCGCCGGGCCGACGCGCTCGGGCAGGCGCAGCATGCCGCCCCAGCCCGGGAAGATGCCGAGCATCACTTCCGGCAAGCCCATTTTCGTTCCCGGCTCGTCGACGGCGAGCAGGTAGCGGCAGGCCAGCGCCAATTCGAGGCCGCCGCCAAGGCAGTGGCCGCGAACCAGCGCCAGCGTCGGGTACGGCACGGCAGCCAGGCGGTTGAACAGGTTCCAGCCGCGCTCGACCAGCTCGCGCCCCTTTTCGGCGGTATCGAGCTGCGTGAATTCCTGGATGTCGGCGCCGGCGATGAAGCCCGCTTCCTTGCCGGAGCGGAAGATCAGCGCCTTCGGCGGCTGCCGTTCGAGTGCGTCGAGCACCTGCCCGAGTTCGCCCATCACCGCTTTCGACAGCGAGTTGGCCGATTCGCCAGCCTTGTCCAGCGTCGCCCAGGCAATGCCTTCGCCATCGACCGCGACGCGCCAGTGTTGCAGGTTCAAAGTCATCATTTCCAGTTCTTTCAATGCAGGGGCTGACCGCTCGCGGCAAACGCCAGCGACACGGCCCCCGGTCCGACGTTAACCGCGGCGGTCTTGCTCATCGGCGAGAGGAGGATTTCGACGCCGTTCTCGCGCGCTGCCTGCGCGAGCTGGACGTAACCCGGCAGCTTCGGCACGGCATCCAGCGAACCGCCGTAGCTGATGCAGACATACGGTGCCTCCAGCCCTCGGCGCACGCGTTCGGCCGCCTTCGAGAACAGGCGCTCGACACCGGCCTCGAAGCCACGGACCTTGTCGACGGGGCCGGTGACGTCCTGATGGCAATGCAGCAGCGGCTTTACGTCGAGCATCGAGCCCAGCGTGTAGGCGCCCCAGCCGATGCTCTTGTCGCCCTTCTTCGACGCGCGTTTGTAGATGTGGAACAGGTCGGCCGGCACCATGTAGGTATGTGTCTGCTCGACGATCGTGCGCAGGCGCGTACCGATCTCGCTCGGCGTACTGCCCTGGCGGATCAGCCGGATCGCTTCCGCGGCCTGCACCGCCTGTCCGGCGAACATGTTGCGCGAGGAGAGCACGGCCAGCCCGAAGCGCTCCGGCACGCCGGCCTGCCGGCGGATCTGCTTGTACTTGGTGAGGATCGTCCGCGAGGCCAGCATCGCATGGTCGTAGATCGGACTACGGCCACTGGTGATGGTCAGGCAGAAGACATAGTCGTAATCGAGGACGAGGCGGTCGAGAAAGAGCGATTCGATCTGCTGCACCGAGTAGGGAATCGATTCCGCGAAATCCTCGCTCTTCCGGTCGAGGTGCTTTGCGTAGAACGCATGCGTCTCCGCCGGATCGCGCCGGTCTTCGACGAGGAGGTCGCCGATGCGCAGCGTGATCGGCATGACGACCACCCCGTACGCATCGATGAATTCCTTGGGCAGATCGCAACAGGAGTCGACAACGACACCGATGCGCATGATCAGCCCCCGGCCTCGACCAGCATGGCGCCGCCGAGACCGCCGCCGATGCAGATCGAGGCGATGCCGCGCTTCGCCTGCTTCGCGCGCAGCACGTGCAGCAGGTGCAGCACGATGCGGGCGCCGGAGGCGCCGACCGGGTGGCCGATGGCGACGGCGCCGCCGTCGACGTTCAGCCGCTCCTCGTCGAGCGCGCCAAGCGCCCCCGGCAGGCCGAGCTGCTCGCGGCAGTAGTCGTCGGACTTCCACGCTTCGATACAGGCCATCACCTGCGCGGCGAAGGCCTCGTTGATTTCCCAGGCGTCGAGGTCGTTCAGACCGAGGCCATGGCGCTGCAGGATCGGCGTCGCCGCATGCACCGGCCCGAGCCCCATCTGCGCCGGGTCGATCCCCGACCACTGGCTGTCCATGATGCGGCCGAGCGGCTTCAGGTTCCACTGCTTCACCGCCGCTTCCGAAGCGAGGATCAGCCAGGCGGCGCCGTCGGTGATCTGCGAGCTGTTGGCGGCGGTGATGTTGCCGTACTTCTTGTCGAAGAAGGGCTTCAGCTTGGCCATGCCGGCCATGCTCGCGTCCGGGCGGACACCGTCGTCTTCGGCGTAGACCTTGCCTTTGTCGTCGATCAGCGGCACGACCTCGCCGAAATGGCCCGCGGTCTGCCCCGCCAACGCGCGCAGGTGGCTGCGCACCGAGAACTCGTCCATCTGCCGGCGCGTCAGGCCGAACTTCCAGGCGAGGTTTTCCGCCGTCTGTCCCATCAGCATGCCGTTCACCGGATCGGTCAGCCCCTTCATCAGGCCGATCACCGGCGCCAGCAGTACGCCCGGACGCAGCTTGAGGAACTGCTTCAGCTTCTGGCCGCCGGTCTTCGCCATCGCCATCTGCGCGAACCATTGCACCATCGCATCGGAGTAGAGCAGCGGCGCGCGCGATAGCGCGTCGACGCCGCCGGCCAGCACCAGTTGCGAACGCCCGGACTGGATGTTGGCCATCGCCGAGTCGAGCGCCTGCATGCCGCTGGCGCAATTGCGCATCACCGTCCAGCCCGGCACCTTGAGGCCGCAGCCCATGCGCAGCGCGACCATGCGACCGATGTTGGTTTCGTCCGGCGACGGCGCGGCGCAGCCGAGGATCACCTCGTCGAGGTCGGACGGCTGGAACGGCTGCCGCGTCAGCAGCGAGCGCCCGGCTTGTACCGCCAGGTCGCTCGCCGCGAACGGCCCCGGCGCGTTACGCGCCTTGAGGAAGGGCGTACGCGCCCCATCCACCACATACACAGGCTGGAAGGCCACTGTGTTCTCCTTTGGTCAATCTTGTCTCTTGTTTTAAACGCTCGGGGCAATGGCCGAATCTGGCCACCGCCCCGGCGAACGGCTGTCTTACGCAGCCGCCTTGTGCTGAACCGGCAGGCGCTCCGACAGACCGTAGTCCATCGGGAAGTCGTCGACGCGGATGACGATGTCGCGCAACTCGTTGCGACGCTTGAGCACCGCATACTCGGCGGCGGTCACGACACCGGCGGCGAAGGCGGCATGCGCCAGATCGCGGACGTTGGCCTCCGGGTTGTCGTCGAAGACGCCGTCCTTTTCCGCGTTGCGGATCTTGGCCTCGATCGGCTCGGCCTCCAGCGTCGCCTGCAACGCCAGCTCGACGGCACCGACCGCCTCCTGCTCGCTGTTCGGGACATAGGTCTCGGCGGTGAGGCGCTGGCGCGTCGCCGACGGCTCGATGATCGCTTTGGCGACCGCGTGGCCGAGGTCGTCCGACGGCACGACGTAGGGATGGCCGAACGGGAAGATGATGCGGTTGAGGAAGAAGGCGACGAACTTGCTCGGGTAGTTGGCGATGACGCCGTCGAAGGCCAGCTGCGCCTTGAACATCGAATCCCACACCGACCAGTGCAGCAGCGGGGCGTCGGCCTGCTGGCGCCCTTCCGACTCGTAGCGCTTGAGGGTCGCCGACATCAGGTACATCTGGGCGAGGATGTCGCCCAGCCGCGCCGACAGTTTCTCGCGACGCTTCAGGCCGCCGCCGAGGACCAGCATCGAAACGTCCGACAGGAAAGCGAAGGCGGCCGAGAAGCGGGTCAGCTGCTGGTAGTAGCGCTTCGCTTCCGGCGCCACGGTGGCCGGCACCGAGACGAAGTGCGAACCGGTCAGGCCGTACCACAGCGCGCGGACACCGTTGCCGATGGTGAAGCCGACGTGGCCCCACAGCGCGCGGTCGAACTGGTCGAGCCCCGCTGCCGAATTCGGGTTCTGCGCCGCCTGCATTTCCTTCAGCACGTACGGATGGCAACGGATGGCGCCCTGGCCGAAGAGGATCAGGCTGCGCGTCAGGATGTTGGCGCCCTCGACGGTGATGCCGATCGGCACTTGCTGGTAGGCGCGGCCGAGGAAGTTCGACGGGCCGAGGCAGATGCCCTTGCCGCCGATCACGTCCATGCCGTCATTGACCACCTGGCGGGCGCGCTCGGTGACGTGGTACTTGGCGATCGCCGACGCCACCGACGGCTTTTCGCCGAGGTCGACTGCGCCGGCGGTCATCGTGCGCACCGCGTTCATCATGTAGGTGTAGGCGCCGATGCGGGTCAGCGCTTCCTCGACCCCCTCGAACTTGCCGATCGCCATCTTGAACTGGCTGCGCACGCGGGCGTAGGCGCCGACGGTGCGCGCGGTCAGCTGCGCCATGCCGGTGTTCGACGACGGCAGCGAGATCGAACGGCCGGCGGCGAGGCACTCCATCAGCATGCGCCAGCCCTGGCCGGCCATCGCCGGGCCGCCGATGATGTAGTCGAGCGGCATGAAGACGTCCTTGCCACGAGTCGGGCCGTTCATGAACATGGCGTTCAGCGGGAACAGGCGGCGGCGCGTCTCGCACCCCGGGGTATCCCACGGCACCAGCGCACAGGTGATGCCGATGTGCTTCTTGTCGCCCAGGAGACCGTCCGGGTCGTAGAGGTGGAAGGCGAGGCCGAGGATGGTGCACACCGGGCCGAGCGTGATGTAGCGCTTGTCCCAGGTGACGCGCATGCCGAGCACTTCCTTGCCCTGCCACATGCCCTTGCAGACGATGCCGACATCGGGAATCGAGGCGGCGTCGGAACCGGCCCACGGGCTGGTCAACGCGAATGCCGGGATTTCCAGGCCCTTGGCCAGACGCGGCAGGTAATGGTTTTTCTGCGCCTCGGTGCCGTAGTGCAGCAGCAGCTCGGCCGGGCCGAGGGAGTTCGGCACCATCACCGACACCGCCAGCGCCGACGAGCGCGTCGACAACTTGGTCACCACCTGCGAATGGGCGTAGGCCGAGAATTCCAGGCCGCCGTACTTCTTCGGGATGATCATGCCGAGGAAGCCCTGGTCCTTGATGTATTTCCACGCCTCGGGGCTCATGTCCTGCAGTTCGTGCGACACCTGCCAGTCGTCGACCAGGCGGCAGGCTTCTGCAGTCTGGTTGTCCAGGAACGACTGTTCCTCTGCCGTCAGCTTCGGCACCGGATAGGCCAGCAGCTTGTTCCAGTCCGGCTTGCCGCGGAACAGTTCGCCGTCCCACCAGACCGTGCCGGCCTCGAGCGCCTCGCGCTCGGTGTCGGACATCTGCGGCAGGATCTTCTTGTAGGTGGAAAAAACAGGCCGGCTGATCAGCGCCCGCCGGACGGGCCGGACGCCGATCAGCACGGCAACTGCGACCGCTACCACGGTCAGCAGAGGGATGATCGTTTCGATCATGGGTATTCTCCTTTAATGGTCTTGTCAGGCCGCTTTGTGCGACTCTGTTTTGTTTTGTTGTTCCTGGCTTGCTGCGAACTGCGGCAGCGGCGCGCGCAGACCGCCCAGCAGGAAAGGCATCACCCGGGCCGACAACAGCTCGGCGGCGCGCGGCCCTTCGTTGTTCAGGTCCAGCTCGCAGCCGGTGACCACCTGCAGCGCATCGGTGCCGGCGATGGCGTAGGACATCGCGCCGAGCATCAGATGGAAGCGCCAGATGATTTCCTCGTGCGGCACGTCCGGCAGCGCACGGAACAGCGCCCGCTTGTAGCGCTCGACGACTTCCGCGTACTCGCCGGCAAAGAAGGTGCGAATGAAATCCGCCGGCTCGGTGAGCGTCCGCCCGAGCAGGCGCAGGAAGGTCATGCCGCCGAGCGACTCGTCGCTCCCCATTTGCAGCAGCGTGCCGAAAAAGGCCTCCAGGATCACCGACGGCTTCAGCGGCTCGCCCTTCGCCTGCGCCTCCAGGTCGTCGAGCAGGCGCAGGCGCTCCCGGTTCAGCCAGGCCAGGCGACGGCGGAAGACTTCGCGCAGCAGCGCCTCTTTCGAGCCGAAGTGATAATTGACGGCCGCCAGATTGACCTCGGCCGCACCGGTTATCATGCGCATCGACGTTCCTTCGTAGCCGCTCTCCATGAACAGGCGTTCGGCGGCGTCGAGGATTCGCTCCCGGGTATCGGACTGGGTCTTGGTTTCGCTCATTGGAGGCAATCGATTAGTTGTTCATGGTTCAAACGTTCGTTTAAATCATATGTGTGAGCCGAACGAAACGCAAGCATTTTTTTGTTTTCGGCACATGGCTTTTTCGGCTCCCCGCGTGCAGGCATACTGAGGCCCGCGAAAAGCGCAGCCCCACCCCCTGCACAACCCCGCCCCCTGACATGCGTAACCTGCCTCCGAAACCACCCGCCGCCGACAGGCCCACCGCCGAATCCCACACATGGCGGACGCTGCGGCTGCTCCTGCCCTATCTGTGGCAATACCGCGGCAGGATGCTGCTGGCGCTGACCTGCCTGGTCGGCGCCAAGCTGGCCAACGTCGGCGTGCCGCTGGTGTTCAAGGAAATGATCGACGGCATGAGCCCCGGCCAGCAGTTGCTGGCGCTGCCGGTCGGCCTGTTGATCCTGTACGGCGTACTTCGCTTCTCGACCTCGCTGTTTACCGAACTGCGCGAGATCCTGTTCGCCCGCGTCACACAGCAGGCGGTACGGCGCATCGCGCTGGAGGTGTTTCGCCATCTGCACGCGTTGTCGCTGCGCTTTCACCTCGACCGCCAGACCGGCGGCGTCTCGCGCGACATCGAACGCGGCACCCGCTCGATTTCGGCGCTGATCAGCTACACCCTGTATTCGATCCTGCCGACCCTGGTCGAGGTCGGCCTCGTCCTCGGCGTGCTGATCGTCAAGTACGACGCGGTGTTCGCACTGATCACGTTGATCTCGCTGAGTGCCTACATTTTCTTCACCGTGGCCGTCAGCAACTGGCGGATCGGCATCCGGCGGGCGATGAACGAGACCGATTCGGCGGCCAACACGCGGGCCATCGACAGCCTGCTCAACTACGAGACGGTGAAGTACTTCAACAACGAGGAATACGAGGCGCAGCGCTACGACGAGCAACTGCGCAAGTGGGAAGATGCGGCGACCACCAGCCAGGTTTCGCTGTCGTGGCTGAACCTCGGCCAGCAGGCAATCATCGCCGTCGGGGTCACTGCCATGATGTGGCGGGCCGCGAGCGGCGTGGTAAACGGCACCATGTCGATCGGCGACCTGGTGCTTGTCAATGCATTCCTCATCCAGCTCTACGTGCCGCTCAATTTCCTCGGCGTCGTCTACCGCGAGATCCGCCAGGCACTTACCGATATTGAGCGGATGTTCGACCTGCTGACCGTCAATCGCGAGGTCGCCGACGCGCCGGACGCCAGGGAGCTGCCCGCCGGGCCGCTGGAAGTGCGCTTTGACGGCGTCGGTTTTTCCTACGAGAAGGAAAGGCGCATTCTCGACGACATCTGCTTCACCATCGCCCCGGGGCGCACCGTCGCCGTGGTCGGCCACTCGGGCGCAGGCAAGTCGACGCTGGCGCGCCTGGTTTACCGGTTCTACGATGTCAGCGACGGCCGGATCCTGGTCGGCGGCATCGATCTCCGGCAGTTGCGGCAGGGGAGCCTGCGCGCGGCGATCGGAATCGTTCCGCAGGACACCGTGCTGTTCAACGACACGATCCGCTACAACATCCGCTACGGCCGCCCGGACGCCAGCGAAGCGGAAGTGGAAGCGGCAGCGCGCGCAGCGCAATTGCACGACTTTATCGCCAGCCTGCCACTGGGGTATGAATCGCGGGTCGGCGAGCGCGGCCTTAAATTGTCCGGGGGCGAAAAACAGCGTGTCGCGATCGCCCGCGCACTACTCAAGAACCCACCGATCCTGATTTTCGACGAAGCCACCTCGGCACTCGACTCGCAAACGGAACAGGCGATCCAGGCCAGCCTGGAAGCTGCCGCACGCGGACGGACAACACTGATCGTCGCGCACCGCCTGTCGACCGTCATGAATGCCGACGAAATCCTGGTCATGGACGGTGGGCGCATTGTCGAGCGCGGCCCGCACGCACAACTGCTGGCGAGCGGCGGCGCCTATACGCGCATGTGGCTGCTGCAACAGGAAGAGGAAGCCCGCAACTGAACTCGCTATACTGAAGCCTTGTTTTCCGACAGACCCGCGCCCCATGCCGCAGAGCACGGTCGAAGCTGGGCGCAGCGGGCGCTCCGGCTATCCCTCCTGGATCTTCCCGCTCACCGTGCTCGTGCTCGGCGTGAGCATGACGCTCGGCGTCTATCAATATGAACGCAACCGGAACCAGCTCGAACGGCAGGCTGGCCTGGCTCACGATGCGGCGCTGATCAGCGCCGAGCTGCGCGACCGGCTGCGGATGCACGCGCAGCTGCTGCGTGCGATCCAGGCGTTCTATGCCGCCAGCGGGGCGGTCTCCGAGAGCGAGTGGCAATCCTTCTCGCGCCAGTTGCAGGCCGACAGACCGCCACAAGGCATCCTGGCCTACGGTTTTGCGCCACTCCTCGCCCGGGAAGCCAAGGCCCGCGCCATGGACACACAGCAAGCGCAACCTCCACCAACGACAGCGGCCGCGCACATCATGCCAATCCAGCACCTGGCCCCGGACAGCACGGGCAACCGGAGTGCGATCGGATTCGATCTCCTGTCGGAAGAGCGGCGCGCACAAGCGATCGAGCTCGCCCGGGACAGAAGCGATGTCGTCATCAGCCGGCGCATCGATTTCGGCGGCGAAGCCGACCGCAGCGGCAACGACCCAGACCTGCTGATGGTGCTGCCGGTTTATCGCAAGAATGCGGCGACCGGGACGGTCGAGGCGCGGCGGCAGGCATTTTCCGGCGTAGTGTTCGCCGCCCTCCGCATGCGCGATTTTATGCAGTCGCTGCACCATGCGGACAACAGAGCACTCGGCCTGCGCATCCTGGACGAGGATTCGTTCAACCGGTCGGCGGGGGAACAAGCGCTGAGCCTGCTTTACGACTCCGGCACGCCGGCGGGCGACCTCGTCGCCGAAGCGCGGGAATTCGAATTCGGCCAGCGCAATTGGCATCTTCGCCTCACCGCGCGCAACGACGGCGCCGAACGGAGAGGGACCATCGCGCTCCTCCTTTCCGGCCTGCTGGCCAGTGCGCTGCTCGGCGCACTGAGCTGGTCGCAGGCCGGGTACCGGGCGCGTGCGGAACGCGTGGCACGCCAGATGACCAACGAGTTGCGCCTGTCGGAAGAACGCTTCACGCTGGCCGCGGCAGGAAGCAACGACGGCATCTGGGACCGCGACCTGGTCAACGGCTCGGTTTGGCACTCGCCGCGACTCAAGGCAATCCTCGGTTTTCCCGACGACACCGACACTGCCAACGTTGAATTCTTCTTCTCGCGGGTTCACCCGGACGATCGCCCCAAGCTCGACCAGACACTTGACCGGCATCTGCGCGACCGCCAGCCCTATCAGGTCGACTACCGTTTCCGCAAAGGCACGGGCGACTGGGCCTGGCTCCGCTCGCACGGGCAGGGCGTGTGGAATAGCGACGGCGCCGCCGTTCGCCTGGTCGGATCGATTACGGACATCACGGAGCAGAAAAGCACCGAGCTTCACCTCGCGCACTATCGCGACTTCCTGGCGACGGTGCTGAAGTTCATCCCGCACCCGGTGTTCGTCAAGAACCGCAAGCGCGAATACATCGCCGTCAATGCAGCGTTCTGCGCGCTCCTCGATCTGCGCGAGGAAGACATTCTGGGGCGGATCGACATCTGGCGCGAACCGTTGCCGGAGCCGCTGGCGGGCCGCATCCGCGCGATGGATGAGCGCGTGTTGGCCGGCGACGGTGAACAGATCGACGAGCATGAGCTGCCGATGCGGTGCGGCAAGCGCACGGTGGTCGCACGCAAGGCGCTGGCGACGGGCCCGGACGGCGAACCGATCGTGATCGGCACGCTGACTGACGTGACCGAACTGCGCCAGGCCGAGCACGAGCGCACTGCCGCGGACCGGCAGCGCAAGGCGATCCTCGATGCCGCCACGGAGGTGTCGATCATTGCCACCGACCAGAACGGGTTGATCAAGCTCTTCAACCGCGGCGCCGAGAAGATGCTTGGTTATCGTGCAGACGAGCTCATCGACAAGGCGACGCCGGAACTGATCCACCTGCGCAGCGAGGTCGAGGAGCGCGGGCACTTTCTCAGCGTCGAGCTCGGAACCGCGGTCGCGGGCTTCGAGGTCTTCGTTGTCCTGCCGCGAATGCATGGTGCGGAGCGTCGCGAATGGACCTACGTGCGCAAGGATGGATCGCAGTTGGCCGTCAGTCTGGTGGTCACCGCCGTCCGCAACGAGCAAGGGGAAATTACCGGCTATCTGGGCATCGCCACCGACGTCAGCGAACGCAAGCGGGCTTTGGCGGAGCTGGAACGGCAACGCGCGCGCATGGAGACGATCATCGAGCATATTCCCGGCGGCGTCTCGCTGATCGACAACGCACTCCACTTCATCGCCGCCAATCAGGAACTGAAGAAGGTGCTCGAGTTCCCGGACTCACTGTTCGCGGCAGGGCCGCCTTCGCTTTATGAGGTCGCGCTCTTCAACGCGCGACGGGGCGACTACGGCCCCGGCGAGCCGCACCAGTTGGCGATGGAAGTCGTCGCGCGCGCACGTCATCCGGCTCCGCACTGTTTCGAACGCACCCGGCCGAACGGGCGCACGATCGAGGTTCGCGGGACCCCGCTCCCGGACGGCGGCTTCGTCACCATCTACACGGACGTCACGGCGCGGAAATCGGCGGAGGCGGAGCTGCTTCGGCATCGCGACCATCTGCAGGAGATGGTCAGCGAGCAGACCGCCGACCTGCTTCGCGCCAAGGAGGCGGCAGAACGGGCAAGCGAAGCCAAGTCCGAGTTTCTGGCGAACATGTCCCATGAACTGCGTACGCCGCTCCACTCCATCCTAAGTTTCGCCTCGCTCGGCAACGAGAGGGCCAAAGTCGGCGGGCAGGAAAAGTTCGCGCATTTCTTCCAGCGGATTCAGAGCAGCGGCAGCCGCCTGTTGTCGCTCGTCAACGATCTGCTCGACCTGTCCAAACTGGAAGCGGGCATGATGCGCGTCGAGCCGGTGGTGCAAGACACGCTGCCGCTGCTCCACGAAGTCATCACGGAAATGGAATCATTGGCGGCAACGCGCTCCATCCGTTTCGACATCGATGCAGGTGGGACGAACACATCGGCAGCGGTTGATTCCACGCGTATCGTGCAGGTGATGCGAAACCTTCTCTCGAACGCCATCAAGTTCTCTCCCGAACACGGCCGTATCCAGATCTCTTTCACCGAGACTCGTCTCGCCAGGGGACGGAGAGCGAACGACGCCGGCGACATTGCCGGCCTGCAAATAACGATACGCGATCAAGGCGTCGGCATTCCCGAGGACGAACTGGACCTGATCTTCGAAAAGTTCGTGCAAAGCAGCAATACGAATACCGGCGCCGGCGGCACGGGATTGGGCCTATCAATCTGCCGGGAAATCCTGCTGGCGCACCGGGGCGACATCCGGGCATGCAATAATCCCGGCGGAGGGGCATCGTTCATCGTGTCGCTGCCCCGCGAAGCACCCGCATTTTCGTAGGGAATCCCAGCCCAGCCATGAGCACGCCTCGCCTGCTGGTAGTTGACGACGAGCCGGTCAACATCGAGATCATCTCGGAGTACTTCGACGGCCTCGGCTATACGCTGGATGGCGCGAGCCAGGGCGAGGAAGCCTGGGCGTTCCTGAACGGGGCACATCGTTACGACCTTCTGATCCTGGACAGGATGATGCCCGTTCTCGACGGCATGGCACTCCTGCGGCGCGTCAAGGCGGATGAACGCTTTGCCGACATGCCGGTGATCATGCAAACCGCTGCCGGCGAACCTGAGCAAGTTCGCCAGGGCCTCGCTGCCGGAGCCCACTACTACCTGGTCAAGCCCTACGAGCGGGAGTCGCTGCTGACCATCGTACGCGGCGCCCTCGCCGACAGCACGATGCGCCGCCAATTGCAGCGGCGGCTGGCGGAGCACAACACCGCGATGAAGCTGCTGTGCAACGCCGAATTCCGCGTGCGCACGATCGAAGAGGCCAGTACGCTGGCAGCATTGCTGGCGCAAGGCTGCCCGCGGCCGGAAAGCGCCGTTCTCGGCATTTCTGAGCTGCTCGTCAATGCCGTCGAGCACGGCAACCTCGGGATCAGTTATGAGGAAAAGGCCGCACTGAAACGGGAAGATCGCTGGCACGAGGAAGTGCTGCGCCGGCAGGCACTTCCGGAAAACGATGCAAAGCGCGTTCGGGTTGCGCTGACGCGGACCGAGTCGGGAGTCAGTATCTGCATCGCCGACGAAGGAAGAGGCTTCGACTGGCAAAAGTATCTCGATTTCGATCCGCAACGCGCCTTTGATCCGAACGGCCGGGGCATCGCCCTCGCGCGAACGGCCAGCTTCGATGCGCTCAGCTACGAAGGTTGCGGCAACACGGTGATCGCCAAGATTGCCAACAACGGGCAAGTAAGTCAGTAATGGAAACGCTACCCAAACTCAGAATTCTGACGGTTGATGACAACCGCACCAACCTGCAGATACTTCAGGTATTCCTGCGCAAGCTCGGCCACGAAACGATCCTCGCGGACGACGGCGCGCGGGCGGTCGAATTGTATGAAGCGGAACGGCCGGACCTGGTGCTGATGGACATCATGATGCCGGTGATGGACGGCCTGGAGGCGACGAAGCGGATTCGCGCCATGGCGTCCGAACGCTGGGTGCCGATCATCTTTCTCTCGGCACTGGACCGCGACGAAAACCTGGTCGGCGGACTGGAGGCGGGCGGCGACGATTATCTGTCGAAGCCGATCAATTTTGTCGTCCTTGAAGCCAAGGTGCGCTCGATGCAGCGCACCCTCATGCTGCAGCAAAATGTCAGCGATTCGCTGCGGCGCCTGCAGACGATTTCTGACAACGTGTTGGAGGCGATCGTAACAATCGACACCAACGCGACGATCACCTCTTGCAACCGCATGGTCGTGGATTTGTTCGGCTGGCACGCCGACGAGCTTGTCGGCCAGAACGTCAGTGTCCTCTGCGCCGAACCCCATCGCAGCCGGCACGACGACTACGTCCGCGAATACGTGGCAGGTGGCCCGCCGCGCATCATTGGCATGTGCAGGACTGTGGAGGCACAGCGCCGGGACGGTGAAGTTTTTCCTGCTGAATTGACGGTGAGCGAAGTTCGCCTGGAAAGCGGTCGGATGTTCATCGGCGTCATTCGCGACGTCAGCGCACGGAAGCGCGCCGAGGATCTGTTGCGCCAGAACGCAGAAAGGCTGCGCCACTATTACGAAGCCACCGAAGCCGAGAATCAGTTGGCGATTTCGCTGATCGAGCGGCAGATGATGCGCGAGGAGCTCAACGATCCGGCGATCAGCTATTGGCTGTCGCCGGCGCTGCACTTCAGCGGTGATGTGCTTGCTGCGGCCCGCTCACCCGATGGCAAGGTCTACGCCATGCTGGCCGACGCCACCGGCCACGGACTGACAGCGGCGATCAGTACGGTACCGCTGCTTACCTTGTTCTATCGGCTGGTCGAAAGCGATCCCGGCCTCGGTCGGCTGGTTGGAGAAATCAACCAGCAGTTGCGCGACGCGATGCCGGTCGGCCGCTTTGTTGCTGCCAGCGCGGTGTGCCTGGACCAATCACGCCGCCAAGGCGCGATCTGGGTCGGGGGCATGCCGGACGCCTACCTGGTGGATGCCGACGGCAAAGTAAGCGCGGAATTCAAGTCGACTGCGTTGCCGCTGGGTATCACCGACAGCCACGAAGAGGATTTTCAGCCCGAGCTCTTCTCATGGGCCGAGGGCTGCCAGCTGGTGTTGTATTCGGATGGATTGCTGGAGGCTTCCAACCAGCAAGGCGAGCAATTCGGCAAGGAGCGCCTGCTGCGTGCGCTCGGACGAGCGTCCGCAGCAGAGCGCAAGGACGCGATGCAGGATGCGTTGCTCCGCCACCTCGATACCACGCCGCCGCAAGACGACGTTTCACTATTGTTGCTCAACTGCGGTTGAGCTGCCGCCGGATCGGTGACCGGCCTGACGAGAACGGCGCGCCAGCGCCAAGAAAAAAGCCAGGCATCGAGCCTGGCTTTTTTAGTTGCCTCTGGAACGAGATCAGGCAGCTTCGGCAACCTCGACCGGCGCTTCGGTCGACTCCGGGCGATCGAGCAGTTCGACATACGCCATCGGCGCATTGTCGCCGACGCGGAAGCCGCACTTCAGGATGCGCAGGTAGCCGCCGTTGCGGCTGGCGAAGCGCGGACCGATTTCGTCGAACAGCTTGACGACGATCTCGCGGTCACGCAGACGGTCGAATGCCAGGCGGCGATTGGCCAGCGTCGGCTTCTTGCCGAGGGTGATCAGCGGCTCCACCACGCGGCGCAGTTCCTTGGCCTTGGGCAGAGTCGTCTTGATTGCCTCGTGCTTGAGCAGCGACACGCTCATGTTGCGAAACATCGCCAGACGATGGCTGCTGGTGCGATTGAGTTTGCGAAGTCCCAAACGGTGACGCATTTTGTGTTCCTCTCTGTTTCAGTCCCGCCGGGCTTACTTCTCGAGACCGGCCGGCGGCCAGTTTTCGAGCTTCATGCCCAGGGTCAGGCCGCGCGCGGCCAGCACTTCCTTGATTTCGTTGAGCGACTTGCGACCGAGGTTCGGCGTCTTGAGGAGCTCGTTCTCGGTGCGCTGGATCAGGTCGCCAATGTAATAGATGTTCTCCGCCTTCAGGCAGTTGGCCGAGCGAACCGTCAGTTCGAGGTCGTCCACCGGGCGCAGCAGGATCGGGTCGACCTGGATCGACTTCTGCTGCTCGACCGGAACGGCCGTACCTTCAAGGTCGGCGAACACGGAAAGCTGGTCGATCAGCATGCGGGCCGCCGTGCGGATCGCGTCTTCCGGCTCGACAACACCGTTCGTTTCGATGTCGATGATCAGCTTGTCGAGGTCGGTACGCTGCTCGACGCGGGCGCTTTCGACGTTGTAGGCAACACGGCGAACCGGGCTGAACGAAGCGTCGAGAACCAGCTTGCCGATGCTCTTGCTGTCGCCAAGGTTGCGCACGTTGCCGGGAACGTAGCCACGACCCTTCTCGACCTTGATCTCCATCGCCAGCTTGCCGCCGGAAGAGAGATGCGCGATCACGTGATCCGGGTTGATGATTTCGACGTCGTGCGAGGTTTCGATATCGCTGGCACGAACAACGCCTTCACCTTCCTTCTTCAGTTGCAGCACGACCGAATCGCGGCCGTGCAGCTTGAAGACGATGCCCTTGAGGTTGAGCAGGATGTCGACGATGTCTTCCTGCACGCCATCCAGCGTCGAGTATTCGTGCAGAACGCCGTCGATCGACACTTCGGTCGCGGCGTAGCCCTGCATCGACGAGAGCAGAATGCGGCGCAGCGCATTGCCGAGGGTGTGACCGTAGCCGCGTTCGAACGGCTCCATCACGACCTTGGCCTGCACCGGCGATACGCTCTGCACGTCGATGATGCGGGGTTTCAGGAGTCCAGTTTGCATGTGCTGTCCTTTGCCTTATGGGGGCGGCGGGTCTGCGATTACTTCGAATACAGTTCGACGACGAGGCTCTCGTTGATCGTCGACGGCAGTTCGCTACGTTGCGGACGGGCCTTGAAGGTACCCTTGCCGTTCTTGATATCAACTTCCAGCCACTCGGGGAAACCGCGTGCTTCGGCCGCTTCCATGGCTGCCTTGACGCGCAGTTGGCCCTTGGTCTTGTCGGCCAGTTCGACCACGTCGCCCGGACGCAGCACATACGACGGGATGTTCACGCGCTTGCCATTGACCAGCACGCCGTTGTGGCGGACCACCTGGCGCGACTCGGAGCGCGAAGCGCCGAAGCCCATGCGGTACGCGACAGCATCGAGACGCGACTCGAGCAGTTGCAGCAGGTTTTCGCCGGTCTGGCCCTTGCGGCGCTCAGCTTCAGCGAAGGTCTTGCGGAACTGGCCTTCGAGCACGCCGTAGATGCGGCGGATCTTCTGCTTTTCGCGCAGGTGCACACCGTAGTCGGACAGACGCTGACCGGACTTCTGGCCATGCTGGCCAGGAGCGTACGAACGGCGCTCGATGGCGCACTTGTCAGTGAAACACTTTTCGCCCTTGAGGAAGAGCTTCTCCCCTTCGCGGCGGCACTGACGGCATTTCGGATCGAGATTGCGAGCCACTTTTCCTTCTCCTTAGATGCGGCGCTTTTTCGGCGGACGGCAGCCGTTGTGCGGAACCGGGGTCACGTCGGTAATCGACGAAATCTTGATCCCCAGCGCGTTGAGCGCACGAACGGACGACTCGCGGCCGGGGCCGGGGCCCTTGATCCGCACTTCGAGGTTCTTCACACCACATTCCTGAGCGGCCTTGCCGGCAGCTTCGGCAGCGACCTGCGCGGCGAACGGAGTCGACTTGCGGGAGCCCTTGAAGCCGGCGCCACCGGAAGTCGCCCACGACAGCGCATTGCCCTGACGGTCGGTGATGGTGATGATGGTGTTGTTGAAAGAGGCGTGGATGTGGGCAATGCCCTCGGCCACGTTCTTTTTGACTTTCTTGCGAACTTTGGTAGCAGTCTTAGCCATGTTCTGTCCCTATTACTTCTTGCCGGCGATTGCCTTGCGCGGGCCCTTGCGGGTGCGGGCATTCGTACGGGTGCGCTGGCCGCGGACCGGCAGGCCCTTGCGGTGGCGCAGGCCACGATAGCAACCAAGGTCCATCAGGCGCTTGATGTTCATCGTCACTTCGCGACGCAGGTCGCCTTCGACGGTGAACTTGCCGACTTCCTCACGCAGCTTGTCCATCTCGCTGTCGTTGAGATCCTTCATCTTGGTCGAACGGTTGATACCAACTGCGTCACAGATCTTCTGCGCGCGGGTACGGCCAATGCCGTAGATCGCGGTCAGCGCGATCTCGGCATGCTGGTGGTTGGGAATGTTTACCCCGGCGATACGGGCCATCGATTCACCCCGAAAATGCGAAACCTACAATTATACTTTCAATCGTCTTCAGACTCAATTCAATGAGTCGCCGGACGATCAGCCCTGACGCTGCTTGTGGCGCGGATCGGTACAGATCACGCGCACGATGCCGTTGCGCCGAATGATTTTGCAGTTGCGGCAGATGCGCTTAACAGATGCCAGCACTTTCATTTTTCAACTCCTGGTTTTCGGCTTTTGGCGCAGCCAGCCAATTGCCCTATTGCTTCTTGCGTAGAGATCTTTACTTGGCCCGGAAGGTGATGCGCGCCTTCGACAGGTCATACGGTGTCAGTTGTACGGTGACTTTGTCGCCGGGAAGGATGCGGATGTAGTGCATGCGCATCTTGCCGGAGATGAAAGCGTGCACCACGTGCCCGTTTTCCAGTTTCACCTTGAACGTTGCATTGGGGAGGTTTTCCATCACCTCGCCCTGCATTTCAATCAGGTCTTCCTTCGCCATCCTTTACCCGCTTGCTCGGCCGCTCATCTGCCGGGGACACCGGCACCCTTGAAGTTCGCCTTCTTCAGCAGGCTTTCGTATTGGTGCGACATCACATAGGCCTGAACCTGCGACATGAAGTCCATGGTCACGACCACGATGATCAGCAGCGAGGTTCCGCCGAAATAGAACGGAACGTTCCACTTCAGGATCAGGAACTCCGGCAGCAGGCAGACCACCGTGATGTACGCCGCGCCAACCAGCGTCAGGCGCATCAGAATCTTGTCGATGTAGCGCGCCGTCTGGTCGCCGGGACGAATACCGGGAACGAACGCACCGCTCTTCTTCAGGTTGTCGGCCGTTTCCTTCGAATTGAAGACCAGCGCCGTATAGAAGAAGCAGAAGAAGACGATCGCTGCGGCATACAGCATCACGTAAATCGGCTGGCCGGGCGACAGCGTCGCCGCGACGTCCTTCAGCCAGCGCATGGAATCACCCGAACCGAACCAGCCGGCGACGGTTGCCGGGAACAGGATGATCGACGATGCGAAGATCGGCGGAATGACGCTCGCCATGTTCAGTTTCAGCGGCAGGTGCGAGCTCTGGCCGCCGTAAATCTTGTTGCCGACCTGGCGCTTGGCGTAGTTCACCAGAATCTTGCGCTGCCCGCGCTCGACGAACACGACGAAGGCCGTCACCAGCACCACCAGGACGCAGATGAAGATCGCGGTCAGCGGATGCATGGCGCCGGTCCGCGTCAGTTCGAGCAGGCCGCCGATGGCGTTCGGCAGACCCGCCGCGATACCGGCAAAAATAATGATCGAGATCCCGTTGCCCAAGCCGCGCTCGGTGATCTGCTCGCCGAGCCACATCAGGAACATCGTCCCGGTAAGCAGTGTCGTCACCGTCGTCAGCCGGAACATGAAGCCCGGATCAAGAACCAGACCCGGCTGCGCTTCAAGCGCGATGGCGATGCCGACGCCCTGGAACAGCGCGAGTACGACAGTCCCGTAGCGGGTGTACTGCGTGATCTTGCGACGACCCGCCTCACCTTCCTTCTTCAACGCCTCCAGCTGGGGGCTCGCCACGCTCATCAGCTGCATGATGATCGACGCCGAAATGTACGGCATGATCCCCAGCGCGAAGATGGTAAAGCGCGACAGGGCTCCGCCCGAGAACATGTTGAACATGCCCAGGATGCCGCCCTGCTGGCTGTTGAAGAGATCAGAAAGCGCAGCCGCGTCGATACCGGGAACCGGAATGTGCGCCCCGATGCGGTACACGACCAGGGCGCCCAGCAGGAACCACAGCCGACGCTTGAGGTCGCCGAATTTTCCGCTCTTGCCGATGGTGTTGGGAGTAGTCGCCAATCCGCTTACCTATTGCAACGATTACTCGCCGACGGAGCCGCCGGCGGCTTCGATCGCAGCCTTGGCACCCTTGGTTGCGCCAACCCCCTTCAGGACGACCTTGCGGCTGACTTCGCCGGAAAGCACGACCTTGGCGGAGAGCGCCAGCTGCGGGACGAGACCAGCCTGCTTCAGCGTCTGCAGGTCGATTTCATCGACCGGGAGAAGGCTGAGCTCGGAGAGGCGAACCTCAACGTTGCGATCGTTGGTCAGCGACACGAAGCCGCGCTTCGGCAGACGGCGCTGCAGCGGCATCTGGCCGCCCTCGAAGCCGACCTTGTGGAAGCCCCCGGAACGCGACTTCTGACCCTTGTGCCCACGGCCGGCAGTCTTGCCCAGGCCGGAACCGATGCCGCGGCCGACGCGACGCTTGGCGTGCTTGGCGCCCTCAGCCGGTTGAATGGTATTCAGCTTCATCTCAGCCCTCACACTTCACGAGGTAGGAAACCTTGTTGATCATGCCGCGGACCGCCGGCGTGTCCTGCAGCTCCGACGTGGAGTTCAGGCGACGCAGGCCGAGGCCGCGAACGGTCGCACGGTGCGACTGCTTGGTGCCGATCAGGCTCTTGACGAGCGTGACCTTGATCTTTTTTTCAGCCATGGTGATTACCCCAGGATCTGTTCAACGGACTTGCCGCGCTTGGCAGCAATCTCCGCCGGCGTGCTCTGGCCCATCAGACCGTTGATCGTGGCACGCACGATGTTGTACGGGTTGGTCGAGCCGTGCGCCTTGGCGACGATGTTGGTCACGCCCATCACCTCGAAGACGGCACGCATGGCGCCGCCGGCGATGATGCCGGTACCTTCCGGCGCCGGCTGGATCAGCACGGTCGACGCGCCGTGGCGGCCGATGACGGTGTGGTGCAGCGTACCGTTCTTCAGCGCGACCTTGGCCATCTTGCGACGGGCTTCGTCCATTGCCTTCTGTACGGCAACGGGGACTTCACGGGACTTGCCCTTGCCCATGCCGATGGCGCCATCGCCGTCGCCAACAACGGTCAGTGCGGCGAAGCCGAGGATACGGCCGCCCTTCACCACCTTGGTAACGCGGTTGATGGAGACCATCTTCTCGCGCAGACCATCGTCGCGCTCTTCGGCCTGCTGGGGTTTCTTGCTTTGCGGTTTAGCCATTTCTTACTCCGATCCTTTCCGGCCGATCAGAACTTCAGACCGCTCTCGCGAGCAGCTTCGGCCAGCGCCTTGATACGCCCGTGATACTTGAAGCCGGAACGGTCAAAGGCAACGGTTTCGATACCGGCTTGCTTGGCACGCTCAGCGATGAGCTTGCCAATAGCAGCCGCGGCGGCGGCGTTACCGCCGTTGGTGATGTCCTTGCGTACCCCGGTTTCGAGCGACGACGCGGCGGCCAGCACCTTGGAGCCGCAAGCCGAAATCAGCTGGGCGTAGATGTGCTGGTTGGTGCGATTCACGCACAAGCGCACGGCTTTGAGCTCGGCAATCTTGGCCCGGGTTTTGCGGGCACGGCGCAGACGCGCTTGTTTCTTGTCGATCATTTGGCCACCTTACTTCTTCTTCGTTTCCTTGAGGATCACCACTTCGTCGGCATAGCGCACGCCCTTGCCCTTATAGGGCTCCGGCGAGCGGTAGGCGCGAACTTCAGCCGCGACCTGACCGACGAGCTGCTTGTCGACACCCTTGATCAGGATCTCGGTCTGCGACGGCGTCTCGACCTTGATACCTGCGGGCATCTTGTGCGCAACCGGGTGGGAGAAACCGAGCGACAGGTTCAGGGTGTCACCCTGCGCCTGGGCGCGGTAGCCGACGCCGACGAGCGTCAGCTTCTTCTCGAAGCCCTTGGAAACGCCATTGACCATATTGTTGAGGTTGGCGCGGACGGTACCCCACAGCGCAGCGGCGTTTTCGACACCCGCCACGGCGGAGCACTGCAGCGACTCGCCGGAAACCTCGACATTCACCGCCGGATTGGCCTTGAAGCTCAGAGAACCCAGCGGACCCTTGACGACGATCTGCTCACCGACGGTGACTTCAACACCCTTCGGCAGCGCGATCGGATTTTTGCCTACACGCGACATGTTTCCCCCTTACGCGACGATGCAGAGGACTTCGCCGCCAACATTGCTGGCGCGTGCCTTGCGATCGGTCATGACACCCTTGGGCGTGGACACGATCGCCACGCCAAGGCCGTTCATCACACGGGGGATGTCCGTGCTGCCCTTGTAGACGCGCAGGCCGGGCTTCGAGACGCGCTCAATGCGCTCGATGACCGGGCGACCGGCGTAATACTTCAGGCCAATTTCGAGGGTCGGCTTGCCTTCGCCTTCGCGCACGGCGAAGTCTTCGACATAACCCTCATCCTTCAGCACCTTGGCAATCGCCACCTTCAGCTTCGACGAGGGCATCGCAACGGACGCCTTCTCAGCCTGCTGGGCATTGCGGATGCGGGTCAGCATATCGCTGATCGGATCGCTCATACTCATTCTGTTCTCTCCTGCTTACCAGCTGGCCTTGATCATGCCGGGCACTTCACCCTTCATGACGAGGTCGCGCAGCTTGAGGCGCCCCAGACCGAATTTGCGGAACACGCCACGCGGACGACCGGTGATCTGGCAGCGATTGCGCAGGCGGACCGGGCTCGCATCGCGCGGCAGCTTCTGCAGCTTGAGACGCGCTTCGTAACGCTCGACGTCCGAGAGGCTGACGTTGTTGATGATCGCGGTGAGCTCGGCACGCTTCTTCGCGTACTTTTCCACCATCTGGCGGCGCTTTTCATCGCGGTTGATCAGTGCAAGTTTCGCCATGTTCGCCTCAATTCTTGAACGGGAACTTGAAGCCGGCGAGCAGCGCTTTGGCTTCTTCGTCGGTCTTCGCGGTCGTGGTGATGCTGATGTTCATCCCGCGCAGCGCATCGATCTTGTCGTACTCGATTTCCGGGAAGATGATCTGTTCCTTGACGCCCATGTTGTAGTTGCCACGGCCATCGAAGCCCTTGCCGGAGATGCCGCGGAAGTCCCGCACACGGGGCAGCGCAACCGTCACCAGACGATCCAGGAATTCGAACATGCGGGGACCGCGCAGCGTGACCATGCAGCCGATCGGATAGCCGTCGCGAATCTTGAAGCCGGCGATCGACTTGCGCGACTTGGTAACCACCGGCTTCTGGCCGGCGATCTTCTGCATGTCGCCAACGGCGTTATCCAGAACCTTCTTGTCGGCAACCGCTTCGCCGACGCCCATGTTCAGGGTGATCTTGGTGATGCGCGGCACTTCCATGCTCGACTTGTAGCCGAACTTCTTGGTCAGCTCAGGCACCACGGTGGATTTGTAGAATTCAAACAAACGCGCCATGATCGTTCCTTATGCGCTCACAACTTCGCCGTTCGACTTGAACACGCGAACCTTCTTGCCGTCTTCAAGAGTCTTGAAGCCGACGCGGTCCGCCTTGCCAGTCGCGGGGTTGAACAGCGCAACGTTGGAGATATTGATCGGCATATCCTTGTCGACGATACCGCCGACAACGCCCTTGACCGGGTTCGGCTTGACGTGCTTCTTGGCGCGATTGACGCCCTCGACCACGACATGCTCCGCATCGACACGGCGCACCACGGTACCGCGCTTGCCCTTGTCCTTGCCCGTGATAACGACGACTTCGTCGCCCTTACGAATCTTATCCATGGCCGCTCCTTACAGCACTTCCGGCGCCAGCGACACGATCTTCATGAAGCGCTCGGTACGCAGTTCGCGCGTCACCGGGCCAAAGATACGCGTGCCAATCGGCTCCAGCTTGTTGTTCAGGAGCACTGCCGCATTGTTGTCGAACCGGATCAGGGAGCCATCAGGACGACGAACGCCCTTGGCGGTACGCACCACCACGGCATTGTAAACGTCACCCTTCTTGACGCGACCACGCGGCGCGGCATCCTTGATACTAACCTTGATGATGTCACCAACGCCCGCATAGCGGCGCTTGGAGCCGCCGAGCACCTTGATACACATCACCGAACGCGCACCGGTGTTATCGGCGACGTCCAGAATCGTCTGCATCTGAATCATTTGTCACTCACTCCAACTTTTCCCGCGAATCAACGCGGTCAGTCTTGGAACCCGTAAGGGCAAGAAACGCCCGGCCAGAAATGGCCGGGCGCGAAAAAAACGGAATTATACCGGTTTTTTCGGATTAGGCAAGCGTCTTAGACGACGACCGCCTTCTCCAGCAGCTTCGAAACACGCCAGGCCTTGGTCTTGGAAACCGGACGGGTTTCCTCGATCTCGACCAGGTCGCCTTGCTTGGCTTCGTTGTTGTCATTGTGCGCGTGGAATTTCTTCGACTGCACGATGATCTTGCCATACAGCGGATGCTTGACGCGGCGCTCGATCAGGACGGTGACGGTCTTTTCCATCTTGTCGCTGACGACGCGGCCGACCAGCGTACGCTTGTTAACGGTCGTTTCGCTCATTGTTGCACCGCCTTTTCACGAATGAGGGTGCGCACGCGCGCGATATCGCGGCGCACCTTGCCGAGCTGGCTGGTATTCGACAGCTGTTGCGTCGCCGCCTGCATGCGCAGGCTGAACTGCGCCTTCAGCAGCTCCAGCAGTTCCTTGTTCAGCTCGTCGGCGCCTTTGGTTCTGAGTTCACTGGCTTTCATGATCAACCCACCATACGCGTGACGAAAGTGGTCGCCAGCGGCAGCTTGGCCGCAGCGAGGGCAAACGCCTCGCGCGCCAGCTCTTCGCTCACGCCATCCATTTCATAGAGCACCTTGCCCGGCTGGATCTCGGCAACGTAGTACTCCGGATTACCCTTGCCGTTACCCATACGGACTTCAGCCGGCTTCTTCGAAATCGGCTTGTCCGGGAAGATGCGGATCCAGATGCGACCGCCCCGCTTGATGTGACGGGTCATGGCACGACGGGCAGCCTCGATCTGGCGCGCCGTCAGGCGACCACGAGCGGTGGCCTTGAGACCCCACTCGCCAAAGGAGACCTTGGCGCCGCGGGTAGCCAGGCCGGTATTGCGGCCCTTCTGCTCCTTGCGGTACTTTCTGCGATTAGGCTGCAGCATCTTTGGTTCCTGCCTTTCTTACTCGTTTTGCCGGAGCCTTCGGCTTCTCGGCACCTTCACCGGCCGGCTTGGCGGCACGACGCGCCGGGCGCTTCGGCTCTTCCGTCGCCGCTTCCGGGGCAGCCACCGGCTGCTCGTTACGGCCCAGGATCTCGCCCTTGAAGACCCAGACCTTGATACCGATCACGCCGTAGGTCGTACGGGCTTCGGAGGTCGCGTAGTCGATGTCGGCGCGCAGGGTGTGCAGCGGCACGCGGCCTTCGCGATACCACTCGGTACGCGCAATTTCGGCGCCGTTCAGGCGACCCGAGCTCATGATCTTGATGCCCTGGGCACCCAGACGCATGGCGTTCTGCATCGCACGCTTCATCGCGCGGCGGAACATGATCCGCTTTTCGAGCTGCTGGGCGATCGAATCGGCGATCAGTTGCGCGTCGAGTTCCGGCTTGCGGATTTCCTCGATCGACACATGGACCGGCACACCCATGATCTTCTGCAGATCGGAGCGGAGCTGGTCGATGTCTTCACCCTTCTTGCCGATGACGACACCGGGGCGGGCCGAGAAGACGGTGACGCGGGCATTCTTTGCCGGGCGCTCGATCAGCACGCGACCGACGGAAGCGTGCGCGAGGCGCTTCTTCAGGTAGTCGCGAACGCGAACGTCCTCGTTCAGCATGGTCGCGAAGTTCTTCGTGTTGGCGAACCAGCGCGACGACCAGTCGCGGGTGACTGCGAGGCGGAAGCCTGTCGGATGAATTTTCTGTCCCATTTTCTATCCTCAGTTACCGACAGTCAGGAAAATGTGGCAGGTCGGCTTGGTGATCCGATTGCCACGACCCTTCGCCCGCGCCGTGAAGCGCTTGAGCACCATGCCTTTTTCGACGTAGATGGTCTTGACCTTCAGCTCGTCGATATCGGCGCCGTCGTTGTGCTCGGCGTTGGCGATGGCCGACTCGAGCACTTTCTTGATGATGCCCGCGCCCTTTTTCGGGCTGAAGGCGAGAACGTTGAGCGCCTTGTCGACCGGAAGGCCACGGATCTGGTCGGCGACGAGGCGGCCCTTCTGGGCCGACAGGCGAACGCCGCGCAGGGAAGCTTGAGTTTGCATATTCATTCTTCCTTTACTTCTTGGCCTTCTTGCCGGCGGTGTGACCCTTGAACGTACGGGTCAGCGAAAACTCGCCGAGCTTGTGGCCGACCATGTTCTCGGTGACGAACACCGGGATGTGCTGCTTGCCGTTATGCACGGCGATGGTCAGACCGATGAAATCCGGCAGCACCGTGGAACGGCGCGACCAGGTCTTGATCGGACGCTTGTCATTGCCCGCACGCGCCGTATCCACCTTTTTCTGCAGGTGGGCATCGACGAAGGGGCCCTTTTTCAGAGAACGTGCCATTTCGTATTACCCCTTAGCGTTTGTGACGGCGCTGAACGATCATCGAGTTCGTGCGCTTGTTGCGACGGGTACGGTAACCCTTGGTCTTGGTACCCCACGGGCTGACCGGGTTCATACCGGCAGCCGTACGGCCTTCGCCGCCGCCGTGCGGGTGATCGACCGGGTTCATCGCCACGCCGCGAACGGTTGGGCGAATACCGCGCCAACGCTGCGCGCCAGCCTTGCCGATCGAGCGCAGGCTGTGCTCTTCGTTGCCGACTTCGCCGATCGTCGCACGGCATTCGATATGCACGCGGCGAACTTCGCCGGAGCGCAGACGAACCTGAGCGTAGGAACCTTCGCGAGCCATCAGCTGCACCGAGGCACCGGCCGAACGCGCCAGCTGCGCGCCCTTGCCCGGAACCATCTCGATACAGTGGATCGTCGTACCGACCGGGATATTGCGGATCGGCAGCGTATTGCCCGTCTTGATCGGCGCCTCGGAACCCGACATCAGCTCCTGACCAACGACCAGGCCCTTCGGGGCGATGATGTAGCGACGCTCACCGTCGGCATAGCAGACCAGCGCGATGTTGGCAGTACGGTTCGGGTCGTATTCGAGGCGCTCGACCTTGGCCGGGATGCCGTCCTTGTTGCGCTTGAAGTCAACCACGCGATAGTGCTGCTTGTGGCCACCGCCCTGATGGCGAACGGTGATGCGGCCGTTGTTGTTGCGGCCGGCGTTCTTCGACTGGCTCTCGACCAGGCCGGCAAACGGCTTGCCCTTGTGCAGATTCGGGTTGACGACCTTGACGACGGCACGGCGGCCGGGGGACGTCGGTTTTACTTTGACGAGTGCCATTTACACAGCCCCCCCTTCAGCAAAATTGATTTCCTGACCCGGCTTCAGGCAGACGAACGCCTTCTTCCAGTTCTTGCGACGGCCCATCGAACGGCCGAAACGCTTTTGCTTGCCCTTGACGGTGGACACCTGAACGGACTCGACCTGCACCTTGAACAGCAGCTCGACGGCAGCCTTGATCTCCGGCTTGGTGGCGTCGGAAACGACGCGGAAGATCACTTGCTCGTTCTTTTCGGCAACCCAGGTCGCCTTCTCGGAAATCTGGGGCGCAAGCAGCACTTGCATCAGACGCTCTTGGTTCATCCCAGGATCTCCTCAAACTTGGCGATCGCGCTCTTGGTCATCAGCACTTGCGGGAAGCGGATGAGCGAGACCGGATCGGTTTCGTTAACTTCGAGAACCAGCACGTTCGGCAGGTTGCGCGAGGCGAGGTAGGTGTTCTCGTCCAGCGCGTCGATGACGACGAGCACGGAGTCGAAACCCATACCCTTGATCTTCTGCGCGAAGAGCTTGGTTTTCGGCGCATCGACGGCGAGATTCTCGACCACCGACAGGCGATCCTGACGAGCCAGCTCGGAGAGGATCGATGCCATGCCGGCGCGATACATCTTGCGGTTCAGCTTCTGGCTGAAATTCTCGTCCGGCGTATTCGGGAAAATCTTGCCGCCTCCACGCCACAGCGGCGACGAAGCACGGCCAGCACGGGCACGACCGGTGCCCTTCTGGTTCCACGGCTTCTTGGTGGACTTGGCGATCTCGGCGCGACCCTTCTGCTTGCGGTCGCCGGAACGTGCGTTGGCCTGATAGGCGACAACGACCTGGTGCACCAGGGACTCGTTGTAGTCGCGGCCGAACAGCGCGTCGGAGGCCTGCAGCTTCGCAGCTTCCTGACCTTGTTCGTTGATGACTTTAAGTTCCATGTCGCCCCCTTAGCCCTTGACCGCCGCGCGGACAACCACGTCCGAGCCTTTCGAGCCCGGAACAGCCCCCTTCACCAGCAGCAGCTGGCGCTCGGCATCGACACGCACGATCTCGAGGTTCTGGGTGGTCGCCTTGACGTCACCGAGATGACCCGACATGCGCTTGCCCGGAAAGACGCGACCCGGATCCTGCGCCATACCGATGGAACCCGGCGCATTGTGCGACACCGAGTTGCCGTGCGAGGCGCGGTTCGAGCTGAAGTTGTGGCGCTTGATGCCGCCAGCAAAGCCCTTACCGATCGAGGTACCGGACACATCGACCTTCTGGCCGACGGCGAAGATGGTGACACTGATCTGGTCACCCGGCTTCAGGTTGGAGAGCTCCTCGGCGGATACCGGGAACTCCTTGAGGACGTGACCCGCCTCGACACCGGCTTTTGCCAGGTGGCCAGCGAGCGGCTTGCCAACGCGCGAAGCGCGACGTTGGCCAAAGGTCACCTGGACCGCGGCGTAGCCGTCGGTTTCAGGCGTTTTGATCTGGGTCACACGGTTGTTCGACACATCGAGCACAGTCACCGGAACGGTTGCGCCGTCCTCGGTAAAAATGCGCGTCATGCCGACCTTGCGCCCAACAAGGCCTAGACTCATGGTTATTCTCCTCTTGCCGGCTACGATTGGCCGGCGAGACTACTGCTACAAGTCAAAATGGGCGACCCCAAGAAGGGCCACCCGGCGAAAACGGCGGATTATATCCGCATTTGCTGCTTTACTGCAACTTGATCTCGACGTCCACACCGGCCGGCAGATCGAGCTTCATCAGCGCATCAACCGTCTTGTCGGTCGGGTCGATGATGTCCATCAGGCGCAGGTGGGTACGAATCTCGAACTGGTCGCGCGAGGTCTTGTTCACGTGCGGCGAACGCAGCACGTCGAAACGCTGGATCTTGGTCGGCAGCGGCACCGGGCCGCGAACGACGGCGCCGGTACGCTTGGCGGTTTCGACGATTTCGAGAGCCGACTGGTCGATCAGGCGATAGTCGAAAGCCTTGAGGCGGATGCGGATTTTCTGGTTTTGCATTTTTTGCTTTCCAAAGAACAGGCTGCGGAACGAAAGCGTCGTTCCGCAGCGGATTATCAAAAGAGCAGGTACTTACTCGATGATTTTCGCCACGACGCCGGCGCCGACGGTCCGGCCGCCTTCACGGATGGCGAAACGCAGGCCTTCTTCCATGGCGATCGGGGCGATCAGCTTGACGGTCATGCTGATGTTGTCGCCCGGCATCACCATCTC
>JACPEH010000012.1 GCA_016183655.1 Rhodocyclales bacterium
GATCTGGTCGTAGGCCTTCGCCTCGCCACCGAACTTGCGCGACAGCACCGTCGTGATCGCCGCCGTCAGCGTCGTCTTGCCGTGGTCAACGTGACCAATCGTGCCAACGTTTACGTGCGGCTTCGTACGTTCGAATTTACCCTTAGCCATTCCCGGCTCCTCAAATAGTTAAAAGATCAACGATACCTGTAGTGCCAATCGCTGGTGCCCATGGGCAGGATTGAACTGCCGACCTCTCCCTTACCAAGGGAGTGCTCTGCCACTGAGCTACATGGGCCCGTCCGGTTGTATCCGGCTGCTGCGGCTACTCTGCTACCTAAAAATTCAGCCGCGGCGTGGAGCGGGTGAAGGGAATCGAACCCTCGTCTTAAGCTTGGAAGGCTTCAGCTCTACCATTGAGCTACACCCGCACAAACCTGAACCTCGACTGCTACGTTCGCGACAAAAACTAAATTGTTGGTGGAGGGGGAAGGATTCGAACCTTCGAAGGCAGAGCCGTCA
The DNA here is from genome assembly GCA_016183655.1 of Rhodocyclales bacterium. Classification (GTDB taxonomy): domain Bacteria; phylum Pseudomonadota; class Gammaproteobacteria; order Burkholderiales; family Rhodocyclaceae; genus Proximibacter. The sequence goes on from JACPEH010000012.1 coordinate 502, forward strand.
GATTTACAGTCTGATCCCTTTGACCGCTCGGGAACCCCTCCGATGAAACGGAGAATTATGAGCACTCGACAAACGACTGTCAAATGCTTTCGCGAAACCGGACGCGCATAGTAGCAAAAATCTCGCCTGAAAGCGACAGCGGCGCAGATTTTTTTCGTTGCTGCGGTCTAAAATGCCGTTTTCGCCCCTCTCGCCACGCCAACGATGAATGCCCCGCTCGCTCGCCCGCCATTTCCCGAAGCACTCGCCAGCGCGCTGAGCGCACGTTTCGGCCCCCGCTTCTCGCGCGGCGAATCGGTCCGCCTGCAGCACGGCCGCGACGAATCGGTGCATGCGCCGGAACCCCCGGACGCCGTCGTCTTCGCCGAATCGACCGCGGAGGTCGCTGAAATCGTCCGCTGCTGCGCCGAGCACCGGGTGCCGGTGATCCCCTACGGCGCCGGCAGCTCGGTCGAAGGCCACCTGCTCGCCGTGCGCGGCGGCGTCAGCATCGACCTCTCCGGGATGAACCGCGTCCTCGCCCTCCACGCCGAAGACCTCGACGCCACCGTACAGGCCGGCGTCACGCGCAAGCAGCTGAACGAAGCCCTCAAGGGTACCGGCCTGTTCTTCCCGATCGATCCGGGCGCCGACGCCTCGCTCGGCGGCATGGCGGCGACCCGCGCCTCCGGCACCAACGCCGTGCGCTACGGGACGATGCGCGAGAACGTGATGGCGATGACCGTGGTGCTCGCCGACGGCCGCACCATCCAGACCGGCGGCCGGGCGAAGAAATCCTCCGCCGGCTACGACCTGACGCGGCTCTTCGTCGGCTCCGAAGGCACGCTGGGCATCGTCACCGAGCTGACGGTAAAGCTCTATCCGATCCCCGAGGCGATGTCGGCCGCCGTCTGCACCTTTCCCAGCGTCGATGCGGCAGTCAGCACCGTCATCCAGACCATCCAGCTCGGCGTGCCGGTGGCGCGCATCGAACTGCTCGACGCCCTGACGTTGACGGCGGCAAACCGCTTCAGCAAGACGACGCTGCCCGAGCAGCCGACGCTGTTCTTCGAGTTCCACGGCAGCGATTCGTCGGTTGCCGAGCAGGCCGAGCTGGTGCAGCAGATCGCCGGCGAGCACGGCGGCGAGAACTTCGAATGGGCGACCCGCGCCGAGGACCGCACGCGCCTGTGGCAGGCGCGGCACGACGCCTATTTCGCCTGCCTGCAGATGAAGCCGGGCGGCCGCGCCTTCCCGACCGACGTCTGCGTGCCGATCTCGCGACTGGCCGAATGCATCCACGCCACCAATGAAGACCTGCGGCAGGTGTCGATTCCGATCATGCTTTTCGGCCACGTCGGCGACGGCAACTTCCACCTCGTCGTGCTGGTTGACCCGGCGAACGCGAAGGACATGGAAGAGGCCGAATGGATCAACGAGCGCGTCGTCGAACGCGCACTGGCGATGGAAGGCACCTGCACCGGCGAGCACGGCATCGGACTGGGCAAGCGGAAGTTCATGGTGCGCGAGCACGGCGCAGACGCCGTCGAGGTGATGCGCGCCCTGAAGCGGGCGCTCGACCCGGACGACCTGCTCAACCCGGGCAAGATCCTGCCCTGACCGCCCGCCTCAGGAAGCCGCCGGACCGTCCTTGCCGCGCAGGCGGCCGACCAGCGTCATCGCAGCCAGCGCCAGCGCGCCGGCGAGCACGCCGACCAGCGCATCGCCCGTCGCCGTCAGCAACGGCGCCGCCATGCCGGCCACAGATGCCGCGGCTTCGATGCCATGGTGCAGCGCCGGCACGCCGTGCACCAGGATGCCGCCGCCGACGAGGAACATCGCCAGCGTGCCGATCACCGTCAGCGCCTTCATGATGCGTGGCGCCGCCGCCAGCAGCGCGCGGCCGACGATCTTGGCGGCAGCGCCTCTCCGGGCGACGAGGTGCGCGCCGACGTCGTCCATCTTGACGATGGCCGCAACCAGCCCGTAGACGCCGGCCGTCATCAGCAGCGCGATGCCGACCATCACCGTCGCCTGCACCGGGAACGGCTTGTCGGCGACGGAACCGAGGGCGATGACGAGGATCTCGGCGGAAAGCACGAAGTCGGTGCGGACCGCACCCTTGATCTTCTGCGCCTCGAAGGCGACGAGGTCGACGCTCTCGTCCTGCACCGCCGCCAGCTCCTCCCGATGTTCGGCCTCCAGCACCTCAGCGCGATGCAGCCATTTGTGCGCGAGCTTCTCGACGCCTTCGAAGCACAGATAGAGGCCGCCGACCATCAGCAGCGGCAGCACCAGCCAGGGCGCGACGGCACTGATCGCCAGCGCCGTCGGCACGAGAATCGCCTTGTTCACGAGCGAGCCCTTGGCCACCGCCCAGACCACCGGCAGTTCGCGTTCGGCACGCACGCCGGAGACCTGTTCGGCGTTGAGGGCGAGGTCGTCGCCGAGCACGCCGGCGGTCTTTTTTGCGGCGACCTTGGTCATGACGGCGACGTCGTCGAGGATCGTCGCGATGTCGTCGAGAAGGGCGAGTAGGCTGGCGCCGGCCATGGAAGCTCCGTTGTCTTTGGTTGGGGAGAGCAGCGCCGGCAGCGGGCCTGGCGGCGACGGCGTCCGGCCCGGAAGGGGGCTCCACGACGGCCGCAAGCCGCGATTATATACAGCCCCGCACGCAGCGCTGCTGCGCCGCAACGTTACGCAAAAACAGCGGTCACATACAATGACAGCGTCGCCCACCGGCGACGAACGACATCAGCCCGGCTCGCTCCACAAGAACGTGACCGGATCACAGCCAACGGAGGAGACTCAATGAGCGATCTCTCGATCACGCTCGAGGACAAGTACACCCGCGCCTCGGGACGTGTCTTTCTTACCGGTTCCCAAGCCCTCGTCCGCCTGCCCCTGCTGCAGCGGCAACGCGATGCGGCGGCCGGACTCAATACCGCCGGTTTCGTTTCCGGCTACCGCGGCAGCCCGCTCGGCGGCGTCGACCAGGCCTTCTGGGCGGCGAAGAAGATTCTCGAACCGCAGCACGTCGTGTTCCAGCCCGGCGTCAACGAAGACCTCGCCGCCACCGCGGTGTGGGGCTCGCAGCAGGTCAACCTGTTCCCCGGCGCCAAGTACGACGGCGTCTTCGGCATGTGGTACGGCAAGGGCCCGGGCGTCGATCGCTGCGGCGACGTCTTCCGCCACGCCAACGCCGCCGGCACCTCGCCGTATGGCGGCGTGCTGGTGATCGCCGGCGACGACCACAACGCCAAGTCGTCGACGCTGCCGCACCAGACCGACCACTTCTTCAAGGCGGTGATGATGCCGGTGCTGTACCCGGCGAACGTCCAGGAATACCTCGACTACGGCCTGCACGGCTGGGCGATGAGCCGCTACTCGGGCTGCTGGGTGGCGCTGAAGGCGCTTGCCGACACGGTCGAGACCTCGGCCTCGGTGGACATCGATCCGCTGTCGCTGTCGATCGTCACGCCGACCGACATCGAGCTGCCGGAAGGCGGCCTCAACATCCGCTGGCCGGACGACCGCCACGAGCAGGAACGCCGCCTGCTGCACCACAAGCTCTACGCCGCGCTGGCCTACGCCCGCGCCAACCACCTCAACCGCGTGGTGATCGACTCGCCGGCACCGCGTCTCGGCATCATCACCGCCGGCAAGTCGTACCTGGACGTGCGCCAGGCCTTCGACGAGCTCGGCATCGACGATGCGCTGGCCGCCGAGATCGGCATCCGCCTGTATAAGGTGGGCATGGTCTGGCCGCTGGAATCCGAAGGCGTGCGCCAGTTCGCCGAGGGCCTGGAGGAGATCCTCGTCATCGAGGAAAAGCGCCAGCTGATCGAATACCAGCTGAAGGAGGAGCTGTACAACTGGCGCGAGGACGTCCGCCCGCGCGTCATCGGCAAGTTCGACGAGAAGGGCGAATGGGCGTCGATTCCCGACGGCAGGGGGCACGTCACGCACGGCGAATGGCTGCTGCCGGCCGCCGGCGAACTGTCGGTGGCGCACATCGCGCACGTCATCGCCGGACGCATCGACCGCTTCTTCACCTCGCCGCGCATCCAGGCGCGGCTGGCGCTGATCGAGGCCAAGCAGCGCGCGACGGCGGCACCGATCATCCTCGCCCAGCGCACGCCGACCTTCTGCTCCGGCTGCCCGCACAACACCTCGACGCGCGTGCCGGAAGGCTCGCGTGCGGTCGCCGGCATCGGCTGCCACTACATGGTGACGTGGATGGACCGCAGCACCGCCACCTTCACGCACATGGGCGGCGAAGGCGTCCCCTGGGTCGGCCAGGCGCCGTTCACCGAGGAGAAGCACATCTTCGCCAACCTCGGCGACGGCACCTACTTCCATTCCGGCCTCTTGGCGATCCGGCAGGCGGTTTCCGCCGGCCACCCGATCACCTACAAGATCCTCTACAACGACGCCGTGGCAATGACCGGCGGCCAGCCGGTCGACGGCATCCTGACCGTGCCGCAGATGACGCGGCAACTCGAAGGCGAAGGCATCAACAAGATCGTCATCGTCACCGACGAGCCGGAGAAGTACGCCGGCGTCAGCGGCCTGGCGAAGATCGACGGGCAGGACATCCCGATCCGCCACCGCGACGAGCTCGACGCCGTGCAGCGCGAGCTGCGCGAGTATCCCGGCGTCTCGATCCTGATCTACGACCAGACCTGCGCCACCGAGAAGCGGCGCCGCCGCAAGCGCGGCAAGATGGCCGACCCGGCCAAGCGCGTGTTCATCAACGAGGCCGTCTGCGAAGGCTGCGGCGACTGCGGCGTGCAGTCGAACTGCCTGTCGATCATACCGGTTGAGACCGATTTCGGCCGCAAGCGCCAGATCGACCAGTCCTCGTGCAACAAGGACTTCTCGTGCGTGAAGGGCTTCTGCCCGTCCTTCGTCACCATCGAGGGCGGCAAGCTGAGGAAGGGTGCCGCGCTCGCCGCCGACGAGGCGCACGAGCGGCATTTCGCCGATCTGCCGCTGCCAACGCTCGCCGACACGGCGAGGCCGTTCAACATCCTCGTTACCGGCGTCGGCGGCACCGGCGTCGTCACCATCGGTGCACTGATCGGCATGGCTGCGCACGTCGACGGCAAGGGCGTCTCGGTGCTCGACATGACCGGTCTCGCGCAAAAGTTCGGCGCCGTCTATTCGCACCTGCGCATCGCCGACCGCCCGGCCGACATCCATGCGGCACGCATCGCCACCGGCGAAGCGGATGCGATCATCGGCGGCGACCTGGTGGTCAGTGCCGGCAACGAAGCAATCTCGAAGACCCTGCCCGGCAAGACGCGGGCGGTGGTGAACATGGCGGAGACGCCAACCGCCGAATTCACCACCAACCCGGACTGGCAGTTCCCGCTCGGGCGGATGGAGTCGCGCATCGTCGACGCCTGCGGCGAAGGCAACGTGCAGTTCCTCGATGCGCAGCAACTGACGCTGAAGCTGATGGGCGACGCCATCTTCGCCAACACCCTGCTGCTCGGCATGGCCTGGCAGAAAGGGCTGGTGCCGGTGTCGCTGGCGGCGATCGACAAGGCCTTCGAGCTGAACGGCACCGCCGTCGAGCAGAACCGCCGCGCCTTCCTGTGGGGCCGGCGCGCCGCGCACGACGTCGACGCCGTGCGCCGTTTCGCCAGCCCGGCCGACGTGGTGCCGCTGGCGCCCAAGCAGAACAGCCTCGACGATCTCGTCGGCCGGCGCAGCCAGATGCTCGTCGACTACCAGGACGCGGCCTACGCCGCCCGCTACCGCGCACTGGTAGACCGGGTGCGCGCGGCGGAAAGCGCACTGGGCGGCACTGCGCTGAGCGAAGCGGTCGCCCGCTACTATTTCAAGCTGCTGGCGATCAAGGACGAGTACGAGGTGGCGCGGCTGTACACCGACCCGGAGTTCATGCGCCGCATCGAAGAAACCTTCGACGGCGACTACCGACTGGTCTTCCATCTGGCGCCGCCGCTGCTGGCGAAGATCGACCCGAACACCGGGCATCCGCAGAAGCGGAGTTACGGACCGTGGATGCTGCGCGCGTTCGGCTGGCTGGCGCGCCTGCGCTTCCTGCGCGGCAGCGTGCTCGATCCGTTCGGCAGGACCGCCGAACGCCGCATGGAGCGGCAGCTGATCGCCGACTACGAGGCCGACGTGCAGCTGATCCTCGCCCACCTCTCCGCCGGCACGCTGGCCGACGCCGTCGCGCTCGCCAGCCTGCCGGAACGCATCCGCGGCTTCGGTCACGTCAAGGAAGCCAGCGTCGCCGCCACCGCCGCGGCACGCGAGCGCCTGCGCCGGGCGTTGCACAGCACCACCTCGCCGGTGGCTGCCGCGGCGTAGCCGCAGCATCGCGGGTAGAATGCGGCGCTCGACCTTTTCGAGCGCCGCATGAGCCCGCCCCTTCGCCAACTCGCCCTGCAGTTCGCCGCCGTCATCGCGGTGCTTTCGCTCGCCTGGCCGTATTACGGGTTGAAGGGCGAGGCGCTGCCGTGGGCCGGCGTCGCGCTGACTACCGGCGGCGCTGCACTGCTGCTGGCGACGCTGACCCGGCAGCCGTGGTGGTGGAAGGCGATGCATGCGGCCTTCGCCCCGCTCGCCTGGGCAGTTGCGCAATTGCAGATCGACCCCGGCTGGTTCCTGCTCGCCGCGATCCTGCTGCTGCTCGTCTATCGCGGCGCGCTGTCCGGGCAGGTGCCGCTCTACCTGAGCAACCGGGAAACCGCGGCGGCCCTCGCCGAACTGCTGCCGGAACGCCCCGGCAGCCGCTGCATCGACCTCGGGGCCGGCCTCGGCAGCATCGTCCGGCCGCTGGCCGCGGCACGCCCGGACGCCTTCTTCATCGGCGTCGAAAATGCCCCGCTGACCTGGCTGGGCGGGCGGCTGCTGAGCCTCGGCCGCAGCAATTGCGAATTCCGCTGGGGCAGCCTGTGGCAGATGCCGCTGCACGACTGCGACGTCGTCTACGCCTTCCTCTCGCCGGTGCCGATGGCCGCGCTGTGGCAGAAGGTCGTCGCGGAAATGAAGCCGGGCAGCCTGTTCGTCAGCAACAGCTTTCCGGTACCCGAGGTCGAGCCGACGGAGATCGTCGAGGTCGGCGACGGACGCGCGACCCGGCTCTACTGCTACCGCCGCTGACGGCGCAACCTCAGAGGCGGATGCCTTTGCGGGCGACGGCGACCAGCGCCTGCGTGCGACTGGTGACGCCAAGCGCCTTGAAGATGGCAGTGATGTGGATCTTCACGGTCCCTTCGGAGAGGCCGAGGAGGTCCGCGATTTCCCGGTTCGAACTGCCCTTGACCATCAGCCCGAGCACGTCCGCCTGGCGGCCGGTGAGCCCGATCTCGTCCGGCGACACGCCCTTGGCCGCCGACGGGACGGACAGTCCGACGCCCTGGCTGGCCGGCAAGGTCTGCTCGGGAACGAAGATGGTGCCATCGAGCACCTTGCGCAGCGCGTCGAGCAGGCGATCCCCGGAGTAGGCCTTGGGCACGAAGCCGGCCGCACCGGCCTTCAGTGCCCGAGTCACGGTATGTGCGTCGTCATAGGCCGAGACGATCACGACCGGTAGCGACGGATAGCGTTGCCGGAACAGGCCCAGGCAGGTAAGGCCGTCGATCCCGGGCAGGGCGAGATCGAGCAGCACCAGATCGAAATCGTCGGCGTTGCCGAGGATGGCGCAGCCGCCCTCGCAGTCCGCCGCCTCTTTTACTTCCACCTCCCCATCCAGCTGCAGCAAGGTCTGCACCAACCCCTCGCGCACAAGAGCATGGTCTTCGATCACCAATAACTTGAGCATTGTTCCGACCATCCAGCGTATTTTTGTCCCGCAACTTTATCACCAAGCCCGATGCTCATGGCGATCTGCACATCGGCATCTGCTAACATGAACCAGTGTTGTACGTACCCGAGGGAGAACCGCGATGAGCAACGAGACGCCGAACACCGACCCGCTGGACTTCATGAAGGGCATGTGGGGCAACATGGGATTCTCGCTGCCCGGCATGGTGGCGCCGACCTTCGACACGGAGGAACTGGAGAAGCGCATCAGCGACCTGAAAGCTGTCGAGGGCTGGCTGCGCATGAACCTGTCGATGCTGCAGATGACGATCCAGGGGCTGGAGATGCAGCACTCGACGATCTCGGCAGTGAAGGCGATGGGACAGATGGCGGCGGAGGGCACGGCCCCTGGCGGACCGGCGGACCAGGCGGAAGCGGGCGGTGCCTTCAGCCAGGCCGCGATGTGGCCGTGGAGCATGATGCAGCAGATGCAGTCGCACATGCAGCAGCAGGCGGCGGCTCCGACCGAACCGGTCGAACCGGCGGCAACCGAGGCCGAACCGGCAAAGACGCCGGGCAAGAAACCGAAAAAGCAGTAGCGGAATCCGCCGTGAAGCTCCCCGACCTGATGGTCCGGGGCTTCCGACGATACCGAGCGGGCGCGTGGTGCGCGCCCTGGTTGTGTCTTCGTCGCGCTCAGCCGGCAACCCAGGCCGCCCACAGCGGCATCGTCAGCATCGACGCCAGCGTCGTCGCGGAAATGATCCAGGCGACGCTGCGTCCGTCACCGCCCATGCGCATCGCCAGGATGTAGGCCGACGAGGCGGTCGGCAGCGACGCGAACAGCACCGCCACGCCGTAGTAGATGCCGCTCAGGCCGAGCCAGCGGCCGATCAGCAGCGCCGCCAGCGGCACCGCCAACAGCTTGACCAGCCCAAGATAGATCGACGCTGCGCGGACGCCGTTTTGTCCCTGCAGGCGCAGCGCGGCGCCGACCGCGAGCAGGCCGAGGGCGATCGAGGCATCGGCCAGCCGCCCGAGGAAGGTCGCCAGCGGCCGCGGCGGCTCGAAACCGGCGAGGTTGAGCAACAGTCCGCCGAGCGTCGCCCAGATCAGCGGATTGCGCGCGATCTCGCGCCAGACCCCGGTGTCGGCGTGCCGGGCCAGCATCCACACCGATGCCAGGTTGGCGAAGGGTACGGCGACGCCGACGATCAGGCCGAGCGCGGCAATGCCCGGGGTGCCGAAGAGCAGCCCGGCGGCAGCCAGGCCGATGTAGGAATTGAAGCGGTAGCCACACTGGAAGACCGAGGCGAAGACCATCGGTTTCAGCCCGAACAGCGGCCGCGCCAGCCAGGACGCTCCCATGCCGACCGCCATCGCCCCGAGGGCGGAGAGCAGTAGCGGCATCGCGGCGGCGAGGTCGAGATGCGTCTTCAGGATGGCATTGACCAGCAGCGCCGGGAACAGGATGAAATATACGAGTTTCTCGATGCCGGCCCAGAAGTGGTCGCCGAGCGACATCCAGCGACGCAATGCGAAGCCGAGCAAGATCAGGGCGAAGTCGGGGAAAAGCAGGAGCGCCGTGGACATCGGCGCATTTTAGGCCGGCGCCCCGTTTCAGACGATACGTGATTGCCGCAGCGCGGCTATCTCGTCCGGCGCGTAGCCGGCCTCGGCGAGGATTTCGGCACTGTGCTGGCCGGCTGCGGGCGCCGGCCGCTCGATGGCGAAATCCCAGCCGGCGATCTTGAATGGCGGCGCGTACTGCGTCATTCCGTCGGCCACCTGCGCCATGCCGCGCGCTTGCGCCTGCGGGTGCGCCAATGCCTCGGCCAGCGTCAGTACCGGCGTCACGCAGCAATCGACCGGGTCGAACAGCGCCGTCCATTCGGTCTGCGTCCGCATTGCGAAGAGCGCTTCCAGCTCGCCGCGCAGCTCCGGCGTCGCGGTCTCGGCGTAGCGCGTTTTCCACTCCGGGCGGGCAACCGCGTCGCAGAACAACTGCCAGAATTTTTCCTCAAGCGCGCCGACCGCCATGTAGCGGTCGTCGGCCGTGCGATAGACGCCGTAGTTGGCATGGCCGCCGGTGAGCAGGTCGGCACCGCGCGGCGGCGTCTCACCATTGGCCTGCAGCGCGAAGAGCGGGAACAGGTTGTGCGCGAGCACGGCTTCGCTCATCGCCACGTCGACGAAGGCGCCTTCGCCATGGATGCGGGCGCGGAAGAGCGCGGCGAGGATGGCGCTGACGGCGCTCATTGCCCCGCCGAGCAGGTCGCCGATCTGCAGCGCCGGAATCGCCGGCGGACCGCCGGCGGTTCCCGTCTGTTCGAGCACGCCGGCCTGGGCGATGTAGTTGAGGTCGTGACCGGCGCGCAGCGCCCAGGGTCCGTCCTGGCCGTAGCCGGTGATCGCGCAATAGACGAGGCGCGGGTTGATCGCAGCCAGCGCCGCATGGCCGACGCCGAGGCGGTCCATCACGCCGGGACGGAAGCTCTCGACGACGATGTCGGCGGTCACCACCAGTTTCTGCAGCACCTCGCGCCCGGCCTTCTGCTTCAGGTCGAGGGTCAGTCCGCGCTTGTTGCGGTTCACTGCACGGAAGAACCAGCTGGTTCCGTCGGCGCCCTCACCCATCGTCCTCGCGTAGTCGCCAGCGCCGAGATCCTCGATCTTGATCACGTCGGCGCCGAGGTCGGCAAGGTGCAGCGTCGCCACCGGCCCCGGCAGCAGCCGCGACAGGTCGAGCACGCGGACGCCGGCAAGCGGCCGGCTCACGGCAGCGCCTCGCAGCGTTCGAGCAGCGTGCCGTCGATGTCGATGATGACGCCTTCCTTCAGCTCGGTATCGAGGAAGTGGCCGCGGAACAGCCAGCCGTTGTGCCCATGCTGCGAGGTCCACGGCGTGTCCCAGCGGTCGGCGCGCAGCCGGATACGGATCGCCTCGACCTCGCGCGCCTTCGCCGCGTCGCTGACACACGGATAGGCTGCGGCCAGGCGCTTCCAGTCGTCGCGGGTGTAACGCTCCTTCGGCTTGCCCGGGTTGGGGCAGACCTCCATGCGATGGGGACGGCGATAAACCTCGGTGATGGTTCCCTTCAGCCAGTAGGTCGGCGCCTTGAGGATGTAACCCTCGCCGCCTTCGCGAAACAGCGCGCAGTCGCCCGCGACGGGCATGCGCGCGTCCTCGGCGAAGACGGGGACGGCAAACGGGAACAGGGCAAGCAGAACGAGAACGAGCGGGCGCATCACTCGTATTTTCGCACGTCCTCTATCACCTTGCCGTCGTTGGGAAGCGCGCCGGGCGCATGGAAGGCGACTTCGCCGCGCAACTTGGTGATCTCGCGCAGCGAGGCGACCAGCGCCTCGCCGAGCGCCGCGTCGGCGTGGGCTTCGCAGTTGAGGACCATGCGATCCTGGCCGCCCGCATTGTCGACCACCAGACGCGCGCGCTCCACGCCGGGGTAGCGCTTGATCACGTCGGCGACCTGGGAAGGGTGCACGAACATGCCCTTGATCTTCGTCGTCTGGTCGGCGCGGCCGAGCCAGCCCTTGATGCGCAGGTTGGTGCGGCCGCAGGGCGAGATGCCGGGCAGCACCGCCGAGAGGTCGCCGGTGCCGAAGCGGATCAGCGGATAGTCGCGGTTGAATACCGTCACGACGACCTCGCCGACCTCCCCCTCCGGCACCGGATCGCCGGTTCCGGGACGGACGATTTCGATGATCGCCCCTTCGTCGGCGATCAACCCTTCGCGCGCCGGCGTTTCGTAGGCGATCACGCCGAGGTCGGCGGTGGCGTAGGCCTGGTAGCCCAGCACGCCACGCGCCGCAAGCGCGTCGCGCAGACTGGGCGGAAAGGCCTCGCCGGAGACGGCGGCTTTTTTCAGGCAGGAGAGGTCGAGCTTCAGCTCGTCCGCTTTCTCCAGCAGAATCTTCAGAAACGACGGCGTGCCGGCATAGCCCTCCGGGCGCAGCTCGGCCATCGCCTGCACCTGCTGCTCGGTCTGGCCGACGCCGCCGGGGAAGACGGTACAGCCGAGCGCGAGCGCGCCGGCCTCGAAGATCCAGCCGCCGGGCGTCATGTGGTACGAGAAGCTGTTGTGCACCAGGTCGCCGGCGCGGAAGCCGGCGGCGAACATCGCCCGCGCCGTACGCCAGTAATCGGCGACGCGCCCTTCCGGCTCGTAGATCGGCCCGGGCGACGCATAGACACGCGCCACGCGGCCGCGCCAGTCGCCGACGAAGCCGCCGAACGGCCGGCTCGCCTGCTGCCGTTCGAGCAGTTCGCTCTTCCTGGTCACCGGCAGCTTCGCCAGCGCCTCACGGGTCGTCACCGCTTCGGCGTCGACCTCCGCCAGCAATTCGCCGAAAGCCGGCGCATAGGACTTGGCGAAAGAAATCAGCGACGGCAACGCCGCCATCTGCTGACGCTCGCGCACCTCCGGCGAACGGGTCTCAAGCGCGTCAAAATATTCCATATGCATATCTCCGGGCAAAGCAGCGGCCAGCAGGGGGCAAAAGTTCTTTTAGTTTCTGGGGTTAGGGGTCCGACAAACCGACCACGCAGGAACCAGGCCGGAGGTCGAAAAGCCGCGACCAGAGGCGAGGCGCGAGCGGGCGCCGCGTGCACTTGGCGCACCAGCCCGCGCGCAACGCTGCATCAGGGGGCGCACTTCGCCCGATGGGATGGCCAAGTAGCGCCGCAAGACGAGACGCGAGTCCGCGCCGTGTGCACCGGGCACACAAGCGGACGAGCAACGAAGTATTGCGGTGCGCACGGCCATCTCAGGAAAGCCAGCGCTTGCGGCGGCGGTAGTGCTTGACCTCGCGGAAGCTCTTCCGGCCGGCAGTCGACAGGCCCAGGTAGAACTCCTTGACGTCCTCGTTCGAGGCCAGCTCCTTGGCGTCGCCTTCCATCACGACGCGGCCGTTCTCGAGGATGTAGCCGAAGTCGGCGTAGCGCAGTGCGACCATCGTGTTCTGCTCGGCGAGCAGGAAGCTGACGCGCTCGCTCTGGTTCAAGTCCTTCACGATCTCGAAGATTTCCTCGACGATCTGCGGCGCCAGGCCCATCGACGGCTCGTCGAGCAGGATCATCTCCGGCTTGGCCATCAGCGCCCGGCCGATCGCGCACATCTGCTGTTCGCCGCCGGAGGTATAGCCGGCCTGCGTCATGCGGCGCTGCTTCAGGCGCGGGAAATAGTGGTAGACCATTTCCAGGCTCTGCTTCAGCTCGCTGCGCGAGATGCCTCGCGTATAGGCGCCGGTGAGCAGGTTTTCTTCCAGCGTCAGGTGCGCGAAGCAGTGCCGCCCCTCCATGACCTGGATGACGCCGCGCCGGACCAGCTGGTTGGGCGTCATCTGGTCGACGCGCGTGCCCTTGAACATGATGTCGCCCTTGGTGACATCACCGCGTTCGGCGCCGAGCAGGTTGGAGATCGCCTTCAGCGTGGTCGACTTGCCGGCGCCGTTGGCGCCGAGCAGCGCGACGATGCGGCCTTTCGGCACTTCGAGCGAAACGCCCTTGAGCACGAGGATCACGTGGTCGTAGATGACCTCGATGTTGTTGACCGTCAGGTAGCGGTCTGCTGCTTCACTGTGATGTGTCGTTGTTGTCATCGTCTCCATCCATCCGGTGTTGCCGCCGGATCGCGCACTCCGGGAGTGCGCGATCCGGCATGTCAAAACGAGGTGCCGTCAGGCGCCGCCGTCTCAACCTTCCTTGGAACAGTCACGCGGGGTGATGTTCTTTTCCTTGGCATACTTCGCCGCGGACTCTTCGATCATCGGCCGCACCAGCTCCTTGTCGGCGTCGATCCAGTCGGTCAGGACCTTCCACTGCTTGCCGTCCCACTGCTGGAACTTGACCTTGCCCGAGCCCTCGTGGTCGAGGCAGCTCACCTTCAGGTCGGGCATGAAGCCCTCGGCGCCGAGTTCCTTGAGGCGCTTGGCATCGATCACCAGATGCTCGAGGCCCCAGCGCATCTGCTCGCCGTTTATCACCTTGCCCTTGCCGAACTTGGCCTGGGCGGTGCGGATGGCCTCGACGGTGATGATCCCGTGCACCACGCCGCGGTTGTAGTAGACCGAGCCGATGCGGGACTTGTCCTCCATGTTGCCCTTGTTCTTCTTGTAGACGTTGTCCTGGATCGCCTTGACCACCGGGTAGTTGGCGCCGGCGACGTTGAAGCCGGCGGCGATGTAGCCCTTGGCGGCGTCGCCGGCCGGGATCGTGTCTTCCTCAGCACCGGACCACCAGACGCCAATGACCTTGTCGCGCGGGAAGCCGATCTTGGCGGCGGCCTTGAGCGCCGTCGGGTTCATCACCCCCCAGCCGCGCAGGATGACCCAGTCCGGCTTCTCCTGGCGGACGCGCAGCCACTGCGACTGCTGCTCGTTGCCCGGATGCGAGACCGGAATGTGCACGACGGTGAAGCCGTACTTCTTGGCCTGCGCGTCGAGGACGGGAATGGTTTCCTTGCCGTAGGCCGAGTCGTGGTAGATGTTCACGATCTTCTTGCCCTTGAGCTTGTCCATTCCGCCTTCCTTGGCGCCGATGAACTTGATCTTGGCGGTGTTCTGCGACCAGTAGTTGGTCAGCATCGGGAAGACCCATGGGAAGACGCGGCCGTCGGAGGCGTCGGTGCGGCCGTAGCCGATGGTGACCATCGGAATCTTGTCCTGGGCAACCTTGTCCAGCACCGAGTAGGTGATGCCGGTCGACAGCGGCTGGAACACCGAGTTGCCGGAGGCGCCCTTCGACTTCAGACGCTCGTAGCATTCGACGCCGCGGGCGTTGTTGTATTCGGTCTCGCATTCCTCCCAGGTCAGCTTGACGCCATTGACGCCGCCTTCCTTCTCGTTGATCAGCGCCATGTAGTCGATCCAGCCACCGTAGATTCCGGAGCCGCCGGCGGCATACGCGCCGACGCGATAACTCGGCAGACCGATGAACTGCTCGTTCGCCTGAGCGAGGACCGCCGACGAGGTGAGCACGCTCGATACCGCAACAGCAGACAGCAGAAGCTTGGTTTTCAGTTGCATGGTTTGTCTCCTCCGTAGTGAATCTGTATGTCGTCCTTTCCGGCTTGCGCCGGGCCGGCCTATCTTAGTGGGGGAACGGCCACAGCCGCAATTTTTCCTTGGCGATCTGCCACAGCCGCGCCAGGCCGTGCGGTTCGACAATCAGGAAAAAGATGATCAGCCCGCCGAACACCATCAGCTGCATGTTCGAGGCAATCGTCGGCGAGAGCAGACCGGCGAACACGTCCTGCACGAGCACGTCAAGGAAGATCGGCAGCAGCACGATGAAGGCCGAGCCGAGGAAGGCACCGCTGATCGAGCCGACGCCGCCGATGATGATCATGAACAGGATCTTGAACGAGAGATCGAGGTTGAAGCCCTCCGGCTCGACCGTGCCGAGATAGGCGAACGCATAGAGCGCGCCGGCAACGCCGCAGTAGAACGAGCTGACGGCGAAGGCGAGCAGTTTGGTGTGCATGATGCGGATGCCGATCACCTCGGCCGCCACGTCCATGTCGCGCACCGCCATCCAGGCGCGGCCGACCGAGCTGCGCACCATGTTCTTGGCCATCAGCGCCATCGTCGCCACCAGCCCGAGCACCAGCAGGTACTTGGCCTGCGGCGAGGCGAACTCATAGCCGAGAATGACCATGGCCTGTGCGGTGATCACCCCGGACGACGAGTCGTTGGAGAACCAGCTGACCTTGGTCAGCAGCCAGACGATGAAGAACTGCGCCGCCAGCGTCGCTACCGCCAGGTAAAAGCCCTTGATGCGCAAGCTGGGCAGGCCGAAGACGATGCCGACCAGCGCCGCCGCCAGTCCGCCGAGCGCGAAGGCGACCAGTAGCGGCATGCCGTCGACGCGCAACATGAAGTTGTACGAAGCGAAGGCGCCAACCGCCATGAACGCCGCCGAACCGAGCGACAGCTGGCCGGCGTAGCCGGTGAGGATGTTCAGGCCGAGTGCTGCCAGCGAGAACACCAGGAACGGCACCATGATCGCCTTCAACCAGTATTCGCTGGCGAACAGCGGCACGGCGACGAAGGCGAGGGCGAGCAGCAGCTGGATGCCGATCCGGTCCTGGCGGATCGGAAAGATCTGCTGGTCGGCTGCGTAGGTGGCCTTGAATTGACCTGCTTCACGGTAAAGCATGTGTATTTTCTCCCTGCCGAATCAGACGCGATCGATGTGTTTTTCGCCGAACAACCCTTCCGGCCGGATCAGCAGGAAGGCCAGCGCCATCACGTACGGGAACCACGAGTCGATGCCGCCGCCGACATAGGCGCCGAGATAGACTTCCGCCAGCTTCTCCGACGAGCCGATGATCAGGCCGCCGACGATCGCCCCGGGGACCGAGGTGAAGCCGCCGAGGATCAGCACCGGCAGCGCCTTCAGCGCGGTGAAGGTGAGCGCGAACTGCACGCCGTTGCGCGCCCCCCAGATCAGACCGGCGACCAGAGCGACGAACCCGGCGACCGCCCAGACGATGCGCCAGATCGTCTGCAGCGGGATGCCGATCGACAGCGCCGCCTGGTGGTCATCGGCGACCGCACGCAGCGCGCGGCCGACCCGGGTGTATTGGAAGAAAAGCGCCAGGGCCGTGACCAGCACCGCCGCGACCCCGGCGGCAAAAAGGTCGAACTTGGAAACGCCGATGCCGGTCGCCTCCATCATCCATTCGATCGGTTCGTCCTGGATGCCGAGCTCCAGGCCGCGCACGCTGGCACCCCACATCGCCTGGGCGAGGCCCTCGACGAAGAAGGTCAGGCCGATCGTCGCCATGAACAGCGCGATCGGCGGCTGGTTGACCATCGGCCGCAGCACGATGCGTTCGGTGCCGATGCCGAGCAGCACCATTGCGCCGAAGGCAAGCACCAGCGCCAGCCAGAACGGCACGCCCATTTCCAGGATGCCGACGAAAGTGAGCGCGGCGAAGAAGACCATCGCCCCCTGCGCGAAGTTGAACACCCCGGACGCCTTGTAGATCAGCACGAAGCCGAGCGCGACGAAGGAGTACATCACCCCCGAGAGCAGGCCGCCGATCAGTACTTCCAGAAAGAACTGCATGTCTCGTCCCCTTTAGTGGGCAACGCCGAGATAGGCGCTGATCACTTCTTCGTTGTTGCGCACATCGTCCGGCGTGCCGTCGCCGATCTTCTTGCCGTAGTCGAGAACGACGACGCGATCGGAAATATCCATGACGACGCCCATGTCGTGCTCGATCAGCACAATGGTGGTGCCCAACTGGTCATTGACGTCGAGAATGAAGCGGCACATGTCCTGCTTCTCCTCGACGTTCATGCCGGCCATCGGCTCGTCGAGCAGCAGCATCGACGGCTCGGCGGCCAGCGCGCGCGCCAGTTCGACGCGCTTCTGCAGGCCGTAGGGCAAGCGCCCGACCGGGGTCTTGCGGATGTGCTGGATCTCGAGGAAGTCGATCACCTCCTCCACCTTCTTGCGGTGCTCCAGTTCCTCGCGCTGGGCGCGGCCGATGTGGATCGCCTGCTCGATGAAGTTGGACTTCATCTTGGTGATGCGCCCGGTCATGATGTTGTCGAGCACGGACATGCCCTTGAACAACGCGATGTTCTGGAAGGTGCGGGCGATCCCCTGCATCGCCGCCATATGCGGCTCCATCCGGCGGCGCTCCTCGCCGTGGAAGACGATGCGGCCTTCCTGCGGGTGGTACACGCCGTTGATGACGTTGAGCATCGAGCTCTTGCCCGCGCCGTTGGGGCCGATGATGGCCCGGATCTCGTGTTCCCTCACGTCGAAGGAAATGTTGGTCAGCGCCTTGACGCCCCCGAAGCGCAGCGAGATGTTCTGCAGGTCGAGGATGACGTCGCCGATCTGTCGTCCGTTCATGATCTCTCCTTATGCCGCTTTTCGGCTGGCTGCCGCCTTGACGACGGGAATCGTCCGGGCGTCGCGGATCTGCAGATCCGCCGCGACCTTGCCGCGCCGGCCGTCCTCGAACTTGACCTCGGTCTCGATGTACTGCGAGGCCTTGCCGCCGTACAGCGCGTTGATGAGGACTGCGTACTTCTCGGAGATGAAGCCGCGACGGACCTTGCGCGTGCGCGTCAGCTCGTCGTCGTCCGGATCCAGCTCCTTGTGCAGCACGAGGAAGCGGTGCACCTGCGAATCGGCGAGCATGCCTTCCTGCACCAGCTCGGTGTTAATCTTCTCGACACACTCCTGGATCAGGTCGTACACCTCTTTCTTGCCGGCGAGGTCGGCGTAGCCGGAGTAGGCGATGCCGCGACGTTCGGCCCAGTTGCCGACCGCACCGACGTCGATGTTGATGAAGGCGCAGACCTGGTCGCGGTCGTGGCCGAAGCAGACGGCTTCCTTGATGTACGGGAAGAACTTCAGCTTGTTCTCGATGTAGTTCGGCGCGAACATCGCCCCATTGGCCAGCTTGCCGACGTCCTTGGCCCGGTCGATGATCTTCAGGTGGCCTTCGTCGTCGAAGAAGCCGGCGTCGCCGGTCATGAAGTAGCCGTCGGCGTTGATCGACTCGGCGGTCGCGTCCGGACGCTTGTAGTAACCCTTCAGCAGCATCGGCCCCTTGACCAGGATCTCGCCGTTGTCGGCGATCCTCACCTCGACGCCGGGCGCCGGCATGCCCACCGAATCCAGCTTGATCTGGCCGTCCGGCTGCAGGCAGACGTAGGCGCAGGTCTCGGTCTGGCCGTAGAGCTGCTTCAGGTTGATGCCGATCGAGCGGTAGAAGCGGAACAGGTCGGGACCGATCGCCGCACCGGCGGTGTAGGCGACGCGGATGCGGCTCATGCCGAGCACGTTCTTCAGCGGGCCATAGACGAGCAGGTTGCCGAGCGCGTAGGCCAGGCGGTCGCCGAAGCCGACCGATTTTCCATCGAGGATTTCCGCGCCGCAGCGACGGGCGACCGCCATGAAGTAGTGGAACAGCTTCTGCTTGATGGCGCTGGCATCCTCCATGCGGATCATCACCTGTGTCAGCAGGTTTTCGAAGACCCGCGGCGGAGCGAAGTAGTAGGTCGGGCCGATCTCGCGCAGGTCGGTCATCACCGTATCGCCGGACTCCGGGCAGTTGATGGTGAAGCCCGCCACCTGCGCCTGCGCGAAGGAGAACAGATGGTCGCCGACCCAGGCCATCGGCAGATAGGAGAGGATGTCTTCGCGGTCGCTCAGCTTGTCGAATTCGCAACCGCCGCGCGCCGAGGAGATGAAGGCATGGTGCGTCTGGCAGACGCCCTTCGGCTTGCCGGTGGTGCCCGAGGTATAGAGCATCACGCTGACGTCGTCGGTCCGCCCCTGCTCGACTTCGGCGTCGAGGAAATCGGGATGGTTCTGGTGGTGGATGCGCCCCATCGCCATCAGCTCTTCGATGTCGTGGATGAAGGGCTGCGTGTAGTGGCGCATGCCGCGCGGATCGTCATAGACGATGTGCTCCAGCGACGGCAACTGCTCCTTGATTTCAAGCAGCTTGTCGACCTGCTCCTGGTCCTCGGCCAGCGCGAAACGCACGCCGGCGTCCTGCAGCACGAACAGCATCTCGGCGCCGACCGCATCCTGGTAGAGCGGCACCGGCACGCCGCCGAGGCACTGCACGGCGGTCATCATCATGTACAGGCGGGGACGATTGTCGCCGATGATGGCGAGGTTGTCGCCGCGCTTGAAACCGAGCGCAGCGAGACCGCAGGCCAGCGCGCGCACATGTTCGGCGACGTCGGCCCAGGTCCACGATTGCCAGATGCCCAGATCCTTCTCGCGCATGGCAACCCGCTCGCCGCGCACCTGGGCATGGTAGAACAGCAGGCGTGGAAAGGTATCCAGCGCCCTGGAAGCCGTGTCCGGCATATTGTCTCCTCCGTTATTTCGGCCGCCGGTGGACGTGCTCGCCGCCGGAATGGCCACTCATGTTATGCCGTCCTCATCGCATCCGCCAGACTTGACCGGCAATTGCCGGAATTCCAAGAAACAGCGGACCGGGAGGCGGTCCCGGGAGCCCGGAAAAGCCCCCTTGATGCATCGCAGTCTAGCCACACTCCCGGTCTATAATTGTCGCCATCCTGACAATTCGAAAAATATTTTCATGCAGACGCTCAAAGACGCATTGCGCAGTTCTGCCTGGGGCCGCCAGCTTACCGACGACGAGTTCGCCCGCGCCTTGTCGGGGACCACGGAGCGCACGGTCGAGACCGGTGCCTTCGTCTGCATGCGCGGGGAGCCGGTGGACCACTGGATGGGGGTCGTCGACGGGCTGGTGAAGATGACCAGCAACTGGGTCACCGGCAAGACCACAACCTTTACCGGGCTGGCCACGGGCGGTTGGTTCGGTGAAGGCTCGCTGTTGAAGAACGACACACGCAAATACGACGTGACGGCCTTGCGCACGTCGCGCATCGCTTACCTGAACCGGGCCACCTTCCTCTGGCTGATGGACCACAGCATTCCATTCAACCGCTTCCTGATCACCCAGCTCAACGAACGCCTCGGCCAATTCATCGGCATGATGGAAAACGAGCGGCTGCTCGACACCGACGCGCGGCTGGCACGCAACCTGGCGGCGATGTTCAACCCGGTGCTGTACCCGGGCACCGGCCCGGAGCTGCAGATCTCGCAGGAAGAGATCGGCTTCCTTGCCGGGCTTTCCCGGCAGCGCGTCAACCAGGCCTTGAAGGCGCTGCAGGAAGCCAACCTGCTGCGCCTGGAATACGGCAAGCTGACCATCCTCAACCTCGACGGACTGCGCAATTACGGCGGCTGAATCAGCCGCAGCCTCTGCCCTACCGGAACCCCGCCGTGAAACGCCCCGTTCTCCTCGCCGCGCTGCTGCTCGCCCCGCTCGGCGCCGTCGCCGCCGAGCCGGCGGCGATCATCCAGACCGCCTGCGCGCGCTGCCACGGCAGCGAAGGCATCGCCACCGTCGCGGCGACGCCGCACCTCAACGGCCAGCTCGCCGCCTACCTCGCCGACACGATGCAGAAGTTCCAGAGCGGCCAGCGCCAGTCGGTCGTCGCCGACCACATTCCGGCGACGCTCACCGCCAGCGAGATCACGGCGCTCGCCCGGCACTACGCCGACAGCACCGCCACCCGCCCGAAGCAGGAGACGGACCCGGCCAAGGTGCAACGCGGCAGCGCGCTCTACTTCAACCGCTGCGTCGACTGCCACGCCGAATCGGGCCGGGTCGGCGACGACGACGCGCCGATCATGAACGCCCAGAACCTGGCGCACCTGAGCGTGCAGATCCAGGCCTTCACCGAGGGCAAGCGCAAGTTCGTCTCGCTGATGCGCGACTCCTACCGCGACCTCAGCGCCGACGACCTGGACGCGATCGCCCATTACCTGGCGTCGACCGACCAATACGCCACCCCCGGGAAAAAGAAGAAGCGCCGTCGCGCCGACGGTAGCTAGCTGAGCGCTAGAAAACCAGATCCAGACGCATCCCGACCACGGTCACCGGATGCGCCGCCGCGCTGCCGCCGGCATGGCGGATGCGCTGCAGGTCTGGCTGCAAGGCCACCCCCGGCGCAACTTCGAAGCGCCACGTCAGTTCGATGGACTCCTCGGCCGCCGCCGCTCCCGCTTGCAACTGGCGGTATTTGCCGGCGAGGCGACCGCGCGTCCAGCCGAACACCAGCGTATCGAGCGGCCGGCTCGCCAGCGGCCCGCGCACCCGCAGCCCGAGATTCCAGCTGCGGTCGATGGCGATCGTGTCGCGGTCGGCGAAGGTATAGCGCGCGAAGGCGGTGACGTTGCGCAACGGGTCGTCGCCGAGCCCCCACAGCGTCCGCTCGGCGAGCAGATAGCCGCCTTGGGAACGGCGCTGCAACGGATCTCCGACGGCATCGACGTCGACCAGATCCGGCTGCCGCGTGCTATAGCGCCACAGCCCCAACGCGTACTTGCTGAGGCCTTCGTAGCGTTCGTGCGCCAGCAGCGCCGGCGCCTGTCGCACCACCGCCGGGTCGGTCGGCTCCAGCGCATGCCCCGTCTCCAGCGGTATCCAGCCCAGCTCAGCAATGGCGAAGGCACCGTCGCGGCGCGACAGGTGCACGGTGCTGACCCGCGGGTGCCCGGGGTCGTTGGGCACCCCATCCATCAGCGCCCCCATCGCATAGACCGTGCGCTCCGGCGAATACCATTTGGCGCGCAGGCCGAAAGCGGCATTGTTGAAGATCGACGGCGTATTGGTCAGCGCCAGGTCGGCCGGCGTGCCGTAGGCGGGGTTCAGCAGCAGGGACGCCGACTCCAGCGCGAAAAATTCGGAATCGATCGGATAGATGCCGGCGAGCAGCGAAAAATGATCGTCGAAGAATCCCTTTTGCAGCCAGGTGTGGAACAGCCGCGCCGTCGGTACCGCCACCTCGATGTTGGACACACCCATCACGCTGTCGACGCGCGCGTTCGGCCCGGCACCCCGATTGTCGATCACGTTGACATAACCGACCGCACTCTCCCAGCCGAACAGCTTCTCCAGATCGGCGCGCAGCTTCAGGTCGAGATGGCTGATCGTGTGCGTTCCGTCGCGCGGGGCGCCGCGGCTGCGCAACGCATCCGCCTTCAGCCCGGCCTCCCACTGGAAACCTTCCTGCCAGGCGGCGGAGCGGCGGCCGCCCCAGTCGCCGGTGAGCGTCGTGGCAGTAAAGTCCGGCGCCTCGTCGGCAGCCGGCACCGGCCCCGTCAGCGCGATGAGCAGCAAACCACTGGCCGCAGACGGACGCAAGAAAGGTTTGAGCAAGGGCATGGACGACCGCCGCCGAGAAAGTGTCCCGATTGTACCCCGTGCCTCGCCGGCAAAAAAAAGCCGGCATGTCGCCGGCAAAGACTCACTACGAGGGTTGGTTTCCCCCGAGCCGGCTCGCTGCGCCAGCTTGGGAAAGAGCGGAACGGGATCAGCGCATCAGCTTGCCGCTCTTGCTGACGATCGTCACTTCGGCGAAGCGGGAGCCGAGGCGGTTGCCCGCGGCGTAATTCACCATGAAGCCGCCGGCGTCGTAGTCGCGCAAAGAATCCAGCGCCGACAGCACCTTTTCGCGAGTTGGCTGCGGGCCGGCGCGACGCAGCGCCTCGACCGCCACCTTGGCGGCGATGAAGCCTTCCAGCGTGGTATAGGTGATGCCCGTGGCGGGCAACATCGCCGGCGGCAGCAACGACATCTCGCGCACCACCGGCGCCGTCGCGCTGTCCGGAAACGGCACGACCTGCGAAATGGCAACGCCGGCGGCACCGGCGCCGAGCTCGGCATAGAGCGCCTTGAGGCCAACCACCGAGAGCGCGAAGAACTGCGGCATGCGGCCGCTCGCGCGCATCTGCTTGACGAAGGCGGCCGTCGGCTTGTAGGTCGAGATCATCACCACCGCCTGCGGATCGGCGGCGCCGATCGTCCGCACCGCCTCGGTCACGTCGTTCTTGGTCTTGTCATAGACGCCGGTGGCCAGCACCTGCAGGCGCCGCTTCGCCAGCGCCGCCTCGACGCCGGCCAGGCCGGCCTTGCCGAAGGCGTCGTCCTGGTAGAAGACGGCGATGCGGTTAATGCCGAGCGTGGTCAGCTGGTCGACGATCTTCTCGGTCTCGTCGCCGTAGCTCGCGCGCAACCAGAAGGTGGTCGGCGAGGCCTGAGCGCGCAGGCTGTCGGCGCCGGTATAGGGCGCCAGCGACGGCACCGACCGCTCGTTGATCAACGGCAGCAGCGCTGCGTAGTTGGCGCTGCCGAACATGCCGAAGAAGGCGAAGACGTCCTGCTCGTCGAGCAGCTTTTTGGCGTTCTCGACACTGCGTTCGACGACGTAGCCGTCGTCGAGCGTGACCAGTTCGATGCGCCGGCCATGCACGCCGCCCTTGCCGTTGATCCACTTGAAATAGGCCAGCGCGCCGTCGCGGTATTCGGTGCCGAGTTCGGTCAGCGCGCCGGACAACGGCAACGACTGGCCCAGTTTGATGGTCCCGCCCGGCTGCGCCGGGACGGCGGCTGCGGCCAGCAGCAGGAACGACGCCAGCACCCTCGCCAGGGTGCGATGCAGGCGCTTCATGTTTGTCTCCTCCGGTGTGCTGGCGTTGTGCGCAGTGGCCGCCGGACCTCCGCCCGGTTCAGCCATCCCTCCCGATCTGCGCCGGGAATGGGTTCGAGGCCATGACTCTAGGCAGCCCGTCGGGGAAAGTCTGTCGCCGGAAGGACAATTGCACCGTATGGTGCGGCGGCGAACGACTGCCCCCTCCAACCCCCATCGTTTCCCGAAAAAATGGCCGGCATGACGCCGGCCAAGACTCGCTACGAGGGTATTCGGAGTTCTTTTGGCTTACATGCTGCGCCGGTACTGCCCGCCGACTTCGTACAGCGCCGAGGTGATCTGGCCGAGCGAGCAGCAGCGCACCGCGTCGACCAGCACGGCGAAGACGTTGCCGTCCTCGATCACCGTCTGCCGCAGTTTCTCCAGCATGGCGCCGGACTGCGCCGCGTGGCGCTGCTGGAAGTCGCCCAAGCGCTTGATCTGCGACTGCTTCTCCTCGTCGGTCGAACGCGCCAGTTCGATCTCGACCTGGGCGTCGCCCTTCGGGTTGCGGAAGGTGTTCACGCCGATGATCGGGTACGAGCCGTCGTGCTTCTTGTGCTCGTAGTAGAGCGACTCCTCCTGAATCTTGCCGCGCTGGTAGCCGGTCTCCATCGCGCCGAGCACGCCGCCGCGCGCGGCGATCGCCTCGAACTCCTTCAACACCGCCTCTTCGACGAGGTCGGTCAGCTCGTCGAAGACGAAGGCGCCCTGGTTCGGGTTCTCGTTCTTGGCCACGCCCCACTCGCGGTTGATGATCAGCTGGATCGCCATGGCGCGGCGCACCGACTCGTCGGTCGGCGTCGTGATCGCCTCGTCGTAGGCGTTGGTGTGCAACGAGTTGCAGTTGTCGTAGATGGCGATCAGCGCCTGCAGCGTGGTGCGGATGTCGTTGAAGTCCATCTCCTGCGCGTGCAGCGAGCGGCCCGAGGTCTGGATGTGGTACTTCAGCTTCTGGCTGCGTTCGTTGGCACCGTACTTGTTCTTCATCGCCACCGCCCAGATGCGGCGGGCGACGCGGCCGATCACCGAGTATTCCGGGTCCATGCCGTTGGAGAAGAAGAAGGACAGGTTCGGCGCGAAGTCGTCGATGTGCATGCCGCGCGCCAGGTAGGCTTCGACGTAGGTGAAGCCGTTGGCCAGCGTGAAGGCCAGCTGCGAGATCGGGTTCGCACCGGCCTCGGCGATGTGGTAGCCGGAGATCGACACCGAGTAGAAGTTCTGCACCTGGTGGTGCACGAAGAACTCCTGGATGTCGCCCATCATCTTCAGCGCGAACTCGGTCGAGAAGATGCAGGTGTTCTGGCCCTGGTCCTCCTTGAGGATGTCGGCCTGCACCGTGCCGCGCACCGACGAGAAAGTCCATTCGCGGATCTTCTGCACCTCGTCCTCGGTCGGCTCGCGGCCGTTGTCGGCCTTGAACTTGGCGATCTGCTGGTCGATCGCGGTGTTGAAGAAGCAGGCGAGGATGATCGGCGCCGGGCCGTTGATCGTCATCGACACCGAGGTCGTCGGGTTGACGAGGTCGAAGCCGTCGTAGAGCACCTTCATGTCGTCGAGGGTGGCGATCGAGACGCCGGAGTTGCCGATCTTGCCGTAGATGTCCGGGCGCTCGTCGGGGTCGCAGCCATACAGCGTGACCGAGTCGAAGGCGGTGGACAGGCGCTTGGCCGGCATGCCTTCGGAGACGCGCTTGAAGCGGCGGTTGGTGCGGAAGGCGTCGCCTTCGCCGGCGAACATCCGGGTCGGGTCCTCGTTCTCGCGCTTGAAGGCGAAGACGCCGGCGGTGTAGGGGAACGACCCGGGGACGTTCTCCTTCATCAGGAAACGCAGCACCTCGCCGTCGTCCTTGAAGGTCGGCAGCACCACCTTGCGGATCTTGGTCCCGGACAGCGACTCGCTGACCAGCTTGGTGCGGATCTCCTTGTCGCGGATCTTCACCACGTACTCGTCGCCGCTGTAGGCCTTGACCGTGTCCGGCCACATGTCGAGCAGCTTCTTCGCCTTCGCGTCAAGCTCGCCGTCCTTCCACGAGATCAGCTCGTCGAAGTCGCGCGCTTCCTTGCCGCAGCCTTCGAACAGTTTCTTCGCCGTGCGCAGCGCCTGCCGCTCGCGGGCTAGCGTCGCCTGCGTTTCGGTGTGCTGGTGGTAGCCGCGCACCGTCTCGGCGATCTCGGCCAGGTAGCGCACGCGCTGCGTCGGCACGATGGCGCGCGAGCCGGAGGAATGCCTGACGGTGACCAGCGGCAGCTTGCCCGAAGACAGCTTCAGGCCGAACTCGGAGAGCTTGGGCACCAGCGCCTGGTACAGCGCGGTGACGCCATCGTCGTTGAAGCGCGCCGCCTGCGTGCCGAACACCGGCATCTCGTCGGTCGGCGTGGTGAACAGCTCGCGGTTGCGCTGGTACTGCTTCCTGACGTCGCGCAGCGCGTCCTCGGCGCCCTTGCGGTCGAACTTGTTGATGGCGATGAAGTCGGCGAAGTCGAGCATGTCGATCTTCTCCAGCTGCGAGGCGGCGCCGAACTCGGGGGTCATGACGTAGAGCGAGGAATCGACGAAGGGCACGATGGCGGCGTTGCCCTGGCCGATGCCCGAGGTCTCGACGATGACCAGATCGAAGCCGGACAGCTTGCAGGCGGCGATCACTTCCGGCAGCGCGGCCGAGATTTCGGAACCGGTGTCGCGCGTCGCCAGCGAACGCATGTAGATGTTCGGATGCTCGATCGCGTTCATGCGGATGCGGTCGCCGAGCAGCGCGCCGCCGGTGCGCTTGCGCGAGGGGTCGATGGAGACGATGGCAATCTTCAGCGTATCGTCCTGGTCGAGGCGGAAGCGGCGCACCAGTTCGTCGGTCAGCGAGGACTTGCCGGCGCCGCCGGTGCCGGTGATGCCGAGTACGGGGATTTCGGTCGCAG
The DNA here is from genome assembly GCA_016183655.1 of Rhodocyclales bacterium. Lineage (GTDB taxonomy): Bacteria > Pseudomonadota > Gammaproteobacteria > Burkholderiales > Rhodocyclaceae > Proximibacter. The sequence goes on from JACPEH010000012.1 coordinate 27,242, forward strand.
CCGCGGCGGCGAGAATTTCCTTCTTGACCTTGTCGTCGTAAACGCCGTTTTCCAGACCGGTGACGACCTGCGCCAGCAGCCGGCGCTCACCGGAGCGCAAGGACTCGATCACCTGGCCGGCGGCCGGCACGTTCGGCCCGAGGTCCACGTCGCACTGCGAGACGATGTCGTTGATCATGCCCTGCAGGCCCATCGCCTGGCCGTCTTCCGGCGAGTAGATGCGATTGACGCCGTAGGCGTGCAGCTCCTTGATCTCGGACGGCACAATGACGCCGCCGCCGCCGCCGAAGACCTTGATGTTGCCGCCGCCGCCCGCCTTCAACAGGTCGATCATGTACTTGAAGAACTCGACGTGGCCGCCCTGGTAGGAGGTGATGGCGATGCCCTGCACGTCCTCCTGCAGCGCCGCGTTGACGATCTCCTGCACCGAGCGGTTGTGGCCGAGGTGGATCACTTCGGCGCCGGTCGACTGCAGGATGCGGCGCATGATGTTGATCGACGCGTCGTGGCCGTCGAAGAGCGAGGCGGCGGTGACGAAGCGCACCTTGTTCTTCGGCTTGTACGGCGAAATCTTCTTGGCGATGGAGAGGTCGGTCACGGGGCGGCTCCGGGAATGAGGATGTCGGGAGGGAATGGCGGGGATGTCGGGAAGGGGCGCCGTTCAGGCGCCGAAGTTGTCGGGCATCTGCAGCGCGATCACTTCGCCGCGGGCGGTGGCGACGCCTTCGGCATAGACGGTGGCCTCGACCACCACCTTGCGGCCCTTGATCTCCTTGATGCGGCCGCGGATTTCCAGCTCGATGCCGAGCGGCGTCGGCTTCAGGTAGCTGACGTTCAAGGCGCCGGTAACGAAGCGCAGCACCGGCGCGCTGCCCATCTCGCGCCCTTCGGCGCGGTAGGTGGCGGCAGCGGCGGTGCCGGTGCCGTGGCAGTCGATCAGCGAGGCGAGCAGGCCGCCGTAGACGAAGCCGGGCACCGCGGTGTGGTAAGGCTGCGGCGTGTAGCGGGTGACCGTCTCCTCCGCGTTGTCCTCGGCCCAGTAGGTCTTGATGCGGTGGCCGTGCTCGTTGCTGCTGCCGCAGCCGTAGCAGTGCGAGAGGTTTTCCGGGTAGTAGTCCTGAAAGGCTTTCATGCGCATTCGTCTCCGTGGCCGGACCGTCCGCAGTAGACCAGCGGACAGGTACCTTGTTTCGATCGCACCATGCTACGCCCCGCCCCCGCACGCCTCCAGTGTAAAAAAAACCTGAAATCGTGCAAATTACGCCAAAATGTCGGCATCGCCTCGCGCCGCTCCAGCATTGAACCATGGCAGATATCCACGGCAACATTGCAAATTACGCCACTCCGGGAAGCCCTCGCGGCACGGTCGCCCCGGCCTTCGTCCGCGGCATGCTCGCCGGCGCCCGCCACGCCGGGCACCGTCCGCAGGATCTGCTCGCCGCGGTCGGCATCGACCCCGGCTGTCTCGACGACGACAGCCGGCGCGTGCCGATCACCGACTACGCGGCGCTCTACAACCACCTCAACGCGATCCTCGACGACGAGGCCTTCGGTCTCTTCCCGACGCCGATGCGCGTCGGCTGCTTCGAATTCCTGTGCCGGGCGACGATCACCGCGCCGAACCTGGAGGAGGCGCTGCAGCGGACGATCCGCTTCCTGCGCGCGGTGCTGCCGGAGATGGCCGTCCGCGTGCACCGCGACGGCGACGCCGGCATCCTGGAGATCGCCGAACGGCAAGCGCTGACGGTCGACCGCCGCTTCGCCTACGAGTGGCTGCTGCGCCTGCTGCACGGGTTGTCGAGCTGGCTGGTCGGGCGCGGCATCGCGCTCGACGCGGTCGATTTCCCCTACCCGCGCCCGGCCCATGCCGACGACTACGCGCTGATCTACACCGCCAACAGCCGCTTCGACGCGCCCTGGCTCGCCGCGCGGATCGCCGGCAACCTGCTCGAATTGCCGGTGCGCCGCGACGAGGCGGCGCTGCAGCACTTCCTCGACGGCGCCCCGGGCAAGCTGACCATGCTCTACCGGCGCGACCGCGAGGTGGTGCAGCGCGTGCGCGACCACCTGCGCAACGCGCTGCCGGAGTTGCCGGAACTGCCGCAGGCCGCCGCCGCGCTGCGCATGACGCCGCGCACGCTGAACCGGCGGCTGGAAGACGAGGGCTCCAGCTTCCGGGCGATCAAGGACGCGCTGCGCCGCGACATCGCGCTCGCCCGCATCACCAAGACCGCCCAGCCGGTCGCCGCGATCGCCGCCGAGCTGGGATTTTCCGAGCCGTCCGCGTTCTTCCGCGCCTTCGTCGGCTGGACCGGACTGTCGCCGAGCGCCTATCGCCGGCGCCTGCGCGGGGGATGAGCCGGCCTTCTCGGCCGATTACGCGGGCGAAAAATAGTGCTTGTGCTTCCGACAACAAGTCCGCATACTGCGGGCCACGGGTTTTATCAAGCAGTGCAACAGCGGCTCAACGCCGTGCCTCGTTTCAGCGGTACTCCAGTTTGGCAGCTCATCCGTCTTGATTCTCGTAGTCCCGGACCAACGTCCGAATTTTTATTTGTTTTAAGGAAGCTATCAAAATGGCAAACGGTACCGTCAAGTGGTTCAACGACGCTAAAGGTTTTGGTTTCATCACCCCGGCTGACGGCGGCGAAGATCTGTTCGCTCACTTCTCCGCGATTCAGGGCAACGGCTTCAAGTCGCTGCAGGAAAACCAGAAGGTGACCTTCGATGTCGTCACCGGCCCGAAGGGCAAGCAAGCCGCCAACATCCGCCCGGCCGAATAAGCCGCGCACTGGCGCACCACGAAGAGCCCGGGACATCCCGGGCTTTTTTGTTTTCTGCGGCTGCTAAACTCGGGAGAGAGGAATTTCCCGGGGACCCATCATGAACAGCCACGACCACCACGCAGCCCCTGCCGCCGACGATATCGGCATTCCGCGGCGCGACGCCTTCGATCCGGCCGCCTTTGAACGGGCGATCGGCGACCTCCTCGCCGCCTGCGGCATCGCCCCCGACACCACGCACATGGGGCGCACCGCGCAACGCGTGCGCGAGCTGTGGCAGAAACGCCTGCTCGGCGGCTACGATCTCGACCCGGCCGCCGCGCTCGGCGAGGGTTTCGCCGACCCGCGCACGGACATGGTGGTAATCCGCGGCATCGCCGTCCATGGCGTCTGCCCGCACCACCTCGTTCCCTTCCGCGGCGTCGCCCACGTCGCCTACGTTCCCGGCGGCCGCCTGCACGGCTTCGGCCGCATCGCGCGGATGGTCGATGCGATCGGCCACCGCTTCACCTATCAGGAATGGATGACCCGCGACATCGCCGACGCGCTGGTCCGCCACGGCCACGCCGCCGGCGCCGCCTGCGTCGTCGAGGCCGAACAGCTATGCCTGCTGCTCGGCGAGGACCGGCGCGGCGACGAACGGGTGGTGACGCAAGCCTTCGCCGGTGCCTTCAGCGATTCAGCGCAGTTGCGCAACGAGTTCCTGCAGACGCTCTAGTAGTCAGTCGACTCGAATCCGGTTGATGTAACCCCCGCCATTCCGGGCTTGACCCGGAATCCAGGTGGTAGGCTCGTACATTGGCAGGGCAAGTGTTTGCGGGTTTTTCCTGGATTCCGGCGCGGGCGTAGCCCGGCCTGCCTTGAGCTTGCCGAAGCCTGCCCTGAGCTTGCCGAAGCCTGCCCTGAGCTTGTCGAAAGGGGGGCCGGAATGACGAACCTATCCATCCGTTCCAACATGACTGACTACTAGGCGATACGCCACGGGCGGAGTGGGGAAGGTCAGCGGTTGTAGTTGAGCAGGCCGGCCTTGAGTTCGAGCAGGTCGAGCGGCTCGAAGCGTACCAGCCGTCCGTCCCGGAGCAGGCCTTCGAGGCGGATCACGCAGGTCTCGGAAGAACGGCGGATGACGATGCCCTTGATCGTATAGTGGCGCTCGCCGTCGCCGAGGTCGATGTCGAGCGTGATGCCGTCGCCGGCCGTCATCTCGGGCAGGGCGGTTTCGCGGTCGCGGACGCGGATGCGGATCGCTTCGTCGGACATGTCGACGATCGTGCACGGCCCGCTCAGGCGGCCGCCGGCGACCGAGACCATCACCGGCGCACAGGTCTTCGCGCGCGCCTTGCGCCGCTGGTCGGTGACGGCAAGGGTATTCCACTCCGGCGTCAGCAGGATCATTTTCGACTGCGCGTAAGGCCCGTCGCTGAGCAGGACCTGCTTGACCACTTCGGTATCGACTGTCGACACGCCCTTGGCGCCGGCGTTGGAAACGAGGGAAATGTAATTGCCCTTGTTGAACTGGCGGCCGCGGCCGATCAGCGCCCGCCGGAAGTAGTCGAGCGTCATCTCCAGATCGGAGGTATCCGGCACCAGCAACTGGAACAGGCGGAGGTCGCCGATCGGCGTCAGCTCGCCGCCGTCGCGGGTACGAAACGCCGTCGGATAGCCGCGGGCATCGCGCTCGATGGCTTCGCTGGAATAGGCAAAGCTGCCGTTCAGGCAGTAGGCGACAACCAGCGTATCGAAAACGATTTCTTTCTTGAACTCGGGGTAGTAGCGCAGCTTCTTGCCGATCGGGAAGAATTCGATCAGCGTCTTCAACTGCTCGACATCGACCGTCCTGGCCGGCGAGGCCGCTGCCGGTTGCCGTTCCGCATCCGCACCAAAACTGCCCAGCAATGATTTCAGCACTACCCGTCTCCCCGCCCGCCGTTGCGGCCCCCGGCACCCTGCAAGGATTTTCCGGAAGCCTTCCGCACACCTGATAGCGGGCAGGTTACTCCACCGTCACCGACTTCGCCAGATTGCGCGGCTTGTCCACGTCGGTGCCCTTGACCAGCGCGACGTGGTAGGACAGCAGCTGCAGCGGCACGACGTGCAACAGCGCCGACAGCGCGCCGTAGTGTTCGGGCAGGCGCAGCACGTGGACGCCCTCGGAGTCGGCGATCTCGGAATCGGCATCGGCGAAGACGAACAGCTCGCCGCCGCGCGCACGCACTTCCTGCAGGTTCGACTTGAGCTTTTCCAGCAGCGCGTCGTTCGGCGCCACGGCGATCACCGGCATGTCCTTGTCCACCAGCGCCAGCGGGCCGTGCTTCAGTTCCCCGGCCGGGTAGGCCTCGGCGTGGATGTAGGAAATCTCCTTGAGCTTCAAGGCGCCTTCGAGGGCAATCGGGTAATGCCGGCCGCGGCCGAGGAACAGCGCATGCTGCTTGCTGCCGAACTGCTGCGCCCACAGCTTGATCTCGGGTTCCAGCGCCAGCACGCGCTGCACGGCAGCCGGGACGTGGCGCAACGCCTTCATTTCGCGCGCCTCGGTGGCGGCGTCGAGCCGTCCGCGCAGCTTGGCCAGCACCAGCGTCAGCAGGTAGAGCGCCGCCAGCTGGGTGGTAAACGCCTTGGTCGAGGCGACGCCGATCTCGGGGCCGGCGCGGGTGATGAAGCGCAGCGCCGTCTCGCGCACCAGCGACGATTCCGGCACGTTGCAGATCGCCAGCGTGCGGGTCATGCCGAGGGACTTGGCGAACTGCAGCGCGGCCAGCGTGTCGGCGGTTTCGCCCGACTGCGAGATGGTGACGACCAGCGTCGCCGGGTCGGGGACGCTGTCGCGGTAGCGGTATTCGCTGGCGATCTCGACCGAACACGGGATGCCGGCGATTCCTTCCAGCCAGTAGCGGGCGACCAGTCCGGCATGCCAGCTGGTGCCGCAGGCGAGGATCAGCACCTGCCGGATGTCTTGCAGCACGCCTTCGGCGGCGGCGCCGAACAGTCCGGGCTGCAGGCTTTTCGCGGCGCCGACCATCTCCAGTGTGTTGGCCAGTGCGTCCGGCTGCTCGAAGATTTCCTTCTGCATGTAGTGGTCGTAGGTGCCCAGCTCGACGGCGTCGGCGGAGAGCTGCGACTCGACCACGGCGCGCTCGACCGGCGTGCCGTCGACGCGGGCGATGCGCACGCCGTCGCGGCGGAGCTCGGCGCAGTCGCCGTTGTCGAGGTAGACCATGCGCCGCGTCACCTGCAACAGTGCCGAGGCGTCCGACGCCGCATAGTGGCCGTCGTCCGCCAGACCGAGCAGCAGCGGCGAGCCTTCGCGGGCGACGACGACGCAACTCGGATCGTCCTCGCGCATCACCGCCAGCGCATAGGCCCCCTGCAGTTCGGCAAGTGCGGCGCGCACGGCGGGGAACAGTTCCGGAATCGTGCGCAGCTTCTTCTCGACCAGATGGGCGACGACCTCGGTGTCGGTGTCCGAGGTAAACACGTAACCGTCGGCCTTGAGCTGCTCGCGCAGGGCTTCGTGGTTTTCGATGATGCCGTTGTGCACCACCGCCAGGCCGCCGGAGATGTGCGGGTGCGCGTTGCGCTCGGAGGGGACGCCGTGCGTCGCCCAGCGGGTGTGGGCGATGCCGGTGAGGCCGGCGGTCTGCATCGCCTCGGCCTGTGCCGACAATTCGGCGACGCGGCCGACGGCGCGCAGCCGGTGCAGGCCGCCGTTGAGCACGGCCAGACCGGCCGAGTCGTAACCGCGGTATTCGAGCTTCTTCAGGCCTTCAAGGAGGACGGGAACGACGTTGCGGTCAGCGACCGCGGCAACGATGCCACACATGGATCAGCTCACTTCTTCGGTTTTTTGACGGGTCTCTGCCAGGCGGCGAGACTCACTTGCTTGGCGCGCGAGACGGTCAGCGTGTCGGGCGGCGCATCCTTGGTCAGCGTCGTGCCGGCGCCGAGCGTGGCCCCGCGACCGACGGTGACCGGCGCCACCAGCTGGGTGTCGGAGCCGATGAAGGCATCGTCCTCGATCACCGTCAGGTGCTTGTTGGCCCCGTCGTAGTTGCAGGTAATGGTGCCGGCGCCGATGTTGACGCGCTCGCCGACGCGGGCGTCGCCGACGTAGGCGAGGTGATTGGCCTTCGACTGCGCGGCGATCGTGCTGTTCTTGATCTCGACGAAGTTGCCGATGTGCACCTCGGGGCCGAGTTCGGCACCGGGGCGCAGGCGGGCGTAGGGGCCGACGATGCAGTCCGGGCCGACGACGGCGTCTTCGAGGTGGCAGAAGGCGGCAATGCGCGCGCCGGCAGCGACGCGGACGTTCTTCAGCACGCAGTGGGGGCCAATCTCGACCGCTTCGGCCAGTTCGACCCGGCCTTCGAAGACGCAGTTCACGTCGATGGCGACGTCGCGCCCGCAGCTCAGATCGCCGCGCACGTCGATGCGCGCCGGATCGGCGAGGCGGACGCCCGCTTCCAGCAATTGCTGTGCGATGCGGCGCTGCTGGATGCGCTCCAACTCGGCCAGCTGCACCTTGCTGTTCACGCCGAGCACCTCCCACTCGGCCTGCGGCTGCACCGCGGCGACCGGCACGCCTTCGGCGACGGCAGCGGCGATGACGTCAGTGAGGTAGTACTCGCCCTGCGCGTTGTTGTTCGACAGCCCCGCCAGCCAGCCAGCCAGCCGCTCGGTGGGAATCGCCATGATGCCGGTGTTGACCTCGCGAATGGCGCGCTCGTCGGACGATGCGTCCTTCTGTTCGACGATGCGCACGACGCGCCCGGCGGCGTCGCGAACGATCCGCCCGTAGCCGGTCGGGTCGGTCAGTTCGACGGTGAGCACCGCCAGGCCATCGCGCGCCGCGTGCAGCAGCCGCTGCAAGGTCTCGGGCTGGGTCAGCGGCACGTCGCCGTAGAGCACTAGCGTCACGCCGCTCGATCCCAGGTGCGGCAGCGCCTGCTGCACCGCATGCCCGGTACCGAGCTGCGGCTCCTGCAGCGCCCAGCCGAGGTCCGCGTCGGGCAGCGCCGCACGGACGACATCGCCGCCATAGCCATAGACGATGCAGAGCCCGGCGGGCTGCAGCGTACGCGCGGTATCGATGACATGCCGTACCAGTGCCTTGCCGGCCACCGGATGCAGTACCTTCGGCAGGTTGGAATGCATGCGCTTGCCCTGGCCGGCAGCGAGGATGACTACGTTGAGGTTCATGGCGTGTACTTGAGACGGTTGCGGGCAGCGGCGCCTACGGCGCGATGTCGCGGAACGGGAAAACGCGCCGTCAGGCGGTCTTGCGCTCTCCCTGCGACAGGATTTCGCCAAGCATCTGCTTGCCCTTCGGCGAGACGTACCAGTGCAGCACGTTCTTGTCGCTGATGCGGGTTTCGATGATGCCGAGGTTCTTGAGCACGGTCAGGCGGTTGCTGACCAGGTCACGGCCGAGGCCGGTCTTGTCGGTAAGGCCGACGAGATTGCCATAGACGTAGTTCTCCTCGGCGATGGCGCGCAGGATCTCGACGTCGTTGTAGGACAGCGACTCCTTCACCGGCTCGACCTTGACCGCGGCCTCCACCACAGCAACCACCGGCTCTTCGCGCACGACCGTCGGCGCCTCGCTCTGCTTCTGCTTGAGCTGGCTGACGTCGCGCTTCACCTGGTCGAGCTGCGACAGCAGCTTGTTGGCGGCATTCTCGAAGACGCGGCGCGAAGCGACCACGTAGATCAGACAGAAACCGGCAAAGACGAAGAAGTCGACCGGGCGGGTACGCGCAGCTTCGAGCAGGTTGCTCGAAATCATGTTGAGGAACAGCGGCACGGTGAGCGCGGCGATGACACCCAGAACGGCGTACTTGGTCCCATCGCGGGAGGACAGGTCGCCCTGCCGGTCGGAAAGGAAATAGTTGGCGATGCCGCCGAGAATCCCGGTCAGGATCATGATGCCGAGCACCATCAGCATGTAGCCGTCGAGCCCGCCGACCATGCCGGTGACCTGCAAGGATTTCTGCAATTCCGTATTCATAGTGACCTCCCCCGGCCAGAGTATGCGTAACTATGCCACAAGGGCGTGTCCGGAAAAAGAAAAACCCCGCAGCGGCAAGGCCGGCGCGGGGTTTTCCCTGGCATCGCGCGACTCAGCGCGGCAGCTCGGTTTTACCCATCAGGAAGGCATCGACCTCGCGGGCACACTGGCGGCCTTCACGGATCGCCCAGACGACCAGCGACTGGCCACGACGCACGTCGCCGGCGGCAAAGACCTTGGCGACGTTGGTTGCGTAGCAGCCGGCGCCGTCGGTCGTGGCCTTGGCGTTGCCGCGGTTGTCCTTGACGACGCCGAAGGCGTCCAGCATCGGCGACACCGGGTTGGTGAAACCCATCGCCAGGAAGACGAGGTCGGCCGGGAGTTCGAATTCCGAACCCGGCACTTCGTTCATCTTGCCGTCCTTCCAGTCGACGCGAACCGCCTTCAGCGCCTTGACGTTGCCCTTGCCGTCGCCGATCAGCTCCTTGGTGGCCACGGCGAAGTCGCGCTCGACACCCTCCTCGTGCGAGGACGAGGTGCGCAGCTTGTACGGCCAGTACGGCCAGGTCAGCGCCTTGTTCTCGTGCTCGGGCGGCATCGGCATCAGTTCGAACTGGGTGACCGAGGCAGCGCCATGCCGGTTGGAGGTGCCAACGCAGTCGGAGCCGGTGTCGCCGCCGCCGATGACGACAACGTGCTTGCCCTTGGCGTTGATCGGATTGGCGCCGTCGCCGGCGACTTCCTTGTTCTGCGGGATCAGGAACTCAAGCGCGGCATAGGTGCCCTTCAGCTCGCGGCCCGGGATCGGCAGCTCGCGCGGCACTTCCGAGCCGCCCGCCAGCACGACCGCGTCGAAATCCTTCTGCAGCTGCTCGGCAGTGACGACTTCGGTCGCATCGTTGATGATGCCCTTGGGCATGTCCTTGGAACCGACGACGACCTTGGTACGAAAGGTCACGCCCTCGGCTTCCATCTGCTGCATGCGGCGGTCGATGATCGCCTTGTCCAGCTTGAAGTCGGGGATGCCGTAGCGCAGCAGACCGCCGATGCGGCCGTTCTTCTCGAACACCGTCACATCGTGGCCGGCGCGCGCCAGCTGCTGCGCGGCGGCGAGCCCGGCCGGGCCGGAGCCGACGACGGCAACCTTCTTGCCGGTCTTGCGGGGAGCGGCTTGCGGCTTGACCCAACCGTTCTCCCAGCCCTTGTCGATGATGTAGTGCTCGATCGACTTGATGCCCACCGGCTCGACGTTGATGCCGAGCGTGCACGCCGCCTCGCACGGGGCGGGGCAGATGCGGCCGGTGAATTCCGGGAAGTTGTTGGTCGAGTGCAGCACTTCCAGCGCCTGCTGGACGTTGCCGCGATAAACGAGATCGTTCCAGTCCGGAATGATGTTGTTCACCGGGCAGCCGGTATTGCAGAACGGAATGCCGCAGTCCATGCAGCGCGCGCCCTGCACCTTGGCGTCGTCGTCGGAAAGATGGGCGACGAACTCCTTGTAGTGCTTGACGCGCTTTTCGACGGGCTCATACGCCTCGGAGAGGCGCTGGAATTCGAGGAATCCGGTTGGCTTTCCCATTTCAGGCTGCTTCCTTCTGCTGCTGCGCGGCCATTTCGGTCAGCGCGCGCTTGTACTCGTGCGGATAGACTTTGACGAACTTGTCGCGGAAAACGTCCCACTTGGCGAGGATGGCCCTGGCCGTCGCACTGCCGGTGAACTCGGCGTGGCGGGCGATCAGGTCCTTCAGCTGCTCCTCGTCGGAGAGACCTCGGTGCAGCGGCTCGCCATGCTGCTTGGCTGCCGGCAGCACTTTCTCGAGCGCCACCTGCGACAGGTTGCAGCGCTCCTTGAAGGAGCCGTCCTCGTCAAGCACATAAGCGATACCACCCGACATGCCGGCGGCGAAGTTGCGGCCGGTGCCGCCAAGCACGACGACGGTGCCGCCGGTCATGTATTCGCAACCGTGGTCGCCGACGCCCTCGACGACGGCGGCCGCGCCCGAGTTGCGGACGCAGAAGCGTTCGCCGCCGACACCGGCGAAGAAGGCCTCGCCGGCGATGGCGCCGTACATGACGGTGTTGCCGACGATGATGTTCTGCGTCGTGTTGCCGCGGAAGTCGCCGGCCGGCTTGATGACGATGCGGCCGCCGGAGAGCCCCTTGCCGACGTAGTCGTTGCCTTCGCCAGCCAGTTCGAGCGTGACCCCCTTGGCGAGGAAGGCGCCAAAGCTCTGGCCAGCGGTGCCGGTCAGCTTGACGTGGATGGTGCCGTCCGGCAGGCCGGCGTGGCCGTAGCGCTTGGCCACTTCGCCGGAAAGCATGGTGCCGGCAGTGCGGTTGACGTTCTTGATCGGCAGCTCGATGGTGACCTTCTCGCCCTTCTCCAGCGCCGGCTTGGCCAGTTCGATGAACTTCAGGTCGAGCGCTTTCGCCAGGCCGTGATCCTGCGTTTCGGCATGCAGGCGCGGCACGCTGGCCGGCACCGCAGGCTGGTGGAAGATCTTGCTGAAGTCGAGGCCCTTGGCCTTCCAGTGCTCGATGCCCGCCTTCATGTCGAGCAGGTCGGCGCGGCCGATCAGCTCGTCGAACTTGCGGATGCCAAGCTGGGCCATGAGTTCGCGCACTTCCTCGGCGACGAAGAAGAAGTAGTTCACGACGTGCTCGGGCTGGCCCGAGAAGCGCTTCCTGAGCACCGGGTCCTGGGTGGCGACGCCGACCGGACAGGTGTTGAGGTGGCACTTGCGCATCATGATGCAGCCTTCGACGACCAGCGGCGCAGTGGCGAAGCCGAACTCGTCGGCGCCGAGCAGCGCACCGATGACAACGTCGCGACCGGTCTTCATCTGACCGTCGACCTGGACGCGGATGCGGCCGCGCAGCTGGTTCAGCACCAGCGTCTGCTGCGTCTCGGCGAGGCCCAGTTCCCACGGCGTGCCGGCATGCTTGATCGACGACAAGGGCGATGCGCCGGTGCCGCCGTCGTAGCCGGCGATCACGACGTGGTCGGCCTTGGCCTTGGAAACGCCGGCAGCGACGGTGCCGACGCCGACTTCGGAAACCAGCTTGACCGAGATCGACGCCGCCGGGTTGGCGTTCTTCAGGTCATGGATCAGCTGCGCCAGATCCTCGATCGAGTAGATGTCATGGTGCGGCGGCGGCGAGATCAGGCCGACGCCCGGCACCGAGTGACGGAGGAAGCCGATGTACTCGGACACCTTGTGGCCGGGCAGCTGGCCGCCCTCGCCGGGCTTCGCGCCCTGCGCCATCTTGATCTGGATCTGGTCGGCATTGACCAGGTACTCGGTGGTGACGCCGAAGCGGCCCGAAGCGACCTGCTTGATCGCCGAGCGCAGCGAGTCGCCGTCCTGCATCTGGTAGTCGCGCTCGATGCGCGTCTTGCCGACGATGTCGGAGAGCATCGTGCCGCCCTTGACCGGGGCGAAGCGCTTGGCATCCTCGCCGCCTTCGCCGGTGTTCGACTTGCCGCCGATGCGGTTCATGGCGATGGCCAGCGCCGTGTGCGCCTCGGTCGAGATCGAACCGAGCGACATGGCGCCGGTGGCGAAGCGCTTGACGATCTCCTTGGCCGGCTCGACCTCGTCGAGCGGCGCCGGCGTTGCGGCTTTCTTGAACTCGAACAGGCCGCGCAGCGTCAGGTGGCGCTTGCTCTGGTCGTTGATGATCTGGGCGTATTCCTTGTAGGTATCGCCCTTGCCCGAACGCGTCGCGTGCTGCAGCTTGGCGATCGCGTCCGGCGTCCACATGTGGTCCTCGCCGCGCACGCGGTAGGCGTAGTCGCCGCCGGCATCGAGCATGTCGGCGAGCACCGGGTCGGTGCTGAAGGCCTTCTTGTGCGTGCGGATCGCTTCCTCTGCAACCTCGAAGACGCCGATGCCCTCGATGTTCGACGGCGTGCCGGTGAAGTACTTCTCGACGAAGTCCTTCTTCAGGCCGATCGCTTCGAAGATCTGCGAACCGGTGTAGGACATGTAGGTCGAAATGCCCATCTTGGACATGACCTTCATCAGGCCCTTGCCGATCGCCTTGATGAAGTTCTTCTCGTACTTGGCGGCCTTCTCGGCATCGCCATGCGCGAAGTCACGCAGCGTTTCCAGCGCAAGATAGGGGTGCACGGCTTCGGCGCCGTAGCCGCCGAGCAGCGCGAAGTGGTGCACCTCGCGCGCCGAGCCGGTCTCGACGACGAGGCCGGTGCTGGTGCGCAGGCCTTCCTTGACGAGGTGCTGATGCACGGCCGAGGTGGCGAGCAGCGCCGGGATGGCGACGTTGTCGGCATCGATGCGACGATCCGAGATGATCAGGATGTTGGCGCCCGAACGGACGGCATCCTCGGCATGCGAGACGAGCGAGGCCAGGCGCGCTTCGACGCCATCCTTGCCCCAGGCGACCGGATAGCAGATGTCGAGTTCGAACGAGCGGAACTTGCCGCCGGTGTACTTCTCGATGTGGCGGACCTTCTGGATGTCGTCGAAGGACAGCACCGGCTGCGACACTTCCAGGCGGATCGGCGGGTTGATGTCGGAGACGTTGAGCAGGTTCGGCTTCGGACCGACGAAGGACACCACCGACATGACCAGGTCCTCGCGGATCGGGTCGATCGGCGGGTTGGTCACCTGCGCGAACAGCTGCTTGAAGTAGTTGTAGAAGACCTTGTCCTTGGCCGACAGCACCGGCAGCGCGGCGTCGTTGCCCATCGAACCGGTGGCCTCTTCGCCGGCGGCAGCCATCGGCTCAAGGATGAACTTGATGTCTTCCTGCGAGTAGCCGAAGGCCTGCTGGCGATCGAGCAGCGAGGCCTTGGAATCTTCCTTCGACTCGGAGACGACCGGCAGCTCGTCGAGCTTGATGCGGATCTTCTCGATCCACTCGCGGTACGGCTTGGCGTTGGCCAGCGAGTCCTTGAGTTCCTTGTCGTCGATGATACGGCCCTGATCCATGTCGATCAGGAACATCTTGCCCGGCTGCAGGCGCCACTTCTTGACGATCTTCTTCTCCGGAATCGGCAGCACGCCGGACTCGGAGGCCATGACCACGAGGTCGTCGTCGGTGACCAGGTAGCGGGCCGGACGCAGGCCGTTGCGGTCGAGCGTGGCGCCGATCTGGCGGCCGTCGGTGAAGGCCACGGCAGCAGGACCGTCCCACGGCTCCATCATCGCCGCATGGTATTCGTAGAAGGCGCGGCGCTTCTCGTCCATCGTCGTGTGCTTTTCCCAGGCTTCCGGGATCATCAGCATCATCGCCTGGGCCAGCGAGTAGCCGCCCATCACCAGCAGCTCGAGCGCGTTGTCGAACGAGGCCGAGTCGGACTGGCCGGGGTAGTGCAGCGGCCAGATCTTGGCCAGGTCGTCACCGAGAATCGGCGACGAGATCGCCTGCTCACGAGCCTTGAACCAGTTGACGTTGCCGCGCAGCGTGTTGATCTCGCCGTTGTGGGCGATCATGCGGAACGGGTGGGCGAGGTGCCAGCTGGGAAAGGTGTTGGTCGAGAAACGCTGGTGCACCAGCGCCAGTGCCGAAACGCAGCGCGGATCCTGCAGGTCGAGGAAGTACTCGCCAACCTGGTCGGCCAGCAGCAGGCCCTTGTAGACGATGGTGCGCGCCGAGAAGGAGGTGACGTAGAACTCCTTGCTGTGCTCCAGCTTGAGCGCCTTGATGGCGTTCGCCGAGGCGCGGCGGACGACGTAGAGCTTGCGCTCGAGCGCGTCGGTAACGAAGACGTCCGGGCCGCGGCCGACGAAGAGCTGGCGGATCACCGGCTCGTTTTTCTTGACCGTCGGCGACATCGGCATCGTGCGCGACACCGGCACTTCGCGCCAGCCGAGCAGAACCAGGCCCTCGGCCTTGACCGAGCGCTCGATCTCCTCCTCGCAGGCGACGCGACTGGCGCTCTCCTGCGGCAGGAAACACATGCCGACGCCGTATTCACCGGCCGGCGGCAGCGTCACGCCCTGCTTGGCCATCTCCTCGCGGAAGAAGGCATCGGGAATCTGGATGAGGATACCGGCACCGTCGCCCATCAGCGGGTCGGCGCCGACGGCGCCGCGGTGATCCAGGTTTTTCAGGATCAGCAGCCCCTGCTCGACGATCGAGTGGCTCTTGGCACCCTTGACGTGGGCAACGAAACCCACGCCACAGGCGTCGTGTTCGTTGGCAGGATCGTACAAGCCCTGCCGATGCGGTACTGCCGGTTCCATCACGCTTGATTCCTCACAAAACAAGGCGTGGCGCGGGCGACAACGAGGATCGTGGACGCGCCAGACGTCAAAAAAGCCGGCGCGGTGCCGGCTTGCGAATTTTAGGGGCGACTGCGGAATATACAGCGAAACCCGTTGGCGTTCAAGATGTTGCGACGCACCACGGCGGCGCATGACAACGGAGATTCGTGGAGCTCCCGGACCTCAAGGTCCGGCAACTTCCCACGATACAGAGCGGGTGCGCGGTGCGCGCCCTGGTTGTGTCTTCGTCTCGCCCACCCCGGCATGAATGCCGGGGCTTGCGCTCGACGCGTGGTCAGATCTCGCCGATGGCGAACAGGCGCCGATGCTCCTTCATCGCATAGCGGTCAGTCATCCCGGCGACGTAGTCGGCGACTGCGCGAGGCTGGTCTTCGGCGTGCTGATACTGCGGCGGCAGCAGCCGCGGATCGGCGAGGAAGGACGAGAACAGATCGCCGATGATCCGCCGCGCCTTGTTGGTCATGCGCAGAACCTGATAGTGCCGGTACAGGTTCGTGCGCAGGAAGCGCTTCAGCTCGCGGTTTTCCTCGGCCAGCTCCGGCGAAAAGGCCGCCAGCTGCGGACAGGTGCGCAAGGCATCGAGGCTTCCCGGGCAGTGTCGGGCCACATTGGCGGCGGTGGTCTGCACGAGATCGCAGACCAGCGTGTTGATCATGCGCCGAACGGTCTCATGGATCAGCCGGCGACCGGTCAGCGCCGGACATTCGGCCTCGACCACGGCGATATGGCGCCTGAACAGACGGACCTCGCGCAGCTGATCGAGGGTGATGAGGCCGGAGCGCAGGCCGTCGTCGACATCGTGGTTGTTGTAGGCGATCTCGTCGGCCAGATTGCAGACCTGCGCCTCCAGCGAAGGCTGCCCGCCGGTCAGGAAGCGCTCGCCGACGTCGCCGAGCTTGCGGGCATTGTCGAGCGAGCAGTGCTTGACGATCCCCTCCCGCGTTTCGAAGCACAGGTTGAGTCCGTCGAAGGCAGCGTAGCGCTCTTCGAGGCAGTCTACGATGCGCAGGCTCTGCAGGTTGTGTTCAAAGCCACCGTGATCGCGCATGCAGTCGTGCAAGGCGTCCTGCCCGGCATGACCGAAGGGGGTATGCCCGAGGTCATGCGCCAGCGCCACCGCTTCGGCCAGGTCTTCGTTGAGGCGCAGCGCCCGGCAAATGCCGCGGGCGATCTGGGCAACCTCGATGCTGTGCGTCAGGCGCGTCCGGAAGAGGTCGCCTTCGTGATTGACGAAGACCTGGGTCTTGTATTCCAGCCGGCGGAAGGCCGTGGAATGGATGATGCGGTCCCGATCGCGCTGGAAGTCGCCGCGCATCGTCGGCGGCGGCTCGGGATGGCGACGCCCGCGCGTCGCGGCATCGCAGGCGGCGTAGGGAGCCAGTTCAGGCATCGGGCAATCGCAACTCGATCGCGCTGGCGATCTGCGCGTCCGTGGCTAGGTCGCTGACAACCGCCTCGCCGATGGCTCGATAGAGTACGAGACGCAGGCGACCGCCTTCGACCTTCTTGTCGTGGCGCATCAGGTCGAGATACTGCGCCACCGGCAGCTTCGCTGCCATCGTCGGCAGCTTCGCGCGCGCGAGCAACTGCTCGACACGGCGGACATCATCCCGGCCGACCCAGCCCAATTGCTGCGACAGTTCGGCTGCGATCACCATGCCGGCAGCCACCGCTTCGCCGTGCAGCCATTGCCCGTAGCCGAGCCCGGTCTCGATCGCATGGCCGAAGGTGTGGCCAAGGTTCAGCAACGCGCGCTCGCCGGTTTCCCGCTCATCGGCGGCAACCACTTGCGCCTTGTTGACGCAGGAGCGGTGGATGGCATAGGCCAGCGCCTCCGGATCGCGCGCCATGACACGCTCGATGTTCCCTTCCAGCCACTCGAGGAACGGAAGGTCGCGGATCAATCCGTACTTGATGACTTCCGCCAGCCCCGCCGACAGTTCCCGGTCCGGCAGGGTAGTCAGGGTATCGGTATCGGCCAGCACCAGGCGCGGCTGATAGAACGCGCCGATCATGTTCTTGCCGAGCGGGTGGTTGATCGCCGTCTTGCCGCCGACCGAGGAGTCGACCTGAGAGAGCAGGGTCGTCGGCACCTGGATGAACGGCATGCCGCGCTGGTAGCAGGCGGCAGCGAAGCCGCCCATGTCTCCAATGACGCCGCCGCCCAGCGCGATCAGCGTCGAACTCCTTTCGCAACGATTCTGCAGCAGCGCGTCGAAGACCAGGTTCAGGGTTTCCCAGTTCTTGTACTGCTCGCCGTCGGGAAGCTGCAGCTCGATCACGTCGACGCCGACGACTTTCAACGCGGCGGACAGGCGAGCCAGATAGAGCGGCGCAACCGTCGTATTCGTCACGATCATCGCCCGCGGCTGCTTGAGCAGCGGGCGGATCAAATCGCCGCGGTCGACCAATCCGCGCCCGATGTGGATCGGGTAGGCGCGCTCGCCAAGTTCAACGTTCAGGGATTGCATAGGTGCTCATGCTCACGGGCAAGGAGTTGGACGACGGCCTGGGCGTTGCACCGATTCCCGTCAATGACGACGTCAGCGATTTCCCGGTAGTACGGGCCACGGATATCCAACAGTTCGCGCAGCCGCGCCAGCGGATCCGCCACCTGCAGGAGCGGCCGGTTCCGGTCGTGCCGGGTGCGCTCGTAGAGCTGCTCCGGGGAAACATCGAGATAGGCGACGAACCCGTTGTCGCGCAGGAGGCGCCGATTCTCTTCAGCGATCACGATACCGCCACCCGTCGCCATGACGATGTTGCGCAAGGCAGTCAGCTCGCGCAACACCTGCGTCTCCCGACGGCGAAACCCCTCCTCGCCTTCGATTTCGAAAATCGTCGGAATACGCACTCCGGTCCGCGCCTCGATCTCGTGGTCGGAGTCGACGAAGCGCCAGCCGAGACGCTTGGCCAAGGCCTTGCCGATTGTCGTCTTGCCGGCTCCCATGAGGCCGACGAGGTAAATGTTTTCCGGTTTGCCGCTCACGCTCGCATTCTACCGCATCGTAAACGGCGAAGGCCGGCGATGCCGGCCTTCGCTTCTCTGAAACCCCTAAAAATTCAGCGAACCACCATCGCCTCGCTGATGATTCTGGGCGTGATGAACACCAATAGTTCGGTCTTGTCATCAAGCTTCTGAGAATTACGGAACAACCAACCAAGATACGGAATTTCGCCAAGAATTGGAATCCGGTTGCTCGTTTCGCGGGTTTCCTGCTGATAGATGCCGCCGATCACGACCGTACCACCGTTTTCAACCAACACTTCAGTCTTGACGTGCTTCGTATCGATCGCCACCCCCGCACCGGTAGTCAGGCGGGTGTTCGGCGTGTCCTTATTGACGTCCAGGGTCATCGTGATCTTGCCATCCGGAGTAATCTGCGGCTTGACCTTAAGTGCTAGGTTGGCCTTGCGGAAGGAAATGCTGGTAGCCCCAGACGATGTCGCCTGTTGGTACGGAATTTCAACGCCCTGCTCAATCAGGGCCTCGACCTGGTCAGCCGTCACCACGCGCGGGCTGGAAATCACCTTGCCGCGGCCATCCGCCTCCAGCGCCGACACTTCCAGGTTGATGAATTTCGTCGCATCGGAGTTGAACAGGATCAGCGACACCGCACCGGCATTACCTGACCGCGGATTAGCCGGCATGTTGACGAGCATGGAGTCATTCAGGAAATCCGGCGAAGTGGACGTCTGCCCGGTATGAAAGCCCGTGTCGCGGATGCTTCCGCCCACAACAGCTTGAGCGCTGTTGTTCTGCTTGACATTCCACGGCGTGAGCTGGTGCCAGCCAAGCCGCACGCCCATGTCCTTGCTGAAGCTATCGGATGCCTCGACGATGCGGGCTTCGATCAAGACTTGGCGAACGGGGATGTCAATCTCGGCAATCAACCGGCGCAGATCATCGAGACGTCCCGGCGTATCGTTGACGAACAGTTTGTTCGAGCGCTCGTCGACAATGACCGAGCCGCGCTTCGACAGCAGCGTCTGCTCCTTGTTTTTGAGGAAGTCGAATACGGTCTTGGCCTTGTGGTAATTGAGCTGAAAGCTCTCCGACCTGAGTGGCTCCAGATCTCCAATTTGCTGGCGCGACTCAAACTCCAATTTTTCCTTCGTCGCAATTTCCTCACGCGGGGCAATCAAAATAACGTTGCCATTCTTGCGCATATCCAAGCCGCGTTGCTGCAGGATGATATCCAGCGCCTGGTCCCAAGGCACATCCTTGAGAATGAGCGTCAGATTCCCGGCCACCGTATCGCTGACGACAATGTTCATTCCGGTGAATTCGCCGATCACCTGCAGCAGGCGCCGAACATCGACGTTCTGGAAATTCAACGAAAGCTTCTCGCCTTGATAGCCTCCGCGTGACCCTTGAACCAGCTTGTTCGGGTTTTCGATAATTGGTTTGACCTCGACCACAAACTGGGTATCGGTCTGATAAGCGTTGTGCTCCCACAAGCCCTTTGGCGAGATGCTAAGGCGGGCATTCTCGCCCTGCTGACTTGCCGTAACCGAGGTCACCGGCGTTGCAAAATCGGTGACATCCATGCGCTTGCGGAGATGCTCGGGGATCGAGGTCTTCGCAAAATCAACCAGCAGCGACGTGCCTTCCTGCCGAATATCGATTCCCGTACTCGTGTCGCTCAGATCAACCGTCACCCGCGCTTCACCATCCTTTCCGCGTCGGAAGCCGATGTCCCGGATCGCGTGACCCGATGCACTGCGTTGCGGGGCGAAATGGGTTACCTGCTGCTCTGAAGAAAGTCCAGCGGAAAGCGCCGTGGCAGTGAGCGTTATCAGCAGATTTCCACCATCAACCCGCACCTCATGGGTCATCGCGTGGTTAAGGTTGAAGACGACACGCATCTTTTCCGGCGTCTGCACAAAATTCACACTGCGCAGCCCCCCCTCATTGAAAGACTGGCTGTTGCGGCCGATTGCATTGACAGTCGCCGGCAGATCGACAGCCACACGAGCGGGATTGGCAACACTGAAGCTGGCGGGAACAATTGTCAGCGGCTCTTTCAAGCCGAGCCTCACCACCACGCTCCCCGCCTGCTGAGCAACGTTGATCGACTGAATCTCGTTGGCGGACGCAGCACCACTTGGGACAAGGATTACTCCGGCGAACAATACTGCACTTGCCAGACCGAGCACCCGGTTAATCATGCGCTTCATCATTTTCCCTCCTTGGCCTGCAAGTGCAGCGTGCTTGTTCGTTCGACCCAGTCTCCGGCCGGATCCTGCACCAGTTCCCGCAAAGTCACTTCCGTTTCCGAGATCTTGGCAACGATCCCGAAATTCTGCCCCATGTAGCTACCCGCCCGAACCTGATGCAACGCCCCATCAACCTGAACGATGCCATAGGTCTGGCGATTCTTGGTCATCGATCCGACGTACTTGATCGACTCAAGAGGATAGGATTCCAGAGGCTCCCTGGGTCGGTTCAAGTCCGGTTGCAGACCTCCACCTCCGGCCTGTTTCCGATCTGCAAGCAGTTTCGACGCCCGGAACGGATCGACCAAGCCCGCCGCGTCGTACGGAACCGGCTCATACGGCTTGACTTGGGGCAATGGAGGTATATTCCCCCGAAAATCCTTTGTTTCCTGCTTCATCCACTGACGAAGCTCATCCTGCTCGCCACCCGAGCAGGCCGCCAGCAGTATGGCTGCCAGCAAGACCCCGGCATTCGCTCGCGTCATTATCCCCTGCCCTTCTTGGCATCCTGCGCCGCCTTTCTCTGCCGCGCAATTTCTTCTTCATCGAGATAGCGGAATGTTTTTGTAATTGCATCCATCACCAGAAGCCCATCCTTCTGTGAAGTGATGCTGATGTTGTTGAGCGTAACGATTCGCGACAAGCGCCCGACATCACCGGCAAATGCACCGAAATCATGATAGGAACCTACCAACTTGACGGAAATCGGGAGTTCCGCATAGAAGTCTCGAACCTGCTCCTGTCCGGGCTTGAACAGCTCGAATTGCAAGCCTCGCCCCATCCCTGCCTGGTTGATTTCGACCAACAACGCTTCCACTTCGGCCTTGTTTGGTAACTGCTTGAGCAAGGTACCAAAGGATCGATCGATTTCATTTAGCTGCTGCAGATAAAGATCAAGATTGACTGCCTGTCGCTTTTTATTAAGAAAATCCTCCTTGAGGGCAATCTCTTCAGCCTGCTTCGCCTCTAATGCAGCCCACTGATCCTGCCAGATGAACCACCACCCGGCGACAATCAACCCGGCGAACAACCCGACAAGTACCGCAACGCGCGGGACAATTGGCCAAGTGCCGACATCGTTCGGATTGAGCCGCCGGAAATCGTCAATGATTTCCTGGAAATTCATGCTGGGCAACGCCGGCTTCTTCATTTTCTTGCCCCTCCGACCGATGTCACCTTCTGATCAACCGCGTTGTTTTGGCGGGTTAACATAGCCGTCAAGCTGAATTCGCTGATACGCCGCTTATCAAGCGTCACCGCCTTGATTTCCAGCAGTTGCGGACGCTCGATCCACGGCGAAGCTTCCAGATTGCGCATCAGTGTCGACACTCGCGCATTGGACTGCGTATACCCCTCCATCCGAATCTGCCGCCCGTCCTGCTTGAGGGATTTGAGATAGACCCCCTCCGGCATCTGCTTGACCATTTCATTCAACAGATACACCGCTTCGGCACGGTCACCCTGCAAGGACTCGATGATTTGCTTGCGCGACAGCAAAGACTGCGTCTGTTCCCGCAGGCGCTTGATCTCCGCAATCTGCTTGTCGAGAACCGCAATTTCCTTCTTCAGGAATTCGTTCCGTTCCTCCTGCGTCGAGATGTAGCCGCCGATAATGCTGTAGCCAAGAAAAACGATCAGGCCCGCCAACACCGCGACCAGTCCGGTCAGGACGAAGAACTGCTGCCGTCTCGCTTTCCGTTTTTCCTCGCGATGAGGCAGGAGGTTGATGCGTATCATTCGTCGAACCTCCGCAGGGCAAGGCCGCAGGACACCAATAGCGACGAGGCATCGGCAAGCAGATTCCTTGCCTTGACGCGATCGGAGAGGACCATGTTGGCAAACGGGTTGGCGACAATGGTATTGATCTGCGTACGCGTCGCAACCGCCTCGTCGGCTCCGGGCAGCACCGCACAGCCGCCTGCCAGCACCACATGATGGATCTGGTTGAACTGGGTCGACGTAAAGAAGAATTGCAGCGCCCGGGACACCTCCAGCGCCAAGTTCTCGACGAACGGCCGGAGGAGTTCCGCCTCGTAGGTGTCCGGCAGGTTGTTGGCCCGTTTGGCGGCCTCAGCCTCCTCGAAACTCATCCCGTAGTGGCGGGCGATGTCCTGCGTCAGCTGGTTGCCGCCGAAAGCCTGCTCCCGCGTATAGACTTGCTGCGCATTTTTCAGGACGGTCAGGTTCATCGAGTTCGCCCCGACATCGACCAGCGCGATGATCTGGTTTTGCCCATCCTCCGGCAGCTGCTTCTCGATCAGTTCGAACGCAGCCAGTGCCGCATAGGATTCCACGTCCATCACCACCGGCTTCAGCCCGGCGGCTTCGGCGACGGCCACGCGATCCTCGACCCGCTCCTTGCGCGAGGCCGCAATCAGTACCTCGATCTCGTCGGGCGACGACGGCGCCGGACCGACCACCTGGAAATCGAGATTCACTTCATCGAGCGCGAACGGAATGTACTGGTTGGCCTCGGATTCGACCTGCATTTCCAGGTCTTCTTCCCGCTGCCCCGCCGGCACGATGATCTTCTTGGTGATCACCGCCGACGCCGGCAGCGCCAGCGCGACGTTCCGGGTCGAGGTCGACAGCCGCTTCCAGGCTTTCTTGACTGCCTCGGCGCATGCCTCGAGATTGACGATGTTGCCGTCGGCAACGACATCCTTGGCGAGGACTTCGATCGTATATCGCTCGACGCGAAAGCCTTCCTTGCCGCCGCCCGACAGCTCGACCAGCTTGACGGCGGAGGAACTGATATCCAGGCCAATCAACGGTCGCGCCTTCGTACTGAAGATCGAGAGATCAATCTGCAAATCGATATCCTCGGCAAAAAATCGTTTTGAAATGAATACTTAGCGTCGTTATACAATAATCTACGTTAGATCCTAGCAACAAGCATTAGGCATGTAAAGCAGTTTTTCTCCCCACGAATGCCCCGCGTATAATCCGCGCCACACCTCAAATCAAGCCCACGAAAGACAGCCTTGCCCCCATTGTTGCGCTGGATGCTCTATCCGCTATTGCTGCTCTGCGGTCTCGTCGCCATCGGCGTCGCGATGATCGCGATCGTACTCGTCCTGACCTACCCCAACCTGCCGTCGCTGGAGGCGCTGACCGACTATCGTCCGAAAATCCCGCTCCGTGTCTACACCGCGGATGGCCACCTGATCGGCGAATTCGGGGAGGAACGTCGGACGATCGTGCATATACAGGACGTCCCTCCCGTCATGAAGCAGGCGATCCTCGCCGCCGAAGACGAGCGCTTCTATCAGCACGCCGGCATCGACACCGTCGGCATGCTGCGTGCGGCGGTGATGAACCTGGTCTCCGGCGGCAGGAAGCAGGGCGCCAGCACCATCACCCAGCAGGTCGCGCGCAACTTCTTCCTGTCCAGCGAGAAGACCTACACGCGCAAGCTCTACGAGGTACTGCTGTCGTTCAAGATAGAACATAACCTGAGCAAGGATCAGATCCTTGAGCTCTACATCAACCAGATTTACCTCGGCCAGCGTGCCTACGGCTTTTCGGCGGCAGCCCAGATTTATTACGGCAAGCACCTGCAGGACCTGACGGCAGCCGAAGCGGCCATGCTCGCCGGCCTGCCGAAGGCGCCGTCGGCCTTCAACCCGGTGGTCAACCCCAAGCGGGCGAAAATCAGGCAGCAGTATGTCCTGCGCCGCATGCGCGAGATGGGCGCGCTCGACGAAAAGCAGTTCGAGGCGGCGCTGAAACAGCCCCTCGTCGTCAAGCGCGACACCAACGAATATCCGGTGCACGCCGAGTACGTCGCCGAAATGGCGCGCCAGATCGCGGCCGAACGCTATCCGGAAGCCGTCTACTCCCGCGGTCTGCGGGTCTATACGACGATCACCAAGGCCGACCAGGAAGCTGCCTACGCCAGCCTGCGCCGCGGCGTCTTCGACTACGACCGTCGCCACGGTTACCGCGGCGCGGAGTCGTACGTCGACATGAAGGAGGTCACATCCGACCAGGACGAAACGCTGGACGAGCTGCTTGCCGACATCGGCGGCACCGAGGACATGTCGCCGGCAATCGTGCTCGAAGCCCAGCCGAAGCAGGTGAAGGCCTACCGCAAGGGCGGCGACCTCATCACCCTTTCCGGCGACGCGCTCAAGTTCGCGTCGCGCATGCTCGACGAAAAGGCCCCGCCCAACAAGCGCATCCGCCGCGGCGCGCTGATCCGCGTGCAGAAGGACGACAAGGGCGGCTGGCAGATCGTGCAGATGCCGGAGGTCGAGGCCGCCTTCGTCTCGATCGACCCGCAGACCGGCAGCATCCGTGCCCTAGTCGGCGGCTTCGACTTCAACCGCAACAAGTTCAACCACGTCACCCAGGCCTGGCGGCAGCCGGGATCGAGCTTCAAGCCGTTCATCTACTCCGCAGCGCTGGAAAAGGGCTTCACGCCGACCTCGGTAATCCAGGATGAGCCGATCGTCTTCCCGGCGTCGGTTACCGGCTCGCAGGCCTGGGAACCGAAGAACTACGACGGCAAGTACGAAGGCCCGATGAAGCTGCGCACCGCGCTGGCCAAGTCGAAGAACATGGTCTCGATCCGCATCCTGCAGGCAATCGGTACGCACTATGCGCAGGACTACGCCACCCGCTTCGGTTTCGACGCCGACAAGCACCCTGCCTACCTGACGATGGCACTGGGCGCCGGCTCGGTCACGCCCTGGCAGATGGTGTCGGCCTACGCCGTCTTCGCCAATGGCGGCTACCGCATCCAGCCCTACGCCGTCCGCGAAATCCGTGACGAAAAGAACGACGTGCTGGCCCAGGCGCAGCCCACCCCCGCCGGCAACGAAGAACTGCGCGCGATCGATCCGCGCAACGCCTACCTGATGAACAGTTTGCTGCGCGACGTCACCATCTACGGCACCGCCGCCCGCGCCTCGGCCACCCTCAAGCGCAAGGATCTCGCCGGCAAGACAGGAACCACCAACGAGCACGTCGACGCCTGGTTCTGCGGCTTCCAGCAAACCCTGACCGGCTGCGCGTGGATCGGTTTCGACCAGCCGAAGAATCTCGGCAACAACGAAACCGGCGGCGGCGCCGCACTGCCGATCTGGATCGGCTACATGCAGAAGGCGCTCAAGGACGTGCCGGAATCGTTCCCGCCGGTGCCGGACGGCCTGGTCTCGCGGGACAGCACGGGCGGCGGCAAGGGTCCGGCGAAGGAATACTTCTACAAGGAAAACGTCCCGGCGGAAGTGCCCGCCGAGCAGCCGGGCGATGCCGCGACCAAGGCGGAGGACTAGCCGATGCGCTAGTCCAGCTTGACCGGCTCTCCCGCCTGCGCCGAAACCAGCCGGGAGAGCTTGCCCAGCAGTTCCTCGCCATCGCGGGTGTCACGCCAGGCCTCGCCGTCATGGCGGAAATGGAAGCCGCCCGACTTGGCGGCGACCCAGATTTCCTGCGCCACCGCGTGGCGGTTGACGATGATCTTGCTGCCGTCGGCGAACTCGATTTCCAGCACGCCGCCGGCTGCCAGTTCAAAATCCAGATCGGCGCCGCTGGCCTCCAGCCCGTGCTCGATTCGTTCGAGCGCCCGTCCCGCCAGGGCGGCAAATTCGGTCTCGTTCATCCTGTGCTACCATCCAATTTTTCGCGTTACCGACCAATGCGTCATATTATCCCTTTGGCTGCGCTGCTGGCGCTGACCGCCTGCGGCACGCGCGGCAACCTGGTTCTGCCGCCCGGCCCGCCCCCGCCCCCGCTCTTCGGAAACCCGGCTCCGGCACCCGCCAAGCCCACCAAATCCGCCGCCCAGCCGGAACGACCGGCAACCGACGCCCAAGGCGGCGGCGATCTTAACACGCCCACGGAATCCCCCAGATGAGTCACTTCCCCCTCGCCAACGGGCGCCTGCACGTTGAAGGCGTGCCGCTGGCCGACATCGCCGAACGCTTCGGCACCCCCTGCTACGTCTATTCGCGCGCGGCGCTCGAAGCGGCGCTCGACGAATTCCTTGCCGAGCTGAACGGCATCGACGCACTCGTCTGCTACGCCGTCAAGGCCAACTCCAACCTCGGCATCCTCAACCTCTTCGCCCGCCGCGGCGCCGGCTTCGACATCGTTTCCGGCGGCGAACTGCAGCGTGCGCTGGCCGCCGGCGCCGACCCGCAGAAGATCGTCTTCTCGGGCGTCGGCAAGACCGCCGCGGAGATGCGCCAGGCGCTCGAAGCCGGCATCCTCTGCTTCAACGTCGAGTCGGCCCCGGAACTGGAGCGCCTCAACGACGTCGCCGGCAGCCTCGGCCGGAAGGCGCCGATCAGCCTGCGCGTCAACCCCGACGTCGACGCCAAGACGCACCCGTACATCTCGACCGGACTCAAGGAAAACAAGTTCGGCGTCGCCTACGAGGACGCGCTGGCGCTCTACCACCGCGCCGCCGCGCTGCCGAACATCGAGGTCAGCGGCATCGACAGCCACATCGGCTCGCAGCTGCTCGACCCGGAACCCTTTGCGGAAGCGCTCGACAAGGTGCTGCTGCTGGTCGACCAGCTCGACGCGGAAGGCATCCACCTGCACCACATCGACCTCGGCGGCGGCCTCGGCATCCGCTACAGCGACGAGACCGCACCGACGGTGAAGAGCTACCTCGGCCCGCTGCTGCAAAAGCTCGCCGGGCGCAAGCTGAAGGTCGTGCTCGAACCGGGCCGCCGCTTGGTCGGCAACGCCGGCCTGCTGCTGACGAAAGTGGAATACCTGAAGCCGGGCGAGGTGAAGAATTTCGCCATCGTCGACGCGGCGATGAACGACCTCGCGCGGCCGGCGCTGTACGACGCCTGGCATGACATCCTTCCTGCCACCCCGCGCGGCGACGGCGAGAAGTGCTGGGAAATCGTCGGCCCGGTCTGCGAATCCGGCGACTTCCTCGGCCACGGCCGCCAGCTCGCGCTGCAGCCGGGCGACCTGCTGGCGATCATGTCGGCGGGCGCCTACGGCATGGCGATGAGCTCGAACTACAACACCCGCCCGCGCGCCGCCGAAGTCCTTGTCGACGGCGAGCAGGCACATCTGGTGCGCGCCCGCGAGACGGTCGAGTCGCTCTACGCGCAGGAGCGCACGCTGCCGTGATTCCGCGCTGGCGCCTCGGCGTCCTCGCCGGCGCGGCCGCACTGGCGCTCGCCGCCTGCGGCGACAAGCCGGTGGAGAAAAAATCCGGCCCACCGCCGACGCTGATCACCGTCACCCGGGCGCAAGCCATGCCGCTGGAGATCGTCGAGCGCACGCTGGGCTCGCTGGAGGCGGTGATCGACCCGAAGGTTGCCGCCGAAGTGCCCGGCCGCGTCATCCGGCTCGCCGTTCGTGCCGGCCAGAAAGTCAGGAAAGGCCAGCTGCTGGCCGAGCTCGACACCGTCGATGCCGCCGGCCAGGAGCGCGCCGACCGGGCCGAGATCGCGCGCATCGAATCCCTGCTGGCGCAGCAGGAACGCGTCGTCGCCCGCCAGAACGAACTGGTGGCGCGAAACTTCATTTCACGCAACGCGGCCGACGATGCCACGGCCCTGCGCGATGCGCTGCGCAGCCAGCTGGCCATGGCCCGCGCCCGTGCCGGCATTTCCGGCCATGCCCTGCAGCGCACGCGCATCACCAGCCCGGTGGACGGCACGATCGAGGTCCAGATCGCCTCCGTCGGCGACTACCTGAAGGTCGGCGATCCGCTGGTCCGTCTCGTCTCCAACACCCGTCTGCGCGCCAACCTGCCCTTCCCGGAAGCCGTCGCCGAGCGCCTCAAGCCGGGACAGACGGTCAGGCTGGTCAGCCCCTTGCGGCCGGGCCGGGTGATCGAAGCGAGCATCCATGACATCCGCCCGACCCTGATCGAAACGAGCCGGGCGGTCGAGGCCATCGCCCGTTTCGACAACCTCGCGGACGGCGGCGAACTGCGCGGCGGCAGCTCGGTCGACGCAACGGTGGTGATCGGCCGCAAGGAGAAAGCCGTGATGCTGCCGGAGCAATCGGTGGTGCTGCGCCCCGCCGGCAAGGTCGTCTATGTGATCGACAACGACAAGGCCCGGCAACGCATCGTCACCACCGGCGCCAAGCAGGCCGGCCTGATCGAAATCGTCGAGGGCATCGCGGCCGGCGAGACGGTCGCGCTGGACGGCGCCGGTTTCCTGACCGACGGCGGGACCGTCAGCGTGCACCGGCGCGACGCCGCCGCACCGGCGACCGCCAAGGCGCCGCAGGACAAGCCGAGCGCAGGCAACGCCGGCAAGCCATGACCCTGCCCGAGCTTTCGATCCGGCGGCATGTCCTGGCCTGGATGCTCTCGGCCGTGCTCGTGCTCTTCGGTCTCATCAGCTACGGGCGGATCGGCATGGACCGCTTCCCGTACATCGAATTCCCGGTGGTCTCGATCACCACCGCGCTCAAGGGCGGCAACCCGGACATCGTCGACACCTCGCTGACCAACGTCATCGAGAGCTCGGTCAACTCGGTGCCGGGCATCGAGCATATCCAGTCCACCTCGTCGCCCGGCATCTCGGTGATCAACATCACCTTCGGCCTGGAAAAGAAGATCGACGTCGCCTTCAACGAGGTGCAGGCCAAGGTCAACCAGGTGCTGCGCCGGCTGCCGAAGGACGCCGACCCGCCGATCGTGGCCAAGGTCGAGACCAACGCGCAGCCGATCATGTGGCTGGCGCTGCAGGGCGACCGCACGCAGCAGCAGCTCAACCAGTACGCGCTGAACATCCTGAAGAAGCGACTGGAGACCATCGACGGCGTCGGCGAAGTGCGTCTCGGCGGCCGCCGCGACCGCAGCATCCGCGCCAACCTGCTGCCCGAGCGCATGGTCGCGCTCAGCGTCACCGCGCAGGACGTCAACGACGCCTTCGCCCGCGAGCATGTGCAGCTCGCCGGCGGCTTCATCGTCGGCGCCGCGACCGAGAACCTGGTCAAGCTCGACCTCGAATTCCACTCGATCGACGCGCTGAAGGAAATGGTCGTCGCCTGGAAGAGCGGCGCCCCGATCCGCCTCGCCGACATCGCCGAGGTCGAGGACGGCCTCGGCGACAAGCGCCAGCTCGCCCGCTTCAACGGCGAAACGACGGTCGGGCTGGGCATCGTCAAGATCGCCAACACCAACACCGTCGCCATCGTCGACCGCATCCTGGCCAAGCTGGAGCACGAGATCCGCCCGCAGCTGCCGCCCGGCATGCGCCTCTCGGTGGTCTCCAACGACGCCGTCTTCATCCTCGAAATCGTCAATGCACTGAAGGCGCACCTGATCGAGGGCACCCTCCTCGCCGCCTTCGTCGTCTGGGTCTTCCTGCGTTCGCTGCGGTCGACGCTGATCATCTCGCTGGCGATCCCGGTGTCGCTGCTCGGTGCCATTGCCGTCATCTACTTCTTCGGCTTCACGCTCAACTCGCTGACGCTGCTCGCGCTGCTGCTGCTGATCGGCGTCGTCGTCGACGACGCTATCGTCGTGCTGGAGAACATCTTCCGCCACCGCGAGGAACTCGATCCGGACCCGGTCTCGGCGGCGATCAACGGCGCCAACGAAGTCGTCTTCGCGGTGATCGCGGCGACGCTGTCGCTGGTCTCGATCTTCGCGCCGGTGATCTTCATGAGCGGCATCATCGGCCAGTTCTTCCGCTCCTTTGCCGTCGTCGTCACCTTCGGCGTGCTCGTCTCGCTGTTCGTCTCGCTGACGCTGACGCCGATGCTCTGCGCGCGCTACCTGCGCGTCACCGAGAAGGGCCAGCACCACGGCCGGGTTTACCGGCGCATCGAAGGCTTCTTCAACGCCATGGAAGCCGCCTACCGGCGCATCCTCGACTGGGCGCTGCGGCATCGCTGGCAAGTGGTGGCGCTGACCATCCTCACCGTCGCCGCCTCGGTGCCGTTCTTCGCCGGCATCGGCAAGGCCTTCGCGCCGGAGCAGGACGAGGGCCGCTTCCTCGTCCGCCTGCGCACCCCGCTCGGCTCGTCGATCGACTACACCGACTCGCGCCTGCGCCTGGCCGAGGAGATCCTGCGCCAGCACAAGGAGATCTTCACCGAGTTCGCTCTGATCGGCCTCGGCTCCGCCGGCCAGGTGAACCAGGCGACGATCGTCGCCCGCATGCAGCCCAAGGCCGAGCGCACGCTGACCCAGCAGCAGCTGCTGCCGATCCTGAGAAAGGAGCTGGCAGAGATCCCCGGCGCCTTCGCCTTCGCCGCCCCCTACCCGATGGTCCAGGGCCAGCGCGGCGAGCCGCTGCAGTTCGTGCTGGTCGGCGAGAACCTGCAGGAGGTCGGCCGCCTGACCCGGGAAGTGCAGGGCCGGCTGGCGCAGGAGAGCAGCCTCGGCCGCATCGACACCGACCTCCAGCTCGACCTGCCGCAGCTCGTCTTCCAGCCCGACCGCCTGCGCATCGCCGCCGCCAACCTGAACACGCAGGACGTCGCGCTGGCGATCAACATGCTCACCGGTGGCGTCGACATCGCCAAGTACAACGACGAGCCGGGCGACGGCCAGCGCTACGACATCCGGCTGAAGGCGCGCGAGGGCGAATTCACGCAGCCCGCGGACCTCGCCAGGATCTGGCTGCGCGCCAAGGACGGCAAGCTGGTCCGCCTCGACGCGGTGGCCGCATTCAGGGAAACGCTGGGGCCGGCGGTGATCGGCCGCTTCGACCTGCAATACGCGGCGAGCTTCTTCGCGACGCCGTCGATCCCGCTCGGCGAGGCCGTCGACAAGGTCAAGCAGGTCGCCGTCGAGACGCTGCCGCCGGGCTACGCGATCAAGTTCGTCGGCCAGGCCGAGGAGTTCGCCAAGACCATGGGCTACATGGTCTTCGCCTTCACGCTGGCGATGCTGCTGCTCTACATGGTGCTCGCCAGCCAGTTCAACTCCTTCGTCCAGCCCTTCATCGTCATGCTCGCGCAGCCGCTGGCGATCATCGGCGGCGTCGCCGCGCTGTGGCTGTTCGGGCAGACGCTGAACATCTATTCGATGATCGGCCTGGTGCTGCTGATCGGCCTCGTCGCCAAGAACTCGATCCTGCTCGTCGACCTGACCAACCAGCGCCGCGACGGCGGCATGGCGATCGACGCGGCACTGGCCAACGCCTGCCCGATCCGCATGCGACCGGTGCTGATGACCTCGGCCACCGTCATCCTCGCCCTCCTCCCCGCCGCGCTCGGTCTCGGCGCCGGCTCCGAGACCAACCAGCCGCTGGCAATCGCCGTCATCGGCGGCATGATCTCGTCGACGCTGCTGACGCTGGTGGTGGTGCCGTCGGTCTATTCGCTGGTCGAAGGCTGGCTGGCGCGCCGGCACGGAAGCGCCTGAACGATGCGCCATGCGCATCGTGAACCAGTGCCCTTGGGGTGCGCCTGAACGATGCGCCATGCGCATCGCGAACAAGTGCCCTTGGGGTACGCCTGAGCGGACAGCTGCCGCGACAGAATGCCGCAGCCCGCGACCGCCCTCGACGCCGGCGGCACGGCGTAAAATCCGGACCCATGAACACCACCCCTGCCGCCAGCAGCCTGCTGCCCCGCCTAGTCGCCCTGCGCCGCCTGTCGGTGCTGGCGCAGGGCTTGGTGCTGCTGCTCGCCGTCGGCTGGCTGCAGATCCCGCTGGCGGTGGCGCCAATGATCAGCGCCACGGTGGCACTGGCGCTGTTCAATCTTTTCACGCAATGGCGCCTGCAGCGCGGGCGACCGGTCGGCGACGACGAGATCCTCGCGCAACTGCTGGTCGATGTCGCCGTGCTCGGCGTGCTGCTCTATTTTTCCGGCGGCTCGGCCAACCCCTTCGTCTCGCTCTTCCTCGTTCCGATCACCATTGCCGCCGCCGCGCTGCCGGCCCGGCACGCCTGGTTCATGGCCGGCGTGACGACGCTGATTTACTCCTTCCTGATGTTCTGGAACCTGCCGCTGCCGGCACCGCAGGGACAGATGGCCGAGCTCGACGCGCTGCTCGCGCGGGCTTCCGGCGTCGCCCCGGAGCATGCCGGCCACGTCAGCGGCTTCGCGCTGCACGTGCTCGGCATGTGGCTCAACTTCGTCGTCAGCGCACTGGTCGTCGCCCTCTTCCTGACGCGCATGGCGGCGGCGCTGAAGGCACGCGACCGGGAACTGGCGGCGGCCCGCGAGGCGGCACTGAAGAACGAACAGATCCTCGCCCTCGGCACGCTCGCCGCCGGCGCCGCGCACAAGCTGGGAACGCCGCTGTCGACGATGGCCGTCGTGCTGCGCGAGGCGGAGCTGGCGCACGCCGACGACATCGAGCTCAGCGACGACCTGCGCCTATTGCGCACGCAGGTCGACGAATGCAAGAAAATCCTGTCGCAGACACTGGCCTCCGCCGGTCAGGCGCGCGACGAGGATTCGCGGCAACTGGCGGTCGACGCCTATCTCGAACGCCTGCTTGAGGAATGGCAGCTGATCCGGCCGCGGGCGACGATCCACGCCGTTCTCGACGGTCCGCAGCCGGCGCCGCGAGTCGCCACCGACCGCACGCTGGAACAGGCGTTGCTCAACCTGCTCGACAACGCCGCCGACGCCTCGCCGGAAGGGCTGGAACTGCACGCCCGTTGGGATGCCGACATGCTGCGCATCGATATTCTCGATAGTGGCCCGGGTATCGACGAGGCGGTCGCCGCACGCATCGGCGAAGCCTTCTTCTCCACCAAGCGCGCCGCCGACGGCAGCGCAAGCGGTGGCCTGGGCATCGGCTTCTTCCTCACCAACGCGACGCTGGAACGCTTCGGCGGCCGCGTCGAACTGACCCCCCGCGACACCGGCGGCACGCGCACCCGCGTCACGCTGCCGCTCGCCCGACTCCGCCAGGCACCGACATGAACACCGATCAGGACCAGCCCTCCCTGCTTCTCGTCGACGACGACGAGGCCTTCCGCCGCGTGCTGGCGCGCGCACTCGAACGCCGCGGCTTTGCCGTCGCCACCGCCGCCGACGTCGCCGAAGCGCTGGCACTGGCACAGCTTCAGTCGCCGGAGTACGCGGTGGTCGACCTGAAGATGCCGGGTGAATCCGGGCTGGTGCTGATCGAGAAACTGATCGAAATCGACCCGAACACGCGCATCGTCATGCTCACCGGCTACGCCAGCATCGCCACCGCGGTCGAGGCGATCAAGCTCGGCGCCACGCACTACCTGGCCAAGCCGGTCGACGCCGACCAGGTGGTGGCGGCGCTGCACAAGACCGAGGGCGATTCCTCGCTCGGCGTTTCCGATTCGCCGCTGTCGGTCGACCGGCTGGAGTGGGAACACATCCAGCGCGTGCTCGCCGAGCACGACGGCAACATCTCGGCCACCGCGCGGGCGCTGAAGATGCACCGGCGCACGCTGCAGCGGAAGCTCGGCAAGAAGCCGGTGAAGGAATGAACGCGCCCCCCGAGAAACTGCGCCTCGACAAGTGGCTGTGGGCGGCACGCCTCTTCAAGACGCGCGGACTGGCCGCCGACGCGATCGACGGCGGCAAGGTCAAGCTCAACGGCCACGCGGCGAAGCCGGCGAAGGAAGTGAAGCCAGGCGACGTGCTCGACCTCACGCTCGGCGAGGCGCAGTGGACCGTCGTCGTGCGCGCGATCAACGAATACCGGCGGCCGGCGCCGGAAGCGCAGCAGCTCTACGAGGAAACGCAGGCGAGCCGCGAGCGGCGGGCCGCCGCCGCCGAGGCGCAGACGCTGGCCCCGGCACCGGGCGCCGATCTCAAGGGCCGGCCGACCAAGCGCGACCGGCGCCGGATCCAGCGATTTTTCGGCTGACGGGAACTGCCGGCGCCGGCGCCGGTCAGCCTACAATTCGGCTGATCGATAACAACAGGCACTCCCCATGTTCCGTACCCTCAACACTCCGCATCTCTGGTTCATCACCCTCGCCGCCGCCGCCATCATGATGGTGACGATGGGCGCCCGCCAGTCGCTCGGCCTCTTCGTCTCACCGCTCAATACAACGACCGGCCTCGGCATCGCCGCGATCAGCTTCGCGCTGGCCGTCGGCCAGTTCACCTGGGGCGCCATCCAGCCCGTTGCCGGCGCCTTCGCCGACCGCTACGGTCCGGGCAAGGTTCTGCTTTGCGGCCTGCTGATCCTCGCCGCCGGCAGCGCGCTGACGCCGTTCATGGACAGCACCTTCGGTCTTGTCGTCAGCCTCGGCCTGCTCTCGGCGATGGGCTCCGGCATCGGCAGCTTTTCGGTGCTGATGGGCGCCACCGCACAGCGCCTTCCGGTCGAAGCGCGCGGCGCCGCCTCCGGCGTCATCAACGCCGGCGGCTCCTTCGGCCAGTTCATCTTCGCGCCGATCCTGCAGAAGCTGATCCAGGCCTTCGGCTGGATGGGCGCGATGTGGTCACTCGCCGCCGTCGCGCTGGCCGCGCTGCCGCTGGTCAAGGTGGTCGCACCGAAGGGCACGAAGCCGGCCGCCGTTCCCGGCGAGGCCGGGCTGTGGACCACCGTCTGCGGCGCCATGGGCGACCGCAGCTACCTGCTGCTGCACGCCGGCTTCTTCACCTGCGGCTTCCATATCGCCTTCCTCGTCACGCACATGCCCGGCGAGGTCGACCTGTGCGGCCTGCCGCCGGCGGTGGCCAGCTGGACGCTGGCGATCATCGGCCTGACCAACATCGCCGGTAGCCTCTACGCCGGCCACGCCATCAGCCAGCACCGCAGCAAGATGGTGCTGTTCTGGATGTACGCCTCGCGCGCGCTGCTGGTGATCGCCTACCTGGCGGCACCGAAGACCGAATGGACCTTCTACCTGTTTGCCGCCGGCCTCGGCTTCACCTGGCTGGCGACGGTGCCGCCGACCGCGTCGATCGTCGGCAAGCTGTTCGGCGTGCGCTACCTCGGCACGCTGTTCGGCCTGACCCTGCTGTCGCATCAGGTCGGCGGCTTTCTCGGCGCCTGGCTCGGCGGCATCGCCATCACGCAGTTCGGCGACTACAGCTGGATGTGGTACGCCGACATCGTGCTCGCGTCGTTCGCCGCGATCGCCAACCTGCCGATCCGCGAAGCGCCGGTGGCGCAGCCCCAACCGCAACCGGCCTGAACCCGACCGCCGACCGCGCCACGATGAAACCCGCACAACACCCGACCGCGCTGCGCGTGCAGGCGCTGCTGCATGAAACGGGACAGGCTGTTCAGGTCGTCGAATTCGAGCAGCCGACGCGGACCTGCGCCGAAGCGGCCGCCGCGATCGGCTGTACCGTCGCCGAGATCGCCAAGTCGGTGGTCTTCCGCGGCAAGGAAAGCGGGCAGGCGATGGTCGTCGTCGCCAGCGGCGACAACCGCGTCTGCGAGAGGAAGGTGGCCGCACTGGTCGGTGAGAAGCTCGGCCGCGCCGACGCCGACTTCGTGCGCGCGGCGACCGGCTACGTCATCGGCGGCGTCTCGCCGATCGGGCTAGCCCAGCCGGTAACGATCGTGCTCGATGAGGACCTGCAGCGCTTCGGGAAAATATGGGCGGCGGCGGGGACGCCGTTCTCGGTCTTTCCGCTGACGCCGGACGAGCTGGCGAGGATCACCGGCGCCGACTGGACCGATATCCGGCAGGATGCCTGATCAGCGCGGCAGCGCAAAGAACAGCGCCAGCGGCACGAAGCCCAGCGAGGCGACGTTGCCGATCATCACGATCGAGGCGACGCGCTCCGGCTCCTGTTTGTACTTCTCAGCGAAGATGTAGTTGAGCACCGCCGGCGGCAGCGCGCCGAAGATCAGCAGCATGCCGGCCTGCATCCCTTCCAGCCCGAGCACCGGCACGATCGCCCAGGCCACTGCCATGCCGGCGAGCGGACAGAGCGCGGCACCGACCAGGCCGAGACGCAGGTCCTTGGCCGCCGAATCGGTCAGGCGCACGCCGAGCGAGAAGAGCAAGAGCGGGATCGACACGTCGCCGAGCATCTTGATGCCGATGTAGAGCGGCGACCACAATTCGATCTTCAGCAGGCTCACCGCCAGCCCGGCGAGGGCGGCGGCGATCACCGGCACCCGCCACAGGTTCCACAGCCGGGCGTGGTGGTCGAGCATCCAGGTGCCGAGCGAGTAGTGCAGCACGTTCTCGACGAAGAACAGCACCACCGCCAGCGGCAGCGCCTGCTCGCCGAAGGCCAGCACCAGCAGCGGCAGTCCCATGTTGCCGGAGTTGTTGAACATCATCGGCGGCAGCAGCGTGTTCGCCGGCACCTTCATCAGCTTCGCCACCGGCCACGCCAGCAGGCCGGAGCCGAGCACCACGGCCAGTGCGCCGAGCGCCAGCTTCCAGTTCGCCATCAGGTCGAAGTCCTTGCTGGCGAGCGCGGCGAAGACCAGCGCCGGGACGAAGACGTCCATGTTCAGCTGGTTGGCGAAGGCCATGTCCGGCTTCTTTACGCGCGCATAGGCGTAGCCGACGCCGACAATGGCGAAGATCGGGAAGATGATGGCGACGATGCGGAGCAGCATGGGGCTAGGTAGGGGCTAGCCCCTCTCACAGCACGTAACGCGACAGATCCTCGTTCTGCGCCAGCTCGCCGAGCCGCGCATCGACGTAGGCGGCGTCGATCGTCAGGCTTTCGCTGCCCGGCTTGCCGGCGTCGAAGGAGAGCTCCTCAAGCAGCTTCTCCATCACCGTATACAACCGGCGGGCGCCGATGTTCTCGGTGCGCTCGTTCACTGCCCAGGCGATCTCCGCCAGCCGGCGGATGCCGTCGTCCTCGAAGGCAAGGGTGACGCCCTCGGTGGCGAGCAGCGCTTCATACTGGCGCGTCAGGCAGGCGTCGGTCTGCGTCAGAATGCGCTCGAAGTCGGACACCGACAGCGACTCCAGTTCGACGCGGATCGGGAAGCGGCCCTGCAGCTCGGGGATCAAGTCGGACGGCTTGGCCAGGTGGAAGGCACCGCTGGCGATGAACAGGATGTGGTCGGTCTTGATCATGCCGTACTTGGTCGACACCGTCGTCCCCTCGACCAGCGGCAGCAGGTCGCGCTGCACGCCCTGGCGCGAGACATCGGCGCCCTGTGCGTCGGAACGGCTGGCAATCTTGTCGATCTCGTCGAGAAAGACGATGCCGTTCTGCTCGACGTTCTTCACTGCGTCGAGCTTCACTTCCTCGTCGTTCACCAGCTTCGCCGCCTCCTCGTCGACCAGGATCTTCATCGCCTCGCGGATCTTCAGCTTGCGCGAACTCTTGCGGCCGCCGCCGAGGTTCTGGAACATGCCCTGGATCTGCGTCGTCAGCTCTTCCATGCCCGGCGGCGCGAAGATCTCGGCGCTCATCGACGGCGCCGCCAGCTCGATCTCGATCTCCTTGTCGTCGAGTTCGCCCTCGCGCAGCTTCTTCCTGAATTTCTGCCGCGTCGTGTTGTCCTCGGCCGGCGCATTCTCGTTGCCGAAGAAATTGCTGCCGCGCGGCGGCGGCAGCAGCGCATCGAGCACGCGCTCCTCGGCGGCATCCTCGGCGCGCGCGCGCTGGCGCTTCATCGCCGCCTCGCGGCCGCTCTTCACGGCGATTTCGGCGAGATCGCGGATGATCGTATCGACGTCGCGGCCGACGTAGCCGACCTCGGTGAACTTGGTCGCCTCGACCTTGATGAACGGCGCGTTGGCCAGCCGCGCCAGGCGGCGCGCGATCTCGGTCTTGCCGACGCCGGTCGGGCCGATCATCAGGATGTTCTTCGGCGTGATCTCCTGGCGCAGCGGCTCGGCCACCTGCGCCCGACGCCAGCGGTTGCGGAGCGCGATGGCGACCGACTTCTTCGCCTTGTTCTGGCCGACGATGTGCTTGTCGAGTTCGTGGACGATTTCCTGCGGGGTCATCTGGGTCATGCGCGTTGCTTCCGGAAACGAAACCGCGGGAAGACGGGGCCGGGGCGGCGCCCAGTCTTCAATCGAGGGTTTCGAGCGTGAAATTACGGTTGGTGTAGATACAGATATCGCCGGCGATCTCCAGCGACTTGGTGACCACCTCGACCGGCGCCAGTTCGGTGTTCTCCAGCAGCGCCCGCGCCGCGCTCTGCGCGTAGGCGCCGCCCGAGCCGATGGCGACGATGCCCTGCTCGGGCTCCAGCACGTCGCCGTTGCCGGTGATGATCAGCGAGCTGTCGCGGTCGGCTACCGCCAGCATCGCCTCCAGCCGGCGCAGCGCGCGGTCGGTGCGCCAGTCCTTGGCCAGTTCGACGGCGGAGCGCAGCAGGTGGCCCTGGTGCTTCTCCAGCTTGGATTCGAAGCGCTCGAACAGCGTGAAGGCATCGGCGGTGCCGCCGGCGAAACCGGCAAGGATGCGTTCCTTGTACAGCCGGCGCACCTTGCGCGCACTGGCCTTGATGACGATGTTGCCAAGCGTCACCTGGCCGTCGCCGCCCATGGCGACGCGCTGGCCGCGACGGACCGAGAGGATGGTGGTGCCGTGATACTGTTCCATGGGCGGGTGCTCAGCTCTTTGCGAATTCGATGTCGGCCACCGCCGCCAGGCCGACCACGCCCAGCAGCTCGGCCACCAGACGGTTGGGATGGCGGACGACGATGCGTTTGCCCTGGCGCTTGACCGTGGTCAGCAGGTTCACCAGCGTGCCGGCGCTGACGAAGTCGATCCGGGTCACGGCCGAGAAATCGAGGATCAGAACCTCCTGCTTCTCGGCGAAGCCCTGCAGGTTGGCGAAACGCTCCGCCTTCAGGTCGCCCTTCGGCGCATAGGCCAGGGCTTCCTCCTCGGGCGCACGGGCCGCCAGCGCGAGCACCGGTTTCGGCTCCGCCGCGGCGACCCGTTTCGGCTCCCACGACGGCGGCGACATCTCGAAGGTCACCGCATAGTTGATGGCCATGTCCTCGAAGGCTTCCTGCTTGCCCATCAGCTGGTACAGCTCGATCAGCAGCAGCCAGCAGCCGGATTCCTCGCGCCGGCCGGTTTCGATGCGGGCTTCGAGCAGCGCCGCCAGCGCATCGCGGCCGACCAGCTCGATGTCCACCTTTTTCTTGCGGGCGGCGCAGAGCACCCCGAGCAGGCGCTCGGCGCCGAGATCGTCGACCGCCGTCACCTTGGTCAGCTCGACGCGCAGCTTCGGATTCTTGTCGATGGACTGGTCGAGCGCAGCGAAAGCGCTGTCGTTGTCGCCGGTCAGCTCGCCCTTGAACAGCATGGTCCCGGCCGGAACCGCCACCACCGCCTTGGCGGCGGGTTTCGCGGTGTGCGAGTTGCGCCAGGCCGGCGGCGACCTTTCGAAGGCTCGCGCATATTCGAGACTCAGCGCGTCGAACGGGGTGCGCTGGTTGGTCAGCCGGTAGAGGTCGAAGAGCATCAGCCAGAGGCGCTCGCCCGGACCGAAGGGATTCGCGTGCACCGCGTTTTCCAGCATCGCCCGCGCCACGTCGTCCTGCGCGTTGGCATAGAGGATCGCGGCCTGTTCGACGTCGGCCTGGATCGGGTCGATGTCGGTCTCGACGTGGATGTCCCCGGGCGTCTCGCTCAGGTCGCTGAACTGGCTGGAGCTGGTGAAATCCAGCGACTCCAGCTCGCGCGGCGCCTCCTGATTGCCTCCCGGCGCCGGAGCGGCGGGAGTGCGCGCATCGGCTTCCGGGAGCGGTCGACTGTCGGGGAACGGCGCCTCTCCCGACTTCGGGCGCGGCGGCGCGGCGGCCGGCTTCGCCACCATTTTTTCCGGAGGCGGCTTCTTGAAGAAGGAAAAAACCATGCGCTGGGTTGGGAAGAGATGCAATCAGATCGGTGCGAAGGGGTGTTTTAACACATTGACCATCGCGCCGCAATTTCCAAACCCGCTCAGAATGAGCCTTCAGAGGCCGATATGCAGCCGATGCGCGACACCGGAAAGGACCCCGACCAGGACCAGGATCAGTGCCAGTACCGGCCCGAACGGCTGGTCGAGCCATAGCGCGCCGAGAAAGGCGAGGACGTAGGCGACGACGCCGACCGCGACGGCCAGCGCCAGCGAACGCCGCCAACTGCCCGACCACGCCCAGGCGACCAGCGGCGGCAGGAAGATCAGCGCAAACGCCGACATCACGCCGATGCTCATCGTCGCCAGCGCCAGCGCGGCCGCCACCAGCAGGTCGAACAGGAAATGCACGCGGCGCACCGAGCCGCCGACGGCGCGGAAATAGTCCGGAAAGAAATGGGACAGCAGCAGCCGGCGCGACAGCGCGAACAGCCCGGCGCCGGCGACGCCGGTGCAGATCGCGGCGGCGACGAGGTGATCGCGGTCGGTGAAATAGAGCTGCCCATCGAACAGCGCATGGCCGAGCCGCTCGGCCAGCGGCAGGTTGGCGACGAGCAGCACGGACGCGCCCCAGCTGCCGACCAGCAGCATCGCGTAGGCGGCGCCCTGCACGCCGCGGGCGGCACCTTCGAAGACGCTCTTCAGCGCGGCAGCGGCCGCTGCCGCGAGCAGGCCGCCGAGTTGCAGCGGCCAGCCGGCCAGCATCGCCAGCAGCGCACCGGCCGCCGCCGTCTGCGCGAAAGCCAGCGCCGCCAGCCATTCGTCGCGCAGGCGCAGGTAGGCGCCGAGCAGCGGCAACAGCACGGCGAAGGCGAGCCCGGTGAAGAAGGGTTGCACGAACAGCGGATCGAGGAGCGCATCAAACGGCATCGTCGTTTCCTCCCAGGCGGACGAGGCGGTCGCAGGCCGCCGCCAGGAAGGCGGCATCGTGGCTGACGACGAGCAGCCCGGCACCGCCGGCCGCCCTCGCCCGCAGCGCCCCCGCCAGATGGGCGACGCCGTCCGGGTCGAGATTGTTGGTCGGTTCGTCGAGCAGGACGACGTCGGCCGGCGCCTGCAGGCAGGCCCAGAGATGGAGGAACTGGCGCTGGCCGCCGGAGAGGCGGTCGAGGCGCCGGCCGACGCACGCGGCCAGTGCCGGCGGCAAGCCGTCGGCGGCGGCCGCGGTCAGCGCCAGCAGCTCGGCGCCGTTCAGCGGCACGCCGGCAACCGGCGGCTGCCGCTGCGTCTGCAGACTGAATACGGTGTCCGGGGCCTTGTTGATTTCGCCGCCGAAAATGCGCGCGTTGCCGAGCAGCGCGGCGAGCAGCGTGGACTTGCCGCTGCCGTTGGGCCCGCACAGGCCGACGATTTCCCCGCGCGCCAGCGTGAACGAAACCGGCCCGAGCACCGGCACGACGTAGCCGGCGGTCAGCCCGCACACCGCCAGCATCGTTGCCGGCGCGCTCATGGCGTCGGCAACGCCGCGAGCAGGCGGCGCAGCGTGTCGTCGAAGAGCGCGAACAGGTCGCCGGCCTCGGGCGTGCCGCCGACCGTAAACGGCACGGTCACCGCCGGAATTTTCGCGCGCTCGGCGATCCAGCGCGACGGCGCGTCGTGCTGGTAGGCCGGACGCAGCACCATGCGCGCCGGCTGCGTCGCCTGGCGCGCCAGCACCTCGGCCAGGTAAGCGGCGGAGGCTTCGACGCCGGGGCGCGGCTCCAGCACGCCGACCTCGCGCAGGCCCAGCCAGTCGGTCAGATACGGAAAGGCGCGGTGCTGCACCAGCACCGGCACGCCGCGCAGCGGTGCGGCGGCTTTCTCCCAACGCGCCAGGGCCGCCCGCCATTTCGCCGCGAATGCCTGCACGCCGCTCCGGTAGGCCGTCGCCTCGGCCGGGTCGAGTTCGGCCATGCGCGCGGCGAGCGCTTCGGCGACCTTGAGGATGTTGCGCGGGTCGGTCTGGATGTGCGGATTACCGGCGGCATGGACGTCGCCGTGCGCGCGGTCGAGCACCTTCGGCACGTCGACCAGCGCCACCGCCGACGCCGCTTCAAAGTACCCCGGCCGCCCCGGCTGGATGTTCCGGTTGCCGGATTCGCGCAGCACCACCGGCAGCCAGCCGACCTCCAGCTCGGCACCGGTGGCCACCACCAGCTGCGCCGAACGCGCCCGCGCGATCAGCGACGGCTTCGCCTCGATCCGGTGCGGATCCTGCAAGCCGTGCGTCGCCGCATAGACCGCCACCCGGCTGCCGCCGATTTCCTTCGCCAGTGCCGCCCATTCGGGAACGGTGGCGAAGACGTTGAGCGCCGCGTGCGCCGGCAGCGCAAGCAGTGCGAGCAAAGCAAGAAACATTTTGTGCATACCAACTCCTTCATTTGGCGAGCGCGCGCCGCCGAGGCGAGGCGCGCGACGAACTATCGGCAAGCGCCGCCCCCTTCTCAGAACTTATGCGCACCGTGGGCGCCCAGGCTCATGATGTACTGCAGCCACACCCGGTTGTCGGTGACGCCCGGTATCGACTTGTCCTGCGCCAGCTGCAGGCGCATGCGCGAGAACTCGCTCCAGCTGTAGTCGGCCATCAGCGTCACGCGCTTCGGGCGGAAGTCCTCGACGACGACGTTGGCGGCGTTGGCGCCGAAATCGCGACGGCCGGAATCGAGCCGGTCGTAACGCAGGCCGGCGCGCCAGTTCGGCGTAAACTGGTAGACGCCCTGCAGGTACCAGCCGGACTGGCGGCTGCGGTAGTCGCTGAGGACGACGGCGCCGGTATTGCCCGGGTCGCAGTTGTTGCCGAGCGACTGCACGGCGTTGGCACAGGCGAGGTCGCCGCGCTCGCGGCGCTGGAAGTATTCACCCTGCAGCTTGAAGTTGCGGTAGTTCGCATTGCCTTCCGGCGCCCATTTCCAGACGAAGTCGGCAATCCAGGTCCGCGACTTGCCGTCGAAGCTCGCCGTCGCGGCGTCGAGGCCGCCGGCGTCGGCAAAGGTCGCCTCGCGCGCCTTCGCCTGCGTCTGCAGGTAG
This sequence comes from Rhodocyclales bacterium, assembly GCA_016183655.1. Lineage (GTDB taxonomy): Bacteria > Pseudomonadota > Gammaproteobacteria > Burkholderiales > Rhodocyclaceae > Proximibacter. Next base: position 70,202 of record JACPEH010000012.1, read on the forward strand.
GAAAGCCCGGCGCGCCAGCTGTGGCTCACGCCGATGTCGTCGCCGACATGCGCGAACAGCGCGCCGCCGCCGGCGCCGTTCTTGTTGCGCTCGCTGCCGGGGAAGGCGGCACCGCGCCCGGCCTCGGCGCCGACCTCGAAGAAGGTGTCGGTCGGCGCCACCCATTTCAATTGCACGCCGTCCTGCGTATAGCTCGCGCCTTCACCGAACATCGCCTGGTAGATCAGCGGCGCGTCGGCGAAATCCTGGGCGTGCGGATGCTGCTCGTTGAGGTAGCCGATGCCGGAGCGCAGGCGCCCGCCCTTGAGGCCGAAGCCGTTGCCGAGGCCGAGCGACTGGAACCAGGCCTCCTCGACCTCGGCCTCGCCGTCGATCAGCGCAACGATTGCCTGGCCGCGCCAGTAGGGATCGACGTTGGCGGCGAGCACCAGCTCGCTTTCGTCGAGCGAGAAGCCGCGCCGGGTCTCGACCTCGGTCGGCCAGAAGCCGGCGATGCGGCGGTCGCCGACGTCCTTCATGCGGCGGACCTGCCCCTGCAGGATCAGCGAGGCCTCGGGGTTGAAGCCGGAGGCGGGCGCCGCAGCCGGTGGGCGCAGGCTGGCCTGGCGGGCGGCGCTTTCGGCTTCGCGGGCGACGCTCTCCGCCTTTGCCGCCGTGCCCTCGGCCTTGGCGGCGACGCCCGCGGCCTGCGCCAGTTTCTGTTCGAGCGCGGCGATGCGCTGCTCGTAGGCTTCCTTCATCTGCTGCAACTGCTTGCGGATCTCGGCAAGATCGGCGTCGCCCGCGGCGGCCGCGGCCGGCGGCGAAAAGGCGAGCGCGGTGAACGACAAGGCAACGGCGAGCGCCGTCAGCGAACGGTGTTTCATGGTGACTCCCGATGGGTGAACGACACGAAGCCGGCGCACGGACGCCGGCGCGAACGGACCGATCAGGCGGCAGGCGGGGCGCGGGCGCGGGCGCCGGCGAGGAAAACGCGGGCGAAGGAGAGGGCGGCGAAGGGCGGCGACGCGAAGGTGCCGAGCACCGCCGGCAGCGGCGGCGGGCACGCGGCCGGCGCCGGACCGTCGAGGTCCTGCCCGGCGAGGCAGAGCAGGCAGACGTGCGGCGGGTCGACGCCGTCGCCGGCATGGCCGGCGGCATGGGCGAGCATCGCCGCCTGGCCGCAGACGAGGAAGAGCGCCAGCAGACCGAGGCGCAGGCGGCGCAGCAGGGGCGGCGCGAGGCGGGCGAACATCAGGCGTCCGCCGCCGGCGGCTGGCCGCAGAACATGGCGAAGGCTTTCTCGACGTAGTCGCGCGAGAAGTCGCGGACGATGAAGACCAGCCGCGAGGCATGGTCGTCGTCGGGCCAGGCCGGCAGCGCGGCTTCCGGGTAGCGCACGTGCTGCAAGCAATGGACGACGCGCGGCGCCGCCTCGCCGGCGACGGCGACCAGGCCTTTCACGCGCAGGATGCGGTCGCCGCAGGTGGACAGCAGCACGTCGATGGCCTCGGCGAATTCGCCCCAGGCGAAGGGCTCGGCGAAACGCAGCACGAAGCTATGCACGCGGGTGTCGTGGCGCTCGTGGCGCGCCGGATCGTGCGCTCGTACGCCCGCCCCGCCGGCGGCACGGACTGCTTCCTCGGCCAGCCAGCGGCGGACGTCGGCGGTCTTCGTGGCCGGGTCGTAGAGGCCGCAGCCGGCCAGTTCCTTCGCCGCCACCTCGCCGCGCTGCACCTCGACCTGCGGCGTGCCCGGAGCGAGCGCAGCGAGCCGGGCGCGGATGCGGGCAAGCGTTGCCGCATCGGCGAGGTCGCACTTGGTCAGCAGCAGGCGGTCGGCCATCGCCACCTGCTTCACCGCCTCGGCGTGCTGCGCCAGCTGGATCTCGGCGTGGGTGACGTCGACCGCGGCGACGATGCCGTCGCTGCGGAAGCGCTCGGCGATGAAGAAGTCTTCGAGCAGCGTGTAGATCACCGGCGCCGGATCGGCCAGCCCGGTGGTCTCGACGAGCACCCGCGAGAACGCCGGAATCTCGCGGCGCAGGCGGCGCATGAAGAGGTTGCGCAAGGCGCGCGCGAGGTCGCCGCGCACGCTGCAGCAGAGACAGCCGGAGTCGAGCAGGACCAGGTTGTCGTCGACCTTGTCGACCAGGTGGTGGTCGATGCCGATCTCGCCGAACTCGTTGATCAGCACCGCGGCATCGGCCATCGCCGGCTGCCGCAGCAGATGGTTGAGCAAGGTCGTCTTGCCGGCGCCGAGGAAGCCGGTGAGCACGGTGACCGGAATCTGCCGTGCCGGGTCTATTTCAGGCATTGCTGCAACCCGGTGAGGAGGATGTCGCGCGGCAGGTCGCGGCCGATGAACACCAGCGTGCTGACGCGCGCCGCTTCCGCCCACGGCTGGCCGGGGCTGGCGCCCATCAGCTGGTGCACGCCCTGGAGGATGACGCGGTAGGGCAGTTGGTCGACCGCCAGCACGCCCTTGTAGCGCATCAGGTCGTCGCCGAAGACGCGGACGATGCTGCCGATGAAGTCCTGCAGTTTCGCGCCGTCGAAGTCGCGCTCGGCGCGGAAGACGACCGAGCCGATGCGGTCGTCGTGATGGTGGTGCGCGCCGGCGAGGAAGGCGGAGTCGATCTCGAGCGCGGCGTTCAGGTTGAAGCCGCGGATGTCGAGGATCTCGGCCAGCGGCATCTCGCCGAAATGCACGGCCAGCTGCCGCGCGCGCGGATTCATCGCCGCCAGCCGCTCCTGCAGCGCGTTCAGGTGCTCGCCATCGACCAGCTCGGTCTTCGACAGCAGCAGGCGGTCGGCGAAGCCGACCTGCGCCTGCGCCGCCTCGTGCTCGTCGAGCTGGCGCCCGGCATGCACGGCGTCGACCAGCGTCACCACGGCGTCGAGCAGGTAGCGCGTGGCCACCGTCTCGTCGACGAAGAAGGTCTGCGCCACCGGCGCCGGTTCGGCCAGCCCGGTGGTCTCGATGAGCACGCGGTCGAAGGCGAGTTCGCCGGCGTCGCGCTTCGCCACCAGCTCGCCGAGGATGCGCACGAGGTCGCCGCGCACGGTGCAGCAGATGCAGCCGTTGTTCATCGCGACGATCTGGTCGTCGGCGGAGAGCAGCAGCTCGTTGTCGATGCCGACCTCGCCGAACTCGTTCTCGATGACGGCGATCTTCTCGCCGTGGTTTTCCGCGAGGATTCGGTTGAGCAGCGTCGTCTTGCCGCTGCCGAGGAAGCCGGTGAGGATGGTGACCGGGATCGGTGCCGGTCGGGCGGTCTCCGCCGTGTTTTCGCTCATACGTTGCCCGCGTTGCATTCGGCGCAGCGGCCGGACAGGTCGAGTTCGGCGCGCGCCAGCGTGAAGCCGCCGGGCAGTTTCGGCGGCCGCGGCGGCGGCGTGTCCAGGCAGAAGACGCGGCCGCAGGTCTCGCAGCGGAAATGCACATGGCCGTGATGGGTGCCGCCGCCGGCCAGCGAGAAGCGCCAGACGCGCCGCTCGTCGACGCGCTTCACGGCGAGGCCGGATTCGACCAGCCAGTCGAGCACACGGTAGAGCGTCACCCGGTCGAGGCTGTCGGCGCCCAGCACGGCCTCGATGTCCTGGTGCGACAGCGGCGCCGGCGCCGCGGAGAGCAGTTCGAGGACGCGTATGCGCGCCGGCGTCGCGCGCGCACCGGTGGCGCGGATGCGCTCGGCGAGGGCGTCAGCGACGGCAGCGGGGGAGGCAGGCGAGATGTCCGGCATGGCGCCGGATTAGATCACAGGCGGAGGGCAGATGCAACCGAGTTGCAAAAGACGAGCCGATCGGCGCCGCCACAGGCCGCGTTCAGTCGGCCTGCACGAGCAGCCCCTTCAGGTATTCGCCCTCGGGAAAATGCAGCGCCACCGGATGGTCCGGACCGGCCGACAGCCGCTGCAGGATGCGCGCGTCGCGCCCGGCATCGACCGCCGCCCCGGCGACGATCTTCTGGAACAGTTCCAGTCCGATGCCGCCGGAGCACGAATAGGTGAGCAGGTAGCCGCCCGGGTTGAGCAGGCGGAAGCCGAGCAGGTTGATGTCCTTGTAGGCGCGCGCCGCGCGTTCGGCATGCGCCGCCGACGGGGCGAACTTGGGCGGGTCGAGGACGATCAGGTCGAACTTGCGGTTTTCCTTGCGGAACACGCGCAGCGCGTCGAAGACGTCGGCCTCCAGCCACTCGGCGCGGGTCGCGTCGAGTTGCGGGTTCAGTGCCAGGTTGGCGCGCGCGCCGGCCAGCGCCGGCCCGGAGGAGTCGATCGAGAGCACGCTGGCGGCGCCGCCGGCCAGCGCCTGCAGCGAAAAGCCGCCGGTGTAGCAGAAGCAGTTGAGCACCGACTTGCCGCCGGCGAGCGCCCGCGTCAGCAGCCGGTTGTCGCGCTGGTCGAGGTAGAAGCCGGTCTTGTGGCCGCCGACGACGTCGACGCCCAGACGGACGCCGTTCTCGTCGATCGACAGCGCGCCGGCGTCACCCTGCGGCGCCTCGCCATGCACCCAGCCGGTGATCGGTTCCAGCCCTTCGAGCTTGCGCACGTCGGAATCGGAGCGTTCGTAGATGCGGGCGACGCCGGTGGCCTTGACCAGCGCACCGACGATCGCGCGCCGCCACTTGTCCGGGCCGGCGGCGGTCAGCTGCAGGCAGAGGGTGTAGCCGTAGCGGTCGGCGATGACGCCGGGCAGGCCGTCCGACTCGCCGTGCAGGAGGCGCATGCCGTCCTGGCCGGCGAGCTGCGGCATCGCCTGGCGGCGGGCGACGGCGGCGGCGACACGGCGCTTGAAGAAGGCATCGTCGATGGTCTCGTCGGCGTCGAAGCTCCACACGCGGGCACGGATCTGCGAGTGCGGGCTCCACGCCGCCTTGGCCAGGTGGCGGCCGTTGGCGTCGACGACCTCGACCGTGTCGCCGGGACGGGCACGGCCGTCGAGGCGTTCGACCGAACCTTCGAAGATCCAGGGATGGCGGCGGAACAGCGAGCGTTCCTTGCCGGGCTTCAGAATGAGTTGCGTCATGATGGCCGGCATTTTACGCTGCCGGCGACAGCCCTTGGGGAGAAGCGCCATCGACGACGCCGCAGCGCCGCCGCCAAGCGCGAGTTGGCCGACACTGAACCGTCCCCCCTCGCACTTGTCCAACCCGACGCCGGAATGGCAGCCCGCAACCGGGGCCTACCGGCATAGCCCACGCATTCAGGCTCCGCGGAGCATGAAACGCACGGCAGACGGCGATAGGCGCCGTCGCCAGATCGCAACCAGGCTCGCCCGGCAGGCGCCAAGGCAATGATTCCGGCGAGGTTCCACGGGAGAAAATGATGGCACTCCACATTGGCGACACTGCGCCCGACTTTACGGCCGAGACGACGGAAGGAACGATCCGCTTCCACGAATGGATCGGCGACGGCTGGGCGATCCTGTTCTCGCACCCGAAGGATTTCACCCCGGTGTGCACGACCGAGCTGGGCTACATGGCAAAACTCATACCCGAGTTCGAAAAGCGCCACTGCAAGGTGATCGGGCTCAGCGTCGACTCGGTCGAAGACCATCGGCGCTGGTCCAAGGACATCGAGGAAACCCAGGGCGCCGCGATCTGCTACCCGCTGATCGGCGACACCGACCTCGCCATCGCCAAGCTCTACGACATGCTCCCGGCGAGCGCCGGCGGCAGCGCTGGCGAGCGCACGGCGGCCGACAACTTCACGGTGCGCTCGGTGTTCGTGATCGGCCCCGACAAGAAGATCAAGCTGATGCTCACTTACCCGATGAGCACCGGCCGCAACTTCGACGAGATCCTGCGCGTCCTCGATTCGATCGAGCTGACCGACAAGTTCAAGGTGGCAACGCCGGTCAACTGGCACGAAGGCGAGGATGTGATCATCGTTCCGGCGGTCAAGGACGACGAAGCGCACGAGCGCTTCCCCGAGGGCTGGCAGGCACCGAAGCCGTATCTGCGGATCGTACGGCAGCCGCACTGAAATCCCGCTCGACCAGGCGGCTCAAACAGACGGGGCAATCAATTGCCCCATCCGCACGCTAATCCTTCTTCTTCGCGCGCGGATGCGCCGTGTCGTAGACCTTGGCCAGATGCTGGAAATCGAGGTGGGTATAGACCTGCGTCGAGGCGATGCTGGCATGGCCGAGCATTTCCTGTACCGCGCGCAGGTCGCCCGAGGACTGCAGCACGTGCGAGGCGAAGGAGTGGCGCAGCATGTGCGGATGCACGTGCGTCGGCAGGCCGAGCAGCAGCGCCCGGCGCTTGAGGCGGGCCTCGATCATGCGCACGGAGAGGCGGGTTCCGTTCTTGCCGAGGAACAGCGCCGGCTCGTCCGGCGCGGCGGCCTTGAGCAATTCACCGCGCCGTACCGCCCAGGCGGCCAGCGCCGCGCGCGCCTTGGCGCCAACGGGAACGATGCGCGTCTTGCTGCGCTTGCCGAGGACGCGGATTTCGCCGGCGGCGACGTCGTCGAGACAGCCGACATCGAGCCCGGCCAGTTCGGAGAGACGCAGGCCGGAGGAATAGAACAGCTCGAAGATCGCCTGGTCGCGTAGTGAGAGGACGTCGTTGCCGGTGCTTTCCAGCAGCGCGCCGGCCTCGTCCGGCGACAGCGAGCGCGGCAGGGCCTTCGGGCTCTTCGGCGGACGCACGCCGGCGACCGGGTTCTGCGCCGCCTCGCCGCGCAGCCCCAACCAGCGGTAGAAACCGCGCCAGGCGGAGAGCACCCGCGCCAGCGTACGGCCGGACAGGCCGCGGCCGTGCAGCTGGGCGAGGAAACGGCGGATCTGGTGGGTCTGCAGGTCGGCCAGCGGCGTCGTCGCCGCCAGTTCGACGAGCAACGCCAGGTCGCGCCGGTAGGCGGCTATCGTATGCGCCGACTGCCGGCGCTGGCCGGCGAGTTCGGCGAGCCAGGCGTCGATCGGCCCGGCAGTGTCGCTCATGCGGTTTTCAGCGTGCGGGCGATCGCCGCCGAGGCCATGTCGCCGAGGCGTTCCAGGTAAACGGTGCCCATCCCGGCGTAGAAGCGCTCGACATCGTAGGCGCCGAGCGCGACGATGCCGATCGTGCCGCCGCCGCTCTTCAGCGCGATCAGCGCCTGCGAGCGGATGTTCAGCGAAGCCTCGCCGAACCAGGTCGAGGTCTCGAAGCCGGCGGTCGAGCCGCAGTAGGGGTGCTTCAGCGTTTCGGCATAGACCTGCAGTTCCTGGCTGACGGCGGCGAATTCCGGCAGCGCCTCCAGCTCGCCGGCGGGCAGGCTCCACAGGCGGACGGCGACCTCGGGAATCGCGAAGTCCTCGCGCAGGTGGTAGCCGAGCGTGTGCATCACCGCCGGGAAGGTATAGGCCGAGATCAGCGCGACGGCGAGGCGGTGCATCTTGTCGCTGATCGCGTCGTTCTCCTCGCCGAAGCCGATCAGCTCGCCGAGCTTGGCTTCGAGCTGGCGGTTCTTGTCGCGCAGCGTCAGCATCTGCCGCTCGGTGATCGAGATTGCGCGCGCGCCGTGCGGGTGCGGGATGGCGATCTGCGCCATCAGGTCGGCGTACTGCTCGAAGAACTGCGGATTGTTCTGCAGGTAATGCGCGACTTCGTCGGCTCTCATGGTGGGTTCTCTCTGCTTTCCGGTTTCTAGAGGTCGATTTCGCTGGAGAAGACGGTGACCGCCGGGCCTGTCATCAGCACCGGCGTGCCGGGGCCGCCCCAGGCGATGTTCAGTTCGCCGCCGCGGGTTTCGACGCGCACCGGCGAGTCGAGCAGGCCGCGGGCGATGCCGGCGACGACTGCGGCGCAGGCGCCGGTGCCGCAGGCCAACGTCTCGCCGGCGCCGCGTTCAAAGACGCGCAGGCGGATCGCATGGCGGTCGAGCACCTGCATGAAGCCGGCGTTGACGCGCTGCGGGAAGCGCGGGTGCGACTCGATCTGCGGCCCCTCCTGCGCCACCGGCGCGCGTTCGGTGTCGGCGACCACCTGCACGGCGTGCGGGTTGCCCATCGAGACCGCGGTGATCATCACCGCGCGGTCGCCGACCTGCAGCGGCTGCACGACGTCGGCGACCGGGCTGACGAAGGGGATGCGCTCGGGTTCGAACACCGGCACGCCCATGTCGACGGTGACCAGCCCGTTCGCTTCCAGCTTCGGCGCGATGACGCCGCTCATCGTCTCGACGCGGATCTCGGTCTTCCCGGTCAGCCCCTGCTCGTGCACGAAGCGGACGAAGCAGCGGGCGCCGTTGCCGCACTGCTCGACCTCGCCGCCGTCGGCGTTGAAGATGCGGTAGCGAAAATCGACGCCGGGCTGCTGCGCCGGTTCGACGAGCAGGATCTGGTCGCAGCCGACGCCGAAGTGGCGGTCGGCGAGGTGGCGCAGCTGCTCGGGCGTGAGCGCAACGGACTGGCGGACGCCGTCGAGGACGACGAAGTCGTTGCCGAGACCGTGCATCTTGGAGAACTTCAGTTTCATGGGGTCGCCTGCGGGATGGATCGCGCCATTATAAAGTCGTCCATGACGAATCCGCCGCCGATATCGACGCGCACCGATTCGCGCACGGCGAAGCCGCTTTTCTCGTAGGCGGCAATGGCGCGGGCGTTCTGCTTGTTGACGGCGAGGATCAGCGTGTCGCAGCCGGCGGCCCGGCCGTGGTCGAGCACGCGCGCGATCAGCGCGCCGCCGATGCCGCCGCGCTGGCGGGCGGGATGCACGTAGAGCTTGTCGAGCTTGAGTTCGCCGGCAACGCCGCTCAGGTAGCACGACGAAAAGCCGGCGCGCTCGCCGTCGACGACGGCCTGATCCCACCAGTAGCCCGGCGCCGCCAGCTCGTCGAGCAGGCGCGGCGCGTTGTAGCGCTGGGCGAGCATGTAGTCGATCTGCGCCGGGGTGATGATGTCGGCGTAGGCCGACTGCCAGATCTCGCGGGCGAGGGCGGCGATGGCGTCGACGTCGGCGGGGCGGACGGGCTGGATGGCAAGGGTCATGGCGCGGCAGTCGGAAGCGGCGAAGCGGAAATTATCCGTTGCCGGCGTCATTGCGGCAATTCGCCGTTCCCTCGTCGCCCACTTCCCGTCGTTTGACCCCGGCGGCGCGGGCGGGGGATACTTCGGCCTCCGCCGAATTCTTGATTGCCCTCCCGTTTTCGCCATGCTTTCCCGCGCCGCCGTCGCCCTCCTCTGGCTGCTGCATTTCCTGCCGCTGCCGCTGCTGGCGCCGATCGGCCGCGGCCTGGGCGCGCTGCTCCACCGGTTCGCGCAGAAACGGCGGCACATCGTCCGCGTCAACCTGGCGCTGTGCTTCCCCGAACTCGACGAGGCCGCGCGCGAGGCGCTGGTGCGCCGCCACTTCGCCGTGCTGGGACGCAGCATGCTCGAACGCAGCCTGTTCTGGTGGGCCTCGCGCGGGCGGCTGCAGCGGCTGATCCGGGTCGTCGGCGACGACAAGGTGCGCACCTTGCAGGCGGCCGGCCGGCCGGTGCTGCTGCTGGCGCCGCATTTCGTCGGGCTCGACGCCGGCGGCGTCGCGGTGACGATGCGCTTCGACATCGTCAGCATCTACGCCGAGCAGAGCGACCCGGTCTTCGACCGCCTGCTGCTCGCCGGCCGCAGCCGCTTCGGCGACCAGCAGCTGCTGTCGCGCGCCGACGGCCCGCGCGCGACGGTCAAGGCGATGAAGGCCGGCCGCCCGTTCTACTACCTGCCGGACATGGACTTCCGGACGAAGGACGCCATTTTCGCCCCGTTCTTCGGCGTTCCGGCCTGGACCATCACCGGCCTCTCCCGCCTGTCGCGGCTGGCCGGCGCAGCGGTGGTGCCCTGCGTGACGCGGATGCTGCCGGGCAGCGCCGGCTACGAGGTGAGCTTCGGCGACGCCTGGGAAAACTTCCCGACCGACGACGCCGAGGCCGACACGCGGCGCATGAACGAATGGCTGGAAGCGGTTGTGCGCACGATGCCGGAGCAGTACTACTGGGTGCACCGCCGCTTCAAGACACGGCCGGCGGGCGAGGAACGGCCGTACCGGGTCAAGGACCCGCAGACCCTCGCCGCCCGCCGCCACAAACCGGATGCTTGAGCCAAGCATCTGATTCTCCGAAGATTGCGGCCGGGAAGGTATACTTGCGCGTTTGGCGCGGGCCCCTCCCCGTTAAGGCCCCGCCCCCTGACTGCAAGAGACCCGACCTTGGCACTGACTGTACTTGGACTCTCCGGCGCGCTGACGCACGACCCCTCGGCCGCCCTCTATATCGACGGCAAGCTGGTGGCGGCCGCGGAAGAGGAACGCTTCGTCCGCGACAAGCACGCAAAGAACCGCATGCCCTACGAGGCGGCGAAGTTCTGCCTCGAATTCGCCGGCATCAAGCCGTCCGACGTCGACGTCGTCGCCATCCCGTTCGCGCCGATCAGCCTGGCCGAGAAGGCGCGCTGGCACTACGCGAAACGCTACTGGTACGCACCCGACCGCGCGCTGGATGCGATCTTCACCGGCAACCGCCGCCACTTCCGCTACAAGAAGCGCATCGAGTGGTGCCTGGCGCAGCTCGGCTTCGACCTGAAGAAGATCGAGATCGTGCCGGTCGAGCACCACCTCGCGCACGCCTCCAGCGCCTACCACTGCTCCGGCTTCGGCGAGAAGACGGCGATCCTCGGCATCGACGGCAAGGGCGAGTACGCAACGACCTTCTTCGGCTATGGCGAGAACGGCCGCATCCACAAGATCAAGGAGTTCTACGACCCGGATTCGCTCGGCGGCCTGTACGGCGCGATCACCGAATACCTCGGCTTCGAGATGCTCGACGGCGAGTACAAGGTGATGGGCATGGCGCCCTACGGCGACCCGACGAAATACGACTTCTCGCGGCTGGCGAAATTCGAGAACGGCGAACTGATCGTCAACACCGACTACGCCAACGTGATCGGCTTCCGCCGCTACAAGGAGAAGGGCAAGGGCTACTACTTCTCGCCCAAGCTGATCGACTGGCTCGGCCCGAAGCGCTCCGGCGACATCGCCGACGACCCGTACATCCACTACGCGGCGAGCATGCAGAAGCTGTTCGAGGACCTGTCGCTGCAGATGATCGAGTACTACCTCGGCGACATCCTCAAGGAAACCGGCAAGCTGGCCTTCGCCGGCGGCGGCGCGCTGAACGTCAAGCTGAACCAGAAGATCATCGCCCGCCCCGACCTCAAGGAACTGTTCGTGCAGCCCGCCTCGGGCGACGCCGGCACGGCGATCGGCGCGGCCTCGTACGTGTCGGTCGCACGCGGCGTGCCGGTGGAGAAGATGGAGCACGTCTACCTCGGCCCGGCCTACAGCAACGAGGACGTGATCGCCGCCTGCGCGCGCCATCCGTCCAAGCCGCAGTGGCGGCAGATCGACAACGGCGACGTCGAGGTGCCGAAGCAGATCGCCAAGATCCTCGCCGACGGCAACCCGGTCGCCTGGTTCCGCGGCCGCATGGAATTCGGCCCGCGCGCGCTCGGCGGCCGCTCCATCCTCGGCTGCCCGAGCGCCGCCGGCGTCGCCGACCGCATCAACGAGCAGATCAAGTTCCGCGAGCGCTGGCGCCCGTTCTGCCCGAGCATGCTCGACACCGTCGGGCCGAAGATGCTCGGCAGCGACCACCCGGCGCCGTTCATGACCTTCACCTTCGAGGTCGCCGAGGAGTGGAAGTCGCGCGTCCCCGAGGTCGTCCATGAGGACGGCACCTCGCGCGCGCAGGTGCTGAAGCGCGAGTACAACCCGCGCTACTACGACCTGATGCTCGAACTGGAAAAGCTGACCGGCAACGGCGTCGCGCTCAACACCTCGCTCAACCGCCGCGGCGAGCCGATGATCTGCTCGCCGACCGACGCCCTCAACATGTTCTTCGGATCGGATCTGCAGTACCTGATCATGGAGGACGTGCTGGTGGTCAAGGACTCGGCCAGGACGGAGTAGGCGCGTGGCCGAACGCTGGGTCCTGCAGTTCTGCCATTCGCACTACGGCCCTTTCGCCGACGTCGCCCGCCAGTACGCGGCGCTGTTCAAGGGTTCGCCGTACAAGGTGCTCACCGTCTACCTGACCGGTGAGCCGAACGAGGCAGTCCGCCAGGTGTCCGCGTCGGACGAGGTGATCTTCCTCGACTTCAGCAGCAAGGCGGTCGGCGGCCTCAAGCTCGCCGCCATCCGCGCGCTGAAGAAGATCGCCGCCAGCCGCGACTTCGCGCTGGTGATCGCCCACCGCGCCAAGCCGATCTACATCGCCTGCCTGGCGACCAGGCTGCCGGTGATCGGCGTGCACCACGCCTTCGGCGACTACAAGCGCATGACGCGCCGCTGCTTCGCCAACGCTTTCAGGAAACGTCTGGCGCTGCTCGGCGTTTCCGACGCGGTGCGCGACGACATCCGCAAGCAGTTTCCGGACTGGCCGGCGGACCGCATCGAGACACTGCACAACCGGCTCGACGTCGCCGTCGCGCGCGCCGGGATCGTCCCGCGCGCGGCGGCCCGGCAGGCGCTCGGCCTGCCGGCCGACGCCCTCGTCGTCGGCAACGTCGGCCGCCTGCACGCGGACAAGGATCAGGCGACGCTGATCGCCGGTTTCGCCCAGGCGCTGCCGGGCCTGCCGGCCGGCACGCTGCTCGCGATCGCCGGCAGCGGGCCGCTCGAAGCGGCATTGCGCCGGCAGATCACCGCTCTCGGCATCGGCGACCGCGTCCGCCTGCTCGGCCAGGTGCCGGACGTGCGCCGGCTGTTCGCCGCCTTCGACCTGTTCGTCCTCAGTTCCGACCATGAGCCGTTCGGCATGGTGCTGCTCGAAGCGATGGCCGCCGGCGTGCCGGTCATGGCCACCGACTGCGGCGGCGCGCCGGAGGTCGTCGGCCGGGCCGGGCTGCTGTTCGCGCTGCGCGATGCCGACGGCTTGGCGAACAAGCTCGTCGATTTCTGCAATAGCGACGCCGACGCCCGGCGCGCCTCCTGCATCGACGCTGCGCAGCGCCTCGAAACCGCCTTCTCCGACGCAGCCGCACGCCGGCGCTTCCATGCGCTGCCGATGGTGCGGCAGGCTCTCGCCAACGGGGAAGCGGCACGATGAGCGACGCAACCACAGCCCTCACAGCCCTCGCCGCCCGCGGGGAAGCCCGCATCGCGCTGGTCGCCTTCAGCTCGCTCGGCGACGGCCTGATCTACCTGATGATGGCCGAGAACCTGCGGCTGAACGGCTACAACGTCACCTACTTCGGCAACATCGCGCATCAGATCCGGCACTGGCTGCCGCAGCTGGACATCCAGCCCTATCCGGCGCCGGAGCGTTTCGATGAAGCGCTGACCGGCTTCGACCTGGTGATCATGAGCCCGCCGCAATTCCTCCGCGACCGCATGGACGAGCCGACGACCGAGGCGCTGCGCAAGAAGTGGGTCCTGATCTGCCAAAAGACGCCCCAGGGCTGGCGGCACGACCATACCGAGCGCGTGCGCAGCACCAGCGACGCACGCACCTTCGAAGCGCTGCGCGACCTGCTCGACTGCAGCGGCTCGATCCGCTTCCGCGACTTCGACACCGAGAGCGTCGTCGACATCACCTTGCACTACATGCGCGAGAAGATGCACCTGCGCCAGCTGACGCGGCACGTCGCCATCACGCCGCCCGCCGGCTTGCTGCACCGCCGGCATCGCCAACGCATCGTCGTCAGCCCGGATTCGGCCTGGCCGGTGAAGAAGAACTGGCCGCCGCAGTCGTTCATGCGCCTGTGCCTGGCGCTGCAGGCGCGCGGCTACGACCCGAAGATCGTCGTCGCGCCGGCCAACCACGACTACTGGGCGAAGCTGCCCGGCAACGTCTTCGACACCCCGGTCTTCCCCGGCATCGACGCCCTTGCCGCCTACCTCTACGAATCCGGCGCGGTGATCGCCAACGATTCGGGCAACGGCCACCTCGCCTCCTTCCTCAACGTGCCGGTGGTGACGCTGTACCGCAAGCGCAACCCGCACTTTCACTGGCGCCCGGCCTGGGGCCCCGGCACCGTCGTCTGCCCGCGACTGACGCTGCCCTGGTTCGGCGAACCGATCTGGAAGCCGTTCATCGGCACGCGCGCCATCCTCGCCGCGTTGAGCAAGGTGATATGAGCCAGCCGCGCAAGATCCTCATTCTCGACGGCATCGGCGGCGTTCCGCTCGGCCGCGAAGTCTGCGAGACTTTCGCCGCGCTCGGCATCGACACCACCCACGTCGACTGCCTGCGCCAGCAGCGGCGCCCGTTCTATGCCGCGCACTCCGCCTACGCCAAGCTGCGCAACCGCGGCGACGATCGCGACGCCTTCTACTTCCTGCCGAAGCTAGTCGGCGACGACCTGCGCCAACTGATCGCCCGCGAACAGCCGAGCCACATCCTGGTCGTCGGCTTCATCTACAAGTTCTACGACCCGAAACTGCTGCGCCGGCTTGCCGACGAAGCCGGGGCCGGACTGTTCCTCTACGACACCGACACCTGCAACCTGTACGCGCGGCGACGCGAGTTCATATTCTTCGTCGAGAGCGAGCTGCCGGCTTACGATCGCATCCTCTCCTGCTCGGCGGTGACGACGCGCTTCTTCCGCGATACGCGCGGGCTGGACGCAGTCTTTGTTCCGTTCGGCGCCAAGCCGATCGACGTCGCGCCCGGCAAGCAGCCGATCGACGTGCTGTTCGTCGGCAGCGGCGACCTGCGCCGCATCTTCCTGCTCGAAGGCATCCGCGACCGCGTGACGATCCGCGGCAACCGCTGGCAGCGCAACTTCCCGCTGATCTCGGCGCCGCTGCGCGCACGTATCGACGACCGGCCGGTCTGGGGTGAGGAACTGCATCGCCTGCTCGGCCAGTCGAAGATCGTGCTCAACATCACGCGCACCGACTTCTTCGGCGCCGAGACCGGCATCAACCTGCGTATCTTCGAGGCGCTCGCCGCCGGCTGTTTCCTGCTGACCGATCACTGCGACGAGCTGGCCGGACTGTTCCGCATCGGCGAGGAGATCGAGACCTACCGCTCCTCGGGCGAGCTGGCCGAGAAGGTGAGCCATTACCTCGCCCACGACGACCAGCGTCGCGCCATCGCCCAAGCGGGATACGCGACCTTCCTGCGCGAGCACACCTGGCAGGCGCGGATAGAACGGCAGATGCTGCCGCTACTGGCGCGCCGCTGAGCATTTCCGGCGGAAAACGACGATACTTCACCCCTCGGCGAGCCCCGAACAACAATTTCCAACATGCTCAATTCCCTGCGTACCCGCCCCCTGCCGCCCTGGCTGACTCCCGTGCGTGCGGTTTTCCTCGGCAGCCTGCTGCTGTCGCTGATCGCGCGCCTGGGCAGCACGCTCAACCGCGACGGCATGCTCTACGTGAAAGGCGCGCAGGCATTCCTTGACGGCGGCTTCGCCGCCGCCCGGGAAGTGTTCAACTGGCCCTTTCTTTCCATTGCGATGGCCGTTGTCGCGAAGATCACCGGACTCGGCCTGGAGAATGCCGGCCACCTGCTGAACGCCTTCTTCATGGCCGGCGCCTGCGCGTTGACGGTCGCCTGCGTCGAGCGCCGGCAGGCCGAGCTGGCCTGGCTCGCGGCCCTTGTCGCGCTGGCGCTGCCGGGCCTGAACGAGTACCGCAACGAACTGTTGCGCGAGTACGGCTGTTGGTTCTTCGTCATACTGTCGTTGTGGCTGGCGTTGCGCTGGTCGGAGTCGCCGCGCTGGGCATCGGCCGTCGCCGTCCAGGCGGCGCTGGGTGCCGCGGCACTGTTCCGGCCGGAAGCGCTGGCGCTCTTTCCGGCCTTGCTGGCGTGGCAGTTCGTCGCGGCGCCGCGTGCCGATCGCCGGCGGCGGCTGCTGATGCTCGGCGCGTTGCCGATCGCCGGCGCAGCCGCGCTGCTGGCGCTGTACCTCGGCGGGCATCTGTCGAACGGCAACCGCCTCGCCGACGACCTCGGCCGCCTCAGCGCGTCGCGCTTCGACGCCAAGGCACAGGCACTCGCCTCGGCACTGATCGCCTACGCCAGAGAACAGGCCAGAACGATCCTGCTCTTCGGCTCGCTCGCCCTCGTCCCGCTCAAGGTCCTGCAGAAGCTGGGAATCTTCGTCGTGCCGCTGGCGTTCGTGTTCGTCAGTCGCCAAGCGCGCCCGACCTTTTCCCGCCACCCGCTGTTCGCCTGGGGGATCGCGGCCCATCTGCTGGTTCTGGCGGTCTTCGTCGTCGACCTGCAGTTCCTCGCCGGGCGCTATGTCGGCCTGATCCTGCTCTTCTCGACCCCGTTCGTCGCCGCCGGCCTGTCGCTGATGCTGCAGCGCTATCCGCGCTGGCGCCCCGTGCTACTGGTCGGCGCCGGCCTGCTGATGTTCGCCAACGTCGTCTCCACCGGCCCGGGCAAAACGCATCTGGTCGATGCCGGCGGCTGGCTGGCCGGCAATGGCGCGGAATCGACCAGGACTTATATCGACAGCGGGCGGACCGCCTATCACGCCGGCTGGCAGAAGGCCAAGATCGCCACCCGGAATCAGCGCGCGGAGGTCGAGCAGGCGATCGCCGAGGGTCGCTACGAGCTCTACGTGCTGGAGCATTCGCGCAAGGACGCGCCGGTCGAAGACTGGCTCACGCAAGCCGGCCTGCGCGTCGTCAAGCGCTTCGACCACCCGAACGGCGACGCCGTGATCGTCGCGGCCCCGATTGCCAGAATCCAGGTTCCGGAAAAACCGGAAAGCGCAGGAAACCGATGACCCTCCCGCTCGTCAGCATCGCCATTCCGGCCTACCGGCACGCGAAGTACATCGAGACCTGCCTGGCTTCGGTGTGCGCGCAGACCTATCCCGAACTGGAGCTGGTGCTGATCGACGACGGGTCGCCCGACGACACCTTCGAGGTCGCCAGCCGCTTCCTCGATGCCCATCGCGACCGCTTTCGCCGCATCGTCCTTGAACGCCGGGAAAACCGGGGGGTGAGCGCCAACTCGAACGCCTGCATCGAAGCCTGCAGTGGGGAATGGGTGCATCTTCTCGGGTCGGACGACCGGCTCTACCCGGAAAAGGTCGCGCGCATCCAGGCCGCGATCGCCGAGTGGAGCGTTCCGGACCTGGCGCTGGTGCATACCGACACCGACACCATCGACGCCGACGGCATGGTACGGCCGGTGCGCCGGACGGATCGGCATGCGCCGCCGGGCCCGGACCATGCGGCCTACCGCTGGCTGTTCCACCACAACCTGATCTCCAACCCGTCGATCGCGTTGCGCCGCGACGCCTTTCTCGCGATCGGCGGCTTCGATCCGACGCTGCCGCTGGAGGACATCGATTGCTGGCTGCGGCTGTCCGCCCGCTACGCGATCGGACGCGTGCCGGAGGTGCTGGCGAGCTACCGCAAGCACCCCGGCAACTCGCTGCGCCAACGGCAGAAGATGCTCGGCGCCTTCTTCGTCACCTATGCCAAGTTCATCGAAGCGAACCCGGGGCTGATCCCGGACACGGAGCTGCGGCGGCATTTCCGCTGGTATCTGCGGCGCTTCTGGAACCGCATCCGCGGCAGGGAGCCGTCGCGCCTGCCGCTGTTCGCCGGCGCCCTGCTCGGGAGTTACTTCCGCACGCCGCGGGCGGCAGACTATCGCCGCTTCGGCGAAATCCTGCTCAAGGCGGCGAACTGAAGCCGGCTCACTGACGGGGAGCGGAGAACAGGCGCTTCCACGCTTTGCGCCCGACGCGCCGCTTCGCGGCGACCTTCAGGTCGTAGACGACGAACGGCCAGCGGTGCCACCAGCGCAGCTTCTCGCGCAGCGCCGACAGGTAGATGCCGAGGAATTTCTCGCGCCCGGCCCAGTGCAGCTTGTTGCAGATGCGCACCAGATCGGCGAAACGCTCGCGCAGCGGCAGCGGCCCGCGGAAGACGCGGATGCGCCCGGTGTCGATCAGCGAGAAGGCCAGGCCGCCGGCATCGGTGCGACGGATCAGGATGTTGCCGCCGGAAAGGTCGCGGAAGAGGATGCCGCGGCCGTGCATCGTCAGCAGGTAGGCGGCGAGCTGGCGATAGGCGGTCTCCTCGTCGACGCCGGCGAACGTTTTCTCGCCTGCGGCGAACGCCGACACCAACTCGCGCGCGGTGAATTCGGCGGGAACGTATTCGCAGACGTAGAAATTCTGCGTCAGGCTGCGGTCGCCTTCCTTCTCGAACCAGGCCACCGGCGGTGCCGCGGCGACGCCGCGGCGCAACAGCTCGCTGGTGCCGTTCCAGCTGCGCAGGCCTTTCGAGGGCTTGAAACGGTCCAGCAGCTTCTTGTGCAGATGCATCCTCACCGGCTGCTTGACGACCAGCTTGGCACCGTCGGCGCGCGGATCGTCGACCGTCCAGATCGCATTACGCGCATGGCGCAGCGTCGCCTCGCGCGGCGGCGCACCGATCCGTTGCGGATGAATCCGCTGCAGCAACCGCTCGGCTTCGGCGCCGTCGCGGGCGAGCACGATGCCGCGCCAGCCGTCTTCCCGGAAGTAGAAGTGCGTTTTCCCCGGCGCATGGCGGTGGATGGCGACATCCTTCAACACCGCAGCCGTCGTCTTCACGACCACCGTGCGCGCTGCCGGCCAGAGCAGGTAGAGCGGCGCCTCGCTGGCCAGCGTCGGCCGCTCGCGCAGGATCTCCCCGTCGCGGCAACGGCACAGTGCCGTGCGCAGATCCTCGTCGGCATAGATGTCCTGCAGCGCGGCAGCACGGCCGTTGGTGGTCCACACGACATGGACCAGGCCGGTTCCGGTCTGGAAGGCATGCACTTCGAGCTGCTCGGAAGCGTTCAGGCGGCCGCCGTAGCGGCTGCCCGGAATCAGCTCGGCAAAGGCCGTCAGCGCGCGCAACGCCGGGCGCGCCCGCAGATCGGAGAGTCCGCCGCGCAGGCCGGCATAGTGGGTGATGCGCTCCAGTGCCGGATAGGGGAAGTCGCCTTCGTCGACCAGGCCCTCGCGGTGGCAGACCAGCGGCCCCCACCAGGCACGCTCCAGCGCCCCCGACGCCGCGCACAGCACCAGGTAGCGCGTCAGGTAGTCGGCCTGTTTCTCCTCGCTGTCCGGCAACAGGCGTTCGATGCGCGGCAAGGTCCAGAACGCCGACGGCGAGAACAGCCGCGGCACGCCGAAATCGGCGCCGATACGTGCCAACAGCCGCGCCTTCTTGACCAGATTGAATTTGTGCAGCGGCGCCAGCCGGTGGCCGAGGATCTTGTGGTCGTAGCGCTCCGGTTCGGTGCAGCGCTCCGAGAACAGATTGTCGGTGTGCAGGTCGGGCAACTGCCCGCGCTCGCGCAGCAGCGCCAGCAGCCCGACGTTCCACGGCGGCTCGAAATCGGTGACGCTCGGTCCGGCGAGCGTCACCCCGCGCGCGCGCGCCTCACGCCAGGCAATGTCCCACAGTGCAAGGAAGCCGGCGAGCGTATGGCCCGCCCAGCGCTTGCGATTGACCGTCGAGCCGACCTCGACGATCTCGACACGCGTCCCGAAACGATCCAGCGTCGCCGCGACAAAGTCCAGCCATTCCCGACGCGCCTCATCCGAGGTTTCCATCTTGCGCGCCCGCTCGGCGGGCTGCACCAGATGCAGCGTGACGTGGAAGGCTTCGCCGAGCAGCCGTTCGAGCAGCCGCGCCGCCGGCCGCTCGGCGTCACCGTAGGTGAAGTCGAGGCGGACGTGGCGGACACCGGCTTCGCGCAGACGGGCCAGCAGCCAGTCGTCGACCGCCGGGTCGGCAGCGGCGGCGACGCCGACCCCGGCAAAGGCCTCGGCAACGACGTGCCCGGCCGGCGGCCGATGTCCGCCGGGACAGCGCAGGCCGCCGCGCAGCAGATAGCCGAGCAGGGCCGAGGCAAAACGCAGGCGCGGGCTCGTTGCCTCGCTCATCGCGGATCACCGGCCCCGGCCACCCGACCATTGACGATGGCGTCGAGGTCGAGCCAGGCGCTCTCCTCGGCCAAACCCTGCATGCGGCGCATGTTGCGCGCGCGCAGATACTTGCCGAGCGCCCAGGGGTGGATGCGCAGGTCGGAGAAGTCGATCAGCCCGAGGCGGCCGTCCGGCGTGCGGACGACGTTGCCGAGGTGCAGCGAGCGGAAATAGATGCCCTTGTCGTGCAGCCCGATAACGAAGCGGGTGAACGCCGCCTTCAGTTCGCGTTCGCCTTGCTGCGACAAGCCTGCCCGCGCCATCTCGCGCAGCGTCGTGCCGGCCAGCGGCGTGTAATGGACCGCATCGCGCTCGATCGACGGAATGCGCAGGACGTCGATCACCTGCGGCACCGGGATGCCCAGCCGGGCCAGCGCTACCGCGTTGTTGGCAAAGCGCCGGGCGTAGGGATAGAGCGCGGCCGACGACAGCACCCGCCGGCGACGGAAGAGCTTGAAGATGGTCCCGTCGGCGAGGCGCAGCACCTTGTCGCCGTGGTGGTCGACTTCGAGCACCTCGGCGCCCTCGCGCAAGGCGAGATAGTCCCGCTGTTCCAGTCTCTTCAAGGGTCGGCCCGCCGATAAAACCCGCTAGTTTACCGTCTTGCAGCGGCCAGAGGTACAAAGGCCGCCGGGGGCGGCATGCTAAACTCCGCCGTCCCCGCGATAACCCGTACGCCGCATCCGAAAGCCCTGCCCATGCCGCAATCCGGCCCGAAACATCCCGCCAAGCACACCTCGTCGCTGAAGGTCTATCTGCGGCTGCTCAGTTACCTGCGGCCGTTCCTCGGCCTGTTCACGGTCAGCATCGTCGGCTACGTGATCTTCGCCTCGTCGCAGCCGATGATGGCCGCCGTCCTCAAGTACTTCGTCGACGGCCTGACGGCGCCGGCCGATGTCACCCATCACGCGCTGCCGCTGATCGGCAGCGTGCAGTTGATGTATGGCGTGCCGCTGCTGCTGGTGATGATCATCACCTGGCAAGGCATCGGCTCCTTCTTCGGCAACTATTACCTCGCCCGCGTTTCGCTCGGCCTGATCAACGACCTGCGCCGGGCGCTGTTCGACAACCTGCTGCGCCTGCCCAACGCCTATTTCGACCAGCACAATTCCGGCCACCTGATCTCGCGCATCACCTACAACGTGACCATGGTCACCGGCGCCGCCACCGACGCCATCAAGGTCGTCATCCGCGAAGGCCTGACCGTGGTCTTCCTCTTCTCCTACCTGCTGTGGATGAACTGGAAGCTGACGCTGGTCATGCTCGCCATCCTGCCGATCATCGGCGGCATGGTCGCCAGCGCCAGCCGCAAGTTCCGCAAGCAGAGCAAGAAGATCCAGGTGGCGATGGGCGACCTGACGCACATCGCCTCGGAAACGATCCAGGGCTACCGCGTCGTCAGGAGCTTCGGCGGCGAGGACTACGAATCGGCGCGCTTCAAGGCGGCCAGCGAGGACAACACCGCCAAGCAGTTGCGCATGGTGAAGACCGGCGCCACCTTCACGCCGGCGCTGCAGTTCGTCATCTTCACGACGATGGCGACGGTGCTCTTCCTGGTGCTGCTGCTGCGCGGCGACTCCTCGGCCGGCGACCTGGTCTCCTACATCACCGCCGCCGGCATGCTGCCGAAGCCGATCCGTCAGCTGTCCGAGGTCAGCGGCACGATCCAGAAGGGCATCGCCGGCGCCGAAAGCATCTTCTCCCAGCTCGACGAAGCCACCGAGACCGACCGCGGCACGGTCGAGCGCGAACGCGTCAGCGGCCGGCTGGAAGTCCGCGGACTCAGCTTCACCTACCCCGGCAGCGCGCAGCCGGTGCTGCGCGACCTCGACTTCAGCGTCGCCCCCGGGCAGATGGTGGCCATCGTCGGCCGCTCGGGCAGCGGCAAGTCAACGCTGGCCAGCCTGATCCCGCGCTTCTACCATCATGCCGAAGGCCAGATCCTGATCGACGGCGTCGACGTCGAAGACTACACGCTGAAGAACCTGCGCCGGCACATCGCGCTGGTCACGCAGCAGGTCGTCCTGTTCAACGACACGGTCGCCCGCAACATCGCCTACGGCGACCTCGCCCAGGCGCCGCGCGCGGAAATCGAGCAGGCCGCGGAAGCGGCTTTTGCCCGCGAATTCATCGACCGCTTGCCACAGGGTTTCGACACGCTGGTCGGCGAAAACGGCGTCCTGCTTTCCGGCGGCCAGCGCCAGCGCCTGGCGATCGCGCGCGCACTGCTCAAGAACGCACCGATCCTGATCCTCGACGAGGCCACCTCGGCGCTCGACACCGAATCCGAACGGCACATCCAGGCGGCGCTCGACCGCGTCATGCAGGGCCGGACGACGCTGGTCATCGCCCACCGCCTGTCGACGATCGAAAAGGCCGACCTCATCCTGGTCATGGATCAGGGGCAGATCGTCGAGCGCGGTACGCACGCCGAACTGCTGGCAGCCAACGGCCACTACGCACGCCTGCATGCGGTGCAGTTCGAGGAAGGAACGGAAGACGCCGGCGACGACAGCGCCGCCTGAGTCGCCCGCTGCGGCCGGCTCAAGCCGGCGGCAACGTCCGCTGCAGCCAGCGGCCCAGCACCGACGCCTCCGGCCAGTTGCGCAGCAGGCGGGCGCGATCCCGCCGCCAGGCCTTGCGATAGGCGGTATCGCTGCGGTGCTGCGTGCAGGCATCGAGGTCGATCAGCCAGACCCCGCCCTGATGCCAGAGCAGGTTGGTCGCCTTCAGGTCGCCGTGACTGATGCGCAGGCGATGCAGCGTCGAGAACAGCGAGGCGATCGCCGCCGCCTCGGCGCCCCCCGGCTCGCAGTCGGCCGACAGATGCTGCGCGAGGTTGGCCCCGGGGCAGAATTCGGTCACCAGCCAGGCGCGCCGGCGCAACGGGCCGAGACGTTCCTCGATCAGCGCCAGCGGGGCCGGCGTTGGAATGCCGAACAGGCCCAGGCGGTGCGCCTCGCGCCACGAATGCCAGGCCCGGCTCGGACGCCACAGACGCGACAGCGCATGGCCGACGCTCTTTAGGTTGTAGCGCTTGATGACGACATCGCCCCCCGCCGCGCCGGCCCGGGCAACCGTGCAGGTATTGCCCGCCTTGAGGCGCACACCGGCATCCACCGCGCGGTCCGGATCGCGTAGCAGGGGCGCCAGCCGGTCGGCCGCCGCGCGCACGACCGCGGAAAAACGCGTGGCACGCTTGTCGACCGCGAACAGCGAGCAGTCGCGTACGCATTTGGCGAGGAAGTCCTTGAGCCGCCAGTCGCGCACCCGGGCGATCTCCGCCCGCAGCTGCGCTTCGCCGACATCGGCAACGCCACCCGCGGCCCGGTAGGCCGCCAGCAGCGCGGCGCAGGAATCGTCCCAGGCCGCCGGCAGCTGCGCCAGCAGCATGCCGAGGTTCGCCGCCGCCGCGGCAGCGGTCAGCGCCTGCCCGCTCCCGCTCACCGAATCGCCGTCGATCACCAGCAGGCATTCGCCGCTGCGCAGGAAATTGCCGAGGTGCAGGTCCCCTTGCGCCAGACCGGCACGGTGCATCTGCGCCAGCACGTCGAGCGCGGGAACCAGCAGGGCCAGCGCGACTGCGTCGCCGGCCGGTCGTGCGGCAACGCTGCGCCAGCGCTCGGCCAGCGACACCGCATCGGGCAGGAAAGCCGTGAGCACGGCATGTCCGCCGCCGGCAAGCGGCGCCGCGGCACAGACGTCGGGCGTCGGAATCCCGGCCGCCCGCAGCGCTTCGATACCCCGGCACTCCTGACGCCAGTGGCGCTCGCTGCCCGCCGCGACGAACAGTTTGGCGAGCACGCGCACGCCGCCGAAATCCGCCTCGCCAACGATGCGTTTACCGGGCAGCACCCGCAACAGACGGAAAACCGTCAGCGAGCGGCCATCCGTCAGTTCGACGCGGAACGGCAGCGGCGGCTGCCGGCCGGCGGCACGCAGCGCGGCGGCGGCGGTTAGCGGCAACGGCGGCGGCGCCTCGCTCATTCCCGCCCCTCGAAGAACTTCAGGATGCGGCGGATGCGGCGCTTGTCGGCCACGGTCAGCCGCGCATGACCGGCGTAATCGAGATAGAAACGCAGGCGCTGCGTGCGCGACAGCTGATACTTCCCGATCTTGTCGAGACAGGCGAGGTCCTTGACGATGCGGTAGCGCAACATCGGGCCGCGCCAGAAAGCACCGCTCGGGCAATCGATCAGATAGACGGTCGGCAGCTCACCGTCATCGACCAGCAGATTTCGCCACTTCAGGTCGTTGTGCGCGAAACCGGCATCGTGCAGCCGCCGCGCGTGGTGCGCCACCTGCCGGCAGACTTCCGCCATCCAGCGCCGGTTGCGCAAGCGCTGATCGCCCTCGTTGGCCATGCTCCCGAGGTCGGCAGTGCGCGGAATTTCCTCGGTGACCAGCGCGCCGCGCGCAAAGCTGCCGCGCGTCCGCTCCAGTCCGTACGCGACCAGCGTCGCCGTCGGAATACCCCATTGCCGGAACAGCCGCAGGTTCTCCCATTCCTTGACCACGCGCTGTGGCGCGATCAGGCCGCGCAGGCCGAACCAGCGGCGCACGGCGTTCTTGCCGTTGCCGACATAGCGCTTCACGTAGTAGCGCTTGCCGTCGGCAGCGACGCGCAGCACGCGCGACAGCGGGTCGCTGGCGATCGGCTCGCCGTCGACGGCAAAGGTCGACTCGAGCGTGCCGAACAGCCGCTCGACCGCGCCGCCGCGATAGTCCGCGTTGAACCACCAGCGCTTCACAACGCGCCCCCGGCGAACTTCTTCACGAAGCGCCGCTGCAGGCGTGCCGCCTCGCGCTTGAGGTGCTCCAGCAGGCCGGCTTCGCCGCGCAGGACATCGCGCAGCGGCGCCGCAAAATAGGTGCGCAGGAAACGCAGGAAATCGCGCTGCGTCAGGCCGATGTCGAGCGCCGAGAAATAGAGCGCGGCCAGGTCCTTGTCGCGCCAGCGACGCGGCGTCTTCGTCCGGACCTGGGCACGGTGCAGGTCGATCAGCGACAGCTTGAAGTCGCCTGCCGCCGGCGCCGGGTCGAGGTGCAGCAGGAAATGGCAGAGATAGAAGTCGCGGTGATTGACGCCTCCCTGATGCATGCGGCGCGCCATCGTCGCCACGCGCCCGATCAGCGCGCGCTTCATGCGCGGCGCCGGCAGAGCGGTCTTCCAGTCGCGGCAGAAGTCTTCCAGGCTGATCGTCGGCGCCAGCTCCTCGGTGACGATGAACGAGTGCTGCGTCGCCGGATTGTCGCCGCGTGCGCCGTAGGCCACCGCACGCATGGTGTCGACGCCCAATTCCTCCAGTCGCCGGATCGCCCGCCATTCGTTGCCGGCGCCGAGCACCGGCAGGCGCAGCGAGACGAGGTTCTTGACGATCTCGCCCCAGCCGACGCCGCGATGGATCTTGACGAAATAGCCGCGGCCGGCGACCTCGGTGCGCAGCGTGCGGCGCGCTTCCAGCTCGCGATAGACCTTGCCCTGCAGCGCCTCGACGGCGACGAAGGGGTCCTGCCCGGACCACAGCGTGCGGAAGGGTTCATCGACGAACAATGTCGTGTCGCTCACGCGCGTTCCTTCAGGATGACGTCGGCCGCAACCTCGGCGTTGTCGTAGATATCGGCGCGCGCCGCAAAGGCCAGTCCGTTCGCCTGCCACTGCCGGCGCGCCGCGTCGTCGGTCAGCATGCGTTCGAGCGCCGCATTCAGCGCCGGCTGCGCGAAAGGTTCCGCCAGCACGATGCCGGCGCCCGCCTCGTCAATGTAGTGGGCATAGCCGCAGACGGCGGTGGTCAGCACCGGCAGCCCGGCAACGACCGCTTCGAGCAGCACGGTGCCGGTATTCTCGTTGTACGCCGGGTGGATCAACAGGTCGGCACCGAGCAGGAAGCGCGGGATGTCGTCGCGCCCCTGCAGGATGGCGATGCGTTCGGCGACCCCGAGCGATGCTGCCAGGCGCTGGAAGGCCGAGGGTTCGTCGGCACCGATCGCGATCAGCCGCGTGCGCCGGCGCAGCGCTTCCGGCAGCGCGACGAGCGCATTCAGGCTGCGGTCCAGCCCCTTGGTCTTGAAGCCGGAGCCGATCTGCACGAGCAGGAAATCGTCGTCCGCCAGCCCGAACTCGGCGCGGAACGCGGCGCGAATGTCGCCGGCGTTCGCCGGCGCCCGCCGGTCACGCGCGATGCCAGGCGGCAGCAGGTGGAAACGCCCGGCCGGCGTGCCGTAGTGCTTGACGAACAGCGGCTGCTGCAGCGACGAGATCATCAGGATCTCGGTGCGGCTCTCCGGCGCGAACACCGCCCGCTCGTAGCCGGCGAAATGCCGGTAGCGGCCCGACAGCCGGTAGAGCGGGTTGCGCAGCGTCTGTGCCTTGTCCTCGTAGCACGGGTCGGCGGCGAAATAGACGTCGAGTCCCGGCATCTTGTTGAAGCCGACGACGCGGTCGGCCGGCCGGCCGGCGAGATCGCGCGCCACCCAGTCGGTGAACTTCGCATAGCGCCGGGCATTGGTAATCGCGCGCACCGGTACGACCTGCACCGCGAAGCCCGCGGGAACGTCGCCGCGCCATTCCAGCGTGTAGACGCGGATCATGTGCCCGCGCCGCTGGCAGGCCAGCGCAATGCGCATGAAATCGCGCTGCAGGCCGCCGTGCGGAAAATATTTGTAGAGGCAGAACGCCAGCTGCATCACGCGCTTCCGGCGACGGCTTCGGCCGGCGGCGCGTCGACGCCCTTCGGCCGCTTGTAGCGGTTGTAGCCCCACAGGTACTGTCCCGGGCAGGCGCGGATCAGCGTCTCGACCTCGCGGTTGATCGCCGCCGCGCGCGTCTCCAGGTCGCCTTCGAGCGGCGCCGTCGGCGCGCTGAAGTGGATGCGGTAGCCGGCGCCGCCGGGCAGGCGCTCGCCCCAGGTCAGCAGCACCGTCGCCCCGGTCTCGGAGAGGCGCGCTGCCAGCGTCATCGTGTACGCCGGACGGCCGAAGAACGGCAGCCAGCGCCCCTCGCCCATCTTCGGCGCCTGGTCCGGCAGCAGGCCGATCGCCTCGCCCTTCTTCAGCGCCTTCAACAGCCCGCGCACGCCGGAGAGGTCGGCCGGCGCCAGGTGCAGGCTGGCGCGTGCCCGCCCGCGTTCGATCATCTCCTGCAGCCAGGCTTGCCGCGGCGGCCGGTAGAGGACGGTGATCGGCGCCTGCGTCGCGAGGTACTGGGCGGTGATCTCGAAGCAGCCCAGATGCGGCGTCAGGAAGACGATGCCGCGGCCGGAAGCCCGCGCCGCATCGACCAGCTCCTGCCCGTCGACCTCGGCCACCATCGTCACCGCCTCCTCCAGCGTCCTCAGCCAGATCCGCGGCAATTCCAGCGCCATCCGGCCGGCGGCGGCCACCGCCGGCCAGCGCCAGCGTGCGGCGTCCCGCTCGCCGAGCGCCTGCGCCATGTTCTCGCGCAGGTGGCGACGGTAGGTGGGCGAGCCGAGGTAGGCGGCGGCACCGGCAAGGGCGCCGAGCCGGTGGATCACCGACAGCGGCAGCAGGGCAAGGAGGCGGAACAGGAGGCGCATCGGAGAGGGGGTGAATTTGCCGCAAGGGCGAAAAAGTCTATAATTATCGTTCCGCCGAGTTAATAGGACAACTTGCAGGGCGGAGGGGGCAGGAAAGAAGCTCCGAAAATACTGCTAAAGCGTCGCCTGCCCGTGACCCGGGGCCGGTAACGCCGGCAAAACAAGGGTCGTTCAGGAGCAGCCCCCGTGGCAAACGAATTCCTCTTCACTTCCGAATCCGTCGGCGAAGGTCATCCCGACAAGGTCGCCGACCAGATCTCCGACGCCGTTCTCGACGCCATCCTCGCCGCCGACCCGAAGGGCCGCGTCGCCTGCGAGACGCTAGTGTCCACCGGCCTCGTCGTCATGTCCGGCGAAATCACCACCTCGGCGCACATCAACTACCGCGAGATCGCCCAGGAAGCGGTGCGCCGCATCGGCTACACCGACTCCGACATCGGTTTCGACTACAAGAGCTGCGCGATCCTGACGGCGATCAACCGCCAGTCGCCGGACATCGCCCAGGGCGTGAACGAAGGCGAAGGCCTTGACCTCGACCAGGGCGCCGGCGACCAGGGCCTGATGTTCGGCTACGCCTGCCGCGAGACCGACGCGCTGATGCCCTTCCCGATCCACTACGCGCACCGCATCATGC
Source organism: Rhodocyclales bacterium (assembly GCA_016183655.1). Lineage (GTDB taxonomy): Bacteria > Pseudomonadota > Gammaproteobacteria > Burkholderiales > Rhodocyclaceae > Proximibacter. Next base: position 98,275 of record JACPEH010000012.1, read on the forward strand.
AGCGCCAGGCCGAAGTCCGCCGCGACGGCCGCCTGCCGTGGCTGCGCCCGGACGCGAAGAGCCAGCTGACGGTGAAGTACATCGACGGCAAGCCGGTGGCGATCGACACCGTCGTCGTGTCGACGCAGCACAGCCCGGAGGTTTCGCACGACCATCTCGCCGAGGCGGTGATCGAGGAGATCATCAAGCCGGTGCTGCCGAAGGACATGCTCACCGAACACACGCGCTTCCTGATCAACCCGACCGGCCGCTTCGTCGTCGGCGGCCCGCACGGCGACTGCGGCCTGACCGGCCGCAAGATCATCGTCGACACCTACGGCGGAGCCGCGCACCACGGCGGCGGCGCCTTCTCCGGCAAGGACCCGTCCAAGGTCGACCGCTCGGCCGCCTACGCCGCCCGCTACGTCGCCAAGAACGTCGTCGCCGCCGGCCTGGCCGACCGCTGCGAAGTGCAGGTCGCCTACGCCATCGGCGTCGCCAAGCCGGTGTCGCTGATGGTCAATACCTTCGGCACCGGCAAGATCGCCGACGAGCGCATCGTCGCGCTGATCGGCAAGCATTTCGACCTGCGCCCGAAGGGCATCATCCAGTCGCTCGACCTGCTCCGCCCGATCTACTCGAAGACCGCCGCCTACGGCCACTTCGGCCGCGACGAGCCGGAATTCACCTGGGAGCGCACCGACAAGGCCGCCGCGCTGAAGGCCGACGCCGGGCTGTAAACCGCCACAAGCCGGTCACGTTCCGGCCACGTTGCAGACACAAAGGGAGCCTCGGCTCCCTTTGTATTTTCAGGGATTTACGGGCGGGGCATAATGGCCCCATGCTCAAGAAAATCAGCGTCGACCAACTGACCCTCGGCATGCACCTGCACGAGTTCTGCGGCTCGTGGATGGAGCATCCGTTCTGGCGGACAAGGTTTGTCATCAGGGATGCGGCGGATATCGCGGCGATCCGCGCCAGCAGCATCCGCGAGGTGTGGATCGACGTCGCCAAGGGCCTCGACGCCACCACCGGCGTCTCGCGCGAAGCGAGCGAGGCCGAGGTCGAGCGCGAACTGCAGGCAGCCGCTGCCGCCGCCGCACCGGCCGTGCAGCAGAAGGCGACGATGCGCGAAGAGGCCGCACGCGCCGCGCGCATCTGCGCCAAGTCGAAGCAGGCCGTTGTCTCGATGTTCCAGGAGGCGCGCATGGGCAACGCGGTCAGCGCCGAAGACTGCGCGCCGCTGGTCGAGGAAATCTCCAATTCGGTGGCGCGCAACCCCGGCGCGCTGATCAGCCTAGCCCGGCTGAAGACCGCCGACGACTACACCTACATGCACTCGGTCGCCGTCTGCGCATTGATGATCGCGCTGGCGCGCCAGCTCGGCCTCGACGAGCAGCAGACGCGGCAGGCCGGGCTGGCCGGACTGCTGCACGACCTGGGCAAGGCGATGATCCCGGGCGAGGTGCTGAACAAGCCGGGCAAGCTCACCGACGAGGAATTCGCCATCGTCAAGAAGCATCCGGAGCTCGGCCATGCGGCGCTGCTACTGGGCAGCGGCGTCCCCGAGGCGGTGCTCGACGTCTGCCTGCATCACCACGAGAAGACCGACGGCAGCGGCTACCCGAAAGGCCTGAAAGCCGACCAGATCAGCCGCTTCGCCAAGATGGGCGCGGTCTGCGACGTCTATGACGCGATCACCTCGAACCGTCCGTACAAGGCCGGCTGGGACCCGGCCGAGTCGCTGCGCAAGATGGCCGAATGGACCAAGGGGCACTTCGACGAGACCATCTTCCAGGCCTTCGTGAAGAGCGTCGGCATCTACCCGACCGGCTCGCTGGTCCGCCTCGAATCCGGACGCCTCGGCGTCGTCACCGAACAATCCGGAAAGTCTCTGCTGGCGCCGAAGGTCAAGGTCTTCTTCTCGACCAAGGCGAACGCCCGCATCCGCCCGGAAGAGATCGACCTCTCCCGCCCCGGCGTCCAGGACAAGATCGCCGGCCGCGAAGACCCGGCCAAATGGAACATCCCCGACCTCGACGAACTGTGGGCTGGGAGCGCCATCGCCGAGATGCGCTGACCCGCCTCGTTCGGGGCTCGCTGCCCGCGGCAAGGCCAACGGACAGGCTCCCGGCCATCGCGCTTTGCCGCACTTTGCTTTTCCCCGCCGCCGTCTATGCTGAAGCTTCGGCATGGAGGGTCCGCCATGGACACCGTTGTTTCCTTACGCACGCTGGGATTCCGCCGCTGGTACGAACGCACGCTGATCGAAGCGCACCTGTGGCTGATTACCTGCTTCCTGGCCATGGTGCTCGCCCTGGCGCTGTTCGAAACGCACAATGAGACGCTGGTCCAGGCGCAGCGACTGCCACTGATTGTCGGCGCGGCATTCAGTGCAATCGGTGCATGGAAGTCCTACCGACGCTACTTCCGGACCCTCCGCTGCGCCGAGGCCGTCGGCCAGGCAGCCACCTGCCCGCACTGCGGCGCCTACGGGCGCTTCGACATCGTCACGCCCTGTACCGACGAGACGGCCGACGAAACCCGGGCCATCGCCTGCTGCAACAAGTGCCGCGGCAACTGGCGACTGAGCCTGCAAAATCACGTATAATCCGCGGCTTATCCGAGGAGCGCTGCAGGGGTTGGACAACCGGTCCCCCCCAGGCTCGGTTCAAAACGGCGCTCACTGACCAACCCTGCCGGGCGCAGGGGGCGAAGTGAGCCGCACCACCAGCGTCACGCCTCCCTCCCCGGCCACAGTTCATAAGGAGCTTACTGTGGCTGAATTCAAGGACTACGTTATCGCCGACCTCGGCCTCGCCGACTGGGGCCGCAAGGAAATCCGCATCGCCGAGACCGAAATGCCCGGTCTGATGGCGATCCGCGAAGAATTCGCCAAGAGCCAGCCGCTCAAGGGCGCGCGCATCACCGGCTCGCTGCACATGACCATCCAGACCGCCGTGCTGATCGAGACGCTGACCGCGCTCGGCGCCGAAGTCCGCTGGGCCTCGTGCAACATCTTCTCGACGCAGGACCACGCCGCCGCCGCCATCGCCGCGCAGAACATCCCGGTCTTCGCGGTCAAGGGCGAGACCCTGGTCGACTACTGGGACTACACCCACCGCATCTTCGAATGGGCCGATGGCGGTTTCTCGAACATGATCCTCGACGACGGCGGCGACGCGACGCTCTTGCTGCACCTCGGCGCCAAGGCCGAGAAGGACATCTCGGTGCTGGCCAAGCCGGGCTCCGAAGAAGAGACCATCCTCTTCGCCGCGATCAAGGCCAAACTCGAAACCGACAAGACCTGGTACTCGACGCGCCTGGCACAGATCAAGGGCGTCACCGAAGAGACCACCACCGGCGTGCATCGCCTGTACCAGATGCACCAGCGCGGCGACCTGAAGTTCCCGGCGATCAACGTGAACGACTCGGTCACCAAGTCCAAGTTCGACAACCTCTACGGCTGCCGCGAGTCGCTGGTCGACGGCATCAAGCGCGCCACCGACGTGATGATCGCCGGCAAGGTCGCCGTCGTCTGCGGCTACGGCGACGTGGGCAAGGGCTCGGCGCAGGCGCTGCGTGCGCTGTCGGCGCAGGTCTGGGTCACCGAGATCGACCCGATCTGCGCACTGCAGGCGTCGATGGAAGGCTACCGCGTCGTCACCATGGAATACGCCGCCGACAAGGCCGACATCTTCGTCACCACCACCGGCAACTTCCACGTCATCACCCATGACCATATGGTGAAGATGAAGGACCAGGCGATCGTCTGCAACATCGGCCACTTCGACAACGAGATCGACGTCGCCTCGATCGAGAAGTACCAGTGGGAAGAGATCAAGCCGCAGGTCGACCACGTGATCTTCCCCGACGGCAAGCGCATCATCCTCTTGGCCAAGGGCCGCCTGGTGAACCTCGGCTGCGGCACCGGCCACCCGTCCTACGTGATGTCCTCGTCGTTCGCCAACCAGACGATCGCCCAGATCGAGCTGTTCACGCGCACCGCCGACTACCCGGTCGGCGTCTACACGCTGCCCAAGCACCTCGACGAGAAGGTCGCCCGCCTGCAGCTGAAGAAGCTCAACGCGCAACTGACGACGCTGCGTCCGGACCAGGCCGCCTACATCGGCGTGCCGATCGAAGGTCCGTACAAGGCCGAGCACTACCGCTACTAAGCGGCCCACCGGACGAAAGGATAGGCCATGCGCTTGCTGCTTCTCTGGCTGTTGCACGCGGCGGCACTGCTGGCCGTGGCCTACCTGCTGCCCGGCATCCACGTCGACTCGTTCGCCTCGGCATTGATCGCGGCCCTGCTCCTCGGCCTGGTCAATGCCGTTCTCCGCCCGCTGCTGGTGCTGCTGACGCTGCCGGTGACGCTGCTGACGCTCGGCTTCTTCATCCTCGTCATCAACGGCCTGCTGTTCTGGTTCGTCGGCTCGATCCTCTCGGGCTTCCGCGTCGACAGCTTCTGGGTCGCCTTCTTCGGCGCCATCGCCTACAGCGTCATCGCCTGGATCCTGAGCTCGCTGCTGGCCAGCGCCGGCAACAAATGACTGTCCCCACTGGAATTCGCATGAACCAAGTCGAAATCTCCATCGAATTTTTCCCGCCGCAGACGCCGGAAGGCATCGACAAGCTGCGCGTCACGCGCGCCAAACTGGCGGCGCTGCAGCCCGCGTTCTTCTCGGTCACCTACGGCGCCGGCGGCTCGACCCGCGAGCGCACCTTCGCCATCGTCCGCGAGATCGCCGGCGAAGGCCTCTCCGCCGCGCCGCACCTGTCGTGCATCGGCTCGACGCGGGAAAGCATCCGCGCCATCCTCGACGAATACAAGGGCGCCGACATCCGCCGCATCGTCGCGCTGCGCGGCGACCTGCCGTCGGGCATGGCCGACGCCGGCGAGTTCCGCTACGCCAACGAGCTGGTCGAATTCATCCGCGCCGAGACCGGCGACCTGTTCAGCATCGAAGTCGCCGCCTACCCCGAATGGCACCCGCAGGCGCGCTCGCCGGAAGACGACCTGGCCGCCTTCGTGAAGAAAGTGCAGGCCGGCGCCAACTCGGCGATCACCCAGTATTTCTACAACGCCGACGCCTACTTCCACTTCGTCGACGCGGTGCGCGCGCGCGGCGTCGACATCCCGATCGTCCCCGGCATCATGCCGATCGCCGGCTTCTCCAAGCTGGCGCGCTTCTCGGACGCCTGCGGCGCCGAGATCCCGCGCTGGATGCGCAAGAAGTTCGAGGGCTTCGGCGACGACGCCGAGTCGATCCGCGCCTTCGGCCTCGACGTCGTCACCGAGCTGTGCGCGAAGCTGCTCAAGGGCGGCGCCCCCGGCCTGCACTTCTATTGCATGAACCAGGCGGCGCTGACCACCGAGATCTGCAAGCGGCTGCAGATCGCCTGAAGCATGCCCCGTCCCGTCCCCGAACTGGTCATCCACGCCAGCGAGCTATTCGCCCCGCTCGGCCACATCCGCAGCAAGGCCATGTTCGGCGGCTGGGGCTTCTACTGCGACGAGCTGTTCTTCGCCATCGTCGTCGACGAGACGCTGTACCTGAAGGCCGACGCCGACTCCGCCGGACGCTTCCGCGCGGCCGGCGGCGAACCGTTCCGCTATGCGAAGAAGGACGGCCGGATGGAGACGATGAACTACTGGACGGTGCCGGAAGAGGCGATGGAAACGCCGGCCGGAATGCGGCCGTGGGCGCAGGAAGCGCTGGCCGCGGCGGTACGCGCCCGCAAGCCGGCGAAGCCCCCGAAGTCCCCGAAGATCCTTCAACCCCGACAGAAAGCCAAGCCGTGAACGCTTCCACCCCGACCCTGCACTGGGAAGAAAACGGCGAGGTACGCTCGGCCCGCTGGCGCTCGGAAGCCGGCGCGCCGCCGCCGAAGCGCGTCGTCATCGCCGACGACCAGACCAAGGCCGACGAGGCCTACCGGCTCACCTGCGAAGGCACTGCGCTGTTATGGCGCGGCGACTTCCAGAACGCCCGCCAGCTGCTGCAAGCGATGGGCCGGCGCGCCGAGAAGAAGGCGAAGAAGGCCGCCGGCATCACCGAAGCCTTCCACCAGCACCGCATGGCGCAGGCGCAGCGCGCGCGCACGCTCGGCCTCCTGCTGATCCCGCTCGCCGGCGACTACGCCATCCCGCTGCGCCGCGCGCCGGACGTCACCGCCGCCTGCAGCGAAGCCTGGGGCGAAGCCGACGGCGAACCCTCGGTGGTCTCGCTGCGCGAACTGCAGGGGCTGATCGGCGCCCACGAATGGCGCAAGAAGGGCGTCATGATTCCGGCGCTCGGCGAACACATCCATCCGCATTACGGCGTCTTTTCGCCGGTGCGCGGCGAATACGTCGACCTCGTCGCCGAGGCGCACCTGCCTTCGACCGAACTGGCTTTCGACATCGGCACCGGCACCGGCGTCCTCGCCGCGCTGCTCGCCCGCCGCGGCGTGCAGCGCGTGGTCGCCACCGACCGCGACCCGCGCGCGCTGGCCTGCGCCCGCGAGAACATCGGGCGCCTCGGGCTGGACAAGCAGGTCGAGGTCGTCGACGCCGACCTCTTCCCGGAAGGTCGCGCGCCGCTGATCGTCTGCAACCCGCCCTGGTTGCCGGGCAAGGTCGCGGCGCCGATCGAGGGCGCCGTCTACGACCCGGACAGCCGCATGCTGAAGGGCTTCCTCGCCGGGCTGAAGGAGCATCTCACGCCGAAGGGGGAGGGCTGGCTGATCCTCTCCGACTTCGCCGAGCACCTCGGCCTCAGGAAGCGCGGCGAAGTGCTGGCGCTGATCGAGGGCGCCGGGCTGAAGCTGGTCGCCCGCCACGACACGCGGCCGACGCACAAGAAGGCGTCCGACCCGAGCGACCCGCTGTACCTCGCGCGCGTCGCCGAGAAGACCTCGCTGTGGCGGCTCGCCGCCGCCTGAGCCCGACTCCGCGATGCGCATCGAAACCCTCCGTCAGCGCCTGCGCGACCTCGGCGCCAAGCCCGGTCACGAGGCGCGCGTGCTGCGCGCCTGGCTGCAGGCGCAGCCGCTGACGGCCGGCCCGCGCCGCGCCGAGGACGTGCTGCCGTTGGCGGTGCGCGAGGCGCTGCCGGCGCTGGCGGCGGAGCTCGACGAGCTCGCCCGCGTGCGCTCCGAACACCCCGGCGACGATGGCTCGGCGCGCCTGCTGGTCGACCTCCCCGACGGGCAGATGGTGGAGAGCGTGCTGCTGCTGAAGGACGGCCTGTGCGTGTCGACGCAGGTCGGCTGCGCGGTCGGCTGCACTTTCTGCATGACCGGCCGCGACGGCCTGCTGCGCCAGCTCGGCAGCGCCGAGATCGTCGCCCAGGTGGTGCTCGGCCGGCAGCGGCGGCCGGTGAAGAAGGTGGTCTTCATGGGCATGGGCGAACCGGCGCACAACCTCGACAACGTCTTCGCCGCGATCGACCTGCTCGGCAGCGAAGGCGGCATCGGCCACAAGAACCTGGTGCTGTCGACGGTCGGCGACCGGCGTGTCTTCGACAAGCTGGAATCCTTGCAGGTGGGCGACGTGCGCCCGGCGCTGGCGCTGTCGCTGCACACCACCGACGCCGCGCTGCGCGCGCAGCTGCTGCCGCGCGCGCCGCAGATTGGCATCGAGGAACTGGTCGCGCGCGGCGAAGCCTGGGCGCGCGCCAGCGGCTACCCGATCCAGTACCAGTGGACGCTGCTCGCCGGCGTGAACGACAACGCCGCCGAGATCGACGGCATCGTCCGCCTGCTCAAGGGCAAGTGCGCCGTGATGAACCTGATCCCGTACAACGAGAACGAAGGCCTCGGCTTCCACCGTCCGGACCGCGAGCGCGCCGCCGAAATGCTGCGCACGCTGCACCGGCGCGGCATCCTGACCAAGCTGCGCAACTCCGCCGGGCAGGACGTCGACGGCGGCTGCGGGCAGTTGCGCGCACGGGCGGCGACGGTGAAACCAGCCGAGATCAGGCGGCAGTGGCGGGCGACGGCGACGGACGCCGCCGGCTGACCAGCAGCACGCCGGCCAGCACCAGCCCGGCACCGGCCAGCTGCGCCGCCGAGATCGGCTCCGCCAGCAGCCACCAGCCGAAGAAGATGGTCAGCACCGGCCCCAGCGTGCCGATCAGCACCGCCCGCGCCGAGCCGATGCGGCGGATCGCCGCCGACTGCCAGAGCACCGGCAGCACGGTCGAGAACAGCGCCATCGCTGCGCCGTAGGCGTAGACCGGCAGCGGCTGCACCAGCGCCGACAGCGGCTGCGCGGCGAAGAAATGCACCTGCGTCGCCGCCGTCGACACCAGCATCGCCAGCGCCGCGAAGCGCGCCGAACCCAGCCGCCGGATCGCCGGTTCGGCGCCGGCGCTGTACATCGCGTACGTGAGTGCCGAGCCGAAGACAAAAGCGGCGCCGATCAGCACCGTGCGCATGTCGCCGGCGATCTGCAGGTCGTGGGCGAAGGCCAGGCCGATGCCGGCGTAGGACAGCACGAGCGCGCCGAGCTGCCGCTTCTCGAGCGCCTGGCCCATGAACAGCACGCCGATGAGCACGGTCAGCGTCGGGTAGGTGAACAGGATCAGCCGTTCGAGGCCGGCCGAGATGTACTGCAGGCCGAGGAAGTCGAGCATGCTCGACGCGTAGTAGCCGAGCAGCCCGAGCGCGACCAGCATGCCCCAGTCGCGGCGCGTCAGCGGCGGCGCCGAGCGGCTGGCGGTGAAGCCGATCCACAGGAAGACCGGCAGCGCGAAGACCATGCGCAAGGAGAGCAGCGTCACCGCCTCGACCGGCGCCGCGGCGTAGGCCAGCTTGACGAAGATCGCCTTGAACGAGAAGCCGAGCGCCGCCAGCACGGCGAGGGCGATGCCGAGGCGTTCGGCGGACCAGTGTTTCCAGGGCATGAGGACGGCGGCGAAATTCGGGCGAACGGGAAGAGTGTGCGTTTTCTGCGAAATCATGAAGCAACCTGCGGCTTTGCCAATAAAACACAGGCTCAATAATGATGGGTCACACAGGCCACCGACAATTGCTATTATCGCAGCAGTGAATTCGTAATATCCGAACGATGCGCTACAACCTGACCGACCTCCGCCTCTTCGTCGCCGTCGCCGAGGCGCACAACCTGACCCGCGGCGCCGAGCGCGCGCACCTGGCGCCGTCGTCGGCCAGCCACCGCCTGCAGCAGCTGGAAGCGGCGCTCGGCACGCCACTGTTCATCCGCCGCGCGCGCGGCGTCGAACTCACCCGCGCCGGCGAGGCGCTGCTGCGCCATGCGCGGCAGGTGTTCGCCCAGCTCGAACAGATGCACGCCGACCTCGCCCCGTTTGCCGCCGGCGTGCGCGGCCACGTCGCGTTGTGGGCGAACACGCATGCGACGCACAGCTTCCTGCCGGACGACCTCGCCGGTTTCCTGCGCGCCAATCCGCAGGTCAGCGTCACGCTGGAGGAACACACCAGCCCGGAGATCGTCATGGCCGTCGCCCGCGGCGAGGTCGAGGTCGGCGTCGTCGCCGAGCGCGTCGAAGGCGCCGAGGTCGAGCTGATCCCCTACCGCGCCGACCGCCTGGTGCTGATCACCCCCGCCGCCCACCCGCTGGCGGCCAAGGCGAGCACCCGCTTCGCCGACGTGCTCGACCACCCCTTCGTGATGCTGCACGCCGGTTCGGCGATCCACACCTTCACGATGAACGCCGCTGCCGCCCTCGGCCGCCACCTCAACGTGCGCATCCAGGTGCGGAGCTTCGAGGCCGTCTGCCGCATGGTCGGCACCGGCGTCGGCCTCGGCCTGGTGCCGAAGAGCGCGGTGCCCAGCGGCGGCCTGCGCGAACCGCCGACGGTGGTCGAACTCGACGAGCCGTGGGCGCAGCGGGATTTGCAGGTATGCGTGCGGAAACGGGCGGCGCTGTCGGGTTTCGCCGCGGCACTGGTCGACAGCCTGGAAGCACGGCCGGCTTAGCGAACTCCGGCCCGCATGCCCATAACGGGCATATAGCCGCCCAATATGGGCATCCCGGCCACACCCGAACATCCTTGCAAAACAAGGAACAAAACTCCAGAATTGCAAGGATGATAAAACGTCGCCTGACCGAAAAAGTCTCCGAAGCGCTGGCCGACATGCCGGCCGTGGCGCTGCTCGGCCCACGCCAGTCCGGAAAAACGACGCTGGCACTGGAACTCGGCGAAAAGCTGAATGCGCTTTATCTCGATCTGGAGTCCGAACAGGATCGCGCCCGGCTCGCGCAAGCCGAGCTCTACCTTGCCGAACAGCAGCACCGGCTGGTGATTCTCGACGAGGTGCACCGTGCCCCCGGCCTCTTCCCCATCCTGCGCGGCCTGATCGACCGCGCCCGCCGTGCCGGGCACCGCAGCGGGCAGTACCTGCTGCTCGGCTCGGCCGCACTCGACCTGCTCAAGCAGTCCGGCGAAACCCTCGCCGGCCGCATCGCCTATCTCGAACTCGGGCCGTTCGACGCACTCGAAACCCGGCACCTGCCGGCCGACCAACTCTGGCTGCGCGGCGGCTTTCCGGAAAGCCTGCTCGCCGGCAGCAACCAGAAAAGCCTGCGCTGGCGGCAGAATTTCATCCGCAGCTATCTGGAACGCGACATCCCGCAATTCGGCCCGCGCATCGCCGCCGAAACATTGCGCCGCTTCTGGACCATGCTCGCCCACCATCAGGGCGGCCTGCTCAACACCGCCCAGTTCGCGCGCAACCTCGGCGTCGACGGCAAGACCGTCGCCGGCTACCTCGACCTGCTCGCCGACCTGCTGCTCGTCCGCCGCCTGCAGCCATGGCACGACAACCTCGGCAAGCGCCTGGTCAAGTCGCCCAAGGTCTACGTGCGCGACAGCGGCCTGGTGCACGCCCTGCTCGGCATCGCCGACCAGGACGCCTTGCTCTCGCACCCGGTCGTTGGCGCAAGCTGGGAAGGCTTCGTTGTCGAGAACCTGATCGCCGCCGCCCCGGAGGGCGTCGCCGCGCACTTCTACCGCAGCTCCGGCGGCGCCGAGGTCGACCTGCTGCTGGTCTGGCCCGACGACCGCCGCTGGGCGATCGAAATCAAACGCAGCCTGTCGCCAAAACTCGAACGCGGCTTCCACGCCGCCTGTGCCGACCTCGCGCCGGAACGGAAATTCGTCGTCTATCCGGGCAGCGAACGCTATCCGCTGGCAGAAGACATCGAAGCGCTGCCGCTGACCGCACTGGCGGAAATGCTCGCCGGCGCGTGAACAGTCACAAGACTGACGACCCCAAACCTAAGCCGCCAGCGCCGCCTCTTCCCGCACCCGCTTCGCCTCGTCGAGCAGGTAGCGCTGGTAGTCTTCCAGATCGCCTTCGAACGGTGCGATGCCGCCGCGCGAGACCAGCCAGAATTCGTCGCAGACCGAGCGCAGCAGAGCGCGGTCGTGGCTAACCAGCATCACCGTGCCTTCGAACTCGTTGAGCGCAACGCCCAGCGCTTCGCGCGTGGACAGGTCGAGGTGGTTGGTCGGCTCGTCGAGCAGCAGCAGGTTCGGCCGTTGCCAGACGATCATGCACAGCACCAGCCGCGCCTTTTCACCGCCGCTCATCGTGCCGACCGGCTGCTTGACCATGTCGCCGCTGAAGTTGAAGGTACCGAGGAAGGTGCGCAGGTCCTGCTCGCGCCCGGCCACCTTGCCGCTGCGGCCGGCGGCGATGGTTTCCTTGGCCAGCCGGATCATGTGTTCCAGCGGCGTGTCGCGCGGGCGCAGCACGTCAAGCTCCTGCTGCGCGAAGTAGCCGATGTTCAGCCCCTTGCCTTCGGTGACCTCGCCGCTGATCGGCGCCAGCGCGCGGGCGATGGTCTTCACCAGCGTCGACTTGCCCTGGCCGTTGGCGCCGAGGATGCCGATGCGCTGGCCGGCCTGCACCGAGCGGTTGATGTTGCGCACGATCACCGTCGACGGCGTGCCAGTCGGCGCCTCTTCGGGCGGCGGGTAGCCGATCACGGTATCGACCATCGACAGCATCGGGTTGGGCAGGTTGATCGGCTCCTGGAATTCGAAGCTGAACTCGGCATCGGCCAGCACCGGCGCGATCTTCTCCATGCGCTCCAGCGCCTTGACCCGGCTCTGCGCCTGCTTGGCCTTGCTGGCCTTGGCCTTGAAGCGGTTGATGAAGGACTGCAGATGGGCGATCTTGTCCTGCTGCCGGGCCATCGCCGCCTGCTGCAGCAGCATCTGCTCGGCGCGCATGTCCTCGAAGGTGCTGTAGTTGCCGCCGTAACGGACCAGCTTGGCGTTGTCGATGTGCAGCGTCACCGAGGTGATCGAGTCGAGGAACTCGCGGTCGTGGCTGATCACGATCAGCGTGCCGGCGTAGCGCTTCAGCCAGGCTTCCAGCCAGACCAGCGCGTCGAGGTCGAGGTGGTTGGTCGGCTCGTCGAGCAGCAGCAGGTCGGACGGGCACATCAGCGCGCGCGCCAGTTGCAGGCGCATGCGCCAGCCGCCGGAGAAGCTGTTCACCGGCTTGTCGAGTTCGGAGACCTTGAAGCCGAGGCCGAGGATCAGCGCCTGCGCACGGGCTTCGGCATCGTGCGCGCCGGCGTCGTGCAGCTCCATGTAGGCGTGCGCCATGCGCATGCCGTCGTCGGCAGCTTCCGCCGCGGCCACCTCGGCCTGCGCCGCGAGCAGCGCGATGTCGCCCTCGACGACGAAGGCGGTCGCGCTCTGCTCGGTCTCCGGCATATCCTGCGCCACCTGCGCCATGCGCCACTGCGCCGGGATCGAATAGTCGCCGGCGTCTTCGTGCAGGGTGCCGTTCAACAGGCCGAACAACGTTGACTTGCCGGCGCCGTTGCGGCCGACCAGGCCGACCTTTTCGCCGGGATTGAGCGTGACGTTGGCGTTGTCGAGCAGCACCTTGGCGCCACGGCGCAGGACAACGTTCTTGAGGGTGATCATGGGCGAGACTTTCCTGAGGGTCGCGCATGATAGCCGCCCGGAAGCCCCGACCCTACGAAAATTTCGCGCCGCGCCGGACCGGCGCGACGATTACCCGAGTCGCCGGAGCAAATCAGGCGTCTGGCTTGACCTCGTCCGACGAGGTTTCGGCCGAGGATTCGCTGGCCGCATCGGCAGCTTCCGGCTCGCCCTCACCGGCGGCGGCCGACTTGCCGGCGAGCTTCTGGCGGCGTTTCTCTTCCTGCTTGGCCTTCTTTGCCAGATCGCGCTGACGCTTTTCGAATTGGTAGTTTGGTTTGGCCATGATCGTGAGGGCAGACAGTAGAAGGTTCCCATCTTGCCCGGATTTTCCGCCGCTGCCGAGCACTTCCTGCCGCCCGCCAGCCGGAAGGGCATCCCGGCCGGCTGCTATAATCAGTCCCCTGATTCCCATCCGCCCTCAGGAAGCCGCCATGTCCACCACCCCACCCTGCCCACAATGCACCCTGGAGAACACCTACCCGGACGGCGCCAACTACGTCTGCGCCGACTGCGGTTTCGAGTGGCCGGCAGCGGAAGCTGCCGCCGGTGCCGGTGACGAGGGCCGCATCGTCCGCGACGCCAACGGCAACGTGCTGCAGGACGGCGACGCCGTGGTGCTGATCAAGGACCTGAAAGTGAAGGGTTCGTCGACGACGCTGAAGCAGGGCACCAAGGTGAAAAGCATCCGCCTCGTCGGTGATGGCGACCACGAGGTCGACTGCAAGATGGATGCCGGCAACTTCATGCTGAAGGCCTGTTTCCTGAAGAAGGCCTGAACCCGCTGCTGCTGCAGCGTCGGGGCGGAGTTGCAGCTTTCTGCGGCGGGCAAGGGCGCCGCCACGATGCGCAGCGCCCGGCGCGGCAAACCACCCGGCCGGGATTACGTCCGACCGCCTGAACCTCCGGCGCGGCCCCGTTTCTAACCTGACACGACTTCCGGCCATTGCCGCGCCCGCCGCCCATCATGCCGGCCGGCGGCGGCGAGACAATGGCGCGCGCCATTGCTCCCGGGCCGTCCATGCACAACCATCCCGCCCACTCCATCGCTTCCGCGCCAATCCTCTGGCTGCTGGCGCTGAGCGCCCCCTTGTTCCAGGGCTGCAATACGCTGGCCGTGACCATGCTCGGCGTCGGCGCCAACATCGGCATCAGCCACCAGATCAGCGGCTACGCGTCGAAAACCTTCGTCAGGCCGCTGCCGGACATTCTCGATGCCGCCGAGGCGGCGCTCGGCCTGATGGAGATCGGGGTATTCACGATCGACGCGCATGGGGACAACCGCACGATCTGGGCCTATGCCGGCGATCTGTCGATCGAGATCGAGCTGGACGCACTGACGCCGACGACGACCCGCATGCGCGTCATCGCCCGGCGCAGCATCGGCGTCCTCGTCGATGCGTCGACCGCCCAGGCGATCACCCTGGAAACCGAAACGCAGCTGCGGCGCGCGCAGGCGGCAGCGAAGGCGCCCGCGCCGCCCTAGCCGGCCCGTCGGCGCGACGCAGCGAGCGACGGCCGGTCAGCGCCGGCGAGGATCGACCCGAGCACGCCGCGAATGATCTCGCGGCCGACCTGCGAGCCGATGGCGCGGGCGGCACTCTTCACCGCCGCTTCGAGCACGCCTTCGCGGCCGCGGGCAGGGGTTCTGCCGGCAGGCTTGGCGCCGCCGAAGATGCTGCCGAGGCCGTCGAGGAAGCCGCCGCCGGACGGCGCAGCGGCGTCTGCGGCCGGCGCCGGTTCGGCCTGCGCCGCGTCCGTGCGCGCCTTCAGCTTCTCGTAGGCCGATTCGCGGTCTTCCGCCTTTTCATAGACGCCATAGACCAGCGAGCCGGCGACCACCGCCTGCCGCTCGTCGGCTGACAGCGGCCCGATCCGCGACGCCGGCGGCAGGATGAACGCGCGTTCGACGACGTTCGGCCGCCCCTTCTCGTCGAGGAAGGACACCAGCGCCTCGCCGACGCCGAGTTCGGTGATCGCCGCCGCCGCGTCGAAGGCCGGGTTGGCCCGGAGAGTCTCGGCGGCGGTCTTCACCGCCTTCTGGTCGCGCGGCGTGAAGGCCCGCAGCGCATGCTGGACGCGGTTGCCGAGCTGGCCGAGCACCTTGTCCGGAATGTCGAGCGGGTTCTGCGAAATGAAATAGACGCCGACGCCCTTCGAGCGGATCAGCCGCACCACCTGCTCGATCTTCTCCAGCAGCGCCGGCGGCGCCTCGCTGAACAGCAGGTGCGCCTCGTCGAAGAAGAAGACCAGCTTCGGCTTCTCCAGATCGCCGACTTCCGGCAACTGCTCGAACAGCTCGGCGAGCAGCCAGAGCAGGAAAGTCGAATAAAGCCGCGGACTCGACATCAGCTTGTCGGCGGCGAGGATGTTGACGACGCCCTTGCCGTCGACGGTCTGCATCAGGTCAGCGATATCGAGCATCGGCTCGCCGAAAAAGGCCTCGCCGCCCTGCTCGCCCAGGGTCAGCAGCGCCCGCTGGATGGCGCCGATCGACGCTGCCGAGACGTTGCCGTACTCGGTGGTAAAGGATTTCGCGTTCTCGCCGACGTGCTGCACCATCGCGCGCAGGTCCTTGAGGTCGAGCAGCAGCAGGCCCTGGTCGTCGGCGATCTTGAACACCAGCTGCAACACGCCGGCCTGCGTGTCGTTGAGGTTGAGCAGGCGCGCCAGCAGGATCGGCCCCATGTCCGAGATGGTCGCCCGTACCGGGTGACCGCCCTCGCCGAAGACATCCCAGAACGCCGCCGGGAACTTCGCCGGCGCCCAGTCGGCGACGCCGAGCGATTTCAGGCGCTCGGCCAGCTTAGGCGATTCGACGCCGGCGGCGGCGATGCCGGAAAGGTCGCCTTTCACGTCGGCCATGAACACCGGCACGCCGATCGCCGAGAAGCGCTCGGCGAGGACCTGCAGCGTGATCGTCTTGCCGGTGCCGGTGGCGCCGGTGATCAGGCCGTGGCGGTTGGCCAGTGCGGGCAGGAGAGCGAGATCGGTGCCCGCATGACGGGCGATGACGAGGGGCTGAACCATGGGAAAAACCTTGCCTGTGCTAGAATTCGCCGATTCTATCAACACTTTGCAGCAGCCGAGGTACAGCATGGCCGGACACTCCAAATGGGCCAACATCCAGCACCGCAAGGGTCGTCAGGACGAGAAGCGCGGTGCGGCGTTTTCCAAGATCGCCAAGGAAATCACCGTCGCCGCCAAGATGAGCGGCGGCGACCCTTCCTTCAACCCGCGCCTGCGCGTCGCCATCGACAAGGCGAAGGCGGTCAACATGCCCAAGGACAAGATCGACACCGCGATCAAGAAGGGTACCGGCGAACTTGAGGGCGTCGATTACGTCGAGATCCGCTACGAGGGTTATGGCATCGGCGGCGCCGCAGTGATGGTCGACTGCCTGACCGACAACAAGACGCGCACCGTCGCCGAAGTCCGCCACGCCTTCAACAAGTACGGCGGCAACATGGGCACCGACGGCTGCGTCGCCTTCCAGTTCAAGCACTGCGGCCAGTTGCTGTTCGCCCCCGGCACCGACGAGGCAAAGCTGATGGACGCGGCGATCGAGGCCGGCGCCGAGGACGTGCTGACCAACGACGACGGCTCGATCGAAGTCATCACCCCGCCCGGCGACTACCTGAACGTCAAGGAAGCGCTGGAAGCCGGCGGCTTCACGGCGGAATTCGGCCAGGTCACGATGAAGGCCGAGAACGAGACCGAACTTTCCGGCGAGGACGGCGTCAGGATGCAGAAGCTGCTCGACGTGCTCGAAGCGCTCGACGACGTGCAGGAGGTTTACACCAGCGTCGTCATCGAGGAATGAGCTGAACCCTGACCAACCCGGAGAAGCGGCGCCCCGGCGCCGCTTTTCATTTGCCGAGACCGTTTCCACCTTCACCCCGCATGCTGCTGAAGATCGCCCCCTTCCTGTTCGTCTTCCTGTGGAGCACCGGCTTCATCGGCGCCAAGTACGGGCTGCCGTACGCCGACCCGCTGTCCTTCCTGCTCGTCCGCTACGGCTTCGTGATCGGGCTGATGACGCTGCTGGCGCTGGCGACCCGGGCGCCGTGGCCGACCGACGCCCGGCGCTGGTTCCACATCGGCGTCTCCGGCGTGCTGGTGCATGCCTTCTACCTCGGCGGCGTCTTCGTCGCGATCGGCCACGGACTGCCGGCCGGGATCACCGCGCTGGTGGTCGGCATGCAGCCGCTGCTGACCGCCTTCGGCGCCGGCGCCTTCCTCGGCGAAAAGGTGACGCCACGGCAATGGGGCGGGCTGGCGCTCGGCTTCGTCGGCGTCTTTCTCGTCGTCTCGGGAAAATTCAGCGCCGATGCGCCGCTCGGCGCGATGCTGATCCCGGCCGTCGTCGCGCTGCTGGCGATCACCGCCGGCACGCTCTACCAGAAGCGCTTCTGCCCGAGCTTCGACCTGCGCACCGGCTCGGTCATCCAGTTCCTGCCGACGGCGGCGCTGACCGCGCTGGCGATCGCGCTGTTCGGCGAATTCCGCGTTGCGTGGGAACCGCAGTTCGTCTTCGCACTCGGCTGGCTGGTGCTGGTGCTGTCGCTCGGCGCGGTCAGCCTCTTGAACCTGCTGATCCGCTCCGGCAGCGCGGTCAACGTCGCCAGCCTGTTCTACCTGACGCCGCCGACGACGGCGCTGGTCGCCTGGCTGCTGTTCGGCGAGACGCTGTCCGGCACCGCACTCGCCGGCATGGCGCTGGCGGTGGGCGGCGTCTGGCTGGCGCGCAAGACTTGAAGAGTTACCCGGCGTAGAGCGGGTAGAGCGTCGCTTCCTCGCGCCGGATGCGCTCGACCAGCACCTTGCCGACGCCGGCCAGCTCCTCGCCGAACTCGGTGGCCCGCTCCGGATGCGCCGCCAGATCGCGATACTTGCCGAGGAAATCGACGACGGCGCGGCCGATGCCGTCCATCTCGTGCCGGAATTCGTGGATCAGCGCACGGCTGGCGGCGTCGTCGACCAGCGCGTGCTGGAGGTAGACGTAGAGGCGGATGTTCTCGGTCAGCAGATGGCTCTGCAGCGCGACGCGGAACTCCTCCAGCCGGGCGGCGGCGGCGACGACGTCGCCACGTACCGCAGCCACGCTGGTTTCGCTGAACAGCTTGAGCAGCACCTGATGGTCGGCGGTGAGCTTGCCGATCAGATCCGGGTGGTAATGGATGCCGGTCCCCGGCGCAGCACTTTCCTGCGCAGGCGTCTCGGCGACGGCAAGGGCAGGCGCCGCCTGCTCGCGCTTGCCGAACAACAGATCGAACAAAAACATGGAACCCCTCCCGTACCGATATTTGTGCGCTGCACACTAAACCCTACAAGTTGTACGGTCTTTAATTCGCATCAAATTCGCGAAACCGGCACGACAGCCCCCGGCGCCCCCGTAAAATGACGTCCATGCCGCCATCCGCCCCAGCCTCCCCCGCTCCGCTGCGCCTGCTCGGCATCGACCCCGGCCTGCGCATCACCGGCTTCGGCGTCGTCGATGCGCAAGGCAGCAAGCTCGCCTACGTCGCCAGCGGCTGCATCCGCACCGACCAGAAGATGGAACTGCCGGAGCGGCTGGGCGTCATCTGCCGCGGCATCGCCGAGATCGTCGCCACCTACGCGCCGGCGCAGGCGGCGATCGAAGAGGTCTTCCTGAACAAGAACCCGTGGTCCACGCTGCTGCTCGGCCAAGCGCGCGGCGCCGCGATCGGCGCACTGGTCGGCGCCGGGCTGCCGGTGGCCGAATACGGCACGATGCAGATCAAGCAGGCGGTGGTCGGCCACGGCCGCGCCACCAAGGAGCAGGTGCAGCACATGGTGCGCCGGCTGCTGTCGCTGCCCGGCGAACCCTCGCCCGACGCCGCCGACGCGCTCGCCTGCGCCATTGCCCACGCCCATGGCGGGCAGGGCCTCGGCGCGCTATCCTCTGCCGGTCGCCGCAAGAGCGGCCGCCTCACCTCACTGAGCGAACTGAAATGATCGGACGCCTCACCGGCACCCTTGCCGCCAAGAACCCGCCGCAGATCCTGGTCGACGTCAATGGCGTCGGCTACGAGGTCGACGTGCCGATGAGCACCTTCTACAACCTGCCCGCCGCCGGCGACAAGGTGACGCTGCTCACCCACCATGCGGTGCGCGAGGACGGCCATTTCCTCTACGGCTTCGGCAGCGAGGCCGAGCGCTTCGCCTTCCGTCAGTTGCTGAAGATTTCCGGCGTCGGCGCCCGCACCGCGCTGTCGGTGCTCTCCGGCCTGTCCGTGGCCGACCTCGCGCACGCGGTGGCGATGCAGGAGGCCGGCCGCCTGACCAAGGTGCCGGGGATCGGCAAGAAGACCGCCGAACGCCTGCTGCTCGAACTGAAGGGCAAGCTCGCCGACGCCGTGCCGACCGCGATCGCCACGGCTGCCGCCGGCGACAGCCGCCACGACATCCTCAACGCGCTGCTGGCGCTCGGCTACAACGAGCGCGAGGCGCAGTCGGCGATGAAGCCGCTGCCGGCCGACATCGGCACCTCCGACGGCATCCGCCTGGCGCTGAAGTCGCTCTCCAAGGCATAGGCGAAACGATGCAGCCACGTCATACGCAATACGCCCAGTTCGCCATCGTCGCCGCGTTGATCGTCGGCTGCATCGCCGTGTTGCTGCCCTTCGTCGGCACGCTGCTGTTCGCCCTCGTCATTGCGACAACGACCTGGCCGCTCTACGCCCGCCTGCTGGCGCTGCTGCGCCAGCGGCACACGCTGGCCGCGCTGATCATGGCGCTGCTGCTGGTCGTGTTGCTGGCGATCCCGATGAGCCTGCTCTCGGGCAACCTGGCCGGCAGCATCGACATGGTCACGCAGCACCTGCGCCCGCTGATCGAGAACGGCCTACCGGCCGATCCGCCGCAGTGGCTCGTCCGCCTGCCGCTGGTCGGCGGCGCCATCGAGGAGTACTGGCACACGCTCGCGGCCAGCCGCGAGGAACTGAACAGCCTGCTGCAGCAGTTCGTCGACCCGGCGCGCAAGCTGGCGCTGACGGCGGTGAAGATTTCCGCGCAGGGCCTGCTGCAGCTGCTGCTGGTGATCTTCTTCGTCTTCTTCATCTTCCGCGACGCGCACAGCTACGGCAACGCGCTGCTGACCGCCGCGCGCAAGCTCGGCGGCCCGCTCGGCGAGCGCATGCTCAAGCTCGCCCGCAACACGATCACCGGCGTCATGGTCGGCATCATCGGCACGGCGGCGGCGCAGGCAGTGGTCGGCATGATCGGCTACCTGATCGCCGGCGTCCCCGGCGTGATGATGCTGACCTTCGCCACCTTCATCTTCGCCATGGTGCCGGTGATCGGCCCGACGCTGATCTGGGGCGGCGCCGCCTTCTGGCTCTACGGGCAGGGGCAGACCGGCTGGGCGGTGTTCATGCTGCTCTGGGGCATGCTCGGCATCTCCAGCGTCGACAACTTCATCAAGCCCATCCTCATTTCGCGCACGGCGGCGCAGCCGCTGCTGCTGATCATCGTCGGCGTCTTCGGCGGCGTGCTGGTGTTCGGCTTCATCGGCATCTTCCTCGGGCCGACGCTGCTGGCGCTCGGCCAGACGCTGATCCGCGAGTGGATCGCCGACAAGGCGGCCGACCTCAACTACTCCGAGCCGACGTAGAATCGCGCCATGATCGAAACCGACAAATTCGCCGAGCGCATCATTTCCCCCGCCGCCGCGTCGCCGCAGGAAGACGCGATCGAGCGCGCGCTGCGCCCGAAGCGGCTGGCCGACTACGTCGGCCAGGCGAAGATCCGCGAACAGCTGGAGATCTTCATCCAGGCCGCGCGCAACCGCGGCGAATCGCTCGACCACGTACTGCTGTTCGGCCCGCCAGGACTGGGCAAGACGACGCTGGCGCACATCGTCGCCGCGGAAATGGGCGTCAACCTGCGGCAGACCTCGGGGCCGGTGCTGGAGCGTGCCGGCGACCTCGCCGCCATCCTGACCAACCTCGAACCGCACGACGTGCTGTTCATCGACGAGATCCATCGCCTCTCCCCGGTGGTCGAGGAAATCCTCTACCCGGCGATGGAGGATTTCCAGATCGACATCATGATCGGCGAAGGCCCGGCGGCGCGCTCGGTCAAGCTCGACCTGCCGCCGTTCACGCTGGTCGGCGCCACCACCCGCGCCGGCATGCTGACCAACCCGCTGCGCGACCGCTTCGGCATCGTCTCCCGGCTGGAGTTCTACTCGGCCGACGAGCTGACGCATATCGTCAAGCGCTCGGCGCAACTGCTCAACGTCAGCACCGAACCGGCAGGCGCGCTGGAGATCGCCCGCCGCTCGCGCGGCACGCCGCGCATCGCCAACCGCCTGCTGCGCCGCGTGCGCGACTACGCCGAGGTGAAGGGCAGCGGCAACGTCTCCTCGGCGATTGCCGACGCGGCGCTGTCGATGCTCGACGTCGACGCCGCCGGCCTCGACCTGATGGACCGCAAGCTGCTGTCGGCGGTGATCGACAAGTTCGGCGGCGGCCCGGTCGGCGTCGACAACCTTGCCGCCGCGATCGGCGAGGCGCGCGACACGATCGAGGACGTCCTCGAACCCTTCCTGATCCAGCAGGGCTACCTGCAGCGGACGCCGCGCGGACGTATCGCGACGCCGGCGATCTACCGCCATCTCGGTCTCGATGCGCCCGGCCGGGACGGCGCGCAGAACGACCTCTGGAACAACCGCTAGAAAGGCCAGCGACGATGCAGCAACTCCTCGGCGGCTACCTGTGGATTCTGCAAAGCGACGACGCCCTGCTCCTCGGGCTGATCATCTTTTCCTCCGGCGTCGGCATCGGCGCCGCAGTCATCCAGATCAACTCGATCGTCAGCCGGCAGGCCAACGACGCGGTCACCTCGGTGATCACCTGGATGCTGCTGCTAGCCTTCTCGCTGAGCGCGATCTACTACCTGTGGCACAGCTCGGCGAACGTGATCATTCCGCTGCTGATCGGCACGCTGGCGCTCAGCTCGGCGGCCGGCCTGGCGGTGTCGCTCAACGCCCGCAAACGCCTCGCCGAGGTCGCCGCTGCCCGCCGCCAGCCCAACGACGAGACCTTGCTGCAGGACTATCAGGTGCTGCGCACCGCCAGCGCGCTGCGCAAGCGCCTGCGCCTCGCCCGCCAGCAGCGCTGAGGTTTGGCTGCGCCGAGTCGGTCACACAATTGTTGCATTTCGCAACGATTGCGTGAAGAATAGCGGCCCATGCCAAAACTGCAATCCCTGCACGCCAAGATCCTGTTCGGCTACAGCCTGGTCGGACTGCTCTTCGTCGCGCTCGTCGTCAGCTCACTGATCGACTTCCGCCGGCTGGAAACCAAGATCAACGAGCAGCAGCACGTCGCCGACCTGCACGACGAGGTCCGCTATTCACGGCGGATGGAAAAGAACTACCTGCTCTACCGCAAGAACGGCGACCTCGCCGAATCGATCGAGCGCGCCAACAACGCGCTGGCGCTGCTCAAGCAGCTGCCGCCGCAGCTTTCCGACACCGAGATCCAGGCCAGCGCCACGGAAACGCTGGAGCGCTACCGCGAGCTGCTGATCGAGATGGCCAACGCCGACCGCCATGGCCGGGTGTCGGACGAAGTCACTGACGAACTCTTGATCACCGGTTCGCGCATGCTGTCGCTCGGCGAGAAGCTCGACGCCGAAGCGCGCCAACTGCTCGATGACGCCGTCGCCGCACACCACCGCAACCTGCAATGGACCATCCTCGCCGCGATCGCGCTTGCCGTCGCCGCCGGCGTACTGGTCACGCGCAGCGTCGTGCAGCCGCTACGCACGATCGAGACCAGCCTTTCGCGCGTCGCCACCGGCGAAGCCGGCCGCCTCGACCACACCTCGGAGGACCGCGAGGTCGGCTCGCTGACCGACGCCATCAACCGCACGCTGAACGAACTCGGCGAGCGGCAGAAAGCAATCACCCGCTCCTCCAGGCTGGTCGCGCTGGGAACGATGCTCTCCGGCGTCGCCCACGAGCTCAATAACCCGCTGTCGAACATCTCCACCTCGTGCCAGATCCTGATCGAGGAGATCGACGACCTGCCGGAAGACATCCGCCACGACCTGCTGACCCAGATCGACGGCGAGGTGCTGCGCGCCCAGCGCATCGTCAGCACGCTGCTCGACTTCGCCCGCGAACGGCAGTACGAGCGCGCCGAAACGCCGGTGCGCACGCTGGTCGACGAGGTGCTGCAGCTGACCCGCAACCTGACGCCGACCGACGCGACGATCGCCGTCGACATTCCTGAAAACCTGCTGATCGACGTCGACCGCCAGCGCTTCCAGCAGGTGCTGATCAACCTGCTGCAGAACGCCGCCGGCGTCATCGGCGCCGGCGGCCTAATCCGCATCACGGCCCGGCGCGAAGTGCGAGCGGACGGCGCCGGCACGCTGATCGCCGTCGAAGACAACGGCCCCGGCATCGCCGCGGAAAACCTGCCGCGCATCTTCGACCCCTTCTTCTCGACCAAGCCGGTAGGCAAGGGCACCGGCCTCGGTCTCTTCATCGTGCACGAGATCGTCGGCCAGCACGGCGGCAGCGTTTCCGTCGATTCGGAAGCGGGCCACGGCTGCCGCTTCAGCGTGCACATCCCCGACCGCAAGAAAACGGAGAAATGATGTACCCCCACGCTCACATTCGTTCTCTGCCCCGCAAGGAGGCGCATGCCTCCTTCGGGTCGGCCCTTCAGGAGGCATAGCCATGAACAAAGGACGCATCCTGGTCGTCGACGACGAGGAAATCGCCCGTCGCAACCTGTCGCACGTGCTGGAGCGCGAGGGCTACCAGGTGGACTGCGCGCAGGATGGCGCCGCGGCGCTGGCGCTGCTCGCCGAAGCCCGCTACCAGCTGGTGCTGACCGACCTGCGCATGCCCGGCATCGACGGCCTCGAATTGCTGCGGCAGACCAAGCAGCGCTGGCCGGACACCGAGGTGGTGATGATCACCGCGCACGCCAACGCCAGCTCGGCGGTCGAGGCGATGACCAACGGTGCCTTCTACTACGTCGAGAAGCCGTTCCGCCTGCCCGACGTCAGGAAGATCGTCGGCGAAGCGACGCAGAAGGCGGCGCTGAAGCGCGAGAACGCCTCGCTGAAGGCCGCGCTCGACCAGGCGACGACGGCGCCGCGGATCATTTCCAGCAACCCCGAGATGCTCGCCGTACTCGGCACCGCCGACGGCATCGCCGCCACCGACTGCGGCGTGCTGATCGCCGGCGAGCAGGGCACCGGCCGCGAGGCGCTGGCCCGTCACATCCACGAGAAGAGCGGACGCGGCGGCGCCTTTGTCGCCGTCAGCTGCGGCACGCTCGCCGAGGAAGCCCTCGCCACCGAACTGTTCGGCCAGGACGGCACGCCCGGCGCGGTCGAGGCGGCCGCCGGCGGCACCCTCTTCCTCGACGAGGTGGCGACGCTGCCGGCGGCACTGCAGCCGCGCCTGCTGCGCCTCGTCCAGGACGGCGAATTCTCGCGCCAGGGCAGCAACCAGACGCTGCAGGCGGCGCTGCGCGTGATCTCCGCCAGCACCCAGGACCTCGCCGCGCTGGCCGAGGAAGGGGCCTACCGCCAGGATCTCTTCTTCCGCCTGGCCGTCGTCACCCTGACCTTGCCGCCGCTCAGGAAGCGCCGCGGCGACATCCCGCTGCTGGCCATGCATTTCCTCACCCGCGCCGCACAGCGCATGGGCAAGCCGGTCTCCGAGATCGCCCCGGAGGCCTTCGACCGCCTGCTCGCCTACGGCTTCCCCGGCAACCTGCGCGAACTGGAAAGCCTGATCGAGCGCGGCGTCGCACTAGCCACCGGCCATGCGCTGAGCGCCGACCTGCTGCCGGAAACGCTGGGCAACCCGGCGGCACCGGCGGCCGGCGAAGCACCGGCGCTCAAGACGCTGGAAGAACTGGAGCGCGAGCACATCCTGAAGGCACTGGAGCATACCGGCGGCAACCGCGCGCTGGCCGCGCAACTGCTCGGCATCGACCGCGTCTCGCTCTGGCGCAAGCTACGTCGCTACAACGAAGAAGCGTGAAATAACAAACTGTTACAAACAGATACTCAACCACCAAGTTAAAATCGACCGATGAAGCACGAACAGAAGCCCAACGCCTTCACGATTCCGGCCCGCATCTACTACGCCGAAACCGATGCCGGCGGCGTCATCTACCACTCGAAGTACCTCGACCTCTTCGAGCGCTGCCGCACCGAATGGCTGCGCGACCTCGGGCACAACCAGCAGAACCTGATCGACGAGCACAACATCGTCTTCGTCGTGCGCAACATCAACATCGACTACCTGCGCCCCGGCCGCCTCGACGACCTGCTGCAGATCGGGCTGGAGGTCGACAAGCTCGGCCGCAGCCAGATCATCTTCCGCCAGCATGCCCGCCGGCAGGAGGCCGACGGCAGCTGGACCGAACTGGCGACGGCGACGGTGCAGATCGTCTGCGTCGACTTCGCCCGATTCAAATCCGCTCCCATTCCCGACTGGCTGCGCGCCCAGCTGGAGACCCTGCAATGAACGTCACGCAAGACCTGTCGATCCTGCACCTGATCCTCAACGCCAGCGCCGTCGTCCAGGCGGTGATGCTGCTGCTTGCCGGCGTCTCCTTCATGAGCTGGTACTACATCTTCCGCAAGTACTACGCGGTGCGGCTGCAGCGCAGCAAGGCCGAGCAGTTCGAGCGCGACTTCTGGTCCGGCGGCGACCTCAACGCGCTGTTCAACAGCGCGGTGAACGACCGCCACCACGCCGGCAGCATGGAGCGCATCTTCGAGGCCGGTTTCCGCGAATTCACCAAGCTGCGCGGGCAGAAGAACCTGGAAGCGAAGGACGTCGTCGACGGCTCGCGGCGCGCGATGCGCGCCACCTACCAGCGCGAGCTCGACGAACTCGAAGCGCACCTCGCCTTCCTCGCCTCGGTCGGCTCGGTGTCGCCGTACATCGGCCTGTTCGGCACGGTGTGGGGGATCATGCACGCCTTCCGCGCGCTGGCCAACGTCGGCCAGGCGACGCTGGCCTCGGTCGCCCCCGGCATCGCCGAGGCGCTGGTGGCGACCGCCATCGGCCTGTTCGCGGCGATCCCGGCGGTGCTCGCCTACAACCGCTTCTCGCACGACATCGACCGCCTCGCCACCCGCTTCGAGTCCTTCCAGGAGGAATTCTCGAACATCCTGCAGCGGCAGATGAGATAAGGCCATGCGCCCGCGCCGCCTGAAAAACGAAATCAACGTCGTACCGTACATCGACGTCATGCTGGTGCTGCTGGTCATCTTCATGGTGGCGGCGCCGATGATGACGACCGGCTCGGTCGACCTGCCGTCCACGGGTAAAAGCTCGCAGGTGCCGGCCAACCCGACGCGCGTGCTGGTCAAGGCCGACGGCTCGATCGCCGTCAAGGACGCCAAGGGCAACGACCACGGCGTCGACCGCGCCGGACTGGCCAGCTATCTGCGCGCCGAGCAGGCGAAGAATGCGGAACTGGCGGTGCTCGTCGCCGGCGACAAGAACGCCCGCTACGAAGCCGTGCTCGACGTGCTCGACGGCATCAAGCAACTCGACATCAAGCGCGTCGGGCTGGAAACCGTGCGCAAGCAATGATCCTCCCCTACCCACAGGACGACCGGGAGAAGTGGAAGTCGCTGGCGCTCGCCGCCGGCGTCCACCTGGCGCTGGTCGTCGCGCTGTTCGTCGGCGTGCAGTGGAAGAGCCACACCCCGGCCGCGGTCGAGGTCGAGCTGTGGGAGAACGTCCCCGCCGCCCGCCCGGCGCCGCCGCCCCCCGAGGTGAAACCGGAGCCGAAGCCGGAACCGAAACCCGAGCCCCGGGTGGAGCCGAAACCCGAGCCAAAACCCGAACCGAAACCGGAGATCGCGCTCAAGGAAGAGAAGAAAAAGAAGCCGCCGGAACCGCCGAAGAAGGAGGAACCGAAAAAGGTCGAGCCGAAGAAACCGGAACCGCCGCGCCCCTCGTTCGACGAGGAGCTGAAGCGCGAGCAGAAACAGCTCGACCAGCAGAAGCGCATGCAGCAGCAGGCCGCCCGGGCCGAGGCCGAAACGCGGGCGATGAACGAGGCGCGCAACGAGCAGGCCGCCGCCGCCCGCAACCGCGGGCTGGCCGACTATGTCGGCAAGATCCGCGGCAAGATCCGCGGCAACACCGTGCTGCCGCCGGCGATCCAGGGCAACCCGGAAGCGCTGGTCGAGGTCACGCAGCTACCGTCGGGCGAGGTCATCTCGGTGCGCATCAAGCGCTCGAGCGGCAACCCGAACCTCGACACGGCGATCGAGCGCGCGATCCTGAAATCGTCGCCGCTGCCCAAACCCGACCAGCCGGAATTGTTCCAGCGTGTGCTGGAAATCAAATACCGGCCGTTCGAAGAGTAAATGCCTAAGCATCGGTATAATCACGCCTTTCCCGGAGAACGCACCCCGATGACCCGTCCGAATTTCCGTCGCCTCCGCCAGATTGCCTTGTGCTGCGCGGCGGCCTTCAGCCTGGCCGCGCAGGCGCAGCTCTCGATCGAGGTGACCGGCGCCGGCGCCAACCGCATCCCGGTGACGATCGCCGATTTCGGCGGCGAGGCCGGCGTCTCGCGCGCGCTGACCTCGGTCATCCGCGGCGACCTGGAGCGCTCGGGGATGTTCAAGCTGGTCGACCAGGCGCAATCGCCGCTGACCGAAGCCAGCACCGTCGATTTCGGCGCCGCCCGCAGCCGGGGTGCCGACGCCGTCGCCGTCGGCAGCATCGGCGCCATGGCCGACAGCCGCTACGAGTCGCGCTTCCGCCTGTTCGACACCGCCAAGCAGTCGCAACTGGCCGGTGCCGCGTTCGTCACCGGCACGCCGCAGCTGCGCGCCGCCGGCCACCGCATCGCCGACGTCATCTACGAGAAGCTGACCGGCGAGCCCGGTGTCTTCTCGACGCGCATCGCCTACGTCGTGAAGGCCGGCGTCGGCCGCTTCGAACTGCAGATCGCCGATGCCGACGGGCAAAACGCGCAGGCCGCGCTGATCTCCAAGGAACCGATCATCTCGCCGGCCTGGTCGCCCGACGGCGGCCGGCTGGCCTACGTCTCGTTCGAGAACAAGAAGCCGGTGGTCTACGTGCATTCGCTGGCCACCGGCAAGCGCATCGTCGCCGCCAACTTCAAAGGCTCCAACTCGGCGCCGACGTGGTCGCCCGACGGCCGCAAGCTGGCGGTGGTGCTGACCAAGGACGGCGGTTCGCAGCTCTTCACCGTCAACGCCGACGGTTCCGGCGTGCAGCGCCTGACCTCGTCCGGCGCGATCGACACCGAACCGCAGTTCTCGCGCGACGGCCAGCACATCTACTTCACCTCGGACCGCGGCGGCAGCCCGCAGATCTACCGCATCGGCGCCGGCGGTGGCGAGGTGCAGCGGGTCACCTTCGAGGGCAGCTACAACGTCACCCCGCGCCTGTCGCCGGACGGCAAGTCGATGGCCTTCATCACGCGCGGCAACGGCGGCTTCCGCCTCGCCGTGATGGACCTCGCCAGCCGTCAGGTGCAGGTGCTGACCGACTCGTACAAGGACGAGTCGCCGAGCTTCGCGCCGAACGGCCGGATGATCCTGATCGCCACCGAGATCGGCGGCCGCGGCGTGCTCTCCGCAGTCTCCGTCGACGGGCGCATCAAGCAGCGCCTGTCGGTCGCCGCCGGCGACGTGCGCGAGCCGGCCTGGGGTCCGTACCAGAAGTGATTTCCAGTGTTCTTAGTATTAACTTTCGACCATTCAGGTTATTAGCGTAGGAGAAGTACCCATGAAAAAACTGATCGTTCCCGCCCTGCTCGCCCTGCTCATCGCCGGCTGCGGCTCCTCTCCCGATACCGGTGCTGAACAGAGCGGCGCCCCGGTCGAAGGCCGCGACGGCGTCAAGACCGTCACCACCGACGGCGTCAGCGGCGTCAAGCTGCCGCCCGAGCTGACCGATCCGAAGAGCATCCTGTCGAAGCGCAGCGTCTACTTCGACTACGACAAGTTCGAGATCAAGCCGGAGCACAAGGACCTGGTCGCCGCGCATGCCAAGTTCCTGGTCAACAACCGCCAGTTCAAGATGCTGATCCAGGGCAACACCGACGAGCGCGGCAGCCGCGAGTACAACATCGCCCTCGGCCAGAAGCGCGCCGACGCGGTAAAGAAGGCCCTCGTCCTGCTCGGCGCCCGCGAAGACCAGGTCGAATCGGTCAGCCTCGGCGAAGAGAAGCCGTCCTGCGTCGATCAGAGCGAAGCCTGCTGGGCGAAGAACCGCCGCGGTGACATGCTCTACTCCGGCGAGTTCTGATCGTGATCGCGCCGCGCCGCATCGCCCTTGCCCTCGCGGCCGCCGGCGTCCTCGCCGGCGCCGCGGCGCCGGCCTGGGCGCTGTTCGACGACGATGAGGCGCGGCGGCAGATCGCCGAGCTGCGCGCGCGCAGCAACGAGCGCTTCGACACGCAGAGCAAGGCCCAGATCGACCTGTCCAACCAGATCGAGCAGCTGAAGGGCGAAGTCGCGCGCCTGCGCGGCCAGGTCGAGACGCTGAACTACGAGTTGGACACGGCGAAGAAGCGGCAGCAGGACTTCTACATCGACCTCGACGGCCGTCTGCGCAAGTTCGAAACCACGGCGAGCGAGGCCCGCCCGGGCGGCGACGCCGCGGCGCCGGCCGCCGGCCAGCCGCCGGCGCAGAAGGCCGACCCGGCCGAGGAAGCGCGCGCCTACGAGGCGGCGCTGAACCTGTTCAAGGCCGGCAAGTACAAGGAGTCGGCCGCTGCCTTCGACAGCTTCGTCAAGGAACACCCGGACAGCGACCTCGCCCCGTCGGCGCAGTACTGGCTGGGCAATTCGCACTACGGGCTGCGCGACTGCAAGAAGGCAATCGACGCGCAGAAACTGGTCATCGCGCGCTGGGGCAGCCACCCCAAGGCCGCCGACGCGATGCTCAACATGGCGTCCTGCCAGCAGGAACAGGGCGACGCCAAGGCAGCGAAGCAGACGCTGGAAATGCTGGTCGCCAAGTACCCCGGCACGCCGGCCGCCGAAGCCGCCGCCAAGCGACTGAAGAAGAAGTGAAGCGGGCTGCGTCCTCGCTGACCGTACCGAGCGTGCGCGTCAGCGAGATCTTCTTTTCGCTGCAGGGGGAAAGCTCGCGCGTCGGGCTGCCCACCGTCTTCATCCGTCTCACCGGCTGTCCGCTGCGCTGCAGCTGGTGCGACACCGAATACGCCTTTACCGGCGGCGAGACGAAGCCGATCGCCGAGGTCGTCGCCGAAGCCGGCCGCCACGGCACACGCACCGTCTGCGTCACCGGCGGTGAGCCGCTGGCGCAGAAGAACTGCCTGCCGCTGCTGGCGGCACTGTGCGACGCCGGCTTCGATGTCTCGCTGGAAACTTCCGGCGCGCTCGACATCGGCAGCGTCGACCCGCGCGTCTCGCGCATCATGGACCTCAAGGCGCCGGGCTCCGGCGAGTCCGACAAGAACCTGTGGACCAACCTGGCGCGGCTCACCGCGCGCGACGAAGTGAAGATCGTCGTCGCCGACCGCGCCGACTACGAGTGGGCGCGCGGCGTCATCGCCGAACACCGCCTGACCGAACGCTGCCCGGTGCTGCTCTCGCCGGTGCAGGGCAGGCTCGCGCCGAGCGACCTCGCCGACTGGATCCTCGCCGACCGCCTGCCGGTCCGCTTCCAGCTGCAACTGCACAAGGTGCTTTGGGGTAACATGCGGGCGAAGTAGTTCCTCCCGCAAAGGAGCGCGCCCGATGACCGCCAGCAACCGCCGCCATTTTTCCCGCATCGCCTTCCACGCCCCCGGCCAGCTCGTCTGCGGCAACGGCCAGGGCGAAGTCGCCGTCCTCGACCTGTCGCTGCGCGGCGCGCTGCTGCGCCACGAGGGCAACGGTCCGCAGCCCGGCATCGGCGACAACTGCGTGCTGCACGTCCGCCTCGGCCAGCTCGACGCACTGATCCGCATGCAGGGAACGATCACCCACGTCGACGGCCCCTTCGTCGGGCTCGCCTGCGTCAGCATCGACCTCGACAGCGCGACCCACCTGCGCCGGCTGGTCGAACTCAACCTCGGCGACACCGCGCTGCTCGAACGCGAACTGAGCGCGCTGGTCAGCGACGAATAAATTCCCTACACGCCGAGATAACGGTGCCAGATGCCGTGATCGGCATCGAGCGCCGCTGAACTCCCCTGCCAGACGACGCGGCCGCGTTCGATGATGGTGTGCCGATCGGCCAGCTTGATCAGCCGCGCGACGTATTTGTCCACCACCAGCGTCGTCTGCCCGGCCGCGCGCAGTCGCGCCAGGCACTGCCAGATCTCCTCGCGCACCAGCGGCGCCAGGCCCTCCGTCGCCTCGTCGAGAATCAGCAGGCGCGGATTGGTCATCAGCGCGCGGCCGATCGCCAGCATCTGCTGCTCGCCGCCGGAGAGCTGGTTGCCCATGTTCTGCTGGCGCTCGGCCAGCCGCGGGAAAAGCTCGAAGACCCGCGCCAGGGTCCACGGTTCGGCAGCGGCGCGGCCGTACCCATGCCGATTGGCGGCGAAGGCGACGAGATTCTCGCGTACCGACAGGTTGGGGAAGATCTGCCGCCCTTCCGGCACCAGCGCGATGCCGCCGCGGCCGATGCGGTCCGGCCTGCGGCCGACAAGCTCCTCGCCGGCGAAACGGATGCTGCCGCGGAGGATGCCCGCGGGCGCCGGCGACAGGCCGCACAGCGTGCGCAGCGTGGTCGACTTGCCCATGCCGTTGCGCCCGAGCAGCGTCGCCACTTCCCCCTCGGCCAGCGTCAGGTCGATGCCGAACAGCACCTGGCTGGCGCCGTAGGCAACTTCGAGGCCGGCGATTTCGAGCAAGGGCGTCATGCCACGTCCTCGCCCAGGTAGGCCTTGCGCACCTCCGGATGCACACGCACGTCGTCCGGCAGGCCGGTGCAGATCAAGCGGCCGCCGACCAGCACCGAGATGCGGTCGGCCAGACGGAAGACCGCGTCCATGTCGTGTTCGACCAGGAGCAGCGTCACCTTGCGCCCGAGGCGCTCGATCAGCTCGACGACGCGCTCCGACTCCTCCGGCCCCATGCCGGCCATCGGCTCATCGAGCAGCAGCAGGCGCGGCCTGGTCGCCAGCGCCAGCGCCAGTTCCAGCTGGCGCTGCTCGCCGTGCGCGAGGCTGCCGGCAATGCTTCTTTCGCGGCCGGCCAGGCCGACCTCGGCGAGCCACATGGCGGCCTCGTCGACGATCGCCCGCTCCTTGTCCACCGCGGCCCAGAAGCGGAAGCTGCCGCCCCAGTCGCGCTGCCGCCCCTGTACCGCCAGCGCCACGTTGTCGAGCGCCGAGAGACGCGTGAACACGTTGGTCACCTGCCAGGAGCGGGCGATGCCGCGCGCGACCCGCGTGTGCATCGGCAGGCGCGTGACGTCCTCGCCGGCGAAGCGGATCGTGCCGGCATCCGGCGTCTGCGCGCCGGAGAGCTGGTGGATCAGCGTCGTCTTGCCGGCGCCGTTCGGCCCGATCAGCGCATGCACCTCGCCCTCGGGCACGCTGAGCGAAACTTCGCTCAACGCGCGCAGGCCGCCGAAGTGGCGCGAGACGCCGGCGATTTCGAGCAGGCCCTCAGTCATCGTTCTGCCTCCGCGTGACGAGGCCGTGCAGGTAAGCCGCGACGCCGCGTGGTGCGTAGAATACGACCCCCAGCAGCAGCAGGCCGAGCGCCACGTGCCAGTGCCCGGTAACGGCAGCCAGCGCTTCCTCCAGCAGCAACAGCGTCAGCGCCCCGGCAAAGCCACCGTAGAGCGCGCCGACGCCGCCGACGATGACCATCACCAGGAGCGTGCCGGACTGCGTCCAGTGCAGCAGGTTCGGGCTGGCCAGCAGGCCGTGGTTGGCGATCAGCGCGCCGGCAAGCCCCGCCAGCGTGCCGCCGATGACGAAGCAGGCCAGCTGGTAGGCGGCCACCGGGTAGCCGAGCGCCTCCATGCGCGACTCGTTCTCGCGGATCGCCTGCAGCACGCGGCCGAAGCGGGCATGCGCGATGCGGTCGAGCAGGAACAGCACGGCGGCGAGGCAGGCCAGCACCACCCAGTAGAAGACCGCATCGTCGCCGAGGTGCAGCGGACCGAAGCCGGAGCGAGCCGGTAGCGACAGGCCGTCGTCGCCGCCCCAGGTCTTCAGCGAGATGAACAGGTAGTAGATCATCTGCGCGAAGGCGAGCGTGATCATGATGAAGTAGACGCCGCGCGTGCGCAGGCTGACGGCACCGATGCCCAGCGCCAGCAGCGCCGCCAGCCCGGCCGCCGCCGGCCAGGCGACGAAGGCCGAGGTGACGCCGTGCTGGGCGAGGATGGCGACCGTGTAGGCGCCGGCGCCGAAGAAGGCGGCGTGGCCGAAGGCGACCATGCCGCCGAAGCCGACGATGAAGTTGAGGCCGGTCGCCGCCAGCGCGAAGATCAGCAGGCGTGCGGCGAAGCTGACGTAGAAGTCCTGGCCGATCGCCTGCAAGAGCAGTGGCAGCGCCGCCAGCGCGACGAGCGCGGCGACGGCCAGGCCGCGGCGGCGAGCACTCTGCCGGTACAGCGCACTTTTCATCCCAACGCCCGCCATCAGCCGCGCGCCGGGAGCAGGCCGGCCGGCTTCCAGAACAGGATGGCCGCCATCAAGAGGTAGATCAGGATCGCCGCCAGCGCCGGGCCGAGGTTGGATGCCACCTCGGCCGGCAGGAACGCGCGCAGCAGCCACGGCAACAGCGCTCGGCCGAGGGTATCGACGACGCCGACCAGCAGGCTGCCGGCCAGGGCGCCGCGGATCGAGCCGATGCCGCCGATGACGATGACGACGAAGGCGAGGATCAGGATGCTCTCGCCCATGCCCACCTGCACCGCCAGCAGCGGCCCGAGCAGCGCACCGGCGAGCGCGCACAGCCCGGCGCCGGCAGCGAAGACCAGCGTGAACAGACGCTTCACGTTAACGCCCAGCGCCTCGGTCATCTCGCGGTTGGAAGCGCCGGCGCGCACCCACATGCCGACGCGCGTCTTCGCGACGACGACGTAGAGCGCCAGCGCGACGGCGACGCCGACGGCGATGATCAGCAGCCGGTAGGCCGGGTAGCTGAAGCCGGCGATCTCGACCGGCCCGGCCAGGGCCTCCGGCGCGTTGAGCAGCATCGGCTGGTCGCCCCAGACCCAGCGCACCGCCTCGTTGGCGATCAGGATCAGCGCAAAGGTCGCCAGCACCTGCGCCAGATGGTCGCGCGCGTAGAGCCGACGCAGCACCGCCACTTCCAGCAGCGCACCAACGACCGCGGTGCCGGCGACCGCCGCCAGCACACCGATCACGAACGAGCCCGACGCCGCCGCCGCGGCTGCGGCGAGATAGGCGCCGACCATGTACAGCGAGCCGTGCGCCAGGTTGATCATGTCCATGATGCCGAAGACGAGCGTCAGCCCGGCCGCCAGCAGGAAGAGCATGAGGCCGAACTGGAGGCCGTTGAGGGCCTGTTCGAGGATCAGCTGGATCATGCGGGCTTGCCCGCCAGACCGGCCAGACGCTCGCGCAGGTCGGCCGGCGCGAAGAACAGGAAAGCGTTGCCCTGGCGCGCCTTTTCGAGCAGGCCGAGTTCTTCCAGATCGAGCAGGTCGCGCCGCGCAGTCTGGTACACCACGCCATGCGAGCGCTGATGCGCATCGACCCGATAGGCTTCCCCGGCGTGGCGCAGGGCGTGGTTGAGCAGCGCGATCTGGCGATGGTTGAAACGCCCGCGCAGTTCCGGCGAAGCCGTCAGCAGGCGCTCCGTTTCCCTCTGTTCGCGCGTCTTCCTCGCCACGTAGGCGTGCAGCGCGGCAATCGCCTGGCGGATCGTCCGCAACTGGTGCAGCAGGAAGTAGGTCGTGTCGTTCTTGTCGGTTTCCGTGTGCAGATAGGCGCGCATGTAGCGGGCCGGCGCCTGACGCAGGATATGGCTGATCGACGTGTATTCCATCAGCCAGTAGCCGCTCCTTGCCATCGACCAGTAGAACAGCGCGCGCGCGGTGCGTCCGTTGCCGTCGGCGAAGGGATGGTCGTAGCCGATCATGAAGTGCAGGAGGATGGCGCGCAACACCGGATGGACGAAAGGCTGAGCGGTTTCGTCGGCGTTGGCGAAATCGCACAGGCGTTGCATGCGCCCGGGCAGTTCGGCATGGGCAGGCGGCACATGCAGCGGCGTACCGTCGCGCACGTCGACCACCCGCACCTCGTCGTCGCGCCGATAGCGACCGGCATCGTCCGGGTCCGCCAGCGTCTCCTCGGTCAGCATCCGGTGCAGGTCCAGCACATGCCCGGGCGTCAGTTTCACGTCGCGCAGCGCGCGCAGGTGCTCCATGGCGACATAGTTGTTGAAGATCATCCGTTCGCTCAGGTCGCGCGGCCGGCGGCCGCTTCTGAGCATGGCGGCGGCCACCGTGCGCGTCGTCGACGCGCCCTCCAGCTGGCTGGAGGTGATCGCCTCCTCGATCAGCGAGCTGATCAGGTAGCGCTGGGAATCCTCGTGCAGGGGCACCCCGGTTGCCGTGCGAATGTGGCCGGCCGCATCCCGGTCGATATGGTGCAGGTCGATGGCGACGGGGCTGGGCGTCGCGAAGACGAAGGGCTCGCCCTGCTTGTCGAGCAGCGGCAAGGGCTGGAACAGCGACACCCGCGAGAGTGTCACCGCCGCCCACCATTCGTCGTGCGTCAGGCCGTCCGGTGCCGGACGCCGGCGCAGCTCGTCCCAGTGCAGATACTTTCCGGCCGGCAACGGGCTGGCCTGGGCCAGCACCGGCGCCATCCGTTCGGAAGCAAGCTGTGCCAACGCCTTCTGCAAGGACGGCGCGTGTTGCGGAAGGCGCATTGTCTACTAATGTACCAATAAATTAGTAGAAATTAGTATAGGAACGGATTCGCACAAAGTCTACCAATATGGCAGCGCATTAGTAGAACCCGGAAACATCATTCCGCGGCCAGGCAGCCGAAGCGCGCCGCTCATTTCATCTTGCAGGCAGCAACGTACGCATCCGCATGATTGGCGAAGATCGTCCCCATCGTCTTGTTGGTGACGCGACCCTGGGCATCCTTGCCGATCACGCGCAGCACGTAGTTCTGCACCGGGTAGTGGTTGCTGTTGAACCTGAAGTCGCCGCGCACCGACTTGAAGCGCTTGGCCTCCAGTGCCTTCTGCAGCGCTGCCTTGTCGTCGAGCCTGCCCTTGACGTCGCGCACCGCGGCGTCGATCAAGAGCGCCGCGTCGTAGCCCTGCGAGGCATAGAGCGACGGCAGGCGGCCGTATTCCTTCTCGAAGGCGGCTACGAAGCGCTTGTTCTCGGCGTTGTCGAAGTCATGCGCCCAGTGCGAGGAATTGAACATGCCCAGCATCGGCGCGCCGACCGCCTTGATCACGTCCTCGTCAGCCGAGAAACCGGGCGCGAACAGCTGGATGTCCTTGGACAGGCCGGCGCCGACGAACTGCTTGACGAAGTTGATGCCCATGCCGCCCGGCAGGAAGAAGAACAGCGCATCCGGCTTCTGCGCGCGGATCTGCGCCAGCTCGGCGGCGTAGTCGAGCTGGCCGAGCTTGGTATAGACCTCTTCCGTCTTGCCCTGGTAGAAGCGCTTGAAGCCGGAGACCGCATCCTTGCCGCCGGGGTAGTTCGGGGTGACGACGACGACGTTGCGGAAGCCCTTGTCCTGCACGTACTTGCCCATCGCCTCGTGCAGGTTGTCGTTCTGCCAGGCGACATTGAAGAAGAACGGATTGCATTGTTCGCCGGCAAGCTGCGACGGGCCGGCGTTGGCCGAGATGTAGTAGGTCTTGTTGGCGAAGACCTGCGGACCGACGGCGAGCATCAGGTTGGAGAAGACGATGCCGGTCATGAAATCGACCTTTTCCTTCTTCAGGAATTTCTCGGTCTCGGCCTTGGCCACATCCGGCTTCTGCTGATCGTCGGCGATCAGCACTTCGGCCGGCAGGTTGCCGAGCTTGCCGTTGAGCTGTTTCACCGCCAGGTTGAAGCCGTCGCGGATGTCCACGCCGAGGCCGGCACCGGGGCCGGACAGCGTCGACAGGAAGCCGACCTTGACCCGATCGTTGGCCGGGGCAGCCTGCGCGACGTGAGCGGAGGCGGCGAGCAACAGCGAGGCAGCAAGGGCAGTCAGGCGCATCGGGAATTTCCTCCAGGGATCGTTGTTCGTCGACGGCGCAGCGCGCCGCGGAAAGGCCGAATTGTAGCTTAGGAACAAGCAGATACCGTCGCACTCCAAGGGGGATTCAGGGTATATTCGCCACCCCATGACGCAGAAAGCCATCGTTCTCCTCTCCGGCGGGCTCGATTCGGCGACGACGCTGGCCATCGCCACCGCCGCCGGTTTCGACTGCTACTGCCTGTCCTTCGACTACGGCCAGCGCCACCGCGCCGAACTCGCCGCCGCCGCGCGCGTCGCCGAGGCGCAGCGCGCCGCCGAGCACCGCGTGCTCAAGCTCGACCTTGCCCAGTTCGGCGGCTCGGCGCTCACCGACACGGCGATCGACGTGCCGGTCGCCGGCGTGCAGCCGGGCATCCCGGTCACCTATGTGCCGGCGCGCAACACCATCATGCTGTCGCTGGCGCTGGCCTGGGCCGAAGTCCTCGCCGCCCGCGAGATTTTCGTCGGCGTCAATGCCGTCGACTATTCCGGCTACCCGGACTGCCGCCCCGAATACATCGCCGCCTTCGAGAAGATGGCCAACCTCGCCACCAAGGCCGGCGTCGAAGGCCAGAAGCTGACCGTGCACGCACCGCTGATCGACCTCTCGAAGGCCTCGATCATCCGCCGCGGCAATTTCCTCGGCGTCGACTTCGGCCTCACCGTCTCCTGCTACCAGGCCGACGACGCGGGCCGCGCCTGCGGCGTCTGCGACTCCTGCCGGCTGCGCCGCGAGGGCTTCGCCGCTGCCGGCGTCCCCGACCCGACCCGCTACCAGTGAACCAATGAGCCGATGAGCAGCACCGGCATCCTGCTCCTCGCCTTCGCTCTCGGCGCCACCTTCGGCGCGCTCACCCAGAAGACGCACTTCTGCACCATGGGTGCCGTCGCCGACGTGGTCAACATGGAGGACTGGAGCCGCGCGCGCATGTGGCTGCTGGCGATTGCCGTCGCGGTCATCGGCAGCGCGGCGCTGCACGGCGCCGGACTGATCGACCTGAACAAGACGATCTACCGCGGGCAGAACCTGCCCTGGCTGTCGCATCTGGTCGGCGGCCTGCTGTTCGGTGCCGGCATGGTGTTCGCCTCGGGCTGCGGCGCGCGCACGCTGACGCGCATCGGTGCCGGCAACCTGAAGTCGCTGGTGGTCTTCCTGGTCCTCGGCCTCACCGCCTACATGACGCTGCGCGGCGTCCTCGGCGTGCTGCGCGCCAATACGCTCGACCGCGTCACGCTGCAGTTCCTTGGCGGCCAGGACCTGCCGGCGCTGCTCGCCGCCGCCGGCATGGCACCGGGCACCGCGCTCGCCGCATGCGCGCTGGCGATCGGCGGCGGCCTGCTCGCCTTCTGCCTGCTGCGCCGCGATTTCCTGACGCCCGACAACGTCCTCGGCGGCCTCGCCGTCGGCGCCATCGTCGTCGCCGGCTGGTACGTCAGCGGCCACCTCGGCTATCTCGCCGAAGATCCGGAAACGCTGCAGGAAGCCTTCCTCGCCACCGACAGCGGGCGCATGGAATCGCTCTCCTTCGTCGCCCCGCAGGCGTACACGCTCGACCTGCTGCTGCTGTGGTCCGACAGCAGCCGCAAGCTCAGCTTCGGCATCGCGCTGGCGCTCGGCGTCGTCGCCGGCTCGACAGCCTGGGCGCTGGCCACGCGCAATTTCCGCTGGGAAGGCTTCCGCGACATCGACGACCTCGTCCGCCACCTCGCCGGCGGCGCGCTGATGGGCTTCGGCGGCGTCACCGCAATGGGCTGCACGATCGGCCAGGGCATCACCGGCGTGTCGACGCTGGCGCTCGGCTCGCTGCTCACCACCGCCGCGATCGTCGTCGGCGCCTGGGCGGCATTGAAGTACGAATACCGGCAACTGGTGCGGGAAGGCTGAGCGCCGCCGGCCGTCCCGGCAGCACCCAAAGGGGCGATTTGACAGGGAAACCGCGCCCCGCCTATAATCCGCGCTCGCGTTTTCCGGGCGACGGGTCGTTAGCTCAGTTGGTAGAGCAGCGGACTTTTAATCCGTTGGTCGCAGGTTCGAATCCCGCACGGCCTACCATCCCTCGGAACAGAACGCGTCGGGTTGTTAGCTCAGTTGGTAGAGCAGCGGACTCTTAATCCGTAGGTCGAGTGTTCGAGCCACTCACAACCCACCAAATTCAGAACGCCGAATCGACGAAGCCGCCGATTCGGCGTTTTTCATTTGCGCGGGCGCTGCCGGCCGACCAGGCTGGATCAGCAGATAAACACTTGGTTATATTCATGATCCGAGCGGTTCGGCGGCACGCAGACAGGCAGAAGATAGTAGTATCACCAAAGTCGTAGCAGCATGGTTGGTTATCCCGGTTTACCACTAACAATATCTCGGGGAGCTCGATTCATGTCCACACTTGGTTTCGCCCTCGGCGGCGACGTGCCGTCCCGCAACATCCTCCTGCCCGCCGGCGGCGAGACGCCGCAGATCGCCGACCTGATCGTCTCCTATTTCGAACAGCTGGGCATCGATTACGTTTTCGGCGTCCCCGGCGGCGCCATCGAGCCGCTCTACAACGCGCTGGCGCGCAGCCAACGGCGGGGCGGGCCGCGGCCGGTCCTCGCCCGGCACGAATCCGGAGCGGCCTTCATGGCCGACGGCTACGCCCGCGAAACCGGAAAGATCGGCGTCTGCTGCGCCACCTCCGGCCCCGGCGCAACCAACCTGATCACCGGCGTCGCCTGCGCCTACGACAACGCGGTGTCGATGCTGGCCATCACCGGCCAGCCGGCGCTGCCCTCGTTCGGCAAGAAAGCCCTGCAGGAGTCGGCATGCACCGGCGTGAACACGCTCGGCATGTTCCGCCATTGCACGCTTTACGACACCCTCGTCTCGCATGCCGACCAGCTCGAAAGCAAGCTGGTCAACGCGCTGATGTGCGCCGCCAACACGCCGCACGGGCCGGCCCACCTGTCGATCCCGGTGGACATCCTGCGCACGCCGATCGAACACGGCCGCCCGGCCTACAACCTCAACTCGCTGCTGCACCGGGCAGGGCTGGTCGATGAGGCGCAGGTCCAGGCGCTGCTCGGCGAAATCAGGAAGGCGCGGCGGATGGTCATCATCATCGGCGGCGGCCACAATTGCGGCGAATCGATCGAAGCCATCCTCAAGCTGGCGGAGATGACCGACTCGTGCTTCGTCACCTCGCCGGACGGCAAGGGCCTGGTCAACACCCGGCACCGCCTCTACCGCGGCGTGTTCGGCTTCGCCGGCCACGCCACCGCCGATGCGCTGCTGCACGACGAACCCGACCTGATCCTCGCCATCGGCACCAGCCTCGGCGAATGGACCAGCGGCGCCTGGTCGACGACGGTGCTCAACCGACGCCTGATCCACATCGACTCGTCCGAGGATCACCTGCTGCGCTCGCCGATGGCGCGGCTGCATGTGCGCGGCAACATCCGCTCGGTGTGCGAACGGCTGATCGCGTTGCTGGACGAGGCCGGCCCGGCGGCAGAGGCCAGGATCGGCCTGAAGAATCCCGAGTACATGCTGCACGAAACCGCCAAATTCGTTTCCGACGCCACGCCGATCAAGCCGCAGCGCCTGATGCGCGAGCTCTCCCGGCGTTTCCCGCCGAGCACCCGCTTCCTTGCCGACGCCGGCAACAGCACCGCCTGGGCGATCCACTACCTGCAGCCGCACGACCGCCGGGCCACCCGGCAGTACGACTACGCCGCCCGCCACGAGAGCGACCGGCGGCGCCAGGGCGATGCCGGCTGGCTGCGCGTGCTGATGGATTTCGCGCCGATGGGCTGGGCGATCGGCGCCGCGATCGGCGTCGCCCGCGGCAACCCGTCCTGCCCGGTGGTGTGCATCACCGGCGACGGCAGCTACCTGATGAACGGCCAGGAAATCTCGGTGGCGGCGGCCGAGCAGCTCACGGTCATTTTCGTCATCCTCAACGACGGCGCGCTGGGCATGGTCAAGCACGGGCAGCGCCTGGCCGGCGCCGAGCCGATCGCCTTCGAACTGCCGACCATCGATTACCGCCTGCAGGCCGAGTCGATGGGGATTCCCGGCTACGTCATCCGCTCGCCGGAAGACTTCGAGGCGCTCGACATGGACGCCATCGTCGCCCGCCAGGGGCCGACGCTGCTCGACGTGCGCATCGACGGCGAGGAAGTGCCGCCGATGAACCTGCGCATGAAGACGCTGGGAACGGCGAAATGAGCGCGGAGCGGGCCGAAACCATCCGCACCCGCATCTGGCGGGAGGACGCGGAAGCCGACAACCCGTTCGCCGCGAAGGCCGCCTACTGCCACGGCTACGACGTCTATGGCGAGATGCTCGGCCGCGCGCGCTGGGTCGACATGCTCTACCTGCTGTTCCGCGGCGAGGCGCCGACGGCGGCGCAAGCCGACCTGCTGGAAACGCTGGCGGTGGCGCTCGCCAACCCCGGCCCGCGCGACGCCTCGGTGCATGCCGCGATGTGCGGCGGCGTCGGCGGCTCGACCGCCGCCTCCTGCCTGATGGCGGCACTGGCGGTCGGCGCCGGGCAGCTGGCCGGCGGCCGCGAGGTCCTCCTCGGCATGCGGGCCTGGGCCGCCTGCGGCACCAACCTCGACGCCTGGCGGCGCCACCTGGCCACGCCGGCCGCCGACATTGCCTCGATCTGGCCGACGCCGGAACACCCGCCGGGTTTCGACCCGCACGGCGTCGGCACGGCAACGCCGGTACGGCAAACCCTCGCCGCCCTCGCCGGCAACGCGGCGGCGGCACGCCTGCGCTGGCTGGCAGCGAACCGCGAGGCGCTGGAGGCCGCCGCAGATGCTCCGTTGGCCCTCTCCGGCGTCGCCGCCGCCGCTTTCGCCGACCTCGGTTTCAGCCCGGAAGCCGGGGAAATGCTGCAGCTGATGCTGCGCCTGCCGGGTGCTGCCGCGCATGCGCTGGAGCAAAAGGAACTCGGCTACAAGCAATTTCCCTTCTTCGCCATCGAGCTTGACGACGCGGACACAGGCGCAGCCGTCAAGGAGGGCGCATGACTACCCCGGAACGCACGCACGGCCCGGAATTCCTGCGCAGCCAAGCCGGATCGCTGAAGAGCCGCATGGGTGTTTGCCACCCCGGCGACAAGGCGATTTTCCGCGGCCACGATCTGCACCGCGACCTCCGCCATATGGACTGGATCGAACTCTACGTTTTCGGCATCACCGGCCGCCGCTTCTCCGCAAAGGAACTCGAGCTGCTGCACGCGCTGTGGGTCTATACCAGCTACCCCGACGCGCGTCTGTGGAACAACCGCGTAGCGGCGCTGGCCGGGTCCGCGCGCAGCTCGGCAACGCTTGGGCTGGCGGGCGCACTGGCGACGTCGGAGGCGGTCATCTACGGCGGCTATCCGTTCATCCGGGCAATCGATTTCCTTCGCCAGGCAAGAATGCGGGTAAGCCGGGGTGAATCCCTGGCGGAGGTCGTTCGGCAAGAGCTGCAGGAACGACGCATCTATGGCTACGGGCGGCCGATCAACTCGAAGGATGAGCGTTTGCCCTGGCTCCTCGAACTGGCCGGCGATCTGGAACTCGACCGCGGTCCGCACCTGAAATTGGCGCAGGAAGTCGAGACCATCCTCTCGTCCCGGCGCCAGGCGTTGCGGATGAACTATGCCGCCCTCGCTGCCGCACTGGCGGCCGATCTCGGCATGTCGCCACGGGAATTCCACCTGTTCGTCTTTCCGGCCTTCCTCGCGGGGATGCCGCCGTGCCTGGTCGAAGCGGCACAACGCCCGGAAGGTGGGCTCTTTCCGCTATCATGCGCGGACCTGAGCTACGAAGGCCCGGCGCCGCGCGCCTGGCCCGGCGCCGGCAAGCGCCAATAACGAATCGACGCCACGAGACGGAGACAAGGATGCACCACTGTCCGCACAAAATCATCTGCACGCTGCTCGCCATTGCCTGGGCAGGCACTGCCGGCGCGCAGTCATTGGACGACGACGAGGAGCTGGCGCTGGCTTACGGCGACAAGTCCTTCGTCACCATCGCCACCGGCTCCCGCGTGTCGGTGCACCGCGCACCGGCGGTGGCGACAGTGATCACCGCCGAGGATATCGCCGCGATCGGCGCCACCGACCTCGACGAAGTGCTGGAGACGGTGCCGGGCCTGCATGTCTCCCGCTCGACGACGATGAACAATCCGATCTATGTGATCCGCGGCATCCACCGCAACACCAACCCGCAAGTGCTGATGCTGGAAAACGGCATCCCGATGAGCAGCGTCTTTTCGGGCGACCGCGGCGACGTCTGGGGCGGCATGCCGCTCGAAAACATCGCCCGCATCGAGGTCATCCGCGGGCCGGGCTCCGCCGCCTACGGCGCCGACGCCTTCGCCGGCGTCATCAACATCATCACCAAGACCGCGGCCGAGATCGGCGGCACCGAAATGGGTGTGCGCGCCGGCAGCTTCAAGACCGGCGACGCCTGGATGCTGCACGGCGGCACGATCGGGCCGATCGAGGTCGCCGCCTACTTCCGCGCCGGCACCACCGACGGCCACGATCGCAAGCTGCGCGCCGACGGCCAGACGGGTTGGGACAACATCTTCGCGACCAGCGCCTCGCATGCGCCGGGTTCAATGAACACCGGCCGCCGCGCCATCGACGGCCAGCTCGACCTCGCCTACGACAAGTGGCGCTTCCGCGCCGGCTACAAACAGCGCGACCATGTCGGTGCCGGCACCGGCATTGCCCAGGCCCTCGACCCCTCCGGCAAGAGCTTCAGCGAACGCGTCACCACCGACCTCACCTACCACGACCGGGACTTCGCCCGCGATTGGGACGTCACCGTGCAGGGCAGCTTCATGCACTACAAGGTGACCTCCGACCTAACCTTGTTCCCGGCCGGTGCTTTCGGCGGCGCCTTCGCCGACGGCATGATCGGCAATCCTGCCAAGTGGGAACAGCACGGCCGCTTCAACGCCTCGGCCTTCTATACCGGCTTTACCAACCATCGCGTCCGCCTCGGCACCGGCATGGAGAAGGCGGAAATCTACAAGACGCGTGAAACCAAGAACTTCAATCCCGACTTCACCCCTATCGGCACTGGCTCTTACGCCGACATCACCGACGTTTCCGACACCGTGCCCTTCCTCCGCCCGCAAAGCCGCATCGTGCGCTACGCCTACGCCCAGGACGAGTGGAACTTCGCCAAGGACTGGACGCTGACCGCCGGCCTGCGCCACGACCGCTACACCGACTTCGGCGGCACCACCAACCCGCGCCTGGCACTGGCCTGGGAGGCCGCCTACAACCTGACCGCCAAGCTGCTCTACGGCACCGCCTTCCGGGCGCCGTCGTTCACCGAGCAGTTCGCGATCAACAACCCGGTGGCGCTCGGTAACCCCAACCTCAAGCCGGAGCGGATGAAGACGCTGGAAGCGGCCGTTTCCTGGCAGCCGGTGGAGACGACGCAACTGAGCGTCAACGTCTTCCGCTACCAGATGAGCGACATCATCCAGGCGGTCAACACCGTTTACACGAATACCGGCGAGCAGAAAGGCACCGGTCTCGAATTCGAGGCATCGTGGGATGCAACGAAAGCCCTGCGCCTGGCCGGCAACTATAGCCACCAGCGCTCTACCGACGAGA
Source organism: Rhodocyclales bacterium (assembly GCA_016183655.1). Taxonomy (GTDB): domain Bacteria; phylum Pseudomonadota; class Gammaproteobacteria; order Burkholderiales; family Rhodocyclaceae; genus Proximibacter. The sequence continues at coordinate 143,012 of JACPEH010000012.1, forward strand.
CCACGCACAAGGATGCCGGTCTGGCGCCCCGCCATCGCGTGTATTTGCGCGCCGATTGGCGCTTCATGGCCGGCTGGCAGGCGAACGCGCAGGTCAACTGGGTCGCCGACCGGAAACGCGCCTACGGCGACACGCGGCCCGCGATCGACGACTACACGACCGTCGACCTCACCGTACGTACGCAGCGCGGGCGCAACAAGTGGGATTTCGCCGTTTCCGCCCGCAACCTGTTCAATGCCGACGCACGCGAGCCCAGCCCCTTCGGCACGCCGTTCGTTTCGATCCCCAACGACATCCCGTTGGCGGGTCGCTCTCTCTTCGCGCAAGCCAGTTACCGGATGTAAGGACGAAACCATGCAGAAACTCGCAGACAAGACCGCCCTCATCACCGGCGGCAACAGCGGCATCGGCCTGGCGACGGCCAAGCTGTTCAGTGCCCACGGGGCGCGCATCGCGATCACCGGCCGCAATCCGGAAAGCCTGCAGCAGGCGCAGGAGATCCTGGGCGAGGACGCGCTGGTCATGCAGAGCGAAGCCGGCCGGCTCGACGACATCGACAACGCGATGGCGGCCGTCCGCGAGCGTTTCGGCCGGCTCGACGTGCTCGTCGCCAACGCCGCCGTCGCGCTGCCGACGCCGTTCGCGCAGGTCACCGAAGCGCAGTTCGACGACATCAATGCGATCAACTACAAGGGCGTCTTCTTCACCATCCAGAAGGCGCTGCCCCTGCTGTCCGCGGGCGCGTCGGTGATCGTCACGACCTCGATCTCGAACCAGGCGGGAGCGCCCAACTTCAGCGTTTACGCGGCCGGCAAGGCGGCGCTGCGCTCGCTGGTGCAATCGCTCGCCCTGGAACTGATCGACCGCGGCATCCGCGTCAATGCGATCAGCCCCGGTCCGATCGACACCCCCGGATTCGGCCGCTGGGACATTCCGCAGGAAGCCGTGCAGGCGATCCGCGAGGAGTTCGTGCGCCGCTCGCCGAGCAAGCGTTTCGGCCGCGCGGACGAGGTCGCCCAGGCGGCACTGTTCCTCGCCTCGACCGATTCCTCCTACGTCGTCGGTGCCGAAATCGTCGTCGACGGGGGCTTCAGCCTGCCGCTCTGAGCCTGCCGCAGCCATGACAAAGTCAAACCGGAGGGGCTCCGGGCGGCGGCGCGGATGCCACGCGGCCGTGCGCCACCGGCCTCTAGGCGTTCGGCATGGGCGACAAAGCGCGTTCCCGGCCGAAGGTAAAAGCCTATAATCCCCCTATGACGAAGTCCTTCCGCCACCTTCTCCTGTCCGCGCTGCTGGCCGCCGCCTGCTCGGCGGGCGCCGCGCCGATGCGGGTCGCGGTCATCTACGCGGAGACGGACGAGATGACGCCGGACGGCTTCACCGGGATCATCGCCGGCATGGAGCAGCTGCCGAACGTGGAAGTGCTGCGCCTGGCGCTCGACGACAGCACGGACCGGCTGGTTTCCCAGCTGCTGTCCTCGGTCAACAAGGCGGGGACGGCGATCCGGCTTGCGGCGGCCGGCGGCAACATCGGCCCGATCGCCGTCCTCTACCCCGAGATCGGCGAGCCTTACCGCAGCGTTTTCGCCAAGATCATCGAAGGCATCGAGGACCGGACGAAGAACAAGGTCGCGAGCTATGCCGTCGGCGGCAATTTCAACGCCCAGGAGATGTCCGGCGAACTCAAGCGGCAGGACATCCAGGTGGTGATCGCGCTCGGCCGCAACGGCCTGAAAGCGGCCAACAGTCTCGACAAGGGCATCGGCGTCGTCGTCGGCGGCGTCATCTCGGCGCCGGATGCGAACACGCGCGTCGGTACGGTGCTCAGCCTGGCGCCCGACCCGGCGCTGCTCTTCGCGCGCCTGAAAACCATATCGCCGCGGACGCAGCGCGTTTTCGTCGTCTACGACCCCCGCCAGAACGACTGGCTGATCAAGCTGGCGCACGAAGCCGCGCGCGCGCAGGGGATCGAGCTGGTCGCCCAGGAGGCGGCCGACCTGAAAGGCGCGCTCGCCCTCTACCAGAACATTCTCGCCGGCGCCGACACCCGCCGCGATGCGCTGTGGCTGCCGCAGGACAGCGCCACGGTGGACGAATCGACGGTGCTGCCGCTGGTGCTGCAGGAATCGTGGTCCAAAGGCCTGGTCGTTTTTTCGAGCAACGTCACGCACGTCCGGCGCGGCGCGCTGTTCGCCCTCTACCCGAACAACGTCGAGCTTGGACGCAACCTGGCCGCGTCCGCCCTCGGCCTCGCCGCGGGAACGCCGGCCGGCCGCGGCACGCTGCCGCTGCGCGACGTGCTGACCGCGTTCAACACGCGTACCGCCAGCCACCTCGGCCTGAACGTCTCCGCCGCCCAGCAGCGGGGCTTCGATCTCCTGTTTCCGGAGCAGTAGCGGCCCATGGACTGGTTCAGCCAACAGACGGGCCGTTTCAAGAAGGCCACCTTCCGCCAGCAGCTGATGGTACTGGCTGCCTCCGGCGTGCTCTGCGTGTCGCTGCTGTCGGCGCTCGCCACCTCCTGGCAAGGCGGCCGCCAGCTGCATGCCAACAAGGTCCAGGAAGGCACGCGCATCGCCCAGAGCCTGGCTGCGCAAAGCCGGTTGGCATTGATCTTCGGCTCGTCGGAAAACGTCGCTGAAGCGGTGGCCGCGGCTTCCACCTTTCCCGACGTGGTGCGCGTCGAGATCCGCCACGCCGACGGCCGGCTGCTGCTGGAACGCGGCAAGGCGGTGACCGGCAACGTGGACCGCGTCGCGCCGGCGCACGCCAACCATGAAGCCTACCTGGAGGATGAAAACGCCAACGGCTGGCGTTTCGTCGCGCCGGTGTGGGCGATTTCCGGCCCCGACTCACCCTTCGAGACCACCGAGCGCAAGCAGGTGCTGCTCGGTTTCGTGCGCATCGACCAGAGCAAGGCGACGCTGACCAGGCTGGTCACCGAAGTGTTCGTCGTCAACTTCACCGCCGGCCTGCTCTTCTCGGTGCTTTTCCTGTTTGCGCTGCGGCTGCTGGCGCGGCGCCTGACCAGGCCGCTCGCCGCGCTGTCGGAAACCATGGCGCGCGCCGAAAACGGAGAGATCGGGCTGCGCGCCGACCTCTCCGGCCCGCGCGACCTGGCGGAGATGGCGCATGCCTTCAACAGCATGATGGAAGCGCTGGAGCAGCGCGAGCAGGAGCTGCGTGCGGCGCGCGACAGCGCCCTGCGCTTCGCCAAGCTGAAGGCCGATTTCGCGGCGACGGTCAGCCACGAGATCCGCACGCCGCTGAACGGCGTGATCGGCACGCTCGACATGCTGAAGCTCGGCCGAATGACCCCCGAGCAGCACGAACTGCTCGATCTGGCCTGGGATTCCTCGCAGTACCTGCTGGAGCTGATCAACAACATTCTCGACTTCTCCCGCCTCGAAGCCGGACGCCTGGAGGCCGACTCCCGGGACTTCGAGATCCGGCCGCTGGTCGACGGGATCACCGCGATGTTCCAGCCGCAGGCGGCAACCAAGAACGTCGAGCTGAGCGCGCTGATCGCCGCCGACGTGCCGCCGGTCCTCAACGGCGACGCCGCACGCATTCGCCAGGTGCTGGTCAATCTGCTCGGCAACGCCGTCAAATTCACCGAGCGCGGCTCGGTGACGCTGACCGTCGAGCGCACCGACGGCGGCCGCAGCCTGCGTTTCGGCGTGCGCGACACCGGCATCGGCATCGCCGCCGACCAGCAGGCGTCGATTTTCGATTCCTTCACCCAGGCCGACACTTCGACCACCCGCCGCTACGGCGGCAGCGGCCTCGGCCTGGCGATCAGCAAGCAGATCGTCAGCCTGCTCGGCGGCGACATCGGCGTCGTCAGCGCGCCGGCGCAGGGCAGCCACTTCTGGTTCACCGTTCCGTGCACGGTCGGCGCAGCCGTCGCCGCCGCTGCACCGAAGACCGGAGCGCCGGTCGCGCGGGGCGGCCACATCCTGATCGCCGAAGACAACCGGACCAACCAGCGCGTCGCCGTCGGCATGCTCAACGTGCTCGGCTGCTGGAGCGGCATCGCCGAGAACGGCGCCGAGGCGGTCGCCGCGTGGCAGGCCGGCGACTGGGACCTGATCCTGATGGACTGCTCGATGCCGGAGATGGACGGCTTCGAAGCCTGCGCCCGGATCCGACAGCTGGAGGCGGCGAGCGGGCGGCGCATCCCGATCATCGCGATGACCGCCAACACGCAGCCCGCCGACGTCGAACACTGCAAGGCCGCCGGCATGGACGGCCACCTGCCCAAGCCGCTGACGCTGGAAGCGCTCGCCGCACAGCTCGAACGCTGGCTGCACTGGCGGCCGACGGCGGCCCCCGCCGCGGCCGGTGCCGATGCCGCCCCGCCTGCCGCAGCCACCGACGAGGGCGCCACCCAGCCGCTCGACATGGCCGTCCTCAACCGCCTGCGCGACATCCTCGGCGACTCGCTGAGCGAGGCGATCCGCCCCTTCCTCGAAGACGTGCCGCGCTATCTGGTGCAGCTCGACGGCGCCGTCGGCAGCGGCAACGCGGCAACGCTGCGCCAGGTGGCGCACGTCATCAAGGGGGCCGCCGGCAACCTCGGCGTCTCGACGATGGCCGACGTCGCCCGCGAACTTGAGTTGCATGCCGAGGCCGGTGCGCTGACCAACACCGGCGAACTGGTGCTGCGCCTGCGCACCGAGTTCGCCATGGTCGAGCCGGTGCTGATGGCGGAACTGGGCGAAACGCACCACGGCTCGCTGCCCGAGCTACAGCACGACGCAGCGGTCGTGCTGGTGGTCGACGACGACCGCAGCACCCGCTCGGCGCTGCGCCACGCGCTGCGCCTCAGCGGCTTCCGCGTCGAGGAGGCGGGCGACGGCGCGGCCGCCCTGAACTGGCTGGAAAACGCGTCCGCCGACGTGATCCTGATGGACGCGATGATGCCGGTGATGGATGGCTTCGCCGCCTGCGAAGCCCTGAAGCTGCACCCGCGGCTGAAGGACATTCCGGTGCTGATGATCACCGCACTGGAGGACCGGCAATCGATCGAGCGCGCCTTCGACGCCGGCGCCAGCGACTTCATTCCCAAGCCGATCCATCTCTCGGTGGTCAACCAGCGCGTGCGGCGGGTCATCGACGCCACCCGCGCCGAGCGGCACGTCCGCCACCTGGCCTACAACGACTCGCTGACCGGCCTGCCCAACCGCATGCTGTTCGTCGACTACCTGAACCAGGCGATCGCCCGCGCAAGCACCAACGGCCATGCGCTCGCCGTGCTGTTCCTCGACCTCGACCGCTTCAAGTACATCAACGACACGCTCGGCCACGAAGCCGGCGACCAGCTGCTGGCGACCATGGCACAGCGGCTGAAGGGCTGCGTGCGCGCCGACGACTGCGTCGCCCGCCTCGGCGGCGACGAATTCACCGTGCTGCTCGACGAACTGCCGAACCTCGGCGTCGCCGCCAGCGTCGCCCAGAACATCTGCCGCACCATTTCCGCGCCGCTGGTGATCAACGGCCACGAAATCGTGATCACCACCAGCATCGGCATCTCCATCTTCCCGGACGACGGCCAGGACGTCAGCCACCTGCTGCGCCACGCCGATACCGCGATGTACCGCGCCAAGCAGGCCGGCTCCGGCTTCTGCTACTACGAATCGACGATGGAGGCGGCGCTGGCCGACCGCCTGAAGATGGAGAACGAACTGCGCCGGGGCCTGGAGCGGGACGAAATCACCGTCTTCTACCAGCCGGTGATCGACGCCGTCAGCGGCGAAACCGCCGGCGTCGAAGCGCTGGTGCGCTGGCTGCATCCCGAACGCGGCCTCGTCCCGCCCGCCGAATTCATCCCGCTGGCCGAGGAAACCGGCCTCATCCTGCCGCTCGGCGAGCACGTGCTGAAGAGCGCCTGCACCCAGGCCAAGGCCTGGCTCGATTCCGGCCTGCCGGCGTTCTACGTCGCGGTCAATCTCTCGGCGAAGCAGATGGAGCAGCCGAACCTGCGCGAGATCGTGCTCAGCGCGCTGGCGCAGAGCGGCCTGCCGCCGGAAGCGCTGGTCCTAGAAATCACCGAAAGCGTGCTGATGGAACGCGCCCGCGAGCCGGTGGGCATCCTCGACGAACTGCGCAGCCTCGGCATCCGCCTGTCGATCGACGATTTCGGCACCGGCTACTCGTCGCTGGCCTATCTGAAGCACCTGCCGGCCGACAACCTGAAGATCGACCGCTCCTTCATCCAGGACATCCCGGACGACGCCGACACCGTCTCCATCGTCACCGGCATCATCGCGCTGGCCCACAGTCTGCGCATGAAGGTGACGGCGGAAGGGGTGGAAACGGTCCTCCAGCGCGACGTGCTGCTCAGCCTCGGCTGCGACTCGCTGCAGGGCTACCTCTTCTCCAAGCCGGTCCCCGCCGAGATCATCGAGACGCAACTGATTTCCCCGGGCACCCGCAAGCGCGAGCAGAAAAGCCGCCGCTAAGGAGGCGCCCGCGCAACAGCACGGCACAGGCCGCCGTGGTTCATTCCCGCGCGGCAACCCCGACCCGCGGGCAGGGTTTTGGGAGGCGCACGCTCTGCTAGAATAGCGGGTTCGTTTATGCAGCCCGCACGGCCGGCCGCCCACTTCCAATCTCAGACACTGAACGCCATGGACACGCTTTCCGTCATTCGCGACTTCCTCAAGGACCGGCTCGGCCTCGAGCACGACAGGATCACCCCGGAAGCGACGCTGGAACAGCTCGGCATCGATTCGCTGATGCTGCTCGAACTGCTCTTCGAATTCGAGGAAAAACTCAACGTCAGCCTGTCCAACGACATCGCCACGCCGAAGACCGTCGGCGAACTGATCGCCATCGTCGAGCAGTTGCAGACGCCGGCGACGGCCTGAGCCGTGGGCAAGCGACGCGTCGCGATCACCGGCCTCGGGCTGGTCAGCCCGTTCGGTGGCGACACGGCGGATTTCTTCGCGCGCCTCGCGCGCGGCGAGTCCGCCATCCGCCATTACACCACCGACGACAAGCCGCGCCCGCTGTCGGTGCCGGCCGTACGCTGCACCGGCTTCGACGCCGACGCCGCGCTCGGCAAGCCGCTCGCCGGCACCATGGACCGCTTCAGCCACCTCGGCATGGCCGCCGCTTTCGAGGCCTGGGAGGCCGCCGGCTTCGCCCGCGGCGACAAGAATGCCGGCCAGTACGATTTCGACGCCTTCGGCGTCTCCTGGGGAACTGCGCTCGGCGGCACACTGGCCTATGAACGCGGCTACCGCGACCTCTGGCTGCACGGCCGCGAGCGCCTGTCGCCGCTGGCCGTCGTGCTGGGCATGAACAACGCCGCCGCCGCCCACATCGCCATCCAGTTGGGCCTCGGCAACTCCTGCCTCTCCTACACCGTCGCCTGCTCGTCGGCCGCCGCCGCGATCGGCGAGGGCTACCGCCGCATCCGCGACGGCGAGGCGACGCTGATGCTCACCGGCGGCTGCGACGCGCCGCTCGCCTACGGCGTGGTCCGCGCCTGGGAAAACCTGCGCGTGCTGGCGCCGGGCAATGCCGAGACCTCCTACAAGGCCTGCCGCCCGTTCAGCGCCGACCGCGCCGGGCTGGTGCTCGGCGAAGGCGCCGCCGCGCTGGTGCTGGAAGACTGGGAGCACGCGGTCGCCCGCGGCGCCCCGATCCTCGCCGAACTCGCCGGCTACGGCGCGACCTGCGACCACGGCCACCTGGTCAAGCCGGATGCGGCCGGCCAGGTGCGTGCGATGAAGCTGGCGCTCGCCGACGCCGGCCTCGCCGCCGACGAGATCGACTACGTCAACGCCCACGGCACGGCGACGCGCGAAGGCGACCCGACCGAGATCGTCGCGTTGAAGACGCTTTTCGGCGAGCGCGCGGCAACGCTGCCGGTGAGCGCGACCAAATCGACGCACGGCCACCTGATGGGCGCCGCCGGCGCCATCGAGGCACTGGTCACGGTGCTGGCGCTGCAGCACGACACGCTGCCGCCGACCGCCCACCTCGACAGCATCGACCCCGACTGCCAGGGCGTCCGCCACATCACCGGCGCGGCGCTGACCGGCACCGGCGCCCGTGCCGCGCTGTCCAATTCCTTCGCCTTCGGCGGCAGCAACGCGGTGCTCGCCTTTCGTTCGCTGCGCGCCGTCCGCTAACCCTTTTGTCCGGAAACACCCGCCATGACCCAAGTCCCGACTCCCGACTTCGACGCGCTGCTCGCCGAAGTGGCCGAAATCATCGTCTCCGCACTCAACCTGGAGATGACGCCGGCCGAGATCGCGCCCGATGCCCCGCTGTTCGGCGAGGGCCTCGGCCTCGACTCGATCGACATCCTCGAAGTGGCACTGGTCGTCTCCAAGCGCTATGGCTTCCAGCTGAAGGCCGACAACGAGGACAACGTGAAGATCTTCACCTCGCTGCGCACGCTCGCCACGCATATCGTCGCCCAGCGGACGAAATGAACGGCGGCGGCCACCATCCGTTCGTCCTCCTGCTCGCCGGCGGCCTCGCCGTCGCCTACGCCGTCGTCGCCCATTACACCAGCCAGTTGCCCGACGCCGCGCACTGGGCGGTGCTGCTGGCGGTGCTGCCGCCGGCGGCGATCGGCTTCGGCATGCTGCGCAGCGCGGCTCCCGGCATCCTCGGCTGGCTTGTCGCCGCCGCCGTCGTCGCGCTTGCCGCGGCCGTCTGGCCACTGTTGCAGCAACACCTCGGCGGCGTCTATTTCGCCCAGCACGCCGGCGTGAACGGGGCGCTCGGCCTGTTCTTCGGGCGCACGCTGCTCGCCGGCCGCGAGCCGCTCTGCACGCACTTCGCCAGCCTCGCCCACGACCACGTCAGTCCGCGCCTGGCACGCTACACGCGCCAGGTCACCGTCGCCTGGACGCTGTTCTTCGCGCTCATGGTGGCGACCTCGGTACTGCTCTTCGCCTTCGCCTCGATCGAGACCTGGTCGGTCTTCGCCAACCTGCTGACCTGGCCGCTGGTCGGCGCGATGTTCGTCGTCGAGGGCGGCGTGCGCCGCCTGCTGCTGCCGCCGGAAGAGCGCCTCGGCCTGCTCGCCACCATCGCCACCTACCGCAAGTCGATGGCCATGCGCACGCCGCGCAGCGGGAAGACCCCTTCGCCCCGGTGATCCGCGCATGGACGACGCGCCTTCCTATCCGCTGACCAGCCACGGCGACCCCGCCGCGATCATCGCCTGGCGCCGCGAAGGACCGGTCAGCGTCGCCCGCTTCCTTGCCGACGTGCGGCAGCTCGCCGCCCGTTTCCCCGCCGGCGGCCACCTGCTCAACCTCTGCCAGGACCGCTACCGTTTCATGGTCGGCCTCGCCGCCGGCCTCGTCGCCGGCCGCATCAGCCTGCTGCCGTCGTCGCACACGCCGGAGACCGTGCGCCAGCTGCTCGCTTTCGCACCCGACACCTTCTGCCTGCACGACGACGCCAACGACGCCCCGCTCGCCGGCCTGCCCTGCCTGCCTTACCCCGCAACGCCCGCCGTCGACGGCGAGCGGATCGACATGCCGCAGATCGCGGCCGACCGTACCGTCGCCTACGTCTTCACCTCCGGTTCGACCGGCACGCCGGTGCCGCACGCCAAGCACTGGGGCGCACTGGTCAGGAACGCCTGGGCGGAAGCCGAACGCCTCGGCACCGACCGGCTTGGCCACGCCCTCGTCGGCACCGTCCCCGGGCAGCACATGTACGGCTTCGAATCGACCGTGCTGCTTGCGCTGCACGGTAACTGCGCGGCGTGGAGCGGGCGCCCGTTCTACCCGGCGGACATCGCCGCCGCGCTCGCCGCGGTGCCGCGCCCGCGCCTCTTGGTGACGACGCCGTTCCACCTGCGCGCGCTGCTCGACGCCGGCATCGACCTGCCGCCGGTCGACCAGCTGCTGTCGGCAACCGCGCCGCTGTCGCAGGCGCTGGCGCGCGAAGCCGAAGCCCGTTGCGCGGCGCCGCTGCACGAGATCTACGGCTGCACCGAGACCGGCCAGATCGCCAGCCGGCGCACCACCGCCTCGCCGCGCTGGCAGCTGCTGCGCGACGTCACGCTGGAGCAGGCGGTGGAGACCACCTTCGCCAGCGGCGGCCACGTCGAAGGCCGCGTCGCGCTCGCCGACGTGATCGAGCTCATCGACGGCGAGCACTTCCTGCTGCACGGGCGCAGCGCCGACCTGATCAACATCGCCGGCAAGCGCACCTCGCTCGCCTACCTCAACCATCAGCTGACGGCGATCGCCGGCGTCGCCGACGGCGCCTTCCTGATGCCCGACGACGAGGCGCCGGACGGCGTTACCCGGCTGGCCGCGTTCGTCGTCGCGCCGACGCTGACGCCGCGCGAGCTGCTTGCCGCGCTGCGCCAGCGGATCGACCCGATCTTCCTGCCGCGGCCGCTGCTCTTCCTCGACCGGCTGCCGCGCAACACCACCGGCAAGCTGCCGCGCAGCGCGCTGCAGGCGCTGCTCGCGCAACATCCGGGAGCGCGCTGAGATGACCGCCGCGCAATGGACGGTACCGTCCGGGCACCCGGCCTTCGCCGGCCACTTCCCCGGCCATCCGATCCTGCCCGGCGTCGTCCTGCTCGACCGCGCGCTGCGCCTCGCCGCTGCGCACTTCGCACTGGCGCCGGCGACGCTGCGCCTGGCCAGCGCCAAATTCCTCAGCCCGGTCGTTCCCGGCGAATCGCTCGCTTTCTCGCTGCAGCAGAAGAGCAGCGGCAGCGTGCAGTTCGACGTCCGCTGCGGCGACCGCCTGATCGCCACCGGCACGCTGGCGGCGCGCACCGGGAGCGCGGCATGAGCACCGGCAAGCCCGCCGCCGGCGCTGAGTGGACGCGCCGCAAGGAGCGCAGCAACCTGCCGCTGCTGCGCCTGATGGTGTGGATCTCGCTGACCTTCGGCCGCCGCCTCGGCCGCCTCGTGCTCTACGGCGTCGCCGCCTATTTCCTCGCCTTCGCGCCGGCGGCGCGGCGCGACTCGGCCGCCTACCTGGCCCGCATCTTCGGCCGGGCGCCGACGCTGGCCGAGCGCTACCGCCACTTCCTCACCTTCGCGACGACGATCCACGACCGCGTCTACCTGCTCAACGACCGCTTCGACCTGTTCGACATCGAGATCGTCGGCAAGGAGATCATCGACGCCGCGATCGCCGGCGGCCGCGGCGTGCTGCTGATCGGCGCGCATCTCGGCAGCTTCGAGGTGATCCGCGCGATCGGCCGCGAACGCACCGCGCTGTCGATCGCGATGCTGATGTACGAGGAGAACGCGCGGAAGATCAACGCCACGCTGGCGGCGATCAACCCGGCGGCAACGCCGGACATCATCCCGCTCGGGCACATGGAATCGATGCTGCAGGCGCGCGACCGGCTCGACGCCGGCGACCTCGTCGGCATGCTCGCCGACCGCGGCCTCGGCGGCGGCAAGGAGGTCGCGCGCGACTGCCCCTTCCTCGGCAGCCCGGCCGCCTTCCCGGTCGGGCCGTTCCGCATGGCGGCGATGCTGCGCCGGCCGGTGCTGCTGATGACCGGGCTCTATCTCGGAGGCAACCGCTACCGCGTCCACTTCGAGGCGCTCGCCGACTTCTCGCAGACCGCCGCCGGCGCCGACTCCCGCGACGCGGCGATGGCCGAGGCGCAGCAACGCTATGCGGCGCGCCTCGAACACTTCTGCCGCGCGGCGCCGTACAACTGGTTCAACTTCTTCGACTTCTGGCGCCACGCCGAAGCCCCGCCCCGCCCATGACCGCCTTCCGCTCTCTCGCCGCCGCGCTGCTGCTCGCGCTGCAGTTCTCGACGATGCCGCCGGCGCTCGCCGCCTGGGATCTGGCGACGCTGATGGACGACCTCGCCCGGCACAAGGGCGGCCGCGTCCGCTTCGTCGAGAAGAAATACATCGCGCTGCTCGACCAGCCGCTGGTCTCCTCCGGCGAAATGACCTACACCGCCCCCGACCGGCTGGAGAAGCGCACGCTGCAGCCGAAGCCGGAACTGCTGCTGCTCGACCGCGACACGCTGACGCTGGAGCGCGGCAAGCAGAAGTTCGTGCTGCGGCTGGCCGACCAGCCGGAAGCGCAGGTCTTCGTCGACAGCATCCGCGGCACGCTCTCCGGCAACCGCGCCGCGCTCGAACGCAGCTACGCGCTGCACCTCTCGGGAACGCGCGAACGCTGGTCGCTGAGCCTCCTGCCGAGCGACCAGCGGATCGCCGCGCTGGTCAGCCGGATCACCGTCGGCGGCACGCGCAACCAGGTCGACAGCATCGAATACCTGCAGGCCGACGGCGACCGCGCGGTGATGAGCATCACCCCGATCGAACCCAGATGACCGCCGCCCGCCGCGCCATCACCGTCTGGCTGCTTGCGCTCGCCGCAAGCCTGCTCGTCATCGCGCGCGCCGAGTTCACCGCCGACATGTCGGCCTTCCTGCCGAAGAACCCGTCGCCGCAGCAGCAGCTGCTGGTCGACCAGCTCAAGGAGGGCGTGCTCTCGCGCATGCTGCTGATCGGCATCGAGGGCGGCGACGCGCCGGCGCGGGCGGCGCTGTCGCGGGTGCTGGCCGAGCGCATGCGCGCCGGCGGCGACTTCAGCGCGGTGAGGAACGGCGAGGCCGGCGCGCACGACCGCGAGATCCTGTTCGAGCACCGCTACCTGCTCAGCCCGGCGGTGACGCCGGAGCGCTTCTCGGTCGCCGGGCTCAACCAGGCGATCGGCGACAGCATCGACCTGCTCGCCTCGCCGGCCGGGCTGATGCTGAAAAACCTGTTGCCGCGCGACCCGACCGGCGAACTGATGGAACTGCTCGGCGCCCTCGGCAGCGAAGGCGGCCCGCCGAACCGGCACGGCGCCTGGGCCTCGCGCGACGGCCAGCGGGCGATCCTGATGGCGCAGCTGCGCGCCAGCGGCGCCGACCTCGACGCGCAGGAAGCGGTGCTGGCCCGCCTCCGCGCCGACTTCGCCGAGCTCGCGGTGGCGGCCCAGGTCGCCGACGCGCGCGTGCTGGTTTCCGGCAGCCCGGTGTTCGCCGTGCACTCGCGCGACACGATCCGCAGCGAAGTGTCGCGGCTGTCGCTGCTCGGCACCGCCGGCATCGTCTGCCTGCTGCTCGTCGTCTATCGCTCGTTCACCGCGCTCCTGCTCGGCCTGCTGCCGGTCGGCTGCGGCGTGCTCGCCGGCATCGCCGCCGTCAGCCTCGGCTTCGGCACGGTGCATGGAATCACCATCGGCTTCGGCACGACGCTGATCGGCGAGGCGATCGACTACAGCATCTACTACTTCGTGCAATCGCAGCGCGCCGGCGACGACGGCGACCGCGGCGGCTGGATGGCGCGGTTCTGGCCGACCATCCGGCTCGGCGTGACGACCTCGACCTGCGGCTTCGCCGCGCTGCTCTTCTCCGGCTTCCCCGGCCTCGCCCAGCTCGGCCTCTATTCGATCGCCGGCCTGATTGCCGCCGCCGCCTTCACCCGTTTCGTGCTGCCGCACCTGTGCCCGGCCAGCTTCCGCATCCGCGAGATCGACGGCATCGGCCTCCGCCTCGCCGGCATCGTCCGCCGGCTGGCGGCGCTGCGCTGGGGCGTGCTGGCACTGGCGCTGGCCGCCGCTGCCGTCGTCGCCAGCCACCGCGACACGCTGTGGAACCCCGGCCTCGGCGGCCTCAGCCCGATCCCGCCGGCAGCGCAACAGCTCGACCAGTCGCTGCGCGCCGAACTGGGCGCGCCCGACCTGCGCTATCTGGTCGTCGTCAGCACGCCGGAACGCGAAGCCAGCCTCGCCGCCGCCGAACGCATCGGCCGCCAACTGCAGGCGCTGGTCGAGCGGGGCACGATCGCCGGCTTCGAGACCCCCACCCGCTTCCTGCCCAGCGCGGCGACACAGCGCGCCCGCCAGCAGGCGCTGCCGGCAGCGGACGAACTGGCGCAGCGACTGCCGGCGGCGCTGCGCGAACTGCCGCTGCGCGCCGGCAAGCTGCAGCCCTTCCTCGACGACGTCGGCCGCGCCCGCACACAGCCGCTGCTGACGCCCGAGGCGCTGGCCGGCAGCACGCTGGCGCTGGCCGTCGACAGCCTGCTGCTGAAAGGCAGCAGCGGCTGGAGCGTCATTCTGCCGCTGCGCGCGCCGCAGGCCGGCGACGGCCGGCTGCAGGCGATCGACGCTGCGGCGATCCAGCGCGCGCTCGCCGCCGCCGGCGAGCCGGACGCGCTGTTCGTCGACCTGCTCGGCGAAACGAACCGCCTCTACAGCACCTACCTCGACGAGGCGATCCTGCTCTCGCTGGCCGGCTTCGCCGCCATCGTCGTGTTGCTCGCGTTCGCACTGCGCTCGCCGGCGCGCCTCGCGCGCGTGCTGCTGCCGCTGGTCACCGCGGTGCTGCTGGTAGTCGCCGGGCTGGCGCTGGGTGGCGAGAAGCTGACGCTGCTGCACCTGGTCGGGCTGCTGCTCACGGTCGCCGTCGGCTCCAACTACGCGCTCTTCTTCGACCGCAGCGGCAACGAAGCGACGGGAGAAGACGATGCCGGCACGCCGCAGACGCTGGCCTCGCTGGCGCTGGCCAACTGCACGACGATGATCGGCTTCGGCATCCTCGCCTTCTCGCAGGTGCCGGTGCTGCGCGCGATCGGCATCACCGTCGGCCCCGGCGCGGTGCTCGCGCTGCTGCTGGCGGCGATCCTTGCCGGCCAGCGGAGGCCGGCGCCATGAACGTCGTCCGCCACCCGGCGGGGGTTCCGGCCGAGACGCTGCTGGTGCTGCTGCCCGGCGCCTACATGACGCCGCAGCACTTCGTCGACGCCGGCTTCGTCGCCGCGCGCGACACGCGATGCGCGGCGCTCGACCTGGCCATTGCCGGCATCGACCTCGCCGACATCACCGACGGTTCGGCGCTGCCGGCGGTGCGCGCGGAGATCCTGCTGCCGGCGCGGCGCGACTACCGCTCGCTCTGGCTCGGCGGCATCTCGCTCGGCGGCTTCCTCGCACTGCTGCACGCGGCACGCCATCCCGAAGACGTCGACGGCCTGTGCCTGTTCGCCCCCTACCCCGGCAGCCGCATCACCACCGGCGCGATCGCCGCCGCCGGCGGGCTGGCCGCGTGGCAGCCGACGGCGGAACAGCTCGCCGATCCGGAATTCGAGCTGTGGGCCTGGCTGCAGTCGGGCGCAGCAAAGCCGCCGACGCGCATCGACTACGGCCGCGACGACCGCTTCGCCGACGGCATCGCACAGCTCGCCGCGGCGCTGCCGCAGGCGGCCACCCGCAGCCGTCCCGGCGGCCACGACTGGCCGGTATGGACCGCCGCCTGGAATGATTTCCTCGCCGCGGGCCTCCCCGCTGCGGAGCCTGTCTGAGATGGGACGCTGGCACCCGACGCCCGCCTATACCGCCAGCGCCGCGCTGCACGTCGCGGCCGCCGCCGGCGTCGTCGCCGCGCCTGCGCTGTGGCCGTGGGCGCTCGCCGCCGTCGCCGCCGACCACGCGCTGCTCACTGCCGCCGGCCTGCTGCCGCGCAGCACGCTGCTCGGCCCGAACGTGCGCCGCCTGCCGGACGCCGCCGCGGCGCGCGGCGAGATTGCGCTGACCATCGACGACGGCCCGCAGCCGGAGGTGACGCCGCAGGTGCTCGACCTGCTCGACGCCGCCGGCGCCCGCGCCAGCTTCTTCGTCGTCGGCGCCGAGGCACGGCAGCATCCGGCGCTGCTGCGCGAGATCGTCGCCCGCGGCCACGCCGTCGAAAACCACAGCATGCACCACCTGCGCCGCTTCGCCGCGCTCGGCCCGGCGGGCATGCGCGCCGAGATCGTCGACGCGCAGCACTGCCTGTCCGACCTCACCGGCCGCGCGCCGACCTTCTTCCGCCCCACCGCCGGCCTGCGCAGCCCGCTGCTGGAGCCGATCCTCGCCGTGCTCGACCTGCACCTGGCGAGCTGGACGCGCCGCGCCTACGACACCCGGCGCGGCGACGCGACGGTAGTGCACGACGTACTCGCCGACGGCCTCGCCGGCGGCGACATCCTGCTGCTGCACGACGGCAACGCCGCGCGCACCGCCGCCGGCCGGCCGGTCATCCTCGACGCGCTGCCGCGCCTGCTCGACACGCTGGCGCGGCGGCAACTGCATTCCGTCACCCTCGCTTCCGTGATTCCCCCCCGCTCATGACCCGGCGCTTCCTCAACCGACTGCTCGACGACGCCAGCCGCGCCTACCGCGACGGCGGCCGCTTCGCCTACCACTTCGCCCGCGGCAAGCTCGGCGGCGACAATATCTTCCGCGAGCTGCTGCAGCGCGGCGTGTTTCCGCCGGCGGCGCGCTTCCTCGACCTCGGCTGCGGCCAGGCGGTGTTCGCCTCGTGGCTGCTCGCCGCCCGCCGCCTCTACGAGCGGGGCGACTGGCCGGCGGACTGGCCGCAGCCACCGCGCGTGCTCGAACTGCGCGGCTACGAACTGATGCCGAAGGACGTCGCGCGCGCCCGCGCCGTGTTCGCCAACGACGACGCCACCGTGCGCATCCTGCAGGGCGACATCCGCGCGGTCGATTTCGGCCGTGCCGATGTCATCACCATCCTCGACGTGCTGCAGTACATCGACTTCGCCCGCCAGGAAGACATCCTGCGCCGCGTGCATGCCGCGCTGCCGGCCGGCGGCGTCTTCGTCACGCGCATCGGCGACGCCGACGCCGGCCTGCCCTTCCACCTCTGCAACTGGGTCGACCACGCTGTCACCTTCGTCCGCGGCCACCGCCTGCCGCAGCTCTACACGCGCAGCCTGGGCGAATGGACGGCACTGCTGCGCGCGATCGGCTTCGAGGTCGATTCGGCGCCGATGAGCGGCCGGAAACCCTTCGCCAACACCATGCTGGTGGCGCGGGTGGCCGTATCCGGCACCACGGCCAGCGCGGCCCCGGACATCGCCGTCGCCGCCTGAGCGGCGTTCGACGCATTGCGAACAAGTGCCCTTGGGGGCGACTGACCCGCTCACGGCCCCATGCCCCCGTTCTGGTAGACTTCGCCATCCCGCGCAGACACCCAAAAGCACCGCACCGTGACCCCGCTGCACCTCACCCATTTCACCGCCAGCACCTGCCTCGGCCGCGGCCTGGCGCCGACGCTGGCCGCGCTCGCTGCGCAGGCGAGCGGACTGAAGCGCTGCGACTTCGAGACGGTGGACCTCGACACCTGGATCGGCGAGGTTGCCGGCATCGACGACACCTGCCTGCCCGCCGCGCTCGCCCGCCACGACTGCCGCAACAACCGCCTGGCGCTGCTGGCACTGGAGACCGACGGCTTCGCCGACGCCGTGCGCGCGGCGATCGGCCGCCACGGCAGCCGCCGCGTCGGCTGCTTCCTCGGCACCAGCACCGCCGGCATCCTGCAGACCGAACTCGCCTACCGCCGCCGTGACCCGGCGACCGGCGCGCTGCCGCCGGACTTCGTCTACGAGACGACGCACAACACCTACTCGGTCGGCGGCTTCGTCCGCGACTACTTCGGCCTCGAAGGGCCGGCCGCGGTCGTCTCGACCGCCTGCTCGTCGTCGGCCAAGGTCTTCGCGCAGGCGGCGCGCATGATCGAGGTCGGCCTGATCGACGCGGCGCTGGTCGGCGGCGTCGACTCGCTGTGCCTGACCACGCTGTACGGCTTCGCCTCGCTCGAACTGACCTCGCGGCAGCCGTGCCGGCCGTACGACGCCGCGCGCGACGGCATCTCGATCGGCGAAGGCGCCGCCTATGCGCTGCTCGAACGCGCACCGGCCTCGCTGGCCGCCGACGCCGTGCTGCTGCTCGGCGCCGGCGAATCGAGCGACGCCTACCACATGTCCTCGCCGCACCCGGAAGGGCTCGGCGCGCGGCTGGCGATGGAAGCCGCCCTGCGCGACGCCGGCCTGGCGACCGACGACATCGGCTACATCAACCTGCACGGCACGGCGACGCCAGCCAACGACAGCGCCGAAGGCCAGGCCGTCGCCGCGCTGTTCGATGGCCGCGTGCCGTGCAGCTCGACCAAGGGCGCCACCGGCCACACGCTCGGCGCCGCCGGCGCGGTGGAAGCGGTGATCGGCGCGCTGGCGCTGCAGCACGGCCTCTTGCCGGGCAGCGCGCAGACGCAGGTGCTCGACCCGGCGATCGCGGCGCTTGGCCTCGACTACCTGCTCGCCAACCGCCGCGCGCCGCTGCGCCACGTGCTCAGCAACTCGTTCGGCTTCGGCGGCAGCAACTGCAGCCTGGTCCTGGGGTGCGCATCATGAGCATAGAACTCGAAGCCTGGATAGCCGGCATCGGCGTGCTGGCGCCGGGGCTCGCCGACTGGCCGACGGCCCGCGCCGTGCTCGCCGGCGAACGCCCCTACGAAGCGGCGCCGACCGTGCTGCCGGCACCGGCAATCCTGCCGCCGGCCGAGCGCCGACGCGCCAGCCGGCTGGTCCGACTGGCGCTAGCGGTCGGCATGGAGGCCGTCACCCACGCCGGGGCCGACGCGGCGACGCTGACCACCGTCTTCTCCGCCTCCTGCGGCGACGGCCACAACTGCCACGCACTGTGCGAGACGCTTGCCTCCGACGACCGGCAGGTGTCGCCGACGCGCTTCCACAACTCGGTGCACAACACCGCCGCCGGCTACTGGGGCATCGCCACCGGCGCCATGGCGCCGTGCCAGGTGCTCTGCGCCTACGACGCCAGCTTCGGCGCCGGCCTGATCGAGGCCGCGGTGCAGGTCGCCACGGCGCAGACGCCGGTGCTGCTGATCGCCTACGATGCCGAATACCCGGATCCGATCAGCGCCGTACGGCCGACGCGCGACGCCGCCGGCGTCGCCTTGCTGCTGACGCCGCAACGCAGCGACCAGTCCGTCGCCGAGCTGCGCCTCCAACTCGCCGACGGCCCCGCGGCAACGCTTGCCGACCCGGCGCTGGAAGCGCTGCGCAAAAACATCCCGGCGCTGCGCGCGCTGCCGCTGCTCGAACGCATCGCGCGCGGGGATGCGACGGCCGTCGGCATCGACTACCTCGACCCGCTGCGGCTGCAGCTCGCCGTCCAGCCCTGCCGGCCGTGATCCCGCCCGCATCCGCCGACGCCCCCCGTCATTCCGGGCTCACCCCGGAATCCAGGGGACACGCCACTGCTTCCGGTGCGGGCCAGTCGCTCCCGAGCGTAGCGAAGGGCCGGGATGACGAGTCCCTCGACCGCGACTGGATCGCCGCCCGCGTCCCGCACCAGGGCACGATGTGCCTGCTCGACGCGGTCGTCGACTGGTCGCCAGCGGCGATCCGCTGCCGTGCCGGCAGCCACCGCAGCGACGACAACCCGCTGCGCGCCGACGGGCAGCTCGGCGCCGCCTGCGGCATCGAATACGCGGCGCAGGCGATGGCCGTGCACGGCGCGCTGCTCGCCGGCAGCGGCGACCGCCCGCGCCAGGGCTACCTGGCCAGCGTGCGCGGCGTCGACTTCTACGCCGAACGCCTCGACGACGTGGCCGGCGACCTCGACATCGCCGCCGAACGCGTCTCCGGCGACGACAACAACGTGCTTTACCAGTTCACCGTCAGCGGCGACGGCCGTCTGCTGCTCGCCGGCCGGGCGGCGGTGATTCTCGACGCGGAACGGAAATGAACAGCGCGCCGCACGGGCTTCGATACGCCTGTCTCGAGCCTGGTCGGAGGGCTCGCAAGGCGGGCTACTCACTGCCAACGGAGTCGGCACTGCGGCCTATCCCGTTCGTGGTGAGTAGCGCCGCAGGCGCGTATCGAACCATGAACAGCGCTCAGACAACGGAGATGCAGCCATGACCACGACCGCAAGCACCGCCCAACCCCGACGCGCCCTCGTCACCGGCGGCAGCGGCGGCATCGGCGCGGCGATCTGCCGCGCGCTCGCCGCCGCCGGCTGCGAGGTGCTGGTGCATGCCAACCGGCAGCTGGACAAGGCGGCAGCCGTCGCCGCGGAGATTTGCGCCGCCGGTGGGCAGGCGACGGCACTCGCCTTCGACGTCACCGACCGCGCGGCGACCGCCGCGGCGCTTGCCGCCGCGCTGGAAGCCGGGCCGATCCAGATCCTCGTGAACAACGCCGGCATCCACGCCGACGCGGTCTTTCCCGGTATGTCCGGCGAACAGTGGGACCGCGTGCTCGACGTCTCGCTGAACGGCTTCTACAACGTCACGCAGCCCTTGACGATGCCGATGCTGCGCACGCGCTGGGGACGCATCGTCAACATCTCGTCGGTCGCCGCGATCGCCGGCAACCGCGGCCAGGTGAACTACGCGGCGGCGAAGGGCGCGCTGAACGCGGCGACCAAGTCGCTGGCGCTCGAACTCGCCAGCCGCGGCGTGACGGTGAATGCGGTCGCCCCCGGCATCATCGCCACCGAGATGAGCGAAGGCGCTTTCGACGCGGAGGCGATCCGGAAGCTGGTGCCGATGCAGCGCGCCGGCCAGCCGGAGGAGGTTGCCGAACTGGTCGCCTTCCTCGCCTCGGAAAAGGCGGCCTACATCTCGGGGCAGGTGATCTCGATCAACGGGGCGATGATCTGAAGCCGGCCACGGAAATGTCGGAGCGCGGCACCCGCGTCGCGCTGATCTTCGCGCTCGCCGCCGAACGGCTTTCCGCGTACTACGAACACGGCCAGTGGCTGACCGAGGCGCAGGGCGCCAGCCTCGCCGCCGAGTGGCTGGCGCGCTCGAAACGCACGCTGCCGCTGGCCGACCGCCGCCGGCTCTCCGCGCTCGGCGACGAACTGGCACGCAGCATCGCCGCCGGCCTGTCGCGCGAGGCCGGCCTGCACACCGCGCACGAGATGATGGAGGCGCTCGACCCGAACTTCCACTCGGAGCTGGCCGAGTTCTTCATGGCCGAGTGCGAGCGCATGCTGGATCGGGAAGCCTAGTAGTCAGTCATGTTGGAACGGATGGATAGGTTCGTCATTCCGGCGAACGCGCCCCGCAGGAAGTACCCTTGGGGTGCCGGAATCCAGGAAAAACCCGCAAACACTTGCCCCGCCAACGTACGAGCCCACCACCTGGATTCCGGAGCCTGCCCCGGGCTCGATCCGGGGTCGAGCCCGGAATGACGGGGGAACAGGCTGCTGCGCACCGGACACTCGCGAAGGACGGCAAGCGGCCGCTTCTGGCGGCCGCTCCCCGTGGGCTGGCGGTCAGGGGTAGAGACCGCGCAGCGCGCGCGCTTCCAGCACTCGCTGGCAGGCAACGACAAAAGCCGCGGTGCGCAGCGACAGCGATTTCTGCTGCGCCACTTCCCACACACTGTTGAAGGCGTCGGACATGATCCGTTCGAGGCGCTGGGCGATCTCCGCCTCGCTCCAGAAATAGGCCGACATGTCCTGCACCCATTCGAAGTAGCTGACGGTGACGCCGCCGGCGTTGGCCAGCACGTCGGGAACGACGACGATGCCGCGTTCGTGCAGGATCGAATCGGCACGCGGCGTGGTCGGACCGTTGGCGCCCTCGACGACGATGCGGGCCTTGATCCGGTTGGCGTTGTGCTCGCCGATCTGCCCTTCGAGCGCGGCCGGGATCAGGAAGTCGCAGGCGACATCCCAGAAATCGTCGGCGGCGATCGACTCGGCATCGCGGTAGCCGGCCAGCGTGCCGGCCTCGCGCCGGTGCGCGAGCAGCCGGCGCGGGTCGATGCCGTTCGGGTTGTAGACGGTGCCGGTCTCGTCCTGCACTGCGACCACCACGGCGCCGTGATCGTGGAAGATGCGCGCCGCCGCCTCGCCGACGTTGCCGAAGCCCTGCACGGCGACGCGCGCGCCCTCGACCGGGATCGCCATCTTCTTCGCCGCCTCGCAGGCGGTGACGAAGACGCCGCGGCCGGTGGCGTCGTGGCGGCCGAGGCTGCCGCCGAGCGAGATCGGCTTGCCGGTGACGACGCCGGTGACGGTGCGCCCCTGGTTCATCGAGTAGGTGTCCATCAGCCAGGCCATGACCTGCTCGTTGGTGTTCACGTCCGGCGCCGGGATGTCCTTGTCCGGGCCGATGATGACGTTGATCTCGCTGGTGTAGCGCCGCGTCAGGCGCTCCAGCTCGTCGCGCGAGAGCTGCTTCGGGTCGACGCGGACGCCGCCCTTGGCGCCGCCGTAGGGGACGTTCACCACCGCGTTCTTGATCGTCATCCACGCCGACAGCGCCATCACTTCCGACAGCGTCACCTCTGGGTGGAAGCGGATGCCGCCCTTGCCCGGCCCGCGCGACAGGTTGTGCTGGACGCGGTAGCCCTCGAAGTGCGCGATCGAGCCGTCGTCGAGCTTGATCGGGATGTCGACGACGAGGATGCGCTTCGGCCGGCGCAGCGTGTCGACCCACGGCAGCAGGCGGGTTTCGATGTAGGGAGCGACGCGCTCGACCTGGGTCAGGTAGGTCGCCCACGGGCCGAGGTGGTCGCTATGCAGGTAGGACGGAATGGTGCTGGTTTCGATCATGATGAATTCCGGGAATGATCAGTTGTAGCCGAGGACGGCGACGCCGCGGATGTCCGCGTCGTTGTCATCGGCGTCGCGACGAGTGGCGGGCGGCTCGGCCGCGCCCGATTGCAGCGCGCGCTGCGCGTCGCTGCCGGAAATGGCCGGGAATTCCTGGCTGGCATGGTTCATCGAAGTCTCCTTTGTCGTTGTCGAAGCGACGCTGTGCGAGGCCGGCGTCATCGGCTGCGCGCATTGTTCGGTTTTGGGATCGCCGTCGCAAACGATATAAACTCAGCACGTTGTGCGTTTTGCGAACAATGTAAAAAGGAAGACGTCGTGCGCAGAAAGATTCCGGCGATCGAGACCCTGGTCGCCTTCGAAACCGCCGCCCGCCACCAGAGCTTCACCCGCGCCGCCGACGAGCTGGCGCTGACGCAGAGCGCCGTCAGCCGGCAGATCGGCGCACTCGAAGAGATGCTCGGCGTGCTGCTGTTCAACCGCATCAAGCGGCGGCTGAGCCTGACCGACGCCGGCCAGCTCTATGCCAGGCAGGTGCGCGACCACCTGGCGCGACTGGAGCGCGACACGCTGGCGATGATGGCGCAGCAGGGCGCCGGCGGCGTGCTCGAACTGGCGGTGATCCCGACCTTCGCCACGCGCTGGCTGATCCCGCGGCTGGCCGACTTCAACGCCGCGCGCCCGGACATCACGCTCAACCTGACGACGCGCGCCGAACCCTTCCTGTTCACCGACACCCCCTTCGACGCCGCGATCCACTTCGGCGAACCGGTGTGGCCCGGCGCGATCACCGAATACCTGTTCGGCGAGGAAATGGTGCCGATCTGCAGCCCGCGCCTGCTCGCCGGCAGCGGCACCATCGATGCCCGCGAGCTGGCCGAATTCACGCTGCTGCAGCAATCGTCGCGGCCGGAAGCCTGGCGGCAATGGTTCGACGCGGCGCAGCTGCGCGACGTGAACGCGATGAAGGGACCGCGCTACGAACTCTTCTCGATGCTCGTCGAAGCCGCCCGCGCCGGCCTCGGCGTCGCGCTCGTGCCGCGCTTCTTCGTCTCCAGCGAAATCGCCGCCGGGGAACTGCTCATCCCCTGCGAACGCTCGCTGCAAAGCGAGAACGGCTACTACCTGGTGTATCCCGAGCGCAAGCAGGGCTCGGCGGTGCTGCAGGCGTTTCGCGAGTGGCTGCTGAGGAAGGCAGCGGAGTATCGGGGGGAGGACGGCAACAATTGACGGTGAAATCCTAGCCGGAGCTCCCCCAACCGCTGAGATCGCCCTATGGACCGACCAGCCTCGGCCGGAATTTGCTTCGGACGGAACGCAGGCGGAACCTCGCGCCAGAATAATGGCATACTCCGCCAGTCGCCAAACGCCCGAGAAGAACCCAGAATGTTGCGTCGCCTTTGCGTCCTCGTTGTCACCGCAGTCCTTTGCACCCTCCCCGCAGCAGCAGGCAGCCGACTGCCGAAGCCCGCTGTCAGGTCGATAGCCATTGTTCCGGCGACATCGCCAGGAAGCTACTCGCTTTCAAATATGAGCATGGCGCCGATGCTTTTCCCGATTACAGGGGTCGCGCACATACTGGACAGCAAGGCGAAGGCGAAAAACTTCAACGAGAAACTTCTCGCGGCGTCGCCGAAACTCGGCGACGCCATTTCAGCGCCACTGGCGGATCATCTCCGCACGCTCGGCTACCGCGTCACCATTCTCGATTCGCTGGAACGTCAAGCGGACGATCCTGACGACATTGATTACGACGCGATCTGGCAGCTTGCCGACGCGGACGCGCTACTGCATGTTTACTTCAGCGACGTTGGTCTGCGATCGCCCCCCTCATCGCTGAGCTATCTGCCGCGAGTCAACGCACGTGGGATCGTGTTCAGAAAAGGCCATGGCGACTACCTGTACGACCAGGAGATCTATTACGGAGTAGACGCCCGCGAAGGCAATAGCTGGGCGATCTCTGGCGACGCAAGATTCGCCTTTCCGGATTTCGATGCAGTCATGGGTAATCTGGACGGTGTGCACGAAGCCTTTCGGGCAGGCTCCAAGGAGATCGCGATACGAATGGCCGGGCAGGTTCACGAGGCGCTCAAGTAGGCCGCCTGCGAGACCGTGGCACGTCAGGCCTCACGGCTCTGGTACGCCTAGATGCTGCATCATCTCGTTCGGAATATGATCTCATCCACACATTCCGGCAATAGCGCACAAGGGTCAGCGCCGTCTGCTGTTCACGGCACCGACCGCCTTAAGACGTCATCCGCCGCCACAGCAGCACCGGCAGCCGCAGCAGGAAGCCGAGGAACAGCCGGGTGTGCATCCAGGTCAGCAGCGTGTTGTCGCGCAGGTAGTTGAAGTGCGAGACGCCGCCTTCGTCGGCGCGGAAGTAGCGCACCGGAGCGTCGAGGTTGACCGGCTTGACGCCGGCCCAGCACAGGCGGACGACGGCCTCGGGGTCGAAGTCGAAGCGGCGCATCCACTTCTGCCCGGTCATCACGCGGCACAGCGGCGCGATCGGGTAGACGCGGAAGCCGTAGAGCGAATCGCCGATGCCCATCCACAGCGTTTCCAGGTTGGCCCAGCCGTTCGACACCTTGCGCCCGTTCACGCGCAGGCGCGGCGCGTCGGCGTCGAACACCGGCTTGCCGAGCACCATGGTCTGCGGCGCCGCCTGCGAGGCGGCCATGAAGGCGGGGATCAGGTCGGCCGGGTGCTGGCCGTCGGAGTCCATCGTCAGCACATGGGTGAAGCCGGCGCGCGCGGCTTCGCTTGCCCCCGCAAGCACGGCGGACCCCTTGCCGCAATTCTCCGGCAGCACGATCACGTTGAGGCCGGGGTCGTCGGCGGCCATCGCCTGCAGCCGCTCGGCGCTGCCGTCGGTGCTGCCGTCGACGACGACCCACACCGGGTTCCATTGCGCGCGCGCGGCGCGCACCGTGTCGTAGACCTTGGGCCCCGGGTTGTAGCTGGGGATCAGGACGAGGTGGCTGGTCGAGGCGGCAGGCATGGCGGCGGCGATACGCTCAGGGCAGCGGGTCGGCGACGGGTTCGCCGCCCACCCGCTCGCCGCGGCATTCGGCGGCAGGCCCCAGCGCGGCGGACAGCTCGTCGCGGAAATACGCTTCGAGTTCGCGGGTGAATACCGGCACGTCCTTCGGCGGCGCGAAGCGGCGGCCGACGCGCACGCGCACGCGGAGCGGCAACGACGGGCGGCGGAACAGCGGCCACGCCTTGCCGAGGTAGGGCGTGCTGAACTCGATCAGCAGCGCCTGGATGGGCACGCCGGTGCGCGCCGAGATCAGGCCGGCGCTGCCGCTGCACGGATTCACCGGGAACTCCGTGGTGCGTGTGCCTTCCGGGAAGAGCAGCAGCTGGCCGCCGTCGCGCAGCTCCTCGCGGGCGCGCAGGATGACCTGCAGCGGCACGTCGTTGCAGATGTAGCGCGCCAGCCGCGCGCCGGCGCCGAAGAGGATGTTGCCGGCGAGCGCCGCCTTCATCACGCAGACCATGTTCGGAAAGCGCGAGAGCAGGATCACCGCGTCGAGCAGCGAGGGATGGTTGGCGACGATGATCAGCGGCGCATCGCGGCGCAGCGAATCGAGGTCGTCAAGGTCGAAGCGGCAGTAGCAGAAGACGCCGAGGAACCACAGGTAGAAACGGAAGCTGCCCATGATCGCCAGCCGCCCGAGCCGGCGCCCCGGATTGTGCGGCAGCAGCGACAGCGGCAGCGTCACCGGCAGCCAGGCGAGGCAGATCGCCGCCAGCATGCCGAGGCCGAGGAGCATCGCCAGCGTCTCGTAGGCGGCGAACAACGCTCCGGCGAGGGGGCCGCGGCGGCGGTCGGGAGCGGCCGGCGGCATGTTCATTCAGCCGCGGCTGCGGCGCGCGAGGCGACTGCCTCGATCTCGACGAGCAGGTCGGCGCGGCAGATGTCGGCCTGCACATAGACCGCCGTCGCCCGTTCGCCGAGCAGCGGCTGCAGCTCGCCGCGCACGGTGGCGAAATCCTCGGCGCGGCGGATGTAGACGCGGTAGTCGAGCCCGGCGAGCGTGTACGCCTCGCCGTCGCCGGCCCGGTTCGCCTCGCCGAGCACGGCGGCAATGTTGGCCAGCGACTCGCGGGTCTGCCCGGCGACGTCGCCGGGATGCACGGTCTGGTGGCCGACGATGCTGGCGGTGCCGGAAATGAACAGCAGCTCCTGCGCCGGCAGGCGGACCAGCGCGCCGCGGGCGAAGGTCGGGCTGCGCGGGCCGTAGTCCTGCGGATAGTCCCAGGCGCTGACCTGGCGCGGATTCTCCAGCGGCACGGCCAGTTCGCGGCCGGCCATGAAGGCGATCGAGAGCGGCCCCTGGCGCACGCCGAGCGCGCACGCGGCCGGCACCGCACCGCCGGTGAGACGGCCGCTGGCGAGGAAGGCGTCCTGGCGGCCGACGTTGAACTGGCGATAGCGCTCCAGCCCGCCATACTCCGGACTCTCGGCATTGATTCCGGGGAAGTAGTTCCACACCCGCCACAGCTGCGGGAAGCCCTCGGCGTCGAGCAGGCGGAAGAGGCGCCGGTAGGCGTCCTCGGTGGCGCGCTGCAGCGGCGAGGCACCGCCCTCGGCGGCGAAGTTGTTCTCGTCGACTTCGACGATGCCGTAGAGCAGGTTGCTGTCGGCGCGGAAGCGGATGCCCTGGCCCTCCCAGGCAATGCAGGTCAGGGCGCTGCGCCAGGCGTCGCAGAAGAGCGGCCCGGCATGGTCGGGGGAGGCGCCGAGCAGCGGCGCGGCGATGTGTTGCAGCGGCAGGCCGGCGATGCGGGGCACGGCGGCGGTGCCGACGCAGGCGAGGCCGAGCAGCCCCGCCGAGTTGTCGGCCGACAGCGCGGCCAGTTGTGCGGCAGGAAAGGGCGCCAGCACCAAGGGAACAGTCTTCGTCATGCTTGCTTGCCCGCCTCGTTTGCAGGCTGCGCGGTCGCTTCCGGAAGCGTGCCCGGGTGCCGCATCGATGCCTTGGCAACGCTGTCGCCGACGGCGACGCGTTCGCTGATTGGAGTTGCCGCAGCCGGCCGAATTCCCTGCATATCGAACTTCCTCTCCCCCTGATTTCCCGGCCGATGCCGTCCCGGCGGCCTTCCCTCTTTGTTTTTGTTGCGAAATCCGCCCGGGAAAACCGGCCGGCATTATACCGCTTATCCTGCCTGCCCTCGCCCTGCTGCCTGCGCAGCGCCAGCCGCGGAGGCAGCGCAGCCGCCGGCGGCGGCAGGCAGCGTTGTCGGTCGCCGCGACACCTTCACCGGCGACATCGCGGCGATCGCGTCGGCCTGCAGCTCGGGACTCAGCACCGGCCGCAGGCCGACCAGCTGCCGCGGGTGGCGCGCGAAGTCGCGCCCGGCCCGCTCCAGCTGTTCCTTGTTGGCGCTGAAGTAGCGCGCGGCGGCGATCGTCTGCGGCAGGTGCTTGAGGATGTGCCACAGGCTCCAGCGGTGCTGCCAGAGGCGTTTGGCGAAGCGGCGGCGATAGCCCTTGCTGTCGTAGAAGCGGCGCACGTGCCAGTTGTAGAGCGCATCCATCTGCTCGCGCGAGTCGAACCCCTGCGGCTTGAAGACGAAGTTGAGGCAGTTCATCAGCCGCCAGTCCTCGTTGAACTCGCCGCTCTGGCCGCCGACGCATTCGTCCCAGATCGGCGCGCCGTGCAGCGGGCTGAATTTGGTCATGTTCATCTCGTCGAGATCGAGCGAGAGGATGAAGTCGCTGGTCGCCCGGATCGTCTCCGGCGTCTCGCCGGGCATGCCGAAAATGAACAGGCCCTTGGCGCGCAGGCCGGCGGCGTGGATCTGCGCGACCGTCTTCTGCACCGCGTCGAGCGTCACACCCGCCTTGTGCCGCGCCATCATCGCCGGGTCGGCCGACTCGATGCCCATCGACACCATCAGCGCGCCGGCCTGCTTGAGCTTGGCCAGCATCTCGTCCGAGGTGTGGCCGGTGCGGATCGCGCAGTTGAACTGCATGCCCAGCGGCTGCTCGATGAGCAGGTCGCACAGCTCGAACACGCGCCTCTTCTGCGCGGTGAACAGGTCGTCGTAGAAGTTGATGTGGCGCACGCCGAAGTGGTCGCGCAGGTGCTTCATGTGCGCGTACACGTATTTCGCCGAATTGACCTTGTACAACCGCTCGAACACCGTGCGGTCGCAGAACGAGCAGGTGTAGGGACAGCCGCGCGAGGTAATCATCGTCGCGCCGTGGCGCTGCGCGTAGGCGAACAGCGGCAGGTGGTAGCCCTGCGGAAAGCCGGCCAGCTTCTCGTAGGCCGGGAAGGGCAGATCGTCGAGGTCGAGGATGCGGTTGCGGCGCGGGTTGGTGACGATCTTGCCGCCGTTGTCGGCATCGCGCCAGACCAGATTGCCGATCTCGCGCGGCGGCTTACCCTCGGCCAGGTCGAGCAGCGTCCCTTCGCCCTCGCCGATGCACAGGTAGTCGATCTCCGGATAGTGTTCGAGCACCGGCGCGCCGAGCGAGGAGACATGCACGTTGCCGAAGACGATCTTCACTCCGGGGCGGCGCGCCTTGATCAGCGCCGCCATCTCCAGCGCATCCATGAAGCCCGAGGTGGTCGCCGAGAAGCCGACCAGCTCCGGCTCGGTGGCGAGCACGATCTCCGCGTTCCCGGCAATCGTCGGCGGCGCATGGGGGCCAAGGCAGTCGTGCACCGCCGTCGGGTGGCCGTGCCGCTCCAGCCACGCGGCCAGCTGCAGGATGCCGATCGGTGCCATGCGGTTGGCGAGCACCGAGAAGTCGGGTTGCCCGGGTACGAAGTTGAAGCCGGCAGGATGGACAAGGGTGACTTTCACGGCGGGCGGCGCGGACGCTGATCTCAGGAACGGGAATTATCCTGGAAACCGCAGTTGAACGCGCCCGCCGGTGCGCCCAGGCTGGTGTCTGGCACGAAGCGACGACGCGGCAGGCTCCCGCCTGCAAGGAGGAGCGACAAAGCCAGGCGCCGGCCTGGGTGTGCCGGCGGGTGCGTAGCGGACTCACCCAGCGGGTGATTCTGGTCGAAGGCAGCAAACTCAATGTCCATGCGGTGTTCCCAATGGCAATCAGCGGTCAACTGCGGTTTCCAGGATTATCCCGTATCCCGGGTGATCGCCGCGACTGGTTCGCCGCATTGCTCGCGTAAAATGCCCGCATGCACGAAATCGACTCCTGGCGGCACCCCCACCTCTTCGACACCGGCAACCCGGCGGCCGAGCGCGGCGCGCGGCTGGTGATGTGGATCACCCTCGTCGCGATGACGGGCGAAATCGTCGCCGGCCTCGTCTTCAACTCGATGGCGCTGCTGGCCGACGGCTGGCACATGGCGACGCACGCCTTCGCCATCGGCCTCTCCGCATTCGCCTACGCGACGGCGCGGCGCTACGCGCGCGATACGCGCTTCGCCTTCGGCACGTGGAAGGTCGAGATCCTGGCCAGCTTCACCAGTGCGTTGTTCCTGCTCGGCGTGGCGGCGGCAATGGTCTGGCAATCGATCGCCCACCTGCTCGATCCGCAGCCGATCCGCTTCATCGAGGCGATGCTGGTCGCGGCGCTGGGCCTCGGCGTCAATGTCGTCTGCGCGCTGATCCTCGGCAACGCGCACCATCACCACGATCATGGCCACGAGGCGGCGCACGACCATCATCACCACGACCACGGCCACGACCTCAACCTGAAGTCGGCCTACCTGCACGTGCTGGCCGACGCGGCGACCTCGATCCTGGCGATCGCCGCGCTCGCCGGCGGCCTGTGGTTCGGCTGGGACTGGCTGGACCCGCTGATGGGCATCGTCGGCGCCGCGCTGATCTCGGTGTGGGCCGTCGCGCTGCTGCGCGACGCCAGCCGCGTGCTGCTCGACTGCGAGATGGACCTGCCGGTGGTGGCCGAGGTGCGCGAGGTGATCGAGGCGCACCCGCAATGGGCGGCGACGACGAAGATCGCCGACCTGCACGTGTGGCGCGTCGGCAAGGGCAGCTTCGCGGTGATTCTCGGGCTGGTGACGCACGATGCCGGGCTGAAGCCGGAAGCGGTGCGCGGGGAACTGGCGCGACACGAGGAACTGGTCCACGTGTCGGTGGAGATCAACTACTGCGACTGCGACGGCGACAGCACTGCCGCCTGAGGCCGGCGGGCGCCGACCTCAACAACATTTCCGGCTCAGTGCGTGCGGCGGCGCGGCGCCATCGGCGTGCGGCCTTCGATGTGGCGGAAGGTGATGCGGCCCTTGTTCAGGTCGTAGGGCGACAGCTCCAGCGTCACCTTGTCGCCGGCGAGGATGCGGATGTGGTGCTTGCGCATCTTGCCGGCAGTGTAGGCGACCAGCGCGTGGCCGTTGTCGAGCACGACGCGGAAGCGCGAATCCGGCAGGATCTCCTGCACGACGCCGTTCATTTCAATCAGTTCTTCTTTGGCCATGACCAAACCTCCGGGGGAATTATCGGAACGGAAACAGCCCGGACACGGCCGGGCTACAGCAAGGTCAAGACGGCGGGTGATGAAGGGAGGAATACCGCGCGAGGACGGATATTGAACCGGACAGCAACGACACTACTTGAAGATCGCAGGCGCGAACTATGCGCCCGATCGGCGAATAAAGCAAACGGGCATGGATTGAGACCGCCCCGAATCATGACAGCCTTACCCATGCCCGTTTCCCTCACCCCCGGCCCCTCTCCCGCTTCGCGGGCGAGGGGAGGTTCGCGAGACGCTTCACGTCTTTCACGTTAACCGGGGCGCGGCGCCACGGTTCAGCGCGGCCCGCGCCACTCCCACGGCGGCAACGGATTTTTGCCGGCCCACAGGCCGAGGCGACGGATTTTTGCCGTGAACTCCGCCTGCTGGTAGTCGGCCAGCGCGGCCGCCGGCTGGCCGGGGGAGCGCTGGTCGTGCCAGGCCATGCCGCGCTCGACCTGCGCCAGGCCGAGGTCGAGCGTCGGCGGACAATCGGCGTTGCCGCAGCGCCCGCCGGGCGGCGCGACGCGGACGACGGCGCGCCACTCGTGGCCGCTCTGCTGCGGATTCTCCAGCAGCACCGCCCGGCCGAAGGCCAGCGCGCCGAGGCTGGAGCGGGCCGCCTCGCCCTGCTCCTGCAGGCGTGCCGGCGCATCGATCCAGGCCACCCGCACCTGCAGCTGGCCGCGCCCGGGAACGTCGACGCGCAGCGTGTCGCCATCGACGACGGCATCGACGTGGCCACCCAGCGTTTCGGCACGGACGACGCCCGTGATGCCGACGAGCAGGCAGAAGAGAAGCAGCAGGCAGCGATTCATGAAGGATCCGTATCGAGTAGGGGACGGGGTTACCCCCGTCGCCCTCTCACACCACCGGACGTGCGGTTCCGCATCCGGCGGTTCATTGAACACACTGGAGTCGTCGCATTGTATCGAGCAGCGACACCAGACCTAAACGATCAAAGAAGGAC
>JACPEH010000011.1 GCA_016183655.1 Rhodocyclales bacterium
AGGACTGGAAGGAGGCGATGAACCAGTTCGCCATCTTGTATGACGATCGCTTTGTTCGCGCAGTCCATTAAAATAGCTCTCGACGAGCCCCATTGGGGGACGTCTCAAACCGCCTCACACACAGAAATTCTGACACCCCCTGCAGCGCCATTCTTACAGCCCGCCCTTTTTAAACCATGTCATTGCGGTAGGTAGGTCTTTCTCGACTCCCCATCCGAGTTCATACATCGTGCCAATTGCAATGCAAGCCTCCCGGTAGACGGTTGTATCCTGCTCGTTCTCTTGCGCCTTCATGAAACAAGTCAACGCGGGCTTGTAGTCATTCAGCGCCGACAGAGTCTTGCCGCGACGGAAATAATTTTCCGCTGAAGCAAAAGAATCGCTTGCACTGCAATTGCTACCTCCAAGCTCCTCCAGTTCCTTCTTGCGGCTAGAGACCAACTCCCTAGCATTGGCAGCCGCCAGGTCGTCCAAATACTTGACCGCTTGGTCTCGGGTCATTCCGGATGTGTCGCACAGAATGTAGCCACTGATTGTTGTGTTGTACTTCGGCACCTCCGGCATCAGTCCTGGGCGCAAATAGACAGGGGCTGTGCCTTGAAACCCTGCATCCTGGGAGGTCACTATTTGTTGATATCTATTGCCACCACAGAGCTGCTCAGCACGGCCTCGCCAGGTATCGATAGCAGCACCAAAGGTTGGCCACGGTGCCCTATTCGCTGTTGCTGTCAATTGGTATAGACCTTTCGTGATCTCATTGTCTGCAAAGCCTCCGCCAAATGGACTGTGTCCATCGGTCCGGAAATTATGAGTCGATGAGCAACCGGCGACGACAGTCAGAAATACAAACGGCAGCCACCAGAACTGTGTGACCTTTCTTTTCATAAGCTCAATCCCTTAGCTCGCAGGTGCACTCGATGCCCAACGTTTAGATGATGGGCGCCTGCCGGCTTGCCGGCAGGCGCCCAGCCGCGAAGCGGCGGCGTCGACCGGAATATTAGAGTGCTGGCGGCTCATGCTGCTAGATACCGAGTAACTTTTGCATTCAGAAGCTTCACTAGAGTGGGGTCCATAAACTCGTATTCGTCCGGAATATCTAGACAGATAACACGCTTATTGTTGAGATGTTTTTTGAATTTTGCAGATAGTTTGTTTCTGTGTGCTCTTTCCATGACAAAAATGATGTCAGCCCATTCAACAAGCTCAGGGGTTACAGGGTTTTCTGCGTCGTGATTGAGGCCGGCGGAAGTGCACTCAATGTCACTGCGTGAAGAAAATACTTGTTCGGCAGTTGGGCTTCGCAGTCGATTTTGGCTACAGATGAAAAGAACGTATTTCATTGGCTTGGGCGAGCGTACTCAGATTTGGAAGCGTTCTAACGAGGCTGTAGAAAAACTCGGCAAGGAACTGGAGACAGGGAAATGGCGGGGTCGTCAAACCATTCCGGAAGCAGCGATCGTTCGATACCGAGCGATTGTGAAGGTTGTTTCTCCGTCATGGCTCTGCCAGATTTTTCGAAAAGAGTTTTTCTACAGCTTCAACGTGGAGGTTACCGGCACTGCGCGGCTTTATCGCGCAGCGTCCGGTGGACCGCAGGGTTATGTTTCACTTTCACCGGAGCGCCATTGCCTTTGCTTCAAAACGTGCAGCTAGCGCACTGTCGGCTGTGCCCGTAAGGCGCTTGCCGTACTGCGTAAAAACCTCTCCGGCATAGGCACGCTCGCGGGCGGAGAATTTATCGGTTAAGGGGAGTGCACGCTCAAGAAAACGTGCCCCCTCGGACCACTTGTCTTGGCCGGCGAGGCTGACCGATAGCTCGACGAGGCGACGGCCGATTTTCTGCTCAGACGGAGCGGGTAGTTTCTCTTCAATTGCCAAGGATTCCTTAAACAATTGCTCGGCCTCCCCAAACTTGGACAGGCGACGCTTGATCCGCGCAAGGTTATAGAGCGCCTGCGATTTCAACTCGGGTCCGAGATTGCCCCAATCGACGTTAACCAACGCTCTGTAGCAAGCTTCCTCTGCAACATCAAGCCGGCCATTGCCTTCAGCGGCAGCGCATGTTTCCGAGTAGTTGTCGGAGGTGGCGCGGTTGATTGGGTTGGCACAGCCACCGACAAGCAACGCCGTCAGCAGCAATATCGAGAACGGCACCTTCATGTGACCTCCTGTGAAACATAACGTGAAGTTGGCAACATATACGCCGAGCATTCTGGAAACTTGCCATCCATTCCGGATGACGCTGCGTTGCCAAGGTGTTGGCAGGATTCGTTTTTCTTGCTCATCAGGCCATATCCATACTGAATGGGCGGCGGACAAGCGCGGCGTTTTTCCAGCATCGCAGGCGTTGGTTCCGGCTATCCTGACGGAATGCGCTTGCATGCCAATTGAATCAATGGCGTCAGGATACAAACACGGCATTTCGCTGTCGAGAGGAAAGTCGCCGATCCCGCGCTTCTGGCATCCGCCCCGCTTCCCCGCTATCCTCCCGCCCCATGCTTTCAACCGTTTCTCCGCCGCTCGACGTCGCCCGCCTCGGCCAGGTATTCACGCCGGAGGCGGTCGTCCGCCGCATGCTGGCGCTGGTGCGGAACCGCGGCCGGGTGCTCGAACCCTCGTGCGGCGACGGCGCCTTCTCGCGCCACCTGCCCGGCTGCACGGCGATCGAGATCGATCCGCGGCACTGTCCGCCGGGGGCGCTGAACCTCGATTTCTTCGCCTATCCGGCGAGCGAGAAGTTCGCGACGATCATCGGCAACCCGCCCTACGTGCGCTACCAGGACATCCCGCCGGCGACGCGCGAGCGCCTGTCGGCCGAGCACTTCGACGGGCGCTCCAACCTCTACCTGTTCTTCATCGAGAAGTGCCTGCGCCACCTCGAACCGGGTGGCGAGCTGGTGTTCATCACCCCGCGCGACTTCCTCAAGGCGACCTCGGCGGTGCGCCTGAACAAGCTGCTCTTCGCCGCCGGAACGATCACCGATTTCGTCGAGCTGGGCGATGCGCGCATCTTTGTCGGGGCGACGCCGAACTGCGCGATCTGGCGCTTCGAGCAGGGCGACTTTTCGCGGCAGACCCGCTATGAATCCGGGAACGGCGGCAAGGCCCGCGTCGAGACGCGCCACTTCCTGCTCGCCGGCGGCCACCTGGCGTTCGCCCGCGCCGACTGCACGCTGCCGCTGTCGTCGATCTTCTCGGTCAAGGTCGGCGCGGTTTCCGGTGCCGATTCTATCTTCGCCAGCGACCAGCACGGCACGATGGATTTCGTCTGCTCGCACACGGTGCGCGACGGCAAGACGCGGCGGATGATCTTCAACACGCCGCACCCGGCGCTGCAGCGCTTCAAGAAGCAGTTGCTGGCGCGTCGCATCCGCCGCTTCGACGAGCGGAGCTGGTGGCAGTGGGGGCGCCTGCATCCGTTGAGCGAGCGGCCGCGTATCTACGTAAACTGCAAGACGCGCGAGGCGCGCCCGTTCTTCCTGCATCCGTGCAACAACTTCGACGGCGCCATCCTCGCCCTCTTTCCGCACGACCCCGCGGCGGACCTGGCCGGGCTGTGCGAACGGCTGAATGCGGTGAACTGGGAGGAACTCGGCTTCGTCTGCGACGGTCGGTATCTGTTCACGCAGCGCAGTCTGCAGGAGGCGCTGCTGCCCGAATCCTTCCAGACCGTCGCGGTGTAACATTCCCCCTCGACAACCCGCCCCCGTCATCGACCGGGGCACGGAGACAGCCTCGCCATGGTTCCCAACCTGACCACCGCCCTCACCGGGCCGCTGCTCGAACTCGAACGCCGCTTCCTCGATGCCTCGCCGCAGATCGAGCGCTGGCTGCGCACGCAGTGGAACGAGCATACGCCGCCGTTCTACGCCTCGACCGACCTGCGCAATGCCGGCTTCAAGCTGGCGCCGGTCGACACCAACCTGTTCCCGGGCGGCTTCAACAACCTCAACCCCGCCTTCCAGCCGCTCTGCGTGCAGGCGGCGATGACGGCGATCGAGAAATTCTGCCCGGAGGCCTGCGGCCTGCTGCTGATCCCGGAAAACCACACGCGCAACCTGTTCTACCTGCAGAACGTCGCGCAGCTGGCGGCGATCCTGCGCCAGACCGGCCTCAATGTGCGCATCGGCTCGCTGCTGCCGGACATCGTCGCACCGACCCCGATCGAATTGCCCGACGGTGCCGTGCTCACGCTGGAGCCGCTGAAGCGCAACGGCAACCGGCTCGGGCTGGAGGATTTCAACCCCTGCACCATCCTGCTCAACAACGACCTCTCGGCCGGCGTGCCGGAGATCCTCAAGGGGCTCGACGAGCAGTTCGTGCTGCCGCCGCTGCACGCCGGCTGGGCGACGCGCAGGAAGTCCAACCACTTCGCCGCCTACGAGCAGGTGGCGACCGAGTTCGGGCAGATGCTGGGCATCGACCCGTGGCGCATCAACCCCCACTTCTCGGTCTGCCGCAGCATCAACTTCCACGAGCGGCAGGGCGAGGAATGCCTGGCTGCCAACGTCGACGCGGTGCTCGACATGATCCGCGAGAAGTACCGCGAATACGAGATCGACGAGACGCCGTTCGTCATCGTCAAGGCCGACGCCGGCACCTACGGCATGGGGGTGATGACGGTCCGCGATGCGTCCGAGGTGACCGGGCTGAACCGCAGGCAGCGCAACAAGATGAGCGTGGTCAAGGAAGGCCTGGAGGTGTCCGAGGTGATCATCCAGGAGGGCGTGCACACCGTCGAGCGCGTCGGCGACGCCGTCGCCGAGCCGGTGGTGTACATGATCGACCGCTACGTCGTCGGCGGCTTCTACCGCGTCAACGCGGCGCGCGGCGTCGACGAGAACCTCAACGCGCCGGGCATGCACTTCGAGCCGCTGGCCTTCGAGACCAGCTGCCTGTGCCCGGACCTGCGCCAGAACCCGGACGCGGCGCCGAACCGCTTCTACGCCTACGGCGTCGTCGCCCGGCTGGCGGCGCTGGCGGCGGCGATCGAGATCGAACGCACCGAGCCGGTCGCCGCGGAGGTTTGAATGGAACGGCCCCCGCGCTCATTTTATTCGCTGCCCCCCAAGGGGGCGCAGGCCACCCTTGGGACACCCCAAGGGTGCTTCCTTCGGGGCGCGGCCCGGCGGGAGGCCTGAGGTGCGCCTGCTGTTTGTCGTCGATCCGCTGCCGGACCTGAAGGCCTGCAAGGATTCCAGCGTCGCGATGATGCGGGCGGCCGCGGCGCGCGGCCACGAGATCTGGGCGACGAGCGTCGACCGGCTGCGCTGGGAGTGTGGGGAACGTGGCGAGGGCGTTGCCGCCGAAGCGGTCGCGCTGACGATCGCCGCCGACGATCGCGACTGGTACCGCGCGCACGCCGCGCAGACGCTACGCCTTGCCGACTGCGGCGCGGTGCTGATGCGCAAGGACCCGCCCTTCGACATCGAATACGTCACCGCCACCTGGCTGCTGGAGCAGGCCGAGCGCGAAGGCGCGCGCGTCTTCAACCGGCCGCGCGCGCTGCGCGACCATTCCGAGAAACTGGCGCTGGCCGAGTTCGCCGGATTCGCGCCGCCGTCGCTGGTGACGCGCGACGCGACCCGTCTTGCCGCCTTCATCGAGCGTGAGGGCGACACCATTCTCAAGCCGCTCGACGGCATGGGCGGGCGCGGCGTCTTCCGCGTCCGCGGCGACGACCCCAACCGCAACGTGATCATCGAGACGCTGTCCGGCGACGGCGCGCGCAGCGTCATGGCACAGCGCTTCCTGCCGGCGATCGCCGACGGCGACAAGCGCGTCCTGCTGATCGGCGGCGAGGTCGTTCCCTACTGCCTGGCGCGCGTCCCGAAACCCGGTGAGACGCGCGGCAACCTCGCTGTCGGCGGCTTCGGTGAGGTGCGGCCGCTGACCGCGCGCGACCGCGAGATCGGCGCCGCATTGGCGCCGGTGATGGCCGCGCGCGGCCTGCTCTTCGTCGGCATCGACGTGATCGGCGACTGCCTGACCGAGATCAACGTCACCAGTCCGACCTGCATGGTCGAGATCGCCAAGGGCAGCGACGTCGATCCGGCGGCGCTGTTCGTCGCCGCGCTGGAGCGCGCATGCGCGTCCTGATCCTGCTGCTGGCGGCGCTGCTGCTCGCCGCCTGCAGCAAGCCGCCGGTGCACGGCCGCGAGGCCTTCGTCTTCGGCACCCGCGTCGAGGTGCTGGTCGCCGACGCCGACACGGCGCGCGCCGCCGCCGCGACCGGCGCCGTGCTGCAGGAGTTCGACCGCCTGCACCGGACCTACCATGCCTGGCAGCCGTCCGAGCTGACCGCGCTCAACGCTGCGCTGGCCGCCGGCAAGCCGCACCCGGTGACCGCGGAGCTGGCGGCGTTCATCGCCGACGCGCAGGCCATCGCCGCCGCCGGCGAGCACCTGTTCGACCCGGGGGTTGGTCGCCTGATTGCGCTGTGGGGATTCCAGTCCGACGAGTTCCGGCCGCAGCTGCCCGATCCGGCCGCGGTCGAGGCCTGGCGCCGGGCGGCGCCGTCGATCGCCGACCTGCGCCTCGACGGGCGGACCGTGAGCAGCCGCAAGCGCGAGGTGGCGCTCGACTTCGGCGGCTACCTGAAGGGCGTCGCCCTCGATCGCGCCGCGGCGCTGCTGCGCGCGCAGGGGGTGGGCAACGCGCTGGTCAACATCGGCGGCAACGTCATGGCGCTCGGCACGAAACACGGCGAGCCGTGGCGCGTCGGCATCCAGCACCCCCGGCGACCGGGAACGCTGGCGACGCTGGCG
The DNA here is from genome assembly GCA_016183655.1 of Rhodocyclales bacterium. Classification (GTDB taxonomy): domain Bacteria; phylum Pseudomonadota; class Gammaproteobacteria; order Burkholderiales; family Rhodocyclaceae; genus Proximibacter. Next base: position 6,768 of record JACPEH010000011.1, read on the forward strand.
CTGGCCGACGGCGAGGCGATCGGCACCTCCGGCGACTACCAGCGCTTCTTCGAACTCGACGGCCGCCGCTATAGCCACCTGCTCGACCCGCGCAGCGCGGCGCCGGTCGCGCACACGCAGGCGCTGACCGTGCTCGTTGCACCGCAGGCGCAGGCCGGCATGCGCTCCGACGCCGCCTCCAAGCCGCTGTTCATCGCCGGCCGCGACGATTGGCGGCGGCTCGTGGCTCCCCTCGGCGTCGCCGGTGCGCTGCGCGTCGACGCCGACGGCAGCGTCGCCGTCACGCGCGCGCTGGCGGCGCGACTCAAGTTTGAACCGGGCGTCGACGCGACGGTCGTCGACTAACGGCGATGCCATCCCCGGCAGGAGAACGGGACGCCCTTTCCCGGCGAATGCGAGCAGGCCCTAGCCCGTGGCCGTCAGCCCCTCTAGAATGCACCCCATGATCGGAATCCTGCTCATCACCCACGGTAGCTTCGGCGAGGCGCTCGTCCAGAACGTCTGCCATGTCCTCAACAAGCGGCCACTGCTGATCGCCCAGCTCGGCGTCGCCGCGCAGGACGATCCGCTCGACATCCTGTCGCTGGCAAAGCTGCTGCTCAACGAGGTGGACGGCGGCGAGGGGGTGCTGGTGATGACCGACATCTACGGCGCGACGCCGGCCAACCTAGCGCTGAAACTGCTCGAACCGGGACGGGTCGAGGGCGTCGCCGGCGTCAGCCTGCCGATGCTGCTGCGCGCCATCACCTATCGGGAACGGGGCATGGAAACCATGATCACCAAGGCCATCAGCGGCGGTCGCGACGGCATCTTCAACATGAGGGATCATTGATGCAGCGCAGTGAAACCGAAATCGTGAACAAGCTCGGCCTGCATGCACGGGCCTCGGCGAAGCTCACGCAACTCGCCGGCAAGTTCAAGAGCGAGGTGTGGATGGAAAAGGGGGCGCGCCGGATCAACGCCAAGAGCATCATGGGCGTGATGATGCTGGCCGCCGGCAAGGGTTCGCAGGTCGTCGTCGAGACCGACGGCGCCGACGAGCAGGAAGCGATGGCGGCCTTGCTGGCGCTGATCGCCGACAAGTTCGGCGAAGGAGAATGATCGCGTGAGCTTCACGCTGCACGGTCTCGGCGTTTCCGGCGGCATCGCCATCGGCGTTGCCCACCTGATGTCGCATGCGACGCTGGAAGTGTCGCACCTGACGCTGTCGGCGCGCATGCTCGACAAGGAGCTGGCGCGCTTCGACACGGCGCTGCAGAAGGTGCGCGAGGAGCTGGCGGCGATGCGCGAGAGCACCGAGCACGCGCCGGCCGAGTTCGGCGCCTTCCTCGACCTGCACCGGATGATCCTCGACGACCCCGAGCTGTGCGAGGTGCCGCGCATCCTCATCCGCGAGCGCCGCTGCAACGCCGAGTGGGCGCTGGTGCAGCAGATGGAGCACCTGGTCGCCCAGTTCGACGAGTTCGAGGACCCCTACCTGCGCGAACGCAGCCACGACGTGCGCCAGGTGGTCGAACGGGTGATCAAGGAACTGGTCGGCCACCCCGGCCGCGCCGCGCTGCGCGCGGCGAAGAGCGTCAAGGAAGAGAACCTGATCGTCGTTGCCCACGACCTGTCGCCGGCCGACGTCATCGCCTTCAAGGAACACCGCTTCGCCTCCTTCATCACCGACGTCGGCGGCGCCACCTCGCACACCGCGATCCTCGCCCGCAGCCTGGCGGTGCCGGCGGTGCTCGGCCTGCACAACGCCCGCCAGCTGATCCGCGACAAGGAACAGTTGATCGTCGACGGCACGCGCGGCGTGATCATCGTCAATCCCGACCCGCGCGTGCTTGAGGAGTATCAGTTCCGCAAGAGCGAGCTGGAGCTCGAACGCTCCAAGCTGCGGCGGCTGAAGACGGCGAAGGCGACCACCATCGACGGCATCGAGGTCAGCCTGCAGGCGAACATCGAACTGCCGTCCGACGTGCCCACCGCCCTCGAAGGCGGCGCCGAGGGCGTCGGCCTGTTCCGTACCGAGTTCCTCTTCCTCGACCGCGGCGAGCTGCCGTCGGAGGACGAACAGTTCGAGGCCTACCGCAAGGTGGTCAAGGGCATGGACGGCCGGCCGGTGACGATCCGCACCTTCGACCTCGGCGCCGACAAGGACCTCAACCCGGAAGGCACGCTCGGCGACCGCGTCAAGACCAACCCGGCGCTCGGCATGCGCGCGATCCGCGTGTCGCTGGCCGAGCCGAAGATGTTCCAGACGCAGCTGCGCGCCATCCTGCGCGCCTCCAAGTACGGCAAGGTCAAGCTGCTGATCCCGATGCTGGCGCATGCGCACGAGATCGACGCGACGCTGGCCGCGGTCGAGCAGGCGAAGTCGAGCCTGCGCGGCGACAAGATCGGCTTCGACGCCAGCATCGAGATCGGCGGCATGATCGAGATTCCCGCCGCCGCGCTGGCCATCGGCATGTTCCTGCGCCGCCTCGATTTCCTGTCGATCGGCACCAACGACCTGATCCAGTACACGCTGGCGATCGACCGCACCGACGAGCAGGTGGCGCCGCTCTACGACCCGCTGCATCCGGCGGTGCTGATGCTGATCGCACACACGCTGCACAGCGGCGAGAAGACCGGCATTCCCGTCTCGGTGTGCGGCGAGCTGGCCGGCGACCCGTCGCTGACCCGCCTGCTGCTGGGCATGGGCCTGCGCAGCTTCTCCATGCATCCGGCGCAGATCCTCGAAGTGAAGAGCCGCGTGCTGAAGAGCAACATTGCCGACCTGGCGCCGCAGGTGCGCCGCCTGCTGCGTCTCGAAGAACCATCGAAGATCCGCGAGCAGCTCGACCGCCTGAACGGCGTTGCACCGCGCAGCGACCTGAATTGACAATTGCAGCCGGCTGCGGTTAACTGCAGCCCTACAGCGCCGATTTGAATGAATCAGCTTGCGGGCGCTCAATAAATGCGGCTAAAGCGAGGGCAACCCAGTCCGCGCAAGCAACGCCGACTGGGTTTTTTGTTTTTCGGAAATGAATTTTTGCAGGTGGGCAGCAGATGAATTCCGTTGGTGTCGTGACGCCGCAGCGCGTCGCCTTCGACGCCCCGATCACGCTCCGAGGCGGCGCGACCCTGCCCGGCTTCGAGCTGGTCTATGAAACCTATGGCGAGCTCAATGCCGAGGGCAGCAATGCCGTGCTCGTCTGCCATGCGCTGTCCGGCAGCCACCACGTCGCCGGCGTCTATGCCGGGCAGCAGAACAACGTCGGCTGGTGGGACAACCTGGTCGGCCCGGGCAAGCCGCTCGACACCAACCGCTTCTTCGTCGTCGGCGTGAACAACCTCGGCGGCTGCTACGGCTCGACCGGTCCGATCAGCACCAACCCGGCGACCGGCAAGCCCTACGGCGCCGATTTCCCGGTGGTTACGGTCGAGGACTGGGTCGCCGCGCAGGCGCGGCTGGCCGACCATCTCGGCATCGGCTGCTGGGCGGCGGTGATCGGCGGTTCCCTGGGCGGCATGCAGGCGCTGGAGTGGACGCTGCAGTTCCCCGAGCGCATCCGCCACGCGCTGGTGATCGCCTCGGCGCCGAAGCTGTCGGCGCAGAACATCGCCTTCAACGAGCTGGCGCGGCAGGCCATCCTCAGCGACCCGGATTTCCACGGCGGCCACTACTACGAGCACGGCGTGGTGCCGGTGCGCGGGCTGCGCCTGGCGCGCATGGTCGGCCACATCACCTACCTCTCGGACGACCAGATGGCCGAGAAATTCGGCCGCGAGCTGAAGAACGGCAAGCTCTCCTACGGCTACGACACCGACTTCCAGATCGAGTCCTACCTGCGCTACCAGGGCGACAAGTTCACCACCTACTTCGACGCCAACACCTACCTGATCACGACCAAGGCGCTCGACTACTTCGACCCGGCGCGCGACTACGGCGGCGACCTGCAGGCGGCGCTGGCGCGCTCGACGGCGAGCTTCTTCGTCGCCAGCTTCACCACCGACTGGCGCTTTGCGCCGGAGCGCAGCCGCGAGATCGTCTACGCGCTGATGCACAACGGCCGCGACGTCTCCTACGCCGAGGTCGACTGCAGCGCCGGCCACGATTCCTTCCTGCTCGACGACGCGCACTACCATGCCGTGGTCGGCGCCTACCTCGACAGGATCGAGACATGACGGAAATCTTCGGCCGTTTCGACTTCGACGTCATCGCCCGCTGGATCGTCCCTGGCGAGCGCGTGCTCGACCTCGGCTGCGGCGACGGCTCGCTGCTGAAGTTCCTGAAAGCGGAAAAGGGCATCCGCGGCTACGGTGTGGACAACGCGCCGGAGAACGTGCTCGCCGCCATCAAGAACGGCGTCAACGTGCTGCAGTTCGACCTGGAGAAGGGGCTCGCCGGCGTCGACGACGACGCCTTCGACCACGTCATCATGTCGCTGTCGCTGCAGACGGTGCGCCACACCGTGCCGCTGGTGAAGGAGATGCTGCGCGTCGGCCACGAGGCCGTCGTCTCCTTCCCCAACTTCGGCCATCGCAGCCACCGCGAGGCGATCGCCCAGGGGCGCATGCCGGTCTCGGAAGCCCTGCCCTACCAGTGGTACAACTCGCCGAACGTGCGCTTCTTCACCATCGCCGACTTCGAGGCGCTGTGCGCGGACAACGGCATCGTCGTGCGCGAGGGGCTGTTCTTCGACGAGGGGCGGGCGGTCACGGAAGACCCGAACCTCAACGCCGACGTCGCGCTGTACCGGCTCGGGCGCGGCTAGCGGCGGATCAGCGCCGATACTCGGCGAGCACCTCCGCCAGCGTCGGGTTGGCCTTGCCCCGGTTGCCGACGAAGACGACCGGCGGCTCGCCGTTCAGCACCTGCTGCAGGCGCCGGGTAACGTTGGCGTCGCCGTTCTCGATCGAGAAATTCACCGAATGCGCGCGCCGCACCCGAATCCGCTGCCGCGCCAGATCGTCGGCTAGGTCGTCGGCGCGTCGCGCGGCGTCGCTCGGGCAGTTCTCGGGGGCGAGGATGAGCACCTCCGTCGCGCTGCCGCCGTCCGGGACGGCCAGCGCGACAAAGCCGGACGGGCTGACCGCCGCCACATCGGCGGCCGCCGTCTGCTGCTTGTTCCAATATTGCCAGCCGCCGCCGACGAGGCCGGCGAGCAGCATGAGCTTGATGATCCGCATGTCTCAGACCTCGAAACTGATCAGATCGACGTCAGCCGCCTGCTCGCGCAGCGGAACCAGAGCCTGGTAGGCGGCCGATGCGTACCAGCCGTTCACCGCGGCCAGGTCGGGGAAGAGGATCACCACCGTCGCCTGGTGCCGGTGGCTGCCGCCGAGCACCGCCGCGTTCTCGCCGCGCAGCAGCAGCTGCGCACCCCACGGTGCCAGCGTCACCGGCACTCGGCTGCGGTACTCGGCCCACTTGTCCGCATCCTTCACCGTGATGTGGCCGATCACGCAGGCCTTGGTCTCGTCCATGTCGCCTTCCCTCCTTGTCGTCGTGCGCCGGATGATGCCCGCCGCCGCCGATGCCGGCAAGGTAAGATGTCGCCTTTGCCGAAACGCCGCCCCATGCCCGCCTGGCTCGCCCCCCTGCTCACCCGCCGCATGCTGATCTGCGTGTTCACCGGCTTCTCCTCCGGGCTGCCGCTGTTCCTGCTGCTCAACCTGCTGCCGGCCTGGCTGAAGACCGAGGGCATCAGCCTCAAGGAGATCGGCCTCTTCGCGCTGATCCAGTTCCCCTACACCTGGAAATTCCTCTGGTCGCCGCTGATGGACCGTTACGCGCTGCCCTGGCTGGGCCGCCGCCGCAGCTGGATGGCGATTTCGCACCTGGCACTGGTGGCGGCGGTCGCCTGGCTCGGCTCGCTGTCGCCGAAGGAGTCGCTGGGCACCATCGCGGCGATCGCCTGCGTCATCGCCGTGCTCTCGGCGACGCTCGACATCGCGCTCGACGCCTTCCGCCGCGAGCTGCTCGCCGACGTCGAGCTGGGCCTCGGCAACGCCGTGCATGTGAACGCCTACAAGGTTGCCGGCCTCGTTCCCGGCTCGCTGTCGCTGTGGCTGGCCGACCGCCTGCCGTGGTTCGAGGTCTTCGTCGTTACCGCCCTGTTCATGCTGCCCGGCCTGGTGATGACGCTGCTGGTGAAGGAGCCGGGCCGGGCGCCGGCGCCGCGCACGCTGACCGAGGCCGTGGTGGCGCCGTTCCGCGAATTCATGGGGCGCTCCGGCCTGCGCGGGGCGTTGCTGGTGCTCGGCTTCATCTTCCTCTACAAGCTCGGCGACTCGCTGTGCACGGCGCTGGCGACGCCGTTCTATCTCGAAATGGGTTACACCAAGACCGAGATCGGGTTGGTGGCGAAGAACGCCGGCCTGTGGCCGTCGGTGATCGGCGGCCTGGTCGGCGGACTGTGGATGGTCAGGCTCGGCATCAACCGCTCGCTGTGGGTCTTCGGCGTCGTGCAGATGGTTGCCATTCTCGGCTTTGCCTGGCTGGCCGGGGCCGGCTCGGCGCCGGCGACGCCGGAGCGCCTCGTCGCGCTGGCGCTGGTGATCGGCACCGAGGCCTTCGGCGTCGGCCTGGGTACGGCGGCCTTCGTCGCCTACATCGCGCGCAGCACGCATCCGGCGTACACGGCAACGCAGTTCGCGTTGTTCACCAGTCTCGCCGCGGTGCCGCGCACCTTCATCAACGCCTCCGCCGGCTGGCTCGTCGAGCAGCTCGGCTGGGTCGACTTCTTCCTGCTCTGCTTCGTGCTCGCCGTGCCGGGCATGCTGCTGCTCTTCAAGGTCGCACCATGGAACAAAACGAAAGCAACCAACGACTCGACACCCGCGCCGGCCGGCTGATCGCCGCTGCCCGTGACCTCTCCGCCGCGCTGGCACCGCTGCGTTTTGCCGCGCCGGTGAGCCACGTCTATAACCCGCTCGACTACGCCCGGACGCCGCACGAGCGGTATCTCTCGCGTTACGGCGACAGCCGCAAGCGCATCGTCTTCCTCGGCATGAACCCCGGCCCGTTCGGCATGGTGCAGACCGGCGTTCCGTTCGGCGAGATCGAGGCGGTGCGCGGCTGGATGGGGATTACGGCAGCGGTGGACAAGCCGGCGGAGGAGAACCCGAAGCGGCCGATCGAAGGCTTCGCCTGCGAACGTTCCGAGGTCAGCGGCCGCCGCCTGTGGGGCCTCTTCGCGCAGCGCTTCGGCACGGCCGAGGCCTTCTTCGCCGAGCACTTCGTTGCCAACTACTGCCCGCTGGCGTTCTTCGACCACGGCCGCAACCTGACCCCGGACAAGCTGCCGGCGAACGAGACGGCGCCGCTGGAGGCCGCCTGCGATGCGCACCTGCGCGCGCTGGTCGAAGCGCTCGAACCGGAGTGGCTGATCGGTGTCGGCGGCTTTGCCGAGGCGCGGGCGGCAGCGGCGCTGGCTGGCATGGACGTGAGGATCGGTCGCGTCTTGCATCCGAGCCCGGCCAGTCCGGCCGCCAATCGCGGCTGGGCCGAGGCGGCCGAAAAGCAGCTACGGGCGTTGGGAATCTGGGATTGAATCGCTGGCGGTTTCCGCCGGTCGCGCACTGCGGCGGCGGTCCAGCCACCACGCGTAGATCGGCAGCAGCAGCGCCGAGCCCGGCAGCATCAGGAACAGCAGGTACGGCGAAATACGCGACAGTCGGCGTAGCTGCGTCAACAGCTCGGCCTTCTCGGCGGCCGTCCAGTGCCCGCCATTGCGGGGTTTCATCAGCAGCGGCATCAGGCCGCGCATGGCCAGCAATTCGCTCAGGACGTGCTTCGCTTCGCGCTTCTGCGAGGACAGAAAGCGGCCGACGGGGTTCCCGGTTGGCTTCCGGTTCTCCGGCGTTTTTCTCACGCCGGGCGCGACAACGAGAAACCGCTGGCAACCAGCCGTGTGCGGATTTTCTTCCACAGGCTCCAGGCGACGAAGGTACGGCGGCCCCAGCGCCAGACGCCCTTCGGCCGCAGCACGGCGAGCACGGCGACGGCGGCGCCGACCTGTCCGGGGTGCTGCTTCATGTAGTCGATGCCGCGGCGCGCGGTCGCCAGTGCCTGGTCGGTAGTCTCCAGCGCACCGACGATCGGCCGCAGCTGGGTGGCCAGCGTCGCCCGCTGGGCGGCGATGCGCTCCTGCAGGCGCCCGCGCTGCAGGCTCAGCTCAATCAGGTTTTTTTCCATGGCCGGTGGCGGCGCGCAGCTGGCGGAGGTCTTCCTCCAGCTCGGCGATCGTTGCAGCAAACACCTGATGGCGATCGTTCGCCCGCTGCATTGCGGCGAAGAGCAGGCCGCCGGCGATCAGGAAGGCGGCCGCGAAGGCGCCGAGAATCACGAGCCGGTTGTCCCAGTTGAGCGCGACGACCAGCCCGATCGCCAGCAGGATGCCGATGCCGAGGCAGAACAGTGCGGCAATGCCGAGGACCAGCAGGCGGACCAGCCGGATGCGCTCGCTGGCCAGCTCGTTGCCGGCCAGCTCGATGCGGGTGCGTGCCGTGGCGAGCAGCGTCACGGCCGTCGTGCGTAAGGCGGCGAAGAGGCCGCCGGCCTCCCCGCTGCCCGGGGTGGAACTCATCGTCGCGTAATCTTGGCGATCAGCGGCGGCCGATCAGCACGCCCAGCGCCAGACCGATTGCGGCGGCGACGCCGACGGCCTGCCACGGATGCTCGTGCACGAAATCGTCGGTGGCGCGGGCGGCTGCCTTGGTGCGGTCGGCGATCGCGGCTTCGGCATCCTGCAGGCGGACCTTGGCGTCGCGCAGGCGCTCGGTGATGCGCTCGCGCAGTTCGCCGACCTTCTCGCCGGCCTGGCTGGCGGTGGCGCGCAGGATTTCCTCGGCGTCGGCGATGACGATCTTCATGTCGGAGACGAGCTTGTCCTTGGATGCGTTGGAGATGTCGGTAGTGTCGGCCATGATGCTTCCTTTTCTTGAGGGTTTTCTTGGGGGAGTGAATCCGCCGTCAACAGCGTAGCGCGTCGCGCAGCGTTAGGCAATCAAGCTGCATAGTCATAATCGATAGTCAGCGGCGCATGGTCGCTGAAGCGCTGCTCCTTGAAAACGGCGGCGGTGCGCGCCGTCGCGGCGATGCCCGGCGTCGCGAGCTGGTAGTCGAGCCGCCAGCCGACGTTCTTTGCCCAGGCCTGGCCGCGGTTCGACCACCACGTGTAGCAGTCGTCGGTGGCCTCCGGGTGCAGCCGGCGATAGGTATCCACCCAGCCGGCCTCGTCGAGCACGCGGCTCAGCCAGGCGCGCTCCTCGGGCAGGAAGCCGGAGTTCTTCTGGTTCGACTTCCAGTTCTTCAGGTCGATTTCCCGGTGGGCGATGTTCCAGTCGCCACAGACAACGACCTCGCGCCCCTCGCGCGCCATGTCGGCGAGCAGCGGCAGGAAGTAGTCCATGAAGCGGAACTTGGCTTCCTGGCGTTCCGGCGAGCTGGAGCCGGACGGCAGGTAGAGCGAGACCACCGAAAGGTTGCCGAAATCGGCGCGGATGAAGCGGCCCTCGGCGTCGAACTCGCCATGGCCGAGCCCCTCGACGACGCGGTCGGGTTGCCGCCGGCACCACAGGCCGACACCGCTGTAGCCCTTTTTCTCGGCGCAATGGTAGTAGGCGCGAAGGCCGTCCGGCGCGCGCATTTCGTCGGTGAGGTCGGCGTCCTGCGCCTTCAGTTCCTGCAGGCAGACGACATCGGCATTCTGCTCCTCCAGCCAGGGCAGCAAACCCTTGTTCCACGCAGAGCGGATGCCGTTGAGATTCAGGGTGATGATGCGTAACATGGGCGTCTCGCGCCGTGCAGACGGTGCACGGTCATAGAAGATTGCAAATGGACTTTCGTCAGGAATTCATCGAGTTCGCCGTCGGCCAGAACGTGCTGCGCTTCGGCGAGTTCAAGACCAAGGCGGGCCGGCTGTCGCCCTACTTCTTCAACGCCGGCCTGTTCAACGACGGCGCCTCGCTCAACCGGCTGGCGCAATTCTACGCGAAGGCGATCATCGCCAGCGCCCTCGACGTCGACGTGCTGTTCGGGCCGGCCTACAAGGGCATCCCGCTGGTTGCGGCGACCGCGATGGCGCTCGCGCAACAGGGCCGCAACCTGCCCTACGCCTACAACCGCAAGGAAGCGAAGGATCACGGCGAAGGCGGCACGCTGGTCGGCGCGCCGCTCGCCGGCCGTGTGCTGATCGTCGACGACGTGATCTCCGCCGGCACCTCGGTGCGCGAGTCGGTCGAGCTGATTCGTGCCGCCGGCGCCACGCCCTGCGGCGTCGTCATTGCGCTGGACCGCATGGAGCGCGGCAGCGGGGCGCTGTCGGCAGTGCAGGAGGTCGAGCGCGACTATGGCATCCCGGTGGTGGCGGTGGCGACGCTGGAAGACCTGCTCGCCTTCCTTGGCGGTCGTGCCGACCTGAAGGCCAACGAAGCGGCGGTCGCCGCTTATCGCCGGGAGTACGGCGTTGCGCGCGGCTAGGCTGGCGCTGTTGCTGGCGGCTGCGGCTACAAGCCTGCCGGCGGCTGCGGCGGCGAACATCCTCTGCTGCAACGACGAGCGAGGCAAGCAGGTGTGCGGCGACATCCTGCCGGCGGCCTGCGTCGGTCGCGCCTATCGCGAGATCGGGGCCAACGGCGTCGTCGTGCGCCAGGTGGACGCCCCGCTGACGCCTGAGCAGCGCGCGCTGCGCGCCGCCGAGGAGCGCAAGAAGAAGGAAGCCGAGGAGGCGGCGAACGAGCAGCGCCGGCTCGATTCGGCGCTGCTGCAGACCTACGGCAGCGAAGCCGACATCGACCTGATGCGGCAGCGTGCCGAAGCCGATACGCTGGCCGGAATCAAGGCGGCGGAGGCGAAGATCGTCGAGGCGAAGAAGCGGCGCAAGAAATTCGAGGACGAGGCCGAGTTCTACAAAAAGAGAACGCTGCCGCCGGAAATCGAGAAGGGGCTCAAGGACGCCGATTTCGACATCCAGGCGCAGCAGGAGCTGATCGGCGCGAAACAGAAAGAGCTCGGCGCGATCAAGGCGAAGTACGACGAGGACAAGCGCCGCTATCAGGAACTGAAGCGGGTGCGCGTGCGGCAGTAACGCTCACGAAAAAACGGCGCCGTCAGGCGCCGTTTTTCATTTCCGCGGCGGCGAAAATCTCAGGACAGTTTCTGCTTCAGCAGTTCGTTGACCTGCTGCGGGTTGGCCTTGCCCTTGGTCGCCTTCATCGCCTGGCCGACCAACGCGTTGAACGCCTTCTCCTTGCCGGCCTTGAATTCGGCGACCATCGCCGCGTTGGCGGCGAGCACCTCGTCGATCAGCTTCTCGATGGCGCCGCTGTCGGTGATCTGCTTCAGTCCCTGCTTCTCGATGATCTCGTCGGCCGAACTGCCTTCGCCGTTCCACAGCGCCTCGAACACCTTCTTGGCGATGTTGTTGGAGATCGTGTTGTCGGCGATCCGTGCCACCAGCCCGCCCAATTGGGCGGCGGCGACCGGCGAATCGGCCAGTTCGCGCTCATCCTTGTTCAGGCGCGCGGCGAGGTCGACCATCACCCAGTTGGCGCAGGGTTTGGCGGCAGCCTTGCCGGCGACGGCGACGGTCGCTTCGTAGAAGTCGGCAACTTCCAGCGAGGCGGTCAGCGTCGTCGCGTCGTAGGCGGACAGGCCGTAGTCGGCAATGAAGCGCTGCTTCTTCGCTTCCGGCAATTCGGGCATCCCCGCGCGCGTGCGCTCGACCCAGTCGCGCGAGATGACCAGCGGCAGCAGGTCGGGGTCAGGGAAGTAGCGGTAGTCGTGCGCGTCCTCCTTGGTACGCATGACGCGCGTCTCGCCCGTCTCCGGGTCGAACAGCACGGTCGCCTGCTGGATCTTCCGTCCTTCCTCGATCTCGTTGATCTGCCACTGGATCTCGTAGTCGATCGCCTGTTGCAGGAAGCGGAAGGAGTTCAGGTTCTTGATTTCGCGGCGCGTGCCGAGCGGCTGGCCGGGGCGGCGCACCGAGACGTTGGCGTCGCAGCGGAACGAACCTTCCTGCATGTTGCCATCGCAGATGCCGATCCAGCGCACCAGCGCGTGCAGCGCCCGGGCGTAGGCGACCGCTTCGGCCGACGAGGCCATGTCCGGCTCGGTGACGATCTCCAGCAGCGGCGTACCGGCACGGTTCAGGTCGATCCCCGACTTGCCGTGGAAGTCCTCGTGTAGCGACTTGCCGGCGTCCTCTTCAAGATGCGCGCGAGTCAGTCGCACCGATTTCTCGTAAGCCTTGTCGCCCTGCCCGACCTGGATCGCCAAGTTGCCGCCGACGACGACCGGCAGCTCGAACTGGCTGATCTGGTAGCCCTTCGGCAGGTCGGGGTAGAAGTAGTTCTTGCGCGCAAAGACCGACTTCGGCGCGACCTCGGCGCCGATCGCCAGGCCAAACTTGATCGCGCATTCGACGGCGCCGCGGTTCAACACCGGCAGCACGCCGGGCAGCGCCAGGTCGACGGCGCAGGCCTGCGTGTTCGGCGCGGCGCCAAAGGCGGTCGAGGCGCCGGAAAAGATCTTGGACCGGGTCGAGAGCTGCGCGTGCGTCTCGATGCCGATGACGACTTCCCATTGGTTCATGCTGGTTCCTGTCTTTTTACACGCAGCGGCCGGTCTTGTTGTCGATCAGGATCGGCCACAGATATTCGAAGGCGTTGCCTTGGCACTTGGCGGTGCACTCGTTGAAGGCGACGGTGACGCGCGAGCCCTGCTCCCACACGCGTACGGCGCAGGCGTCGGTCTTCGTCGTCATTGTCACCGGGTGCTGCTTCTTGTCGACCTGTGCGAAGTCCTTGAATTCGAAGCGGCAGATGCCGTGCTTCGGGATGTTGACCTCGGCGGCGAAGCGCTTCACCTCGTCCTCCTTGACCTGCAGATCGAGCTTGCCGCGCGTACCGGTGACCTCGTCGCGGAAGTTGCAGCGGGTCTTCACGGTGATCGGCTTGATCGGCATCGGTTTCAGGTTGCGGCCGACCAGGTGCTTGAGCGGTTGCGACTCGATGTGCGGCTTCTCCACCTTGGGCGGGGGTGGGGGCGGCGGCGGGGCCGGCGGAGGCGGAGGCGGTTCCGGCGTGGCGCATGCGCCAAGCAAGAGCGCCATTGTCAGCGCGGAAAGACGTGCGAGCATGTACTTACTCCCCGGGCTTCCTCAGGTGCCAACCGGTTGCCTGCTGGTAGCGGTGGGCGGCGTTGAGCAGGCGCGCTTCGGCAAAGTAATCGCCGATCAGCTGCAGGCCGACCGGCAGCCCGCCGGCGAAACCGCAGGGGATCGACATCCCCGGCAGGCCGGCCAGGTTGACGGCGATCGTGTAGATGTCGGAGAGGTACATCTGCACCGGGTCGGCCGACTTCTCGCCGAGGCCGAAGGCGGTGCACGGGCTGGTCGGCCCCATGATCACGTCGCAGCGCTTGAAGGCCTCGACGAAGTCGTTGGCGATCAGGCGGCGGATGCGCTGCGCCTGCAGGTAGTAGGCGTCGTAGTAGCCGTGCGAGAGCACGTAGGTGCCGATCAGGATGCGCCGCTTCACTTCGGCGCCGAAGCCCTGGGCGCGGCTCTTCCGGTACATGTCGTCGAGGTCGCCGTAGTCCGCGGCGCGATAGCCGTAGCGCACGCCGTCGAAGCGCGACAGGTTGGAGCTGGCCTCGGCCGGCGCGATCACGTAGTAGGCGGCGACGCCGTGCTGCATGTTCGGCAGCGAGACCTCGATGGTCTCGGCGCCGAGCTTGCGGTATTCGGCGATGGCCTCCTGCACCGCAGTCATCACGCCGGCGTCGCAGCCTTCGCCGTAGAACTCCTTGGGCAGGCCGATCTTCAGCCCGGCCAGCGGCTTCTCCAGATCGCGGGTGTAGTCCTCGGTGGCGCGTTCGAGCGAGGTCGAATCCTTGTCGTCGAAGCCGGCCATGACGTTCAGCATCAGCGCGCAGTCCTCGGCGCTGCGCGCCATCGGGCCGGCCTGGTCGAGCGACGAGGCGAAGGCGATCATGCCCCAGCGGCTGACCACGCCATAGGTCGGCTTCAGCCCGGTCAGGTTGCACAGCGCCGCCGGCTGGCGGATCGAGCCGCCGGTGTCGGTGCCGGTGGCGGCCGGCGCCATCAGCGCGGCGACCGCCGCGGCGGAGCCGCCCGACGAGCCGCCGGGAACGCGCTTCACGTCCCACGGGTTCTTTACCGCGCCGAAGTACGAGGTCTCGTTCGACGAACCCATGGCGAACTCGTCCATGTTGGTCTTGCCGAGGTTGACCGCGCCGGCGGCGTCGAATTTCCCGATCACCGTCGCGTCGTAGGGGCTGACGAAGTTGTCGAGCATCTTCGAGCCGCAGGTGGTCCGCCAGCCCTGGGCGCAGAAGATGTCCTTCTGCGCGATCGGGATGCCGGTCAGCGGGCCGGCGTCGCCGGCGGCGAGGCGGGCGTCGGCGGCGCCGGCCTGAGCCAGGCTCTTCTCCGCGTCGACGGTGATGAAGGCGTTGATCTCCGGGTTCAGCCGGGCGATGCGGTCGAGGTAGAGCTGCGTCAGTTCGACCGACGAAACCTGCCGGGCGGCGAGGGCGGCGCCGAGTTCCTTGAGCGTCTTGCCGATCATTCGATCACCTTTGGCACCAGGTAGAGGCCGGCTTCGGTCTCCGGGGCGACGGCCTGGAAGGCTTCGCGGCGGTTTTCCTCGCTGACGCGGTCCTCGCGCAGGCGCTGCGCGACGTCCTGCGCATGCGCCATCGGCTCGATGCCTTTGGTGTCGACGGCCTGCATGGCCTCGATCAGCGTGAAGATTCCGTTGAGGTGGCCGAGGGTGGTCTGCGCCTCGGCTTCGCTGATGTCGAGGCGCGCCAGATGGGCGACGCGCCGGACCTGTTCGAGTGTGAGCGACATGGGGGTGCGGTGAACCTAAAGTCTTATATTGACAAGCCTTATAGGGTATCATGAACCCTTTGACTGCCGCAGCCGCAACGACCGGCCGCGCAGGGTTTTTCCCGGAAATCCAATAATATGTTCGGCATCCTCAGCAAGTACTTTTCCAACGATCTGGCGATCGACCTCGGCACCGCCAACACGCTGATCTACGTGCGCGGCCAGGGTATCGTCCTCGACGAGCCGTCGGTCGTCGCCATCCGCCTCGAAGGCGGCCCCAACGCCAAGAAAACCATCCAGGCGGTCGGCAAGGAAGCCAAGGAGATGCTCGGCAAGGCGCCCGGCGCGATCACCGTGATCCGCCCGATGAAGGACGGCGTCATCGCCGACTTCACCGTCACCGAGCAGATGCTCAAGCAGTTCATCAAGAAGGTGCACGACTCGCGCCTGTTTTCGCCCAGCCCGCGCATCATCATCTGCGTGCCCTCGGGTTCGACGCAGGTCGAGCGCCGCGCCATCCGCGAATCGGCGATCGGCGCCGGCGCCTCGCAGGTGTTCCTGATCGAGGAGCCGATGGCCGCGGCGATCGGCGCCGGCCTGCCGGTGGCCGAGCCGACCGGCTCGATGGTCGTCGACATCGGCGGCGGCACCACCGAGGTCGGCGTCATCTCGCTCGGCGGCATGGTCTACGCCGGCTCGGTGCGCGTCGGCGGCGACAAGCTGGACGAGGCGATCATCAACTACATCAGCCGCAACTACGGCATGCTGATCGGCGAAAACACTGCCGAGAACATCAAGAAGACGATCGGCTCCGCCTTCCCCGGCACCGAAGTGCGCGAGATGGAAGTCTCCGGCATCAACAAGGCCGAGGGCATCCCGCGCAAGTTCACCATCTCGTCGAACGAGATCCTCGAAGCGCTGACCGAGCCGCTCAACAACATCGTTTCCGCGGTCAAGTCGGCGCTGGAAAAGACGCCGCCCGAGCTGGGCGCCGACATCGCCGAGAAGGGCATGGTCCTCACCGGCGGCGGCGCGCTGCTGCGCGACCTCGACCGCCTGCTGATGGAAGAGACCGGCCTGCCGGTGATCGTCGCCGAGGAGCCGCTGACCTGCGTTGCCCGCGGCTCCGGCCTGGCGCTGGAAAAGATGGACAAGCTCGGCAGCATCTTCGCTTCGGAGTAAGCGCTGCTGCGCCGACCTGCGTTTTTGTGAACATCCGAAAGTCCATCGCAGAGGCGCAGAGGCGCAGAGGTAACCCAGAGCGCTGCATGGCGGTTTTCTCTGCGAACCCTCCGCACCTCGGCGCTCCGGCGCTGGGTGTTTCTTTCCGCCTTCGCTAGTCCGTGGCCGCCTTCGATCACACGCCTCCCCCCTTCTTCAAGCGCGGGCCGGCGCCGCTGGCCATGCTGACGCTGTACGTGGCCGTCGCAGTGTCGCTGCTGGTGCTCGACGCCAGGTTCCACTATCTCGACATGCTGCGGCAGGTGCTAGGGGTGGTCACCCACCCGCTGCAGCAGCTGGCGCATGCGCCGGCCCGCGGCGTGTCGCAGGCCGGCGAATATTTCCAGAGCGTCGATGCGCTGCAGGACGAGAACCAGCGCCTGAAGCACGCCAAGCTGGAGAATGCGCCGTTGACACTTCGCCTGCAGCAACTGGAGGCCGAGAATGCCCGCCTGCGCCGGCTGCTGGCGGTCAAGGAGCGGCAGCCGGCCAGCGGCCAGGTGGCGCAGATCCTGTACACCGCCCGCGATCCGTTCACGCGCCGCGTCGTCGTGGACAAGGGGCAGCAGGACAAGATCGCCGCCGGCCAGCCGGTGGTGGACGATGCCGGCATCGTCGGCCAGGTGACGCGCGTCTATCCCTTCGTTTCCGAGGTCACGCTGATTACCGACAAGGATCAGGCGATTCCGGTACAGATCGTCCGCAACGGCTTGCGCTCGGTGGTTTTCGGCCTCGGCAACGGCCAGCTCGAACTGCGCTTCATGCCGGCCAACGCCGACGTCCAGCCCGGCGACCTGCTGGTGACCTCGGGGCTCGACGGCATCTTCCTGCCCGGCTTTCCGGTGGCGAAGGTGCTCAACATCGAACGCGACACTTCCTATTCCTTCGCGCGCATCATCTGCACGCCGGTGGCCGGCGTCGAGAATTTCGGCGAGGTGATGGTGCTGGCGCAGCGCGAAGCGCCGCCACCGCGGCCGGAACCGGCGGAAGCGGTCGACGGTGCGCCGGAAGAGAAGGCGGCCAAGGCGAAGAAGAAGCGCCCGCCGCGCAAACCCTGATGCCGAGGCCCGACTGATGCAAACCACTTTTTCCTCGTCGCGCATCCTGCTGCCGGTCAGGCCGTGGTTCATCGCGCTGTCGCTGATCGTCGCGCTGTTGCTCAACATGCTGCCGACCGCGTGGTGGCCGGGGGTGCCCGACTGGGTGGCGCTGGTCCTCTGCTTCTGGAGCGTGCGCGAGTTCCGCAAGGTCGGCATGGGCTGGGCCTTTCTGCTCGGCCTGGCGATGGACGTCGCCGACGCCAGCCTGATGGGGCAGCATGCGCTGGCCTACGTGCTGCTCGCCTACGGCGCCGCGGCGGTATCGCGCCGCATCCTGTGGTTCCCGCTGCTGCAGCAGGCGCTGCAGATCCTGCCGCTGCTGTTCCTGGTGCCGGCCATCCAGTTCGGCGCGCGCATGCTCGCCGGCGGCGAATTCCCCGGCTTCGGCTTCTTCGCCTGGCCGCTGGTCGCCGCGCTGCTGTGGGTGCCGCTGACCTTCATGCTGCTGCTGCCGCAATACCAGCCGGTCGAGCGTGACGCCAACCGCCCGATCTGAGGCTGCCGAAGGATGTCGCGCACCGATGTTCTTGCCGTCGCCTTGCCCGACCGTCCTGGCTGATTGACCATGCGCCGGCGCCACGACCCTTTCCACCATCAGGACGGCGACCTCGAACGCTTCCGCTTCCGGCTCGGCTTCGCCGCCGTGGCCGTGCTGGCGGCGTTCGCCGTGCTGTTCGCCCGCTTCGTCTGGCTGCAGGTCGTCCAGCACGACTACTACACGACGCGCGCCGAGGGTAACCGTATCTCGCTGGTGCCGGTGACGCCGAACCGCGGCGTCATCGTCGACCGCAACGGCGTCGTGCTGGCACGCAACTACTCGGCGTTCACGCTGGAGATCACGCCGTCGCGGGTGCACGACCTGGAAGCGACGATCGACGCGGTGTCCGAGCTGATCGAGGTGCAGGCCAAGGATCGCAAGCGCTTCAAGAAACTGATGGAGGAGTCGAAGAATTTCGAGTCGATTCCGATCCGCACCCGGCTTACCGACAAGGAAGTCGCCACCTTCGCCGCCAACCGCTTTCGTTTTCCCGGCGTCGAGGTCAAGGCCCGCCTCTTCCGCCAGTATCCGCTCGGCGACATCGGCTCGCACGCCCTCGGCTACATCGGCCGGGTCAATGACCGCGATCTGGAGACGATCGCCAAGGCCGAGCAGGAAGCCAACTACAAGGGCACCGACCATTTCGGCAAGACCGGCCTCGAACAGAAATACGAATTCCACCTGCACGGGCAGACCGGCTACGAGGAGGTCGAGGTCGACGCCGGCGGACGCGCGGTGCGCAGCCTGTCGCGGACGCCGCCGGTGCCCGGCAACAACCTGATGCTGACGCTCGACGTCAAGCTGCAGCAGATCACCGAGCAGGCCTTCGGCGAGCGGCGCGGCGCCCTGGTGGCGATCGAGCCGGAGACCGGTGGCATCCTGGCGCTGGTGTCCACGCCGACCTTCGACCCGAATCTCTTCGTCGACGGCATCCGCTCCGACGACTGGGACGCCTACAACAACGACCCGGACAAGCCGATGATCAACCGCGCCATCTACGGCGCCTACCCGCCGGGTTCGACGTTCAAGCCGTTCATGGCGCTGGCGGCGCTGGAAACCGGCAAGCGCACGCCGCAGCAGACGATCTCCGATCCCGGCTTCTACAACTTCGGCGGCCACCAGTTCCGCGACGACAAGAAGGGTGGTCACGGCTCGGTCGATATGTACAAGTCGATCGTGCATTCGTGCGATACCTACTACTACATGCTCGCCAACGACATGGGTATCGACAACATCGCCAACTTCATGGGGCAGATGGGACTCGGCCAGCGCACCGGCATCGACATCGAGGGCGAGTCCGAGGGTGTGCTGCCGTCGCCGGCATGGAAGAAGAAGCGCTTCAAGAAGCCGGAGCAGCAGAAGTGGTACGCCGGCGAAACCATCTCGATCGGTATCGGCCAGGGCTACAACGCCTACACGCCGCTGCAGCTGGCGCTGGCGACGGCGACGCTGGCCAACGACGGCGTCATGTTCCGTCCGCACATCGTCAAGTACGTCACCGATTCGAAGAGCGGCGAGAAGACCATGGTCGAGCCGGCGCCGATCCGTCACGTACCGCTAAAGCAGCAGAACATCGACGTGATCAAGAAGGCGATGATCGGGGTGAACAAGGAGGGCACCGGCGCCCGCGCCTTTGCCGGCGCCGAGTACGAATCGGCCGGCAAGACCGGCACGGCGCAGGTGTACAGCCTGAAGGGTGAAAAATACGAGGCCGGCAAGGTCAAGGAGCGGATGCGCGACCACGCGCTGTTCATCGCCTTCGCGCCGGCCGACAAGCCGAAGATCGCGTTGGCCGTCCTGGTCGAGAACGGCGGTTTCGGCGCGCAGTCGGCGGCGCCGATTGCGCGCATGGTGTTCGACTACTACCTGCTCGGCAAGCTGCCCAAGGGGGCGGCGCCGGAGGATGAAAAGGCGTTGGAGGCGGAAGAATGATCGTCTGGCGCGACCTCGGCCGCCGTCTCTGGCACGGCACGGTCGATCACCTCGATCCGCCGCTGCTGATCATCACTGCCGCGATCATGAGCGTCGGTCTGGCCACCGTTTTTTCCGCGACCTACGACAGCAACAACCGGCTGATCGCGCAGTTCGTTAACATGGCCGTCGCCCTCGGCCTGATGTGGGGCGTCGCGCAGATCCCGCCGCAGAAGCTGATGCGCTTCGCCGTGCCGCTTTACGTCCTCGGCCTGATCCTGCTCGTGCTGGTGTTCCTGTTCGGCGTCAAGGTCAATGGCGCGCGGCGCTGGCTCAACATCGGCATCACCCGCATCCAGCCCTCGGAGATCATGAAGCTGGCGATGCCGCTGATGCTGGCCTGGTATTTCCACAAGTACGAGGCGGCGCTGAAGCTGCGCCACTATGCTGTCGCCGCGCTGCTGCTGGTCGTCCCCTTCGGGCTGGTGGCCAAGCAGCCCGACCTCGGCACGGCGATCCTGATCGGCGCCGCCGGTTTCTACGTGCTCTTCTTCGCCGGCCTGCAGTGGAAGGTGATGTTCGGCCTCGCCGCCGCCGGTGCCGGCGCCGCGCCCTTCCTCTGGCATGTGCTGCACGACTACCAGCGGAAACGCATCCTGACGCTGATCGATCCGACCTCGGACCCGCTCGGTTCCGGCTACCACATCATCCAGTCGACCATCGCCATCGGCTCCGGCGGCACGACCGGCAAGGGCTGGCTGCAGGGCACGCAGACCCACCTCGAATTCATCCCGGAGAAGCATACCGACTTCATCTTCGCCGTCTTTGGCGAGGAGTGGGGGCTGCTCGGCAACGCCGTGCTGCTGCTGCTCTACCTGCTGCTGATCGGCCGCGGCCTGATGATCGCCGCCAACGCGTCGACGCTGTTCGCGCGCCTGCTCGCCGGCTCGATCACGCTCTCCCTGTTCACCTATGCCTTCATCAACATGGGCATGGTCACCGGCGTCATGCCGGTGGTCGGCGTGCCGCTGCCGTTCATGAGCTACGGCGGCACGGCCTTGGCTACGCTGTGCACCGGTCTCGGCATCCTGATGAGCATCCAGACACATCGGATGCTGGTGAAGAAATGAGCGTTCGCCGCCTGGCCGCCCCCGGACTGCTGGCGCTGCTGCTCGCCGCCTGCGGCAGCGCGCCGAAACCGGCGCCCGAGCCGGTCGCCGAACCGGGCCGGCCGGCGACGAAGGCGCCGACCAAGAAACCGGCGGTGACGCTGAAGCGCGGTGGCGGCTACTACAAGGACGACGGACCGGCCGACGAGCTGCCGGACGGTCTCGACGACATTGCCGATGCCGAGCCGCGCCCGGAGCCGCTGCACCGCTTCGCCAACCGGCCATACGTCGTCTTCGGCAAGGAATACGTGCCGAATACCAGCGTCAGGCCGCACCGCGAGCGCGGCATGGGCAGCTGGTACGGCAAGAAATTCCACGGCCAGAAGACCTCGATCGGCGAGCCGTACGACATGTTCGCGATGACCGCCGCGCATCCGACGCTGGCGATCCCCTCCTACGCCCGCGTCACCAACCTGGCCAACGGCCGTTCGGTGGTGGTCCGCGTCATCGACCGCGGCCCGTTCCATATCGGCCGCGTCATCGACCTCTCCTACGCCGCCGCGCACAAGCTCGACTACATCCGCAACGGCAGCAGCCAGGTCGAAGTCGAGGCCATCGTTCCCGACGCCACCGGCGTCGCCTACGCCCAGGTCGCCCCGGCCGAGCCGCGGCCGGCAGCCGCCCCGCAGCGCGATGAAATCGCCGACATCGCAGAGAAGCTCGCCGGCGAGGAAAAGCCGCTGCAGAAGGCGGCGACGATCGGGCTGAACGGCAGCGGCTCGGCGATCCCGGCCGGCGGCGTGCTGTTGCAGCTCGGCGCCTTTGCCAATGCCGACAACGCCGAAACCATGCGCCTGCGCATGCTGCGCGAACTCGACTGGGCGGAGAGCGAGCTGCGCGTGAATGTCAGCGGCGGCATCCACCGCCTGCACCTCGGCCCCTACGCCAACCGGGCCGAGGCCGAGCGGGCCGCCGAGCGCATCCGTCAGAGCCATGGCTTCAAGCCTACCTTCGTGACCCGCTGAACCGGCGGCGGCAGGTTTGTGACAGTGTGTAAGTGGTCGCAATCGACGCGGTCCGGGTTGCTATAATCCGGCCTCCCCTGCAGAAGTCCCCGGACCCCTAGTTCTCCATGAAAATCATTGCCTTCCTGTTTGCCCTCGTCGTTGCGTGCGTTCCCTCGCTGGTCCTCGCGCAGCAGTTGCCGGTGCCGCCGGCGCTGGCTGCCAAGTCCTGGCTGCTGATCGAGTCCGGCTCCGGCCAGGTCCTCGCCAGCCAGGCCCCGGACGAGCGCCTGGAGCCGGCCTCGCTGACCAAGCTGATGACCGCCTATCTGACCTTCGCCGCGCTGAAGCAGGGCACCATAAAGATCGACCAGGCCGTGCCGGTCTCCGAGAAGGCCTGGCGCACCGGCGGCTCGAAGATGTTCATCCGTGTCGGCCACCAGGTGCCGGTCGAGGACCTGATCAAGGGCATGATCGTGCAGTCCGGCAACGACGCCTGTGTCGCGCTGGCCGAAGCGATCGCCGGCAGCGAGGAAAACTTCGCGCAGATGATGAACCGCGAGGCGCAGCGCCTCGGCATGAAGTCGTCCAGCTTCCGCAACTCGACCGGCCTGCCCGACCCGCAGCACTACACCACGGCGCGCGACCTGGCGACGCTGACTGGCGCGCTGATCCGCGATTTCCCCGCCGACTACGCCAAGTACTACTCGCTCAAGGAATACCGCTACAACAACATCACCCAGCCGAACCGCAACCGGCTGCTGTGGATCGACCCCACCGTCGACGGCGTCAAGACCGGCCACACCGAGGCCGCCGGCTACTGCCTGATCTCGTCGGCCAAGCGCGGCCCGCGCCGCCTGCTCTCGGTGGTGCTCGGCACCGCCTCGGACAGCGTGCGCGCGCAGGAGTCGCTGAAGCTGCTCAACTACGGCTTCCAGTTCTACGATGCCGTGCAGCTCTACGCCAAGGAGCAGGCGGTCTCCAACCTGAAGGTGTGGAAGGGCGGCGCGGCGACGGTCAAGGCCGGCTTCACCAGCGACTTCATCCTCGCCGTACCCAAGGGCTACGCGCAGAAGATCCAGGCCGACCTGGTCTCGCAGCAGCCGCTGATGGCGCCGGTGTCGGCCGGTCAGGTGGTCGGCACGATGAAGGTCAGCGTCGACGGCAAGCCCTACGGCGACTATCCGGTGGTCGCGCTGGAAACGGTGGCGCAGGCCGGCATCTTCGGCCGTGCGATCGACTCCGTGCGCCTCTGGTTCAACTGACATCCCGGACGACGGGCACGGCACGAGCATGACTTCGACCACCTGCTACCTGAACGGCCAGTACCTGCCGCTCGCCGACGCGCGCATCTCGCCGCTCGACCGCGGCTTCCTGTTCGGCGACGGCGCCTACGAGGTGATCCCCGTCTACTCGCGGCGGCCGTTCCGCATCGACGAACACCTGCAGCGCCTGCAGCAGACGCTGGACGGCATCCGTCTGGCCAATCCGCTGACGCTCGCCGAATGGCGCGAGCGCATCGAGCGTATCGTCGCCGCCGCGCCCTTCGACGACCAGTCGGTGTACCTGCAGGTGACGCGCGGCGCCGATGCCAAGCGCGACCACGCCTTTCCTGCGGGCGTGCCGCCGACCGTCTTCGTCTTCACCGCGCCGCTGACGACGACCCCGGATGCCGTGCGCGCCGCCGGTGTCGCCGCCGTCACCGCGCTCGACAACCGCTGGCTGCGCTGCGACCTGAAGGTCGTCGCGCTGCTCGCCAACGTGCTGGCGCGCCAGCATGCGGTCGACCAGGGCTGCGCCGAGACCATCCTGCTGCGCGAGGGCTTCATGATCGAAGGCGCGGCGTCGAACATCTTCGTCGTCAAGGACGGCGTGCTGCTGGCGCCGCCGAAGGACCACCGCATGCTGCCCGGCATCACCTACGACGTCGTCCTCGAACTGGCGGCGCAGCACGGCGTCCCGCACAAGGTTCGCGAGATATTCGAAGCCGAGCTGCGCACCGCCGACGAGGTGTGGATGACCTCGTCGACCAAGGAAGTGCTGGCAATCACCACGCTCGACAGCCAGGCCGTCGGCACGGGTGCGCCCGGACCGCTGGCGCAGCGGATGTACGACTGGTACCAGCAGTTCAAGGACGAGGTGATGCGCCGTGGCTGACCCGAAAGAAACGCTGCTCGAATTTCCCTGCGACTTCCCGATCAAGATCATGGGGCTCGCCGACAACGCGCTGGCGCAGGCCGTGCTGGAGGTCGTCGTCCGCCACGACCCCGGCTTCGATGGCACGACGATGGAGATGCGCGCGAGTTCCGGCGGCAAGTACGTCAGCCTGACCTGCACCGTCACCGCCACCTCGAAGGTGCAGCTCGACGCGCTGTATATGGAACTGACGGCGCATCCGCTGGTCAAGGTTGTCCTGTAGAAGCGCGCAGAAAATGATCGTCCGCCAGCTCGGCCGTGCCGACTACGAACCGACGTGGCAGGCAATGATGGAATTCACCGCCACGCGCACGGCGGAAACGCCGGACGAGCTATGGGTGGTCGAACACCCGCCGGTGTTTACGCTCGGCCAGGCCGGCAAGCCGGAGCACCTGCTGGTCGATACCGGCATCCCGCTGGTGAAGATCGATCGCGGCGGCCAGATCACCTATCACGGTCCCGGCCAGGTGGTGGTCTATCTGCTGCTCGACCTGCCGCGGCGCAAGCTGAAGGTGCGCGAGCTGGTCAGCCGCATCGAGCAGGCGGTGATCGATTGCCTCGGCGAGCAGGGCGTCACGGCGGAGCGGCGTGACGGCGCGCCCGGCGTCTATGTCGGAGCGAACGAGAGTTCGGCGAAGGTCGCAGCACTGGGCCTGCGCGTCAGAAACGGCTGTTGCTACCACGGCGTCAGCCTGAACGTGGATATGGACCTGTCGCCGTTTTCGGCGATCAACCCCTGCGGATACGCCGGCATGGCGGTGACGCAGACGAAGGACCTCGGCATTGCGCTGACGCTGCCACAAGCGGCGGCGGCACTGACCGGGCATCTCATTGCACAACTGGAGCAGAAAGAATGAGCGAACGCGGCGTGAAGCAGAAGGGCGAACTGAAGACGGCCCGCATCCCGATCAAGATCGTGCCGCACGTGCCGCAGAAGAAGCCGGAGTGGATCCGCGTCAAGGCCGGCAACAGCTCCGGCCGCTTCGGCGAGATCAAGGCCATGCTGCGCGAGCAGAAGCTGCACACGGTGTGCGAGGAAGCGGCCTGCCCGAACATCGGCGAATGCTTCGGCCGCGGCACCGCCACCTTCATGATCCTCGGCGACATCTGCACCCGCCGCTGCCCGTTCTGCGACGTCGGCCACGGCAAGCCGCTGCCGCCCGATGCCGACGAGCCGGCGCACCTCGCCGAATCGGTCGCCAACCTCAAGCTGCGCTATGTGGTGATCACCAGCGTCGACCGCGACGACCTGCGCGACGGCGGCGCCCAGCACTTCGTCGACGTCATCCGCGCGGTGCGCGAGAAGTCGCCGACGACCACCATCGAAACCCTCGTGCCGGATTTCCGTGGCCGCATGGATGTTGCCGTCGAAGTGCTCGGCCAGTCGCTGCCCGACGTCCTCAACCACAACATGGAAACCGTGCCGCGCCTCTACAAGCAGGCGCGCCCGGGCGCCGACTACCAGCACTCGCTGAACTTCATGCAGGCATTCAAGGCGAAATACCCGAACGTGCCGACCAAGTCCGGCCTGATGGTCGGTCTCGGCGAGACCGACGAGGAGATCCTCGACGTCATGCGCGACCTGCGCGCGCACGGCGTCGAAATGTTGACCATCGGCCAGTACCTCGCCCCCTCCGGCCACCACCTGCCGGTGTCGCGCTACGTGCACCCCGATGTCTTCAAGATGTACGAGGCCGAAGCGAAGAAGATGGGCTTCACCGGCGCCGCCTGCGGCCCGATGGTGCGCAGCTCGTACTGGGCCGACCAGCAGGCGCACAACGCCGGAGTCGCCGGCGATTGACGCAGGTGAAGCTCCCCGACCTGAAGGTCCGGGGCTTGCGCTCGACGCGTGGTCAATTGAGCCCGGAAAAGAGCTGAGGTAGCATGGGCCGCTTCGAGACGTGCCCGACGCCATCCAGTCGGGCGGAGGGGGAGTCCATGTCGTCCACCGAACCGACCTGCATCGATTGCGACCATGCCTTCGAGCTGTCCGAAGACACCAGCGTCGTCGTCTGCAACGCGCACCTGGAGTACCGCGACGCGGCGCATCCGGCCACTTGCGACCACTTCAGGCCGCGCAAATTCCTGACCGAGTCGAGCGTCACCGAGATCTGGCACCCGGATTCGCACTGAGCCAGCCCACGCGCTTGTCCGTCTTCTCCCGTCCGTCCGCCGGAGGAATCCGCCGGTCAGGCTGCGCCTTGTCCTGCCTTGCTCGGCCGCTATGATCGAAGCGTCGGTATTCGCTTGGGTGTGCCATGGACCAGGATTTCTACCGGGCGCTCGATCTTCCGCCCTCGGCCAGCGCCGCGGAAGTGCGTGCCGCCTACAACCGGATCTTGCGGCAGGTCGCGGCGCGGGCCGGGCAGCACGACCCCGCCGATCTCGCGCGCCTGGAGCGGGCGCGCGACGCCTATCGCGCCTTGCTGTCTGCCATGGCCTAGGCGTACGCTGACGGCTTCCCCTTCCGGAGCCGACCCCATGCGCATCTTGCTTGTTCCGCTGTTTGCCCTCTGCTTCTCCACGTCGCTGGCGGCGGCCGAGCCGAGCAGCGCCGAGACCGCGTCCGGCCTGAAGGAGGCGCTGACACGCGGCGCCGAGGTCGCGGTCAGCCAGCTCGGCCGGACGGACGGCTTCCTCGGCGACAAGCGCGTGCGCATTCCGCTGCCGGATTCGATCCGCAAGGCCGAGAAGATGATGCGTACGCTCGGTGCCGGCAAGTATGCCGACGAGCTGATCGAAACGATGAACCGTGCCGCCGAGTCGGCGGTGGTCGAGGCCAAACCGATCCTCGTCAACGCGGTGAAGAACATGAGCTTCGACGACGCGCGCGGCATCGTCTCCGGCGGCGACGACGCGGCGACCCGCTACTTCCGCCGCGCGACGGCGGACGAGATCGCGCAGAAGTTCCTGCCCGTCGTCAAGCAGGCGACGGCCAGGGTGCAGCTTGCCGACAAGTACAACAAATACGCCGGCAAGGCCGCCAAGCTCGGCTTGCTCGACGACAAGGACGCCGACCTCGACCAGTATGTGACGCAGAAGGCGATGGATGGCCTCTTCCTGATGGTTGCCGAGCAGGAAAAGTCGATCCGCAAGGACCCCGTCGCGACCGGCAGCGCGCTGCTGAAGAAGGTCTTCGGTTTCGGTGGCTGATGTCCTGGCGGAGGACGGCGGCCTGGCGGCTGCCGCCCTCCGCTCCCCGCTGGCTTCAGCTTCCGGCGAGGCGGAGTGGCTCGACGCTGAACCCGGTCGGCTCGACGCGGGCGAGGACGGTCCCGTCCTCGGCCAGCAGACGGAGGGCACCGGAGGTCTCCAGTTCCAATCGTTGCGTGGCGGCGGCGGCTGACGCCGGGATGCGCCGGATCAGCGACCCGCTGCGCGCATCGTGCAGGTAGACGGCGGTCTCGCCGAGCACCCAGATACGCCCGTGCGCCTCGTCGATGCGGATGTCGCGCACCGACGCGCGGCCCGGCGCCCGCAGCTCGCCGATCAGCACCGGCGCCGCGCGCGTATGGAAAATTCGCACGATCCCCGTCTGCCCGTCGCCGACGACCAGCAACTGGCGCGCTTCCCACTTGGCCTCGATGCGCTTGCCGATGGCGGCTGCGCCTTCCGGGCGGCAGGCGTTCAGGGTCAGCAGCGTCGTGGCCAGCAGGAGGGCTGACCCGGTGGCGGCGAGGCCGCGGCGGGTGCCAGTCGGGGTGTTCATGTCGATCTCCTCGAATGATTGCCGTCGGGGTTGACGGCAACCAGACACTACCGGACACTTTATCCATGCCACATGTACAATTCGCATTTGTGCCGGGCACACCGTACCGGCCGGCGGGGCGGTACAGTCCGTTCGCAGGAGAAGACAGATGTTGCAACTGAGCCTCAACGCCGAATCGTCGCTGCCGCTGGTCGACCAGATCGTCGGCGGCATCCGCGCACACATCGACGACCGTCTGCTGCGCGCCGGCATGCGCCTGCCGCCGATCCGCGGCTTTGCCGAAGCGCACGCGGTGAGCCGCTTCACCGTGGTCGAGGCCTACGACCGGCTGGTGGCGCTCGGCTACGTCACCTCGCGCCGCGGTTCCGGCTTCTACGTCGCCAGCCGCAACGCGCTGCCGGCCGGCGAGGCCGAGCGCGGCGAGCTCGAACGCGCCTTCGACAACGCCGGGGTGATGCACCAGTGCCTGGAGGATGCGCCGGAGCGGCTGAAGGCCGGCGTCGGCTGGCTGCCGCCGGAATGGATGGACGAGGAAGGCGTGCGCCGCAACCTGCGCGCGCTGTCGCGCCGTCCCGACGTGCATGCGACGACCTACGGCACCGCGCTCGGCTACCGGCCGCTGCGCGAGCAGCTGCAGATCAAGCTCGCCGAGTTCGGCATCGCCGCGCCGGCCGACCAGATCATCCTCACCCACGGTGCCACGCAGGCGCTCGACATCATCGCACGCACGCTGATCCAGCCCGGCGACTGCGTGCTGGTGGACGATCCGGGCTACTGGAACCTGTTCGCCAACCTGCGTCTCTACGGCGCCAACCTGGTCGGCGTGCCGCGCAACGACAATGGTCCCGACCCGGACGCGCTCGAAGCCCTGCTCCAGGAGCACCGGCCGAAGGCCTTCTTCACGCACTCGGTGCTGCACAACCCGACCTCCGGCAACCTGACGCCGGCAACCGCGTTCCGCGTGCTGCAGCTGGCGGAGAAGCACGACTTCCTGATCGTCGAGGACGACGCCTACGGCGACTTCCACCCGGGTCCGGCGACGCGGCTGGCGCAGCTTGACCAGCTGAACCGCGTGATCTACGTCGGCAGTTTCGCCAAGACGCTGTCGGCCGACCTGCGCGTCGGCTTCCTCGCCTGCCGGCCGGAATTGCGGGCACGCTTCTCCGACGTCAAGATCGTCTCCTGCGTGTCTACCTCGGAGTTCGCCGAGCGCATGGTCTACCTGATGCTCACCGAAGGGCATTACCGCAAGCTGATCGAGCGCTTGCAGGGGCGGCTCGCCGACGCCACCAGCCGTACGCTGCGCATGCTCGAACGTGCCGGGCTGAGCACGCACGGCGAACCGAAGGGGGGAATGTTCGTCTGGGCCGAGGTGCCGGGGATCGGCGATGCCGCCTGCCTGGCCAGCGATGCGGCGGCGAGCGGCATCATGCTGTCGCCGGGCAGCATCTTCCGCCCGCAGCAGCAGCCCTCCCCGTGCCTGCGCTTCAACGTCGCCTACGCGCTCGACAAGCGGCTGGAACGCTACCTCGGCGAGGCGCTGCCGCGGCTCGCCGGCAAGTGCTGTCGGGACTGACGCGCTAACGCGACTCCTTGATCAGCCGGCCGAAGCCCGGCTGCAGCGGGCGCGCGTTGTTGCGGTAGAGGCGCGAGAAGATCGCGATCTGCTCGGCGGACGCCTGCACCGGCTGCTTCAGCACCAGCCACTGCACGTTCTCGGTGCACGGCGGCGTCGTCAGCGAGCCCATGTAGGTGTAGTAGCTGCGGTCCGCCGGCAGGAGCTTCGCCGGGTCGATGGCCACGTTCGGCGGCGCCACCTCCTCGTTCGTTTCCAGCGGCAGGTGGTTCCACAAGGTCTGGATGAACGGATTCTCGTCGCCGCGCTCGATCAGCACGGCGACCACCGCCAGCCGCCCGTCCTCGGCCTTGTGCACGAAATGGGCGACCATCTCGAAACCCTTGCCGTTGACCCGCTCCTCGGCCGGGCGGTGGAAATGGAACTGGACCAGCTCGTAGGTCTTGCCGAGCAGGACCAGGCTGCTGCCGCCGACGGCGACCTGGACGGTGTGGCCGTTGTCGACGATGCGGAAGTGCGACGGGCGCCAGGCGAATTCGATCGTCGGCAGGTCGACGCGGATGCCGTCGCGGATGTCGATCGGCGACTGGCGCTTGCCGCTGGCGCAGGCGGCGTACTCCGGCTTCAGCTTGCCCCAATGCTCGGGGCCGCCTTCGCCCTCGTAGGCCCAGTGGATATGCGCATGGGAGCGGGCTGCCGCGCTCGTCGGTGCCGACGCTTTGGCCGCTGCCGGACGGGGTGCCGGTTGCGCGGCGGCGATTTTCGGCGCCGCCGGGGCGGCCACTGCCGGCGTCCTGACCGGCGCCACGCCGGCCTGTTTCAGGTTCTTCTGGAATTCCTTCTGCACCTGCTGCTGGATCATCGCGTCGTTGGCGCGGCGCAGGTCAAGGGCGGCCTCGTTGGCTTTCTCCGCCAGCTTGCTGGCGGCGGACTGCGCCGCCACCGGCGAGCGTGGCCGGCACACCTCGCGCAGCAGCTTGTCGTCGAGGCTGCCGGAGCGCACCGGCATTTCCGCCGCGTTCTTTACCTCTTCCGCGCGCAATATCTCGTCATCGGCCTTGCGCCAGGTGCGCTTGAGCGTGGCATAGGTGCGCAGCGTGCAATCGTAGCGGGTCAGCGTTTCGATGCTCTTGTAGCTGCCGGCACTGCGGGGGTCGGTCAGTTCCTTGTCGAACAGCACGCGGCCGAGCGCCACCTGTCGGTTCCCCTCTTCCTTCTGCACGCTGGCCGGATCGATCTCGATCCGTTTGCCGGCGTCGGCCGAAATGGCCACCCAGGCCGCCTGCGCGCAGATCGGCAGGACGGCGGCCATCAACGCGGCGGCAAGATGCTGGCGCATGACGCGACTCCCTCTGAATTCAGACAATTCTGGCTTTTATCTCTCAACGTAGACGCATCGGCCGCAACCGGGAAAACTTTAGCCCATGACACCCGATTTTATGTTCCATTCCTTGCCATTGCCCTGATTTTCAAGTAATTTCCAAACCTCACGTTAGGGGTGCCGCGGGCCTGTGGCCGGCGGCTGAGAGAGACCCTCCGAACCTGTACGGGTCATGCCGTCGTAGGGAAGCGTGGACGCCATACCGGGCGCCTCACCCTTGCGCAGTAGTCCCATTTTTGCCCCCAGCACCACCTTCCTCGCAAGGAGCCTGCATGAACGCCAACGAAAAATTCATCGCCGCCAGCGCCCACGTGGACGAAGCGGCGATCAAGCCGCTGCCCAACTCGAAGAAGATCTACGTCGAGGGCTCGCGCCCCGACCTGCGCGTGCCGATGCGCGAAATCTCGCAGGACGACACGCCGACCATGTTCGGCGGCGAAAAGAACCCGCCGATCTTCGTCTACGACTGTTCCGGCCCCTACTCCGACCCGGCGGCGAAGATCGACATCCGCTCCGGCCTGCCGGCGCTGCGCGCGCAATGGATCGCCGAGCGCGGCGACACCGAGGCGCTGCCCGACCTGTCTTCCGAATTCGGCCGCCAGCGCGCCACCGACCGGGCGCTCGACGAGCTGCGCTTCCCCGGCCTGCACCGCAAGCCGCTGCGCGCCAAGGCCGGCGCCAACGTCAGCCAGATGCACTACGCGCGCCAGGGCATCATCACGCCGGAGATGGAATTCGTCGCCATCCGTGAGAACAACAACCGTCGTGCCTACCTCGAAAACCTGAAGGCCTCCGGCCCGATGGGCAACAAGCTGGCCAACCTGCTCGGCCGCCAGCACAAGGGACAGAGCTTCGGCGCCAGCATCCCGGAAGAAATCACGCCGGAATTCGTCAGGAGCGAGGTCGCCCGCGGCCGCGCGATCATCCCGAACAACATCAACCATCCGGAAAGCGAGCCGATGATCATCGGCCGCAACTTCCTGACCAAGATCAACGCCAACATCGGCAACTCGGCGCTCGGTTCCTCCATTCAGGAAGAAGTCGAGAAGATGACCTGGTCGATCCGCTGGGGCGGCGACACGGTGATGGACCTGTCCACCGGCAAGAACATCCACGAGACGCGCGAGTGGATCATCCGCAACTCGCCGGTGCCGATCGGCACGGTGCCGATCTACCAGGCGCTGGAGAAGGTCAACGGCCGCGCCGAGGAACTGACCTGGGAAATCTTCCGCGACACGCTGATCGAACAGGCCGAGCAGGGCGTCGACTACTTCACGATCCACGCCGGCGTGCTGCTGCGCTACGTGCCGATGACTGCCAGCCGGATGACCGGCATCGTCAGCCGCGGCGGCTCGATCATGGCCAAGTGGTGCCTCGCGCACCACAAGGAGAGCTTCCTCTACACGCATTTCGAGGACATCTGCGAGATCATGAAGGCCTACGACGTCGCCTTCTCGCTCGGCGACGGCCTGCGCCCCGGCTCGATCTACGATGCGAATGATGAAGCCCAGCTGGGCGAACTCAAGACCCTCGGCGAGCTGACCGACATCGCCTGGAAGCACGACGTGCAGACCATCATCGAAGGCCCCGGCCACGTGCCGATGCACCTGATCAAGGAGAACATGGACCTGCAGCTCGAATACTGCAAGGAAGCCCCGTTCTATACCCTCGGCCCGCTGACCACCGACATCGCCCCCGGCTACGACCACATCACCAGCGGCATCGGCGCCGCGATGATCGGCTGGTACGGCACGGCGATGCTCTGCTACGTGACGCCGAAGGAGCACCTCGGCCTGCCCGACAAGAACGACGTCAAGGAAGGCATCATCACCTACAAGCTCGCCGCGCACGCCGCCGACCTCGCCAAGGGCCACCCCGGTGCGCAGATCCGCGACAACGCACTGTCGAAAGCGAGGTTCGAGTTCCGCTGGGACGACCAGTTCAACCTCGGCCTCGACCCGGACAAGGCGCGTGAATTCCACGACGAGACGCTGCCCAAGGAATCGGCCAAGGTCGCCCACTTCTGCTCGATGTGCGGCCCGCAGTTCTGCTCGATGAAGATCTCGCAGGACGTGCGCGACTTCGCCGCGCAGCAGGGCGTCGACGAAGCCGAGGCGCTGCAGAAGGGCATGGAGACGAAGGCGGTGGAGTTTGTAAAGGCCGGCGCCGAGGTTTATCGTAAGGTCTGACTTGGCCTTGAGATCCGGATCGCGATGATTTCCGCCGAAACCCTGCAAGCCGCCATCGGTACGGTTGCCGCCGACGACAAGCCGAAGCGCATCGTGCTCTTCGGCTCGTACGCCCGCGGCGACGCCAGCGACGATTCCGATCTCGACCTGCTGGTCATCGAAGAGACGGTGGAAGACCGGGCACGCGAAATGGTTCGCCTGCGTCGGCTGTTGCGCCCCTTGCGGGTGCCGGTCGATATCCTCGTCTATTCTGCGGACGAGGTTGCGCGCTGGGGCGACCAACCGGGCTCGGCGCTCTACTGGGCCTTGCGCGAGGGCAAGGTCGTTCATGGCTGAAGCCACGGTCGCCCTGATGTTGCTGACGGCGGCGCGGCAGGATGCCAAGGCTTTTTCCGCACTCGCCGGCCTGGCCGACATCGGCGACGCCATCGTTGGTTTCCACGCCCAACAGGCGGTTGAAAAAGCGCTCAAGTCGGTACTTTCCGCCCACCGCGTCGAATTCCGGCGCACCCATGACATCGCCGAACTGCTCGATCTTTTGTTCGATCACCAACTGGCAGCGCCACCGGATGCGGATCGCCTCGACGAGTTGAATCCCTACGCAGTCGATGCCCGCTACGGCTTGCTGGAATTGAGCTCGGAACTCGACCGCCAGGCGCTTGCAGCGATCCTTGTCCGCGTTCTGGACTGGGCTGCGGGAAGCAACGACCAACCATCATCGACTGCGTCATGACCTGTCGCCCCGGCTGCGCCGCTTGCTGCATCGCGCCGTCGATCACCAGCCCGCTGCCCGGCATGCCCCACGGCAAGCCGGCCGGGGTCCGCTGCGTGCAGCTCGACGCGGACGGGCGCTGCCGGGTCTTCGGCCGTCCGGAGCGCCCTGCCTTCTGTGCCGGCCTGCAACCCTCGGCCGAGATGTGCGGCGAGACGCGCGACTACGCGATGGTCTGGCTGGCCCAGCTGGAACGGGCGACGGCGCCGTGAATGGTAAGATGCCGCCCTTCCCGATGACCTCAGCCAGCGAACCGCCGCCGTGGACCCGATCCTCCTCCTCAAAGCCCTGATCCTCGGCCTCGTCGAAGGCTTCACCGAATTCCTGCCGATTTCCTCGACCGGCCACCTGATCCTCGCCGGCGACCTGCTCGACTTCAACGACGACCGCGGCAAGCTGTTCGAGATCGTCATCCAGTCCGGCGCCATCCTCGCCGTCGTCTGGGAATACCGCACCCGCATCGGCGCCGTGCTCGGCGGTGCGCTGCACGACCGCGGCGCGCAGCGTTTTCTGCTCAACCTGTTGGTCGCCTTCCTGCCGCTCGCCGTGCTCGGCCTGCTCTTCGGCAAGGCGATCAAGGCGCACCTGTTCAACCCGATCGCCGTCGCCACCACCTTCATCCTCGGCGCCTTCGTCATCCTCTGGGCCGAAAAGCGGCAGCACCGGATCCGCTTCGAATCGGTCGACGAGCTGGGCGTCGTCGACGCCTTCAAGCTCGGCCTGGCGCAGGCGCTGGCGTTGATCCCCGGCACTTCGCGCTCGGGGGCGACGATCATCGGCGGCCTGTTCTTCGGCCTGTCGCGCAAGGCCGCCACCGAATTTTCGTTTTTCCTGGCGATTCCGACGCTGGGCGCGGCGACGGTCTACCAGCTGTACAAGGAACGCCATCTGCTCGCGTTCGACGATGTCGGCATGTGGGCGGTCGGCTTCGTCGCCGCCTTCGTCTCCGCGTTCCTCTGCGTGCGCTGGCTGCTGCGCTACATCTCCAGCCACGACTTCACGGTCTTTGCCTGGTATCGCATCGTCTTCGGCCTGGTCGTGCTGGTCACCGCCCACTTCGGCCTGGTCGACTGGTCGCATGGCTGATTACGCCCGGCCGGGACCGTTCGCGGTCGCGGTCGAGGACGGCGAGTGGCGCGACCCGGCACGCGACCGCCGCATCGCCTGGCGCCGCTACCGGCCGCAGGCTGCGGGCGGCCCGTCCGTAACGCGCGCTCCGCTGGTCCTCCATTCGCACGGCCTCGGCGGCTCCCGCGCCAGCGGCGCCGGCTGGCTGGCGCACTGGGCCTCGTGGGGCATCGCCGCGCTTGCCGTGCAGCATCCGGGCAGCGACGCCAGTGCGCTGCCGTCGGACTCGCCGCTGGCCTTGCGCCATCTGCTGCGCAGCGCCGTCGATGCGGCGCAGCTCGCCGCCCGCCAGCACGACCTGTGTTTCGCCCTCGACCGGCTGACGGCGGACGCGCCGCCGGCAATGGGGGTTTCCGGCCATTCCTTCGGTGCCGTCAGCGCGCTGCGCCTGATCGGCGAGCGGCGCGGGCGTGACCACGCGTCGAGCGCAAGCCCCGGCATTCATGCCGGGGTGAGCGAGACGAAGACACCAGCAGGGCGCGCACCGCGCGCCCGCTCTGTATCGTGGGAAGCCCCGGACCTTCAGGTCGGGGAGCTCCACGACCTGCCGGCCGACCCGCGGCTGGCCGCGGCGATCCTGTTCAGCCCGTCGGCGCGCGGCGGCACGCTGCCGCTGGCCGAGCGCTTCGCCGGCGTCACCGTGCCCTGCCTGCACCTGACCGGCAGCCGCGACGATGGCATCGGGCCCGGCGACATCCGGGCCGCCGACCGCTGCCTGCCGTTTGCCCACATGCCGCCGCCGCACCAGCACCTGCTGGTGCTCGACGGGGCGACGCATCCGGAGTTTGCCGGCGAGTTCGTCGGCGATTCTCCGGGCCGGCATGTCCGCCTGCTGCAGGCCGCGAGCACGGCGTTCTGGCTCTGCCACCTATTTGCCGACGCGGAGGCGGGGGCGTGGCTGCGCAACGGCCTGCCGCAGCTTCTGGAAAGCGGCGACCGGCTGCTGCAGAAGTAGCCCCGCGCGCGTCAGCCTTCCTTCTTGCCGAGCAGATCCTTGAGGCCGGCGAACGGCTGCGCCGTGGCGCGGGCGGTGGCGGATTCCTCGTTGGCGACGGCCCGGCGGGCGGCCTCGGCATCCAGTTCGCGCGCGTGCTCGTTGTCGTGGCAGTAGACGCAGAGCAGCTCCCAGTTGCTGCCGTCGGGCGGGTTGTGGTCGTGGTTGTGGTCCTTGTGGTGCACGGTCAGTTCGCGCAGCCGTTCCCTGCTGAACTCGCGGCCGCAGCGGGCGCAAATCCACGGCAGCAGCTTCAGCGCCTGCGCCCGGTAGCCGGCCTCGCGCGCGTCGCGTTCGCGGCGGGCGGCGGCGATCACCTGATCGGCATGCCGGCGTTTCGTGTCGTCCATGGCCGTCTCAAACGCGGATGGAGACCAGCGGGACTTCCATTTCGTCCGCCGAGACGCCGCCGTGCACGCCGATCAGCGCGTGCCGCCGTTCGCCGGGCAGCCAGTCCTTGATCGTCCAGTTGTCGCGCATGATCAGCGCGAAATCGCCGATGCGCGAGGCCAGCCGCGGGTGCGCCGGGCCGGGGCCGAACCAGCCGTCGTCGATCAGCTGCGCGCACGGCACCGCTTCCGCGGATTCGGCGAGGTAGCGCGCGACGTAGCGCTGGAAATCGCCGGCGGCGCCGGGTTTCAGGTAGCACCAGGCGACGCGCTGCTCGCCGCACAACGGCCGTGCCAGCAGCGCGGCCAGCTCGGGATGGTCGTCGAGCAGGACCAGCCGGCGCTCGGGTGAATCGATGAAGCCGTGGTCGGCGGTGACCAGCAGCGCCGTGTCGCTGCCGGGCAGCGTTTCCAGTAGCGCATCGAAGGCGGTGCAGAACGCTGCCAGCGTCGCGCGCGCCTCCTTGCTGTCGGTGCCGAAGCGGTGCGCGACGCTGTCGAGCAGCGGCCAGTAGGCGTAGATGAATTTCTTTCCCGGCACCCGGACGAGGCCGCTCAAGGTCTGCATCAGGCCGTCGAGGTCGGCATAGGCGAGCGTGTCGGCGCCGCGCGAATGGAAGGTGTTGAACGGGCTGAAGGCGATCTCGCGCGGCGACAGCACCCAGGCCGGGCGATGCATGCCGGGGTAGAGCGGCTGGTGGTCGAACAGCTTGGCCGTCAGTTGCGCCGGCGTCTCGGCGAACGGCTGGCCGACGCGCGGCGTCAGCGGCAGGATCGCCGTCACCGCCTGCTGTTCTTCCAGCCACATGTGCCAGCCGGTCAGCGCATGCCGGGCCGGCGGCAGGCCGGTCATGAAGGTCGGGATCGCCGCGGCGGTGGTCGAGGGAAAGACCGAGGAGAGCCGCATTCCGGCGTGCTCGCGCAGCGCGCCGCTGCCGTTCGCTTCGAGCTGGCGGGCGCCGAGGCCGTCGACGACGAAGAGGACGATGTTGCGCGCACGCGCCAGCGCTCTCGCCTCCAGCCGGTAGCGCGCCGCCAGCGGCGCCTGCGGCAGCGCCGGCACGCCGCAGGCGTCGCCGATCGTGCGCATCAGGTTGGCAATGCTGCCGCCGGCGTAGTCGGGACGGATCATGCGCGCTGCTTCTGGTAGGTGCCGATGAGCTGCGCCTCGGCCAGCACGTGGCTGCGCATCGCCGCTTCCAGCGCCGGCTTGTCGGGCCGTTGCAGGTTCAGTACGACGTCGAGCGCATACAGCTTGTGAAAGTAGCGGTGCCGTCCGATCGGCGGACAGGGGCCGCCGTAGCCGGTACGCTGCCAGTCGTTGGTCCCCTCCCCGGTTCCGGGCGGCAGCGCGGCGACGGCTTCGGCGAGGCCTGCCGCGGTCGGCGGCAGGTTGAAGAGCACCCAGTGCACCCAGGTCATCTTCGGCGCCGCCGGGTCCGGCGCGTCGGGGTCGTCGACGATCAGCGCCAGGCTTTTCGTGCCGGGCGGGATGCCGCTCCAGGCCAGCGGCGGCGAGACGTTGGCGCCCTCGCAGGTGTGGCGGGCGGGGATCGTTCCCTGGTGGGTGAAGGCGGAGGAAGTCAGTTGCAGGCTCATGATGGATTCTCCCGAACGAGGGGCTGGCGGCCCGCAGTCCGGGCGCGGCTTTCCGCTCGCCCCGGGCTCCGGTTTTTGCCCTTTCTCCCTGTCACCTTAGCATGTGCCGGCGATGAAAAAAGGGGGCCGAAGCCCCCTTTCGGAATTGCTCGCGGACCGGCTCAGTCGACCTTCTTCTGCGCGTCGAGGCGGAACTTGACGAAGGAACCCGGCGCATCTTCGAGCACGGCGAGACCGCCGCCGCCCGGTTTGCGCGCCGGCACCTTCTTGTCGCCGTTGGCCTGCGCAAGCAGCCACTGCTGCCAGTCGGTCCACCACGAGCCGGGGTGCTGCGTCGCGCCCTGGAGGAAGTCGTCGGCGTCTTCCGGCAGTTCGTCGTTGGTCCAGAAGCCGTACTTGTTGGCCGCCGGCGGGTTGACGATGCCGGCGATGTGGCCGGAGCCGCCGAGGACGAACTTGACCGGGCCCGAGGGCAGCAGTGCACCCTTGTAGGTGCTCTTCCACGGGGCGATGTGGTCTTCCACCGTCGAGATGAAGTAGCACGGCGTCTTCACCTTCGAGATGTCGATCGGCACGCCGGCGATCTCGATGCCGCCCGCTTCGCGCAGCTTGTTGCCGAGGTACATGTTGCGCAGGTAGAAGCTGTGCATCGCGTACGGCATGCGCGTCGAGTCGCTGTTCCAGTAGAGCAGGTCGAACGGGAACGGGTCCTTGCCCATCAGGTAGTTGTTCACGACGAAGGACCAGATCAGGTCGTTGGCGCGCAGCATGTTGAAGGTGCCGGCCATCTCCGAGCCTTCGAGGAAGCCGCGCTCGGCCATCTTCTTCTCCAGTCCGGCAACCGCGCCCTCGTCGAGGAAGACGCCCAGTTCGCCCGGCTCGGAGAAGTCGATCATGGTCGTGAAGAAGGTCGCCGAGGCGACGCGCTTGTCCTTCTTCGCCGCCATGTAGGCCAGCGTCGTCATCAGCAGCGTGCCGCCCAGGCAGTACGCCGCCATGTTGATTTCCTTCTCGCCGGTGGCCTGCTCGACGGCGTTGATCGCCGCCAGCGAGCCTTCCAGCACGTAGTCCTCGAAGCTCTTGTGCGCCAGCTTCTCGTCCGGGTTCACCCAGCTCATGATGAAGGTGGTGTGGCCCTGGTCGGTGGCCCACTTGACCAGCGAGTTCTTGTCGCGCAGGTCGAGGATGTAGTACTTGTTGATCCACGGCGGCACGATCAGGAGCGGCTTCTTGAACTGGTCCTTGGTCGCCGGATCGTACTGGATCAGCTGGATCAGGTCGTTCTGGAAGATCACCTTGCCCGGCGTCGTGGCGACGTTCTTGCCCATCTCGAAGGCCGAGGTGTCGGTCATCCGGATGCGCAGCTGGCCGTCGCCCGACTCGACGTCGTGCAGCAGGTTGTTCAGGCCCTTGACGAGGTTCTGGCCGTGCGACTTGACCGTCTCGCGGAAGACTTCCGGGTTGGTCAGCGCGAAGTTCGACGGCGACAGCGCGTCGATGTACTGGCGCGTGAAGAAGTTGATCTTGGTCTGCGTATGGTCGTCGAGGCCCTCGACGTCGGACACCGTGTCGTGCAGGTGGCGGGCGGCGATCAGGTAGGACTGCTTGATGTAGTCGAACAGGAAGTGCTGTTCCCAGTCCTCGTCCTTGAACCGCTTGTCGCCCTTCTCCGGCGCGGCGATCGGGTTGATCGGCATGCCGATCATCTTCAGCATCGATCCCTGCCACAGCGAGAAGTAGTCCCACATCATGTTCATCTGCGTCTGCGCCAGCTTGTACGGATTGGCCAGCAGGCGCGACGAGAGGTCCATGTAGGCCTTGGCGACGCCGAGTTCGTCGGACGGGGCGGCGACGCCTTCCTTGGCCTTCTTCTCCATGAACTGGGTGAGCAGGCGCGAGGCGCGTTGGGCGACCTCGGCGTAGGTCTTGGCCACGTCGGCCGGGTTGGGCAGGGTCTTGTCCTGTTCTGCTTGTGACATGTGAGGCTCCCGTTGAGGTTAGTTCGTCCGCTGGTAGCGGATCACGCCGTCTTGCCCTTCCCTGCGGACGAGCTTGCCGGCGTATTCAAGTCGGTTGAGATGGGCGATCGCCTCCCCCATCGCGAACATCACCTGGTGGGTGTCGAGTTCGCGCGGGAACAGCGTTGCCAGCAAATCAGCCGCGCTGCGCGGTTCGATGCAAGCATCCTCCAGAACCCGCAGCCGCTCCTCATGGTGTGCATGCTGCGCCGCCACTCTGTTGTGTATGCCGATGAACGGCAGGCCGTGCGAGGGGAGCACGAGCGTCTCTTCCGGCAGCTCGCGGTATCGATTCAGCGAATCGAGGTATTGCGCGAGAGAATCCGCACCGGGGGTGACTGCGAAGACGCTGATATTTGTCGAAATTTTCGGCAGCAGCATGTCTCCGGAAATTAACACGCCGGCCTCGGCACAGTAAAGCGAAGCGTGCTCCGGCGAATGGCCGTAGCCGACACGAACCTGCCACGATTTGCCGTTGATCGGGAAGCGATCGCCGTCGAACATGCGGAAGTAGGCGTGCGGCAGCGCCGGCACGCCGCGGGCGTAGCCGTTCGAGCGCTTCTCCAGCTCGGCGATGCGCCCGGCGTCGAGGCCGTGGCGCTCGAACTGGCGCAGCATCGGCTGCGTGCCGTGGCCGCTCGACTCGTGGAAGACGGCGTGCGCCGTCAGGTATTCGGTGGCGGTCATCCACACCGGCGCGCCGCTCTTTTCCTGCAGCCACTGCGCCAGGCCGACGTGGTCGGGGTGGAAGTGGGTGACGATGATGCGTCTCACCGGCGCCGTCAGCCGGCCGAGGATCTGCTCCCACAGCGCGCGCACGTTGTCCAGCCCGTAGCCGGTATCGACGATGGTCCACGACGGCTGGCCGTCGTGCGTATCCTCCAGCAGCCACAGGTTGATGTGGTCCAGCGCGAACGGCAGCGGCATGCGCAGCCAGTGGATGCCGGGCGCGACTTCGATGGTTTCGCCGGGAGCCGGCGGGGTGCGGTACGGGAAATCTGGCAACATACGGTAGGGTATTGAAAAAAGCCGGGGATTGGATTAACGTAGGCAACTATACCATTCGCTTCCGTATGGAAAAGACTGCTTTGAAGCACGAAGGTTCAGCCGACGACCGCCAGGCACAAACCTTTCACATTTCGGATCTGGCGCGCGAATTCGGCATCACGCCGCGCACGATCCGTTTCTGGGAGGACCAGGGCCTGCTGTTCCCGCATCGCGAGGGGCAGGCGCGCGTCTTCTCGCGCCGCGACCGCACGCGGCTGAAACTGGCGCTGCGCGGCAAGCGGCTCGGCC
The DNA here is from genome assembly GCA_016183655.1 of Rhodocyclales bacterium. Lineage (GTDB taxonomy): Bacteria > Pseudomonadota > Gammaproteobacteria > Burkholderiales > Rhodocyclaceae > Proximibacter. The sequence continues at coordinate 47,735 of JACPEH010000011.1, forward strand.
TGTCGCTGGCCGAGATCAAGGAAATGATCGACATGTACGACACGGCCCGGGACGAGAGCTCGCAACTCCTGAAGTTCCTCGACGTGCTCGCCCAGCGCCGCGCCGCCTTCGAGCGCCAGCGCGAGGACATCGCGGCGGTGCTCGACGAGATCGCCGGCTTCGAGGAGCAGTGCCGCGAACTGCTCGCCCGGGAGGCCGCCGCTGGCGACGCCCCGCCGATTTCTGACGCCGGTTAGTTGACGTTGACGTAAACGTAATGAGAGGCCGCCATGCATAAACCGCTCGACCCCGACTTCGCCGCCCGCGTCCGCGCCAGCTTCCACAACCAGCCGGCGATGGCGCTGATCGGCGCGACGATGCCGGTGATCGAGCCGGGCTACACCGAGATCCACCTGCCCTACCGGTCGGAGATCACGCAGCAGCACGGCTATATCCACGGCGGCGTGGTCGGCATGATCGCCGACTCGGCCGCCGGCTATGCCGCGAATACGCTGACCGCGGCCGAGACCGGCGTGCTCACCGTCGAATACAAGCTGAACCTGCTGGCGCCGGCCGACGGCCAGCTGCTGATCGCCGAGGGATCGGTGGTGCGCTACGGGCGGACGCTGATCGTCACCAAGGCCGAGGTCTTCGCCGTCAAGGACGGGAAGAAGACCTTGTGTGCGCTGATGCAGCAGACCATCATGGCGCTGCACGGGAAGAAGGAGAAGGGTGGCTGACACCGTGCGTGTCGTAGCTTCCCCACGTTGAAGATACCAACCAAGGAGTGAGACAAATGGAAATCCCGAGCCTCGATTTCGACCTGGGCGAAGACATCGCCATGCTGCGCGAGACGGTGCGCCGCTTCGCCGCCGAAGAGATCGCCCCGCGCGCCGAAGCCGTCGACCGCGACAACCTGTTCCCTGCCGACCTGTGGCGGAAGTTCGGCGACCTCGGTCTGCTCGGCATGACCGTGTCCGAGGAATACGGCGGCAGCGGCATGGGCTACTTGGCGCACATCATCGCCATGGAGGAAATCTCACGCGCCTCGGCCTCGGTCGGCCTCTCCTACGGCGCCCACTCGAACCTGTGCGTGAACCAGATCCGCCGCAACGGCAACGATGCGCAACGCGCGAAATACCTGCCCAAGCTGATCTCCGGCGAGCACGTCGGCGCGCTGGCGATGTCCGAGCCGAACGCCGGCTCCGACGTCGTCTCGATGAAGCTGAAGGCCGAGAAGAAGGGAAGTGGGGCAGATGCGCGTTACGTACTCAACGGCAGCAAGATGTGGATCACCAACGGCGGCGACGCCGACACGCTGGTGGTCTATGCCAAGACCGACGTGAACGCCGGCGCCAGGGGCATGACCGCGTTCATCGTCGAGAAGGGTTTCAAGGGTTTCACGCACGGCTCGCACCTCGACAAGCTCGGCATGCGCGGCTCGAACACCTACCCGTTGTTCTTCGACGACTGCGAAGTGCCGGAAGAAAACGTGCTCGGTGGCGTCGGCAACGGAACCAAGGTGCTGATGTCCGGTCTCGACTACGAGCGCGCCGTGCTTTCCGGCGGCCCTCTCGGCATCATGGCCGCCTGCATGGACGTGGTCGTTCCCTTCCTGCACGAGCGCAAGCAGTTCGGCCAGGCGATCGGCGAGTTCCAGCTGATGCAGGGCAAGGTCGCCGACATGTACTCGACCTGGCAGGCGACCAAGGCCTACGTCTACGCCGTCGGCAAGGCCTGCGACCGCGCCGACCACGCGCGCACGCTGCGCAAGGACGCTGCCGGCGCCATCCTCTACTCGGCCGAGAAGGCGACCTGGATGGCCGGCGAGGCGATCCAGGCGCTGGGCGGCGTCGGCTACACCAACGAGTACCCGACCGGCCGCCTGTGGCGCGACGCCAAGCTCTACGAGATCGGCGCCGGCACCTCGGAAATCCGCCGCATGCTGATCGGCCGCGAACTGTTCGCCGAAACGGCCTGATGCCATGCCCGCGCCACGCGACAACAAGGTCGGCGCCGCCGAGATCGTCATGCTGACGGTCTCGCTGCTCGGCATTGCCGTTGCCGTGGCGCTGCACACCTATTCGATCTGCTGCCGCCTATGACCGTCACCCTGCGCACCATTTCCGACGCCAACGATCCGGCGCTCGATGCCGTCCGCCAGTTCTTCCGCAACTACGCCGGCTGGCTCGGCGTCGACCTCAGTTTCCAGGGCTTCGCCGAGGAAATGGCCTCGCTCCCCGGCTGCTACGCGCCGCCGCGCGGGCGGCTGTGGTGCGCCGAGCTCGACGGCAAGCCGGTCGGCTGCGTCGGCATCCGGCCGTTCTCCGAGGGCGTCTGCGAAATGAAGCGGCTCTACGTCGAGCCCGAGGCGCGCGGCCACGGCGCCGGCCATGCCCTGGCGCTGGCCGGCATTCGCGCGGCGAAGGACCTCGGCTACAAGCGCATCATGCTCGACACGCTGCCGGCGATGCGCATGGCAGTGAAGCTTTACCGCGAACTGGGTTTCAAGGAAGCCCCGGCCTACTACAACACGCCGATCGAAGGCACCATCTTCCTCTCGCTCGACCTCGACAACTGGTCCGAGGGCGAGGTGATGAACGAGAACCTGTCGCACCTGTTCGACTTCAACCGCGCCTGGGCCAGGCAGATGCAGGAAGTCGACCCGGGCTACTTCGACAAGCTGTCGCAGCTGCAGACGCCGGCCTTCCTGTGGATCGGCTGCTCCGATTCGCGCGTGCCGGCGAACCAGATCGTCGGCCTGTTGCCGGGCGAAGTGTTCGTCCATCGCAACGTCGCCAACGTCGTCGTGCACACCGACCTCAACTGCCTGTCGGTGATCCAGTTCGCCGTCGAGGCGCTCAAGGTGCAGCACATCATGGTCGTCGGCCACTACGGCTGCGGCGGCGTCAAGGCGGCGCTCGACAAGGCGCGCGTCGGCCTGGTCGACATCTGGCTGCGCCACGTGCGCGACGTCCATGCCAAGCACGAGGCGATGATCGACACGCTGCCCGAAGCCGAGCGTCACGACCGCCTGTGCGAACTGAACACGCTGGAGCAGGCGGCCAACGTCTGCTCGACCTTCGTCGTCCAGGACGCCTGGGCGCGCGGCCAGAAGCTGACCGTCCATGCCTGGATCTACGGCCTGAAGGACGGCCTCGTGCGCGACCTCGGCTTCACCGTCAGCCGGCCGGAACAGATTGCCACCCGATACGAACAGGCGCTAAACGTTTACGCCTCGCCGCCCCGCTGATTTTTCTTTCAAGGAGAACACCATGTCCGCTTCACAGCCTGACTCCATCGTCATCGTTTCCGCTGCCCGCACGCCGCTCGGCGGCTTCCAGGGCGACTTCAACGCGCTCACCGCGCCGCAGCTCGGCGCCGTCGCCATCAAGGCCGCCGTCGAACGCGCCGGCGTCACGCCTGACACCGTCGAGGAAGTGGTCTTCGGCAACGTGCTGCAGGCCGGCGTCGGCCAGGCGCCGGCGCGCCAGGCGGCGCTCGGCGCCGGGCTGCCGCTGTCGACCGGCTGCACGACGGTGCACAAGGTCTGCGGCTCGGCGCTGAAGGCGGTGATGCTGGTGCACGACAACATCCTCGCCGGCGCCTTCGAGGTCGGCGTCGCCGGCGGCATGGAGTCGATGAGCAACGCTCCCTACCTGCTGCCCAAGGCGCGCGGCGGCATGCGCCTCGGCCACGGTCAGGTGCTCGACCACATGTTCTTCGACGGGCTGGAGGACGCCTACCAGAAGGGCCGCCTGATGGGCACCTTCGCTGAGGAGTGCGCCGAGTCCTACGGCTTCACGCGCGAGGCGCAGGACGCCTTCGCCGTCGAGTCGACGAAGCGCGCGCAGGCAGCGATCACCGGCGGCAAGTTCGCCTGGGAAATCGCGCCGGTGACGATCGCCGGCAAGAAGGGCGACGTGGTGGTGGACAAGGACGAGCAGCCGCTGAAGGCGCAGATCGACAAGATCCCCGGCCTCAAGCCGGCGTTCAAGAAGGACGGCACGGTGACCGCCGCCAACTCGTCGTCGATCTCCGACGGCGCCGCCGCCGTCGTGCTGATGAAGGAATCGAAGGCGAAGGCGCTGGGCCTGAAGCCGCTCGCCCGCATCGTCGGCCACACCACCTTCGCGCAGCAGCCGAACCTTTTCACCACGGCCCCGGTCGGCGCGATGCAGAAGCTGTTCGCCAAGACCGGCTGGACCGCGGAATCGGTCGACCTGTACGAGATCAACGAAGCCTTCGCCGTCGTCACTATGGCGGCGATGCACGACCTCAAGCTGCCGGCCGACAAGGTCAACGTGAACGGCGGCGCCTGCGCCCTCGGCCATCCGATCGGCGCCTCCGGCGCGCGCATCCTCGTCACGCTGCTCGGCGCGCTGAAGGCGCAGGGCAAGCAGCGCGGCGTCGCCTCGCTGTGCATCGGCGGTGGCGAAGCCGTCGCCGTCGGCGTCGAGATGCTGTAATTGCACGCAACCCCGGCCACCTACCTCAAGCTGATCGGCGCCATGTTCATGTGGGGCGGCACCTGGATCGCGGGGCGCATCGTCGCGCAGGAACTGCCTGCGCCGCTGCTCGCCGCCGCCTTCCGCTTCCTCCTCGCCGGCATCGCGCTGGCCGGCTTCGCGCTGCTCAGCGACGGGAGCGTTCCGCGCCCGTCGGGCAGCCGCGAATGGGGCGTGGTGACCGGGCTGGCGGCGACCGGCATCTTCCTCTACGCGCTCTGCTTCTTCTACGGGCTGAAGTACATCCCGGCCGGCCGCGGTGCGCTGGTCGTCGCGCTGAACCCGGTGGTGGTCGCGCTCGCCGCGTGGTTCGTCGGCCAGGAGCGGATGACGCCGCGCAAGTTTGCCGGCGTCGCCATCGCCCTCGCCGGCTGCCTGACGGTGATCGGAAACGGCGACCCGCTGGCGCTGCTGCATGGCGCCATCGGCATCGGCGAATGGCTGATCGTCGGCTGCGTGCTGTGCTGGACCGCCTACACCTTCATCGGCCGCAGCGCGACGAAGACGCTGACGCCGCTGGCAGCGACGCTCCACGCCAGCCTCGTCGGCGCGCTCCTTCTCGGCGTCGCCGCGTTGCTCCAGGGCGGCATCGAGCTGGGCGACTGGTCGTGGCGCGTCTGGGCCAGCGTCGCCTTCCTCGCCATCGGCGGCACCGCGCTCGGCTTCACCTGGTTCGCCGACGGCGTGCGCGTGCTGGGCGCCGCCCGCGCCTCGGCCTTCATCAACCTCGTTCCCGTCTTCGCCGTGCTGCAGGCCGCCGTCCTGCTCGGCGAACGGCTCGCGCTGGCCGTGCTGGCCGGCGGTGCACTGGTCATCGCCGGCGTCTGGCTGACCACCTATTTCCCGGAGAAAACTGCATGATCCTCACCCAAGAACAGGAAATGATCCGCGACTCGATGCGCGCCTTCGCGCAGGAGCGCCTCGCTCCCTTCGCCGGCGACTGGGACCGCCACCACACCTTCCCGGCCGAGGCGCTGAAGGAACTCGGCGCGCTCGGCGCGCTCGGCGTCGTCGTGCCCGAGGAATGGGGCGGTGCCGGCATGGACTACATGAGCCTGGTGCTGATGCTCGAAGAGATCGCCGCCGGCGACGGCGCCACCTCGACCATCGTCAGCGTGCAGAACTCGCTGGCCTGCGGCATCACGATGAAATACGGCAGCGACGCGCAGAAGGAGCAGTACCTGAAGCCGCTGGCGCGCGGCGACATGCTCGGCTGCTTCTGCCTGACCGAGCCGCACACCGGGTCCGATGCTTCGGCGATCACTACCCGCGCCACGCGCGACGGCGACTATTTCGTGCTCAACGGCGTCAAGCAGTTCATCACCACCGGCAAGCACGCGCAGGTGGCGATCGTCTTCGCCGTCACCGACAAGGCCGCCGGCAAGAAGGGCATCTCGTGCTTCCTGGTGCCGACCGAGACGCCGGGCTACGTCGTCGCCCGCATCGAGGAGAAGATGGGGCAGAAGGCTTCCGACACCGCGCAGATCATCTTCGAGAACTGCCGCATCCCGGCTTCCTGTCTCTTGGGCAAGGAAGGCGAGGGCTACAAGATTGCGCTCTCCAACCTCGAAGCCGGCCGCATCGGCATCGCCGCGCAGTCGGTCGGCATGGCGCGCTCGGCGCTGGAGGCGGCGGTGAAGTACGCCAAGGAGCGCGTCGCCTTCGGCGTGCCGCTGACCGGCCACCAGGCGGTCAGCTTCCGCCTCGCCGACATGGCGACGCAGGTCGACGCCGCCCGCCTGATGGTGTGGCGCGCGGCGATGCTGAAGGACGCCGGCAAGCCCTGCCTGAAGGAAGCGTCGATGGCCAAGATGTTCGCCTCCGAGATCGCCGAGAAGGTCTGCTCCGACGCCATCCAGATCCACGGCGGCTACGGCTACACCAGCGACTTCCCGGTCGAGCGCATCTACCGCGACGTGCGCGTCAGCCAGATCTACGAAGGTGCCAACGACATCCAGCGGCTGGTGATCGGCCGCGCCATCGTCGAGGAGTAAGCATGGCCGCCAGACTCCGCCCCGAAGCCAATCCCGAAGACTTCTCGCGCCGCGCCGAGGGCACCCTGCCCGGCTGGTTCGGCCTCAGGGTGACGGCGATCGCGCCCGGCCGGCTCGACATGGAGATGCCGATCCGCCCGGAAATGCTGGCGCCGAACGGCTTCCTGCATGCCGCGTCGGTGATCGCGCTGGCCGACACCGCCGCCGGCTTTGCGACCATCGCCCACCTGCCGGACGGGGCGGAGAGCTTCACGACGATCGAGCTGAAGACCAACTTCTTCTCGACCCAGCGCGACGGTACGATCCGCTGTGTGGCCACTGCCGCGCACGCCGGGCGCAACACGCAGGTGTGGGATGCGGAAGTCCTTGGCGACGGCGACCGCCGCATCGCGCTGTTCCGCTGCACGCAGATGGTGCTGTGGCCGCGAACCGAACCACACTCGAAGGCTTGAGGAGAGAAAACCGATGAGCGAAACGAAAGCGCCGCTGGAGTTCTATTTCGATTTCTCGTCGCCCTACGGCTACCTGGCCAGCGAGCGCATCGACGAACTCGCCGCGAAGTACGGGCGCCAGGTGAAGTGGCGGCCGCTGCTGCTCGGCGCCGTCTTCAAGGCGACCGGCGCCGCGCCGCTGACCACCGTGCCGCTGAAGGGCGACTACTCGAAGCTGGACTTCGCCCGCTCGGCGCGCTTCATGGGCATCCCCTACCACCCGCCGTCGCGCTTCCCGTTGCCGACGCAGGTCGCGGCGCGCGCCTACTACTGGCTGCACGACCGCGACTGCGCGATGGCGCGGGCCTTCGCGCATGCCGTTTACCGCGCCCTGTTCGTCGATGACCGCGACATCTCCGACGCCAACGTGGTGCTCGACCTCGCCGTCGACGTCGGCGCCGACCGCGCGGCGCTGGCCGAGGCGGTCGAGTCGCCGGAGATCAAGGACCGGCTGAAGGCCGAAGTGGCGGCGGCGCTGGAGAAGGGTGTCTTCGGTTCGCCCTTCATCGTCTGCGACGGCGAGCCGTTCATGGGCGCCGACCGTTTGCCGCAGCTCGAAGCCCGGCTGGCCGGCAAGGAGTTCTGATGCACGACTGGCATCCGAAGCGTATCTGCGTCTTCTGCGGCTCGGCCAAGGGCAGGCGGCCCGAGTATGCGGCGACCGCGATCGCCATGGGCAAGCTGCTGGCGGAACGCGGCATCGGCCTCGTCTACGGCGGCGGCAACATCGGCCTGATGGGGCTGGTGGCGGATGCCTGCCTGCAGGCCGGTGGCGAAGTCACCGGCGTCATTCCCGAGGCGCTGATGGCGAAGGAGGTCGGCCACCTCGACCTGACGCAGCTCGAAGTCGTCGATTCGATGCACACCCGCAAGGCGCGCATGGCCGAGCTGGCCGACGGCTTCGTCGCGCTGCCCGGCGGCTTCGGCACTTTCGAGGAGCTGTGCGAGATGCTGACCTGGGGCCAGCTCGGCTTCCACGAGAAGCCGGTCGGGCTGGTCAACGTGCTCAACTATTTCGGGCCGCTGATCGAGCTCTGCGATCGTGCGGTCGACGAGGGTTTCATGCGCCCGGAACACCGCGGCCTGCTGCAGGATGCCGAAACGCCGGAGGCAGTGCTGCTGGCGATGGCCGGCCATACCCCGGTGAAGCTGGAGAAATGGATCAGGGAGTTGCGGCAGTTGTAGCCCGACTGCCGACCAAGGAAGAAGACAAGGGAAGAAAAGAGGAGACATGACTACACTAAAAAGCCAACTCAACCCGCGCAGCGCCGATTTCCAGGCCAACGCGGAGGCTATGCGCAGCGTCGTCGACGACCTGCGCTCGACCGTCGACAAGATCGCGCTCGGCGGCCCGGAAGCGGCGCGGCAGAAGCATCTCGCCCGCGGCAAGCTGTTGCCGCGCGAGCGCGTCGCCGGCCTGCTCGATCCGGGCACGCCCTTCCTGGAAATTTCCCAGCTGGCCGCGCACGGCATGTACGGCGGCGACGTTCCCGCTGCGTCGGTGATCGCCGGCATCGGCCGGGTGAACGGCGTCGAATGCATGATCGTCGCCAACGACGCGACGGTGAAGGGCGGCACCTACTACCCGCTGACGGTGAAGAAGCACCTGCGGGCGCAGGAGATCGCGCTGGAGAACCGGCTGCCGTGCATCTACCTGGTCGACTCCGGCGGCGCCTTCCTGCCGATGCAGGACGAGGTCTTCCCGGACAAGGAACACTTCGGCCGCATCTTCTTCAACCAGGCCAACCTGTCGGCGCAGGGTATCCCGCAGATCGCCGTGGTGATGGGCTCGTGCACCGCCGGCGGCGCCTACGTGCCGGCGATGTGCGACGAGTCGATCATCGTCAAGAACCAGGGCACCATCTTCCTCGGCGGCCCGCCGCTGGTGAAGGCGGCGACCGGCGAAGTGGTCACTGCCGAGGACCTCGGCGGCGCCGACGTGCATACGCGCATCTCCGGCGTCGCCGACCACCTTGCCGAGAACGACCAGCACGCGCTGGCGATTGCCCGCCGCATCGTGCGCGACCTCAACTGGCAGAAGAAGCCGCCGGTCACGCTGCAGCAGCCGGTCGAGCCGCTCTATCCGACGGAGGAGCTGTACGGCGTCATTCCGACCGACACCAAGAAGCCCTTCGACGTGCGCGAGATCATCGCCCGCCTCGTCGACGGCTCCGACTTCGACGAGTTCAAGGCGCGCTACGGCACGACGCTGGTCTGCGGCTTCGCGCGCATCTGGGGCTACCCGGTCGGCATCGTCGCCAACAACGGCATCCTGTTCTCGGAGAGCGCGCTGAAAGGTGCGCACTTCATCGAGCTGTGCGCGCAGCGCGGCATCCCGCTGGTCTTCCTGCAGAACATCACCGGCTTCATGGTCGGCCGCAAGTACGAAAACGGCGGCATCGCCCGCGACGGCGCCAAGATGGTGACGGCGGTGGCGACGGCGAAGGTGCCGAAGTTCACGGTGATCATCGGCGGCTCCTTCGGTGCCGGCAACTACGGCATGTGCGGCCGCGCCTACTCGCCGCGCTTCCTGTGGATGTGGCCGAATGCGCGCATCTCGGTGATGGGTGGCGAGCAGGCCGCCGGCGTGCTGGCGACGGTCAAGCGCGACGGCATCGAGGCCGCCGGCAAGTCCTGGAGCGCCGACGAGGAAGCCGCGTTCAAGGCGCCGATCCGCGAGCAGTACGAGACGCAGGGCCACCCCTACTACGCCAGCGCCCGGCTGTGGGACGACGGCGTGATCGACCCGGCCGATACCCGCCGCGTGCTGGCGCTGGGCCTGTCGGCCGCAATGAATGCGCCGGCCGAAGAGACGAAGTTCGGCATCTTCCGCATGTAAGGGCGCTGCGATGCGGAGCATGCTTGCCTTCCTGCTGATGCTGCCGCTGCTGGCGGCGGCAGCCGGGCCGCCGCGCCTGAACAGGGCGCTCAACGAACAGGTGGTGATGGTCGATAACGGCAACGGCCTTTTCGGCACCGAGCTGGAAACGACGATCTTCAAGCCGGACGGCGACGGCCCTTTTCCGCTGGTGGTGATCAACCACGGCAAGGAATTCGGCAATCCCCGCTTTCAGCCGCGCGCCCGCTACATCGTCGCCAGCCGCGAGTTCGTCCGCCGCGGCTACGTGGTGATGATCCCGATGCGCGGGGGTTTTTCCCGGTCTTCCGGAGGCTACGTCGAGGGCGGCTGCAACATCGCCGGCAACGGTCTCGAACAGGCAAAGGACGTGCGTGCCGCGATCGACCATGCGGTGAAGCTGCCTTACGTCGACGCGCAACGCATCATCGTCATCGGCCAGTCGCACGGCGGATTGACGACGATGGCCTTCGGCACCACACCGTATCCCGGCGTTCTCGGCTTGATCAACTTTGCCGGGGGATTGCGCAAGGAGAGCTGTACCGGGTGGGAAGGATCGCTGGTCGATGCCTTCGCCGATTACGGCAAGGCTGGCCGCTACCGCAGCCTGTGGTTCTACGGCGACAACGATTCCTACTGGCCGCGGAAAACGATCGACGAAATGTACGCAGCACATGTTGCCGCCGGCGGCCGGGCGCGCCTCGTTGCCTACGGCAGTTTCAAAGGCGATTCGCACGGCATGTTCTCGAACCAGGATGGGTTGGCCATCTGGTGGCCCGAGGTCGAGAAGTTCCTGGCCGAGCTTGCACTGCCGGTCGCGCTGTTGCCGATGCCGCCGGCCGATCCGGACGGGCAGCGCCTGGCGGCTGCCGGAAAGATTCCGTTCATCGCCGACCACGAACGTTGCCGCCGCGTTTACCAGCTCTTCCTTGACGCCGACTATCCGCGCGCCTTCGCCGTTTCCGGCAAGGGGCGCTGCGGCTACGCCTGGGGCGGCGAGGACCCGAAGCGCCGATCGATCGATTTCTGCCGCGCGAAAACCGAGACGGAGTGCAAGCTGTATGCAGTGGACGACGACATCGTTTGGTCGCAAGAACAAGTGAACTGAGAACAAACCAAGGAGACACCATGTACACCAGCATCCTCACCGAAGTCGACGGCCCGCTCGGCATCCTGACGATGAACAAGCCGGAGCGGCACAACGCCTTCGACGAAGTGCTGATCGCCGAGATCACCGCCGGACTCAAGGAACTCGAAGCCGACCCGCGCGTGCGCGCGGTCGTGCTGTCGTCGGCGGGCAAGAGCTTCTGCGCCGGCGCCGACCTGAACTGGATGAAGCGCGCCGCCGGCTACTCGCCGGAAGAAAACCTGCGCGACGCGCGCAACCTGGCGACGCTGCTGTCCACCTTGAACGAACTGTCGAAGCCGACCGTCGCCCGCGTGCAGGGCCCGGCCTACGGTGGCGGCGTCGGCCTCGTTGCCGCCTGCGACATCGCGGTGGCCACCTTCGAGGCGCAGTTCGCGCTGACCGAAGTGAAGCTCGGCATCATCCCGGCGGTGATCAGCCCCTACGTCATCGCCGCCATCGGCGAGCGTTACGCGCGCCGCTACATGCTCACCGCCGAGCGCTTCTCGGCCTCCGAGGCCTACCGCATCGGCCTGGTGCACGAGATCGTGCCGGACGAGGAAGGGCTCGACGAAGCGGTCGGCGAGCTGGTCGACGCGCTCCTGAAGAACGGTCCGCGTGCGCAGGGCGAATGCAAGGCGCTGATCCGCGTCGTCTCCGGCCAGCCGATCGACGAGGCGACGATCGAGGAGACCGCGCAGCGCATCACCCGCGTGCGTGCCAGCGCCGAAGGCAGGGAGGGGCTCACTGCCTTCCTTGAAAAACGCAAACCGAACTGGTTGGGAGGCAACTGAGATGATCGGAAAACTGCTGATCGCCAATAGAGGCGAGATCGCCTGCCGCGTCATCAAGACCGCCCGTCGCTTGGGGCTGCGCACCGTCGCCGTCTATTCCGAGGCCGACGCCAACGCCCGCCACGTGCGCCTTGCCGACGAGGCCGTATGCATCGGCCCGGCTGCCGCGCGCGAGTCCTACCTCGTCGCCGACAAGATCATCGATGCTGCCCAGCGCACCGGCGCCCAGGCCATCCATCCGGGCTACGGCTTCCTTTCCGAGAACGCCGACTTCGCCGAGCGCTGCGCCAGCGAAGGGCTGATCTTCGTCGGCCCGCCAGCCGCGTCGATCCGCGCGATGGGTTCGAAGTCGGCGGCCAAGTCGCTGATGGAGAAGGCCAGCGTGCCGCTGACGCCGGGCTACCACGGCGACAACCAGGAGCCGGCCTTCCTCAAGGCGCAGGCCGACGCCATCGGCTACCCGGTGCTGATCAAGGCCAGCGCTGGCGGCGGCGGCAAGGGCATGCGCCTCGTGGAGAGGAGCGAGGACTTCGAGGCGTCACTGGCTTCCTGCAAGCGCGAGGCGCAATCCTCGTTCGGCGACGATCGCGTGCTGGTCGAGCGCTACGTGACCCGGCCGCGCCACATCGAGATCCAGGTTTTTGCCGACACGCAGGGCAACGGCGTCTACCTGTTCGAACGCGACTGCTCGGTGCAGCGCCGCCACCAGAAGGTGCTCGAAGAGGCGCCGGCCCCCGGCATGAGCGAGGCGCGCCGGCGCGAGATGGGCGAGGCAGCGGTGGCGGCGGCGAAGGCGGTCGGCTACGTCGGCGCCGGCACCGTCGAGTTCATCGCCGAGCAGGATGGCAGGTTCTACTTCATGGAGATGAATACCCGGCTGCAGGTCGAGCATCCGGTAACCGAGATGATCAGCGGCCAGGATCTCGTCGAATGGCAATTGCGCGTCGCCTCCGGCGAGCCGCTGCCGCTCCGGCAGGACCAGCTGCAGATCCGCGGCCACGCGCTGGAAGCGCGCATCTACGCCGAGGACGCAACACGCGGGTTCCTGCCGTCCACCGGCAAGCTCGTGCACCTGTCGCCGCCGGCCGAGAGCCTCAACGTGCGCGTCGACACCGGCGTCGAGGAGGGCGACGAGATCACGCCGCACTACGACCCGATGATCGCCAAGCTGATCGTCTGGGACGAGAACCGCGACGCCGCGCTCGCCCGCATGCGGCGCGCGCTGGCCGACTACCGCGTGGTCGGCGTCACCACCAACATCGACTTTCTGTCGCGCCTCGTCGCCTGCCCGGCCTTCGCCGGCGCCGACCTCGACACCGGGCTGATCGAACGCAGCCGCGGCTTCCTCTTCCCGGAAGCGGTGGCCGCGCCGAAGGAAGTGCTGCAGGTCGCCGCCGTCGGCGAACTGCTGTGGGAGCAGGCGCAGGCGAAGAGCGCGGCGAAGCAGAGCGGCGACCCGTGGTCGCCGTGGCATGCGCGCGACGGCTGGCGGCTGAACCTGCAGGCGAAGCGCACGATCGGCTTCCGCGACGGCGAGGCGCTGGCCGAGGTGCAGGTGGCCTACGGCAGCGACCACTGGAAGCTGACGGTGGCCGGCGAGACCGTGCTCGCCCGCGGCAGGAAGCTCGACGGCGACCGCTTCGCGGTCGAACTCGACGACCGCCGGCTGATCGCCAGCGTCATCGCCGCCGGTGGCAAGCGCCACGTCTTCCTCAACGGCCAGACCTGGATCGTCGAGCGCGACGACCCGCTGCACCTGGTCGAGGCCGGCGGCGCACAGGGCGGCGGGCTGACGGCGCCGATGCCGGGCAAGGTCGTCGCGCTGCTGGTGCAGCCGGGGGCGAAGGTCGACAAGGGGGCGCCGCTGCTGATCCTGGAGGCGATGAAGATGGAGCACACCATCACCGCGCCGAAGAACGGCGTGGTCAAGGCCTTCTGCTACGCGGCCGGGGATCAGGTGGCCGACGGGGCGGAACTGGTCGAGTTCGAGGAAGCGAAATGAGCCTGCCGAGAAGCGTCAAGATCGTCGAAGTCGGCCCGCGCGACGGGCTGCAGAACGAGAAGCAGCTGGTGCCGACCGCAGTCAAGGTCGAGCTGATCGAGCGCCTCGCCGACGCCGGCCTGCCGGCGGTCGAGGCAACCTCGTTCGTGTCGCCGAAATGGGTGCCGCAGATGGGCGACCACGCCGAGGTGATGCGGGCGATCCGCAGGAAGGAGGGCGTCGCCTACCCGGTGCTGGCGCCCAACCTGAAGGGTTTCGACGCCGCGGTCGAGGCCGGTGCGACCGAGGTCGCGGTGTTCGGCGCAGCGTCGGAAGCCTTCTCGCAGAAGAACATCAACTGCTCGGTGGCGGAGAGCATCAAGCGCTTCGAGCCGGTGATCTGTTCGGCGCTGGCGCTGGACCTGAAGGTGCGCGGCTACGTCTCCTGCGTCGTCGGCTGCCCCTACGAGGGCGCGGTGGCGCCGCAGAAGGTCGCCGAGGTCGCGCAGCGCCTGTTCGAGATGGGCTGCTACGAGGTCTCGCTCGGCGACACCATCGGCGTCGGCAACCCGGTCTCGGTGCAGCGCATGATCGAAGCCTGCGCCCGCCACGTACCGATGGCGAAACTCGCCGGCCATTACCACGACACCTACGGCATGGCCGTCGCCAACATCTACGCGTCGCTGCAACTCGGCATGCGCGTGTACGACAGTTCGGTCGCCGGCCTGGGCGGCTGTCCGTACGCCGCCGGCGCGTCGGGGAACGTTGCCACCGAAGATGTCGTCTACCTGCTCAATGGACTCGGCATCGAAACGGGAATCGACATGGACAAGCTTCTGGACGCGGGACAGTTCATCCTGCAGCACCTCGGCCGCGCACCCGCCTCGAAGGCGGCGCGTGCGCTGCTGGCGAAACGGGGGGCAACGGCCGCATGAGCGTCGCCTCGCCGTGCATCAACGTCTGCCGGATGGACGCCGCCGGCGCGCTGTGCGTCGGCTGCTTGCGCACGCTCGACGAGATCGCGCGCTGGAGCCGCGCGACCGACGACGACCGGCGGGCGATTCTCGCCGCCGTCGACCGGCGGCGAGCCGAGCATGACCCGGTCGGGGCCGAATTCCGCGGCGACTGCGACCTTTAATTGCACATCAGCATCATGACCGAAGAAGACCCCTACCTCTGCGTCGGCGTCTGCATGGCCGACCCCGACTCCGGCTACTGCCTCGGCTGCGGCCGGCCGCCGCTGCCGGCGCCGGCCAACGCCGTCGTCGCCGAGGCGGCGCCGACGCAGCACCTGGAAACCCTGCCCACCTCGGGCGATCCGGACAGCCCCGCATGAACGACCGCTCCGCCCCGACCCCCAGGCTTCCCGACAGCCTGCTCGTGCTCGAACGCGGCTGGCTCTCGTCGAACAACATCGTCTTCTTCGAGGGCGAGTCGGCGGCGCTGGTCGACAGCGGCTACGTCAGCCATGCCGCGCAGACCGTCGCGCTGCTCGAACGTGCGCTCGACGGGCGGCAACTGACGCGCCTGATCAACACCCATTCGCACTCCGACCACATCGGCGGCAACGCTGCCGTGCAGACCGCTTTCAATTGCCACATCACCGTGCCGCAGGGGATCGCCGCGACCATCGCCGAATGGGACGAGGCGGCGCTGCTGCTGTCGCCGCTCGGCCAGCGCGCGGCGCGCTTCACGCACGACGCCACCTACGCCGCCGGCGACGAATTCGTGCTCGGCGACCTGAACTGGAAGGCACTCGCCGTCCCCGGCCACGACATGGACGCGCTCGCCCTGTACAACCCGGAAGCGCGCCTGCTGATTTCCGGCGACGCGCTGTGGCGCGACGGTTTCGGCGTCATCTTCTCCGAGCTGCTCGGCAACCCGGACGGCCTGAAGGCGACGCGCGCGACGCTGGAAATGCTTTCCCGGCTGCCGATCGATGCCGTCATCCCCGGCCACGGCGCGCCCTTTGCCGACATCCCGGAAGCCTTCGAGCGCGCCTTCATGCGGCTGGCCGCGTTCGAGCAGAACATCGAACGCCTGGCGCGCCATGCGCTGAAGGTGATGCTCGCCTTCTTCATGCTGGAGAAGCGGCAGCTGCCGCGCGACACGCTGCCGGAATTCCTCGCCGGCCTCGCCTTCGTGCAGAACGTCAATGTCCGCTACCTCGGCTACGACGACGAGTCGCTGGCCGAATGGCTGGTCGCCGACCTGACCCGCGCCGGCGCGCTGCGGGAAGAGGACGGCATGCTGCTGGCGGCTTGACCACGTGTCGAGCGCAAGCCCCGGCATTCATGCCGGGATAAGCGAGACGAAGACACAACCAGGGCGCGCATCGCGCGCCCGCTCTGTATCGTGGGAAGCCCCGGACCTTCAGGTCGGGGAGCTTCACCGGCGGCGGGGCGGCGCCGTATGTTCGGCGCATCTTCCGCAACATCGCGATCCGCCGCCGACCGCCATGCCCGCCCGAGTCCACCTTGCCGCCCTTGCCCTGATCTTCCCGCTTGCCGCCGGCGCCTGCGGCGAAGTGGTGACGGTCGCCGCGCATGGCGGGACGACGCTGCGCTATGTCCTCGCCACGCCGTCCGCGCCGCCAACCGGCGAGCCGCCGGCGACCCTGATCCTGCTGGCCGGCGGCAACGGCGTCGTGGCGCTCGACGCAGCCGGCTGCGCGCAGGCGCTCAAGGGCAACTCGCTGGTGCGCACGCAGCGGCTGTTCCAGGCCGCCGGCTTGCACACCGCGCTGGTCGATGCACCGTCCGACCATCTGGGGGCCGACGGACTCTCCGGCTTCCGCATCGATCCGCGCCATGCCGACGACCTCGGCCTGGTCATCGCCGACCTGCGCCGCCGCATCGGCGGCGCGGTCTGGTTGGTCGGCACCAGCCGCGGCGCGATTTCGGCGGCGAATGCCGCCTCCCGGCTGAGCGGGGGCGCCGCTGCCGACGGCGTCGTCCTCACCTCGCCGGTCAGCGTCGGCGATGCGCATGCGAAAAAGCCATGGGTCGCGCAATCCGTGTTCGACCTGCCGCTCGCCGAGCTTCGCCTGCCGCTGCTGCTGCTCGGGCATGCCGAGGATGCCTGCGCGCGCTCGCCGTCGGCCCGGCTCGATGAAATTGCGGCGGCGAGCGGCAGCCCGCGCCGTCAGGTGGTGGTGTTCACCGGCGGACCCGGCGGGCGGGGACTCAGCGATGTCGCCGCCTGCGAGGCGCGTTCGCCGCACGGCTTCCTCGGCCAGGAGGACGAGATGGTGCCCGCGATCGCCCGCTTCCTGCGCGCCGCGCCCCGTTGAGCGGGCCGCGGCCCTTCGACAAGCTCAGGGCAGGCCGGGCTGCGCCCGCGCCGGAATCCCCGCAGTGGCGTATGCTTGCAGCAAAACGGAGGATCTCGATGTCAGGGAAAAAGTGCCTGCGCGGCGCGCTCGTCGCGCTGTCCATGCTGTCGGCCGGCGGCGCCTGCGCGGCGCCGCTCAAGCTCATCGGCTTCGGCGACATGTCCTGCCGCGCGTGGATCGCGTCGAAGGACGACGCCGAGCAGCGCGGCCAATACGTCGCCTGGGTGCGCGGCGTCCTCACCGGCCACAACTACGCCAACCAGAGCCGCCAGGTGTCGGATATTTCCAGCAGCACCGTCGACAACTACGTCACCCGTTACTGCGTGCAGAATCCGCAGGGCAGCTTCAGCGATGCCGCGCTGCGCATGAGCGACCAGTTCTCCGGCCGCAACGCGGCGATCACCAAGTAGCCCCGGCAACGCACAACGCGCAGCTATCGGCAACGCCCCGTTGCGGCCGTTGCTCGCCGGTGTCCGCCTTCCGGTTGACAACGCCAGCCGCGGTGTCTAGACCAAAAGAGCCGTAACGCCGGTATGGCGGCGCTATTCCCCCACAGGAGGCGAAAATGAAAAGGGCAATCTTTGGCCTGACCCTGCTTGCGGCAACCGCAGCTGGGTTTTCCCAGGAGTCCGGGGTGGTGCCACGGGAGAGCAAATTTTCCGTTGCGGAGACCGCAGACCGCTTGGAGAGCGCGATCAAGGCCAGCGGCACCTACAAGGTATTCCTGCGCATGGACCATGCGGCAACTGCCAAGGAAGTCGGCGCCAGCCTGCGTCCCTCGCAGCTGATCCTTTTCGGCAACCCGAAAGGCGGTGCGCCGCTGCTTGCCGAGGCGCCGACGCTGGGGCTCGACCTGCCCAACCGCGCGCTGGTCTGGGAGGACGCCAGCGGGAAAGTCTGGCTGACCTACAACGACGTCCGCCAGACCCTCGGCCGGCACGGCGTCAAGCGCACCGATGAGCAGTTGAAGGTGATCGACGAGCGGCAGAAGGGGCTCTTCGACAAGGCGGTCGAGTAGCGGCCGGGGGCGGGGGCTCCCGCCAGCCCTGTCCTTCTCTGCCTCCATTGCACGATCCTGGCCTCGGGAATGGTCGGGAGCATCGTTAGGCCAATCATTGCGACCACCTCTGCGGGCGCAACCGCCGGTCACCGGTCACATAGCCCCATCAGGAGGAGCGATGGCAGGACAACCGATGTACCACGAAGGGATGCGGCGACTTCAAGGCGTGCGCGAAACGAGGCCGTTGGCCGACCGCCTGGAGCAAGTAACCGTTCGCACCGCATTCACCGAGGAAGACCGTAAGTTCATCGAGCGGTGCTCGATGTTTTTCGTAGCCACCGCTGACGCCGACGGCCATCCGGACTGCTCGTACAAAGGTGGTTTACCGGGGTTCGTGCGCGTTCTCGATGGCTGCACACTGGCCTTTCCCGATTACGACGGTAACGGCATGTACCGATCGTGGGGAAACGTTTTGGCCAACCCCCATGTCGGGCTTCTGTTCCTCGACTTCGAGTGTCCAAGGCGATTAAGGGTCAACGGCACCGCGCAGATCAGCGAGGACGATCCCTTGCGCGCCGAATTCCCGGGGTCGGTGTTCATCGTTCGCGTTACGGCAGCGCGAATCTTTCCGAACTGCCCTCGCTACATCCACAAGATGCAGCTTGTGGAATATTCCGTATATGCTCCGCAGCCGGATTACACCCCGCCGGTTCCCGCCTGGAAGACGTTTGACGACTTTCGGGATGCGCTGCCGGCCCGCGACCGGCTGGATGAGAAAAAGGACGAAACCGTCCGGAAGCCAACGGAACCGGGCTCGAATTAAAATCCGGGGGCAAATTGAGCTTGTCCCCAATGGCATGATCCTGGGCCAGTCTCTCGCTATTCCGGATTTCGCCTAGATTCCCGTAATCAGCAGGTCGAGCGCAGCGATGATGTCGTTGCGTCGATGCGCGAGGTCGGCGACCTTCGCCCCCATCTGCTTTTTCGGGATGCCCGCAAGCTGCGGGGTGAGCATCGCGTATTGCCTGCCGTCGATTTCCAGCAGGGGTGTCAGCGTCTTGATCAGTCGGCCCTTCATCGTCGATGCCGGGCATAGCGGAACAACCCCGCGGGTGCCCAGATCGGCGACGAGATCGCTCTGAATGTCGAGCAGGTAGGGGGGCGGCCTTGCTGGCGGGATTCGGGTTGCGATGGACGCTGAACAGGGCCATCAGAAGCTCCGCAGCCCGTCGCTGAACACGCCGTGGCTCTCGACATGGGCGTTGTATTCCTCGATTGCCTCCCGGTTCTCGGCCAGCCACTGCTCGCGCCGCTTCTGCTGCAATGCGTCGCCCAGTGCGACTTCCAGCGTCGCCGAGAGGTTGATGTCGAGCTTTCTGGCCGAGCGCAGCAAATCCTCGTTGATGCTGAGGTTGGCCGGCTTCTTCCTGGCGTTCGGGTTGTGGGCGGGGATCATCGATCACTCCGTGCGCAGTTTAATGCGCACAATTTGTGTGCATAAAAATGCGCCGTCAAATTTTGCGCTGCCGAAGCGAAGTGGCCGCGAAAATCTTCGTCAACGGGTCGGGAGTTCATGTGGCTACTATCTCCTTCCCTCCGGTCTGGCCGGCATGCGGCATGTGTTGTATGTTGCCTGCATTGTTTCGGCTGCCGTGGCTTGGCGACAACCGGAATTGAAGCTGGCCGCTATATCCGGGAGGCCCCTTTGAGCCTGGCTTCATACCGAAGCACACCAGCGCCAAGGCCAATGGCGGCTACCGGCGGTGTGTTAGGATTATTTTCATGAAGCAAAATCCTTCCTCGTTCATCGCCGTTGGCTTAAGCGCTGTGCTTGCCGTAACCAGCGCGACTCCGCCGCATGCGTGCGATGCGTCGAGTTGGGGCTGCGCGCCGCACGAACCACATATCGAAAACGCGCTGACTTCAAGTTCGGCGACAACTTCGCCGATGATATTTAGTTTTGAAATGGCGCCTGCACCGGCCTCGCGCCACGCCTAGTCCTTCGCCCCTGCCTTCCGCCAGTTTTCCAGTTTGGCCTTCAGCGCCGGCAAGGCCAGCGCCGCGGCCTTTTCCCCTTCGAGCACCGCCAGGTGCCGGGTCTTGAAATCGACCGAGGCGAGCTGGCTGATGTCCGGGCGGATGACGACGTCGGCCTGCGGCAGCTCGTTGCGGTTGAGGCTCTGCCCCATGATGGCGAAGGTCTGCAGCAGCACGTCGAGGCTGCTTCGGGTCTTGCCTGCCTGCGGCCGGTTCGAGATGTCGACGGCGATGACGAAGGTGGCGCCCATCTCGCGCGCGAAGCGCACCGGGACCGGGCTGACCAGCCCGCCGTCGACGTATTCGCGGCCGCGGATCGCCACCGGCTGGAAGACGCCGGGGACGCTGGAGGATGCGCGCACGGCGGTGCCGGTGTCGCCGCTGCGGAAGACGATCGGCTCGCCGGAGGCGAGGTCGGTGGCGACGGCGCCGAACTTCTTCGGCAGCTTCTCGATCGGCGCGTTGCCGATCGCCTTGTTGATGAAGGCGGCCAGCGCGTCGCCCTTCAGCACGCCGCGGTCGGGCAGCGACCAGTCGCTGACCTGCGCTTCGTCGAGGCTGATCGCCAACGTCTGCAGCTCGAAGCCATTCTTGCCGGCGGCGTACATCGCGCCGACCACCGAGCCGGCGCTGGTGCCGACGACGATGTCGGGGACGATGCCCTGCGCCTCCAGCGCCTTGATCACGCCGATGTGGGCGAAGCCCTTGGCGGCGCCGCCGCCGAGCGCCAGCGCGATCACCGGTTTCGCCGGTGGCGGGGCTTCGGCAGGCTTGCCGGGGAACATGGTGCACGCCGACAGCAGCAGCGTGACGGCGGCCAGGGCCGGACGGCGGAAGAGGAGGGACATGACGGAGGCCTGCATTCGGGCGATGCGGAAAGCGGCGATTCTAGCGGATTCGCGGGCGCCCTCGGCCGTTCCGCGACAACGGCCGCCCCGCGGCGCGCGTCAGCCCGCCGGCGCTTCCGGCGTCGGCCCCGATTTCGGCAGTTCGACGCGGAACACGCTGCCCTGCCCCGGCTCGGAGCGGACCAGGATGCGCCCGCCGTGGTTGCGCACGACGCGCTGGCTGACGGCGAGGCTGAGGCCGGTGCCGCTGCCGACCGGCTTGGTGGTGAAGAACGGGTCGAACAGGTGCGGCATGACCTCCTTGGCAATGCCGCAGCCGTCATCGACGATCTCGACGAAGACATTGTCGCCATCCTCGCCGCAACGCAGCGTGATCGTGCCGCCGTTGCCGATCGCGTCGCCGGCGTTGTGCAGCAGCGCCAGCAGCACCTGCGTCAGGTCGGCGCGCATGGCGCGGATCGGCGGCAGCGGCGCGTAGTCGCGGACGATCTGCGCGCCGGCCGGCAGGCGGTGCTGGGCGACGGCCAGCGCGCGGTCGAGTTCGCGCGACAGGTCGGTCTCTTCCCAGGTGCCGCTGCGGTCGTGGGCGAAGGTCTGCAGGCTGGCAACGATCTGCTTGACGCGGTCGAGGCCGACGCGCATCTCGTCGAACAGCTGCGGCATGTCCTCCTTGATGAAGTCGAGGTCCTTGTCGCGCCTGAGGCGCGCCAGCTCCTCGCGCTCGGCCGTCGGCAGCGCCGACTCGTGCGCCGAGTACGCGTCGGCCAGCTCGACCAGCGAGTCGGCGTTGCGCCGGAGCGCCGACTGGTTGGACATGACGAAGCCGATCGGATTGTTGATCTCGTGCGCGATGCCGGCGGCGAGCTGGCCGACGCTGGCCATCTTGGCGCTCTGCAGCAGCTGCAGCTCGGTCTCGCGCAGCTCCTCGTAGGCGCGCTGCAGCTTGGCGTTGCCTTCGGCCAGCGCGCGGTTGCTCTCGACCAGCTCCTGCTCGAAGGTCTTCTCGCGGGTGACGTCCTGGTACAGGCTGACGAAGCCGGCCACGCTGCCGCCGTCCTTCCTGATCACCTCGCCGCGGATGTCGATGAAGTGCCCGTCCGGGCGCTTGCGCAGGAAGTGATGCGGCTCGAAGCGCAGCGACAGCGCTACGCGCGCCGCGACCAGCTCCTCGATGTCGCCGCTGCCGTACTCGCCGCGTTCGGCGTTGAAGCGGAACAGCTCGGCCAGCGGCATGCCGACCTGCATCAGCGACTCGGGAAAATTCAGGATGTCGAGGAAGGCGCGGTTCCAGAACTTGACGCGGAGGTCCTCGTCGACGATCGAGACGCCGATCGGCATGTAGTCGGCCGCGGCGATCAGGTCGGCCGCGGCCAGGCCGGCGAATTGTCCGGCTGCATTCATTATTGATTCCTCCTCACTTTATCGGTGGCGTTGCCCGCGATCTTCGTCCGGCCATCGTCGGCCGGTGTCGCGAATCGGTCTATGCCACGATTCGATGATAGCCCAGTTGTCGCCGGCGGGCATGGCGGTGCTCGGCGTCGCGGCGAATCTGCGGTAGATTTCCCCTTTGCGCCGTGCCCCGGCAGCCGGGGTGCGAAACTCGCGGAGGCACGCCATGCACCAGATCCTGCTTTATGCCGACTCCCTCTCCTGGGGCATCGTCCCCACCACGCGCCAGCGCCTGCCGTTCGAGCAGCGCTGGCCGGGGGTGATGGAGATCGGGCTGCACGCCGCCGGGCAGAGGGTGCGCGTGATCGAGGACTGCCTCAACGGCCGCCGCACGGTCTGGGACGACCCGTTCAAGCCGGGGCGCAACGGGCTGGTCGGGCTGGCGCAGCGGATCGAGATCCACTCGCCGCTGGCGCTGGTGGTGCTGATGCTCGGCACCAACGATTTCCAGTCGATGCACGCTAACAATGCGTGGCATTCGGCACAGGGTACGGCAACGCTGGTCAACGCCATCCGCCAGGCGCCGATCGAGCCGGGGATGCCGGTGCCGCCGGTGCTGATCGTCGCGCCGCCGCCGATCGGCGAGCCGCAGGGGCCGGTGGCGCCGAAGTTCGTCGGTGGCCGCGACAAGTGCGTCGGCCACGCCGCAGCCCTGCGCCAAACGGCGGCCGAACTCGGCTGCACCTTCTTCGACGCCGGCGCCGTGACCCCGGCCAGTGCGCGCGACGGCGTGCACCTCGACGCCGACCAGCATCGGCGCCTCGGCGAAGCGATGGTCGGCGTCGTCGCGCCGCTGCTGCCTACGCCATGAGCGACGGCGCCCCCGGCGCAAGCGCCGTCCTGCGCGCATTGCGTGCCGACATCACCACGCTCGCCGTCGACGCCATCGTCAACGCGGCGAACAGCACCCTGCTCGGTGGCGGCGGCGTCGACGGTGCGATCCACCGTGCCGCCGGCCCCGAACTGCTTGCCGAATGCCGGGGCCTCGGCGGTTGCGCCACCGGCGACGCCAGGCTGACCCGCGGCTACCGCCTGCCGGCGCGCTACGTGATCCACACCGTCGGCCCGGTGTGGCGCGGCGGCCATGCCGGCGAAGCCGAACTGCTCGCCTCGTGCTATCGCCGCTCGCTGCAGCTGGCGGCGGCAGCCTCGCTGACCAGCATTGCCTTCCCCGGCATCAGCACCGGCGTCTACGGCTATCCGGTCGCCGCCGCGGCGGCGGTCGCCGTTGCCACGGTGCGCGCGTCTGTGCCAGAGTATCCGGCAATCCGCGAGGTGCTCTTCTGCTGCTTCTCGGCGGCCGACCTCGCCGTCTACGAAGCCCTCCTCGCCGCTCCAGAGGCCCATCCCGAACGCCGATGAAACGACTGCTCCGTTGCCTGCCTCTCGCCTTTTTTTGCCACGGCGCCTCCGCGCAGCTCGACATGGTCGGCCGCAACGAGGACCTGCGCCTGTTCATCGATCGCACGGTGCTCCAGCGCGAGGGGGATGTCGCCACCGTCTGGCAGCTGGTCGACTACACCAGCGCGCAGTGGGTCGGCGCGTCGGTGGTGATGTCGGTGCGCCATCTCGTCGAATACGACTGCCGGGCGCGGCGCACGCGCACCCTTGCCGGCGCGGCGTACTCCGAGCAGATGGGGCGCGGCCGTCAGGTCTTTTCGGAGAAGGCGCAGAACCCGGAGTGGGTCGCCGTTCCTGTCGGCGGCAGCGGCGAGACCCTGTGGAAGATCGCCTGCGGCGCGCCGTGAGGCGCGCTGCGGCGATCAGCGGGCGACCCGCGTCAGCACGCCGTTGTCGACCTTGACCCGGTCGCCGGCGAGGAAGGCCGGCTTGTCGGCGTAGCGGATCTGGCGGACTTCGCCGCTGTCCATGCGCACCGAGACCTGGTACTCGGTCTTTTCCTTGATCTTCTTTTCCACCTGGTAGCCGGCATACGCGCCGCCGGCGGCACCGGCGACGGTGGCCACCGTCTTGCCCTTGCCCTTGCCGATCTGGTTGCCGAGCAGGCCGCCGGCGACGCCGCCGGCAACGGCACCGAGCGCGCTGCCTTCGCCTTCAACCTTCACTTCGTGCACGTCGGTAACCTGGCCGCAGTTGCTGCAGCGCTCGGCGGCGAACAGCGGGGCGCTGCCGGCGAGCAAGGCGGCAGCGAGGATCGGAAACAGTCGGTTCATGAGGATCTCCTTTGTCGTTCGCGGCGCTGCCGAGACAGCGCCCGCAAATTCATTTTAGAACGCCCGCCGGCGCGGCGCAGGGGAGCACCGGCGCTCAGCCCTGGCCGCTGGGCGGTTCGCCCGGCTCGCCGCCGCCTTCGGCCGGCGCCGGCGGTGCCTCCTTCGCCGGCCTCGCCCGGGGTTTCGCCGGTCGCTTGTGCTTGCGCTCGACGCCGCCGAATTCCTGCCGCGTCGCAGCCATCTCGTGCAACTGCTCGGCGACGCGGTAATTGACCGAGCCTTCCGGCACGTTCCCCTGCGCATCCGGCCGTCCCGTCGGCAGGCCGGAGAGCAGCGCGATCGCCTGGTCGACGTGGTCGACGGCATAGACCGCGAACTGCCCGGCGGCGACCGCCTCGATCACGTCGTGGCGCAGCATCAGGTGCTGCACGTTGCTGGCCGGGATGATCACCCCCTGGCGGCCGGTCAGGCCGCGCGCCTTGCAGATGTCGAAGAAGCCCTCGATCTTCTCGTTCACGGCGCCGATCGGCTGCACCACGCCGTGCTGGTTGACCGAGCCGGTCACCGCCAGCGACTGCGACAGCGGCAGCAGCGCGATCGCCGAGAGCAGCGCGCACAGCTCGGCGAGCGAGGCGCTGTCGCCTTCGATCTCGCCGTAGGATTGCTCGAAGACCAGCGTTGCGCCGAGCGACAGCGGCGTCAGTCGGCCGAAGCGGGTGGCCAGGAAGGCGGACAGGATGAGCACGCCCTTGGAGTGCAGCGGGCCGCCGAGCTCGACCTCGCGCTCGATGTCGACCACCTCGCCTTCGCCCAGGCGCACGCCGGCGGTGATGCGCGCCGGCTGGGCAAAACTGAAGTCGCCGAGCTGTGCGGCGGCGAGGCCGTTGACCTGGCCGACGGCGGTGCCGTCGGTGGCGATCAGCAGCAGGCCGCGCAGGATGGCGCTGTGCTGCTGCTCGCGGATGCGGTCGGCGCGGCGGATGGCGGCGACCAGCGCCTGTTCGACGTGCTGGCGCTCGATGCGTGCGGCGCCGGCCTGGGCCGCGTAGTGGTCGGCCTCGCGCAGCAGGTCGGCGAGGACGCGCGTCTGCGTCGACAGCCGCGCCGCGTCGTCGGCCAGTCGCGCCGCATGCTCGATGGTGCGCGCGATGGCGTCGCGCGCCAGCGGCAGCAGGCCGTCACGGCGCGCCAGCGTCGCCAGCAGGCGGGCATACAGCTGGGTGTTCTCGGCGCTTCGTTCGACGTCGCTCTCGAAATCGGCAGCGATCTTGAACAGCTGGGTGAAGTCCGGGTCGAGCTCGGCCAGCAGGTAGTAGACCAGGCGCTCGCCTATCAGGATCACCTTCAGGTCCAGCGGCATCGGTTCGGGTTCGAGCTGCACCGTGCTGGCCAGCCCGTAGATCTCGCCGAGCGACTCGATGCGCGCCTGGGCGCTGCCGAGCGCCCGTTTCAGCCCTTCCCAGGCGTAGGGTTGGACCAGCAGCCTGGCGGCGTCGAGGATCAGCGTGCCGCCGTTGGCGCGCTGCAGCGCGCCGGCGCGGATCAGCGTGAAGTTGGAGACGAGCACGCCCAGGTGCGCCAGGTGCTCGACGCGGCCGATCAGGTTGGGGAAGGTCGGATGGTCCTCGCAGATCACCGGCGGCCCGGCGGTTTCGGCGTTGTCGACGAAGAGGTTGACCAGGTAGCGCTGCACCGAGATCGAGCCGGAGAACAGCAGCGTCTCCATCTCGTCCTCGCTCTTCTTCGTTTCGCGCAGCGCCTCGCCGGTGCTGACCACGTCCTCCAGGCAGGCGTCGAGGAAGGCCGTCACTTCCGGCAGGTCGGCCCAGGCCGGCTGGATCTCGTCGATCAGGTGGCCGACCGCCAGCCCCAGCGCATCGCGGCTGAGCTCCTTGATCCGTGCTGCCTGCTCGCGCCGCCACAGCGGGAATTCGCGCACCAGCTGCGTCAGCCTTTCCTCGAAGGCCTCGATCTCGCGCTGGAGTTCGTTGCGCTTCTCTTCCGGAAGTTCGGCGAATTCGTCCTCCGACAGCGTCTCGTCCCGGTCCTTGAGCGGCACGAAGCCCATGCCGTCGTCCGCCTGCAGCAGCGCGACGCCGTGCGCCTTCGCCTCCTCGCCGAGCGTGTGCAGCGCCTCGTCCTCGCGCTTCTTGTATTCGCGTTCGAGGGCGTCGATCTTGTTGCGGTAGTCGTTCGATTCGAAGGCCGCCGAGATCGCCGTCGCCAGCTCGGCGACGAAGTCCTGCATCGTCTCCTTCAGCGCGCGCCCGCGCCCGGCCGGCAGCTTGAGCAGCGTCGGCCGCGTCGCCTGGGCGAAGTTGTTCACGTAGCACCAGTCCGCCGGCGGCTTGTCGTCCCGCTGCCCGGTCGCGATCAGCCCGTGCACGACGGCGTGACGGCTGCTGCCGGGGTCGCCGAGGACGAACAGGTTGTAGCCGGGGCGCCGGATGTCGAGGCCGAAGCGCAGCGCCTCGACGGCGCGCGCGTGCGCGAACTCGGCGCCGATCTCGGCCAGCTCCTCGCTGCCGGCGAACGGCAGGTGGTCGGGGTTGCAGGGGGTGTAGAGCTGGCCCGGCGAGAGCTGTTCGGCGCCGCTCGGTTCGACGATTTTCGGCATGGGCGGATGCGGGCGAAGCGAGTCGCCCCGGCAACAGGATATGCCTATGCTAACCCCAAACCCCCGCCGCCGGGATGTGACGGCGGCATGGTGCCGCGGCGTCGGCTCGTTCCGGGGGGCGGGGATGCATATTGCACCGGCCTGCTGCCGGCGCCCCGGTCTCCCCGTATAATCGCCGCTGCAGTCTGCGTACTGCTTTTGATTCGGGCGGCGCCTGCGGGCGCCGCATGTAAGCTGCCGCGACACCCGCGCGGCGGCGGTTGAACGATGATCGGGAGCTACCCCATGAGCCATTCCCTGCGCCGCACGGCGCTCAAGGGCGTGCTGCGCTGTTGCGCGGCCGCCGTGCTGATTCCATCCCTTATCGCCAGCGCCGCCGCGCGGGAAAACGTGCTGCGCGTCTCGGCCATCCCCGACGAGGCGCCGACCGAACTGCAGCGCAAGTTCGCGCCGCTCGGCAACTACCTGGAGAAGGAGACCGGCATGAAGGTCTCCTTCGTTCCGGTGTCCGACTACGCGGCGGTGGTCGAGTCGCTGGCGACGAAAAAGCTCGACCTCGCCTGGCTGGGCGGCTTCACCTTCGTGCAAGCGAAAATCCGCAGCCACGGCACGGCGATCCCGATCGTCCAGCGCGAGGAGGATGCAAGGTTCACTTCGAAGTTCGTCACCGCCGATCCGGCGATCAAGTCCTTCGCCGACCTGAAGGGCAAGACCTTCGCCTTCGGCGCGCCGTCCTCCACCTCGGGCCACCTGATGCCGCGCTTCTTCCTGCAGCAGGCCGGCGTCAGCGCGGACAAGGATTTCCGGACCGTCGCCTTCTCCGGTGCGCATGACGCGACGGTGGCCTTCGTCGCCGCCGGCCGCGCCGACGCCGGCGTGCTCAACGCCTCGGTGTGGGACAAGCTGGTCGAACAGAAGAAGGTCGATGCCGACAAGGTGCGCGTCTTCGCGACGACGCCGCCGTACTTCGACTACAACTGGACGGTGCGCGGCGACCTCGATCCGGCGCTGGTGAAGAAGCTGACCGACGCCTTCGTCAAGCTCGACGCGAAGAACCCGGAGCATGCCGAAATCATGCAGCTGCAGCGCGCGTCGAAGTTCATCCCGACGAAGCAGGAGAACTACGACGGCATCGAGCAGGCGGCGAAGTCGGCCGGCCTGCTGAAGTAGTCGGGCTGCCCGTGTCGCCCCCTGCGCACTGCTTGAGACCCCATGTCCTTTCGTATCGATAACGCCTCGCTGACCCACGCCAACGGCTTCGCCGCGCTGGCCGGAATCTCGTTCGCCGCGGCCGCCGGCGAGCAGGTCGCCGTGATCGGCCCCTCCGGCGCCGGCAAGACGACGCTGCTGCGCCTGCTCGGCGCCGCGCTGCGGCCGAGCGCCGGCGGCGTCGAGCTGCTCGGCGCCGACCCGTGGGCGCTGCCGGCGGGAGAACTGCGCCGCCTGCGCGCCCGCATCGGCGTCGTCCATCAGGCGCCGCCGCTGCCGCAGCGGCAGCGCGTGGTCACCGCCGTGCTCGCCGGCCGCCTCGGCAGCTGGCCGCTGTGGAAAAGCCTGGCCTCGCTGCTCTATCCGCAGGACATCGCCGGCGCACATGAGGCACTGGCCCGGCTCGACCTCGGCGAGCGCGTCTTCGACCGCTGCGACCGCATCTCCGGCGGCCAGTTGCAGCGCGTCGGCCTGGCCCGCGTGCTTTACCAGCGGCCGCAGCTGGTCCTTGCCGACGAGCCGGTGTCGGCGCTCGACCCGACCCTGGCGCGGCAGACGGTGCGGGCGCTGACGGCGGATGCCGCGGCGCGCGGCGCGACGCTGGTGGCCAGCCTGCACGCGGTCGACCTGGCGCTCGCCGAATTTCCGCGCATCGTCGGCGTCAGGGACGGTCGCATCGCCTTCGACCTGCCGACGGCTGCGGTCAGCGAGGGCTTGTTGTGCGCGCTGTACGCCGGCGAATGCGCGGACGCCGCCGCGCTGCCGACGCTGGCCAACGAACCGCGCTTCGCCGCGCACGCGGTCGAGGCCGGGGTCGCCCGCCGCGGCGCCTGCGCCTGAGCGATGTGCGTTGCATATCGCGAAAAAGTCCCCTTGGGGGGCTGCTGATGGAGGCCGCCGCCTGGCAGCGGGATCCGGCGGCACGCGGCCGTGCCACGGCGCTGCTGCTCGGGCTGGCCGTGCTCTGGCCGCTGCTGCAGATGGCCGAGTTCAGGCCGGCGGCGATTTTTGCGGCGCAGAACCTGCACGCCGTCGGCGGCTTCCTCGCCGGCTTCCTGCCGCCGGCGACGGGGCCGGAATTCCTTGGCTACCTGCTGCGCGCAACGCTGGAGACGCTGGCCATCGCCACCGCCGGCGTCGCGCTCGCCTTCGTGATCGCCGTGCCGCTGGCGCTGCTGACGACGCGCGCGCTGGCGGCGGCCGAGATCGGCCCGGGCCCCGGGCTGTGCCGCGCACGCTGGCTGCAGCACGCGCTGCGGGCGCTGCTGACGGTGCTGCGCGGCATTCCCGAGCTGGTCTGGGCGCTGCTCTTCGTCCGCGTCTTCGGCCTCGGCCCGGCGGCCGGCGTGCTGGCGCTGGCGCTGACCTACGGCGGCATGCTGGCCAAGGTCTATGCGGAAATCCTCGAATCGGGCGACACCCGCCCGGCGCGCGCCATCCTCGAAGCCGGCGGCGGCCGGCTGCCGGCGCTGCTCTACGGCCTGCTGCCCGGCGCCGCCCAGGAACTGACCTCGTACACGGCCTACCGCTGGGAGTGCGCGCTGCGCGCCTCGGTGGTGATGGGCTTCGTCGGCGCAGGCGGGCTCGGCCAGCTGATGGACCAGGCGATGAAGATGCTGAACGGCGGCGAGGCGGCGACCATCCTGCTCACCTTCCTGCTGCTGGTGCTCGCCGCCGACGCCCTCTCCGGCTTCCTGCGGCAGCGGCTGGGCGCGGCCGGGACGCGCGGCGGCGTGGCCGGCATCGGCGCCACCGGCTATGCGCTGGGCTTGCTCGGTGCCGCTGCCGCAGCGGCGAGCTTCGCCTGGCTCGACCTCGGCCTTGGCGCGCTGCTGACGCGCGAATCGGCGCGGCTGATCGGCGACTTCGTCGCCGCCTTCCTGGCCCCCGACCTGTCGCTGCCGTGGCTCGCCCGCGTCGGCTACGGCCTGATCGAAACCCTGGCCATCTCGGCCGTCGGCACGCTGCTCGCGGTGGCCGGCGGCCTCGCGCTGGCGTTGCCGGCGTCCGGCAGGTACGGGGCGCCGGCCGGACGGCTGACGCGCTTCGGCTTGAATGCGCTGCGCTCGGTGCCGGAACTGGTGTGGGCGACGGTCAC
Source organism: Rhodocyclales bacterium (assembly GCA_016183655.1). GTDB lineage: Bacteria > Pseudomonadota > Gammaproteobacteria > Burkholderiales > Rhodocyclaceae > Proximibacter. Next base: position 78,231 of record JACPEH010000011.1, read on the forward strand.
CGTGCTCGCGGTCGGCCTCGGCCCGTTCGCCGGTGCGCTGGCGCTGGCCTTGCACACCGCCGGCGTGCTCGGCCGCCTGTTCGCCGAAGCCCTGCAGAATGCGCCGCCGACGCCGCGCGACGCGCTGCTCGACGCCGGCGCCCGGCCGGCCGCCGCTTTCCTCTACGGCACGCTGCCGGAAGTCGCGCCGCAGTTCGTCGCGTACACGCTCTATCGCTGGGAAATGAACATCCGCATGGCCGCCATCCTCGGCTTCGTCGGCGCCGGCGGCCTCGGCCAGCTGCTCTACTACGCGCTGTCGCTGTTCCACTACGCGCAGGCGAGCACGGTGATCGCGGCGATGCTGCTGCTCTCGGTGGTGGTGGATGCGGCGAGCGCCGCGCTGCGCCGGCGACTGTAGCCGGCCGTCAGTCGTCGTGGCGGAAGGGCAGCACGCACCCGGCCGGCGCGCTCGCCAGCAGCACCCGGTTGCGCCCGGCGGCCTTGGCGCGATAGAGCGTGTCGTCGGCGCGGCTCAGCGCTTCCTCCAGCGACAGCCCGGCGCCATCGGCGATGCCGATGCTGAGCGTGAAATGCAGGCGGCGGCCGTCCGCCAGCGCCACGCGCTGCTCACTCAGCCGGTGGCGCAGGCGCTCGGCGAGGAGCTGCGCCTCCTGCGGCGTCGTCTCGGGGAAGACGAAGGCGAATTCCTCGCCGCCGTAGCGGCTGGCGATGTCGGCATGGCGCAGCGTCTCGCGCGCCAGCTCGGCGAAGGCGCGCAGCGCGGTGTCGCCGCCGGCGTGCCCGTAGCGGTCGTTGATCTGCTTGAAATGGTCGAGGTCGGCCAGCGCGACGGACACCGGGCGGCCATGGCGGCGGGCGCGGTTGAATTCGATTTCGGCCAGCTGCATGAAGTGCCTCCGGTTGTGCAGGCCGGTCAGCGCGTCGGTGGCGGCCAGCTGCTCCAGCGCGCGGCGGGTTTGCGCGTGCTCGTGCATCACCGTGCGCAACTGCCCGATCGCCGTCTCCACCGCTTGCATTTCGTGCAGCGTGCTGCCGGGCAGGTGCAACGGGGCGGCCTCGTCCTTCAGCTCGGCAAGGCTGGCATCGATCCGCTGCAGCGGCCGGATCAACAGCTTGCGGATCAGCAGCAGCAGGCCGCCGAGAAACAACAGCACCAGCACCAGCACCGCGCGCAGCTTGTGCCGCGCCTGCTGGACGATCTCTCCCATGCGCTGTGCCTCGCTGCTGGCCAGGCTGACGCCGTCGATGGTGATGTCGTCGGCGGCCAGGCTGAGACGCTGCGACAGGCGTTTCCATTCCGCCAGCGCGGTGGCGTCGGCGCCGCCGTGGCGCGCCACCGCCGCCAGGAAACTTTCGGTTTCGGCCGCCAGCGCGCGCGCTTCGCGGTGTTCGAGCAGGCTCGGGTGGCTGGCCATCAGCGAGACGATGAACAATGCCTGCTGGCGGGCCTGCGGCGTGTTGCCGGAGATGACCCGCTCGCCCTCCAGGCGCAGCACTTCGAGGTTGCGCGCCAGCCGCTGCTGCTCGATGGCGTAGGGCAGTGCCTGCGTCTGCAGCTTGGCCGTGGTCGCCAGCAGCGCCGCCTGGTCCACTTCCAGCCAGGCGACGAAGCCGGCGAAGATCAGTCCGAACACCATCGCCACCCACGCGAACAGCGTGCCGGCGCGCGGACCGGATTGCACGGCGGCGGACGGGGGCGGGGGCATCGTCGTCATCGTCGTGTCAGTCGGCGAGGAACGGCATGTACCGGCGGACGATGCGCTGGAAGGTGCCGTCGCCGCGCATCGCGTCGAGCGCGCGGTCGACCTCGCGCTGCAGCGTTCCCTCCGCCTTCGGCAGGATCAGGTGTACGGTGCCGCCGAGCCCCTCCTCGGTCAGCGGCGGGCCGGTGAACTCGACGCTGCCCGGCGGCTGCTGTGCGAGCAGGAAATAGGCGCCGCGCACCGGCATCAGCGCGAAATCGGCACGGCCGTCGAGCAGCGCGTGCAGCGCTTCGCCGAGCGTCGCCGTCTCGGTCAGTACCAGCTGCCGGGTCGCCGCGTGCCGTGCCACGAACTGGTGCTGCTGCGAGCCGCGCACGGCGGCGATGCGCACGCCGTGCAATGCCTGTACCCGGATCTCGCCGCCCGCCGGTCGGTGCTGGCGGATCGCCGCCGGCGTGCCGACCAGGCGCGACGAAGCCCGCCACAGCGTCCGCGAAAAGAGCACTCGCGCCTCGCGTTCCGGGCTGCGGATGACGTTGCCGACGCCGAGCTGGTAGCGCCCGGCTTCGACGCCGGGAATGATCTCGGCGAACGGTTGCGGATGCAGGCTGCAGCGCGCCATCAGCCGCCGGCAGAGTTCGCGGGTGAGCGCTTCGTTCAGCTCGGCGATGGCGCCGCCTTCGCCGCTGTCGGCCGGGTTGTCGGCCGCTGCCGTCAGCAGCGTCGCCACGCGCAGTTCGCGCGACGCCGCCTGCGCCGCCGCCGTCGGCAACAGCGCCGCCAGCAGGCCGAGGCAGATGAGGCGGCGGGCGCGGACAAGCCTCGTCATTGCAGCCGGAAGGGAAGGAACTGCGTGTTGATGCGGTCGTAGCGGCCGTCGCGCTTGACCGTGTCGATCGCGGCATCGATGCGCTCCTTCAGCCCCGGCTGCCTGGGGTCGATGCTGATGCAGACGTCGCCGGTCAGCAGCGGATCGGAGAGGATGGTCGGCCGCAGGTCGAGCGGCTGCAGCGAGCGTTCCGCCATCAGCCCGACGGCGGTGGACATCGGCACGACGACCGCGTCGACCTTGCCGGCCGCAAGCAGCGGCGGCAGCTCGGCGTGGCTGGCGACCGGCAGCAGCGTCCACTCCTGCGCTTCGGCGTGGCGCGCCTGCGCCGAGCCGCGGACCACGGCAACCCGGCTGCCGGCCTTGCCGGGCGTGCTCGAAGAACGGCCGAGCCAGATGCTCAGCGAGCGGTAGTAGGGCTTGGAGAAGAGCACCTTGGCGCGGCGCTCGGGGGTGGCCAGCAGGCTGACCACGGCGAAATCCACCTCGCCGGCGGCGACCGTGTCCACGACCCGGTCGAGCGGCGTCGTGCGCAGCTCGCACCGAGCGTGCATCGTTTCGCACAGTGCGCGCGCCATGGCGACGTTGAAGCCGGTCAGGCGGCCCTGTTCGTCCACATAGGACATCGGCGGCGAGTTGCCGATGATCGCCACGCGATAGACGGTTTCGCCCGCCTGCGCCAGGCCGCAGACGAACAAGAATGCCGTCAACGCGAGGCGGGCGAGCCTGAGTCCTGACATGCCGAATCCTCCCATGGCCAGTCTATCACTCCGGCATCCGTTGCTCGATGCGCGCCACCCAGCCGGGGAATTCGTCGGCCGGCGCCGGCCGCGCGAAGAAGTAGCCCTGCGCGTGGTGGCAGCCCATGTCGCGCAGCAGGCCGAGCTGCTCCTCGGTCTCGACGCCTTCGGCAACGACGTTGAGGCCGAGGCTCCTGGCCATCGCCAGGATGGTGTCGACCAGCGTACGGTCGGCGTGGTCGTCGACCATGTCGCGGACGAAGGACTGGTCCACCTTGACCACGTGGAAGGGGAAGCGCTTCAGGTAGGTCAGCGAGGAGTAGCCGGTGCCGAAGTCGTCGAGCGCGATGTGGAAGCCCATCTCGCGGATCGACATGATCCACGCCAGCGTCGCCTCGGTGTCGCCGAGCAGCGCGCTCTCGGTGATCTCCAGCGTCAGCGCGTCGGCGGCGAGGCCGTGCGCCTGCAACACCGTCTTCAGCCATTGCGGCGACATCGGCTGCGGCAGTTGGCCACTGGAGACGTTGACTGCCAGCCGCCAGCGGTGGCCGGCGGCCTGCCAGACGGCGAGTTGGCGACAGGCCTCCTCGAAGACCCAGGCGCCCAGTTCGCGGATGATGCCGCTCTGCTCGGCGAGCGGGATGAACAGGCCCGGCGGCACCAGCCCGCGCTGCGGATGCTGCCAGCGCACCAGCACTTCGGCGCCGCTGACGCGGCCGCTGTCCATCTCGACCACCGGCTGGTAGTGCACGCGGAACTCGCCGCGTTGCAGTGCGCGGTGCATCTCGTCCTTGAGCAGGCGGCGCTCGTGCGCCGCGCGATGCATGACCGGCGCGAAGAAGACGTGGCTGCCGCGGCCGCTTTGCTTGGCCTGGCTCAGCGCCAGGTCGGCGCAGGCGAACAGGGCTTCGGCAGCCTCGCCGTCCTGCGGGGCGAGGGCGATGCCGACCGAGGCGGTCATCCGCACTTCGAGCTCGTCGATGTGGAAGGGCTCGGCGATCGCTGCCGTCGCCTTGGCGGCGACGATCCCGGCATCGGACGGCTGCTCGATGTGCGACAGCAGCAGGATGAAGATGTCGCTGGACAGCCGGGCAACCGTGTCGCCTTCGTGCACGCAGCCGGCCAGACGCTGGGCGACGTTCTTCAGCAGGCGGTCGCCGGTGACGTGGCCGAGGGTGTCGTTCATCTGCTTGAATTCGTCGAGGTCGACGAAGAGCAGCGCGACGTGGCCGTTGGTGCGCCCGGCCAGCGCCGCGGTGAGGCGTTCCAGCAGCAGGTTGCGGTTGGCCAGCCCGGTCAGCGCGTCGTAGTTGGCGCGATAGGCGATCTCGGCCTCGGCGGCGCGGCGTTCGGTGAGGTCGACGATGACGATCAGCACGCCTTCCGCCCGGCCCCGCTCGTCCAGGTCGAGCACGTAGTTGGCGTGCAGCCAGTGCGGCTGGCCGTCGCTGTCGACGATCTCGCCTTCGAACGCAATTTCCTCGCCGGCCAGCGCCCGGCGCAGCACCGGCGCGACGCGTTCGGCGTTGGCCGCGCCGACCACCTCGGTGAACTGCAGTCCGTCGAGCGATTCGCCGCCGCGGCCGTAGAGGCGGGCGTAGCCTTCATTGGTGAAGCGGTAGCGCAATTCCGGCGTGACGTAGGCGATCAGCACCGGCGCGTCGTCGAAGACCTTGCGCAGCCACAGGTGGTGCCGCTCAAGCCGGCGCAGCTCGCGGCGCGCCATCCAGTAGATCAGCAGCGCGGTGGCGCTGACGAAGACCAGTCCCTTCACCGTCTGCAGCGCGGCACCGGTGCTGCGGTCGCCGACCATGGCTTCGAGCAGCCAGTCGCTGCCGAGAATCCAGACGGCGCTGAAGGCGAGATAGACGCCGGCGACGCGTTCGGGCTTGCCGTGGGGGGCAATCATCGGGCCGGTTGTGCCTAGTTGCCGAGCGTGTGCTCGACCAGGCGCACCCAGTAACCGACGCCGAGCGCCAGGATGTCGTCGTTGAAGTCGTAGTGCGGGTTGTGCAGCGTGCAGCCGCCGGTGCCCGGGCCGTTGCCGAGCCAGACGTAGCAGCCGGGCTTCTCGCGCAGCATGTAGGCGAAGTCCTCGGCACCCATCGACGGCAGCTCGTCGCTGCGTACCTTGTCGGCGCCCAGCGTTGCGGCGGCGACCCGGCGGCAGATCTCGGTCTCGGCGGCGCTGTTGACCGTCGGCGGGTAGCGGTGGTCGAAGACGACGCCGATCTGCGCGCCGTAGGCGGCGGCGACGCCGGAGCACAGGCGCTCGACGGCGCGCTCGACGGTTTCCTGCACCTCCGGCTTGAAGGTGCGGATGGTGCCGCGCAGCAGCGCTTCCTCGGGGATGATGTTCCAGGCGCTGCCCGAGTGGAACTGGGTGACGCTGACCACCGCCGCGTCGCAGGGGTGCAGGTTGCGCGCGACCACCGTCTGCAGTGCCTGCACCAGCTGGCTGGCGGCGACGATAGTGTCGATCCCCTGGTGCGGCATCGCCGCGTGGCAGCCGTGGCCGCGCACGCTGATCTCGAAGGCGCAGGTGCCGGCCATCACCGGGCCGGGCATCACCGCCATCTCGCCGACCGGCAGGCCCGGCCAGTTGTGCAGGCCATAGACGGCGTCCACCGGAAACTGCTCGAACAGCCCGTCCTCGATCATCACCGCGGCGCCGCCCTCGGACTCCTCGGCCGGCTGGAAAATGAACACCACGGTGCCGTCGAAATTGCGGTGCGCGGCGAGGTAGCGGGCGGCGCCGAGCAGCATCGTCGTGTGCCCGTCGTGGCCGCAGGCGTGCATGCAGCCTTCGCGCTTCGAGCGGTGCGGGAAGGCGTTCATCTCCTGCAGCGGCAGCGCGTCCATGTCGGCCCTGAGGCCGATCATCCGCGACGACGTGCCGGCGCGGATGACGCCGACGACGCCGGTCTTCGCCAGCCCGCGATGCACCTCGACGCCGCAGCGCGCCAACTCGGCGGCGACGAGATCGGCGGTGCGCGTCTCGTTGAACGCCAGTTCGGGGTGGGCGTGGATGTCGCGGCGGATCGCCGAAAGCTCGGGCAGGAGCGTGGCGAGGAAGGCGGGGGCGAGCGGCGGCTGGCTGACAACGGGCATTGGGGGAACGTCCTGACGAAACCGGACTCTGTAGTTTAGAACACTCCTTCTTGTCCGCAAAAGCCCGCTTCCGCTATCCTCCCGCCCATGCGCCTCGTCCTCATCAGCGGCCTTTCCGGCTCCGGCAAGTCGATCGCCCTCAAGATGCTTGAGGACAGCGGCTACTACTGCGTCGACAACCTGCCCTCGCAGCTGCTGCGACAGCTGGTCGGCCAACTCGACCAGCAGGGCTACGACAAGGTCGCGGTGGCGGTCGACATCCGCGGCGGCGATTCGCTGGAAATGCTGCCGCAGCAGTTCGACGCGCTGCGCAACCAGGGCCTGGAGCCGAAATTCCTGTTCCTCGACGCGAAGAACGAGATCCTCCTGAAGCGTTTCTCGGAGACCCGCCGCGCGCATCCGTTGGCGAAGGATGGCCGCTCGCTGGGCGAGGCCATCGTCGAGGAGCGCGAGCGGCTGGAGAGCCTCGCCGGCCTCGGTCACCACATCGACACCAGCGACCTCGCCGCGGCGACGCTGCGCGAATGGGTGCGCCAGTTCATCGAGGCCGAACCGGGGCAGGGGCTGACGCTGATGTTCCAGTCCTTCGGCTTCAAGCACGGCCTGCCGCTCGACGCGGACTTCGTCTTCGACGTGCGCTGCCTGGCCAACCCGCACTACGATCCGGTGCTGCGCCCGCTGACCGGGCTCGACGAGGCGGTCGCCGAGTTCCTCGACGACCAGCCGGACGTGCATCGCATGCGCGACGACATCCGCCGCTTCGTTTCCGGCTGGCTGCCGGCCTTCATCCGCGACAACCGCAGCTACCTGACGGTGGCTATCGGCTGCACCGGCGGCCAGCATCGCTCGGTGTTCATCGCCGAGTGGCTGGCGCGCGAATTCGCCGGCCGCGCGCGCGTGCTGGTCCGCCATCGGGAACTGGCTTGACCTCGCGTCGCGCGCAAGCCTCGTCGTTCACGACGGGGCGACGCAACCCCTGGCTTTCCCTGCTGCGCCCCGGCGATTGGGTGGTCGCCGGCGTTTCCGCGCTGGCCGTCGCCGCCTCGTTCCCGCTGCTGTGGCAGGGCGGTGCCGGCGAGCGGGCGGTGGTGCGGCGCGACGGCGAGGTGGTCGCCGAGCTCGACCTCTCGCGCAAGCGCACGCTGGAAGTGGCCGGTGCCATCGGCACCACGGTGATCGCCGTCGAACCCGGCCGCGCGCGCGTCGCCGCCGACCCCGGCCCGCGCCAGTACTGCGTCCGCCAGGGCTGGCTGAAGCGCGCCGGCGAGATCGCCATCTGCGCCCCGAACCACGTCAGCCTGCAGATCGCGGGCCGGAAGAACGGCTTTGACTCGATCACCTATTGAGCTGTCGACGACCCCGGACGACCACCGCATCGCGCGGCTGGCGGCGGCGGCGATCGCGCTGTCGCTGGTCGATGCGGCGATCCCGCTGCCGCTGCCGGGGGTCAAGCCGGGGCTGGCGAACATCGTCACGCTGCTCGTCCTCTACCGCTACGGCTTCGCCACCGCGGCCTGGGTCAGCGGCCTGCGCGTTGTCGCCGGCGGCCTGCTGCTCGGCCACTTCCTCGCCCCCGGTTTCTTCCTCAGCCTGACCGGCGCCGCCGCCAGCCTGGCCACGCTGGCACTGGCGCAGCGCCTGCCGCGGCGCTGGTTCGGGCCGGTGACGCTGTCGCTGATCGCCGCCTTCGCCCACATCGGCGGCCAGCTGCTGCTGGCGCGCGCCTGGCTGATCCCGCACGACGGCGTCTTCCTGCTGGCGCCGCTGTTCTTTGCCGCGGCGCTGTTCTTCGGCATCATCAACGGACTGATCGTCGCTCGCCTGCTCGGCGAGTCGCAGCCACCGGACCCCGCGGAGCCGCAACATGCCTAAGACCGTCTGCCTTGCCCTGACCGGCGCCTCCGGCATGCCCTACGGCATCCGCCTGCTCGAATGCCTGCTCGCCGCCGGCTGCCACGTGCAGCTGCTCTACTCGCAGGCGGCGCAGGTGGTGGCCAAGCAGGAGATGGACCTCGACCTGCCGGCGCGGGCGAAGGACGCCGCCGCGCACTTCCGCGCGTGCTACGCGACGCTGCCGGGAACGCTGGCCGTCTACGGCCGCGAGGAATGGTTCGCGCCGGTGGCCAGCGGCTCCAACCCGCCGGACGCGATGGTCGTCTGCCCGTGTTCGATGGGTACGCTGGCGGCGATTGCGCAGGGGCTGGCCGACAACCTGATCGAGCGCGCCGCCGACGTCGTCCTGAAGGAGCGCCGGCCGCTGGTGCTGGTGCCGCGCGAGACGCCGTTGTCGGCGATCCATCTCGAGAACATGCTGCGCCTGTCCCGTGCCGGCGCCGTCATCCTGCCGCCGAACCCCGGCTTCTACAACCATCCGCAGACGGTGCAGGACGTCGTCGATTTCGTCGTCGCCCGCGTCCTCGACCAGCTCGGCGTCGCGCATGCGCTGACCAAGCGCTGGGGCGAGGAGTGAGCGCCCCGCTCGGCCGCCAGGCAACGGCGGGAGCGGCGCAGTGAGCTGGTTCGACCGCTTCCGGGCGCCCGCGAAACCGGTGCCGCCACCGGCGCCGGAACGGCTGGAGATTCCGCTCTTCCCGCTGAAGTCGGTGCTGTTCCCCGGCGGCATGCTGGCGCTGAAGGTGTTCGAGAAGCGCTACCTCGACATGACCGCCGACTGCATGCGCCGCGAGGCGCCGTTCGGCGTCTGCCTGATCGCCAGCGGCCAGGAGGTCGGCGAGCCGGCGGTGCCGCACCGGGTCGGCACGCTGGCGCACGTCGTCAGCTGGGACATGGAGGAGCTCGGCATCCTGCAGCTCGGCGTGCGCGGCGGCCGCCGCTTCCGCCTGCTGGCGACCCGCAGCGAGGCCGACGGCCTGCTGCGCGCGGAGGTCGAACTGCTGCCCGAGGACGCGGCGGTCGCCGTGCCGGCGGCGCAGCGCGGGCTGGTGCCGCTGCTGGAAAAAGTCGCCTCCGACATCGGGCCGGACCGGATGCCGCTGCCGCATGCCTGGAACGATGCCGCCTGGGTCGGCTACCGGCTGACCGAGGTGATGCCGGTGCAACTGCTGGCCAAGCAAAAGCTGCTTGAACTCGACGACGCCGTGTCGCGCCTGGAAATCCTCTTCAAGTATCTGGCGCAGCGCGGGCTGGTCAAGTAGCCGGCCGCGCGCTACTCGGCGGCGAGGCGCGTCAGCAGCTTGCGGATCGGCGCCGGCAAGGCCGCCGACCCGCATTTTTCGAATTCCACCCATTCCAGTTGTGCCGCGCCGTCGGCGGCGGTCAGCGGCGGCGAGTCGACGGTGCAGCGCAGCGGCCGCAGCGTCAGCCGGAAATGCGTGAAGCTGTGGCGCAACTCCGGCAATTCCTCGCAGGCGCCGGCGCGCAGCCCGAAACGTGCGGCCAGCTCCGGCGGCCGGCCTTCCGGCGGTGCCAGCAGGCCGCCCCAGATTCCCGTTGGCGGCCGGCGTTCGAGCAGCACGCGGCGGCCATCGGTGAACAGCGTGACGACGCTCTCGCGCTCGGGCACCGCCCTGGCCGGCTTCGCCGCCGGCAGCTCGGCCTGGCGGCCCTCGCGCTCGGCGACGCACAAGCCGCGCTGCGGGCAGTCGCCGCAGCGCGGCTGGCTGCGCGTGCACAGCGTGGCGCCGAGGTCCATCACCCCTTGCGTATAGGCCTCGATCCCGGTCTCCGGCAGCAGCGCCTCGGCCAGTTCCCAGAGCCGGCGCTCGACCGTCGCCTGGCCGGGGAAGCCGTCGATGCCGAAGCAGCGCGTCAGCACCCGCTTGACGTTGCCGTCGAGGATGGCGCCGCGGGCGCCAAAGGCAAAGGCCGCGATGGCGGCTGCGGTGGATTTTCCGATTCCCGGAAGTTCGGCGATCTTTTGGCTGTTCTCTGGAAATTTGCCGCCGTGTTCGGCGACGATCTGTTGCGCGCAACGGTGCAGGTTGCGTGCCCGCGCGTAGTAGCCGAGCCCGGCCCACAGTTCGAGCACCTCGCCCTGCGGCGCCGCCGCCAGCGTCGCCAGGTCGGGAAAACGGGCGAGGAAGCGCGCGTAGTACGGAATCACCGTTGCCACCTGCGTCTGCTGCAGCATGATCTCGGACAGCCAGATCCGGTACGGGTCGCGCGTCCGCTGCCAGGGCAGGTCGTGACGGCCGTGCAGCTTCTGCCAGGCGACGAGACGGGCGGCGAAATCACTCATACGGGAATTCTCAAGCGGGAGCAGGGTCGACAGCGGTAGCAGGCAGCGGGGATAATCGCCAGCTTCTCTGCCCGATGCTATCACGGCCCCAATCGATGAGTTCCCATTCCGACAACACTGCGCGCGACCTCGTCGCTCCCCGTCTCCACTGCCCCGCCTGCGACGACGGCCCGCTCGGGCAGGAGACCGGCGCCGACTACGATTGCCGCGCCTTCCGCGATGCGCTCGGCAGCTTCGCGACCGGCATCGCCGTCGTCACCGCCTGCGCGCCGGACGGCGAATTCGTCGGGCTGACCGTCAACTCCTTCAACTCGGTATCGCTCGATCCGCCGCTCGTGCTGTGGAGCCTCGACCTCGGCTCGCCGAACCTGGAAGCTTTCCGCAGCGCCAGCCACTACGTCGTGAACATCCTCGCCGCCGACCAGGCCGAGGTGTCGCAACGCTTCGCGACGCGCATCCCGGACCGTTTCGGCGACCTGCAGCTGTGCATCGGCGTCGGCGGCGCGCCGCTGCTGCACGGCTGCTGCGCCTGGTTCGAGTGCGCCAACGAGACCCGGCATCCGGGCGGCGACCACCTGATCTTCGTCGGCCGCGTCGAGCGCTTCTCGCACGACCCCGCCCGCCTCCCCCTCGTTTACCACGCCGGCCGCTACCGCAACCTGGCGCGGGATTGAACGCCCCTGCGGATCGGCATAGAATGCGACCTCCTGCACCTTCCCGGGCGCAACGAGCGGGCGTCGTATAATGGTAATACCCTAGCTTCCCAAGCGTGCGACGTGAGTCGGAGGTTAGCTGCAACCTTGCACAACGCCGATCCCATTGCGGGATCACCACCATTGCGGTGGATAGTGTGCAAAACGTAGCAGTACCAAATCTGTGCCATTGCGGCATGGAACGGCGTAAGCCGTATAAGTAATCGTTCTGCCTTCCGCAAGGGAGTGACAGAACCCGGGGTTCAGCCCTCGGTAGTCTAGGAGCGGTGCGTCACTGGCAACGGTGGGGTGCTAAGCGCTCTGACAATGTAGCCACCTTACGGGGTATGTCATATCCCGTGAGGGGTCTGGCATGATTTCGGGAGTTGCACCCGAATGAGGCGCTAGGCTGGGTTGGATGGTTAACGTAAGTGAACCGCTATTAAACGTCGTCAAGCTTGATGAGCCAAAGGCAACTTGTAGTATCGGGCTCAGCCAAAATGGCATGTGATCGGTTGTTTGCTTGCTTGGTGCAAACACGCTGACACGGGTATCACCGGCGAAAAGGCGGAACCTTCCCAATCCTGTTACTTGTACGGAACACGGTAAGCCCAATGCGGGGTCTGGCCAGTCTGGCAGACAAGGATAATCGCAAGGTTATCTGATGCCGTAGGGGGTAGAGGATGGTGGAAAAAGCGAATGCCTCTCTGTAATGGAGGGGATAGGGGGTAAATGCCCTGACGCGAAAGCGTGCTAACTTCCATCAGGTGATCTGTCGCAAGACAGGTCTGTAAATCGCATCCGGCGGGGATGATGTACTATCCCCGCAAGGGGCGAGTGCGTCTTTCCTTCCGGGGACAGAGCGGGTGTAGTTCAATGGTAGAACTTCTGCTTCCCAAGCAGATAGCGTGGGTTCGATTCCCATCACCCGCTCCATTCAACCGGAGGTTGATATGGACGCAAGTCAGCATGATTGTGATGTCGCCTCCACAACTTGGCAGTCTTGGCACGACGTTTCGTGGGTCAAGGTTTATCAAGTTGTCGCGAGGCTACAGACAAGAATTGCGAAGGCAGCAAAAGCAGGGGAATGGCGGAAAGTTCGCGCCCTGCAGAGACTCCTGACCAAATCCACCGGTGCGAAAGCACTGGCTGTGAGGAGGGTAACGGAGAATCAAGGCCGGAAAACTCCAGGAGTGGATAAGCAAACCTGGGGCACGCCGGACGCGAAGTGGAAAGCGGTACTTGATCTCGGTAGCAAGAGATATAAACCGTTACCGCTACGTCGCATCTACATCCCGAAAGCAAATGGTGACAAACGCCCACTCGGCATACCCACCATGCGTGATCGTGCGATGCAAGCGCTGCACTTGCTGGCGCTGGACCCCGTCGCCGAAACGATCGGTGATCCCCATTCCTACGGTTTTCGACGTGAGCGCTCGACAGCGGATGCCATCGAACAAGTGCGCAATGTGCTTGGGAGAAAAGCTTCGCCCAAATGGGTGCTGGAAGGGGATATCAAAGGTTGCTTCGACAACATCAGCCACGACTGGCTGGTCGCCAATGTCTGCATGGACAAAGGCACTCTTCGGAAGTGGTTGAAAGCGGGTTTCATCGAAACGGGAAAGCTTTTCCCGACGCAAGCAGGCACGCCACAGGGAGGCATCATCTCCCCGGTTCTGGCGAACTTGGCACTGGATGGGCTGCAGCACGAGCTAACCACACTGTTCCGAACAGTGCGGGACGCACGTGCGGCAAAGGTCAATCTAGTGCGCTACGCGGACGACTTCATCATCACGGGTAGCTCGAAAGAGTATCTGGAAGAGAAGGTCAAACCCTTGGTGGAGAAATTCCTCGCTACTCGGGGCCTCGTCCTCTCGGAGAAGAAAACCAAAATCACACCAGTGACAGAGGGCTTCGACTTCTTGGGGTGGAATGTCAGGTATTTCAATCGAATGCTGATAACCCAGCCATCGAAGAAAAATGCCAAATCGTTCTTGGGGAAAATCCGCGACCTGCTGCGAGAAAGAAAGGCGGCCAGACAGATTGAGGTGATCGAGAAACTGACCCCGGTAATACGGGGGTGGGCCAACTATCATCGAAGTCAGATGGCATCCCAGACGTTTGCAAGATGCGACCATCAAATCTGGCAAGCACTGTGGCGCTGGGCGTGTCGCCGTCATCCGAACAAGGGGAAGCGGTGGATCAAACAGCGTTACTTCAAGTGCCTCAAGGGGCGCGACTGGCTTTTTGCGGATCAGGATAAGTTGCTGCCAACCTTGGCGGGGTACCGGAAACGGCCCCACACCAAGATCATGGCTGACGCGAATCCATACGATCCATCGTTCGACGGGTACTTCTCCAAACGGCTTGCGCAGCGCATGGACAAGACGCTCGAAGGACGGCGCAAGCTTCGCTGGTTGTGGTGGTGGCAGGAAGGTCTCTGCCCTGCTTGCGACCAGAAGATCACGAGAGATACTGGGTGGCACTTGCACCACATAATCAAGCGATCAGAACGAGGTTCGGACAAGCTGACCAATCTGGTTTTGCTGCATCCGAATTGCCATAAGCAGCACCATGTTCTTGAGAATCACGGCCCTGCCGGCATTTCTATGTTCAAGTAGGGATGCTTAAGGGTTGCTTGAGCCGTATGCGGGGAAACTTGCACGTACGGTTCTTAGGGGAGGGGGTGGCCGCGAGGTCGCCTCCTTACCCGCCTAGAGCCGTGGGTTCGATTCCCATCGCCCGCTCCACCTTCCCAATCTCCCTTCCCTTGCACCGATCCGTAGCCGGCCGTCGATTTGCCGTTTGTCGGTGCCTGCTGCAGAATCCCCGAGCGACAGACAGTGTTGCTTCCGGCATATCCGTCTGTTCTTTGCTCGGAGGAAGGGAAAATGCCCGTGAGTTCTCATTGCTTCCCGCAGCCGTCGGCCCGCCGCGGGTAGTCCCGTTGCCGGAAACGAACGTGCGCATCCGGGCAGGGGTCGGGGCGGCGGCAGTCTGCGCCGGGCTGCTGCTCGGCGGTTGTGCCGGGCTCGGGCCGAAGTCCGGGGCGACGCTGGCGGAAATCGAATCCTGGGCGACGGGGCATGGCTACCGGGCCGAAACGGTCGAATCGAAACCCTTCCGGCTGTTTACGCTGCTCCGCCAGCGGCGCGCCGACCCCGTTCTGGTGATCTACGTCGAAGGCGACGGAAGCGGCCGGCCGTCGCCGTACAAGCCGTTCGAGCCGACGCCGAGAACGCCGCAGGCGTTGCGGATGGCGCACCAGGACGACTCGCCGATGGTCGCCTACCTGGCCCGCCCCTGCCAGTACCTGGCCGATGCTGCACACCCCGGTTGCGACAGCCAGCACTGGGTGGCGCGCCGTTATTCCGCGGCAGTGCTGGAGTCGATGAATACGGCGGTCGACGATCTCAAGCGGCGCAGCGGTGCCCGGACGATCAGCTTGGTCGGCTACGCCGGCGGCGGCGCGATCGCGACGCTGCTGGCGACGCGGCGCCAGGACGTCGGCGAACTGATCACCGTCGCTGCGCCGCTGGCGCTGGCCGAATGGGTGGACCTGAACATGGTGGGGCCGCTCGATCCCGCGGACGATCCGATCGAGAGGCCGTCGCTGCCGGCCGCTCTGCCGGCGACGCACTTCGTCGGCGGCGAAGACGATGTCGTACCCCCATTGTTCACCGCCCGCTTCGTCAGCCGGCGCGGCGGCCAGTTGATCTACATCACCGACTTCGGGCACGACTGCTGCTGGGCGGAAGAGTGGCCGTGGCTGCTGGAGCGTGCGCGCGGCAGGGAGACCTCGCCCTGAGGGAAGGCCGGCGGCGCGCGCGGCTGTTCGTTGCGCAACGGTTTTGAAAAAACGTAGTTCCTGATAGGGGCGGCGGCATTGCCCGTCCGTCACTCGTCCATCTGAGCGTGCAGGCGCGCAATGAAGCGGTCCAAAGGTATAGCAGGAGGGGGGTCGTCGCTACTGTCCGGTCGCAACTCGACGTTCCGGCACCACGATCAATGCGGCATGGGGCAAGCTCGGCAATCCGGGAAGCTGCAGGATCGTCGTCAGGCCTGGCCCAGGCCAGCGTCAAGCGCGTCGGCTTGTGCCGAGAAGTCTGCGGGACGTCGCTTGCGGAAGGCCACCAGATTGGCGAGCTTCCAGCGCAAGGCCGGCAATTCGGCGGCATGCTGGCATTGCACCAGCGACCAGTTAGGCTCGGCGCGCACCAATCCGCTCAGGAACCGCTTCTGGCCTGCGGTCAGCCGTCGTGACAGTTCCTGCCGCAGCCGGACACGGGTCTCCAGCAGCGTCTCCAGCGGGCAGTCCACTTCGGTCATGCCGACGAAAGCACGCTCATATTCGGGAGCAATGTCCTTGTCGTTGCCGAACAGCACTTCATGCGGCGGCCGGTTGTGTCCGGCCAGGTAGAGCACGAAGCACTCGACCATGCCGTCGCCGAGACCGCCCGATTCGTAGAGCTGCCAAACGTCGAACAGGTCGCGTGGGTGCTGTCGATCCAGGGCCGCCACCAGCTTTCCTGCATAAAGCTCGTCACGCGCAAGGATCGGCGCCTCGAACTCGATGCCGAACAGGTCGCTGGTCTTGGCGCTCAGCGGCTTGTGTTCCACCGGCAGCACCGTGCCGCGGAAGACGACGTTCACTTCGATCTTGACTTGGCTGGTGTCATTCTCGACGATCAACTTCGTGTCGTCGAGATCCTTGCCGGGAATCAGGCGCGTCTGCATGCCGAGCGGCGCGACCCGCTGCGCGATGGCGGCCAACTCGCCGTTGATCGCGTTTAGTGCCTCCTCGCGCTGCACTTGCCAGGGGCGATACACCACGTCGATGTCCACCGACAGGCGGGGCATGTCCTGCACGAACAGGTTGATCGCCGTGCCGCCCTTCATGGCGAAGATGTCATTGGCGAAGACCTCGGGCGCAACGGCCAGCAGCAGGCGAACGGTGTCGGCGTAGCTTCTATCCATGCGGGTTCAGGCTCAACAGGGTGCCGTCGGCGAGCCGGCTCATCCAGCGCTTCTTGCTGCCTGTGCGCAAGGGATGTCGTGCCAGCAGATCGTCGGCATCCGCCACTCCGGTCTCGCGCGCCCAGGTGAGGAACAGGCGCACGGTCTTCACGCTCGTGCAGCAGGACAGCAATTGGCCCAGCAGCTCCTTGCGTGGCGAGCGCAGGCCGTCGAACAGGTTGCGAGCTTCTTCCAGACTTTGCTTGGTGCCGGCTTCGTACAGCAGTTCCAGCACGGCGCGTTCGGAGGCCGACACGCGCAGGCTATCGGGCAGGCCAGGGGGTGTCACCAAGGTCTTGCTCGCCAGCATCGCATCCGGCCAGTCGAACAGGCCGGCATGGACGTAGCGCGCCGGGAAGCGCGACATGAACCAGGCCGGCAGCGCGAAGCGGTTATCCCCCCACAGCACCAGCGTGTCGCGGCTGCCCAGGTTGTGCCGTACGCCCTGCAGAGCCAGCGCGCTCTTGCCGCCAATGTGCAGGCCGGGCACGCGTTGTTGCAGGAACTTCAGCGCACCGTAGACCCCGAAATCGTCGTTGGGGAAGGCGTACACGCCCTGAGCCAGGCGCACGAGCCAGCCCCCCTCGGCATAGCGCGCGGCGAGCTGCGGCGACACCCCGAGCGGCGCCAGGGTGGCCAAGTCGAACGGTGCTCCACGAGGAAGACCCGTCTGTAGCCGCTTGATTACTTGGTGTCGAGAATTTGCATCCATGGTTGAAAAATAGCACGAAATCCAATCAAACGCGCCCGGCCGACAGGATGTGAGCACCAGAAATAGCTTCATTGGCTATTTTCAAGTCGCAATCTAATCGGAGCACCGTCTGCCGGAAGCCTCCTTGACGCCGGGTCTTGAATTCCGTGTTGCTGGACGGAAGCGCGGCCGTGGCTGCTGGAGCGCGCGCGGCAGGGAGACCTCGCCCTGAGGGAACGGCGACGGCGACGCCCGCAGCCGTTGGTTGCGCAACGGGGGTGAAAAGGCAACAGGCCAAGCTCGCGCCTGGCCTGTTGGCGGGGGCGTGACGACGCAGCGGCGTCAGCCGGCCGTTTCCTCTCCCTGCTCCGGAACGGCGCTGATCAGCACCTTGTCGACGCGGTTGCGGTCCATGTCCATCACTTCGAAGCGCAGTCCGCTGGCGAGGAAATGGTCGGCCGGCACCGGGATGCGCCCGAGCATGTGCATGACGAAGCCGCCCAGCGTGTGGAAGCTGTTCTCCTCCTCGCCCGGCAGGTCGTCGCCGATGTCGAGCTGGGCCTTCAGGCGCTCGATGCCGATGTCGCCGTCGGCCAGCCACGAACCGTCGTCGCGCTGGATGATGTCGCGGTCTTCCGGTGCCTCCGGCTCGACCAGTTCGCCGACGATCGACGACAGCACGTCGGTCAGCGTCACCAGCCCCTGCACCTCGCCGTATTCGTCGACGATCAGCGCGAACTGCAGACGGGCACGGCGGAAGTTCTCCAGCAGCTGCGTCGTCGACACCGCTTCCGGCACGTAGAGTGGCGGATGCAGCACCGCCTCGATGTCGGCGATGCCGACCGGATGGCCGGGCAGCGCCTTCTTCAGCAGGTCGCCCTTCTGCAGCACGCCGAGGATGTGGTCGAGGCCGTCGCGGCAGATCACCAGGCGCGAGTATTCGCTGTCCATGATCTGCTGCCGCACCGCTTCGTCGCCGTCGTCGAGGTCGATCACGCACATGTCGCGGCGCGGCGTCATGATCGCGCCGATGCGCTGCTCGTCGAGACGCAGCACGTTGGAGACGATCGCCTGTTCGCTCTCGTGGAAGACGCCGGCCTCGGCGCCCTGCTCCATCAACACCTTGATCTCGTCGTCGGTGACCGGCGGCTCTTCCTTGCGGCGGGCGCCGAACAGGCGCAGCACCAGCGACGACGACGTGGACAGCACGATCACCAGCGGGTGGGTGATGCTGGCGAGCAGCTGCATCGGCCGCGCGATCAGCGAGGCGATCCCTTCCGGTGCCAGCAGCGCGAGCTGCTTCGGCACCAGCTCGCCGATCACCACCGAGAAATAGGTGAGGCCGACGACGGTGATCGTCAGTGCGATGCCGCGGGCGTAGGGGGCGACGAGCGGGATGGCGGCCAGCCAGCCGGTCAGCGGGTCGGCGAGCACGGCTTCGCCGATGGCGCCGCTGAGGATGCCGACGCTGGTGATGCCGACCTGGATCGTGGACAGGAAGTTGGAGGGGTTCTGGTGCAGCTCCAGCGCCGCGTCGGCGCCGATGCTGCCGTCCTCGGCGAGGCTCTGCAGCCTGGACTTGCGGGAGGAGACGACCGCCATTTCCGACATGGCGAAGGCGGCATTGACGAGGATCAGCAGCAGCAGGAGAACTATGTCCATGGTGTTGGCCACCCGACGCGGGTTCGCGCGTGGCCAAGGTGTTTTAAGACATCCGATTCTAGCAGACCACGGCGGCAGGCTCGATCCACCGGCGGCCGGGTCGCCTCGCTATACTGCTAGCGTCGTCCTTGTTCAGGATCTGCCATGAGCGTCAGCGCGGCCAGCCGTTGCGACTACGTCCTCGCCCTCGACCAGGGGACGACCAGCTCCCGCGCCATCCTCTTTGACCGCGACGGCCGCCCCTGTGGCACGGCGCGGCAGGAATTCGCGCAGTCGTATCCGCAGCCCGGCTGGGTCGAGCATGACCCCGAGGAAATCTGGCGGAGCCAGCTCGCGGTCGCCCGCGCCGTGCTGCGCGACAGCGGCGTCGATGCTTCCCGCGTCGCCGCCGTCGGCATCGCCAACCAGCGCGAGACGACGCTGCTCTGGGATCGCGCCAGCGGCCAGGCGCTGGCGCCGGCGATCGTCTGGCAGGACCGGCGCACCGCCGCTACCTGCGCGGCGCTGGCGGCGGCCGGGCATGGCGCGCTGCTCGCCGCGCGCAGCGGCTTGCTGCTCGACCCCTACTTCTCCGCGACCAAGCTCAAGTGGCTGCTCGACCACGTGCCTGGCGCGCGCGCCCGCGCCGAGCGCGGCGAACTCGCCTTCGGCACCGTCGACAGCTGGCTGGCGTGGAAATTTACCGACGGCCGCGCGCACGTCACCGACGTCTCCAACGCCGCGCGCACCATGCTCTTCGACATCCACCGCCGCTGCTGGGACGACGAGCTGCTGGCGCTGCTCGACATCCCCGCCGCGCTGCTGCCGCAGGTGGTCGACAGCAGCGTCGTCGTCGGCGACATCGGCGCGCACTGGCTCGGTGCCGGGATCCCGCTCGCCGCGCTCGCCGGCGACCAGCAGGCGGCGACCTTCGGCCAGGCCTGCCGGCGGCCGGGGATGGCCAAGAATACCTACGGCACCGGCTGCTTCCTGCTGCTCAACACCGGCGCGCGGCCGATCGAATCGCACCAGCGCCTGCTGAGCACGATCGGCTGGCGGCGCGGCGGCGATACCACCTACCTGCTCGAAGGCAGCGTCTTCATGGGCGGCGCCGTCGTCCAGTGGCTGCGCGACGGGCTCGGCCTGATCGACTCGGCAGACGCGGTCGAGGCGCTCGCCGCGTCGGTGCCGGACAGCGGCGGCGTCTATCTGGTGCCGGCCCACGCCGGCCTCGGTGCGCCGTACTGGGACCCGCGCGCCCGCGGCGCGCTGCTCGGCCTCTCCCGCGGCAGCACGCGCGCGCACATCGCCCGCGCCGCGCTGGAGGCGATCGCCTTCCAGAGCGCCGAGCTGCTGCAGGCGATGGTCGAGGATGCCGGCGAGCCGCTGGCCGAGCTGCGCGTCGACGGCGGTGCCGCCGCCAACGACCTGCTGCTGCAGTTCCAGGCCGACCTGCTCGGCGTGCCGGTGCTGCGGCCGCAGGTCACCGAAACCACGGCGCTCGGCGCCGCCTTCCTCGCCGGGCTGGCGGTCGGCTTCTGGCAGGACGAGGCCGAACTCGACGCGCACTGGCGCGTGGCGCACCGCTTCGAGCCGGCGCTGTCGGCCGACCGCCGGCAGGCGCTGCTCGCCGGCTGGCGGCGGGCGGTGGCGCGCAGCCTCGACTGGGCCGAGGGCGACTGATGGCGGCGTCCGGCGAGCGTGCCGCCGATCTCGACCGGCTGCGCCACGAGCCGCTGTGGGACGTGCTGGTCGTCGGCGGCGGCGCCACCGGCCTCGGCTGCGCGGTCGACGCCGCGGCGCGAGGCTATCGCACGCTGCTCGTCGAGCGCGGCGACTACGCAGGCGCCACCTCGTCGCGCAGCACCAAGCTGATCCACGGCGGCGTCCGCTACCTGCGCCAGGGCGACCTGTCGCTGGTGCGCCACGCGCTGGCCGAGCGCGCCCGGCTGCTGGCCAACGCCGCGCCGCTGGTGCGGCCGCTACCCTTCGTCATCCCGGCGCGCGGGCTCGGCGAGCGCCTGCGCTATTCCGCCGGGCTCAAGCTCTACGACCTGCTCGCCGGCGCCCGCGGCATCGCCGCCTCGGCGCTGCTCGACCGCCGGCAGACGCTGGCCGCGCTGCCCGGACTGCGCAGCGACGGCGTCGTTGGCGGCGTCCGCTACTGGGACGCGCAGTTCGACGACGCCCGGCTGGCGGTGACGCTGATGCGCAGCGCGCGCGACCTCGGCGCCACCTGCCTCAACTACTGCGCGCTCGCCGGCCTGCTCAAGGCCGGCGGCCGCGTCTGCGGCGCCGAACTGCGCGACGCCGAGAGCGGCGAGGAGTTCGCGGTGCGCGCCCGCGTCGTGATCAACGCCACCGGCGTCTACGCCGACGCCGTGCGCCGCCTCGACGACGCCGGCGCCGCGCCGCTGCTGACGCCGAGCCAGGGCATCCATCTCGTCGTCGACGCCGCTTTCCTGCCCGGCGACAGCGCGCTGCTGGTGCCGGAAACCGAGGACGGCCGCGTCATGTTCGCCATTCCGTGGCTGGGCAAGGTACTGATCGGCACCACGGACACCGCGCGCGACGACCTGCCGGATGAGCCGCAGCCGCTTGCCGGCGAGGTCGACTTCCTGCTGCGTACCGCTGCCGGCGTGCTGGCGCGACCGCCGCAGCGCAGCGACGTGCGCAGCGTCTTCGCCGGCCTGCGGCCGCTGCTGGCGCCGGCGGCGAGTGGCAGCCACGGCGGCGGATCGTCGGCGTCGCTGTCGCGCGAGCACGCCATCGTCGTCGGCGACAGCGGCCTGCTCACCGTCACCGGCGGCAAATGGACCACCTACCGCTGGATGGCCGAGCAGGTCGTCGACCGGGCGGCGGCGGTCGCCGGCCTGCCGGCGGGAGTCTGCGAGACGCGTGAACTGCGCCTGCACGGCTGCGCCGCCGACAGCGGCGGCGGCGTCTACGGCAGCGACGCCGCCGCCGTCGCGGCGCTGCCCGGTGCCGGCGTTGCGCTGCATCCAGCGCTGCCGTATAGCGAGGCGATGGTCCGGTTCGCGTTCCGCTGCGAAGGCGCGCGCACGATCGAGGACGTGCTCGCGCGGCGGACGCGGGCGCTGTTCATCGACGCCGCCGCCGCCGAGGCGGCGATCGGGCGGGTAGGGGAAATCCTCGCCGAGGAACTGTCGCCGTCGCCAGAGCGCCTGCTGGCGCTGCTGCAGGCGGCGCGCGCCAGCGCCGGGCGTTTCCGCCTGGCCTGAGTCTGCGGCGCTGCCTTTTGCCCGGCTACCAGCCGCCGAGTTGCGGCGGCTGCATGCCGAGGCGCAGCATTTCCTCCTCGACCTTCAGCCGCAGCATCAGCAGGCCCTGCAGGGTCTCGCGCGGCTTGTCGGCGGCCCAGGTGTCGTGATGCTGGGTGAGGCAGTAGTGGATCGCCGCATGGTCGGACACCTCGACGCCGCAGAGCTGCGCGTAGTGCATGATCTCGTGGTCGAGCGCGGCGAGTTCCTCGTGGTAATTCTCGAAGCCGGTCATGTGTCGCTCCGCCTGGCGGCGCTCACGGCACCAGCGTCCAGCGGCCGCCCTTCACCGTCATCATCACGCGGGCGCGGCCGTCCATGCCATTGTGGTCGGCGGCGCTCATGTTGAAGACGCCCTGCGCGCCGGTTACTTCCTTGGTCGTCTCCAGCGCGTCGCGCAACGCGGCGCGGAACTCCGGCGTTCCCGGCTTCGCCTTCTTCAGCGCCACCGGCACCGCTTTCGTCAGCAGCAGGCCGGCGTCGAAGGTGTTGGCGCCGAAGGTCGAGGTCGTGCCGGCGCCGTACTTCGCCTCGTAGGCCTTGATGTAGCCCTGCGCCACGGCCTTCACCGGATTCGCCGCCGGCAGGTCGTCGGCGACCAGCATTGGCCCGCCGGCCATCAGCGTGCCTTCGACCCTGGCGCCGCCCAGGCGGATGAAGTCGTTGGTGGCGACGCCGTGCGTCTGGTACAGCTTGCCCCGGTAGCCCCTCTCGGCCAGCGCCGCCTGCGGCAGCACCGCCGGGCCGCCGGTGGCGGCGACGAACACCGCGTCCGGCTTCGCCGCCAAGAGCTTCAGCGCCTGCCCGGTGACCGACTGGTCGGTGCGCGTGTAGCGCTCGCTGGCAACGATCTTCAGCCCGGCCTTCTCGGCCATTGGCGCGAACACCCTGAACCAGTTCTCGCCGTAGGGATCGTTGAAACCGACGAAGCCGACCGTCTTCACGCCGCTCGCCGTCATGTGCGCGATCACCGCCTCGGCGATCAGGTCGTCGTTCTGCGTCGTCTTGAACACCCACTTCCGCTTCTCGTCCATCGGCTGCACCAGCGACGACGAACCGACCGTGGTCAGCAGCGGCGTCTTCGCCTCGGCGACGAAGTCGAGCATCGCCAGCGCCGCCGGCGTCGTCGTCGGCCCGATCAGCGCATCGACCTTGTGCTCTGTGAGCAGCTTCTTGACGCTGGTCACCGCATTGGTCGGATCGGAGGCGTCGTCGAGCACCACGTACTCGACCTTGTGCCCGCCGATCTCGGCCGGCAGCAACGCGACGGTGTTCTTCTGCGGCATGCCGACGACGGCGGTGACGCCGGTCGACGAAGCGATGACGCCGACCTTCAGGTCGGCGTGGGCGAGGCCGGCGACGGCGAACAGGGCGGCGAGCAGGGAGAGGCGGCGCATGGCGGAGGTCCGGGGAAATGGAGACGGGGGATTATCGCGGAAAACTTGTTATGGCTGGCAATGTCTACAGCATAGTTGCTGCATGGGTATGAAGTTATTTAACGGACTCAGTGGGTCCTAACCGTCGTTGGCGAATTTCAACCGCCTGCTAGGTTCAAGAGGGAGACTGGTGTGTATCCGATCAAGGACATGTACGAAGGACCGAGGTACCTTCTGGAAAAAGCGAAGCGTGATCGAGAGATATTGACCAGAGACCTTGCACACTGGGACGGTAAAGTAGTCCCCGATAGCGTCTTTAATTTTTCTGTGACGGTTTACCACGTAGTCGACTGGGTAAAGGCGTATAAACCGGCTCTCGAGCAAGCGGCTTATGAATGGCTCAACTCCCGCGAGGAACTCGGAGTATTCCGTGATCTCAGCAACGCGAGTAAGCACGTAAAATTGGACCTAGAAAGGCCCCCTTATAAAAAGCATCCGCCGGTATTTGATAAGGCCAAATTGTCGGCGACGTCAGAAACCATTGTGCGAGCAGGGGGGCAAAAATGTCGGTTTAAAATCCAGAGCAAGAACGGAACACGCCTAGCTGTGGAAGAGTGGGCGACTCGAGCTGTTAACGCATGGGATGAGTTCTTTGTATGCAATGGCTTATACGCCCATTGCGTAACCAACGCGTCAACTCGGCGGCCCAACTGCGCGCTGCCTGGCGCCAGTTGTGCCCGTCATTTCAGATTGCATGGGGCGGCACTGTGACGCGTACTACCATCTTGATTTTTATGGCGGTACTTTCTGGAATGACCTCTACACGAGTAGCCGCCCAATCCGACTTCGAGAGAGCACAGAACCTGACAACGTGCCTTGGTGGCCGTTATCCGGCTATTTGCAAGAAACACTGGCTTAGCGCGGACGAGTTGAAGAAAGCCGAGAGTGCAGAGCACCGAGAGAATCTGAAAACCTGTTTAACCGGGCGCTATCCCGTGCTCTGTAATCGAAACAAACTGACCGCTGAAGAGGCTCTACAGGTTCTGTCCGCCGAAAAACGAGAGAACCTCAAAACGTGCCTCATGGGGCGCTACAAGGCACTGTGCAAGAAGAACCTACTATCCGAGCCTGAGCTAAGGCAAGTTTTGGCCGCTGAGCAATCCGAAAACTTGCGCACATGTCTAACAGGTCGTTACCCAATACTCTGCGACAAGTCTATGCTCACCAAGGAGCAGTTCTCCCAAACTCTGGCGGCGGAAGGTCGCGTTGCAGAGGAACGTAAACAGTACATTGGCAAAATGCCGGTTCCCCGTGGTCGCCGCTACTCGTCCTCGAACTGCGAGTCAGGTCACTGGATTCAGTCTGTCTCAAATGATGGAAGGATCGTAATGCTTGAAGACGGTTCGATTTGGGAGGTTGATGTTGTAGATGCAATTGATTCTGCTCTATGGCTGCCAATAACAGAGATCGTCGCGTGCGACGATAAACTGATAAACACCGATGACAATGAGACCGTCTCGGCTACACGTATCCGCTGAAAATAAGTGCGTAAAAGGTTCCGTGGTCGATTCCTGCCTGTCGTGCGGCAGGAGGCTGTGCCGTTGCGTGGCCAGCATGCCGACCAGACGGGACGTGGAAGGCCGCAAAAGGGTGTTGACACTCGCCAGCGCTGAATAGACAGAGTGCAACCATTGCACTAACATGCCCTCATGCCACGGATTCGTCCATTCGCCGCCTGCCAGATCAACCTCTACCCCAAGGATCACCTGCCGCCACATTTTCATGTGGTGGCCAGCGACGGCAGAGAGTGGCTGGTGCGAATCGAAGACGGCGAGATTCTGGAAGGGCCGCGGGATGTCCGGGCCATTCGCGAGGCCCTCGAATGGGCCGCCGTTCCGGAGAACAGGGAGTTGTTGATGCGTCGTTTCCTGGAGTTGCGCTCATGAGCAAACGCCAAGACATTTTCCACCTGAGCGGGGTCAAGCCGCTGGACAAGCTTCGTCTGGCCTTGGCGTATGCCGATGGCGCGGAGTTCGAGGTTGACCTGACGGAATGGGTCCGCTCGGCTTCCGTGCTCAAGCCCTTGCGCAAGGCGGCGCTGTTTTCTACCGCCCGGATCGGCGCGTTCGGCCGTGCGGTCGAGTTCGGGGACGGCGAGATCGACCTCGCCGGCGACAACCTGCGCAACCTGGCCGTGGAGCAGGCCGGCGGTATCGGCCACGAGCGCATCTGGAACTGGATGCACGATAACGGGCTGACCATCGATCAGGCCGCGGCAGTGCTCGGGATCAGCCGCCGCATGCTGATCTATTACCGCAACGGGGAGAAGCGGATTCCTCGCCATATCTGGCTGGCCTGTGTCGGCTGGGAAACGCTGCAGAAGCACGGCGCGGCGGCGTAGCCGGTCCGCGATCCGCGCTTCAGCCGCGGTCGTCGTCGTTCATCCAGGCGGGAATGTCCCGTTTCCCGTGGAGTACGCGCCACACCTCGATGTGCTGTTCCCGCTCGACGTAGAAAACGAGGTAGGGGTAGCGGGCCAGCGGGTGGAAGCGCAGGCCGGGCAGATTCAGTTCGTGGGCGTAGCGCGGCGAGCCGGCCGCCGGGTGGCGCGCGATGTGCGCGTAGGCGCGCTCCAGTGCATCGATGAATCCGAGCGCCGCCGGCGCGGCGCCTTCGCTCAGGTAGTGATCGAGCGCCGCGTCGACATCCCGGTTGGCCTGTTCGCGCGGGACGACCGGCTTGGCCTTCATTTCTTGCTGCGTTGCCGGACGCGGTCGCGCAAGCCTTCGAAATATGCAGCGTCAGCCGCAGCCGCCGGCGCCGAAGCCGCTCCCGCCAGCATCAGCTGCCGCAGTTCCAGGCGATCCTGGTCCTTGCGGATCAGCTCGCGCACATACTCGCTGCTCGTGCCGTAGCCGCGCTGGCTGACTTGGTCGTCGACGAACGCCTTGAGGGATTCGGGGAGGGAGATGTTCATCGTGCTCATGGAGAAATCCTAGAGGTCTTGGCAAAAATTGGCAAGTCGGCTTGGCCGGTTCGGCTGCCAGTGCAGCGTTTCTGGATTCCGGGTTCCGGAGACTGCGCTCCGGCCCCGGAATGACGGGCTTGGCGGTATGGCTAATCACAAAAAAACGGGGCTCCCGCAGGAGCCCCAAGACTGACCGCGCAACCGATCAGAACAAGGCTTCCTCCAGCGCCATCAGCGGCGCGGCGCCGGCGCGGGCCTGGCGGATCGCCGTCGCCGTTTCCGGCAGCAGCTTGGCGAAATAGAAGCGCGCGGTGGCCAGCTTGGCCTGGTAGAAGCTGTCGCCCGATTCCTGCTTCGCCAGCGCAATCTTCGCCATGCGCGCCCAGAAGTAGGCGAACACCAGGTGGCCGGCGACCTTCATGTAGGGCACGGCGGCGGCGCCGACCTCGTCCGGGTTGCGCATCGCGTTCATGCCGATTTCCATGGTCAGCTTCTGCAGCTTTTCGGCGACGTCGGCGAGCGGCGCGATGAACTCGGCCATCTTCGCGTCGTCCTTGTTGGCGATGACGAAGGCCTCGACGCGGCGGCCGAACTTTTTCAGCTTCGCGCCCTGGTCGGCGAGCACCTTGCGTGCCAGCAGGTCGAGCGACTGAATGGTGTTGGTGCCTTCGTAGATCTGGTTGATGCGTGCGTCGCGGACGTACTGCTCCATGCCCCACTCGCTGATGAAGCCGTGGCCGCCGAAGATCTGCAGGCCGAGGTTGGTGCACTCGAAGGCGTTGTCGGTGAGGAAGGCCTTGATGATCGGTATGAGCAGCGCGACGACGTCGTCGGCTTCCTGGCGCACCTTCTCGTCGGGGTGGTCGAGCGAGCGGTCGAGTTCCAGTGCGACGAAGTAGGAGAAGGCGCGGCCGGCCTCGGCGTAGGCCTTCTGCGTCAGCAGCATGCGGCGCACGTCGGGGTGCACGATGATCGGGTCGGCGGCCTTGTCCTTGGCCTTGGCGCCGGTCAGCGAACGGCTCTGCAGGCGCTCGCGGGCATAGGCCAGCGAGTTCTGGTAGGCGACTTCGGTGAGGCCGAGGCCCTGCATGCCGACGCCGAGGCGCGCCGCGTTCATCATCACGAACATGGCGTTGAGGCCCTTGTGCGGCTGGCCGAGCAGCCAGCCCTTGGCAGCGTCGAAGTTCATCACGCAGGTCGAATTGCCGTGGATGCCCATCTTGTGCTCGATCGAGCCGCAGACGGCGCCGTTGCGCGGGCCGAGCGCACCGTCGGCAGCCGGCACGAACTTCGGCACGGCGAACAGGCTGATGCCCTTGGTGCCGGCCGGCGCGTCCGGCAGGCGGGCGAGCACCAGGTGCACGATGTTCTCCGCCATGTCGTGTTCGCCGGAGGAGATGAAGATCTTGGTGCCGCTGATCGCGTAGCTGCCGTCGGCCTGCGGTTCGGCCTTGGTGCGCAGGATGCCGAGGTCGGTGCCGCAGTGCGGCTCGGTCAGGCACATGGTGCCGGTCCATTCGCCGGAGACCAGCTTCGGCAGGTAGGCGCGCTTCAGCTCGGCCGAGCCGTGCGCGTGGATGCACTCGTAGGCGCCGTGCGACAGGCCGGGGTACATCGTCCATGCCTGGTTCGACGAGTTCATCATCTCGTACAGCGCGTTGTTGACCACCTGCGGCAGCCCTTGGCCGCCGAAGTCCGGGTCGCAAGTGAGCGCCGGCCAGCCGGCCTCGCGGTACTGCACGTAGGCTTCCTTGAAGCCGGTCGGGGTGGTGACCTCGCCGTTGTCCCAGCGGCAGCCCTCGCGGTCGCCGGATTGGTTGAGCGGGAAGATCACCTCGGCGCAGAACTTGCCGCCCTCTTCGATGATCTGGTCGATCAGCTCGCGGTTGGTCTCGGCGTGCGTCGGCATCTCGGCCAGCGCACCTTCAACTTCGAGAAGCTCGTGCAACACGAACTGCATGTCGCGCAGCGGTGGTTGGTACTGTCCCATGGCGGTTCCCTTTTCTGGTCGTGTGGATGGAAGCGGGCGACGGCAACCGGATCGCTCCGGCCTGCATTGCTGACGCCAGCATTAAAACGAACGTTTGAATCATTGTCGGGGCGAGGCGAGGCCGGGTCAAGTTGCAGTGCACCAATTCGACGCCGCACTGCGGCGGAGCGGTGAGCGCTTTGCCGCCGGAGCCGCCGGGGCTGCGTGCTAAAATTCGCGCTTTCCCCCGTTCGCTTCCCCGATGAAACTGACGATCAACGGCGAGAGCCGTGAGTTCCCCGTTCCGCTGACCGTGACCGCCCTGCTCGACGAGCTCGGGCTGGCCGGCAAGCGGATCGCCGTCGAGCGCAATGGCGAGATCGTGCCGAAGAGCCGTCACGCCGAAACCGCCCTCGACGACGGGGACAAGCTGGAGATCGTCGTCGCCGTCGGTGGCGGCTGACGGTCGCTGTCAGGTTAAGGAGTACTCACCTCATGGATCAGCTCACCATCGCCGGCAAGGCCTACGCCTCGCGCCTGCTCGTCGGCACCGGCAAGTACAAGGATTTCGCGGAGACCAGGGAAGCGATCGGCGCGTCCGGCGCCGAGATCGTCACCGTCGCCATCCGCCGCACCAACATTGGCCAGGACCCGAAGCAGCCGAACCTGCTCGATGCCATCCCGCCGTCGAAATACACCATCCTGCCCAACACCGCCGGCTGCTACACCGCCGACGACGCGGTGCGCACGCTGCGCCTGGCGCGCGAGCTGCTCGACGGCCACGCGCTGGTCAAGCTGGAAGTGCTCGGCGACCCGACCAACCTCTTCCCGAACATGCCGGAAACGCTGAAGGCGGCCGAGACGCTGGTCAAGGAAGGCTTCCAGGTGATGGTCTACTGCGCCGACGATCCGATCCAGGCGAAGATGCTGGAGGAGATCGGCTGTGTCGCGATCATGCCGCTGGCCTCGCTGATCGGCTCCGGCATGGGCATCGTGAACCCGTGGAACCTGCGCCTGATCATCGACAACGCCAGGGTGCCGGTGCTCGTCGACGCCGGCGTCGGCACCGCGTCCGACGCGGCGATCGCGATGGAGCTGGGCTGCGACGGCGTGCTGATGAACACCGCCATCGCCCACGCCAGGAATCCGGTGCTGATGGCCTCGGCGATGAAGAAGGCGGTCGAGGCCGGGCGCGAGGCCTTCCTCGCCGGCCGCATGCCGCGCAAGCTCTATTCGGCCGACCCGTCGTCGCCGACCTCGGGACTGATCGGTTCATGAACGAAGAAGGCGTCTACACCGCCGGCCGCGCCGGCCACATCCGCAGCTACGTGCTGCGCCAGGGCCGCGTCTCGAACGCGCAGCAGCGCTACTACGAGGACATGATGCCGAAGATCGGCATCCGCTACGCCGCGGCGCCGCTCGACCTCGATGCGGCCTTCGGCCGGGCCGCGCCCAAGATCCTGGAGATCGGCTGCGGCATGGGCGAGACCTCGGCGGCCATCGCCACCGCGCATCCGGAGAACGACTACCTCGGGCTGGAAGTGCACACGCCGGGCGTCGGCAGCCTCTGCAAGCTGATCGCCGAGGGTGGCATCGGCAACCTGCGCGTCTGCCAGCACGACGCGGTCGAGGTGCTGCGCGACATGATCGGCGACGGCACGCTCTCCGGCGTGCACATCTTCTTCCCCGATCCGTGGCCGAAGGCGCGCCACCACAAGCGCCGGCTGATCCAATCGCCGCTGGTGGCGACGCTGGCGGCGAAGCTGAAGCCGGGGGGCTACATCCACTGTGCCACCGACTGGGAGAACTACGCCGAGCAGATGCTGGCCGTGCTCTCGGCCGAGCCGGCATTGCAGAACATAGCGGAAGGCTATGCGCCGCGTCCGGACTACCGGCCGCTGACCAAGTTCGAGCAGCGCGGTATCCGCCTCGGCCACGGCGTCTGGGATCTGGTGTTCCGCAAGAAATAGTTACTGCAGGCGGAAGATCACCGGCAGGATCAGCTCGCGCGCGCTGACGCCGGGTAGCCGGCCCATCGCGAACGCGGCCTTGACTGCGGCGTGGTCGAGAAGGGCATGGCCGCTGGAGGCGGCGATCTGCACGTCGCCGATCGAACCGTCTGCGGCCAGCGACAGGATCAGCCGGACCTCGCCTTCGAGGCCGCGGGCGATCGCCTCCTCCGGGTAGTAGAGGTGGGCGGCGAGCTTCTTCTGCGCGGCGCGCACCTGCCGCGGCGGGGCCTGTGCCGGACGCGGCGCGGCGCTCGGAACGGCCTGCGGCGGCGGCTCGGGGGGCGGTTCGGGCTGAATTGCCGGCTCGCTGTCGAGCGTGTTCTTCAGCAACGGCTCGGCCGGCGCCGGTTCCACCGGCGGCAGCCGCAGCGTCGCCTGCAGCACGCGCGGCGGTGGCGGCCGCAGCAGGTCGCGGAAGGCGCCGGGGCCGAGCGTCGCCGCATGCAGCGCCAGCGAGGCGGCGAAGGCGAACAGCAGGCGATGGGGGGGCGTGGTCACGGGGGCGGCGGCGGTTTCCGGCGCCCGGGGGCGCGCAGGCGGATGGCAGAGGCGGTTCGCGTGGGACAATCAGTCGGGCATTTTGGCAGAAAGTGGGGCGACCGTCGCTCCGGAGGTGGGGCAGTGAGCAGATCGAGCTGGAGTCGGGTCGTTTCCCTGTGTGTGCTGGCGGCTTGCCTGGCCGCGGCATCGGCGCGGGCGGCTTCGCCCGACCCGGTCGCCTACGGCATCACCGTCGAGCGTGGCGACCGGCGCCAGGTCGAGAAATGGCTCGACGAAGGGATGCCCCCCGATTTCTTCGCCGACCGCATCGGCAGCGGGCTGATGATCGCCGCCTGGAACGGCGACATCGAGATGATGGAGCTGCTGCTCAGGCGCGGCGCCAATCCGCGTCGCGCCAACAAGAACGGCGAGCAGGCGGTGCAGCTCGCCGCGTGGAACGGTCATGTCGCCGCGGTGCGCTGGCTGCTCGAACGCGGTGCCACGCTCAACCGCGACGACAAGAACTGGACCGCCCTGCACTACGCGGTGTTCAACGGCCACACCGAGCTGGCGCGCGAGCTGATCCAGCGCGGTGCCGACGTCAATGCCCGTTCGCCGAACGGCTCGACGCCGCTGATGATGGCGGCGCGCGAGGGACGTGACGAAATCGCCCGGCTGCTGCTCGAATCCGGCGCCGATACCAAGGCGAAGAGCGATTGGGGCGACAGCGCGCTGACCTTCGCCATGCGCTACGAGCATTACCGCGTCGGCAAGATGATTGCGTCGCCGGAGGAATTCGAGATCGCGGTGAAGGCGCCGAAGGAAAGCTTCGGCGAGGGCAGCCGCTCGGCAGCGGCGCCGTCGCAGATCGAGGACCTCCTGCGCCAGATTCGCGAGGCCAACGCTGCCGGTACGGAGACCACCGAACTGCGTCGCAAGCTGCATTCGGCGATCGCCGAGTTCCGCGGCCCGCCGAAGCCGATGGGCCTGGCCGGGCCGAAGGTGATCAAGGCGACGCCGCCGCCGAAGGCGCTGGTGATCACCGCCAGGCGCGCGCAGCCGAAGGGTGGCGAACGCGTCGAGGTGGTGGCGGGCGATGCCGGCAAGGCGGCGCCGGGAACGGTGCGGGTGACGCCAACGCAGCCGGCGGTCAGCCCCAGCCGCATCGCCGACATCCTGCGCCAGATCCGCGTCGCCGAGGCCCAGGGGCAGCCGACCGAAGCCCTGCGCCGCGAACTCGACGAGGCGATGGCGAAGCTCAAGTAGTACGGGCTGTTTGCCGCCGGCATGCCGTGCAGCGTGCGGTGATTTCCGGCCGCTCAGAACACCAGCGTCCGCCACTCCGCATCGAGCGTTCGCGCGATGAAGGCGGTGGCGCCGGCCTGCCCGGCGAACTCGGCGATCGTCGCCTCCCCGTCCGCCACGTATTCGCGCCAGGCCATGCTGCAGGCGACGAAGCGCGCGCCGCCGCGCGCCGCGTCCTGCATGAAGTCGTACAGGCTGCGGCCGCCCGCCGGCGAGGTGTCGCGCTGCGCCGCCTCGCCGGCGACCAGCAGGCGCACCGAGCGGCCGGCGAAATGGATCTCCACCTCGGCGTCGAGCGCCGTCGCCGCCGCCGCGTAAACGAAGGGCGCCGCCGCCAGGTCGGGGCGTTCGAGGTCGGAGGCCCAGAGCAGGATGGCCAGCTTGCTCATGCTAACGGGCCTGGACGAAAGCCGCCCCGAATGATGAAAGCCTTGACCATGCCCGTTTCCCTCACCCCCGACCCCTCTCCCGCTTCGCGGGCGAGGGGAGGTTCGAGCGCCGCTTCGCGTCTTTCACGTTAAGCTGGCCTCCGGTTCAAGCGCGAGGATGTGCGCGCGGTAGGCCGCGGCGTCGACCAGGCGAGCGCGTTCGTTCGCCCAGTCGCGCGGCACGCCGCGCACCAGCCAGGCGGCGTAGGGCTCGCTGTTGATCGGCGCCGGCCGTTCTTCCAGCGCCTCGTTGCTCTCGCTCAGCGTGAAGCTGCAGGGGGCGTGCACCGCGAGCACCGTCTTGCGGCTTTCCACCGTGCCGAGGCCGCGACCGCAATCCACTTCCGCCCCCTTCGGCTTTGCCGTGAAGGCGATGATCTCGCCGGCCAGGAAGACGCCGAACGCGGTGATGCCGATCGTCACCTGATCGCCCTCGTCGCGCACCCACATGTCGTGATGCGTGTCGTAGAGAAGGCCGTCGGGAACGGTGCCGTGGAAGGGCTGGCGGGGCATGTCGAGGAAATGTGCGAGGCGTGAGCCGGCCGGACTCAGCCGGCAATCCGGAAACGGTCGCGCGACTGTCCCTGCTTTTCCAGCGCGGACAGCCAGTTCGGCGTGCGCCCGCGGCCGGACCAGGTCTCACCGTTCGGGCCGCGGAAAGCGGCGGCAACGGTCGTTTTCGCCTTGCCCTTGCCCGCCGGCCTGAATCCGCATTCCTCGGCCGACAGCCCGAAGTCGCCGACGAGCTTCTTCACGGCAGCGATCGCCGCGGCTTTTTCGGCGCGTTGCGCCGCCGCGATCTGGCGGTCGAGCTCGGCGCGCTGGGCGAGTAGTTCCTGATAGCTGGACATCTGTGTGTTTCCTCCGACGTTGTCGTCGATCCGGCAGTCGGTTGCCCGGATGCGTACGATGGGTGGCGGAAGAGAGTGGGAGTCGAACCCACCAGGGACCGTCTGACGGCCCCTGCCGGTTTTGAAGACCGGCCGCCCCACCGGGGAACGATCTCTTCCGTTGCGTTGAAACAGTTGGTCATTGCATCTTCCACTGCCGCGGCACGGCGGCGTCGCGCAGCACGTGTTCGTCCTTGGTGCCACGGCTGTCGCGGACGCGCCGAGTGTAGCCGATGCGGTCGAAGAATTCGAGGATGTGGATCGCCACCTTGCGGCCGCCGCCGATGCGGTCGCGCAGTTCCGCCGCGCGCGCCGCGCCGTGCTCGCGGCACAGCTCGGCGACGATCGTCGCCAGCTGCTCGACGGCGTCGTCGTCGAAGTAGTGGTCGAGCGCCACCGGGTAGAGCCGGCCGGTGCGCGCGATGCGCTTCATCAGCGCGCGTACCGAATCCTCGGCGATGCCGGTGCTCCTGGCGATGTCACGCACCCGCGGCGGCTGGAAGGGGGCGGCGGCGACGAGCGGCGCCAGCGATCGCCACAGGTCCGTATCGGCGGCGGACAGCGTCACGCGATGCCCGGGCAGGTGCAGCCAGCTCGATGTCTGCGCGATGCGGCCGGCGGCCAGTGCCTCGTCAACCAGGCGGTCGAAGGCGGCGCGCGCAAGCGTCGGCAGCGTCAGCCGGCGCAGCCGTTCGTGCTCGGCGCCGAGCATGTCCGGCGCCCGCTCGTGCTCGGCGGCCAGCGCCGCCAACAGGCGCTCGCCGAGCGCACTCCAGGCCGATGGCGCAAAGCCGAGCGTGCCGTCGCGCGTGTCCACGCACACCAGGTCGAGCGTTCGCCACAGGTCGGCCGCATCGTTGTCGGTCAGGTTCCAGCCCTGCGCGAAGCGTTCGAGCAGCACGCCAGTCGGGTTCGTTGCCAGCAGCTGCACGAGCGTTGCCGTGATGTCGCCGCTGGCTGCCAGGCGCAGCGCATCGAGCCGCGCCGGCGCGCGCTTGTGCCGCGTCGGCGGGAAGATGTCGAGCACGCGGCCGCCGCCCAGCGTGCGGCTGGCGGAGGTGTCGCGCAGCACGAAGCGGTCGCCGGCGACGCAGCACAGCGGCCGGTCGAGAACGATCTCGGCCAGCGCCGCGGCGCCCGGCGCCAGGCTGTCGCCTTCGAGCAGCGCGACGCGGCCGGTGATGTCCTCGGCGCCGAGATGCACGTGCACCGGCGTCCAGTGCCTGAGCGCGGCGTTTTCCTCACGGGACAGGCGCAGCGTCGCCGCAAAACGGTCGAGCGGCAGGTGCTGGCGCGGATCGAGCGCCCACATGCCGCGGCGGATCGCCTCGCGCGGAAAATCGCCGGCGAGGTTGAGCGCGACGCGCTGTCCGGCGTGGCCGCTGTCCGCCGGCCGGTCCTGCGCATGCAGGCCGCGCACGCGCGCGCTGAGGCCCGGCGGCGAGACGGTCAGCGTGTCGCCGACGTGCACGCTGCCGGAGAACACCGTGCCGGTGACGACGGTGCCGATCCCGGAGAGCGTGAAGCAGCGGTCGATCGCCAGCCGGAAGCGGCCGCCGTCGTCGGCCTGCGTCGTTTCGGCCGCAGCCGCGTCGAGGTGCGCGCGCAGTTCGGCGATGCCCGTGCCGTCGCGTGCGGCGACCGGAAACAGCGGCGCCTCGGCCAGCGCGCTGCCGGCAAGCAGCGCGCGCACCTCCGCGGCCGCGGCCGCCTGCCGCTCTGCCGTCACCGCGTCGCACTTGGTCAGCACGACGGCGCCGCGGCGGATGCCGAGCAGGTCGGCGATCGCCAGATGCTCGCGCGTCTGCGGCATCGGGCCGTCGTCGGCGGCGACGACAAGTAGCAGGAAATCGATGCCGGTGGCGCCGGCAAGCATGTTGTGGATCAGCTTCTCGTGCCCCGGCACGTCGACGAAGCCGAGCACGCCGCCGTCGCCGGTCGGCGTGTAGGCATAGCCGAGGTCGACGGTGATGCCACGCGCCTTCTCCTCCGGCAGGCGGTCGGCGTCGACGCCGGTGAGCGCCTTCACCAGCGTTGTCTTGCCGTGGTCGATGTGGCCGGCGGTGCCGATGATCATGGTCGTCTCCTCGCGCCGTTCATCCTTCGATACGCCCGCTGCGCGGGCTACTCAGGACGAACGGAGTTGGCGTATGTGCCTGCTCCCGTTCGCCGTTCGATGCGCCCCTGGTGCGGCTAATCACCGCGAACGGAAAGGAGCAGCGGAGGATCATCCGTTCGTCCTGAGTAGGCGCGAAGCGCCATATCGAAGGATGAATGGCGCTAGGTCTCTCCTTTCCTGAAATTCTTTTTTGCCAGTGCCGATAGCAACGCAAAATCTCCCGCAACCAACGCCTCCTTCTTCACCCGACTCCAGCCCTTGATCCGCTGTTCGGCCGCCAGCGCCTCCTCGCGCGTGAAAAACTCCTGCGACCAGACCAGCGTCACCGGCCGCCGCGTCGCCGTATACCCGCCGCATTCGCCGGCCTGATGCTGTCCGATGCGCAGGCCGAGATCGTCGGTATGCCCGGTGTAGTACGAGGCGTCTGCACACTGCAGCAGGTAGGCGAAGAAGCTCATTGCAGCTGCGCGACGAAGCGGGCTTCATCGGCCGGGTCGAGGCAGCGCAGGTCGAGGCGCAGCGCGTCGTCGGCGATGCGCCCGATCACCGGCTGCGGCAGCCCGCGCAGCCGCGCTTCCAGCGCCGCCAGCTGCTTGCCCGGGCGCTTGCCGGGGTAGCGCACGACCAGCGCGGCCGACGCCAGGCGCTCGACCGGCAGCGCGCCGCTGCCGATCTGGCTCATCGCCGGCTCGATCGAGACCAGCGAGTTCTCGCCGGCGAAGTCGGCTACCGCCGGACACAGGCGTTCGGCCTGGGCGGCGATGTCGTGTTCGTGGCGGATGAGCAGGCGCAGCGTCGGCAGGCGTTCGGCCAGGCGGTCGGGGTCGCGGTACAGGCGCAGCGTCGCTTCCAGCGCGGCCAGCGTGACCTTGCCGACGCGCAGCGCGCGCTTCAGCGGGTTCTTCTTGATCTTGGCGATCAAGTCCTTGCGGCCGACGATGATGCCGGCCTGCGGGCCGCCCAAGAGCTTGTCGCCGGAGAAGGTGACGAGGTCGGCGCCGGCGGCGAGCGAGTCCTGCGGCGTCGGTTCCTTGGGCAGCTTCCAGCGCGCGAAGTCGGCCAGCGTGCCGCTGCCGAGGTCGACCATGAACGGCACGCCGCGCTCGTGCGCGATGGCGGCGATCTCGGCCTCGTCGACGGTCTTGGTGAAGCCGACGACGGCGTAGTTCGAGGTGTGAACCTTCATCAACAGCGCCGTCTTCGCCGTGATCGCCTCGGCGTAGTCCTTGGCGTGCGTGCGGTTGGTGGTGCCGATCTCGACCAGCCGGGCTCCGGCGCGGCGCATGATGTCCGGCACGCGGAAGGCGCCGCCGATCTCGACCAGCTCGCCGCGCGAGACCACCGCCTCCTTGCCCTTGGCCAGCGTGTCGAGCGCGAGCAGCACGGCGGCGGCGTTGTTGTTGACGATGGTCGCGGCAAACTCCTTGGCCGGAGTCTGGGGTGACTGGCCCATCGCCGCGGCCATCAGCTCGGCGAGCAGCGGTTCGACCAGCGCGTCGCGGTCGCCGCGGCTGCCGTCGGCGAGGTCGTATTCGAGCGCGCAGGGCGCGCCCGCGGCGATGGCCATCGCCGCCACCGCTTCTGGCGCCAGCAGCGCGCGGCCGAGGTTGGTGTGCAGCACGGTGCCGGTGAGGTTGAACACCGGCCGCAGGTTCGGCCGGGCCAGCCGGTCGGCGCGCTCGACGATGGCCGCGGCCAGGGCGTCGGCGGTCGGCAAGCCGTGGCCGGCGCGCACCAGTTCGCGGGCCGCGGCCAGCTCGGCGCGGGCGCAGTCGGTGAGCGGCTGGCGGCCGTGGCGGGCGATGGCGTCGACGAGGTCGGGCTGGGCCAGCAGGCGGTCGACCGACGGAAGTTGCGAGAGGTTCTTTGGGGGCATGGCTTTCACCCGGACCGGGCAGAAAGTTAAGGGGAGGCCGGTTTATCCGGCGGCGTTCACCAGCAGCAGGTTCGGTCCGCTGCGGCCGTAGCCGGCTTCGTCGACCAGCAGGTCGAGCGTCAGCGTGGCGAGGTCGTCGGCGACCGGGTCGACACGCGGGTCCTTCTCCTGATAGACGATCTTCAGGTAGCTCTTGCAGCTGTCGCAGGTCTCGGCGCGCACCTTGCCGTCGCTGCCGTCGATCTGCTGCTGCGCGAGTTCCTTGTCGCTACCGCAGGCGGTGCAGGTGGCGCGTGGCACGTTCCATTCGCTGTTGCACAGCGCGCAGTGCAGGTAGCGCAGGTTGTTCACCGTCGGCGACAGGCGGACGATGCTGGACACCGGCAGGCTGCCGCAGCAGGGGCAGACACCGGGGGTGTCGAGCTTCTGCAGCTGCGTTGCGTCGAGGCGGGCGGCGAGCGCGGTCCACACCACCTGCAGTGCGGCGGCGACCAGCGGCAGTTCGCCGGCGGCGGCCGGATCGGGTTCGCCGTGCAGCAGGCCGTCGGCGAGCGACTCCAGGTGGCGTTCGTCGGCTGCTGCGAGATCGGCCAGGATGGCGTGGCTGCTCGCCGGCGCATGTTGCGTGATCGCGGCGATGAGCTGGCGCAGCACGTCGCGCCAGACCGCCGGCCGCTCCGCCGCGGTCGCATTCAGCGGCGGCATGTGGTGGGCGCGCGCCTGCTCCAGCAGCGCTGCGGAAGGCGCCGGCAGCTCGGGCAGGGCTTGCAGCGCGGCGTGCTGCGCGCGGCTCAGGTGGCTGAGGAAACGGAGCCAGTCGGCGAGGCGATGGCCTTCGGCGAGGGCGTCGAAACGGTCGGCACGATCGGCGAAGACGCTGGTGGCCACCGGCAGCAGGATGGCGGGCGCTTCTTCGTTCGGCGGGTTGAAACTGATCGGTTTGATTTCCATGTCTCGGACAAAAAAGGACCCGCAGTGGAGTGTCGCCGCGGGTCGTTCCAAACGCAAGTCGTGAAGACAAAATGCGTGCGAGGGGTGATGCAATCGTTACGCCTTCCGTGGCTCGTGGCCTCGCCACGGAAGGCGCAGGACTCACTTGCCGGTCATCTGCCGGTACCAGGCGCGGTGATGCTGCTTGGCCCAGGCGCGGGTGACCGTGCCGTACCACATGGCGCGGAGGGTGCCCCTGGTCCAGATCGCGGCATAGACGTGCACCATGATCAACGCGATCATCAGCACGGCCACTGCGGCATGGACCACGGCGCCGAAGCGCGCGAGGTCGACCGGCACGTTGAACTGCGCGCGCCAGATGAACAGGCCGGACAGCGTCAGCAGGACGACGCACACCGTCATCCACCAGAACATCATCTTCTGGCCGCCGTTGTACTTGCCCTGGATCGGCATGTTGTGGTCGTCGCCGTTGACCATCTCCTTGACGCGCGAAAGCCACTCGCGGTCGGCGTCGGTCATCCGGTTCAGCTTCCAGAAGCGCAGGAACAGCAGCAGGAAGAAGAAGGCCATGAAGACGCCGAGGTACGGGTGCAGGATGCGCGCCCAGGTTCCCCCGCCGAACAACTGCGTCAGCGGGAAGAAGGCCGGGTGGAAGAAGGCCAGGCCGGAGAGCGCGAGCAGGATGAAGCTGATGCCCACGACCCAGTGGTTGGCCCGCTCGGAAGCGTCGTAACGCTGCAGATCTTTCGGATCGCGGATCATTGTGCATCCTCCTTCTCGACTTCTGCCTCGATCTCTTTCGAGACCTCGTTCGGACCCTTCATCACGTAGTGGAACAGGCTACCGAGCGCGACGCCTGCGAGTGCCAGCGTGGCCAGAGGCTTGGTCGCCCCCTTCCACAGTGCCACCAGCGGGCTGATGCTCGGGTTGACCGGCAGTCCGCTGTACAGGTTCGGCTGGTCGGCGTGGTGCAGCACGTACATCACGTGCGTACCGCCGACGCCTGCCGGATCGTACAGCCCGGCCTTGTCGAAGCCGCGTTCCTTCAGGTCGGTGACGCGCTTGGCGGCGTAGTCCTTCATGTCCTCCTTGCTGCCGAACTGGATCGCTCCGGTCGGGCAGGCCTTGACGCAGGCCGGCGCCTGGTTCACCGCGACCCGGTCGGAACAGAGCGTGCACTTGTACGCCTTGCTGTCCTTCTTCGAGATGCGGGGGACGTTGAAGGGGCAGCCGCTCACGCAGTAGCCGCAGCCGATGCAGTTTTCCTGATGGAAATCCACGATGCCGTTGGCGTACTGGATGATGGCGCCGGGGGCCGGGCAGGCCTTCAGGCAGCCCGGATCGGCGCAGTGCATGCAGCCGTCCTTGCGGATCAGCCACTCCAGCTTGTTGTTCTGCTCCACTTCCGAGAAGCGCATCACCGTCCACGAGTTCTCGGTCAGGTCGGCCGGGTTGTCATAGACGCCGACGTTGTGACCGACTTCGTCGCGCACGTCGTTCCATTCCATGCACGCCACCTGGCAGGCCTTGCAGCCGATACAGGCGGAAACGTCGATCAGCTTGGCGACCTCGATCGTCTGCCGCGCCTGCGGTGCAGGCGTGGTGGTCGCGGAGCGCTGCTTGATGTCTAGCGATTGCAATGCCATGGCAGCTCTCCTTTAGGCTTTCTCGATGTTGACCAGGAACGCCTTGTACTCCGGCGTCTGCGTGTTGGCGTCGCCGACGAACGGCGTCAGCGTGTTGGTGATGAAGCCCGGCTTGGTCGCCCCCTTGAAACCGAAGTGGGTGGGGATGCCGACCGTATGCACCTTCCTGCCGTCGACGTCGAGTGCCTTGATGCGCTTGGTGACCACCGCCACGCCGCGGATGAAGCCGCGGTTGGAACGGACCTTGACCCGGTCGCCGGCCTTGATCCCCTTCTCCTGCGCCAGTTCCTCGCCGATCTCCACGAACTGTTCCGGCTGCATGATCGCGTTGATCGTCGACTGCTTGGTCCAGTAGTGGAAATGCTCGGTCAGGCGGTAGGTCGTCGCCACGTACGGGAAGTCCTTGGCCTTGCCGAACGCCTCCATGTCGCCCTTGTACACGCGGGCAGCCGGGTTGCTGGTCGCCTTCGGGTTGTTCGGGTGCATCGGGTTCTTGTCGAGCGGCGTCTCGAAGGGCTCGTAATGTTCCGGGAACGGGCCTTCGGCCATCAGCTCGCGGCTGAACAGGCGGCCGACGCCTTCCGGGTTCATGATGAAGGGCATCACGTTCTCTTCCGGCTTGGCGTCCGGGCGCATGTCGGGGACGTCGTTGCCGCCCCAGGCCGTGCCGGTCCAGCGCAGTACCGGCCGCTTCGGATCCCACGGCTTGCCGGCGAGGTCGGCCGAGGCGCGGTTGTACAGGATGCGCCGGTTGACCGGCCAGGCGAAGCCCCAGTTCAGCGTCTGGCCGAGGCCGGACGGATCGCTCGGGTCGCGCCGCGCCGAGTTGTTGCCGGCCTGCGACCAGACCCCGCAGTAGATCCAGTTGCCGCAGGTGGTCGAGCCGTCGTCGCGCAGCATGGCGAAGCTCGGAAGCTGGTCGCCGGCCTTCACCAGAACCTTGGTCGGGTCCTTCGGGTCGAGCACGTCGGCCAGCGCCTTGCCGTTGATCTCGCGCAGCAGCTCCTCGGGCGACGGCTTGGCCGGCTGGGCGTAGGCCCAGGTCAGCTTCTGGATCGGCTCGGGGAAGGCACCGCCGTCCTTGGCGTACATCTCCTTCAGCTTGAGGAACAGCGCCGCGATGATCTCGGTGTCGTCCTTCGAGTCGCCCGGGCCGTCCACCGCCTTCCAGCGCCACTGTACGACGCGGCCGGAGTTGGTGAAGGTGCCAGCGTGTTCGGCGAAGAGGTTGGCCGGCAGGCGGAAGACCTCGGTCGGGATCTGCGCCGGATCGACCGCGTTGAACTCGCCGTACGGCTTCCAGAACTCGGAGGTGTCGGTGGCCAGCGGATCGATGACGACCATGTACTTCAGCTTCGCCAGCGCGTCGCCGACCTTCTTCTTGTTGGCCACCGAAGCCAGCGGGTTGAAGCCCTGGCAGAAGAAGCCGGTCATCTTGCCTTCGTACATGCTGTTGAAGATCGACAGCACGTCGGAGGCGCCGCTGAGCTTCGGCAGGTAGTCGTAGGCGAAATCGTTGTCCTTAGTGGCGTTGTCGCCGTACCAGGTCTTGCACAGGCTGGTGAACCACTTCGGGAAGTTCTGCGGGAAGTTCATCTGCCCCGGCCGCAAGGCCTTCGGCGTGCGCTTGCCGAGGTAGGTGGCGCGATCCGGATCGGCATCGGTCGGCGCCGACAGGTAGCCCGGCAGGGTCTGCGCGTAGAGCGCGAAGTCGGTGATGCCCTGCACGTTGGCGTGCCCGCGCAGCGCGTTGATGCCACCGCCAGCCATGCCCATGTTGCCGAGCAGCAGCTGGATGATCGCCATGCAGCGGATGTTCTGCGAACCGACGGTGTGCTCGGTCCAGCCCAGCGCGTACAGGTTGGTCATCGTCCGGTCCGGCGCCGCGGTGCTGGCGATGTATTCGCAGACCTTGAGGAAGGCGTCCTTCGGCGTGCCGCAGACCTTGCTAACGGTCTCCGGCGTGTAGCGCGAATAGTGTTTCTTCAAGAGCTGGAAGACGCAGTTCGGGTCCTGCAAGGTCTCGTCAACCTTGGCGAAACCGTCCTTGTCGAACTGGTACTTCCAGGTGTCCTTGCCGTAGGCGCGCTTGGCCTCGTCGTAGCCGGAGAAGATGCCGTCCTCGAACTTGAAACCCTCGTCGATCAGGAAGGAGGCGTTGGTGTACGCCTTCACGTAATCGTGGTGCAGCTTGTCGTTCGCCAGCAGGTAGTTGATGACGCCGCCGAGGAAGGCGATGTCGGTTCCCGGACGGATCGGCGCGTAGTAATCCGCGACGGAAGCCGTGCGGTTGAAGCGCGGGTCGACGACGACCAGCTTCGCCTTGCGGTTCTTCTTCGCTTCGATCACCCACTTGAAGCCGCAGGGGTGCGCTTCGGCGGGGTTGCCGCCCATGACGAAAACGACGTCGGCGTTCTTGATGTCCACCCAATGGTTGGTCATCGCACCACGCCCGAAACTCGGAGCCAGACTGGCCACCGTGGGGGCGTGTCAAATACGCGCTTGCGTATCGAGTGCGGTAATGCCCAGTGCGCGCAGCGTCTTCACCGTCAGATAGCCGGCTTCGTTGGAAGCCGCCGACGAGGCGAGGAAGCCGGTGGTCGGCCAACGGTTCACCGTCACGCCGTCCTTGTTCTGCGCGACGAAGTTCTTGTCGCGATCCGCCTTCATGTGCTTGGCGATGCGCTCGATCGCTTCGTTCCAGGAAATCCGCTTCCACTCGTTTGAACCGGCCTCGCGCACCTCCGGCCACTTCAGGCGGTTGGCGCTCTGCACCATGTCGCGCAGGCCGGCGCCTTTCGGGCACAGTGTGCCGCGGTTGACGGGGTTATCCGGGTCGCCTTCGATGTGGATGATCTCGCCCTGCGAATTCTTCGACTTGTCGCCGGTCGAGTAGATGAGCACGCCGCAGGACACCGAGCAGTACGGACAGATGTTCCGTGTTTCGGTGGCGCGGGCGAGCTTGAAGGTCCGCACCTCAGCCAGGGCTGCAGTCGGCGAGAAGCCCATCACCGCGATGGACGACCCCCCCAGCCCGGCGGAGCAGATCTTGAAGAACTGCCGCCTGTTCATTTGCATGACTTCCCTCCTTGGTTGTCGATGGCAGATGGCTCTGAGGACAACTGCCATCAGAGAGACTCGCATCTTTTGTGCCAGAAGGAAAAACCATTTCGATTCAATGGACTTTCTGTTTCGTGCAGGCGAGCGGCATGGTCGTGCTGGCTCATTTTGTCCCACTGGCAATACGACGACGGACAAAATGTCGCAATCCGCGCTGTTTTTTCTTTCCGAACGAAAATTTGATCTGGAGCAATTCCCGGTAAAAAAGCCCGCGATTAGGCTCACAACGTGATGTCACGGGGTGATACGATTTTGCCCGGTCCTCGTTGTTCATTGCGTCAATTTTTCCTATCTCGGAGATAAGTAGATGAAACAGTTTCAAACGTTTCGCAGGGGGGTCCTGCCTGCACTCGCGTTGAGTCTGGCGGCCGGTGGCGCCTTTGCCGCCGACGCCAAGCCGGACGTCCATGAAGCCGTCGTCGGCGGCAAGATGCAGGCCAGCAGCGGCCCGTCGCCGGTCGGCGGCATCGAGATGGTGCAGGCGATCAATCCGAAGTCGCCGCCGATGAGCAAGGAAGAGTTCGAGATCGGCAAGAAGATCTACTTCGAGCGCTGTGCCGGCTGCCACGGCGTGCTGCGCAAGGGCGCCACCGGCAAGCCGCTGACCACCGACATCACGATCGAGCGCGGTTCGGAGTACGTCAGGACCTTCATCACCTACGGCTCGCCCGGCGGCATGCCGAACTGGGGCACCTCCGGCACGCTGTCCGAGAAGGAAGTGGACATCATGACCCGCTACGTCCAGCACGAGCCGCCGATGCCGCCGGAATACGGCATCAAGGAGATGGAGGCGACCTGGAAGGTGTACGTGAAGCCCGAGGATCGCCCGAAGAAGAAGATGAACAACCTCGATCTCGCCAACCTCTTCTCGGTGACGCTGCGCGACGCCGGCAAGATCGCGCT
This sequence comes from Rhodocyclales bacterium, assembly GCA_016183655.1. GTDB lineage: Bacteria > Pseudomonadota > Gammaproteobacteria > Burkholderiales > Rhodocyclaceae > Proximibacter. The sequence continues at coordinate 122,179 of JACPEH010000011.1, forward strand.
GATCGACGGTGCCTCGAAGAAGATCGTCGACATCCTCAACACCGGCTACGCGGTGCACATCTCGCGCATGTCGAAGTCAGGGCGCTACCTGTTCGTGATCGGCCGTGACGCCAAGATCGTCATGATCGACATGTGGATGGCGAAACCGGCGCCGGTCGCCGAGATCAAGGTCGGGCTGGAGGCCCGCTCGGTCGAGACCTCGAAGTTCAAGGGCTTCGAGGACAAGATCGCGATCGCCGGCACCTACTGGCCGCCGCAGTATGTGATCATGGACGGTGACACGCTGAAGCCGCGCAAGGTCATCGGCACCCGCGGCATGACGTCGGACACCAACGAATACCATCCGGAGCCGCGCGTCGCCGCCATCGTCTCCTCGCACTACAAGCCCGAGTTCCTGGTCAACGCCAAGGAAACCGGCGTCGTGCACATGGTCAACTACTCCGATCTCGACAACCTCAAGATCACGATGATCAAGACGCCGCGCTTCCTCCACGACGGCGGCATGGAGGCTTCCGGCCGCTACTTCATGGATGCCGCCAACGCCTCCGACAAGATCGCGGTGATCGACACCAAGGAGTCGAAGCTCGCCGCCGTCGTCAACGTCGGCAAGACCCCGCACCCGGGTCGCGGCGCCAACTTCGTGCATCCCAAGTTCGGCCCGGTGTGGGCGACCGGCCACCTCGGCGACGAGACCGTGTCGCTGATTGGCACCGATCCGAAGAAGCACCCGCAGAACGCCTGGAAGGTCGTGCAGACGCTGACGGCGGCAGGCGGCGGCCAGCTCTTCCTGAAGACGCACCCAAAGTCGAAGAACCTGTGGGTCGACGCGCCGCTCAACCCGGAGCCGAAGATCTCGCAGTCGATCGCGGTGTTCGACATCGACAACCTCGACAAGGGCTTCGAGCTGCTGCCGATCGGCGAATGGGCCGGCGTCAAGCCGGGCGCCAAGCGCGTCGTCCAGCCGGAATACAACAAGGCCGGCGACGAAGTCTGGTTCTCGGTGTGGAGCGGCGCCGGCGAGGAATCGGCGATCGTCGTCGTCGATGACAAGACGCGCAAACTGAAGGCGGTGATCAAGGATCCGCAGTTGATCACGCCGACCGGCAAGTTCAACGTCTACAACACGCAGAACGACGTCTATTGATCGTCGGGGCGGGGGCGCACAGTCCCCTGCCCTCACGGCGGCGGCACCGGCGAACGGTGCCGCCGTTTTCGTTTACGCCTTCAGGAAGCGCCGCAGCAGCTCGTTGAGGAAGCGCTGCCCGTGCGCGGTCGGCGCGATGCGCTGCCCATCGCGGACGATCAGCCCGTCCTGCTCGGCGCGGCGCAGCTCGCTTTCGATCGCAAACAGCGGCAGCGTTGTGCGCGCCTCAAACAGCGCCGGGTCAAAACCCTCGGTCAGACGCAGCGCATTCATCATGAACTCGAACGGCAGGTCGTCGGCGCCGACCGTCGACTCCTCGTGTACCGGCTGCCCGGCGGCGACCTGCCTCAGGTATTGCGCCGGCCGCTTCCAGCGCATCTGGCGCAGCACGCGGTCGTGCATCGTCAGCTTGCCGTGCGCACCGGCACCGATGCCCAGGTAGTCGCCGAACAGCCAGTAGTTGAGGTTGTGCTGGCACTGGTAGCCGGGACGGGCGAAGGCCGATGTCTCGTAGTGCAGGTAGCCGGCGGCGGCCAGCCGCGCCTCGATCGCCTCCTGCATGTCGGCGCAGGTGTCGGCTTCCGGGAGTACCGGCGGCGCGGCGGCGAAGCGGGTGTTCGGCTCCAGCGTCAGCTGATAGCAGGAGAGGTGTTTCGGCGCGAACGACAGGGCGGTCTCCAGGTCGCTCTCCGCCTCGGCCAGCGACTGTCCCGGCAGGCCGTACATCAGGTCGAGGTTGAAGCGATCGAAGTGGCGTGCCGCCAGTTCGATCGCCTGCTTTGCTTCACGCTCGTCGTGGATGCGGCCCAGCGCCCGCAGATGGCGCGGGTTGAAGCTCTGGATGCCGAGCGACAGCCGGTTGACGCCGGCCGCGCGGTAGCCGGCGAAGCGCTCCGCCTCGGCCGTGCCCGGGTTGGCTTCGAGCGTGATCTCGGCGTCCGGCAGCAGCTGGACGCGGCTGCGCACGGCGGTGAGCAGCGTGTCGATGCCCTCGCCGGAGATCAGGCTGGGAGTGCCGCCGCCGATGAAGATCGACACCACGCGCCGTCCCCAGATCAGCGGCAGTGCCGATTCGAGGTCGGCGACCAGCGCCGCGATGTAATCGGCCTCGGGAACCTCCTCGCGCGCCTCATGCGAGTTGAAGTCGCAGTACGGGCACTTTTGCACGCACCACGGGATATGGATGTACAGCGACAGCGGCGGCTGCGAGCGGAATTCGAGGGGGCCGCGTGCTGCCTTGCCGGCCGGCGCGATGGGGATGATGCGGGCCATCAGTGGCGGGAGGGGTGGATGCGCTCGACCAGCGCCTGCAGCGCGCGGGCGCGGTGCGACACGCCGTTCTTGGTCGCCGCGTCGAGTTCGGCGGCGGTGCAACCGAACTCGGCGACGAAGAACAGTGGGTCGTAGCCGAAGCCGCCGGCGCCGCGTTCCTCGGCAACGATCTGGCCGTGCCATTCGCCCTCGGCGATCACCGGCTGCGGGTCGTCGGCGTGGCGGACGAAGACGATCAGCGAAACAAAATGTGCGGCGCGGTTGGCGTGCGGCGCCAGTTCGGCGAGCAGCTTCTCGTTGTTACGCGCATCCGATTTCGGCTCGCCGGCGTAGCGTGCCGAGTAGACGCCAGGGGCGCCGCCGAGCGCTTCGACGCACAGGCCCGAGTCGTCGGCGAGCGCCGGCAGGCCGGTGATGCGGGCAGCGTGGCGCGCCTTGGCCAGCGCGTTCTCGACGAAGGTGACGTGCGGCTCCTCGGCTTCATCGACCCCCAGTTCGCCCTGCGGGATCAGCTCCCAGCCGAGCGGCGCCAGGATGGCGTCGAGTTCCTTCAGTTTCTTGGCGTTGTTCGAGGCAAGTACGAGACGTTTCATGCGGTGCTGTCCGGGGTGTTGAAGGCGATCGGGACGAAGCCCGCCGGCAGGCGGCGGCTGCGGCCGAGCAGGCAGCGGCCGAGCGTGTCCAGCGCCGCGGCGTCGACCGCCGCCGGCGGGACCGCGTAGGCGGACAGGCCGAGGCCGATCAGGTTGCGGCAGCGCAGGATGATGCGCTCCTGGTCGACGTCGCCGGTAAACAGCAGCTGCAGCGGAATCGAGCCGTCGACTTCGATGCGGTGGCCAATTTGGCCGACTCCCTGCCCGGAAACGTCGACGACGCCGGCGTCGCGCCAGGTCAGGTTCATCAGGTACAACTCGTTCTCGATGCGGCGCATCGAGGCGTCCGGCACGACCAGCGACAGCGGCTGGCCGACGTAGCGCACGCGCAGCGTCAGCTTCTCGATCAACGAGCGCTCCGATGCGCTGCGCGTCTCGAAGCGGACGCTGCTGTCCTGCCAGTGCAGGCCGGCGAAGGCATGCTCGCGGTCGACCGCATAGCTCTGCTGTGTCTGCGGCTGCAGCACGTTGAGGTGGGTCGTCAGCTGCTCCAGGTAGTCGACCACCAGGCGCAGCGCGTGGCCGATGGCGAAGGCGGAGCGGCGCCGGCGTTCGGCCTCGCTGCGCACGTGCTCGGCCTGTTCCCGGGCGGCGCTGGCCAGCTCGTCGAGCAGCGGCGTGTGCGCGGCGGGCGGCCTTTCGGCCGGCGGCGGCGCGCTCGGTGACGGGACAACGTCGCGCTGGGCGTTGGGGTCGATCGGTGGAAAGTCGCTGGCGAGGCGGACGCCGACCGGCTGCGCCGGTTCGGCGTCGTCGGAGAGGCCGGAGAAGCGCTGGTCGAAGCTGGCGATCGAGGCTTCCAGATCGGCCATCAGCGCCTGCAGCTTCTTTTCCTCGGCTTCGTTCATCGCGGCATTCCGCAGCGTGGCCTACGCTCAGGTGCGGGCCGCGCGCTGTGCGGCGACCAGTTGGCCGATGCCGGCGGCGGCGAGGTCGACCAGCTGTTCCATCTGCGCGCGGGTGAAGGGCTCGCCCTCGGCGGTGCCCTGGATCTCGACGATGCCGCCGGAGCCGGTCATGACCACGTTCATGTCGGTCTCGCAGTCCGAATCCTCGGGATAGTCGAGGTCGAGCACGGCGGTGCCGCGGTAGATGCCGACCGAGATCGCGGCGACGTGGTCGCGCACCGGGTTCTCGGCGATCTTGCCGGCGGTGACCAGCTTCTCGCAGGCGTCGTAGAGCGCGATCCAGGCGCCGGTGATCGACGCGCAGCGGGTACCGCCGTCGGCCTGCAGCACGTCGCAGTCGAGCGTGATCTGGCGCTCGCCGAGCGCCTTCAGGTCGACCACCGCGCGCAGCGAGCGGCCGATCAGCCGCTGGATCTCCTGCGTCCGCCCGGTCTGCTTGCCCTTCGCCGCCTCGCGCGCGGTGCGCGTGTGCGTCGAGCGCGGCAGCATGCCGTATTCGGCGGTGACCCAGCCCTGTCCCTTGCCGCGCAGGAAGGGCGGCACGTTTTCCTCGACGCTGGCGTTGCACAGCACGTGCGTGTCGCCCATGCGGATCAGCACCGAGCCTTCGGCGTGGCGGGTGAAATTGCGCTCGATGACGAGCGGGCGGAGCTGGTCGGCTTGGCGTTGGCTGGGGCGCATGCTTGTTTCCTATTTTCTCGGCGAGTACTTCTCGATGGTGGAGCGGATTTCCTCGATCGCCTTCTCGATCTCGTCGTCGGAAAGGTCGAGCTTGTACGAAGGGTTGCGGCCGAACTCGTCGAGCTTGGTGGTGACTTCGTCGAGCCCCATGGTCTGGGTAGACACCGTGCTCTGCGCAAGTTCGACGTAGCTGTCCTCCCAGCGCGCGGCGACCACCGACAGGTTGTCGCAATACGGGCCGCCGCGATCCTCGGCCTGGTTCATCAGCGCCGGAATCGCCTGCAGCAGGTTCGCCTGGCGCAGCGAGGTGGCGACCAGTTCGGGCGGCAGCGGCCCCCAGAAGCCGTCGGTGCTGAGCAGGATCACGTCGCCGGCTTCCAGCGGCGTCTTTCGCGAGAACTCGATCTCCGGCGGCTGTGGCCCGCCGAGGCAACTGTAGACCTTGTTGCGCTCGGGGTGGTTGGCCATCTGCGCCTCGGTGATGACCCCTTGTTCGAACAGCGCGCGCACGCGCGAATGGTCGCGCGTCTGCGCCGCCAGGCGGCCGTCGCGCATCAGGTACAGGCGCGAATCGCCGGCGTGCGCCCAGTAGGCGACATTGTCCTGGATGACGCAGGCGACGCAGGTGGTGCGCGGCGAATCGCGCAGGCCGTGGTCGACGGCGAAGTCGAGGATGGCGTGGTGGGCATTGGTCATGCCGCGCTGCAGGAACAGGAAGGGGTCGGTCAGTGCCGGCTTGGCGTCGTGCTGGAAGGCCTCGGTCAACGTCTGCGCGGCGATCTGCGAAGCGATCTCGCCATAGTAGTGGCCGCCCATGCCGTCGGCGACGACCATCAGCAGCGCGTCACGCGAATAGCAGTAGGCGATGCGGTCCTCGTTGTTGCTTCGCTTGCCCTGCCGGCTTTCCTGATAGATGGTGAATTTCATGTCGATTCCCGCTACTTGAGCTTGCCGATCAGGTTACCCAGCCACGAACGCGGGGTCTCAACCGCGATCTTGACCGCGACGGCTGGCGGCGTTTCGGTGAGCGCCTTCTGCAGCGCGAACACGCTCTGCGGCCGGTAGAGGTGGTTCAGACACAGGCACCAGTCGATCGTTTCCAGCAGCTGGTCGGAGTACTTGCCCTCCCAGCGCACCATCGCCGGCACCAGCTGGTCCTTTTCCTGCCGGATGTCGGCGGCCTGTGGGGCGGCGAGCGCGATGCAGGCGTACATCGAGGCGCCGATGCTGTAGATGTCGCTCCACGGGCCGAGCTCCTTGCGCAGGTAGTGCTCGGGCGAGGCGAAACCGGGCGTGTACATCGGCTTCAGCATCGGCGTGTCGAGCGCCAGCGTCTGCCGGGCGGCACCGAAATCGATCAACAGCGGCGTGCCGTCGTTGCGCAGGTAGATGTTCGACGGCTTCAGGTCGAGGTGCAGCAGCTTGTGCGTGTGCACTTCGCGCAGGCCGTTGAGCACGCGCGTGAACATGTTGCGCAGGAAGTTCTCCGAGACCGGCTTCTGCCGGCGCTGGATGTACTCCTGCAGCGTGCTGCCCTCCTCGTACTCCATGACCATGTACACGGTCTCGTTGGCGCGGAAGAAGTTGAGCACGCGCACCACGTTCGGGTGCGACAGCCGGGCCAGTGCCCGGCCTTCCTCGAAGAAACATTTCATGCCGTAGCGGAAGGCGCCGAGGTGTTCCTGCGAGATGTTCGGGGTGATCTCGCCTTCGCCGCGCAGCGCCAGGCTGTTCGGCAGGTATTCCTTGATCGCCACGCGCTTGCCTTCGCCGTCGATGGCCAGATAGACGATCGAAAAACCGCCGAGCGAAAGCTGTCGCTCGATGCGGTAGTTGTCGATCCGGTATCCCTCGGGAAGCGCGTGGTTGGCTTGTTGCGCCATCTGGGTGGAGGCTATGATGTGGTTTTCAGGACATTTTCGGGGTTTGGCCGGGGCGTGTAAAGCTGCGCGCTGATGCCGACGCCGTCCCCTTTCGGTGGATTCCCATGATTCAGAGTATGACCGGTTATGCGGCGAAGACCCGCGACCTTGAATTCGGCTCGCTGAGCCTCGAACTGAAGAGCGTCAATTCGCGCTTCCTCGACGTGCACTTCCGCGTCTGCGAGGAAGCACGCCTGACCGAGCCGGCGTTGCGCGAGGCGATCGCCGCCCGCGTCGGCCGCGGCAAGGTCGAATGCCGCGTCTATTTCATGGCCGCGGCGCGCACCGCCCGCCAGTTGCAGCTCAGCGAGGAATTGCTGGCGCAGCTGTCGACGCTCGACCGGCAGGTCCGACGCGAACTGCCCGAGGCCCGCCCGCTGGCCGTCGGCGAGGTGCTGCGCTGGCCCGGCATCCTCGGCGAGGAGTCGCTCGACCAGGAGGCGCTGGCGGCGGCGGTGCTGGAAACGGCGCGCGCCGCACTCGACGACTTCAGTGCCAGCCGGGGGCGCGAAGGCGACAAGCTGAAGGGCATCATCCTCGAACGGGTGGCGCGTATGCGCACGCTGGTCGCCGAGGTGGCGCCGCACATCCCGGCGGCGCAGGCGGCGTTCCAGGACAAGCTGAAGCAGCGCCTGGTCGATGCCATCGGCAGCGCCGACGACGAGCGCGTCCGCCAGGAGGTGGTCGTCTTCGCCGCGCGCATCGACGTCGCCGAAGAACTGGCACGGCTGGTGACCCACCTCGACGAGGTCGAGCGCGTGCTCAAGCAGGGCGGCGCGGTCGGCAAGCGCCTCGATTTCCTGATGCAGGAACTCAACCGCGAGGCGAATACCCTCGGGTCGAAATCGGTGGTCAGCGAGGTTTCGCAGACGGCGATGGACCTCAAGCTGCTGATTGAGCAGATGCGCGAGCAGGTGCAGAACCTGGAGTGACACGATGAGCGGCCATCTCTACATCGTCACCGCCCCGTCCGGCGCCGGCAAGACAACCCTGGTGCGCATGCTGCTGGCGAACGATCCCGGCATCCGCCTGTCCATCTCCTATACGACGCGCGCGCCGCGTCCGGGCGAGGAGGGCGGTCGTGAATACAACTTCACCGACCTGGCCACCTTCCAGGGCATGGTCGGGCGCGGCGAGTTCCTCGAATGGGCCGAGGTGCATGGCAACTGCTACGGCACCTCGCGGCTGTGGATCGAGGCGGAAATGGCCGCTGGCCGCGACGTGTTGCTGGAGATCGACTGGCAGGGGGCGCAGCAGGTGCGCCGGCACTTTCCGGCGGCGATCGGCGTCTTCGTGCTGCCGCCGTCGCTGGCAGTGCTTGAGCAGCGCCTGCACGGGCGCGGCACTGACAGCGCCGAGGTGATCGCCCGCCGGCTGGCCGCGGCGCAGGACGAGATGCGGCATGTGACTGAATTTGACTATGTTATTATCAACGACGAGCTGCAACAGGCGCTTGCCGACCTGCTCGCCGTGGTGCGCGCCTCGCGACTCCGTCAGGAAAGTCAGCGCGTCCGCCATCCCCGATTGTTCGAAGATCTGCTTCATTGATGAATAGGTAACAGCATGGCCCGAGTGACCGTAGACGACTGTCTGAAACGTATCCCCAACCGCTTCCAGATGACCCTGGCCGCGACCTATCGCGCCCGCCAGCTGGCTTCCGGCGCGACCCCGCTGGTCGACCCGGAGCGGGACAAGCCGACCGTGATCGCCCTGCGCGAAATGGCGATCGGCAAGGTCGGCGTGGAAGTGCTCAACCGCGGTCAGGCCTGACCGAATCCAACGCGCTGCGGGCGGAAGGCAAGGTGAACACGGATGGACGCCGAATCTGCCTCCGCCGCGGCTGCCGTTCCCGGAAACATTCCCCCCGCCGCTGAGGACCCGGCCTACCGGGTCTTCATCGACAGCCTCAGCTATCTCCAACCCGACGAAATAGCCCTCGTCCGCGACGCCTACGCCTTTGCCGAGGCGGCGCACAGCGGACAGAAGCGCTATTCCGGGGAACCCTACATCACGCATCCGCTGGCCGTCGCCGGCGCGCTCGCCGAATGGCGGATGGACGCGCAGGCGGTGATCGCCGCGCTGCTGCACGACGTGATGGAGGACACCGCCGTCACCAAGGTCGAGATCGCCCGGCGCTTCGGCAAGCAGGTGGCCGAGCTGGTCGACGGCCTCTCCAAGCTCGACAAGATCGAGTTCCAGTCGCACCAGGAAGCGCAGGCAGAGAACTTCCGCAAGATGCTGATGGCGATGGCGCGCGACCTGCGCGTCGTGCTGATCAAGCTCGCCGACCGCCTGCACAACCTGCAGACGATGTCGCACGTGCGCCCCGACAAGCGCCGCCGCATCGCCACCGAGACGCTGGAAATCTACGCGCCGATCGCCAACCGGCTCGGCCTGAACAAGCTCTTCCGCGAGTTGCAGGATCTCTCATTCACGCTGATCCACCCGATGCGCGCCCGCGTCGTCGCGCGCGCGCTGAAGGCGGCGCGCGGCAACCGGCGCGAACTGCTGTCGCGCATTCTGGAGAGCGTCACCGGCAAGATGAAGGAGGCCGGCATCACTGCCCAGGTCTTCGGCCGCGAGAAAAGCATCTATTCGATCTACCGCAAGATGGAGGAAAAGCGCCTGACCTTCTCGCAGGTGCTCGACATCTACGGCTTCCGCGTCGTCGTCAGGGACGTGCCGACCTGCTACCTGGCGCTCGGTGCGCTGCACTCGCTGTACAAGCCGGTGCCCGGCAAGTTCAAGGACTACATCGCGATCCCCAAGGTGAACGGCTACCAGTCGCTGCACACGACGCTGATCGGGCCGTACGGGACGCCGGTCGAGGTGCAGATCCGCACCGAGGAGATGCACCACGTCGCCCAGGAGGGGGTCGCCTCGCACTGGATCTACAAGGACGCCGAACAGAGCGGCGCCGACCTGCAGCAGAAGACGCACAAGTGGCTGCAGTCGCTGCTCGAACTGCAGAGCGGCACGCGCGATTCCGCCGAGTTCCTCGAACACGTCAAGACCGACCTCTTTCCGGACGAGGTCTATGTGTTCACGCCGAAGGGGCAGATCATGGAGCTGCCGCGCGGCGCCACCGCGGTCGACTTCGCCTACATGGTGCACACCGACATCGGCAACCGCTGCGTCGCCGCGCGCATCAACCACGAGCTGATGCCGCTCCGTACCGAACTGAAGAACGGCGACCAGGTCGAGGTGATCACCGCCGCGCACGCCAACCCGAATCCGGCCTGGCTCTCGTACGTGCGCACCGGACGCGCGCGCAGCAAGATCCGCCACTTCCTGAAGACGATGCAGCACGAGGAGTCGGCGCAGCTCGGCGAGAACCTGCTCAACCAGGAGCTGCAGCACCTCGGCATCGGCCCGGCCGAGGTGCCGACGGCAAGCTGGGAGGAGCTGGTGCGCGACTCGGGGACCCGTTCGATGAAGGAGATCTATACCGACATCGGTCTCGGCAAGCGGATCGCCGCGGTCGTCGCGCGCCGCCTGCTGGCGCGGGAAGGGGCTCCCAGCGACGAGATGTCGCAGTTCTCGACGGTGTCCATCCGCGGCACCGAGGGCATGGCGATCCAGCTCGCTCCGTGCTGCCTGCCGATCCCGGGTGACCCGATCGTCGGTTCGATCCGCAAGGGACAGGGGCTGGTGGTCCATGCCCACGACTGCCCGCAGATCCGCAAGTCGCGCAGCAACGAGCCGCAGAAGTGGATCGACGTCGAGTGGCAGCCGGCCGAAGGCAAGCTGTTCGACGCGCGCATCCGCGTCACCGCGAAGAACGCCCGCGGCGTGCTGGCGAAAATGGCGGCGGCGATCGCCGAGTCCGGCTCGAACATCGAGAACGTCAGCATGGAAGAGAAGACGCCCGGTCTCTATACGACGCTGCAGTTCACGCTGCAGGTCGGCAACCGCGTTCACCTGGCGAAGGTGATGCGCGGCCTGCGCCTGATCCAGGAAGTCGTCCGCATATCGCGGGTGCGTGGAGAGTGACGGGGTGATGGGGTGAGGATTTGAGGGTTCTTGTCCTCGGCGCCGGCGTCGTCGGCGTCGCCAGCGCCTGGTATTTGGCGTGCGCCGGACACGAAGTCACCGTCGTCGATCGCCAGCCCGGCGCCGGCCTCGAAACCAGCTTCGCCAACGGCGGCCAGATTTCCGTTTCCCACGCCGAACCCTGGGCCAATCCGCACGTGCTGCCGAAGGCGCTGAAATGGCTCGGGCGCGAGGACGCGCCGCTGCTCTTCCGGCTGCGCTGGGACCCGGCGCTGTTCCGCTGGGTCCTCGCCTTCCTCGCCGAATGCACCCCCGGCCGCACCCGCGAGAACATCCGCCGCATCGTCGCGCTGGCCCTCTACAGCCGCCAGCAGCTCGGCCTGTTGCGGCAGGAGACGGGGATCCAGTACGACCAGCTGACGCGCGGCATCCTGCACGTCTATACCGACGCCCGCGAGTTCGACGCGGCGCAGCGGGCGGCGGCGCTGATGCGCGAGTTCGGCTGCGAGCGCCGTCCGATCTCGGCCGACGAATGCGTCGCGATCGAGCCGGCGCTGGCCGCCGCCCGCCCCTTGCTGGTCGGCGGCGACTACACCGCCGCCGACGAATCCGGCGACGCCCACAAGTTCACCCGCGAACTGGCCGCCTTGGCCGCGGCGCGCGGCGTCCGCTTCCGCTACGGGGTCGCCGTCGAGCGCATCGACACCGCCGGCGGCGAAGTCGCCGCGCTGGCCACCGCCGGCGGCGAGCGGCTGTCCGCCGATGCCTACGTCGTCGCTTGCGCCAGCTGGACGCCGCGCCTCTTGGCGCCGCTCGGCGTGCACCTGCCGATCTACCCGGCGAAGGGCTATTCGGCGACGCTGAGTTTGTCCGCAAGCAGCATCGCGCCGACCGTCAGCCTCACCGACGACGGCCACAAGATCGTCTTCTCCCGCCTCGGCCAGCGCCTGCGCATCGCCGGCACGGCCGAGTTCAACGGCTACGACACGACGCTCAATCCGGTGCGCTGCGCGGCGCTGACGCAGCGCGCTGCGCAGCTTTTTCCGGAACTCGGCGCCGTCGGCACTCCCGAATACTGGTGCGGGCTGCGTCCGGCGACGCCGTCCAACCTGCCCTGCATCGGCCGCACACGGCTCGGCCGGCTGTGGGTCAACGCCGGCCACGGCACGCTCGGCTGGACCATGGCCTGCGGCGCCGGCGCGACGCTCGCCGAGCTGATCTCGGGGCGGCCGCCGGAACCCGACTTCCCGTTTCACGTTCAATAACAACAGACCCGCAAGGAGACAGCATGGCCAACGATACCGTCCTCTATGAGGTGCGCGACCGCGTCGCCCACCTCACCCTCAACCGGCCGCAGTCGCTCAACGCGCTCAACCTCGACATGATCGAGGCGCTGCGCCTGGCGACGGCGCGCGCCGAAGTCGACCCGCAGGTGCGGGCGATCCTGATCGCCGGCGCCGGCGAGCACTTCATGGCCGGCGGCGACCTGAAGTGGTTCCGCGAGCAGCTGGCGCTGCCGGCGCAGCAGCGGCAGCCGCTGTTCGAGCGCACGATCTCCGACGTGCACCAGACGACGCAGCAGCTGCGCCGCTGCGGCAAGCCGGTGGTCGCCGCGGTGCGCGGCGCGGTGGCCGGCTTCGGGCTGTCGCTGATGCTCGCCGCCGACCTTGCGCTGGCCGCCGACGACGCCTATTTCACGCTCGCCTACTGCAACATCGCGCTGTCGCCGGACGGCGGCGCCACCTGGTCGCTGCCGCGTACGGTCGGCGCCAAACGGGCGGCCGAGATCGCGCTCCTCGGCGACCGCTTCGACGCGCAGCAGGCGCTCGACTGGGGGCTGATCAACCGCATCGTCGCCGCTGCCGAGCTGTTGCCGCAGGCGGAAAAACTGGCGGCGCGGCTCGCTGCCGGCCCGGCCGAGGCGCTGGCCAGCACCAAGCGGCTGCTCAACGCCTCGCTCAACAACAGCCTGGCCGAGCAACTGCATGCCGAACAGCGGGCCTTTGCCGCCTGTGGCATCAATGCCGATTTCGGCGAAGGCCTGGCGGCCTTCTTCGAGAAGCGTCGTGCCAAATTCCAGATGGATTGATACCCACTGCCATCTCGATGCAGCGGAGTTTTCCGCCGATCGGGATGCCGTCGCTGCTGCTGCGCGTGCCGCGGGAGTGGCGACGATCGTCGTGCCGGCGGTGGAAGTCGCCAACTTCGCCGCCGTGCGCGACTGCTGCCGGCGCTATCCCGGCTGCCAGCCGGCCTACGGCATCCACCCGATGTACACGCCGCAGGCGCGCGACGAGGATCTGCCGGTGCTGCGCGACTGGCTGGCGAACGAGCGCCCAGTCGCGGTCGGCGAGATCGGCCTCGATTTCTTCGTTCCCGGGCTGGACCCGGCGCGCCAGCACCACTTCTTCGTCGAACAGCTGAAGCTGGCCCGCGACTTCGACCTGCCGGTGCTGCTGCACGTGCGCCGGGCGGTCGATGCCATCCTCAAGGAATTGCGCCGTTACCGGCCGCGCGGCGGCATCGCGCATGCCTTCAACGGTAGCCGCCAGCAGGCGGAAGTCTTCATCGGTCTCGGCTTCAAGCTCGGCTTCGGCGGCGCCATGACCTGGCAGCGCGCGACGCGGTTGCGCGAACTGGCGGCGACGCTGCCGCGCGAGTCGATCGTGCTGGAGACCGACGCCCCCGACATTCCTCCCCAGTTTGCGCCGCCGGACCCCGCTTCCGGGCGTGCCCGCAACGAACCCGCGCTGCTGCCGCGCATCGCCGAAACCCTCTCGGTAGCATGGTCTCTCCCTCTCCCCGAAATTGCCGCAATTACCTCACGCAATGCTATAAGCATCCTGCCTAATATCACGTAGTGACCCAATTGGCGGGGTTTTCCGCGTATTTCGGTAATCGCTAATTTGCGATCAGTCAAGAAATCCACAAATAGTTTGTGGATTTTTTTTGGGCTTGATTTGTATCAAAAGAAATATCAAATCCGGGGCATAGATTTGTCGCCTGTTCCGAAATCGAGAGTTTGCTAGTCCATGGATATCTCCAGCGTGATCGTCGGTGCCCGGCCCGAAGGGGCTCAGCAGGTGAAGCAGTTGCTTGAGGCGATCGACGGCGTCGAAGTGCATACGGTGGCCGAGGATGGCCGGATGATCGTCACGATCGAATCTCCTACTGAGCAGGACACCGTAAAAACCTATGAGGTGATTTCCAGGCAGCCGGGCGTGCTTTCGGCGGCCATGGTTTATCACCAAGTCGAATCTGATCCTGATGAGGAGGTCTGAGAAATGAAACTGACGCGACGTGATTTCATCAAGAGCAACGCCGTTGCCGCGGCGGCTGCTTCCGCCGGCATCGCCGTGCCGCAGGCCGTGCTTGCCCAGCAGAAGGGCAAGGACGACGGTGTGCGCTGGGACAAGGGCGCCTGCCGCTACTGCGGCACCGGTTGCGGCGTGCTGGTCGGCACCAAGGACGGCCGCATCGTGGCGACGCAGGGTGATCCGGACGCGCCGGTCAACCGCGGCCTCAACTGCATCAAGGGCTACTTCCTGGCCAAGATCCAGTACGGCAAGGACCGCCTGACGCAGCCGCTGCTGCGCATGAAGAACGGCCAGTACGACAAGGAAGGCGATTTTGCGCCGATCTCGTGGGACAAGGCGTTCGACATCATGGCCGAGAAGTGCAAGACGGCCTTGAAGGAAGGCGGCCCGAAAAACATCTGCATGTACGGCTCCGGCCAGTGGACGATCTGGGAAGGCTATGCCGCCGCCAAGATGATGAAGGCCGGCTTCCGCACCAACAACATCGACCCGAATGCCCGCCACTGCATGGCCTCGGCCGTTGCCGGCTTCATGCGCACCTTCGGCATCGACGAGCCGATGGGCTGCTACGACGACATCGAGCACGCCGACGTCTTCGCGCTGTGGGGCTCGAACATGGCCGAGATGCACCCGATCTTGTGGTCGCGCATTACCGACCGCCGCCTCACCGCCAAGCACGTCAAGATCCACGTGCTGTCGACCTTCACGCACCGCTCGTGCGAACTGGCCGACAACGAGCTGATCTTCAACCCGCAGTCGGACCTGGCGATCCTCAACTACATCGCCAACTACATCATCCAGACCGGCGCGGTGAACAAGGACTTCGTGTCCAAGCACGTCAAGTTCGCCAAGGGCGTCACCGACATCGGCTACGGCCTGCGTCCGAACCACCCGCTTGAGAAGGTCGCCATGAACAACGGCTACCCGGGCGAGGATGGCAAGCCGAAGGGCAACCCGAACAACTCGACGCCGATCACCTTCGACGACTTCGCCGCCTTCGTCTCCGAGTACACGGTCGACAAGGCGCACCAGATCTCGGGCGTGCCGAAGGACAAGCTGGAGGCGCTGGCCAAGGCCTACGCCGACCCGAAGGTCAAGGTCATGTCGTTCTGGACCATGGGCTTCAACCAGCACACCCGCGGCACCTGGGTGAACAACATGATCTACAACGTTCACCTCCTGACCGGCAAAATCGCCGAGCCGGGCAACAGCCCGTTCTCGCTGACCGGCCAGCCGTCCGCCTGCGGCACCGCGCGCGAAGTCGGTACCTTCGCCCACCGCCTGCCGGCCGACATGGTCGTGATGAACCCGAAGCACCGCGAAGCGACCGAGAAGATCTGGAAGCTGCCGGCCGGTACGCTGCCGGACTGGATCGGCTACCACGCCGTGGCGCAGTCGCGCATGCTGAAGGACGGCAAGATCGGCTTCTTCTGGTCGACGACGACCAACAACATGCAGGCCGGCCCGAACATCAACCAGGAAATCTATCCGGGCTGGCGTAACCCGAAGGTCTTCGTGGTTCACTCCGACGTCTACCCGACCGTCTCCGCGATGTCCGCCGACCTTATCCTGCCGTCGGCGATGTGGATGGAGAAGGAGGGCGCCTACGGCAACGCCGAGCGCCGCACGCAGTTCTGGCGCCAGCAAGTCAAGGGACCGGGCGAGACCCGCTCCGACCTGTGGCAGTACCTGGAGTTCGCCAAGCGCTTCAAGATTGAGGAAGTCTGGCCGGCCGAGCTGCTCGACAAGATGCCGGAGTACAAGGGCAAGACTATGTACGACGTGCTCTTCGCCAACAAGGAGACCGCCAAGTTCGGCCTCGACGAGATGAAGTCGGCCAACGCGCACGCGATCAAGGACTACGCCAACGAGGAATCGAAGCAGGCCGGCTTCTACGTGCATAAGGGCCTGTTCGAGGAATACGCCCAGTTCGGCCGCGGCCACGGCCACGACCTGGCCAAGTTCGAGACCTACCACAAGGCGCGCGGCCTGCGCTGGCCGGTGGTCGACGAGAAAGAGACGCTGTGGCGATTCCGCGAGGGCTACGACCCCTACGTGCCGAAGGGTGAGGGTGTGCGCTTCTACGGCTTCCCGGACGGCAAGGCGATCATCTACGCGCTGCCTTACCAGCCCGCCGCCGAGCAGCCGGACAACGAGTACGACCTGTGGTTGTGCACCGGCCGCGTGCTGGAACACTGGCACACCGGCTCGATGACCCGACGCGTGCCCGAACTGTACAAGGCGGTGCCGGACGCCGTCGTCTTCATGAACCCGGAGGATGCGAAGAAGCGCGGCCTCGCCCGCAACGACGTGGTCAAGGTGGCGACCCGCCGCGGCGAGATCCAGCTGCGCGTCGAGACCAAGGGCCGCAACAAGCCGCCGGTCGGCCTCGTCTTCGTGCCCTTCTTCGACGAGCACCGCCTGGTCAACAAGCTGACCCTGGACGCCACTTGCCCGATCTCGAAAGAGACCGACTTCAAGAAGTGCGCGTGCAAGGTGGTGAAGGCCTGAGCCTTCGCTGACCGATAAGGCAATCAGGGAGTGCCGGGAAAGGGTGGGGCGGGAACATTCGACCCCACCCGCCGGCTGACCGAGATGGCTCGCACCGACGAAACCCAACCCGCTGCCGCGCGCAAGGCCGCTCCCGCGCGTCGCCAGTTCATCTTCGATGCGGCACGCATGGCGTGCGGCGTCGGCATGCTGGGGCTGGGACTCGGGCTCTACGCCAAGCAGGCGAAGGCCCTGCCGGCGCTCGCGCTGCGCCCGCCCGGCGCCCTGCCGGAAAACGATTTTCTCGGGGCCTGCATCCGCTGTGGCCTGTGCGTGCGCGACTGTCCCTACGACACGCTCAGCCTGGCCAAGCCGGAAACGCCGGTGGCGACCGGTACGCCGTTCTTCACCGCGCGCGGCATCCCCTGCGAGATGTGCGAGGACATCCCCTGCGTCAAGGCCTGCCCGACCGGCGCGCTGAACCACCGGCTGACCGACATCAACCAGGCACGCATGGGGCTGGCGGCGCTGATCGACCACGAAACCTGCCTCAACTTCCTCGGCCTGCGCTGCGACGTTTGTTACCGCGTCTGTCCGGTGATCGACAAGGCGATCACGCTGGAGCTGATCCCGAATTCCCGTACCGGGCGGCATGCAATGTTCCTGCCGACCGTGCATTCCGACCACTGCACCGGCTGCGGCAAGTGCGAAAAGGCCTGCGTCACCGAGGAAGCGTCGATCAAGGTGTTCCCGATCGCGCTGGCTAAGGGTTCGCTCGGCAAGCACTACCGCCTCGGCTGGGAAGAGCAGAAGAAATCCGGCGGCTCGCTGATCGACGAGAAGAGCATGGTCGATCTGCCGGACCGCCTGCCCGAAGGCGCCACCCTGCCCGGTCACTACGATCCGGCCAGCGGCATGACGGCGCCGCCGGGGATGCCCGGCAGCGTGCCCGGACCGGTGCCCAGCGCGCCGCCTGGACTCGGCGGGCCGAGTGTGCCGTCGACGCCGCCGGGGCTGGGTGGCGATGCCGCGCTGCCGCCCGGCATGCCGGGCGCCGTCGCCGGCAAGGTGCCCAGTCATCCGCCCGGACTGGGAGGTGGCCAATGAACGCCAAGCGCATCGGCGCCGATGCGCTGGCCGCCAAGGGCTGGCTCGGCACCTACAAGTGGCTGCTGCTGCGCCGCACGTCGCAGCTGGCGATCCTCGGGCTGTTCCTGCTCGGGCCGCTGTTCGGCGTCTGGATCGTCAAGGGCAACCTCGCCTACTCGTATACCCTCGGTGTGCTGCCGCTGACCGACCCCTACGTCGCGCTGCAGTCGCTGATGACCGGCCACGTGCCGGAGACGCTCGGCCTGCTCGGCGTCGCCATCGTCCTCGTCTTCTATTTCCTGGTTGGCGGCCGCGTCTATTGTTCCTGGGTGTGCCCGGTGAACATCGTCACCGATACCGCCGGCTGGCTGCGCCGCCGCCTCGGCATCAAGGGCAGCGTGCATCTGGCGCGCGAGACCCGCTACTGGATTCTCGGCATGACCCTGGCCGGTTCCGCCGTCACCGGCGTCGTGCTGTGGGAACTGATCAACCCGGTGTCGATGCTGCATCGCGGCCTGATCTTCGGCATGGGCTTCGCTTGGACCATCGTGCTGGCCGTCTTTCTTTTCGACCTGTTCGTGATGAGCCGCGGCTGGTGCGGCCGGCTGTGCCCGGTCGGCGCCTTCTACGGGCTGCTCGGCCGTGTCAGCCCGCTGCGCGTGTCGGCGGCGCAGCGTTCGGCATGCAACGACTGCATGGACTGCTTCGAGGTCTGCCCCGAGCCGCAGGTGATCCGCCCGGCGCTGAAGGGCATGGCGAAAGGCGGCAAGGCGGCCACCGGTCCGCTGATCCTCGCTTCCGCCTGTACCAATTGCGGCCGCTGCATCGATGTCTGTGCGAAGGATGTCTTCCGTTTCGGAACCCGTTTCAACAACGCGATTCCAGTCAGCGAGGCGGGCAGCGATCCGGCTGCGGCGCCTGGCAAATTCTGATTTCAGTGATTCAACTTCAAGTGGAGGGAACGTCGATCATGAAAACCCAGCTGAAACTCTCGATGGCCGTGTTGGCCGCCTGTTTCTCCTTCTCTGCCGCTGCCGCCGATGCAGCGAAGTCGATGCGCGGCCTCGATGTCGCCGCTCCCGATCCGGTGGCTGCCGAAAAGAGCTATGTCGGCAAGCGTCCCGGCACGCAGCAGCCGGTGGCGCGTACCTTCAGCACGCAACCGCCGGTGATCCCGCATGCCGTCGAGAACTTCGACGAGATCAACCTCGAGACCAACCAGTGCCTCGACTGCCACGGCGCCGCCAACTACCAGAAGAAGAAAGCGCCGAAGGTCGGCGACAGCCATTTCGTCAACCGCGACGGGCAGAAACTCGACGAAGCTTCTGCCGGCCGTCACAACTGCGTGCAATGCCATGTGCCGCAGGTCGATGCGCCGCCGCTGGTGGACAGCGATTTCAAGGGCGAGCCCTACGTCAAGAAGACGGATGCCGCGACGGCTGCCGCAGCCAAGAAGACCAAGAAGAACTGATCGCTTTCGGTCGGGGGAGAGGACGGGGAGCTGCGGCTCCCCGTTTTTGTTCAGCGGACGGTGATCGCCGTGGTCGGACAGGGCGCGACGCAGGCGCCGCAGCCGGTGCAGCGTTCGCCGTCGAGCAAGGGAGTGGCGATGCCCCCCGGCTGCGGTACGAAGCGGATTGCCGCGAACTCGCACATCTCGCCGCAGATGCGGCATTCGACCTGCTGACGCGCAATGCAGCGTTCGCCGATCTCCGCCCGCAGCTGCCAGGGGGGCTGGTTTCCCTGGCGCAGCAGCGCGCCGGTCGGGCAATGCGCGACGCATTCGCCACAGAAGGTGCATTCGCCGTTGGCAAAGTCGACCGTCGGATAGCCGCCGTCGCCCTGGCGGATGATGCGCGTCGGGCAGGCGCGGGCACAGTCGCCGCAGCGTGTGCAGGCAGCGATGAATTCCCGCTCGGCGAGCGCCCACGGCGGGTGCGGCTCGGCGCGGTGCGTCGCGACCCGGCCGCGCAGGAAGTTGCGACGGCTGCTCGGACTGCTCATCGGCTCTCCTGGCTCAAAAAAAAACAAGGGCAGGCGAGGTTGCCCTGCCTGCCCTGTTCGACCGGTCGGGAATCCGTGAATTCCCGGGGCGGAGTTACTGCTTGACAGCCTTGATGTCGCCTTCGGCACCGATGCCCAGCATGTAACCGAGCGAGACATGGTGGAAGCGGCCGGTGGCCTTGTCGGTGTGGATGGCGACGCCCATCGGCACGGCCTTGCCGGCAGCGACGGCGCCGGCCAGCTTGCGGGTGAAGGTGACGGTGTACTCGCCGCCCTTGTTCTCGCCGGTTGCCTGGACGCCCATCGCGCCGCCTTCCATCTTGCGCGAATCGGAGACGCCACCGTCGGCCGCCTTGGCGCCCTTGGCGCTCTTCCACTGCATCAGTTCGTAGTGGCCGGCCGCGGTGTATTTGGTCTTCTTGTCGTCGGCGCCCGGCATCGTGCGCGCGTCGGTGTGGCAGGTCGCCCAGCAGCCGACTTGGGCGCCGGCGACGGTCTTGCCGCCGGCATCGACGGCAACCTTGTCGTCGGCGAACATCACCGCCGCCTTGACCTCGTTGTCCTTGTCGCCGTGGTCGGCGCCGCCAGCCGGGGCCTTGAACGTCAGACGGACGTAAAGGTTGCTCGCGTCATAGGCGGCCTGGACGGAAACCGGGAAGTTCATCGTCTTCGGCGCGCCCTTCGGCTCCAGATCCTTGCCGGCCAGACGCTTCATCTCGAAGTTGAGGCCGCCCTTCTCCTCGTGGCAGCCGACGCAGGTTTCGCCCTTGACCAGGCCGGTGCGGCCGCTGTGGTCGGACTTCTTCATCACCCACTCGATCGGCGTCACGCCGGGGTGGAAGACCTGCACGTCACGCTTCGGAACCTTGGACCAGTCCGGGGCGGCAACGGCGACGGAGGAACCGAGTGCCAGCAGCGCACCCATCACGGACAGCGAAACAACGGATTTCTTCATTTGAGAGCCTCTCTCCAATCAGGTGGTTGATTCGGGTCCGGCGGCCGGCGGCCGCCGATCCAGAGCGGGTCGTGCCGGGACGGGATTACTCGTCGTCGTCCTCTTCCGGCATGTTCTTCGGTTTCTTGTGCGCGATGCCCTTGTGGCAGTCGATACAGGTTTTCTTGTCGTCCTGGGCGATCTTGTGCATCTTCGAAGCGCGCGCCTTCTGCTTTTCCACGTTCATGCCGCCGAAGCTGTGGCAGTTGCGGCATTCGCGCGAATCGCTCTTCTTCATCCGCGCCCATTCGTTGGTCGCCAGGCGGAGGCGGTTCTCCTCGAACTTTTCCTTGGTGTCGATGGTGCCCATGATCTTGCCGTAGACTTCCTTCGACGCCTGGATCTTGCGGATCATCTTGTAGGTCCAGTCCTTCGGCACGTGGCAGTCGGAGCAGACGGCGCGAACCCCGGTCCGGTTCGTGTAGTGGATAGTTTCCTTGTATTCGACGTAGACGTTGTCGCGCATCTCGTGGCAGGAAACGCAGAATTCCAGCGTGTTGGTCGCTTCCATGACGGTGTTGAAACCGCCCCAGAAGAAGATGCCGGAGATGAAGCCGACGGCGAGCAGCGTCAGCAGCGAATACTTGGCGCTCGGGCGGCGCAGGAAGGCGATGAAGCCGCCGTTCGAATCAGACATGTCAAACCCCTCAGTTAATCTTTATGGATTATTGGCAGCGCTGTTTGACCGAGCGCACAAGGCCGCCGTTAGTGGGGGGGAGTCTATCGGCCCACTTTGAGTAAGGGTTTGATCTAGATTAACTAATACACAATTTCCGTAGGTGCATGCCGGATAGCGGCCGCGGCGCTTAGCGGCCGGCGGCGTTTCCGCGCTGAAGCGCCTCGCGTGCACGCTCGATCGCCGAGCGCAGCGTCTCCGCTTCCTCGCTGCCCGGTTCGAGCCCGGGGAGGGCCTTTTCCCAATGCGCGATGGCAGCCTTGTAGTCGCGTCGTTCGCCTGCCGCGGCGCCGGCGAGGAGGCGGATCTGCGGGTCTTCCGGCGCCAGCTTGAGCGCCTTCTCGATCAGTTCGCTCGGCCGCCCCTTGAAACCGTTGCCGTTGATCGCCAGCACCTCGGCGTAGTCGGCGAGCAGCACCGGATCATTGTCGACCAGCGCCGGCGCCTTGCCGTAAGCCTCGGCGGATTCGCCGTAGCGGCCGAGCATCTTGTACGAACGCGCCAGCATCACCCAGCCCTTCGCGTCGTCGGGGTTGTCCTTCAGGCGCAACGCCAGCCGTTCGACCATGCCTTCGATCTGCGCCGCGGTGACGCGCGGCTGCGGCTGCGTGTTGGCCGGGTCGAGCGCGGCCGGGGTGCCGAGCAGCGCGTAGCCGAGCAGCGCGCACAGCGGCAGCAGGATCGTCAGCAGCAGCGCCGTCTTGCGGCTGGGAGCGCTTTCCCGGCCGGCCTGCGCGTCCGGTTTCACTTCGTCGAGCAGGCGCCGTTGCAGCTCGGTCTTTGCCTGCGCGAAGTCGGCGGCCGTCAGCGATCCTTCGGCCTGCTCGCGTTCGAGCTCGGCGAGCTGGTCGCCGAAGATGGCGAGGTTGGCGGCGCTGCGGTCGGTGCTCGACGCCGCAGCGCGCGGACGGCGCAGCAGCGGAACGGCGAGCGAGACGGCGGCGGCGACGATCAGCAGCGTCGCCAGGGCAAGAAAGGAGGTCATTGCGGGTTCGCGTCCTGGCGGGAGTCGTTGCGAGAGGCGAGCAGCGCTTCCGCCGCTGCCAGTTCTTCGGGGGTGAGCGCGCCGTCGGGGATGGCGTCGTTGCGCCGGCGCAGGTAGCGGATCAGCACGCCCAGGCCGATCAGCAGCAGCACGCCAGGGCCGGCCCAGAGCAGGATCGTCGTGCCCTTGACCGGCGGCCGGTAGCGGACGAAATCGCCGTAGCGGGCGACCATGAAGTCAAGGATTTCCTGGTCCGACTTGCCTTCGGCGATCAGCTTTCTGATCTCGCGGCGGAAGTCGTTGGCAAGGTCGGCGTTGGAGTCGGCGATGGTCTGGTTCTGGCAGACCAGGCAGCGCAGCTCGGCGGTGATCGCCAGCAGGCGCTTCTCGACGACCGGATCCTCGGCCAGCGGCGCCGCTTCCCTGGCCTGCGTCGACAAGGCGGCGACGCCGAGGCAGAGCGCGACGACGAGCCGGCGGGCACGCGGCATCATTTGTTCAGCTCCGCGACCAGCGGCAGGATCTTCTTCGTCAGGTCGTCCGGAGTCACCGGCCCGGTGTGCTTCATGCGGATCACGCCGGCCTTGTCGATCAGGTAGGTCTCGGGCACGCCATAGACGCCGTAGTCGATGCCGACGCGGCCGTCGAGGTCGAGTACCGACAGTGTGTACGGATCGCCATGCTGCTGCAGCCAGCCGGCAGCCTTGCGGCGCGCCAGGCGATCTTCCGTCGCGGCGTCGGTCTTGGCCATGTCGGTTTCGCCGTCGCCGCGCACTTCCTTGTAGTTCAGCCCGATTACCGGGACGACGTTCTTGCGGCCGAGCTCGACCAGGATCGGGTGCTCCTGGCGGCAGGAGACGCACCACGAGGCCCAGACGTTCAGCAGCCAGACCTTGCCTTTCATGTCGGCGGGGCCGAACTGCCTGTCGGCGCCGAGCACCGGCAGCGAGAAGGCCGGGGCCGGCTTGCCGACCAGCGGCGAGGGGACGTCGCGCGGATTGAGGCCGAGG
Source organism: Rhodocyclales bacterium (assembly GCA_016183655.1). Classification (GTDB taxonomy): domain Bacteria; phylum Pseudomonadota; class Gammaproteobacteria; order Burkholderiales; family Rhodocyclaceae; genus Proximibacter. The sequence goes on from JACPEH010000011.1 coordinate 145,317, forward strand.
CCGACGGCGAGGAGGACGACGAGTGCGGCGAAGCCGACGAGCGGCCAGAGGAATCGGTTCATGCGGTTTGCGTGCTGCCTGTAGTGAGGGTGGCGGATTGGCGAGCCTTGACGCGGTAGCGGCGGTCGGCGATGGCAATCAGGCCGCCGAGCGCCATCAGCACGCAGCCGCCCCAGATCCAGTCGACGAAGGGCTTGTGATAGACGCGTACGGCCCATTCGCCTTCCGGCCGCAGGCGGTCGATCGGCTCGCCGAGCGAGACGTAGAGGTCGCGCAGGAAACCGGCGTCGATCGCGGCTTCGGTCATCGGCATGCCGGACGAGGCGTAGTTGCGCTTTTCCGGGTACATCTTCTTCAGCAGCTTGCCGTCCTTGGACAGGTCGAAGTCGCCGGCGAGCGCCACGTAGTTGGGGCCCTTCACCTCGCGCACGCCGTTGAAGCGGAACTCGTAGCCGGCGACGCTGACCGTCTCGCCCGGCGCCATCTTCACGTCCTTCTCTTCCTGGTAGCTTTGCACCATGGTGACGCCGATGACGAAGGCGGCGACGCCGACGTGCGCCGTGTGCATGCCGAAGAAGTGGCCCGGCTGCTTCAGCACGCCGGCGAAGAAGGATTGGCCGGCGCGCGTCGCCTGCACGCGCCCGACGAAGTTGAGCGTGCCGGCGAGCACGATCCACGCCGCGAGCAGGATGCCGAGCGCGGTCAGCGGCTTCCAGCTGCCGTAGAGGAAGGGCAGCGCGACGGCGACGACGACCGCGGCGGCGAACGCCCAGCGCAGCGTGCGCACCAACTCGCCGACGCTGGCGTCCTTCCAGCGGGCGAACGGGCCGACGCCGACCAGAAACAGCACCGGCACCATCAGCGGCATGAACACCGCGTCGAAGTACGGCGGGCCGACCGAGATCTTGCCGGCGCCCAGCGCGTCGATCAGCAGCGGGTAGAGTGTGCCGAGCAGCACCGAGGCGCAGGCGACGACCAGTAGCACGTTGTTGGTGAGCAGCAGCGATTCGCGCGAGACCACGGCGAAGCGGCCGCCGAGGCCGACCTTCGGCGCGCGCCAGGCGAACAGCGCGAGCGACGAGCCGATGACGACGACGAGGAAGGTCAGGATGAAGATGCCGCGCTTGGGATCGGTGGCAAACGCATGCACCGAGGTCAGCACGCCCGAGCGGACGAGGAAGGTGCCGAGCAGCGACAGCGAGAAGGCGGAGATCGCCAGCAGCACCGTCCAGTTCTTGAAGCTGCCGCGCTTTTCGGTGACGGCGAGGCTATGGACCAGCGCCGTGCCGACCAGCCAGGGCATGAACGAGGCGTTCTCGACCGGATCCCAGAACCACCAGCCGCCCCAGCCCAGCTCGTAGTAGGCCCACCACGAGCCCATGGCGATGCCCAGCGTCAGGAAGATCCACGCCGCCGTCGTCCACGGCCGCGACCAGCGCGCCCAGGCGGCGTCGAGCTGGCCCGAGAGCAGCGCAGCGACGGCGAAGGCGTAGGCGATCGAGAAGCCGACGTAGCCCATGTACAAGAGCGGCGGGTGGATCACCAGGCCCGGGTCCTGCAGCAGTGGGTTCAGGTCGCGTCCCTCCTCGGCGCCCGGCAGCAGGCGCTCGAAGGGGTTCGAGGTGAACAGGATGAACAGCAGGAAGCCGGCGGTGACCAGGCCGAGCGTACCCAGCACGCGCGCCACCATTGCCTCCGGCAGCTGGCGCGAGAGTAGCGTCACGGCGAAGGTCCACCAGGCGAGCATCAGCACCCACAGCAGCAGCGAGCCTTCGTGGCCGCCCCAGACGCCGGCGATGCGGTATTCGATCGGCAGCAGCGTATTCGAATGCTGGGCGACGTAGACGACGGAGAAGTCGTTGGCGACGAAGGCCCAGGTCAGGCAGCCGAAGGCGACGGTGACCAGCAGCGCCGCCGTCTGCGATGCCGGTCGCGCGAAGGCGATCCAGGCGAGGCGGTTACGATGGGCGCCGAGCAGCGGCAGTACGCCCTGCAGCACGGAAACGACAAGCGCCAGGATCAGCGCGAAATGGCCTAGTTCAGGAATCATCGGGGTCGGATCAGTAGCCGGTCTTCAGCGGCGAGTTGTTGCCGGGGGCGGCGGGGGCGTCGGCCGGTGCTGCGGCTTCCTGCCTGGCCTTGTTGGCGGCGGCGCGGTCGTGCGCGTCGCCGACCGCCTTGGCGGCTTCCGGCGGCATGTAGTTCTCGTCGTGCTTGGCCAGCACCTCGCTGGCGACGAAGCGGCCGCTGCCGGCATCGAGCTTGCCCTGGGCGACGACGCCCTTCCCTTCTTTGAACAGGTCGGGGAGGATGCCCTTGTAGGCCACCGGCAGATCCTTCTCGGTGTCGGTGACGACGAAGCTGACGGTGACGCCGTCGGCTTCCCGCTTCACGGTGCCCTCCTTGACCATGCCGCCGATGCGGAAGGCCTTGCCCTGCGGCGCCTTGCCGGCGAGCACGTCGGTCGGCGAGATGTAGAGCGCGATGTTGCTGTTCAGCGCGTTGAGCACCAGCGTCGCGGCGATGCCAAGTACGGCGAGGCCGCCCCCAATCAGGGCGATGCGTTTTTGACGGGCTTTCATGGAGGACTCCTGTTACTGCGGACGATTCGGGGTGGGTGGCGCGCGCCGTTCGCCGGCGGATTTCGCTTCCGCCCGGAGCTGCCGCTTGAGGCGGGCGACCAATTGGTTTCGACGACGCACGGCGAAGATCGGTTCAATCGCCAGGATCAGCGCGGTGGCGCCGAACGAGCCCCAGACGTAGAGGCCGTAGCCGCCCATCGCCAGGAAATCGGAGAAGCTCTGCCAGTGGATGCTCATTGCTTGCCCTCCGCCTGCAGCACGCCCTTC